>CBDCVJ010000037.1:0-14800 GCA_965222975.1 Saprospiraceae bacterium | reverse complement strand
CACCGGATGGAATTGCTTTGACCGGGACACCTCAATTTTTTACTGAAATAATATTTACTTTGAATGAATATAGTGGGTGCGCTCCTTTTGAGTTAGTGGCTGAAAGCCAGGTGATCAACGCTGTTAACCAATCATGGTCTGTTATTCAAAATGGAAATACTATAGCTACTTCGAGCCTAACGAATCCAACATTCTTCTTCAGCTCAAAAGGCAAATATGAGGTTGTCATGGAAGCATATGATGGAAGCGGGCAATTGATTGCTAAACAAGTTCAAGAAGTAGTGGTAAACGAAGCCCCAACTCCAAGTTTCGAAGTGGAAATAGCAGGTCCAATTGCCCATTTCCAGAACCTTACTGAGTTTGGAAACAATACTTTTACGTGGGATTTTGGAGATGGCAATTTAAGCTTTGACCCCGTTCCGACTCATGTTTATTTAAACAGCGGGAATTTCACTGTAACCTTGACAGCAACTAACGAATGCGGTGGTAAAAGCACAGCAACAGAAATTGTTGCCGTCAGCCCCACAACTTCACAGCTTACCTATACAGCAGACGAACATGTGCCTGATTTTACGGGAGATTTCCGACCAGGCATCTCATGGGAGTTTGTAAGTGGCTGGACTGATGCACAATTGGCTAATCTCGCTTCGGGTAATATTGGTGAAGATGTAAAGGGGATAGGTGTAAAATCAATGAGGACGTATATCGGCGAGTCATTTTTCATTGATCAGGGCTATGAAGTGAAGAAAGATTTGTTCGATCATTACCAGAACATAGATTTAAACGACAATACTTTTTTGTTGGCCTTTCCTTCGCAAAATAGTAGAGATCCTTATTTCTATTGCCCAGAGCAGCAGTCAACTATGTTCAAAGATTTGTACTTGGAAATTTGGGACAATGGCGAAAATGGAACCCCCATCAATGATGAAAACCCTTGGGCATTATATGTATATAACACTGTCAAAAATTATAGCGATCATATAAAATATTGGGAAATATATAACTCCCCTGACTTTGACCTTACAGGCGATCGGGGTTGGCTTCCGCCAGGCGAGCCGGGCAATTGGTGGGAGAATAATCCCGATCCCTGTGAATACGAATTGAGGGCACCCATTTTCTACTACGTCCGTTCTCTGAGGATTGCCTATGAAGTTATAAAATATCTGGATGAAGAGTCTTATGTTACTATTTCAGGTATAGCCTTTCCTTCTTTTCTCGATGCAGTTTGCCGAAATACCGACAACCCCATAAATGGTTCTGCCTCAGCTCCTTACCCTTTAAAAGGCGGAGCTTACTTTGATGCGGTGGGGTTTAAGTCCTACCCGCACTTTGATGGCAGTACAATATATTTTGATCAAAGCATTGGGAATTTTGCTTACGAAAGGCATTCTGATGCGGCTGTTAGTGGCATCTCCAGGGTCAAACAAGACTTCCAAATGGTATTGGATAAATATGGATACGATGGTGATATATTTCCCAAAAAGGAATTTATCATTAGTGAAGCAAATATCCCTCGTCGGCAGCTTTCGTTTTATTTGGGTGGAGAAGAAGCCCAGGTCAACTGGACTATTAAATCATGGGTGGAAAGTGTTAGAAACGACGTTAGGCAACTGAACTTTTTCCGTTTGGCCGAAAGCAATTTCTCATGGCTGGCCACTGATGCATTTGAAGTGATGGGCGTCTATCAGGTCATGAACGGAGTCCTGCCTTATGACCAAACTGTAAACAATCAAGGCATTGCATTAAAAACATGTTCAGACTTCCTGTTTGCAACTGACATCAGCCAACTACAAACTGAGGCACTGATGTTGCCAGATAGCATTGACGGGGCAGCTTTTCAAGATGCAGAAGGCAATGTTATTTACGTCCTTTGGGCCAAGACGGCGACCGATCTTTCTGAGGAAGCACAAGCCACTTATTCTTTCCCAACTGACTTGAACCTCAATCAATTATATCAATTCAAGTGGGACTATTCAGAAACCGGAGCGTTTGATTTAGTACAGTCCAATAATATCGAATTAACTGGTGAGCCTATATTTTTGACTTCCGTTTTTACAACTATTACTGCACCTGTGGCAGCTTTTGCCTCTGATACAAAAAATGCCTGCGTAGGCGATTACATTTCTTTTACTAGCGAGGCATCGGGTGATCCGTCCAATTGGGAATGGACGTTTGGAGGTGGCGTTCCAGCATCACATTTTGGGCAGACACCTCCAGCAATTTTGTATCAGTCTCCAGGTACTTTCGATGTTAGCCTTAAAGTCTCAAATTCGGCAGGAGAACATGAAGTGAAACTCCAACAAGTTATTATCATTGAAGCCCAACCCATTGCTGATTTTGACCTGATTGTCGATGGGGCAACTGTCCAGTTTATTAACCTTTCTGAAAATGCAACGAGCTATGAATGGTGTTATGGTGATGGCGTTTGCAATTCCGCGGAAAACCCAAATTATTTGTATTACCAAAACGGGGAATACACTGTTACGTTAACAGCTGAGAGCGGCTGTGGCACAAGTGTTGTCGAAAAAACAGTGGTGGTTAATTCAAAACCGAATGCTGCTTTCAGGGTCCAATACATTGGTAACTGCGATATCCCTCAGGCCATTCTGCTGGACTTTTCCTATTCCAATCCTGAATCATGGGAATGGACAATCCCAGAAGGAACACCCTCCTCGTCCGACCAGCGATATCCAACTATTGATTTCCCTGAAGGTGGGTGGTATGAAGTGACTTTGGTGGCGGGGAACTCGAATGGGCTTGATACGATTACGGAGTCAATTTATATTGAAGGTCACATTGCAACGGAAATGGACATAGACATTTGCGAAGGAGGGAGTTATGAAGGTATTACATATTTTGAAGACACCACCATTGTTATGAATTTGGAGACCCTATTGCTTGGCTGTGATAGCATAGTGACTGCCCATATCAACGTAACAGATCAAGTACAGGCATCTCAGTTTTTGAATTTTTGTGAAAACGAAATGTACAAAGGCATTGTCCTTACCAATGATACATTTTTTGTGGAGACCTTGACCTCTCAGGCTGGCTGTGATAGCATATTAAGTACTGCCATTACCGTGTTCCCAAATGAGGAGACCTTCCTAATGGAAGAAATCGAAGTTGGCGACCAGGTAGTTATTGGGTCAGAAATTTTTAGTGAAACGGGTATGTATGATATTTTGCTCCAGACAGTAAATGGCTGTGATAGCCTCGTTCATCTCGACTTGACTGTTGTGACAGATTTAGTGGAAATGGTTCAACGTGATATTTCATTGAATGCTTTCCCAAATCCTTTTGAAAATCAACTTAATATAGCATTTGATTTATCGAAAGCACAACCCGTGACAATCCAAGTTTTTGATATTAACGGTAGATTGGTCAATACATTAATTTCAAATAATTTTTTAACCGATGGAAAACATCGGTTCGCCTGTAGCAAAGAAAACATTGGTGCAGGTATCTTTTTAGTAAAAGTGCAAACAGAAGAAAATATTTATATGGCAAAGGTAATTGGCCTTTGAATTTGCATTTGTAATTATTGCCCCACTTCCTACTTTTACCCCATCACTCACAAATTAAATACAACATGAAGATTCTCGTATTCGGAGCAACAGGCATGGTCGGCCAACATATCATTGATGTGGCAATTGCTCATGGACATCAGGTTCGGGCATTTGGACGAAATGTTTTTGAAAAATTATCCACTGAACGAAAAGACCTCGAATTGTTCAAAGGCTATCTATTTACAGAAAGCGATATAAAAAAAGCGGTAAAAGGAATGGATGTAGTTCTTTCTGCTATCGGTGGTTCGATGGACAGTAGCAATCTCGCAAGATCGTTAGGGATGAAAAAAATCGTCGGCGTTTTAGAAAAAAAAGGCCCGAAACGGATCATCGGTATTGGCGGGATGGGGATTTTAAATACAGTTTTAGATGAAGAAACAGGAGAAACAACATACCTTTTCAAAACTCCGGGTTTTCCCCAAAAATACAAACCTGTCAGCGAGGAGCACTTCAAAGCCTATCAACACCTTGCTAATTCGAACCTGGACTGGACTTTTATCTGTCCACCTGATATTTTAAACAAAGAAGCTTCAGGGCATTACAATACAGCAAAAGATTTCCCTGCTGAAGGTAAATTCGAGATCAATGCAGGTGACATCGCCCAGTTTATGATGAAGGAAATAAAAGAAAATGCGTTCTTAAAATGTCGGGTAGGCATTGCTGCACAGTAATCAGGAACCTGACTTTTTGGAAATATTGATATGCGTTAAAACGGGTCGGAATATTTCTCATCAGTCAAATACTGATGATCTGTCAAAGTATTTAAAAAAGCTACCAGTGCAATTTTTTCCAATTCAGTCAACCCAAGACGAAAAGGACCATTATAATCCCGCAAATGCCAAGAAAGGGATGGATGGTTTTGAATGCCTTCGTTATAATGATTGACCACTTCTTCCAATGTGTTGAATCGACCGTCGTGCATGTATGGAGCAGTTTCAGATATGTTTTTCAATGAAGGAATTTTAAAGGATCCATTCGCAACACCCTGGTCTTCATAAGTTAAATCGAGTCCAATATTCGCTGTTCCCCAACCTCCAAGAATACTGTTGGAGTGGCAGTTTTTGCACAAAGCCTTCCCCTCAAACAATTCTTTCCCGAGTAATTCCTTTGAAGTAAAATTGGAGAATCCATTAAACTTCTCCCGGTCAAACCTTGAGTTTTTAGAAACCATACTTGTCAGGAACATGGCGAGGGCTTTTGAAATGCCTTCTTCTGTAATATCTTCACTGCCAAATGCTAAATTGAATAGGGCAGGGTAGTAGTTCAATTCAGCTAATTTTTCAGGCAAGGACTCCAAATTTTCAATCCCCATTTCTACATGATTCTCAATTGGCATCATGACTTGTTTTTCAAGGTCACGTGCCCTTATATCCCAAAAGAATTGATCTTGCGAAACGCAGTTGGCAATGGCCATTGAGTTGCGGGAAGTTTGTTTTCCATTCAATCCAGTGCTAAACTGTTTTCCATCGGCGAAAGCAAGCCTTTGAATGTGACAAGTGCCGCAAGAGGTGGAATTGTTCTTAGATAAATGTCGGTCGTAAAATAGCACTCTTCCTAAAGTGGCCATTTCACTATTTATTTGATCATAAACATTGGCGAAAACAGTACCGGGAGCAGCGCTTAAATCTTTATAATCGAAAAGTGTTTCTGGAAGATTGGGGGCAGGAGCTTCTTTTTTAGTTGATTCTTCTTTTTGGCAGCTAATTAAAAAAGCCAATGAAAGCATTGCGAAGAAGGAAGAAAGCGTAAAATTTTTCATCAGAAGAGGTTTAGGTATTAAAGTTAAGAATACAATCTCTAATTACGACAAAAATTCAATATTAAAAACGGACAAAGAAAATAAGGTTTGTTGGTAGGCTTGTGCCAAAACTAAAAAATGATCCTTTGTCGGTTGATTCATCGATTGAATTATTATCAAATTTTGATTTTTCAATATTGCCCGAATATCGAAAATATAAAGATGTTTCCGTAAGCAGACCAATTCGTTCATTGATCATAAATTGAATCCCCCCAACGGGGCCTCCTCCAGTATAATATACATGTCGGGTAACCTTATTTTCATCAGTATTGACATTATCGTACCTGTATCCAACTATCCAATCAATTCCTGCATTTACTGACCATTTACCTTTAATGGAAAATTGTCTTTCTACACCAAGGCGGTAGTCCAAGTCAAATAAAGAACTGGTTCTTTTATCAAAATTACTGAAATCATCATCTGGGTTGTCAATGGAATGATTGCCCCTTAGCCCAATCCCCATCCTTATTACCTTTTTATCGTCTTTCGTCCGTTTATAAGTAAGCAAATAATTGTTTGTCAATGCATTGTTATCATTAAAGCTGAAAAAAAGATTAATGAAGTTGGTGGCATTTATGCCAAACTCATGCTTCCAATTGGAAGCATGAGTTTCAATAGTTTCAATTTGGGCAATGGATGGTAAAGCAAACAATAGAAAAGCAAAAAGCGTGTATATTTTTATCATAATGGTTATGGATTAAAAGATAAATAAAGATTACTGCGCAATATAGCAAAATGAGAACGGGAAATTGCCAAGCCCAAGAGCCAGGTTAACTTTTATTTAACCGTTGATGAAAAGGTTCTAATTTTGCTTCCGAATCAAATCAAAATTTCAAAAAGATGAAGAAATACCTGTTGATTTTTATTTCCATTGCTGTTATGGGAAATCTTACTGCCCAATACGAATTCACCATGGTTCATGACTGTAACTGCACCCCTGTGAAAAGCCAAGGCAAAACTGGAACATGCTGGAGTTTTGCGACTTCATCCTTTCTCGAATCGGAACTAATGCGTATCGGTAAGCCTGAATATGATCTTTCTGAAATGTATTTTGTCCGCACCATTTACCAGAAAAAAGCTATGAATTACTTGATGCGACAAGGTAAGGCCCAATTCAGTCAGGGAGGTTTGTCGCACGATGTTATTTCTGCCTTTCGGGAAGGAGGCGCTTTGCCGGAGGAAGCTTTTAGCGGAAAAGGTTCGGAAGAGGAGATATCACATGACCATAGCGAAATGGCGAATGTCCTCAAAGGGATGCTCGATGCACTTATCAAGCAAAAAAAGATAAGTGAAAGGTGGCGGACTGGATTTGTAGCCATGATGGATGCTTACCTGGGAACACCTCCTGAATCGTTTTCCTATCAGGGAAAATCATACACGCCTAAGTCCTTTGCAGCAAGTTTGGGCCTTAATCCAGATAACTATATAAGCTTCACATCCTATACCCATCACCCCTTTGATGAAGAAATAATTTTGGAAATACCTGACAATTATGCCAATGGCACCTATTTCAATGTGCCTATAGATGACTTGATAGCCATTACGGAAAATGCAGTTAAGAAAGGGTATTCCGTGGCATGGGACGGTGATGTGAGCGAAAAGGGATTCTCTTCCAAAAATGGGATTGCTGTTATGCCTATAACCAGCAATCGGGATGATTTATTTGAACAACCGGGTGAGGAAATTGCCGTGACACAAGAATTGCGACAGAAAACCTTCTTCGAACATTCCACAACAGATGACCACCTAATGCACATCACGGGTGTAGCTAAAGACCAAAAGGGAGTTAAATATTATTACACTAAAAACTCATGGGGGGCGATCAGTCCTTACCAAGGTTATGTCTATATGTCCGAACCCTATTTTCGACTTAAAACAGTAGGGCTCATGGTAAATAAAGAAGCGGTACCCGATAGAATTAGAAAGCGTTTGGGAATATAGAATGCGTTTAATTGATTTAGCGACTACATCCCGAAAGTATTATGAATTTTAATAAATTATTAATAAGATTAATAAATTGATTAACGTGACGTTAAGAGCATGCAAATATTGTTTCGTTTAATTTTGTGGGACTGAATTTTTATTTTTCATTTTTTTTAAAAAATCAACTGTTATGTTGCAAATTCTTAAAATTCCAGAAGCTACCAATTTAGGCAATATCCCTCCAGGCTTTTGCTGTGATACTTCCTTTGGTAGAATCGAATACCGAAACCAACATTATCAGGATGCTCATGACCAAATGAAACGGCGATTGGGCGACTTGAGTAACAGATTACACATTGTAGACGTGAACAGCGATGAAATTGTACCGACATTTTGGTTTAGCTCGAGCATTGTGAATGTGTATGGTAGCTATTCGAGGAGTGGTAGTAACTGGGTAAATTATTGTTGTAAAAATAAAGCGCTTGCTTAGCACCGTCTCGCTCAGGACGATAAACATGAGAAGCAAAGTGAGCCATTTTTTATCTCAAGAATATTGACTCACTTAGTCCATCCACCAGAATCCTTCCTTCCTCCGATAGCTGCCAATACACTTTATTCCCTATTCTGTTTTTGACCACATATTTTAACGACTCCAATTCTTGGATTGATTGGTGAACGTGTTTCCTGTTTGGGATTTTCGTTTGCTCCACCATTTCCGAGATGGACAAGCCAAGACCTTGCCCCTTATACAAGGAGAGCGCCCTTAGCACTGCTGTTCGGGCAACAGAAAGCTTGATTATTTCTGCACCGTTCCGTTTGGGTTGGAGTAAGGGGTTGCTTCTTGAAATGGCATTCATGGTGGGTGATAATAATGCAGCTTTTACTTCTTGGGTTACTCGCAGGAATAGAGCATCCCTTTCGCCGTCTGCCATGTCAATTAATGGATTGGATAATGGGTTGACAGATTGGAATCTTGACAAAGCGGGAACTTCGTAAAACATACAGTAACTGACAATTAATGGAAAAATAACTGCTCCCTCCGCTTCTGCCGCCTCTAATAATGGGGGTAGCTCCACCTGATTGATGAAATCAGAAGCTAAAAAATGAGGGCTAACAAGCAGTAAGGCTACCTTGGCCGATCCAATTGCCTTCGCTATTTCTTCCCTCCAATCAGAACCGGGGGCGATTTTTGTATCGTCCCAAATGTTGAGTTCATGGTTCTTCTCCAATATGCTGAGATGGGTTCTCAAGAAACCCAACCATTTTTTGTCCTTATGGCTATAACTGATGAATACGCCCTTTCTTTTCATGACTTTCAAAATTTGTTTTGACAAAATCAGTTTCCTCAAAGCATGAAAAGAGAATAAATGCTAAAATCACTTTTTTTCGGGTCTTACGCACCCCCTTATCAAATTATATTTAGGGAGTTGGAAACAAATAACCTACCCCTTCTGGCTCGTTCTTTTTCCATCTAAATGCACTTGAAAAAAGAACCGTAGCCCAGCTATGCTTAGTTTTTCAAGCACTTTTACATGAAAAAATAACTTCGCCATAACAGGTAGGTTATTTATTTCCAACTCCCTAAAACAAACACTTTTACTGGATCGTATTGTTTGGCTAATTTGAATTCTATTAGCTATTGGCTTTGAAATGACTTCGTAACGATGCATAATATGAATAAGTGGTTGAAGAATGAAATTAAAAAAAAGGATTTAATGGGTAACCTAATTATAGGTAAAGATATATGGCTGAAAATCATTTCACTACCGTACACTTTTTGGAAACGACTGATTTTCATGTCTGAAAGAAGGAAAATCAGTCGTTTCCAAAAAGTGTACGGTAGTGAAAAAATCATTTAAATCAATCATTCAACATGAAAAAATCAATGACCTTTACAAGAGAAATTCAGCCATTATTTCGAACTACCTTTGTTCTCTTTTTGGTATTCGTATGCTATCAGGTTGGGAATAGCCAAATGCAGGTTAACTTATCAGGCGGAGTCGCAGTAGGCTATTCCCCCAATCTGGTATATGAAGAGAGCAACGGCCAAACACATGAAGGAAAGGGAAACACCTTTTCTATTTTCGGTGAGATGCTGGTCAATCAAAGATTCATGGGTCGCTTGCAGACGGTCAGCCTGCTCGTCGGCACTTATTCCGGCGATTTTAAAGAAAAAATCAAATCTGGTAGGTCTTTTACAGGGTCACTTGGCTTTGTACTTGGAAACCCCGATTCCAAATTGACAATTCCAATTATGGGTTCCGCAGGAGCAGGGATTATCTCTTACGATAACTTTACTGATTCCAGTCTACAATTGGGCATCACCAGTGGCCCCCACCTAAAACTGACTGAACATCTATCCGTATTGGCAGAGTTACGTTATTTGAAAGGTTATGCTACAGGTGATGAAAGTAGGCCTGTTAGCCAAACCGACTTTTTATTGGGATTGAAATTTACCTTGTAAATAATGGGTGATGGCATAGGCAACATTGAAAAGATCAAACGGTTCGGCCCACATACAAACTGTGAAATACTGGGCGGGGAGATGCCCATTTCATTTTTCCCTATGGACAACCCGGATTACGGGTACGATCAGGAAAAGGCACGCCTGCAATCCGTTGACGATAGCTGGGAAGAAGGCCTGGACAAGGGTTTCAAATATTCGGCTACCTACGGGTATGACAACAATGGCAACCAGATTTCCGATTCGGGAAAGGAGATGGACGTTCACTACAATTACCTAAATTTGCCACGCCGCATTGAGAAAAGCGGCCCAACGCCGCAGGAGGTGGGCAACATTGACCTGGTATATGATGCTACAGGCCGGATGCTGTCCAAAACGGTCGATCCGACCGGGGCAAACGTGCCACCGGAAGATATACTGCCCAACACCAGTGTCCTGTACGGCGATGGCATTGAAATAACGAACGGCAGGCACTATTCCGTCTATACCCCCGAAGGGCGGGTATATTGGTACGATTCCCCGTTCGAGCCGGGGCACCCCAACTATGTAGCACCGGCATTCCAGTATGAAGTGATGGTAAGGGACCACCTTGGAAGTGTCCGGGTCACTGCCACCGATGTACCATCGCCCGTGCCCGTCCCGGTAAACGGCATTCCCGACCCAGTGATCGAGGAGTTCCATTTCTATCCCTTTGGCATGCGGATGGAGGGCGATTACTTTCGGAAACTGAACCACTTCCCGGCGAAGGAGAATGCCTACCAGTACAACGGCAAGGAACTCTATGAGGACATAGGCTTTGACTGGATGCCTTATGGGGCGAGATTTTATGACTCGGTGGTGGGGAGGTTTACGGCCGTTGACCCACGAGCAGAGAAATATACGGCATGGTCACCATACAACTATGTACTCGGAAATCCAATCAGGAACATAGACCCACAGGGTGATACTGTACGGGTGGCAATAGGCAATGAATTCATAAACTACACTCCAGGAATGGAGTACACAGGAGATAATAAGTTTGCACAAGGAGTTATCAATTCCCTCAATACAATGAACACCAGCGAAGCGGGTGCTGAAGTACTTGGGTCTTTGGTGGCATCTGAAAATAATTACTCTTTTGTCAACGTAGTATCTACTGACAAAAATGGAAATCCTGTTGAAGGTGTGAGGTTTAGACGAGGAGAAAATGGAGGAGGAACCATCGAGGCTGGAGCTTCAAATGATGTGGGCACAATTGCACACGAATTATTTCACGGGTATCAAATTGAGTCAGGGCTGAACCCTGCAACTACTGCAGGGGAAGTAGGTGCTTATTTATTTCAAGATGTTGTAACTCTTCAAGCTGGTGTACCTTTTGGTTCAAGTTCTTCAACGAATGAATATGGGATGAAATACGATGCCGCTCACAGCAACTTATTGTACAATGGTTTTAATGATGCTGATTATATTTCAGCAAACATATTTTTTAAATTCAGTAGTAAGAATGCAACAGGATTGTACAACAGGACGAAGCGAACAATTAACACATTTCCTAAGCCACCAATAGCTAAATTTCTTCCAGCGTTTAAATAGATAAAAATGAAAAGTAAAATAGTATACATCTTTATATTGCTGTTGATTGTAGCAAGTGGCTGCCAAGGGCAAAATAAATCAGACGACACATATTTATCATCTCCCATGCCTTACAAAGTCGAAGGGCATAATCCTGATTTTAGTTTGCCAGAATCGCTGTCAAAAGGGAGAACTGGAAACGCAGTTATAGAGATTTTTTTGTCAAATACGGGAAAACCAGAAGGGTTTAACTTGACTTTTCTAAAACTATCAGGGGGGAATTCGGAGGAATTAAGGCATTATAAGTATTCGCCAAGAATTTTAGAGGAAAAGGAATACCCTGATGATGTACAAAAATTCCTACCGCTGTTCAAGGATTATCTTTCAGGACTAACTTTTGTAAGGAACGAGAATGTAACTTTGAATAAGGAGAGTAAATATTTAATAAAAATTCCTTTACAACTTAGATGATTATGAAAGCCTCTGCGAAGCGCAGGGGCTTTTTACATAATAGCCTGCAACTTAGCCTGTTTAAGGAAAGCATCGAGGAGGGTCATCACGACATTTTTCTTGTCCTCCGTTACGATCAGAAAAATCAATGATCTAAAAAAACTCAAAATGTTTAGGTTTGTTACCGTGTATTATATGCTTTTTTATAAATTATATACATGGGGTAAAAGAATTCATAGAGAAAAAAATGGACCAGAATACAATGCTGTACTCGGAGTTGCTTTTCTTACTGCAATGAATATTTTTAGTATTCCAGGTTTAGTGGAAGTATTTTTTAGAAAAAGAATATTAGTAGAAATTGATTCAATTCCAAACTGGGTAATATGGTCGTTCATGATTTTCTTAATTTTAATAAATTATCTTTTATTTGTTAATAAAAGTAAATATGAATTAATAGCAAAAAAGTTTGAAAAGAAAGATAGGTCTTTTCATATAAGGTCAACTATTTTCGTGACCCTCTATATCATTGTTTCTTTATTGGCCCTGTTAGGGCCATGGATAGTTTTGGCAGAAAGATATAGCTAATATACACCCGCTTGCGCCGGAATGATTTTCAAAAGAAAAAAGAATACCCCAGTTGTTGTAAGTGTTAAGATGCCTGCTATGAGCAGGCATCTTAACACTTACAACGGGCTATGTAGGGTGTTTACTAAAAGACATGGCGGGACGGTGGCAAGTGACGCTGCATAAATTAGCGGCTTAACACTTGCCACAACATTGTGGTCAGGGGGTAAGTTAGAAAAAGGAATACTTGCCACAACTGGGACGACTTCCTTGAACAAGGCCACGGATGTGATGGACATGAGGACGGAAGGAGAAGGCGATGACCTCCAAGTCACACTGACGCTTAGGGACGGTTCCGAACAAGAAGGGTATAGTGGATCTACCGTAATTACAGGGACTCCTCCGGACCTTGGCCCAGGCAAAATCGGCAAAGGCTACAAATTCGTAAAAAGCATTGGTGGTAAATATGATGTATTTGAAAAGACGGTCAAAGCGAAAAGCTTAGGAGGACAAGCCCGAGCAGTATATACTAAAATTAAAAACAAGGCAGGCAAGACGATTAGGTTTTTCAAAGATGCCTTTAAGAGGGACGGAAGGCACTATGAAAGGGCTAATAAATTCCCTACTCAAGGTAGGTCAAGAAAACTCGATTAGACATGAAAAAAGAAAATTTGTTCGACTTCATAGAAACAGGTTCATTCCCCGATGGTTTTTACACGGCCTTACGCGAAGAGGTCATAGAATATAAAAATGCTGTTTGCGCCCAAAAGGGGGTGAAGAACATTTATGGGGACGGCGATAGCGAGGTTCCTTTTGGGCGGGGGAAGCTAATCGCCTTATTGGGCCATTATCTGGACGGCAAAATATTCGAATGGGACTTGGAGTATATCCTGAACTACATTGATATGAGTTTTGAAAACACTGATGAAAAAGTTGAAGAAGTAGTTTTCAGTCTTTCGGATCCATACCTCAACTTTCCAATCATCGCTGAAAACGTGAAAGTAGCCATCTCATATTTGGAAGGCAAGGTGGATTCGATGCGGCTTGAAGCTGGTAAGCGTAAATCTTTGAGGGAAGGGTACAGAAGTGTGTTTTCTGATATTTTGGCGTAGTCCCCGTTGTCGCAAGTCTTTCAAAGACATGCCAACGACTTAATATACATCAGCGCTTTCGTATATTTCGGGAAAGGACACAGTTGTTGTAAGTGACGATGCCTGCTCATAGCAGGCATCGTCACTTACAACGAGCTATGTAGGGTGTTCACTAAAAGACATGGCGGGGGATGGTGGCAAGTGACGCCGCATAAATTGGCGGCTTAACACTTGCCACAACATTGTGGTCAGGGAACAAGTTAAAAAAAAAGGAATACTTGCAACAACAGGTGATATGCCTGCTTGGAGCACCTACGCCTACGTGTTCAATAACCCGTCGTTGCAAGTATTCTAATTAAGTTGGCAAGGCTTCAATAATTAGTCGTTGCAAGTTTTAAGTCGCTCCGCCGAAAGCGGAGGGACGTAACTTGCAACCTGCCCCGTTTTCAACAATATCCCAAAACCCCGTACCTTCCCCGCAAAAACGATGAGCCGTACACTGAGGATCACCGACCAAACGGGTCTTTACTTCGTCACCTTCACCGTAGTCCATTGGATAGACCTATTCACAAGGTTGTCCTATAAGAACCTGTTGCTGGAATCCTTGCGGCACTGTCAGGAGAACAAGGGCCTGCGTGTACACGCCTTTGTCATCATGACCAGCCATGTCCACCTGGTTCTGTCGGCGGAAAATGGGAGTGCAGGACTGTCCGCCATCATCCGGGATTTTAAGAAATACACTTCCAGCGAACTGATAAGGGCCATCAAGACAGGGCCTGAAAGCAGGCGGGAATGGCTGCTGCGGGCATTCTCCAAAGCTGGTCAGTCAAACCCGAACAACAAGCACCATCAAATCTGGCAGCAAGACAACCATCCCGTGGAACTGCTGACCGTCAAGTTTATTGTCCAGAAATTGAACTATGTCCACAACAACCCCGTACACGAAGGCATCGTTTTCTGGCCTGTGGATTATGTATTCTGCTCGGCAACGGCATATGCAGGGCGGGAGGCCGAATGCCCGTTGGAGGTTGACCTGCTGGAGGTGCCTTTGTTTTGATGAAGATCGGAGCAGGTTGCAAGTTACGTCTCGCTACAGCTCGACTTAAAACTTGCAACGACTAACCAGCGAGGTTTTGGGCTACATTGACCAGTGTTGGGAAGACTTGACAAGACGGGTATGCCAACGATTTAATATACACCTGTCTTGTCCTGAAATAGGTTTACACAAAAAAACTGCAAACTAGGTTTAAATCAACAATATATACTTTGGGGATTTACAGTTTATTTGTAAATTCACGGTTGATAAGCACCTGTATATTTTTGTACCTGTATGAATGAAATGTTTCTAACTCGACCGTATTTATTTTTTATTTATTAACACCAGACAGTTACC
>CBDCVJ010000036.1:0-48192 GCA_965222975.1 Saprospiraceae bacterium | reverse complement strand
TCTTTCAACGGCCTGAACAGGAAAAATTCCTTGAGTTTCCTGAAAAACGGGTTGCCCGCCCAGCCTGTCCACCGTTGCCTGCATGATGCTGCCGTGTTCAAAGACCCCACAATGTCCTGTACCCGTGATTGAAACCGTATTTCTGGTTGGCGCTCCTCCTGTATATTGCCTTGGCGTGGTTGATGCACTTCTGTACCGCTTTCTTGGTGTCCTTCCCGTTTTCGAGTTCCAACTATGTAGAGTTCCTTCTGGGTCGGGGTCTTTAACATGAACACCATGTCGGCCTTGAGCGATTTTGTGGTCGCTGTACAGAATGGCCGTTTTCGATCTGAGGTTCTTGGCCACACGGTTATTTCCCGTTTTGTCAAAATACCTGTCGCAGAAGACCAGTTCCATATTATGTTCCCTGCACGAAAAATCAAGTGAAATATGGAAGTCAATAGTGGTGGTGCGGTGCTTCTGGTCTTGGGTGTCGGTCAGTATTTCGGCGGCTGGCAACAGGATTTTTTCTTCCTCCATTTCTTCATAAAGTTCCAACAATGCCTTCCTTACCTTTCTTGGTCAGGTAATGCTTGGCGTCCGTGCCATGACGGTGGGGGATTTTCTTCACCAACGGCCTTTTTGCATTCCCTCATGCTTATCAACAGTTCCGAAATCCTGCTCCTGTCGCCTTTCGATGCCAAGGGACACGATCTGCGTGTAGGTGAGGAACTTGTACCTTGCGAGTGCCTTGAGGATCAAGACCTGTTTCCTGTTCAGTCGGTTAATCATTATCAGGTGGGAGTAAGAGGTCAAAAGGTGGGTTCAAACGGTTCGGTGGGTTCTTCTTCTTGCAATTGGGGGTACTGCCGCTCTGGCCGTTCTTCCCCCGCCGACCACTTTGTAGTACTTTTTCAACTGCTGGCCGTCGAGCCTGTTTTCCTCCTCCTTTGTCAAACTGTATTTCTTGGGGTTCTTCACCATCTTGGAGGGCGCTTTGAACTTGGCGAGTTCCCTGTGGCGAACCTTCAAGTACCACTCGTATTTGTCCAATGATGCCTTCTTGGGCAAGACCTTTACCATCTTCCCGATGTCCTCGAAATCGTCCCCGCCACCGATCTTGATGGCCGTGTTCTGGCGCACGGCGTCGGCGTTCGATGCCCCCAACTGGGTGACATACTGGTGCGCCATGACAAGGTGCAGCCCGAAGCCCCTTAGCTGGCTGAGGATGTAGGTGAACGAACCCGTCATCAGGTTATGCACTTCGTCTATGAACATGGAAAACGGGGATGCCCGTGTTCTTTTTCCTTTTGCGGACAATGGACTTCACCGATGCCACGAACAGCTTCCCGATCAGTTCTTGGGTCAGTTCGCCCACGTCGCCGATGTCAAGGATGATTACCTTGCCCGAATTGATGCACTTTTCCAGATCGAAGGTACTCCTCCCCGACAGGAAAGCCTTGAGGATGGGGGAATTGAGCAAGCGCCCAATGCGGTTGAAAAGGGATTCCCTTGTCCTGTTGCCGGGCTTCATCCACTGCTCGTTGAAGAAGCTGTCATATTGGCGGGCTTCCCTGCAAATGCCCTCTTTTGCGTTCAACAAGTCCATCAGGTCAAGGATGGACGTTTCCGGCTTTTGGAGGATAAAATAGACTGCCTTCTCCAATGCGTTCGTCATTACCTCGCTCAATTTTTTTCCTGCTTCCTTTGAAAGTATTTCCTCGAACGCCTGTACTATCTGCTCCGCCGTCTGGGTCAGGTGCTTGATAGAAATGTTGTCGCCAAGGTCAAAGACGTTGAAGCACGGCGTGTGGCCATCTTTAAAGGTAGGGTTGATATAGACCAGCCTTTTGGAATCCCTGTTCAGCCTGCTGTTCTTTACGTCCCTTGCCAACGAGCCGTGCGGGTCTATCAGGATCATGGTGAAATTGTATCTTTTCTGCATTCGGTAGAACAGCACCCTCATCAGTTCTGATTTTCCATACCCACTTGGTGCTACTATGTGCGTATGGGCTTTGAGTTCCTTTAAAGGCAGCATAGCCCCCAGCTCCGAGAACTCAAAAAAAAAGCCGATAAGCGCCGGAAAATATAGGTGCAGGACTTCCGCATACGATTCCTCGTCATAGGCATGGTCAAGGATAAAATCGGCACGTTGTTTCTCGGTCTTGATGCCCTTGGAGCTGCGCTTTTGCAATTGGGAAAAGACTGGGTAGAACGGGAACTGTTCGGGCGTCACGTTCTGGTTGAAAAGGGCGGCAAATTCTGAATAGGTGAAGCAGCGCCAATAGGTCGCCTTGTGCGACCTCCAAGTGGGCTTGCCGTTGTTGCAATCTTTATCCATTTTCACCAGCGAATCAATGCGGCGTACCCAGAGGTTTAGACAGGCGATCAGTTGGGAAGGCTCTACGCCTATGGTGTGGCCGAGCCTGACCGCTTCCCTGTTTTCGCCCGTACAAAATATCTTTTGCAGTTCTTCCTTCTTGACGATATTTTTGAAAAAGTCTTGCATGTCCCCCTTATTTGGAAAGTTTACGGAAAACAGACTGCTCCTGCCTTAACAGGTTATGGCGGTTGCGGCTGTGCTGGAGGTTTTCCTCGGCCATAAAAAGGCTGTGGCGCAACCGTCCAACTTGGTCGTGGTTGTTGATGTTCATCCGTATTTTTTCTTCCAAATGGCGTTTTTCCCGAATGAGACCCTGCATTTTCAGGGACTCGTTCTCGACCCGTTGGGAATGGTCTTTCCGCAGCATATCCACGCCGAGCCGCTCATGGCCGATGTCCTTGAGGGTGAGGTACTGTTCTTGGGAAATGTTGTCGAGGAGCAGTTTGGCTCGTCCGGCGGTGTTGGCAAAGTCCCTTTTCTCCACCGCAATTTCCTTGAGGCTCATTTCAAGGTTTTTCGACATGTTGTTCATCAAAAGCTGGTTCTTTTGGTGGACGATGTTTGCTCTGTTCAGCAGGTGTTCCCCACCGCATGGCGAACTTCTCCGCATCCACTTTCAGCTTCATCACGTCGTAGGTGAACTTCTTGACCTGTGCCTCGTATTTTTCCATCTGGGTGACGATCTGCATCTGTTGCTTGTCAATGCGGAGGATTTCCTTCCCGAAACTCACCTTCATGTTGGCCATTTCATCCTTGAGTTCCGACCGCAGGCGTGAGATGGTCTCGTTGACCTCGGAAATGGCACTTGTGGAACATGACCTCGATCTGTGAGAACCTTGAATCAACATAAGCCCGTAGGGTGATGATGGAACTGGCCAACTGGCTCAGGCTGTCGTAAATGTTCTTGAACTCCCGCCTCACCTCCTCCTTGAACTGGTTGAGGTCTTCCTTGGCCTCGTACCTGAAACTCAAGGTTCTGTTTTTCGGTCTCGAACAGGCGTTTGTCCATTTCCAGTTTGATGGACTTTATTTCCAGTTCGTTTTTCTTTTCCTCCTTTTCCTTTATGTATGCCTGTTCTTCAAACTCATCGGATCGAGCATAGTCGCCCCCGCCTTCACCAAAAAAATCGTTGAGGATTTGTTTCCTTGCACTGACCTTTTGTTGGCTGGAAAAGCGCTCTATTGCTTCCTGTATCTCTTGCTCCTTGTTTTCCTTGAGTTGGTGGTTTTCCAGTTCGAGGCCGTCGAGCCTGTCCTTTAACCTGTCCAGTTGTTCCAGAACATCGTTGTGCAGCTGGGCTGGGGTTCAGGCTCGCTGCCCCGTCTTTTCCAAGGGTTTTTTTTTGCGGCCTTCTTGGAAGAAAAATTCCGCATCCAATGAAACTATACTGTCCCTGATGCCCCTGAAAAACGAGGTGATATTGCCAGTGGCCTTATCGTATTCAATCAAGCGGTAAAAAAGAAACCCGACACCTGCGATAATCAGGATGGGGAACAGTTCGAGGATAAATGATTTGATGGTAAGCAGCAGCACGGACACTGCCGATGATGAGCATACAGCCCCTGTCCTTCCCAGTCAGCTTTTGAATTGTTTGCCATGATGGATGGATTTGGTTAAGCGTTCTTGATGTGAGTGGGTTTTATGGTAAGTGTTCTCATGGTGGGGGGCAGCCTTCGCTTCTTTTCTTTACTTCCGAATAAGCTGTACGTCATCCTCAAATGGGGTAGGCGACCCTTGGCTGGATATTGCGGGGAATCTTGATCCTTTTGGTGGCCGTTTCGCCCGGCGACAGTTTCAGTGGCGTTTTCCGTCTGAGGTATTTTTTGGTATTCCCGTCCAGATACATCAAGCCCGTATATTTTAGCTTGAACGTGTACTTTTTGCTCTTGTTGGAATAGATAAGGGTCAGTTTGCCGTTGTCATATTTGTCTTGCACCCTGAACCGAATGTCCAAAATATTCAAGGACGATCCTCGTTGTCGGAGGGAGGGGGAAAGGTCAACATTGGAAATGGAAAGAAAGATAACAGAAAAAACTGCTGTGGTGATAAGGAAGGATAGGTGGTGGCTTTTCATTAGTCTTCAAATTAACGGGTTAGTGAATGGGCGCAAGGTATAACAGGAATATATAGGGCGAAAACCCTGATTCTTTTCGTTCATCAGGGAATTGTTGCGTTCGTTATTTATTCAGTAAGTTGTCCGCTATACTTCCCCATTTAGGGGATAAATTAGCGGCGTTATGGAAAAACTTTTCATCATTTTTTGTTGGGTTCTCAGTTGTACCACCGTTTATGGCCAGTCGAACGGTTTCCGAAACTATACCATATATGACGGTCTGGTACAGATGAAACCTTTTTGCCTGTTTGAGGACAGCAATTCATTTTTATGGATAGGTACAAGGAACGGGGTCAGTAAATACGATGGCAAAGAATTTACGTCGTTCAGGAAGGATGATGGTTTGCCCCATTCGGTCGTATTAAATATAGTAGAAGATAATAAGGGCAATATATTAATTGGGGACAAGAAGTGGGATTGCAAAATACGATGGGGCAAAAATGACACCTTATAAGTTTTAATTCTGGCTATGGCAATAACCTTGATTTTGATAAGGACGGGAACTTATGGATAATAAATACAAGGGATGACTGCATATTTGTTTTCAAGGACGAAAGAATATTAAATATTACCGACAAAATAGAAGGGTTGCAGGGCAAAAGCATTGGAAACTTTGAATACATCAAAGCACAAGATAGGTGGGCTTGCTTCTTTCAACGGGATAAAAGGGATTTTTCAATTAATTGGGAGTAAGTTATCCTATATAAAAGGCACGGAAAGAATTATTTCTTTCATCAGGTTGACCAACGACAATAACCCATTATTTTCCTTCCGCACTGATAAAAAATACTTCCTTGGTTCTTTTAACGGCAATCAAGGTACAGGAAAAATTTGCTATAAAACGTGGCCATCTGATGGCCAAAGATTCCTTTTTATATACTCATGCCCACGCAAAGGATACTGTTGTTGGAAAGTATCATTTAAGGACAGGAGAATATACCAAATACTCCAATGTAAAGCTGCCTGTACCCTTACCAATCTCGATTGACAAGAACCAAGTGCTTTGGGTCGGGACTGATAAAGGGCTGTACCAGTTATTCGATCATACATTTATTAATTACGACGCTGGGGATTTTCCATTAACGTGGTCAATCGTGGGCGACAGGGAAGGTAAAAAATGGTTGGCATCCTATCCAGATGGTCTCTACGAATGGAAGAACGATAAGCTAAAAAAAATAGATACCCCCCATGCAGGTTTTCACATGGGAGCAATCAGGACACAGGGCAATGACTTGATTTTTCCTACCGATCATGGACTTTACATGTACAAAAACAATGTGTACTCATGGCTGGACTCTTGCCAAACCTGTTCCTCCATAACCATATTTGAAGATGTTGAGAGAAACTTGATTATTGCAGGAGGCGCTAATTCAGTTAAAATATATAAGGATTATCAGCTTGACAGAATCATCAACGAAGAACAAGGACTGCACCCCAAAGGGTATTTTATTGCATTGGGAAAGGATAAATTTGGCCAGTTATGGTTTGGAAGCAATACAGGCATAAGCATCTATGACTATCAATCCGACAAAGTAGTTAAGAAATTTACATCGGTCAAGGGAAACCTTCCCTCCAATGGGGCAATTACTCTTTTTAAAGATCAGTATGGAGAGATCTGGGTAGGAACGGAAAGTGGCCTTTTAGCCTACGATTATGATTCGGACTCTTTTGCAAAAGTATTCGGTCAAGAAATCAATACCCAAGTAAGCTCCATAATTAATATGGACGACCGCCATATTCTGGTGGCTGCTTTTGATGGCCTTTATTTTTTCGACAACAGGGTTTTTCACCGTGATTCATTGCCACGCCTTTTCAAGTACAATCACCAAAATGGTTTTGTTGGAATCGAACCCATTCACAATAGTTTGTACAAAGATAAAGATGGGATTATTTGGATTCCATGCCAGTCGCACCTTGTCAGCTTCGACCCAAAAGGGCTGGAATTTTCTGAAAATCCCTTACACCTTCGCATATCCGAGATCAATGGGGAGAAGATCAGGTTTTTGGAGGAAACGGATACCGTGCAAATCGAAGAAAAACGGGATAACATTAAGTTGAAATTTGAGGCAAGCAACCTGTCCTCCCCGTTCACTGTGTTGTATTCTTATAAACTCGATGGCCATGAAAAGGAATGGTCAAAATGGCAGGAAGAAGCAACGGCTGAATATTCCGACCTACGGCACGGTGAGCATAACTTTCATGTTAGGGCAAAAGTTGGATATTATGGGAACAAAACAGCAATAGCATCAAAGACAATAAGGGTGAACTTGGGTTGGTGGCAAAGGAATGCCCATCATCTACCGTGGGTAGCTTGTTTCTTTGCAATTGGGACACTTGTGTTTACCATTTTATGGTTGTACAACAAGCACCAGCGCAAAAAAGCACTGAGAAAAAATGCCGAACTATCCCGCCTTTATGATTTGCAGACACTCGAATCACGGCTCAACCCCCATTTTGTTTTCAACGCCCTCACATCCATCCAACGGCAGGTGATTTTTGCTGAAAAGGAGAAGGTGGAAGATTTCATCGTCAGGTTCTCCGTAATGTTAAGGAACTTCTTTGACCTCAAAGAAAACAGGTCGTCCAAAGGAATCAACCCAATAGAAAGGATTCCCTTAAAAGATGAGATTTCCTTCATAGAAAACTATGTCCGTTTCCAACAGCAGCTTTCCAAGAATTTTGAATACCGTATAGAGATCGGGGAAGAAGTAAATGAATATGAGGAAATGATCCCCCCCATGTTTATCCAGCCTTTCGTTGAAAATGCAATATATCATGGCTTCGGAAACATTGCTGAAAACAAAGAACCTTACCTGAAACTGACTTTCAAAGAAGAAAACGGGATAGTGTGTACCATCAGTGATAACGGGGAAGGCATAACCAATTTTCCCCGAGGAGAAATCAATTTCAGGGACTTCAACGTGGCAAGCCAGAACTCACAAATCCTTCAAAAACGGGTTCAGGCACTCGCTAACCTTTATTACACAGTCAACATCACTATCAAGAGTTCTCAGAATATCGGAACGACCGTTAAAATTAAATTCAAGGAAAATGGAAAAAATCAAAGCATTGATCGTTGACGATTATCCTGACAGCAGGGATATAATCAGGGACATGTTGAACACACATTTCCCGCAAATATCCGTGATCGGGGAAGCTAAATCAATCAAGGGCGCTGAACGTTTGATCTTGGAGAAAAACCCTCATCTGGTATTTCCTGACATAAGAATGGAAGATGGGACTCCCTCATTTGGCCTGCTGGAAAAACTCTACAACAAAAGCTATTTCAAATTCAAGGTCATATTTGTATCCGGCCACAGAAAAACATACGCCGACAAGGTGCTTGACTATACAAACATCAGGTTTTTGGACAAACCCATCAATAAAGAAAAATTCAGGGAATACGTAAACGATTTTCTATCCTTCTTTGAAGAAAAGGAAAACACGAAGGAAATGCGGCTTTTTTTCGATTCCATGAAGACGGGACAATACAAGGAAATCTGTATCGTGAAACCGAGCGGCAAAACTGTATATGTGCCAATAAAAGATATTTTGTACATCCGTGCCAATGGAAGCACTTCAAAGGTCTTCGTCCTAAACAATGAGCAACCTATCTTTTCCAAAAAATCACTAAAGGAATTTTCAGAGCCGTTGAAAAGGGATTTTGGTTTCAAGGGTGTAGGTAGAAGACATACGATCAACGAGCTTCAAATAAAAGAGATCGCAGACCGCAAAATATTTTTTAATGACGGTCAATATTGCATGCCCTCTTTACGGGGGCTAAAAAAATACCAACAGGAAAAATTAGGTGAAATAAATAAAAGACCGCCAAAAAGAAACGAAATACAAAAAATTATCCGATGGGTACGTGGCATTAAAAGGCCATAAGGCAACGGATTGACTTTCATGTAATATTATATATAAAAAGGCTGTAAAAATTTCTTCACAAACAATTGGAAAATGAAAAAAAAACATGTCCGATTCATTTTCCTCGCCCTTTTCTTTGTCTTTTCATTTGCTGCGGCCTGCCTGACTTATGTCCACATGTGGGAAAAAACCATAGCCCAACAAGATTGGCTGGTAATCCTATGCCTGTGCTTCTTGGCGTTCATGTCATGGCTCGCACAGTCCATGATTGCAGACAAAATCGAGGACGAGGTACAATAACCTTGCTGTTTCAGTAAGGTTTTTATAAAAGGAAATTTTTCATTCTCGGCTCATTCGTCTTCAAAATCAGCCATTCGTTTTTTCCCTGCTCCGCAATATCTTTTGTAAATGTAACTTGCCTGCGAATTATTCAATCACACTAAATACACTATAAGCTAAAAAATAAAAAATCAATAAAAATGAAAAAAATTGTTCTTATTCTCATCCTCCCACTTCTCGGCATCAATTGTTCTAAAGAAGAAATATGCAACATATTAGAGCAAGCTGATTTAATTTCAGAAATAGCTATACCAGTTACTACCGTTTTTGCAGGGCAAACTGGATCGGCAGTAAATAAGGTAATTAATTCGGCTTATGTTGCATTCGATTGTGAAAATGTATCTACTGAATCAGCCCCGCCAAGTATTTCACAATTTGAAATTTATTATAGAGAAAACGAAGATTCAAATTGGGAAGTTCTACCTGATTATGCCAATCTTATATTGCAAATTCAAGAATTAGTTGCTGGAGAACCTGACGAACAGGAGGTGGGATACACATTTCACAGACCCGGCAAGTACCAATGGAGGACATCTGCTGATTTTAGTGAAATAATTGAAGAACGAGACGAGGGGAACAATTATTCCGAAGTTTCTGCCTTGGTTTCCTCCTCGAACAATATTGCATATTCCGAAGTATTAACTGTCCTTCCAGATCCTTCAATAGAAGTTGATCTAACAAAGCCATACGTTGAAATTATTAGTATAAAAAGAATCAATTAAAGAACCATTTATTTAAGAGTGACAACTAACAAGTAATTCTAAAATATCCTCAAAATGAAAATTCATAATTTACGGTTTCTACTCTTTTTCTGTATCATATTCTTATTTGCATGCAGGAAAGAAAATCTTAACCCCTCAACCATTTGGGGTGCAATGCCCGGCAAGTGGAAACTTGATGAAAAGTATTATATAAATGGGGAATTATTCACAATTAATGAATGCGAAAAGAGTGTATTATATCAAATAGATCATATTGGCAACATACATGACGATTGTGGAGACGACCAGTGTCAATGGCATATTTCTAATTATGAGCTTGTTTCACGGAGTGAAAGTGATTGTCAACACCAAACTTTTATATCAGCGATAGATAATGAAGATTGCCCGAATATGTCGGTATTTTTCCCAGTAGGAAAACAAATTAGAAATTCGACTCAAGATAATGAAAGTAAGATAAAAGCTAAATATATAAGGAATGGCAATGATTGGTATAAGTGCAACTTTTCAAGTATAACTTTGGATCAAATCAATAATGGAAATGTATCTCTATTCATCAAATCTGGACTTGATGGCTATGTTAATCGATTTAAAGTTAGATCATTTACCGATGATAAAATTGAAATAGAAACACGGTGGTATATTTATAACCGTGAAATAAATGGTGAAAAAATTCCCGATACGATCAGATATTCTTTAAAAAGGTCAAATACATCAAGCACTTTTACTGTTGAGGACGTAGCTGAATATTTTGAAAAATATAAATATCATGAATCATTTAGTTTTAATGACCCATCAGGATGCACTGAGGACGAAACAGCACATTCTTTTGATGGAATATCAAACCTCTGTGGTGTATTTGATGGAACAAATCACTGTTATCCCAAAATAGTTCATAATATTGATTTCACCAATCTGAATTTCAGGGAAAACGGATATGCTTTAAGCATTTGGTTTAAACCTACAAATACGAACATTCCAGTACAAACAATTTTATCACAATATGATGGCAACTATGGTTCTTATAAAGTAGATTTAATTGATGAAAAAGTAGCGGTTCGCATAAGTGATGGCTATGGAAACCTAAAAGTTATTGAGTCAATTAGCAAAGTAAATGAAAATAAATGGAGTCATCTGATAATTAATGATTTTGGTGGGAAAATTGATCTTTATCTGAATGGGGAATTTGAGAATTCAGAATATGTTTCCTTAACCAATTATTCCAACGGTTCTAAGCTCATTTTTGGAGCATCCGGTAACAATCATAATGAAGACTATTTTAATGGCAGAATTGATGAATTCGTAATTTTTACAAAACCTCCAAATGCAGGGGTTATTAAAAACATATATAATTATTACTTATACCTTACCTATAACCCATATGATTTTTGTGAAACAAGTATATCAGAGCCATGTAATTCCTATGACCTTATACCAATTAGCCCTAATACAGATATATCAATACAAAACATTCTATCTTTATCAAATAATGCGCTAATTTCCAATGAAGGTGTTTTTGAACAATGTACACAATATGATGGGACTAAGTCTGGTTCAACCGTAGGAGAATTTTTAGAATACCCTAAATCATACATAGTGGTTAATTTTTGGATAAAACCTTATGATGTTGAACGAGAAGAACAAATAATCTTATCCCGGTATTGGGAATCAAGCCCAATAGGCAACTTTAATGTTTATTTAAATTATGGCGAACTTAGATTTGATTATTACGATAAGGAAAACAATAATTATGTGGACATTTCGACTAACATACTTTATAAACAAGATGAGTGGTCAATGGTTACACTTTTTATAAACGATGAAGAGATCAAGTTTTACAAAGATTTAAGTGAGTCTTATATATTCGAAGATATAGGCAATGGCATTCACGAGATGTTAAAGCCAAGTGGCTATGGAAATATAATTTTAGGTTCAAACAACCAAATTCTGTGGCAAAACTCTCCACCATCAGCTTCTAACTTTTTTGGGTTAATAGATGAATATTTCATCTATGAGAGCAACAACTATGACTTTACAGTCAATGAAATGAAAAGAATTCAAAATTGGTATTTAGAAAATGGTAATTTCTAAAAACAGCATATTGATTTTACTTGTTTTTTCATTTTTTTGCCACAGTTGCAAAAAGGAAGCCTGCCAGTATTATGGTGATTGTGTAGAATTGATACCATCAGTAAAATTAGGTCTAACACAAATTCTAATTGGACAACCCACTACAATTAATATTTGCCTAATAAAGATGGATGAGAATTGCGAATCGTTTGTCTGTAAAGAGGATATTGAACTAAGCACTAAACTTGAAGTTTGGATAAAGGAAAATGATAACACTCCTTGGGAGCTTTATGAAAGCTTCATGTTCCTGGATACAATTCGAAGCTCAGAGCATGAACTCAAAAAAAATATCGAATTAATATTTACTAAGTCAGGCCAATATTCATTCAGATACTGTATCACTGAAATTCCAAACTTAAGCAGGCATCCTATGGTGATGCTGTGCCCATAATCAAATGTCAAGATTGACGACAATCATTTTCACATTCTAATTCTGTTAATTCTTCAAGGTTTATTAGTTCCAACCGCTCTTGACTTGGTGAATAAATATTATTGAGATTTATGTCTAACATATTATAATTACTTTCCTCTTCATTTAAGATTTCGTCTATTAAATAGTATTTCGTCAAAGTGCCACATTGGTCTATTTCATGTGTACATGCTATAATGTCTAATATCGAAAATATTGGACTATTTATATAAGTTATGAATGATAGAATAGGTCATTGACCAGATGGAGAGTATAACATCACTGCGTCATCTTTGTTTATACCTATCCATAATTCTTTAGGATTGTGATCGTTCCTAAAAAATATTTGAAAGTAGTCCACAAATGATTTTATTTCCAGTTCATAATTCTGTTGACTTACTGCTCAAAAATCAGTTTCAAGATAATTAGTGATTTCTTCTCTTATACATAATCTAAAACTTGGAATGTTATTATTATAAATACACGATGAAAGATCAATATTGATGGGAGTTTCTTCACCATAAGTTGGATAATTTGCAGCATATAATCTTATTCCTTGAATATATCCTCAAGGTTTCATAAAATTTGTCTCTCAAAATTCGTTGGTAATTTTATATGACCTATAACTACTCTCTATATCAATTGGCTCTGATTCAAATTGTATATCCTCGTCGCAGTTAGAACTTACTTCGCAAATTCAATAAACCTTATTTCCATCTTCGGTCATGTGAAATTCTGTTGCATCAATTTCGTAATGACAATTACATGTTAGTGTAGTATTCCCCTGTTCTGCACTTTCGTGAATTTTACCCATGTCTTCTCAGTTTAGGGACTGGGTAAAAAATTTTTGACTATTTATTGAATCGGATTTTATTTTGGCAAAATATGCAAATCAAGTTAATACGGCTAACAAACAAGTTAGCGCAATATGAATGCCTTTCATGGTGATTTGTAATGAGTAAAATATTAATGCTCTGAAACAGATGATAATCAGAGTTGCAATTATTGCAAATATCATAGATCAGGTTTTTTCTTTTTCATTTGAAACTAACATTGCACCTTAAACAATTATTTAAATAGTACGAATATTTGGAATTATTGGTAATATCTCAAAAAATATAGTCCAGAGAAATTTGACTTCTTCCTTCCCGTGAATAATATAAGCACATTTATAATAAATTCTTATTATGGAAACGGAGAACTCCTTACCGTCCAACCCAGACCTCAACTTCGACACCATCAAAGAAAATTTTTTCCAGCGGAGGGAAAAGCATTTCCCCAACCAACATTTTTCCATACCAGAAATACAGACACTGTTCAACCTCTACCGTGACAACATATTTTTGAAAAATGAAAACAGGCAGCTTGAGGAAAACATGAAAAGTCTGATGGGAAGCACGGATAAATTATTGGACGAGCATCAATTGCTCAAGGAAACAGCGAACAAATTGCAGAGCAATCTATTGAATTAGACTCCCCTGCTCTGCCGTAAAATATTTACCTTGAATAAAATAAGATAATTCTTAGTTTTTGAAACACAATTGAACTTTTTGAACCGTACTTTACAACCTTCAAAACCCTATGGAATACGTGTCCGTCAGAGAAATGGCCGAACGCTTTTGAACCTCACAGAAGACCGTTTACAATTACCTTCAAAAGCATGGCTGAAAAATAGCGAGAAAAAGGCAAAACGGGAGAACCATTGTAAACCTGAAAAACTTTGAAGCCATATTTCAAAACGATTCAAAAGTTTCAAACTGAATTTCAAAAACGGCGGAAGAAAGCAGTGAAAAAGTGGGTTTTGAAGTTTTGAACCAAACGCCTTCAAAAGTTCACAAAGAGTTCAATTACCTTCAGGAGAAGACAGAAAATTTACAGAAGCACAACACTGCCCTGCAAACACAGGTAAATGAATATGCCCTGATGTTCAAGGCCGAAAAAAATGAAAAAATGGCCTTGATGGACAGATATGAAACGCTCCATGAAAAATTCCACCATCAATCGGAATCGTTTTCCAAGGAGAGGGTGAAATTGTCCAACAGGGTTTTTCTATCGGTCGGGGTTTCGGTCTGATTGATATTGATAATTGTCCGGCTGCTCTTTCCGAACCTGTTGGAATATTTCCAATAACCGTATTTTCTGGACAAAATAATGCGCTGCAAGGCTGCTTGTTTCCGTCCGTGAAAAAACAATAAAAGAGGATGGTTTTCCTAAGTCGCACTTCCCGCCTGCTTTGAATGCAAACGCCTGTAATTTTCAAAATCGTGGTATTCTTTGGGGAGAAATTGCCTGACCAAGAATTTGTTCCGCCGTGACTGGATGACGGGGTGGTGGAAGCCCTTTGAATTATAGGCTTTTGCAAGCACCTCGTTCCCTTGGGTTTCCTCCCTAAAGGTTTCTTCCAGTTCTTCCAGTTCTTTTTCCGACAGCTTTTTTTTGAGTGCTTTCAATTTTGCCTTTTTTTCCTCTTTGAACTTCCCTTCCAAGATGGCCGTTTCCAATTCCCCCTTTTTTTCCTGTTCGGCTTTTGCCTTTTTTTCGGCTGCCCCCTCTTTTTGTATTTTGGTATATTCCGTTTCCTTGTTTTTGTAGCCCGTATTGAACGCATCGGTCATTACGGCCAACAGCGAACGGGGCTTGTACCCTTCGGCGATGCTGTCCTCCACTATTCTTATGTTCGCCCGTATGTACTCCTTTTCGTGCTTGGCGATTATTTTCCTTGCCCTTTTTTCACCAAATCATATTGCGGTCAGTTTTGCCAGCAGTTCCTCGTCCAGCAGCTCCTCTTTCTTTGGGAATCCCGTTCATTCCGAGGAGGCCGACAGCCTGACACCGACCACCTTCCTGCCGACCCTTTCGATTTCGTAACCGACCTTTATTTCCGTTTTCTTCGATAGTTCCCTTACGGCCCTTTCAAGCACCCTGCGCCTGAACATGTCGAATCAGGAATAAGTACCGTCGGGTACATCGAAAAACCTCCTCAGTTCGGGATAGGAAAGCGATAGCCCGCCAACGTTGATGTAGTCCGTGACAAGTTCGTAGAGCTTAAAGGCATATTTGCTGTTCAGCCCCCTTGTCACCAACAGGTTGATGGTCGCATAGATGCTCGGCCTCTTGATCGCCTCGACGACACGGGACGGGAGTTCGATCCTCAGAACGGAGGAATGCCCCCTCTGCTCTATCTCAATCTCAACGTCGCTCAAAAATGAGAACACGCCCCGTTTTTCCCTGTCCTTCCCGAATATGTTGTACTCTATGGCGCTCGTGACCAAGCCCCTCAGACCATCTTTCAATTGGTTGTTGTCCGTCCCCTTGATGCCCGCCAGCCGCTTGAGCAGTCAAAGGTTGAACACAAATATCCTTTGCTCCGGCGAACGCTTCAACTGGTCTTTGACGATGTATATGATCGCATTGATTAACTTGTTCTGGGAAAGGGAAAGTTCGCTCCCCGTCTGGATAAAGCTGGAGTGTTTTTTAATTTCAAAATTTCAGGTAATGTCCATGAAAAGCGGTTTTTGGGAATGCAGTGCCGTTCCTTCTGCCATTTTTATAAACAGAACAAAATAAACGGTTCTGTTCTATCCAATTGGTTCGGGATTGCAACCGCAATCAATTATCTATTTTGTTCCGAACGTCAAAAACCAATTATCTAAGATGTTCTGAAAATTATCTATAACGTTCTGATAAGAGTGGGAGGAATTATCTAAGATGTTCTGGTAATTATCTATGGTGTTCCGATTTCGGTTTAAAACCCGCTCCCAGAAAGGTTTTTGTTTTCCTAAACATAAACAGTTGTATATTAAACATAAACAATACGCCAATGGAATTAATTTTTATTGGAAAATTAAAAAGGGCAATTGAAGCAGGGTAGTTGGATATTTTTTAAATAAAATTATTGACAAATAAATTAAATGTTTAAAAAAATAGTTTTCAACAAATAAAAATCAATAAATGTCAATATCTATTTTATTTTTTTGAACAGTTTTGTCAAATATATCACGGCTTTAAAATCGGGGATATATTCCAGAGGTTTCCTTTCTTTTATAACCTTATAAAATTAAAGGGGAGTGGTGCTTGGTTCATTCCTGTAAAAACTGAAAGTGTCAAAATAAAAAATAGAACAGCAAGGGTACTTTGCAAATATTTCCTGCCTGTTTTTTTTCTTTTTTTTCTTGTATTTTTTTGTTTATTGATTATACTGATGATAGTTTCCAGTGGAAACGGTGAGGGCGTCCCCGTTCACTGCGGTTGAAAAATACCGTACAGGGGCGCTATTTTTTTATTGGGTAAATGCTCAGTAGTTCAAATTTGCTCTTGTGCTTTCTTTTTCCTTTGACATAGGCTCTGACGATTATCAATTTTATCCCGCTTCACTTCATTACCCACCTGTCCGTCCTGACCTCGTGGATTTCCAAGGTGTTTGAAAGGAAAAAGGGTTTTATCGTGAGAAAAATTTTCAACCTTCTTACCACATCTTCTTTTCTGTATTTGGTGGGAGAGCCGTCCAGCCCATATTTTTTTATGAAAACATTGAAAAATACCCTGCGTCCGTTTTTCATCCTTAGATAAGGCTGTCAGTTCTTGGCTTTTGGGAAGGTATCCAAGAGGTCGTGGGTGTCTTTCAGCCGGAGTTCATATTGAAGGTCATCACCAGTATTTTTCATGTCGGGAAAATCCATAAAGGGCAACTGCAAAACAATATAGTTTATTTGGCCTTTTTATCAATCCGAAGCACCAAAAGAAATGGAAAATAAAAACAGCAAAAAGGGTAGGCAAGAACTGGCAGGGGAGGCCAACCAGTCCTTTCGGGGACTAAACAAGTCATCTTTCTGCCAGTTCGGAAAACCTGCATGGTTCAAAGTACATGTCCCTTTCCATTCATAGTCCCAATGGTCACTTGAAAGATTCAAGTTTGTCCAAACTAAAATATCACCGTTCAGGGAAATCGCTGGCCACGTAACCGAAAAATAACCTTGTCTCTGGATTGTACTCTGTTGCATACCATGTCCAATGAAATGATGCACAGAAAAACTTGCAGATGACCAACGGGTCTTTCACGGCACTTTGGTTTCAGGTTTTGCCGAACTGTTCTAAAATAGTTTTGGTGAGAAGTTTCATGGTGGTATTGGTAAGTGAATAAAAAAAATGCGGTACTTCAAACCCGCATGTCAAAAATACGAAAAATATGTTGGTTAGACCTTGATTTAATTACCCATAAAAAAAGCATAGGATGGAAAAAGAAAGGACGGCAAATAAGCCGTCCTAACCATAACAAAACACGCTCTCTCTAAATCTTTATTTTTCTTCATTCTTTATCGGCAGGCTGAACTATTGGACGAGGGACAGATTCCACATTTCCATTGTCGTCCATATTGAAAGTTAACTTCACACAGCCGCCGCCATTTTTGAGGCACTCGTTTTTCAAAAAATAGTGCATTTCATTATCAGATTCTTTACTGGGAGTGCCAAAAATGTTTAATATTTCGTTTTTGGACTTACCGACGATACAATCCAGTTTGTCGTTCCAAATCAAGTCGTAATTTTCTATTTTATAGACTGAATTTTTTTTTTGAATCCATTTGATTTTAATCTCTGAAAGATATTTTGCACAATCCTTACTATTCCCTTTTGAATTGGTTTTACATGACAAAGCCAGTGTTAAAACGAGTAACAATACATTAGTGGTTGAAATAGTTTTCATTTTGTAGGATTAGTTGAACCAGCAGCCTTTTGCTTGTTTGGTTAAATACTGTCCCTTTATCTTTCCCCCAAGTAGTAAAGGGAAAGAACGGTGAATACCCGTTCCTTCCCATATAAAACACGCTCTCTCAATTGCAAAAACCTTTAACCATGAACTTACTATTGCTTAATGGACAGTTGTAGTATTCGGTTTCAAGACTTCACATAAGGTCACAAGCGACGTTGGTTGATTTTCACACTTAAAATAAAAGACAATGTTGTGTTTTATGTCCTTCAAATCTGGAGGTTTACAGTTGCCATAAACCCTATAAAGTATTGATACATCAGAGTTGTATTCAGGTTCTCCAAAGTAATTTTTTACATCCTTTCTTGTAAATCCGACAAAGCACGCTGTATTGACCCTCAACCGTTCTATCAGTTCCTGATCGTAGAAAAGGCAGCCTCCTGATCCGGCATCCTGCCATTTTTCTTTCAGCATCTGGTACATCTTTTTACAGTCCGTTTCATAGGTAACATAGATAATTTCTTTCTCTGGACTTTTTTTTTCCTTCGTTGTTGTGCAACCGACCAACAAGCAAAGGATAAAGCAAGTTAAATATTTCATGGTTTAATTTGCCGAATTTTTCTCGGTAAAATCATTCCCTATAATTCTGGTCTTTTACAACGTAGAAATTAGCAACGTGCATGGTCTGTGGCGAAGATTTATTGAAAAAGTCAAACTTGATATAGTAGATTCGTTTCTCCATTCTATTTGTTTGGCAATCCGTGTTTACATAATAAACCAAAGCATTTTTCAGGTCAGAAAGGCACTCACCGAACAATTGAAGAACCTCCTCACGGCTCAACCCCAAGAAACAGCCCACATTTTCATCAAGTATTTTTATAAGCGTTGAATCATAAGGGTGGCAGTCCCCTTTTTCAGTCACCAGCCATTTTTCCCTTACCATGTCAAAAACAGCTTGGCATTGGGGTTTGTCCGACTCCAACTTTTCGCCTTCGACCTTTCTGAACGTCACTTCTGGTTTGGGCTTGATCTTTCCAAAATAGGGGTTGTCCGCAAAGCCTATGCTTTTTACGTAATCCAAAAGCTCCGTCCCAGTTTCATTTGGTTTGAACCTTACATTGACCGTATAGTACCTGTTGTTTTCCCAAGGGGCATTACAATCGGAATAAACGCTGTAATACCAAGGAGTTCCAGATTCACCAATGGCACTTGGCAACCCAAACAGGTTTTCTATCTGCCATTGAGTCAGCCCTGCAAAACAACTTGTGTTCTCCTTTAGGGTCTTGGTCAGTGCCTCGTTGTATAAATAGCAACGTCCACCTTTATGAGCAAGCCATTTTTTCTGTATTTCCTTGAATATCTTTTGGCAATCTGTTGTGCTGACTATGACTTTTCCCCCACCTATTTTTCTGTACCCTTCTGGAACTGCTTTACAGCCCAGAGTTAAACAAAACAATGAATAAAAAAGGTACTTCATGCTAAAAAACAGGGCGGCATTCACCGCCCCTAATTATGAAAAACACGCTCTCTATGAACTTTTAAGTAATTACCTTCAATTCTCGTTTTCATTATTTCCTATCATCGAAAACTGCTATGTTGCTTTTAGCAATTGCACACGAAGTTACTTTTGAGGTGGTCTGTCCTTCGCACAGAAAGTAAAATGTCACATAATATAACAGATTTCCTAAATCTGATGAACTGCAATCAGAATACACCATGTAGATCATTGAGACTTCGGTGTCCCCTGCGGGTTTTCCAAAGTAATCTTTCACATTTTCTCTGGTGAACCCATTGAAACAATTGGTGTTAACCCTTAACAACTCTATCAAGCCTTTATTATAAAGACAACATAAAATGGATTCATCGTTGTCCCAGCCACTTTTTAAAGTTGAATATGTTTTACTACAATCCGACTCGTAGGTGACATAGATAGTTTCTTTCTCTGGACTTTTTCTTTCCTTCGTTGCTGTACAAGCGGTCAACAAGAAAAAGAAAATTAAATACTTCATGGTTTTTCAACTTATCTATTTTCTCCCAGCAACTTCATTCCCTGTAATTCTGGTTTTTTGTGACATAGAAAATTGGCAACGTGTGGGGTCAGGGGTGAGTTTTTATCGAAAAAATCAAACTTTATATAAAAAATCCGTTTATCCATTCTGTTCTTTTGGCAGTCAGTATTTACGTAGTAAATCAGCGAATTATCCAGATCGAAAAGGCACTCACCGAACAATTGAAAAACTTCCTCACGGCTCAACCCCAAGAAACAGCCTGTATTTTCATCAAGTGTTTTTATTAGTGTTGAATCATAAGGGTGGCAAATCCCCTTTTTCAGTCACCAGCCATTTTTCCCTTACTTTGTCAAAAACAGTTTGGCATTCGGGTTTTTCTGATCGTGGTTTTTCGCCTTCTACTTTTTTGTATGACACTTTAGGGGCTACTTTTCCAAAAAACGGGTTATCTGCAAAGCCCATTTCCTTGACAAAACTGGAGGGCTTTTCCCCAGTATAATCAGCACCAAACCAAGGACTGATTGTATAGTGCATGTTTACCGCATAGGGGGGCATTACAATCTGAATGCACTTGATAGACCCATGAAACATCGCCCTCGATAATAGCGCTTGGCTGACCGAGCAATTGCTTGATCTGGTGGCGGGACAAACCATTGAAACAATCAATGTTTTCCCTAAGTGTACTGGTCAAGGATTCATCGTAATAATAACAGTTCCTCTCGTTGTGAACCAGCCATTTTTTTCGTACTTCCCTAAATACCTTTTGGCAATCCGTTGTATTGGCTATGATTTTCTCTCCAACCGATCCTTTTATAATTTTCGGGGATTGTGGAACAGCCAGCAATCAGCATTGGTAAGAAAAACATTAGGTATTTCATCACATCAGTATTTTTGAATTTTATCAATAAAAAACCTTTCTCCTGATTCCACTTCCAAGGTTATGAAGTAAATGCCACTGCATAAACCTGAAATGTCAATCCTATTGAATTGGTTTGCTGCGCTTGAAAAAACCTTTCTCCCCATTATGTCAGACAAAATGATGTGTCCTTCTGTGGGACGGTAATTAATTAAACTCTAAAATAATATCACCATTAGTTGGATTGGGATAGACGGTTACTTCAAGATTGTTTTCCTCTATATTTATTGCAGTTACAATACAGTTTAAAACAGTGAGGCTGTCCATTTTCTTTGGACAACCAATTCCGCCAGCGACTAATGCACCCAGTCTTGTTTCATGGATTCCCCCCAATATATCTTCTGCCGCCAAATCAATCGGAGAAAGCATATTTGCGACTGTCATAACATTAATTGGGTTGTTGCATGTATGGTTTAACTGGTGGACATGCCCAAGCTCATGTAGAAAGGTAGCCTCAATGGTAATCCCATTCCATAAAGATAAAGGAGCATTTAAGGTAATAACCGCCCCTAATAAGTGTGCATATTCTGGATCGTTCGGGTTATTGCATAGTTGATCGTCAATAAAAGTGGAGGCTTTTGTTGAAGCAATTGTCCCACTGGGAGTAAAAAGGGTATCAAACTCTACAAGACATGCCCCCACTCCGCCGGGGTAGTTGCTTGTTTCGTCCAGCCCGAAATTAACAAAAGTGGCACATCTCCATTTTTTCAAAGCACTTTTAAACGAATCCCTCCTGATCTGCCAGTCTGTGTCACCGCTTTGGAATCCTTCACCATAATAGAAAGTATAGCCACCTTCATCGTCGTGATTCCTCAATAGGACTTGAACACTTTCTTTGCAACCATCATCCCTTGTACGAAACTTATTGCGAGCGGAAAAAGGAATATACAAATCCCCAGCACTTTCACAACAATCATCCCCACTTACGGTATCAATGACGCATACCTGCACCTCGCCACTGCAAGCTATATCAACATCAAAATCCGCAATGGGTGCTGTATTCTTGTCCAAGTAGCCGTGACTTGGCACTTTCACCTCAATGCTGTCATCCTTCCATTTCAGGTAGTCCCCCTCGAATGGCATTGTCCACAAAATGCTGTCAGTCCTCGTATTGTCGAACCTTACCCTTGCGCCTGTGGGCGGTTTTGTCTGGTTGTTCTGACCGTTTCCAAAACCGCTTCCTGTTATGGTTATGACGCCCGGCACTCCGTTCTGGGAGACAAGCCCCACACCTGCCGCCGCAGTTGTAGGTGTCATGCCCGACACAACGATTTCACAGGCTGCCCCTACAAACACCTCGGAACAATCGAACTCCGTCACGTACCCTTCCCCGTCCACATAGTAGTTCTCCACCACGCCGGAGTTTTCATCCCAAGAGATAGGGTCGTCCTGCGACCAGCCTTCGATCTCCAAACTGATCGTTGCCAGCTTTCGGTAAACCGTCCCAACCTTTTCCAGAGATGCAGCGTCCGTGCCGTCCGCCTCATAAATGACCTCCACTTGGTTGGCGGAATAGTCCGTAAAATCAAGGTCGTAGTAACTTGTCACCAGTTCCCCGTCCGTGGAGGTCAGGTTGCCGGAAGCGACCACGTTGCTGCCGAACGTTACCGTGTCGTAATCAATCACTACATTGATCGAGTGGATGCTGACGGGTGCTTGGGTCGTCCTGACAAAAATATCCGCCTCGAAGGTGGCGGAAAGGGCTGGCAGCTCAAACTTCGGCACGACCTTGACCTTTAGGCAGTTCAGGGTCTTTTCGGTGGCTTGGAACGGGGAGACACCGCCCCCGTCCCTCACTGCGCCCAAACTCCCGTAAAGGCTTTCAACATCGTTGAACGATTCCAGTACGGAAACCGCCTTCAACCTGCCAGCCTGCCCGACAAAACGGTAGTAGCCCTGTGAACCCGAAAACACATCGTACATTCCGTCCTTCCCCTCGCCGACGGGACGCTTGGTGGGGACAAGGAAAAACACGCCGTACTCGTTCTGCGAGAATGCAGGGAGGTGCGTCCACGTCTCGATAATGTCCCCGACCCTGCCGCCAAGCGTCACGACGGAAACGGTTTCGGTTTTCGGTTTGCCCTTTATGACCTGATGGACTTCTATCAGGTTTTCGGTGTAGATGTTGTCGCCCGACCGAAAGGTTTTTTGTCCAGAGACACGCCCTTCCACGATCATGTCCGATCTGGCGATTTTTGTTTCCATTGGTACAGGGACATACTGGGCTTGTAGGTGGCCTATGGACAGGAAAAGAAAAAGTACGGAAAAGAGAAAAGGGATGCGTAACGAACAGGGTAAGTTTGGCTTCATGGCGAAGTGGTTTTGGGCTTGTTTTTTCAAGGGGTCGTGTGTGTGTTGTTCAGAACTTAACTTGAAAAAAAAGCGTTGTTGAAAATTGATACCCAAATTTAAGCATTAAACACATTGCAGTCAAGGATCATATTTCCCAAAAGTCAGGTTTCAAAAAAAAGCACACTGACAAACCAGTATGCTCCATTTTCAAGAAGCCGTTTCAAATGGGGCGTTACAGTCCTGACACTTAATCCGCAGGTTCGGCCTTCCCCATACATTGGCCTTGCAGCTTGGACAGGAATACTTGGTCTTGTTGCGGCTGGGAGGGCGAAGTTTGTGAAGGCGGTTTTTGCGTTCACCCTTACCGCTTTTAGTGCCTTTCCCCTCGATCATACTTTTCATTACTTCACCGTCCAAGGAAGTGAAGGGGAGGAGGTGCTTTTTTGGCATTTGTGCAAATGCCTTTTCATAACGTCCTCCCTTTTCGATGTAATGGGTCATCGTCTGGCCTGTTTGTTTCCCGTCCGGCTGGCCATTGTGGGAAGGTATCAGGCCAACACTTTTCATCTTGGCCGCCCATTCCCTGTTATGGTAGCCGTTGCGGGAAGGACTGCCAAAGTCCCATTGCCACAGGTGGCACATCTCGTGTACCAGCGTGGAAAAAATCTCTATCGGAGGTCGGTACAGGGTAGTGGGGGTAAGGCTGATTTCATGTGTCCCGAAATCTTCCTCGTCAACCCGCTTCCACCGTTCGGGGGCAAGGAAGCCATGTGTACCCCGCAACCGTGAGAAGTTCAGGATGCAGCCGGACAGCTTGTTGCCGAACAGTTTCCTGTTGAAATACTTGTACGCCCCGTTGAGTGCGGCAAACTGTTCTTCCGTTGGTGTGGGAAGTGCTTTTTTCTTTTTCATATCGGTAATTTTTGTTTGTGAATCGTACTTTACAATTCGTCTTACCGATTGAAAAAGGGAATGCAAGAGGTGGCTGGTGAATGATTCGATCGTACTTTACAAATGGAAGGAAGAAATTAGATAATTACTTTTTTATTATAGCAAGGCTCTCATTAAGCATTAGCCTTAAAACATATTTGGAAGTCGAATACAGCACCTTGTTGTAATCCAAAATTATATTGTAATACTCCGTTCCGTTCTTTTCCCAATTATCTGTTTTACTTGGATGCTTGGTAGCCACCAAAGTAATGCAAATATCCTGTTCCACAGGTGGCAGTTTTTCCCTGAGTGCCTCAAGGTCAAGTTTGGTATTTATTTTCTCGTTATCTACGATTTTTGAAAGACTAATCATCACGCTTATTTAATGGTGGTAAAGAAATGCGGTAATCTTCTTTTCTTTTCAGGTTGTCGGGGTGCTTGTAGTACAGAAAAATCTTCTCCGCTTCCATCGTAACTACTTCCTGTAACGTACCTTCAAATTCGATGAAATAATAGACACCCCAATTGTGTAGTTGTTCGACGGTATATCTTCCATTCTTATTACAAGTATGGCCATATTTTGCGATCTCATGTGAGTTGAGCCAATATAAAGATTTTGGGCAATGACTGCAAGGAAACCAACCTGCTTGGATCGCCCTTAATGAATACTGCTCACAGTTCAAGACCCTCTCTTTCTTCTTAGTAAGGGCATCGTCCCTGACTGACGTTTCGACCTGTTTGCCCCTGTGCCAGATTTTACTGAACAGAAATATGGAAAAAAGTGTAAAGAGTAGTAAGGAAGCTAATGCTCTTAACTGGATGGTTGGTTGCATAGAAGGTTGATTCTACGGGTAAGAAGATTACTATGATCCCGTAGATGATTTTTCATCTATGCACTTTTGGAGCAGGGTTCTTGTTGATCCTGCTCCTTCACAAATATAGGGAAATTAACTAATGTTAGTATTTTATTGAGATTGAAACAATGCAAAATTTTCTAAGCCCTAAGTCTCTTCAAGCTTCCCTCATTCCTTGGTGATTGGAATGTTTCACACTCCTTTCATCACAATATTTCCTGAGTTCCTCACCTTACTCAAATGAGAATAATATCTGGCCTCGTTGTAATGACCGATAGAACGCAGCCTATGAAGCCTTTTTCCCTGTTTTTTGACAGCCAAAAGCTCAATTATTTAAAAATTTCAATTATTTATGTCAAAAGACTTGACATAAATGAACATAAATGTTAATTTTGTGTTGTCTTTTTGCAGCATGATGTAATTTTTTAAGTATGAGAGTATTAGAACATGGTGTATATCGAGTTTATATCTACCCAAATGATTGCCAGACACATCATTTACCGCACTGTCATGTCAGGCGGAAAAATGAGGATGAAGCAGTCGTGATTTTACCAACAATGGAGGTGCTGTTTGGTGAAATTAATAACGACTTGCTCCAAGTTCTCCTTGATAATTTGGATTACTTGTGCAACAAATGGGATGAACTAAACCCTGATTGTTAACTGCAAAACATTGGTTTTATGAACCGCTGGAAAAACATATCATATCAGAGAATCACAGAAGCATCAGTTTCAGGCAAGACAATTACTGTCCATTTTGAAAATAGAGATAAAGTTACTGTCTTGAAGTCGGGTCTTGCCCATGAGAATGATGACCTGCTATGGGAAAACCTTACTTTCAATTCATTTGAGTTGATAGTTCCTACTCAAGAAGGAAAAGAATGTTTAATCCCTTGGGACAAAATCAGAGTGATTTCTGATTCGGAATTTAGCTCCTTTTTAGCAGAGAAAGCAGAGGAGCAGGCTAAAAGTGTTGGGTTGAAGCTAAAAAAACTGAGAAAACAAAGTGGTATCCTCAGTAAGGATTTGGCTGAACGTTCGGGATTGACACCTCAAACAATTACAAGGATCGAAAAAGGAAAACAGGATGTTAATTTTAAGACATTGCAGAAAATCCTTGCTGCAATGGGATATTCGCTTTCAGACCTTGCCCAAGTTAAGGTTTCTCAGTTATCAAAGACTTTTGATATACTGATAAAGAAAATCCAAGAAGCAGGTATTCCAAGAGGGCTTTTGTATGAAAGATTGATCCCTGAAATCTATCTTCCACAACTTAATGAAATAAAGCTTGACAACCCTGAATTGATCTTGGACAGCATAGCACAAGGGATTTCAAGAGTTTTTGGATGGCAACCTTCTGAAATTTGGTCTGACAAAAGATTAGAGGTTGACGATTATGCTGTGGCTAACGCACGCTTTAAATTACCTCAAAGTGCGAGTATAGACAAATTGAAAGCATATTCTCATTATGCTCATTTTTTGGCTAAAATTGTTCTGAAAGGGACTGCTAACATTAAAAAAGCAGAGTATCCTACAAGTACAGAGGAAGTAATTAAACAAATCAACAAAGAATACGGCAATATTGAATATGAAAATATTTTATATTATATTTGGGGACTTGGCATACGTGTATTGCCGTTAAGTGATACTGGGGTTTTTCATGGTGTGTCTTGGAATATCAATGGAAATCATATCATCATCCTAAAACAAAATGTAAACTCACACGCAAGGTGGATATATGATTCTCTTCATGAAACCTATCATGTTTTCGCCCATTTGGGTAAACCAAACACATCGGTATTGGAATATGAAGAAATTTCACCAGCTTCTCATTCAACCTCTGATTATGAATTGGAAGCCAATGCATTTGCAAAACAAGTCATTTTCGATGGCAAAGAAGAAATGTATGCTGATATGTGCGTTCAGGAAGCAGGAGGCAAAGTTGAGTACTTAAAAAATGCTGTTATAACAGTAGCTAAAAAAGTTGGTATCAGAGAAGATATTTTGGCAAATTACATTGCCTATAGACTACAACAACAAGGGCAAAATTGGTGGGGAACAGCAACAAACCTTCAATTACATGAACCAAACCCATTCGAAATAACAAAGAAAATATTATTAGAAAATATCAACTTTAATTTATTAGATAATTTTGAAAAAAACTGTGCTTGAAAGGGCACTTATAAAATTGTAATATCATGACATTTAAAAAGCCAAAAATAAGTAAAGTTCCACAAATAAAAACTCTTGAGGTAGTCTGTACAGCTACAAGTTGTAGTGATGATCTACATTGTTTTAAAGCAAATAAAAAAATTATAGAGCAAGGTAAGAAAGGGAGTTGCAGAGGTTGTGGGGTCGAAATAGTTGATTGGGAAAGGTTGCACCGTATGGATATAAAAGATGCAGAATACACATTTGATATGCTTGAGCAGGAGTTAGTAAGACATGTTTTTTTATTAAATAATCTTGAACAAGGTGTGATTAATTACACATTGAGAGCTGGTCGAGTAGAATTGAGGAAAAGGGCTACAAAAGTCCTAAAAAGAAGTGTTGGAAATGCACAGAATTTTAGAGAAGGCATCCAAACCCCAAAAAAGGGAAACAATGTTATTCATTATGCTCAACATGCAACTGCAAGTTGTTGCAGAAAGTGCATAGAGTATTGGCATGGCATCCCAATAGGAAGGGAATTAACAGGTAATGAATTGGGATACTTAACAGAGCTAATTATGCAATATGTGGAGAGACGTATGGAAGGCCAAAACTTACTTGATGAACCTCAAAAGATACCAAGTATCAGAAAAATTAAAAGAGTAGTTCAATAACTTGAATTTATATACTTAGTAACATTCATCATAAGTTTTTCTATATCTTTTTCAGAAGTGATATAATCAGAAGATAATTTTAATAACCTAATTTCTGCTTCGACAGGGTGTTTACTTCTGACAATAAAATGTTCTTTGTTTTTGGGGGAGTCGGTTAATTTAGCCCTATTTAGGAATCTTGAATATCTGGTATCGAAGTCAAAATCCAAATAAATGAGTTTTACAGAATTTGATAATTCTTTTATTGCTTTTAGAATAGACAAATGCCTTACGCCTTCGTATATAAATTTGCTATTGCTAAATTTGTTATTGGTATGGAAAAGGGTAGTCAGAACCAAAAATTCTTTCGGGTTTTCAGAGACCATTTTTTCACCTAATTCCTGCATGTTTTTCCTTGTTGGTTCAATTTCCTTTTCTATGCAGAGATTTTTCACGTAAGAACCAAATGATACTAATGGAAATTGATTTTGGGCAGCAACTTTTTTCGCCAAAGTTGATTTGCCTGAACAGATTTCTCCGATAATTACGATAGCAGTTTCTATAATGAGGTTAGGGGGTTTTTTCATCTCAAAGGTATTTTCATTTGAGGCGAGTTTCCGTTTAATACAACCCAAGCTCTCCTATCTCTTTTTTCTATTTTGAAAGGATTTATCCTTTTATGTTTTTTTACTTGTACTAAAGTCGCATATTTAGCTTTAGAGCGGTATGTCCAAAAATCAGGGTCAGAATTAGAGCAAATATCGTTACTGTATTTCTGCTTTATTTCATCTAATTTTTCAGGGGTCAAGTGTTTGTATGAGATCACATTACCAGCCTCAAAAACACCTTCAATTGCCCCACCAGTTTTTTTTACAACAACAATATCACCCTTACTGATATTACCGTGTGGCATTCTGTTTTTTTGGGAAAATCTTGATTCCAACACTTTCTTCCCATCGAAAATGTACGATAGAAATGGTTCTGTAAAAATAGCGAGGTGGATATTTCTATTTGATTTGCCTTTTTTGAATTCGTTTATTAAACGAAACCATTGGGAATCTTGTTTGAGTTCATTAGATATTGTCTCTATTAAGGTACTTTGCCAATTCATTGATTATGAAGATTTGCTAAACGTTTTTCAAATAAAAGAAGAAATCTTTAATTTGTAGGTAATACGGTTAATTTTTTTCATTGTTATAGCATTATTGCTAATTCATAGCAACATGAAAATTTAACGTGTTGACTTTCAATTGATTAAATTAAAAATGGGAGTTCTATCAAAACAAGAAATTATTTCAAGACTTGAAAACGGGCAACTTATCACAAACCCTGCTAAAGATGGAAATGGGAGTTTTAATGTTGAACATGCTTCATACGATCTAAGGGCAGGTATAGCAATATGGAAGAATGATAGTCAGGAAGTACAAAAAAAATCTGACCCCGGAAAGCGTGTTTACAACCCCGACCTTGAATTAGCCCATCAGCCTATCGTCACACTTCAACCGGGGCAAATGATGTTCGTTATTACACACGAGCAAATTTATATGCCCATAGATTTATGTGGTACGGTTTACTCAAGAAACAATCTTTCACGTGCAGGTATTTTAGCACTTAATGCTGGCCATATTGATCCTGGTTTTAAAGGTAATATTGTGATAAGGCTAATCAACCTTCGTTCAATACCTTATAAATTAATTTTAGGAAAGCCTATTTATACAATTGTTTTTCATAAATTAGAATATAAAGATGCTGAATTACTCACAACTCACGAGGAAATTCCTTTAGAGAAAACAATTGAAAAGGTATTGGAGTCTGCAAACTGCGCTCTCAGTAATGCTTTATATGATTTGACCTTACTGCATGAATTTGTGAAAAAAGAGGAGTTTGGAGAACAATACTTGAAGTGGTTGAAGTCAAGTTTTTTGGGGATAATAACAATTGTACTTGCTATAATCGGAGCGATTGTGACTATAATTACATTTTGCGATGCTACTGGAATTATGAATTTTTTTAGGGGAATAGGCAAGTAGTATTGGTCATCTAATTTCGTAACATGGACTTATCTAATTTTGAAAAAATAATTACGGCATCAATAATAAAAAATATCAAATCTGGTGTTAGTAATTTTTGCGAGTTAATTGAAAAAAGTAACGGAGCAGACCCATTAATATTAAAATCATTAATTCACAATTTAAGAAGAGAAGGAGGAATTGATTTGCCTTATGATTTTTTTGATTACAACAAAGAAAATTGTTTGGAGAACTGGAATTCTCCTTATGTAGAATTATCTCCCCCACATCCTGCTGATTATGATTGGAGGTTTACCCAAGATTGCTTAAGAAAGTTGACTAATACCGTAAATGAAAATGGCAAAAAAAACATAGCTCTTTTAGGAGTAATTTCATTGTTCCCTTCCCTCAATAAGTATGGCCATAATGTTGTAACCTTTAACAAGAATGAGTCATTGTTAAATGATTTAAGGGCTGGTGGATATGAGGATGGTTTGTTCAAAAGTGATTTGCTGATTCCTTTACCAAAACCTTATCATAATAAATTTGATGTCGTAGTTGCAGACCCACCTTGGTATATTGATTATTATACTGCTTTTGCATTAAGGGCAAATGAACTGTTAAATAATAGAGGAATATTAATTATTACTATACCTAAACTTTATACTAAATTTTCTTCTATAAATGATAGAGAAAAAATAAATAATTTACTTAGCGAGGCTGGGTTTGAAAAATTTGAAGAATTGCCAAATATAATTAGATATGAAACCCCGTCTTTTGAATTAAAATACTTAGCACGTTCAGGAATAAATTGTAAAAATTGGAGACGTAGCGATTTGTTTATCCTGAAAAAAGTAAAGACTGTTGAAACAAATTTCTCGATAGTACCCGATCCACCTGAACAGCGATGGGAAGAATTTTTGATAAAAGGGAAAAAAATAAAATTAAAGAAAACTATACCGTCTCCCAAAAAAGAATTTTCATGGAGTTATGCTGTTTCAAGTAATAAATTACCCAATTTAATATCAAGATATTCAGAACAAAGGCAAAAGATTGATTTATGGACTTCTGATAATTATGCTTTTTCAATTGTTGGGTACGATACAATAAATACTGTTTTGGAAGCTTTGTCCGAAGGGCATTCATTTAGGAATGCATTAAATCATATAGATGAAGAAAAAAGAAAAAATGTAAAATCTTTATTGGATGAAATATTTTAAGCAATTATTTATTGCCTAATGGAATATCTGTAATTGGTTTTGATAATGATTTTTTGGGAAACCTTTTTTTCAATTCTGCATCCCAAACCTTAAATGCGAAATTCTGACCATTAATAAGGCTGAAATGCACGTCTTTCATTCTTGGTTTTACTGGGGTAAATTCAAACACTTTTAAGGGGACGACCCTTAACGGAATATTTTCATCAATTCTTTGGAGATTATCCAAAAACTTTGGGATGACTGATTGGAAATCTGTTTCCAGTTTTGCAGTCATCGTTACATAAGCATAGAGATCAAGCCCTAAATCCAACAACCTTTGAAACAATAAAAGTTGGTTTTTGAAAAGTTTGGGTTCTGCTCCTGTATTTAGTGCAAATGATTCTTCATCAATCCCTTTAAAACAGCTAACTCGGCCATACATCTTATATCCTGCCATTAGGTCTAAATACTTTTGGGGAACATATTTCCAAAGGTAGTCGTTGCTCAGGTTATCGTCTGACCAGAGATATACTTTTTCACTTAGCCCCTTTTCCATGAGGGCTTCCATCATCCAAGGAATCCATTCAGGGGTCAGGTCAGGCTGTCCACCAGAAAGGTCTATGACCAATGGTGGGTTTTCCTGTTGCAGGTACAGTTCAATCATTTCGGTACAAGTCAGAAAATCTGAATATTTCCTATTGCCTGAAAGTAGTTTAAAATCCACAAAACAATACCAACATCTCCAATTACAAATTGCATTCTGGAATACTTGCGCTCTAATTTGAGTGTCTGGTTTCAAACCTAATGCTTTAGCGGCAGGAAGAATAGGCAAGGGGTTTGGACTCCAATTTTCGCCTGTTGAAAGTCTGAAATGCCTTACCCTGCCAAAACCATTACAATTAGCTGGGACAGTTAAATCTTTTTCTTGTTCCGAGTTTTTAAAGTTGGTTATTAGAATAGCCTTTCTATCTAAATCAATTCCTTTTCTCCTTAATGTGAGCGATACTTTTTCAGTATTGATTTTTGCCATATAAACTTTCTTTACGACTGAATGTAAAATTAGGCAATTGTATGGTTTCCAAGTATATTGTTGAAATTGAAATAAATAAGTATTTAGCTTTTACATGTTGTAGCCTCATATCCTTCTTAGATGACGCCTATACATTTTTATTCTTGTGTGACTTTCTCAACTGGCCTCAACAACTCCAACGTCTCCCTCATTCTCTGATGATTAGAATACCTCACATACCTTTCAGTAGTTGTAACTGAACTATGATCCATCAAAACTTGAACATCTTTCATGTTTCCTCCATTATTAACGGCGTTGCTTGAAGCGGTATATCTTGCAGTACGCCAGCAAAAGTGGCCATCCATGATTAACTCTCTTGATACTTTCATATATCTCCTTCGCAAGTTATTAGCCCAGTGGGTTGTCCTATCTCTTATCGTTCTATAACTGGAATCATACTTACTACCTTCAAGAAGCCAATTAAAGACATACTTGTTTTTTGGATCATAATATTTTAAAATAATATCCATCGCTTCTTTAATGAGAGGCTTCCCATTTCCTCCTTCGCCTGTTTTTTCTCTGTTGTAGTACCAAAGACCACCCTCAATATCCGACATTTTCATTAGGGCAATATCTTTCAAATCTGTTCCCATTGTGTAGTAACTAAGACGCCATAAATCCATATCTCTTTGACAAGAAGGAGTGTATGAGACATAATTCAGCACCAGTGCAGTGTCTTTCCCCAATCTCTTGATCCAATTTGATGCCTTGGATTTTTTAGGCAGTTTCACTTTGTTCAAGTGAGCAAAAGAATACCCTGTGGGATTGTAGCCGCAATAGAAGGGCATAAGTTCCTTATCAATGATCCTTCTCTTTACCGCAGTATTGAAAATCACTTTAAGGCCAACAAAATTTCTTCTGCCTACAAAGCCCCTTGTAATCTGGTCTTTCTCAAGTTTATAAAGTACCTCCTCGGTTATTTCCTCAAATGCAATTTTATCTTTCCTCATAAATTTTTGCAAAGCCCTCTTTGCATCCCTGTAATGGTCTGATGTTCCGGCCTGCCCCCTGTTGTCGTATTCTTCGCAAAGTTCCGTTGCCCATTGGTCAAAGGTGATAGGCTCTCCAATCTGCTCGACCTGTTCCTCCCGATTTTCTTCACTGGTATTGATCTCTTTAAACAACTTAGCCCATTCAGTATAATTCCACGTTCCCATTTTTTCGTAAATCCTATACCCTTTAGCCTCAATTTCTTCTAATTCATTATTTTTTTGGACATATCCATGAATTGTATTCTTGAAGCGATTTTTCTCAAAATCCCATTCATATTTGTAGCAGGATAAGCCAGTACGCTTACGTCTTGATTGTGCTTTTTTGTCTCTCCAAGAGACCAATAAAACGATGGGAAATTTACCTTCTTTGTTGGCTTTTTCGCCAGTGTAGAGCTTGGTGTTGAACGATAACATCGGCAGACAAGTTAATAAATTAAAAAATATAAAATCTTTTAATTATTAATAGTCATAACGATATACATATAAAAATCAATAATAATCGGACTGTTAATCCGTAGGTCCTAGGTTCAAGTCCTAGAGGGGGCGCTTTATTTTAAAGGGGTTTCGAGAGAGACCCCTTTTTCTTTTTCCCCAATCGGCAAACAAAATCGGCAAATTATCGGCAAATATGCCATTTTTTCATATGTTACAGCTATAATTCATTAAATGTCAAACTGTTACATATTGATGGTTTTTTGGGAATCAAATCAAAAATACGGGATTTGTCAATGAGTTCAAAAAAATGAGATGTGTTAGGGGTGAAACTTCCTCTTCAAACATTCTAATTCTTCCCTTCAGGATTTATTCTCCAGATTAGTTCACAGTGCTTTTTTCGTATTTCAAATCACGCTTTTCCAAACTTTTGAATCCGAGACCATTGAAGTAAGTTGATCGTTTCCAGTTACACACCCTTCACACCCTTTTCCATCAGACCTAAAGATTAAGTCTTGACCAATTGGGCTTCTAAGCTAAGGGAGGAATCTCAATTCAACTTTTGACCTAATCTATGAGTTCAAATCTCCTTTGAACGCTATAGGATTTCTTTCCCAAAATTGGTCGAATAACCTAAATCCTATCAATAAAAATGCTTAACTTTAAAGCATAGGAGAGGTATATCACTTCCAAACATTTTTACCTCTTAATTGATACTACCATGAAAAAAAGAACTCGTTCTTACAGAAGAAAATGAAGTTCACGTGATGGGGGCAAAAAGGAGTTGTTTCTACTATTTGTCATCATAAATACTTACATCGTACTTACGGATATAAAATTGGCACTGGACTTATTTCTGCTTTATACATTAATAACCTTTGCCATTTTAAAACGAAGGAAGGTGAAGCCTGTTTTGATACAAAAGTGCAAGGATCGATTTCGTCTCCTTTACTGGAAAATTGACTTTCGCATCCGTAAAATCGTTTCCTTTATTCAGAGTAAAATTTAGCGATAAACTTGATGGTGTGAATATCTCTCCTTTATAAAAAAATGGTTCACAGCACTTTGGTTGTGAACCATTTTTGTTTAGGCCAATTTGCATAATTCTCAATCAAAGAAAACCACTCTGTCACCGAACAAAGTCGTCCAACCTCCATTAAAATCCCCCTGTCCCAGGTCTGAAATGCTTTTAGAAAGAAAATATTGCTGAACCTTTTTGAAAGCAAAACCGTCCTTGCCCATTCTTTTGACAAATGCATCTTTGATGGAGTCCAGTTCAAACAGCAAGATTATTTTATATCCCTTTTTGACTGGAAGGCCATATTTCCCATGAGTTGATCGGTAGGTCAGACACCGGGCATGTTTGTCCAACTGCCGGATCAACCTGGCATTGTCCGCTCCCCTGTGCAATTCAAAAAGAAAGAATTCCTTTTTTTGATCTCCGATAATTTCAAAAGCTCCATCGGGAATTATGTAATCCCCACCTTTAATATCAATCCTTGTTTTTGCCCTTAGTTCCCCATTGGAATTGGAGGATTTCTCAAAATAAGTGTCAAAAAAGGGAACGGTCAAATCCTGGTTCTTTGCCCATTTGTCCAATTGGATTCGGAAGTCGATTGTCTGTTTACGGTGGTGATAGTCTTTGTAGGCAACCGTCCTGCTGGTAGGCTTCTTAATTTCTTCTTCGTGCAAATGCAGTTCGTTTATGAGCGCATTCTTGCCGTGCTGGGTAAGGAAATACAAACTTTCAACCCGTCCCCTTTTTGGTTGGGGAGTACTGAAATTATGGCATTTGACCAACGGCCTTTTCCTGTCCCGTATGGAGGCCACTTGTTTCCAAAGATATTGGTAGTGGCTTGCGCCGACACCCAATGCTGACATTTGGGAAAACGTTAAATATTGGTATCGTGCAAGCCCTTCCAATACCCTTGCCTGTATATTGGTTATGGTATTATGCCACATTACCTTTTTATTTGATTTTACAGTTTCCATCATTCTTCAAAATTTGGTGAATAAACCAATTCATTCTTAGCAGATAACACAGGGACATCAGGGGATGGAATTAATGTGGCATGAATGGTTGTATCATCAGCTACTTTTTTATAAAACCCACTTTCAAAAACCATGTATTTGAATAGGTCTTTCAATTCTTCTTTTTTTAGAAAGAACGGAGGCTTTTGATGCACCAAAAAATCAGGTATCCTCAATGTGTTGACCCCACTGGCTTTGTTTGTTTTATCGTAACAGTAAAAGCTATATTTTGGCAAAGAATCAAATCTTTCAGGTTTCAAATTCCCCATCTGCCTTGACATTACTTCTATGCTGTCCGTTTCATTGTTCCCTGCTAATTTCAAAGCGGTATTTCCCAGGATAGCCCTTTTGGTACTTCGCTCCATATTCTGCGAAATAACCTGGTTGGCAAGCACCATGTGCAAGCTGAATTTCCTGGACTCTGCCATTACATCGTTTATGGATGGAGTGACGTAATTTTGAAATTCGTCTATGAAACAGTAGGTCTCCATCCGTTTACTTTTAGGGATGTCCTGCCTTTTTATGGCCAAACCCTGAAGTAGGCCAATCAATAATTTGCCAAAAGCAGGCGCAGATTTTTTCCCCATTTTTGACTTTGAGAGGTTGAATACAATTACTTTCCCTGAATTGATCTCATGCTCCAGGTCAACAGTGGATTTGCCAACAAGCAACCTGCGAAATCCCATGTCCCCGATGAGGCTTTGCAAACGGTAATAGATAGCAGCTTTTGTAGACTTTAATCGCCCGTCCGTTTTGATCCGCTCCATCATTCTTGCCACTTCTAAATTCGGGCTATTCAAGCCCAAGGCTAATAAATTTTCATTTTTGTCATCGTCCATCATCAACTTCAAGTCGGATATACTTGACCCTTCAATTCTCAACAGGGTCTCGATGCAAGCCTCGATAACAGCTTCCATCTGATTGGTTGCCTCTGATTTCAGTATTTCAAAAACTGCCGATGAAAGTTCCTGAGTCAAATAACTGATGCTTTGATTGGACGTGTCTTTTTTTGTTTCGAAAGGATTGAGGACAAAGGTGTAATCAGCGCCGATGATGTCTTCATTAAACATTCTATAGGCTGTCTCACGGATAAAAGGATCAAGAAATACTAACCGCTTTTTATACCGTCCACGGTTCAAACAAAAACTTATTACCTCACTGCTCAAGTCCCCATGTGGTTCGCAAAGAATGATTGTCTTGTCCCTTTTTTTATGACTTTCTTTTTGGAGATTGTAAATGAGAGACTTAATAATGGTAGATTTTCCAGAACCCGACATTCCCAAAATATAGGTATGAAGCTTGAGGGAATTACGGTTTATATTGAGAGGTATTTTTGTCTCAAAAAGAAATTGGTTCAATGAAGGAATTTCCAGCTTGACTGCCTCCCCAATAGCTTCAATATAACCCTCCCTGACATCATTTTCATTTCTGGTATTAATACCAGTGAAATAATCCCTTTCGGCTTGATTGGTCAAATAGAGATAATCAAATACACGGTAGTCTTTATAGAATTCCTCTTTCACTTTGCCTGACAGCACCAACTTGTATTCCCCATATTTAAATCCCCTTTGTCCAAAGGCATCTGCAAATGCTGGTGTGCCTTCAGGTATTTTATCTAAAATACTTTCTTTCCAATCGACCCATTTGTCCATTAAAAATATCACAAAATCGTAATGGTCTATTGGCAAGGTATAGCCAATATTAATAGCCTCATTACTTGTTTTTTCTGGAAGCTTTGGTGAACTGGTAAAACAAGGTTTTTAACCTGTCAATTGAATTGTTCTGTTTTCGATTTTTATTTATTGGGCTGTGATTTAGTCTGTGATTTGATCTATTAATCATGTTTTTCATAATTAGTTGATTTTTAATTGATTATGTAGAGTTACACGGTTCAAGTTTTTATCAATTATTGTTGATTGATAAAAAGAATGGTTTTTAGAGATGTTTACTGACTTCTTCTTTTTAGAAAAGGATGAAAGGAAAAGCGGCGAAAAAAAAATTCACCAATATTTGCCAATGAACCTTAAGATGCTTTGCCGATGTTCCATTGCCCTTTTGTCCCACAAATGATTGATTTCCCTGCGGGTGATGGACAACTCGCTCAGTTTGTGCTGGGTCTCATTATAAAGCTTTTGTAACTTTACCTGCTCTTCCCTATTGCTGATATTATTTTCCCTTGCTTCGATGCGCAACCACGCCATCTTAACCTGGTACATTTGATTGATATGCTCATTCAAGTTCCGTAACCTGTCCCGGTATAAATCCAAACTATGCCGCTCTTTTTGCAGACCCCAGGATTTCTTTTCAAGTTTCAGGTCAGCGAATTGAATCCTGATGTTTTGCAGCATGGTTTCCAACTGGAAGGACTTTACACTGTAGGCATGTTCAAGCTCACGCCGACCCAATGCCAGTTCCCTTTTGCCAAATTCGACCATCCTTCCTTCGTGTCTAACTGAATTGTGATAATCGTTGACATCGAGCCTCTCTTTTTTCACTTTGAGCATTTCACCAATAATGGAGAGCATACGATGATTATGCTCTATTTTGCTTTTTTTATCATTTAGAGATATTTCTTTTGACTGGAGGTTGAGTTTATCTTTATCCAGTTTCAACTTCCTGTTTTTGTCCTCCAACTTGTTTTCCCTGTCCGTTAACCTAAGCCCATCAGCTTTGTTCTGCAATGCCTTATTGCCCAATAATAAGAGCCTGTGACTATTGTCCAATTTGTTCTTTTTATCAGTAAGATTAAGGTCGTCTTTTTTGTTCTGCAATTCTTTGTACAACAATCGTAGAAGTTGATGGCTGTTGTCAAGTTTGTTCTTCCTGTTGGTCAGGTTCAAGTCGTCTGCTTTGTTTTGCAATTCCTTGCGCACCAACTGCAAAAGCCGATGGCTATTGTCCAGTTTGTTTTCCCTGTCAGTCAGGTTCAGGCCATCTTCTTTGTTCTGTAATTCCTTGCGTACCAATAGTAGAAGCCGATGGCAATTTTCCAGTTTGTTTTCCCTGTCGGTTAGATTCAACCCGTATTCTTTGTTTTGTAAATCCTTACGTACCAATTCCAGAAGCATTAGGTTGTTTTCCAGCTTTTTCTCCCTATCGGTCAAATTCAACCCGTCTTCTTTGTTCTGCAATTCTTTGTGAACCAATTGCAAAAGCTGATGACTGTTTTGTAGTTTGTTTTCCCTGTCGGTCAGGCTTAGTGCGTACTCCCTGTTTTGTAAGTCCTTGTCAACAAGATGTAAAAGCATGTGATTGTACTCCAACTTATTTTCTCTTTCCGTAAAATTCAGGTTTGTTTCTCTCTGGAGAATATCAAAAACACGCTGGTTGTATTCCAAAACATCTTCCCGCTTCATTAATTCATAGTCTTCTTTTTTCACCGCAATCATTAGGTTTTCCAATTCTATTTTTCGGTAGTTATCTTTTATTTCATTTTCTCGCTCAGTTAGTTCCAGGTCTCTTTTGTTCATTACATAAATTTTGTTGTCCACATCCAATTCTTTTTGCTGGATATGCAAAATTTGATTCGCATTGGACAGTTCCCTTGTCTCGTGGACAAGTTTATCCTCCCATTTCACAAAATCAAAGTATTGTCTTTTCAAGGCCTGTTGCATCCGTCTCATGTATTGTGGAACAGAGAGTTCCTCCTTGGCCTGCGGTAAATGCAAGCCAAAGGGAAGACTTCTCTGTTTAAAAGCAAGCCAGATAATGCTTGCCAAAAAAGTGCTGCAAATGATTAATTCCATTCCCATGATATGTTTAAATTATTTATTGTAATCGAAACTTGGAAATTCTTCATTATCAGGAGTTGCATTGTTTTGAGCAGGTTGTAACTGTAACATATTCGCTTTCCTTAAAATTTCGATCAGTTCATCCGAATTGGAAAAGTCATTCTTGGCTTCCGATTTCATAATCTTCCAAACTTCTCTTTCTGCAAGTAGTTGAGGCAGGTTGGCAATGCCATTTGCGCTCAAAAGCAGTTCATCCAATTGCCATATATTGTCATCAGCCTTCATCGCAATTTTTTCCAGGTGCTCTTTAATCCTCACATAATCCCCGTTATTCAGTAGTATGCGCACAATGGCGGGCATGGATTCCAGACAAAGAAGTAAGGCGAAGACGAACAAATTGATAAAGAGTTCGGAGGGTGAACTGGTCGAAAACATATTCTTCAAGTAGTAACCAGCCAAAGCAGTATTTGACAGATCAGCTTCTCTTTTCCTTGATTCATAGTTATCCCGTAACGACTGCAAGACGGCTTCCTTTTTTACCAAAAAAGCATCACGTTCCCTGCGAGCTTCGACCAAACGTTGGCTCTTACCTGTTCTATCATAATATTCCCCAGCAGCTGTAACTTTTGCATTTAATTCTTCTTCCTGTAGATAAATCTTTTGTTCTTCGATCAATAATTCTGTGTTGATAGCATTATTGTATTCGATAACCTCTTGTTGTATTTTCATTGTTAGGCTATCACCGGAAAGTTTGATTTTATACGGTATGGCCATGATCAATGCTATCATGATACTGAAAACAACCCTGCCTATGATTTTCTCCATGCTGAAGGTGTCGAGCATAGTTCGATCATGTTGATAGGTGGCAAAACCAATTAAGGAGCCTACTACTATCCCAATAAAAGTACTTCCCAGGACAAACCTGACTCCATAATAAAATGAATATCCAGCAATGAAGGCAGAAAGGGGTATAAATAATAGGAGGACATAAATAAAGGATTTGTCCCTGTTAGAGACCCTATCGAATATAGATTGGTCGAGAAAGATAATTTTAGGCATTATCATGATTTAAAGATTTTAATTATCACATTCCTGAAAGGAATAGTTGTTCCCATCAGAAATGTGAAATGATAAATTTTTACGATTGTGTTTTAAAAGGAAAGATTAGAAAGCATCCAAAACTTATTGGTTTGCTTCAAATAGCGAATCGAATATACCCTTAGATACACCTTTGGCAGACTGACCAAACTTTTTCCCTAATCGCTCTGCTTTTTGTTCTGTTGTGCTGTACGTGATCGGGGCTTCAACTGGTTTAAAAGTCCATTCTATTCTTCTTTTGCCTTCATTTTCCAATAAAGATGCACTTAGGTTTCCGTTGACCCATTTATCGTCTCCAAAGAAGCCTTCATTCCAAAAAATACTAATTGGTGTAGTGATGGTCTTTCCAGTTGAGGGACTGTTATAGCAGATACAGGCATTGCCTAAATCTGTAAAACGGATTTTCGGATTAGATGCATTGTAAGTCAGGGTTGCCCATTGCTGGGCAAACCTTTTACCTGAATCATTGAGGAGTTTCAATTGCTTGGAATTGCAATTTCCTTCTGAACTGGGGAAAGGATTGTTAAAAATAATTCCCAGAATTAATGCAAAGGCAAAGCCCAACAGTAATAAGAATGCGCATAGTTGTAAAAGTGATTTAAACATGGTAAAAATTTTTTTTGGTTAAAAAATATTAATATTTCAAACTGATCAAATCAGGCAACAGGATTTGGATCAGTGTAAAACACTGGATAGTTTGTTGGTTAAGCGGACTTTTCTTGAATTTATGTATGAGGTAGGCCGAAATTAATTTGCCTCCATTGAAAGAAAGGGTTTTACCTCAAAGGCCTCATTACATTCTTCACATCGTAATTTTAAGTTGGGCTTTCCCCAAACATTGGTTCGGCACTTCCAGCAGGTGTATTTGATCTTATTTCTGTTTTTTGTTTTTTGATATTTTTTGGGTAATTGTGTTTCTCTTTTTGCACCTGTTACAAAGGGCAATAAAAATTCTTTTGGAATTTTTTGAAAAGCTTTTTCATATCTACCTCCTCTTTTGATATAATGGCTCATCCTCTGTCCCGTCTGCTTACCACCAGGTAATCCAGTTGCGCTGGGAATCAGACCAATTTCTTTCATTTTTAATGCCCATTCTTTATTGTGATAGCCACACCGTGAAGGATTGCCATATTCCCATTGCCACAGATGAACCATTTCGTGAACCAATGTGCCAAATACCTCTATAGGTTTTTGACTAAGAGTTTTAGGAGTCAGGGAAATTTCGTGAACAGTACAGAACTGTTCTCCTTTCCTTCGCCATTGCTCTGGGGACATGAATCCATGAGTATTTCGCTTTCGTGAGAAAGTCAAAATGCAGCCTGGTAATGAGTCATAGAACAGTGCTTCATTAAAATATAGGTATGCCCTGTTAAGTGCTGTAAACTGTTTTTCTGTTGGTGTCAAGTTATTTGGTATTTTTATCATCGCATTAATGTTTTGAATAGTACGATACAACAATCACATTTTTTCAAATTTTTGAACAGTTGCATTACTTATTCATTTAGAATCATCTATTGATTTTCAACAAAACATCTGCAAGAATTGAGAGACCTTCTAGGTCGAAATACTCAAGTGAGATTTGGGGTAGGAAGTTTTCCTTACCCCCATTTTTTTTTTGGTGGGAAAAGACAGTCGGCATTAAGCCGACCGTCAAAAAAAAATACTCAAGTAAGTGTCAATTCCATGTTTTCTTTTTTGCACTTATTTGAGTATTTGAAGAAGAATTGGTGGCTATTTCTATTCTAATTATTTATAGCACCAAATCGGGACAAATGTACATACAGCACTCGTATCATGCAAATATTATTCTATATTTTTTTGATTATAGTAGTAAAATATTCTAAAAATATTATATTTGCAATACATTAATTAAGTATATTAAAAAATTACAAAATTTTTATATCATGATTGTCTCAATTCCACTAAGGAAAGAAATTCAAGCTTGTATCAAAAAATTGGTAGTTACAAAGTTTGATGAAGAAATAGGAACAAATAAAGAGCCCAAGAACACTTACTTTGGATATCAAGATGGAAAAGATAACCTTCATTTCAACGCAGTCATTACCGGAAGAGCAAAAGTCACTAACATTCGAGATGCCGTCATTAGAAATTATGTAAAGATTAAAAATCCGGGGAATACGCAGAATCTTTGGAAAGACCTAAAAGCAATTGGCCATTACTTAAATTACTACCTTGACAATAATTCCAATTCGGAAAAGCAATTTATTTATTCTAATAAAAAATTGTCTTACATAGAGGCATATCTACTTTACATTTATGGAGAAGAATTAAATGGAACAAAACTTTCACTGACAAATAATATTTTCTCTTCAATTGAGGCTGTGTTAAATGATTTGCTTAAGGAAAATTTGATTAATGAGTATGATAAGTCTGAACAAAATAAATTATTAGAGATTAAAATTGGCAAACCAACTGATAACTATTATTTCAAGTATAGATTCTATTATTATGACAATAAAAGGCAAAGGGTTTTATCCCAAATTGCTGATGTATATCCTGAAAGTGATAGGGTTATAATTCCTTCGACACCGAGTGGTGTCAAATTTGTTGGTAGAATTGATGATACTCCACCCGTATTTACATCTATGATATTGAATAATGAAAGTGTGAATAATGAAATTTCAGACTTAAGACGCTTATATATTTTGCTAAATTGTGATCTAAATAAGAGATTTACTGATCAAGAGTTATCTTCTGGTGTATATGTTAATATGGAATCAGACTACAGTCCAACAGGAGGCAAAATAATTTTTCAAAAATTACGAGAAGTTGAGATAAAAAGTCCTGATCACTTGGATGACAAGGTTGATCTAACGATTGATCTCGAAGCCATCAAACCTGAGATAGAGCTATTCCTTAAAAATTCTGTTTTTTCCGTAAAAGAAAACATTAGGGACTTTGAAACATTGTCTGATTCGTTGGAAATGAGATTTCCTGACTGGTTGGAATTACAAAAGAAATTAATTGGTTCGTATACTTGTTATTTATATTACAATAATAAATTTATAGTTACTAAAATTACAGTTGCTGGTACAGGACAAGTAAATTGTAAAATAGGATCAGCAAGTTATAAAGGTAGTATTCAAGCACTATCTCTAAATTATGCTATCTTCGTTTTAAGCACAACAAATAGATATTTAACTTTTTTTCTAAGATATGACACAAGTGATACATTGGATGAGCTTACAAAAATTGATGGAGTGTATGTAAGAAACGAACAGCAGACTACCTATTCTGGAAGATTTATTTTTAATCGGATTCTAAATTCTGATACTGAATTAAAATTCAATAAATTCAAAATAAATGATGAATTTTTCATGAAAAATGTTTCAGGTATAATGCCTGACTTTAAAGCATATTTTTTAGGAGATAAAGACGATTACCTCGAAAAACCAAATAGATTAATTAATGATTTCAATTCAATTCGATTTTCTGATTGCCAGAATTCTGAATACTTAAAATATATTGAAGGAACATATGAATATTTCCGTGCAAGCACAACAAAAAATGGAAATGTTTTAAGGAAATTTCCAGTAAATATAGAAAAGGATGGGTATATTACGGTGAAAGGAAAGGAAACATATCAAGGAAAAGTCTTCTACTATCATGCGAACAGATTATTGTATATTCATTTCTTCAATATAAAGAAGCAGTGGAATGATATAGAAGATAGTTTTTGGGAATACGATACTCTTTTTGTTGTCAAATTACCGAGTAGTTTTCCTGAAAAGACTCCAAAATTATTGGTAGCTTTATATGTAAGCACAAACCATTGGGATAAAGAACAGATATGTGGAAAAACTGTATTTATAAGGAGGGAAAAAATTCCACTTGCGAAATTAAAGTATAAAGATGAAATCAGACCCGACAGCTTAGATTATAAAAAATTGAATGAAAATTTTGGAGGGTTGGGGAATTACCTCATTGGAAAAACTGATAATTTCATCAAAATTTCGAATAGAGAAATTGAATCCTTTTATTTTGATAATCCAAATTTTGAAAAAATTGATTGGGGGGAAATCTGCTTTAATTCTGCTTGTTTTCTTGCTAAAAATGAAGGTAATAAAGCCGATGCATTACAGCATCTTCAATTGGCTTTAGAAAATGGCTTTCGAAATGAAAAATTAATAAGGGATGAGTTGAATGGTTCGTTGAAAAAAATTAAAAACGAGGTTTTAGAAAGATTACCAGAATATTTGCCAAATTTTCGAAATTAATATGTGATATTCAAAACAAATCATGGTATCCTACCTCTGCTGCTTTTTCCACAATAGCCTCAATGTATTGGTTGTATTCATTTTCCCAGTGCAATTTCGCAATTTGTATAAAAGGTTGGCAACTAATTCCTCCCATCTGCAAACATAGATCGAAGACTTCGTTTACTTCCCAATGTTTGACATTATTTTCTATACAGTCTGCTACAAAGCTTTGGATGTCATGCTCAGACTTCATGAGAATTGAAGCGCACAATTTTAACAAGGACTCTTGTTTTCCGCTTAAGGTGTGACTGTCTTTATAGGTTGTTGTTGTTTCTAACATAGATAAGCACTTAATAACATCTTTCATAGCTGTTGTAATTTAAAACGTATCGAAATTTTCCAATCATAGTTAAAACGCATGGTGAAACAGTTACGTTCAAATCTTTGATGTCATAAATTTACCCTGCTTTTCTATGAGAATCAATTAGTTGTATGTTCAAATGGTAGACTCAAGTTGAATTTGTTTCGTACCATACAATGATATAATAGGCAATTTGAAGGATTAAATAGTAGAAATCTTCATTATAAATCTCTTTTGTTTGCCCGATTAATAAGTAATTGGTATCAGTCACGTCAGCTTTAAGGACTCCCCATTAATATTCTGTCGGTTTTCTCCAAAACTATCCCAAACATTCTTATCCAAGTTGAATAAAATCAACTCCTCTATATGTTCCACCCAAAAAGTTTTACTTTTTTTCAAACGTTCTTTAGTGTTCAATAAGAGCTGCTCATTGTCGGTTACACATAAAATACGAGGCACAGCCTCAATCCCAATCCTCTTTTCTATCATCTTTGTATTATCCAGAATCCGAAATAACTTCTCCAGCTGAGAGACCACGTAATGGACTTTGTTACCATTGTAAACTTCAAGGCAGAAGACTGAAGAACCATGTCCCTTAGAGGTGTAACCACAGATCATATCTGGAGAATAATGTTGCCCGTTTTGAAGCTCCAAACGGGTTTCACTTTCGAATCTCCTTTTTTTGCTAACCCTCGATTGGTCGTAGTAGACCAAAACTTTGCTGTTCGAGGCATGTAGGTGACGGACTCGCTTGTCAAAACTGATGTGCATAAAAACAGTGCTGACCCTATGAAAGTAATCATTCTTGAGCCGCTTGTTAGGTTTTTTGGGAAAGCGGATAGAATGTAAAGGCAGTTCGGTGTGACTGTCCAGAAACTTGGCTCAGGTAATGGTCAGATGCCGTAAATATTCCTGGCGAGTCCTGGAAAGCCCTTTGGTTTTTGCATTTTCCGAAATTGCTATATGGATTTGCCTTCCAACCAGCCCTTCCTTTTTCATTGCCAAAAAGTACTTACGACTTTTGTCCTTGCTCTTGCTGATTCACAAAGCAAGAACATGGGATACCGTCAGGTATTTATAATGCGCCAATGCCCTTAAAATCATCTCCATTGTTGGCGTTACTCCGTCCATTGCTGTTCTAAATTACACCTAAATTTTCTTACCGAGTGAAAACCATTATTCCCAATCTCAAATTCATTCCCGCCTTCTGATCTGTGATTAAAATCATGATTTAAATTATCATTTGGTCTGCTATTTAGACTATTTGTTGAAGATGAATTATTCACGTAAAAAGGCCTGGAATACTTATGTTTTATAAGGTACTTCAGTATCTGATTTCGTTTATTTTCATTCATGTTGTGTTTATTCCCCAGCAACATCTTTGGAACTTTTATTTTGCGTGGATTGAATATGTCAACTTGGCAAATAAACCTGCCGACCTTTAATTTAGAAAAAGTCCTTTTTGTTAAACCTTTTCTCCTTGTTTCCTTTTCTGAAAATCACATTTGCCTCATCATTTCATTGCGGCTTTCATATCCAGCTTTACCAATGACCTTCACATTAGTATTTCAAAAGATGGTCTTTTGCATTTCCGTTGTCATCCCCTGTCCGACTACCTGTGTTGCCACCGTTAAATAGACCTTGTACTTTCTTCATTCTGAAAAAACTTCCTGAAAACTGTCCGAGATAAAATTGTGGAACTCATCAATGTAAAAATGGCAAGGGATGCGTTTTTCTTCTGGAATATCGGCACGAGCCAATGTCAAATTTAATAGAGTTGTCAAAATAAACCTCCCATAAATTTTGGCCACCTTCGTTCCTAATTTGCCTTTGCTTAAATTAAAGATAATCGTATTCCTTTGATTGATTTCTTTTTGTAAATCTATTGTGGTTTTTCAAACGATCAGCCTTTGTAGGGATTCTGCCGCTAAAAAATTATTGATCCTGTTTGCGAGACCTGTTTTGGTGACGGACATAGGAGGGCTCATAAATTTGTTCTGAAAATAATCCCTTATGACATAGTTGGTTGTCTGTGTTCAAAGCTCAACCAGATCACTGTTCAAATTGTCGTCCACAAAGCGAACCAAATCAAGCAAAGACGATCCTTTTTTTCTGTACAAAGTATGGAGCATGTTATAAAGCATCCCGTCCATTGCCCCTGTTAATTTAATGTCCATTTCCTTAAAAGATTGCATCAGCGTTTTGTGAAGTGCCTGGGTTACCTTGTCCAGGGTTTCGGTTGATACATTGGGCAAGTCCAACGGATTGATGACGGGAAACATATCCGGGAATTGGGATGGATTTACATAGGTCAGCTTATGTTTTCTTGATGGCCAGGCATTTTCCTTGAATTTGGCAACTTGTTCTGCAAAATCCCCATTGGGGTCAAACCCTACAATTGCAGTCTTTCAATAAAGAATGTGATTATGGATCAGGGTTTTCATGAATTCACTTTTTCCGCTTCAAGTACCTCCAATAATTATCATGTGTTTTTTCCTTGAGCTTTCGTAGATTCTGTACTTCAAAAAATAGTAAAAACGCATGCTCAGACCGTAAATCTTTCTATGTAGCCGTTTCACTTTCTTAGATAAAAACTTTATTAGAATCCAAGCATATTTACCCGCCCTATTAATATTTGAAAAGGTAATTTTTACAGTCTTTTTGAAGGTCTTATAGAAGATAGCTTTTATGGTACCAGCTTTAGGAGATAAGAATAGTTTATGTCTTTGTATTAATGAATCGGTTTTGGATTGCAATGTCTTACCAATAACAAATTATTTTTTATTTCTGGTAATTATTCTGGTAAATATGTGTGCAGACAAAGATAAAATTTTGTATTGCTTTAATTTTTGCTTTGCCCCTTGAATTATCTGAAGGAAAGTTTAATTTGACTTCTGTACAATTAATGTTTTTAACAAAAGCTCCTAAAAAATTAAATAAATATATTTTACAATACTGTTCAATAATCGAAAATCATATTGACATTTTAGGTTTTTATGATTTGAATGGTATTATAGTTTTTTTATAAATTTTTGGATATTAAAAATAAAGCAACAACAATAAAAGCATGAAAAGTAATTTTTCACAGCTTAAATAATTTTATCAGAACATTTTGGGTATTTCTTTCGTGCAGTTGTTGTTTAAATATTTAAATAACAACTTTTTATGTTTAGGAAACGAAACCCCGCTACTACTCTAACCTGGCTCATCATTATCAGAACAAATGGGGTATTTCATCAGAACAAATGGGGTAATTCATCATTGGTAACCAGAACAATTGGGGTATTTTATCAGAACATTTTGGGTATTTAATTTTTTCATTCGGAACATTTTGGGTGCTTCATGTATAAATGTCTTGCATTTGAAAATTTTTTCAATACAACAAAACATATATGCATGTTCTGTTCTGATTTATTTTTTTTGCAATCATGACAAAGAATAATCAGGTAAGTCTGTTCGGGGACAACAAGGGTAGTATTGAAGTCAAAAAACACAGCGCATTGATTGCCATGAACAATACCTTGACCACTTTCCAGCAAAGCAAGACCATAAATGCCTTGCTTTATATTGCAAAAGACCAGTTGAAACGCAAACCCAAGCAG
>CBDCVJ010000035.1:0-5669 GCA_965222975.1 Saprospiraceae bacterium | reverse complement strand
GGTGGTAGTGAAGGTTCTTTCCAGCCCGGTTTGGCCGCCGTCGTTGGTCACATACTCTGGTTGCTCGGTTACTTTAATGATATGGCCGTCAGACATGATCAGTTCGAGGTTGAAAACGACCTTCCCATTTTCAAATCGATGCCCCCTGTACTGTACTTTTGGATACAATTCCCGCCGCCCTTTCAGCACTTTCCACGGCTGATCATATTTCCCAACAAACCATGCACCCCCAAGACTTGATGGCTGTGGCCCATGCGCGGTGGTATAGACCGCTCCGTCGAAATTGACGCCGCCTTTCCATGCTTTGTAAATGGAGCCGGTTTGGGTTTTATATGCGACATATAAATCATCGTGTAATGCCGCTGTTACCATACGAGGGATGGAGTCGAGGACAGAACGGAAGACCCAAGGGCTATGCGGGCGCTCAATGATTTCTGTAGTATCTGTCTGACAACTGAAAAAATATAGAAGGATGGCTACAAGGGTTAGGACTTTGATGGTTTTGCTCATGTGTATTTATGAGTTATTTTGATTTTATTTGGAAAGGAGGGTAAAGGTAGAAAAAGCCGAAAAATAGCTGCGTTTAAATTCCCCTTCTATATTTTAAGTGAACATATCTAACATTTTAACTCGCTAATCTAATCTTTCATCATTTTGAAAGATGTACCACTTATATTTAACCAATTATATTTTTAACTAAAATTTCTGCAACATGAAATCACGTTTCCTTTCATTGCTCCTTATTTTCCTTTCAACTTTATTCATTTATTCCTGTAAAACAATTGCAGATCAACCTATTGAGCCGACTCTAAAAATTCATGCAAACGACCCGTTCAAAGAAACAATCGTCTCCAGCCAATTTTTTAATATAAATGGAAATGAAGATCACGTTTTGAAAGGCAAACAAGGCACTGTAATGGTTTTCTCAAAAGGTTGCTTTAAAAATAGTGCAGGAAAGCTCGTCACAGAAAACATTACCATAGAATTGGCCGAAGCATTTTCCTTGAAGGATATTTTATTTTCCAACCTTACCACAACTTCCAACGGGAAACAATTAATCACTGATGGAATGATTTATTTTAATGCCACTGCCGATGGAAAGCAATTAATAGTCAATAAAGACATACCTGTATATATTGAAATCCCAACGAATGAGCGAAAACCAGATATGCAGGTATACAAAGGCGAAAGGGATGAAAATGGAAATATGAATTGGGTTGAACCAAAAGAATTGGAAACATTTCTAACCACGGTTGATCTTGATTTATTGAATTTTTACCCTAAAGGTTTTGAAGCAGCGGTGGAAGCAAACATGCCTTATAAAAATCACGAATACGCATCGAAAGAATTAAAGGACAGTTTATTTTATTCTTTGTCTTATTTCAACTTAATTCAAATGAAAAAAATATTGGGCAGCTTTTCCGCAACTAATTTCAATGAAGCTTATTATAATGAATACAAAGAAATCATCAATGGAAAATATACAGACAAATCATTTGAAACAAATAGCATCCAAGCTGAAGTGGATTCGATGCACAATTCTGATAACTTTTATGGTATTGATCCGGCGTTGATAAAAGTCATTAGGTCAGAGCCTTTTCAAAATTCTTTAATTGCAACCCGTGAATTTGAAAAAAGACTTTCTTATATTTATGAGTCCTGTCAGAATTCCATATTAGAGATTTATTCCAAAAATCTGGATAAAAACATGTGGGAGTTGGATGAAATGGTAGCAGAAAAAATAAGCACTTGGTCTGCTGACACCCTTTATTCTGATTCAGATCCACATGGCCATACATTAATAAATGATAGCAACCTTGAAAAAATATTTAGAGAATTTTCAGCTCAAAAATTAACCAATATAAAAGACAATAAAAAATACTCAGTCATATTAAAGAGCTATTATGAAAAAAAATTAAAAGAGGTACAACTTGAATTGGAAACAAAACAAAAAGAATTTGTACAAAAAATAAAAAAGGAAAATGAAGAGGCAAAAAAAGTAACAAAAGAATACAAAGATCTTCTTTTTAAAAGGGAAACACATCGAATGGAAAAGTATGGCTTCGAATGGACGGATACAGGTTGGATAAATGTTGACACAGGCACTATTCCGAAAGGTTGGGGCCCTAAAAAATTAGAAGTTTTTGTGAAAAATGGAAGCGAATATGACCGAGTCCATACTTATGTTATTTATTCTTCCATTGAAAGTTTATATCGCCTTAATTCAACTGATAATGAATTATTTCATGTTGGAAATAAAACAAATAAAGAGATGAATATGCCAAAGAAGAAACAAGCAACTATAATTACCATCGCTTATCAAAATAAAAATATTTTTATTGGCAAACAAGATTTTATTACAGGAGATCCATCTATTGTCATAAATCTCTTTCCTTCTTCTGAAGAAGAAATGTCTGAAGCGATAAAACGGTATGATAATTATGCTGCCGAAAACAATATAAGTGAAGATTTAAAATACATGGAGATATTTGAAATGGAAAAAAAACGGCAAGAAGCTTTAAACAATGAGCTTGTGTTTATTCAATCCTTAGCAGAATGCATTTATAATTGTTCCTACTATTATTACCTTGGTTAGGAGAAACTGCGTTCTGAAAAAAGCGGCGAAGGTATCAAAACACCTTCGCCGCTTTCCATCTACCGTCAACCATCTACCGTGTAAGGTACATATTCCGCTCCTTATCTAACTCCCTGAAAAACGGATCACGTAAATCCACAATAAATCGAATAGCCTCGCCAGTTGATTTCATTTCCGGCCCTAAGTTTTTATCCACGCCAGGGAATTTATTAAAAGAAAAGACAGGAACTTTAATAGCAAAGCCTTTAGGCTGTGGATTTATTTTGAAGTCCGATAGTTTGTGTGTGCCCAGCATGACCTTGGTGGCTATTTTCAGGTAAGGCACACCATAGGCTTTAGCGATAAACGGCGTGGTGCGGCTCGCCCGTGGATTTGCCTCAATCACATATACTTTTTCATCTTTGATGGCAAACTGGACATTGATAAGGCCCTTTATTTTTAGTGCCTTGGCCAGTTTTTCGGTATATTCTACCATCGTATTTACTGCGGCAACGGAGAGACTATAGGTAGGGAGTACGGCAGAGCTATCGCCGGAATGGACACCTGCCGGCTCAATATGTTCCATGATGCCCATGATGTGTACCTGCTCACCATCGCAGATGGCATCCACTTCCGCTTCTTTGGCCCGGTCGAGGAAGTGGTCAATGAGGACTTTGTTGTCGGGCATTTTTTTGTAAATGGAGAGCACGTGGCGCTCCAGTTCATGGTCGTTAATGACGATTCGCATGTCCTGCCCGCCGAGCACATAACTGGGGCGGACGAGTACGGGATATTTTATTTCATTGGCAATGCGGAGCGCTTGGGTAGCATCATTTGCAACACCATATAGTGGATAGGGAATGTCGAGGTCACGCAGCAAATCAGAGAAACGGCCACGGTCTTCGGCCAAGTCCATGCTTTCGTAGTCGGTACCGATGATATTGATACCCTTTTTGTTAAATGTTTCGGCTAATTTCAGCGCCGTTTGCCCTCCCAACTGAACGATGATGCCTTCTGGTTTTTCCAACTCAATGATCTCTTCCAAATGCTCCCAAAAGACAGGTTCAAAATAAAGCTTATCGGCAATGTCGAAATCGGTGGAAACGGTCTCTGGGTTACAGTTGACCATAATGGCTTCATACCCAACTTCTTTGATGGCCATCACTCCATGTACACAACAGTAATCAAACTCAATGCCCTGTCCAATGCGGTTAGGGCCAGATCCCAGTACAATGATTTTTTTCTTTCCATTGGAAGGAATACTCTCGTTTTCTTGATCGAAGGTGGAATAGAAATAAGGCGTCTGCGCTTCAAATTCTGCTGCACAGGTATCCACCATTTTATAAGTACGGATAATGCCCAATTCTTTCCTTCTCTTTCTCACTGCTTCTTCTGTCACCCGCATCACCCATGCAATTTGGGCATCGGCATAGCCGACTTCTTTGAGTTCCCGAAAGAATTGTTCGGGAATGTCCTCTGGTACATTATAGCGCATCAATTGATGCTCCATATCTACTAGGCGTTTGATCTGCTTAATGAACCAAGGGTCAATTTTAGTTAGCTTATGGATGGTGCGTTCCGGCACACCGAGACGTAGAGCGTCCTTCAATCTGAAAATTCGATCCTCGCCGACTTTTTCAAGGCGCATCAATATGTCCTCTGTCTTGATCCACTCCTTCTTGTCAGCCCCCAAACCTTGCCGATTGTTTTCCAACCCCTGACAAGCTTTTTGCATCGCTTCCAAAAAGTTGCGGCCAATGGCCATAACCTCGCCCACAGATTTCATCTGCAAACCTAAGGAGGTATCGGCACCAGGGAATTTAGCGAAATTCCAACGTGGCATTTTTACGATGACATAATCAAGGGTCGGCTCGAAGTAGGCAGAGGTGGTTTTGGTGATCTGGTTTTTCAGTTCGTCGAGGTTGTAGCCGAGGGCCAGTTTAGCAGCGATTTTGGCAATCGGATAACCCGTAGCTTTACTGGCCAAGGCGGAAGAACGGCTCACTCGCGGATTGATCTCAATGACAATGAGTTCTTCCGTGTCGGGATTCATAGCAAATTGGATATTGCAGCCACCAGCAAAATTGCCTAAGGAACGCATGGCTTGAATAGCCTCGTCGCGCATCCTTTGATAAGCAGTATCACTCAAGGTCATGGCGGGTGCGACGGTAATACTATCACCCGTATGAATGCCCATGGGGTCGAGGTTTTCGACCACACAAATGATGACCACATTATCTGCGCTGTCCCGAAGCAGTTCTAGTTCATATTCTTTCCAGCCCAGCACCGCTTTGTCAATCAGCACCTCGTGAGTCGGTGACATATTCAACCCATGGCGGAGCAGTTCGTCATAATCTTCTTCTTTATGCACAAAAGCTGCTCCTGTTCCTCCCAATGTGTAGGAAGGCCGGATCACCAATGGAAACCCAATTTCCTGTGCCGCTTCTTTTCCTTCCAAAAATGAATTGGCGATTTTAGAAGGTGCAACGCCCAACCCTTGGTTAATCATATGGAGGCGGAAAGCTTCACGGTTCTCTGTCAACTCTATGGCGTCAAGGTCAACGCCGATCAATCTGACATTGTACTTTTCCCAAATTCCCAGTTTACCAGCTTCGATAGCAAGGTTGAGAGCCGTTTGTCCGCCCATAGTGGGCAGAACGGCGTCTATCTTTTGTTCTTGTAAAACCTGTTCGATGCTATCAGTAGTTAGAGGGAGCAGGTAAACGTGGTCGGCGGTCATAGGGTCGGTCATGATAGTCGCCGGGTTCGAATTGATGAGGGAAACTTCTATCCCCTCTTCCCGCAACGAACGGCTGGCTTGCGTACCAGAATAATCAAACTCGCATGCTTGACCAATAATAATAGGACCTGAACCGATAATGAGAACAGATTTAATGGAAGTGTCTTTAGGCATTTTTTGTTGGGAGAAATCAGAGATCAGACCGCTGCGCTGTCAGAGGTCAGGCAGGAGATTTCTGACTTTTGACAGCGCAGCGGTCTGACTTCTGACCTCTGACTTTCGTGTAATATCTCAAAAAAAGACTTCCAAAGCATGGGAAAGCTTGGGAAGTCTCTTTGTGTTGTTTTTCGGGGC
>CBDCVJ010000034.1:0-37949 GCA_965222975.1 Saprospiraceae bacterium | reverse complement strand
ATATCGGCATTGTTGCCAACGGGGTTGTTGTCAATACCGCACAATAAATGGATTGCCCCATTGGAGTCCATTTTTGTTGAGGCTGTCACAATGAAATCATCATCAGGGTAAGTTGGGTTCAGGTAGGGTCTGGTGAAAACGGTATCCCCAAGCGTATTATATTGTACAAGGAAGGCAGACCTGATAGAATCGGTTTGGTACCCGACATCAAAAAGGTGGCCTTCGGTGTCAGCGATCAGGTCGCCCCGCCAGGTTTCATAGTACCTTTCGGGATCGGATAATTTTTTGTAAAACCCCACCTCGCCCGATAGGTCGAACTTAATAAAGATATTGCCGATGGAAAAGGACTGGTCGCTTGTATCGGTCATGATGCCAGTGGCATAATAGCAACTGTCTGTTGGCAGCACACTTGTCAGGACCTGAAAAGGGAATTCGGGAAAATTGAACTGGTTATTGAAGGTTGTTTGTGCGGTCAAAGAAGCATACAGCCAAAATGATATTGAAAACAGGGTCACTTTTTTCATGGCAGAAGAAGTTAAGCAGTGGCAGTATGTCATTTGCTGCCACTGCTTCCAGGTTAAGGGTTATTTGACTATGACTAATTTAAGTGCCGGTGAAGTTTTACCGGACTGTTTCGTTCGGCAATAGTACACTCCATGCGGCAAATCACTGGTGTTCCAATCAATAGAGCCTTTTGAACCCTCCAGGACGAAGGACCTTATCAATACACCGTTCACATTATAAATGAACAGGGCAGCATTGTCCTTACCCTCCAATTGATACCTGAATGTGACAGCGTTCCTTGCCGGGTTGGGCAGTGCGGAAAGGGGTTGGTAGGCATCTGCGGCATTGTTGGTGAAAGAACGGGGTTTGGAAACAAGTTGCTGCGTGCCGGAGGAAGAGCCTATCCTGTAATTGTAGCCATAATAGGAATTGAGCAGGCCTTTGGCCGTTGCTGCTGCCAGCCCTTGGCTGTTATCGGCAATGTCCTGTACCTGTGTCACGGTCAAAGAGTCATAACCCCAAGCCGGAATGGTATCTTCCATGGCAGTGATGACTATTTCCGACAGGGTGGTGAAGTAACCGTGTTCCGTAAGGTCATCGCCTTGGAGGTTGAACAAAGTCGGTAAACTGTCCCTGACCGACCTGCCCGTGGCAAACTCGCCCTCCATGATATAAGAGCGCACCTTTTCGTATTCGGCTTCCACGCCCCCCTTGTTGTCCAGCCACAGCCGGTATTTGGTAAAATCAATGCCCATGCTGTCCAGCAATATGTCCTTGATCATGCGGTTGGAACGTACAATTTACTGCGGGTCAGCTCTGCTATATCATCCGTGCGGGCGGTCAGTTGGTCCTGGTCCGTCAGTATGCTGTCCACCAATGCCCCGTCCAGTTCGCTGTAAAGGAAGGCCTGAAAGTCAAGGGATCGAAGTTCGTCCGGGTTGGCGCCCAATATTCCCTCGATGCTGTTGTCGGAGAAAATATCCGACCGGGCAACGACGGCTTCAAGTACGCCGGTTGTCAGGTATGGGGAATATGCCAACAGGTCTTGTTCCAATTGGGAAACGTCCTGTGCAGTGCTGGACATGATCTGCCCTGCAAGGACCGTTTCCGTAAGCCCACCGTTCAATTGGGCTTGGTAATTTACCAAAAGGGTATCATAATTTGTATTTACTGTTACAAAGTCCTGTTCCAGTTGAACTAATTGAGCAGTTGTCAATTTGGTATTACCATCATGTATCGGAATAAAGATACCCACATCGTTAACACCTCCGGAACAATCTGAAAGAAGAGGGGTTTCAAATGGTTCTATACTAATAGTGGTATAAAACTCCGGGGTCTCATTTTGTGGAGAAGCATGGTAATAAATAAGCACATCTCCTTGGTTATTAAAATCACTGTCACCAGACGAACTGCTCAAATGGGAGAAAATGTTTTTTGTGGCTAATCCACCCCCTTGGCTTCCAGCAATACTGCCGTCCTCGACCAGAAAATCATACGTATTGTCAATATTTGAATTATTAGTATTACAAAGATATTGAAGCCCAGCCCCAATCTGATTCCCTTTATTATTCCCCGTTGCCCAATTAGCGGCGTACAACCCTTCAAAGTTGGTGTTGCCAATTATTTCGTTCGGGCCACCCCCGGTATTATCGGCAAGGATTCCAGTATTTTCAGTAGCACCTGGTATCCCCACAAAAGTGTTCCCGGTTATCGTAAAACCAGAGCCGTTTGTGACCGACAGGCCGGTTTGACGGTCACTGCCATCGAAAGCGCCGATGCCTTCAAAGTCATTGTCTTTTACGGTGAAGTTGTTGACATTCCATGAGGCAATGCTAACCTGGTTGTCCGAGAAAACAGTGTTTTCGATATAATAAGGATAGGGTTTCACAAGAGACGTATTGACCTCAACCCCTGTCATATACCCGTCTATGGTAGAACCGCCCCCCAGTTTAAACCTTGAATCAGAAGCACAAATGGCACGGTGGTCGTTGGTTCCGGTGGTCTGGAACGTGCAATTTACAAAGGTCATCCTGCTCGTCGCTTCCAACCTGAACTGGTCGCTATGCCCAAGGCTATAACTGCTATTTCGGATAAAATTGCAATCAGTAAATGTTGAAAGGTTATGATTGGGGTAATCCCTGAAATTCACCGCTCCGCAATTGGTGAAAGTAGTGGAATTGGCTATGACATAAGCCACCTCTGGTCGCTATGATCGGCGATTCCGCATTTATGAGTTCCGACCCAGCTTCCAAATTTAAATAGCCTTGGCCATTCGGTACACTAGGGAATTGTCGATCGCCATTGCCAGTCACTTCTATGCCATGCCATGAACCTCCGCTACATCCACTAAGAGTAACACCCTCCACATCGACCCTGCCACCTTCTTCGATATAAATGCCCTTGCCTTCTTCGAACTCCAGTGGCACGGTCAAAGTGAGCCTGCCCCCAGCTTCCACGTAGATGTCGGGGTGGCATTCAAAGAAGGGATCGTCGTAGACAAGGTGGAAACCTTCTGTTATTCGCAGCACCTGTTCGGTGGCGACTACTTCTTGCAAGGTTAAACATTCATTTAAGTATCGTCTCACCCTGTAGCCTTGACCAGGGGTCAATTCAGTCCGGCAATCCATAGGGGAGTACGACATTAAATTATTTAGCGGATAGTCTTCGGGTTGAAGATTGTATTTACATTTAGGATTTATGTTTGTGGAGCTATTAAAGGTACAATTGCAAGCAATACAGTCTTGCATATCACCAGGGGCGACATATTCGGGCGGATCATGGTATATTATCGTTACATCAAACCCGGTATCCGAAACAAGGTCTCCACATTCACAATCAGAAGTGTTATCAAAGCAAAAATTAAAGTCTTCGTCGGCTAGAAACTCAAATGTATGGAGAAGCCCCAAGTTATGGCCAATTTCATGTGCCAAAATGGAAGAAGGAATAAGATCTGTAGAACAACCATTTGGGTCAGAGGTACCTCCTCCAATGACAACGGATGAAGTGCTAGGACCGCCTGATTCCCCGTTATTATATACTCCGGGTGGTAAAAAGTAAATGTCAATAGCATTGTCATTGGGCGATTCTGCAATCAAGTCGTCAAAGTCCTCTCTCTCATAACTGAAGTAGTCACTATTATTAACATATCCAACCCCTTCAATCGAAAATAATATATTTTGGGTTGCAAAAATATCCATCATGATGCGTATTGTTTCGCTAACGTCAGAAAAAGTTTGGCCGTCGTTCCCATTATTATGTGCGACAATATGGACAAAAATGTTTGCTATGTATATATCATCGTCAACTGGATCGCAATGGGCGCCAGATGCTGTGCCCGGTTCTAAAAGAGCGCATGCCCCACCTAGATTGGTCGTGGGAACTGGTGTGTCACATTCGACTTGAGAAGAAGCATTAAATGGTAAGACATAAAAAATAATGAAAAGCAATGGAAAACCTAACGGGAATATGCAGGAGTAGCTTTTGAAAAAGCAATGGAAATCAGCAAAGGATTTTAAATTTGCTTGCTTGCTTGCTTGCTTGCTTGCTTGCTTGTTGCCGGAATAATACCAGTTCGTTTCATAACTCAAATAATTAGAGGAAGGCCAGTTCTTTAGGGCAAGAGCGTTGGCCGTTCCAGGGTGAAAGAATAGGCGTCGAAGTTAACCAACCCATTTTTACCCACCAATTTTTTTAACATATGTATTGGCGGATGTCGGCTATCTTCCTTCCCTTTTCATCATTCCCTGCTTCTGTTTATCTTCGGCCAAAAAAAAAACAAAACCACCTAATTCTACCTTGACACTTTAGGTTTTTCCCCGGAAATCTCTTTTGTCATTTCGCAGAAATCCGTCCTCGCCACGTTTGCACGTCATACTTGTCCTTATGACGAGGACGGATTTCTGCGAAATGACAAAGGTTCTATTGTGCTAATTTTTAAACTGTCAAAGTAGAACTAAATAGTTACCATGAAAGATATCTACCAAACCTACTGCGACTACAACTTCTGGGCAAACCAGCGCCTCACTGCCATTTTCAAAGACCTGCCCGAAGAAAAGGCCAACCAGTTCATCGAAAGTAGTTTTCCTTCTGCCAAAAAGACGATCCTGCACATCTGGGATGCAGAAGTGATCTGGCTAAAACGCCTGCAAGGTGAACATATCGACTATTTTCCAAGTATTAATTTTAGTGGATCGAATATGGAAGCAATAAATGGTTTGTTGAAAACTTCAAAAGAGTTCAAGGATTTCGTGGGCAAGCAGGAAGATGAATTTTTTGGCAAAACGCTTTCGTTCAGCAATACAAGGGGAGATAAATACTCGCATACTGTTGTAGGGATGATCCATCATTGTATGAACCATTCTACCTACCATCGTGGACAGTTGCTGATGATGGCCCGACAATTGGGTTTGAAAAGCCTGCCCTCGACCGACATGATAACTTATCTTCGGGAACTGAGGCACAGTAGGTAGGGAAACCAAAAACCAAAAAAGCCATGCCCGTCGGCACAGCCTTTCTAAACTAACCTTCATTCTTGTTACAAAACAACAAAGAATCAGCATTGAGAACAATACGAAAATAGAACGCTGTTTGCACCTTTTTTGCTGCGTCTAAAAGTAACCCGGCTCCCTCTTTCCGTCTTATAATTGCGGGTTTGCCCAACTCAAAACTCATTAACTCAGTAACTCAAAACAGATATGAATCAAGATTATCCACCCCCCGTCAAGAAGGAAGGCTTTAATGTAGGTCGGCTTCTGATATTTCTCATAGCGGTTGGTCTGCTAGGGCTCATTGTTTACAATCACTATTGGGGAGCTGGCGGCGAGATTGGCGGTTATACCAATGTACCGAAAGAGGTACAAGTGAAATACATCCCGTCCGATTTTAATTCGAACATCAATGAGGAGGAAGCACTGCCCATCCTGTCCAACCCGCATCGGTACAGTCGGGAATTCGAGGCCATGATCTATGATTTCAATTTATCGCTACTCAACCACGTGGCCAACCGCATGAACCTTTCGGACAGCCTGAAAACAAGGGTGCGGTCGGAGTACGACAAGCACCATCCTTATGTTTTCAAATTGATGTTCGAGGATTTTGTGGCATTGAAAGACACCAGTTCCATTTTATACAATACTTGGTATGGCAGTGAGATGGTCACCGCCGTTGACCTGCTCAACGAGGTGGCGAGCAAGTATACTTGCTTTATGGTCACACAGATATTTGGCTCTCTACTGAAAACAGAAGAAGGGAAAATTTATATCAAGGGAAAAGACGTGGACACCCCTTGTGGTGTAGCCATGACCGAAGGTTTGAAACCGATGATCGAACGATTGAAGGCCAAGGCGGCCATTGAAGATTTCAACCGCTCAAAAGGCATCATCAATGAACGGGTTGAGCGAACCATAGCTGAACTGGGCACTATGGAAATACGTGATCGCAAAGGTATTGGCACTTCCAAGCAAACCAAAGTCCTCGGCTTCGATGTATCTTCTACAGAGATGGAAATGTCAGCAATTTCTATCTTGAAAGTGGGTTTTAAACTCGACAAGTATTTTGATATAAAACTGAGCAGCGCCGATGGTACGGTCACTGTTATCATGCCCGAACCGGAGATCATTAGCCATGAAGTGTTTCCAAAAATTGACAAACTCGACATCGGCTGGATGCGGGAGATCGAACAAGGGGATTTCAACAAAAACATGGATTTGCTACGACGGGAGTTCCGTCAGGATGCCATTGAAAGCGATGTGATGAACAAAGCAAAAAGCAGGGCTGTCGAATTGATGGAAACGATCATGATGCCTGTGGTCAAAGGCATCAACAATAAATACAAGCTTCGGGTACGGTTTAAAAACACTGGGGTATCGCCATTTGGCAGTGAAGTGGAGATCGGAGAAAAAAGGGCAAGTGTAAATGGGAATTAATAAAAGGAAGCTAAAACTTAGGAGGTTATTTCGAATATCCTCCTAAATTGAACTCGCTTACCCTTATTTTTGCCAAAAACCGAAACAACTGCTCGTCATGAAATACACCTTGATCACTTTATTTTCCTTTTTTGTAGTTGTCTCATGTTCAAACGAACCTGCTAAACAGGATACCAAAAAGCAACCTGAAGCAGTCATAGAACATTCTGATACCTATTTGTTTTGTCAACCCGTGGAGCCAACCGATGAGGAAGCTGATGCGCCTGCCTACGAAGTGTTCCTCCAATTGGCAGAAAGCAAATTAAAAGTCGCCGATATCCTCAATTGTGAAACGATTTCCCCTGACCTTTACGAACAACACCAAATCCCCAAGCAGGCCATCAGTGCTGCCGGCGGTTGGTGGGCCGGAGCGGGTGATTATTTATACTTGATTGAAGAGGATGGAAATTACGTCGTTAAAAAAGGTCAGATGTACGAAGAAAAAGTGGACAATAATTATGAGTATCAGGTAGTAGCTAAATACACAAAAGACGGGAAGGGAGTTTTTTAATGGTGAACGGTGAGAGGTGAATGGTGAATTAATCATCATTCACCTCTCACCATTAAATCAATCTTTCTTTTTCCAAATTTTCCAATCATCCCCAATATTGATTCCACCGCCTTTTTCTTTCCGTTTTTTCTTTTTCTTCTTTTTTTGGATTTTTTTGTACTCTTTGTTGGTAAGGAAAACATAGCGGACGGAGACACCGGATTGGGTGTAGAATTTCTTTTCGCCTCCTACAATGTTAATGGCAGGTTTGAAGTCATAAGAAAAATTAAAACGACCAAGGGTCAGTTCTGCACCTCCGATGAAGGTAATACCCATCGGGTCTTTGTAATTATTAGTCGGTACTAATTCGGCGCTTTGTTTATTGCTTAAAAATCCTTTGTGGAGGCCAGCTCCTGTATAAAGGTTTAACCCCCTGAAAACCAGCGCATAATGCCTTTCGGCAAGCCCGGTCAACATCACTTCTTCCCGCTGAAGACTGGACTGGACAATTCCTTCAAATGTCATATTTTTGGTCAATCGTTGCTGCACGGTCAGCCCCCAATCGGTGCCTGCCCGAAGGCCCCCGGCAGTCATGTAGGCTTGGGCATTTATGGCTATGGAAAATAGAGTCAAGTTGGCGAGGACAAAAAGATACTTCGTCATAACGGTGGTTTTGTTTGTGAATAGATGTCGTAAGAACGAATCCAATTCCCGAAATAGTTTTTCTGAAAACTTAAAGGGTGTTAAGAATTTGTTTTTGGGATTTAGTGAGCAGTGATCAGTTGATTAGCGATTAGTTGGTTGGGGCATTGTGATTTGCGTCACTGCTAAAGGGAAAAAGAGCTGATACCTTTGCATTAATACCCATTAGCCGTCGGCAATAAGCTAACAGCCAATAGCCAACGGCCAATAGCAAATAAGAAATGAACCTAAAACAATTCATTCCAGCGTTCGACTGGATGCCAAAATACAACAACGACCAATTTAAAGGAGACCTCTCAGCAGGCCTTACTGTTGGTGTCATGCTCATACCGCAAGGCATGGCTTATGCCATGATAGCTGGACTTCCTCCTATTTATGGACTGTATGCTTCGACCATTCCACTTATCATTTATGCCCTGTTGGGTACATCTCGCCAATTAGCAGTTGGCCCTGTGGCAATGGTTTCCTTGCTGACGGCAACAGGCATTGGCGCATTGGCGGATGGGGGTACGGAGACTTACATCATGCTCGCTATCACCCTGGCCTTTTTTGTGGGGATGATCCAATTTTTATTAGGTGTTTTCAGGTTGGGCTTTTTGGTCAATTTTTTATCGCACCCGGTAGTGAGTGGGTTCACTTCGGCTGCGGCGCTCATTATTGGTTTGAGCCAATTGAAGCATTTGCTGGGCGTCAATATTTCCCGTACTCACCATGTGCATGAGATTGTTTTGCAAGCCATTGAAAAGATAGCGGAGGTTCATTGGGTCACTTTTGCCATTGGCTTGGCAGGCGTCTTTTTGATAATGGGCATTAAAAAATTAAATAAAGCTATTCCAGGCCAATTGGCCGCTGTGGTATTTGGCATCCTCGTGGTCTGGTTGTTTGGACTGGCAGGGCAGGGCGTTAAAATAGTAGGCGAAGTGCCAAGCGGCTTGCCCTCCTTCTCTATGCCTTCTTTTTCTTTGGAAAACATCAATGCATTATTGCCGACGGCACTGGCCATTTCGTTGGTCAGTTTCATGGAAAGCATCGCAGTGGCCAAAGCCATCCAATCGAAGCACCGCAATTATAAAGTAATTCCCAATCAAGAACTTATAGCTCTCGGTTTAGCCAATGTGGGCGGGTCATTTTTACAATCCTACCCAGTGACGGGTGGCTTTTCCCGCACGGCTGTCAATGATCAGGCGGGGGCTAAGACAGGGATGTCTTCATTGATCAGTGCTTTGCTGATTGTGCTGACTTTGTTATTCCTCACGCCATTGTTTTATTATTTGCCAAACGCAATTCTCGCCTCGGTCATCATGGTTGCCGTATTTGGATTGATAGATGTGAAAGAGGCTGTCCACCTATGGCATGCCGACCGTTCCGATTTTTGGATGCTGATCGTCACGTTTGTGGCGACCCTTGGGCTGGGTATCGAGCAGGGCGTTGGGGTAGGGGTGGTTCTCTCATTAGCATGGGTGATTTTTCGTTCTACCCGTCCCCATGTTGCGGAGTTGGGTAAAGTTCCAGGTACGCATTTTTACCGGAATGTAGAACGTTTTAAAAATGTGGAAGAGCGCAAAGACCTCCTCATCCTGAGGTTCGATGCTTCTCTGTATTTTGCCAATACCAACTATTTCAAAGACCACCTCCACGAAATGGCAGACCGCAAAGGTGATTCTCTTCGAACCATCATCATCAATGCCGACAGCATAAATAGTCTTGACAGCAGTGGTGTCCATGCCCTCGATGAGTTGCTCGATGAATACCTAAGCAAAGGCGTTAAGATTATTTTTACTGGAGTGAAAGGACCGGTACGTGATGCCCTGTCGAAAGCACATTTAACCGAAAAAATTGGCCAAGACTGCTTTTTTATGAGCGTGCAGGAAGCGGTTGATTTTATTGATAAACAATGGAATGAGGAAAAGGAGGAAGCGCCATTTACGGATTATACTTTGCAGGTGAATGAGGGGTAGGCTATTGCGTCGATTTTTATTTCTGGTCAAAATGGTTGAGGCCTAAACAATATCAATACTCTAAAATAAACTTGGACAAATTTTGCCCTTTATCAAGACCCAGTTTTTTACGTAATCGGTATCGTGCAACTTCCACTCCACGAAGGGAAATGCCCATGAGGTTGGCAATATCCTTAGTATTTAAATTAAGCCGCAAAAAAGCACAGAGTTTTTGTTCATTAGGGGAAAGGTCCAAAAATTCATCCCTCAATCGGGTTGAAAAATCTCCATGGACCTGATCAAAATGGTGTTCAAATTGTTCCCAATCTTCTTGTAGCCTGAGCGTTATGTCTATCTCCTTTACTATTTGCCCAAGTGCCTGTTTTGTTGCTGTGTTTTTTCCCTTGCGATTAACGTCCTGTAGTTTTTCTTTTATGGTTTCCATGAACTCGTTTTTCACGACCAGGTTCATGGTGGAGGCTGCCAATAGATTATTTAAATGACGCAGTTCGCTTTGCATTTTTTCTTCTTTAAGTTTTAGCACTTCTTGTTCTTTTTCCTGCCCAATTTTAATCAATTCTTGATCTTTTTTTGCTAGCTCAAGTTGCTTTGCTTTTTCCGCTTTATTTTCTTTTTGTTTGTACCGTCGTTTTTGAAGTTTATAAATCATAAATAAAACCAAAATTCCGAGAGTTATATAAATGACTTTGGCAAATAAACTTCTATGAAATGGAGGTTTTACGCTCAAAAACAAAGGTTGACTTGTAATTATTTCTCCCAAATAATTTCGGGTTTGAGCAATGAATTTATATTCCCCTTCTTTAAGATTGGTGTACTCTTTAATGGTGGTATTGACCCATTCGCTATAGTCTTCATCAAAGCCTTTTAAAAAATACCGATACTGCTGATTGTTCACCTTATTAAACTGGAATGATTCCACCTCAAACTGTAATACTTTCGCCCTGTGAGAAACAACCAGATTTACATTTTTTTCCGGTTTTTCTGCAAACGGTTCAAGGGCATATAAAACGCTATCTTCCGTGACGCTAAAGACCTTGTTGACCACAAATGGTTTTTCAACTACTACCCGATTTTCTAATTCCGGTTTATAGTGAATAAATCCTTCATTAGCATTGAATAAAATGCCATTATTTGTGTTCACAGAAACGTTCAGCAAGTCATTGTTGAATGAATAGCGCAAATGAAATAAGGAGGAAGGCACATATACATAATTATTGGGGCTGATTTGTTTAAAAAAGCCAACCTGATCTTCTCCATAAACATGAATATTTTTTTGATGGTCTTGTGCCAGCAAATAAATTTGGCGTTCGCCTATATCTTTTGAAAATAATTCTGCTTCCACTATTCGATCAGACGTTTGATCAATTTTATAGACGCCTAATTGAGTGGCTATATAAAGTTCATTGTTGATTCGGCTCAAAATAATTTGTTCATCAACAGGTAAATCATTTTCGGATATTTTGTTGACCGTTGTTTCCGTTAATTCTTCCGATAAATTCAATTGGTACAAGCCCTTATAAAATTGCCCCACCCAAATTCTCCCTTTTTGGTCTTCCTCAAAAAAACGGCTTGATTCATTGAAACCATTGATTTTTTGCACAGGTTGCAATTCCATATTTTCGTTCAGCTTGAAAAGGTACAAACCAGAGTAAGTTCCGCCGATGGCAAATTCAGGCTTTGCCCGCAATTGTTTTACCTGCCACAAACCATCCGTATTTGCCAGGCGTTTTGCTTGGCCTTTTTCCAAAAGAAATAAACCTGTGTGGTGACCAGCATAAAGTTTCTCAGTGATTTTTTGCATGCCGTAAGCTGGCCCTTCGGTTCCTTTTAGAAATACACTTTTAGCTGCATTTTTTGCCAAAAAATAAATCCCGTTTGAAGTAGTATAATAAGTACCTTCCGCTAACTCAAAAGCTTCGTAGCCGCTTCCTTGTATATTAATTTCCTGATTAATAAACCGCATCGGGGCATTTATGTCTATAAGCGCAATTCCGTTTTGCATACCCACCCACAAGTTTCCAGCATAGTCTTGAAAGGAACGCAAGCAGGCATTGGTTTGCAAACCATCTTGGGTAGTAATGTTTTCGATAGATCGTTTTTGTAAATCATACAAAAACAAACCTGCTGTTTGAGTAGAAATGGCCAGACGTGTATCGGAGAGTTGCAGGACATGGTTCACATACGTTCCTCGTAAAGCCCTGATCAAGTCGTTGTATTTCTCGGAATTACCAAAGGAAGTGGTAAATTCAATTTCCCCTGAATTATAAAACATCAAGTAACCTTCTTCTTGCGGAATTATGCCAGCGATGATCTGATTGTTTTGATTTTGTGGGAAAGTGGGAACAAGCGCTTGGTTATTGATTTCAAAAAGCCTTCCCTGCTGATTTTGGGTAAATAGTTTGCCACTAACAAGAAAAGACCTATCCAAGCCTTCTTCCAGTTCAATAACAGAAATTGATTGGCCATCATACACGTAAATGCCCTGAAAAGTGCAGAAATATACTTTTGAATTGAAAAGGAATACATCCCAAACTTCATCAAAATCCCTTGATGCCGCAGGTATTTTTTCCAACAGGGATACATATTTCCAGTCTTCATTGAAATAGCCAAAAGTTCCTTGCGACCCAACATATAATCGGTCGGCGTCTTCATCAAAAGCCAGCGACCTTTCTTTCTTGCCTGTTTTAAATGCATGTGCCTCCCAATTATTTCCATTATAAGAGAGCACTCCTAAGTTGTTGGCTACAAACAGCGTCATGTCCCTGTTTTGGGCAAAATCAATATTCTGAATACCGGCTTTATAGTCAGCAGGAGTGAAATTCTGAATAGGGTATTTTCCAGAAAAAGCAACCGATTTATAGCTAAATAGAAAAATGAAAACCAAATAGAAAATAAACTTCGTGTTGTGTTTGTAATGGTTCATGTGCAAGTTTGTAAAACCTAAAGGTAATTCATTATCAATGACTTAGGCAAAAAAATGTTCATGCTTGTAGTAGAAATAAAATTTAATGATGAAATAATTGATGAGGTGGTTTTTTTATTTTTCGTTTAAGCTAACCCTATTTTTGTTTTAGAAAAAGAAGTTCTCTTGAAATTAAACTCAATAAAATGCCTCATTTGCAAAACATTTTGAGGCCATGACTGTAGTTTTACTTGAAAAAATTCTGTATTCAGTAATCCCATCATTTCAAACAACGATAAACAAAAGATTTACGCCTACCTCAATTTACCATTTGACCTTCTCGGAAATACGCCGCAATTCCAAACAGTAGCACAAAAACACCAACAAGTCTGTAAACAATGGTAAACATGAAAAACATCTTTCAAACACTACTCCTATTATTGCTCACCTCATCCATATTTGCCCAGGCTGATCAAGTATCCGTCGTCTCTAATAACGATGGACATAAACTGGTTGTCAATGGCAATGACTTCATGATCAATGGCATGAACTGGGATTATATCCCTATTGGAACCAATACTGTAAATGCTGAATTTTGGAAAAAACCAGACGATATCATTAAGGCTGGTTTAGATGCAGAGATGGGGTTATTGAAAAACATGAATGTGAATGTGATAAGGCAATACACAGGTGTACCAGCCAAATGGATTAAATACATCTATGAGAATTATGGCATATACACCATGCTAAATCATTCTTTTGGAAGATATGGGCTCACATTAAATGGCGTTTGGACTCCCGTTACACTTTATGATGAACCACGAACCCAAAAGTACTTAATGGATGAAGTAACAAAGTTAGTGGAAGATTATAAAAATACCCCTGGGCTTCTTTTGTATCTCTTGGGAAATGAAAATAATTATGGCCTTTTCTGGGCAGGAGCTGAAACGGAAGATTTCCCTGATGATGAAGGAAGGATAAATTTCATCGGAGAATCACGTGGCAGGCCCATGTACAAGTTGATGAATGATGCTGCCAAGGCCATAAAGGCTATTGATCCCTCCCACCCGGTTGCCATTTGTAATGGAGATGTATTGTTTATTGATATCGTAGCAGAAGAATGTAAAGATGTTGATATATATGGAACGAATACCTACCGGGGAGTTTCATTTGGTGATATGTTTCAGGTAGTAAAAGATAAGCTTGATAAACCACTTATGTTTACTGAGTTTGGGGCTGATGCTTTCAATGCGAAGGAAAATGCCGAAGACCAAGAATCACAGGCTTATTACATGGTGGGGAATTGGAAAGAGATTTATGAAAATGCTGCCGGTGTTGGAAAAGTAGGCAATTCTATTGGTGGTTTCACTTTCCAGTTCAGTGATGGTTGGTGGAAGTTTGGATTTGATGATAGGAAAAATGCGGATGTGCATGACAATAATGCTTCATGGTCTAATGGCGGTTATTCCAGAGATTTAATAGCTCCGGGAGAAAATAACATGAACGAAGAGTGGTTTGGGATTTGCGCAAAGGGGCCTACCAGCGAGAGAGGTTTATATACCCTTTATCCAAGAGCGGCATACTATGCCTTGAAAGAGGCACACCATTTTAATCCATATGCAGACGGTACAACTTCCACGACTATCAATGCTTATTTTGATGGGATCTCACTCACAGATGCAATGCTTAGGGCACGGGGAGACAAAGCCGCTTTGGAAAGTAACCAGAAAATCCGATTGAGCAACTTTCAAGCTAAATTTGAAACCTATAATACGGGGGGTAGTTTGATTACTACTCCAGATTCACCTGACCCAGCGGCTATAGCTGACCCAAACCTGGCTTCCTTTCCGGATGAACTTGGTTTTGACCACATGCAATCTTTCTTTTTTGGTGTGGAAGCCAATCCTACCTCTGACCTAAGAGCCAGTGTAACTTTCAATTTGGTTGGTAATGTAGCAGATAATCCTATTAATGAAATTTTTTACGAGAATGCAGTTCGTGACCGTGTTGATGGTGGTGGTGTACCTGATAGCAATTTCAGGCTTTATAATGCTGACTTTGAATGGACAGGAAAGGAGTTTGATTTGAGAGGGTTTTATAGAACAGGGCATTACCACTGGGGATATGAAGGGGACTTCTTCGGTTTGTATCCGGAAGCAAATTATGGCCCTAACCTCGACCTTTACAATGGTGAAATACTGGGAATAGAATTAGATGGTAAAAAGGCATTTAAAGGACTACATGCTGCCTTTGGCCCTCAATTATGGTGGGGAGCGAACCCTGCCTTGTTGTTAAAATACGGCAAGCATCTTGGAAAATTCAATGTGACCGGTATCTTTCACGAAGATGTCGATGATGCACCCGCATTTGTTACTTCTATCGCCGTGCCACTTCCTAAAACCCGGAGAGCGACCCTTCATGTACAACGGGAAATGGGACCTGTGGAAATTGAAGTAGGAGGAATCTGGGGAGGGTCACCCCTAAACGGCAGAAGTTTCCAGATAGTGGAAGAAGATTCGGAAGGAAAAAATATCGCATACGAAGATGAAATAAAATCTTCCGACAATTGGGGGGGAAAAGCAAAAATCAAATTTTCCAAAGGAGCCTTTAATTGGTATGCACAGGGTACGGTAAGGGGACTTGTTGCCAATGGCGGAGCAGATGCAACCCGGACCTTTACCGGTTGGAGGTTGAAAGATAGTGGCAGTGGAAACGTAAATAATTTCTTAACCGGTTTCACTGTCTTATTTGGTGACTTCCAAATCGCACCGAATTTCTTATGGCAAAAACCGCTGGTCGATCCTATTCCGAATGATGTTCAGGCGCCAGGGCGACTTAGGAACATCCAGGCTGATCCATTTGTAGTTAGAAATGGCAATAGGGAAACTGTGGCTGGGGAATTACTGATTACGTTCGACCCGACACCAGGTACCTGGATGTATGAATGGGACAATGATCGTGCGGAAGATGCCAAATTTGCCATGAGTGCTGGTTTCGTTTACCGCCATCTGCCAACCAACATGGATGCAGCTATCGGGTTTTTAGGTAATCGGACATCGTTTGCATTTCCACAGTCTGCGCCCGCCGAAGACCTATGGGAAGCAAATGTCAGGATGGTCTCTAAAATAAATACAGACTTTGGTCTTATTGGTAATTTCTTATTGGGAACTGCTCAGGCAAACGGTAGTGATGACAGAAAAATTGAACGTTATGCCGCAGATATAAGAAGTATCTATAAAAAATTAAAGTTAACTTCTCAATTCAAGGTTAATGATTGGGGGCCTTTTGATTATCATCGTGATTTCAACCTCACCTATCCCGTACAGTTAATGTTGGATCTATCGACTACTTTGAGTAAACCAGATTGGTTTGTGTTACCAAGTACTCAAATGGGCGTGCGTTGGACATGGCGTTCTTTGGATCAGTATTCACCTCGCTATCTTCCTAATCAAACAGCTTCTGAATTTGCCACAGAGCCAACCCTTAGCCCAGTGGGATTTGACAATGGGTCTGAATGGGAAATAAGAACCTATGTCCACATCAACATTGGTAAATAAAAAAGTTGTTCAAAAAATCTTGTTTTCAAACAACTCCATAAAACATTGTCAAAAAAATAAGAACATGAAAAATAATAAAATAATAAAATCAAAAATTTTATTCTTCTTAGGATTTGCTTTGCTCCTTAGCAATTGTAAAAGAGATATTTCTGATGATGCAAAACCTGCTACCTTTCCAAAAAATGGTGTCGTTTACCTTGACGGATTCAGCGCTGGGTTGGAGTATCTGCCATTTGGGGATTCTTATTTTGCCGCTTTTTCTGTAGATGAAGAAACCAAGTACACTGGGACATCCGCTATGCGATTTGATGTACCCAATGTAGGTGATCCAGACGGAGCGTATGCCGGGGCAATCTTTCCAGATTATGGCAGACGTGACCTTTCTGAATTTGATGCGCTTACTTTTTGGGCGAAAGCAACCAAAAAAGGAACCATTAATGATATCGGTTTTGGACAAGACTTTGGAGAAAATAAATATCAGGTTTCACTCCCTAATTTGGAACTAACCACCAATTGGAGGCAATATACCATTGGAATCCCTGATCCTTCTAAATTGACTCAGGAAAGTGGCTTATTTTGGTATGCTGAAGGCCCTGAAAATGGCGAAGGATACACCTTTTGGATTGATGAATTACAATTTGAAAAACTAGGAACGGTAGCACAACCGAGACCCTCTATTCTAGAAGGACAAGATATTACCACTCAATCTTTTATCGGGGTAGTTACTCCCATTTCTAATTTAAACCAGACATTTAATTTGGGAGATGGAAAAGATCAAACGCTTGCTGTTGCACCTGCCTATTTCACATTTTCATCCTCTGATCCTAATGTAGCGACTGTAAATGACCAAGGGCAAGTAACCGCTGTGAGTACAGGTACCGCAGTAGTGACAGCTGAATTAAATGGAGTAGTCGCAAAAGGTTCTCTTACTTTAAACGTGACTGGAGATTTTGATCCTGCACCAACTCCTACTCAAGATCCTACTAATGTAATTTCCATTTTTTCTGATGCTTATACCAATCAACCAGTAGATTATTATAACGGTTATTGGGCGCCATTTCAAACTACCATTGGTCAAGATGATATCAATATTAATGGTGATAATGTTATTGCCTACTCAGAGTTGAATTTTGTAGGAATCCAATTCTTAGAGAATGCTCCGACGATAAATGCTTCTTCGATGACTCGTTTTCATGTAGACATTCAGCCCAGAGAAGCTATAGAGCCAGGAGACTTTTTAAGAATTAGCATTGCTGATGTTGGTCCGGATAATGAATTTGGTACGGGCGATGATTCCTCAGGAGAAATTACGCTTGACAATTCCAATTTAGTAAATGGTGAATGGTATAGCCTAGATGTTGCTTTTTCAGACTTGCCAGGCCTGGTCGGTCGATCCAATTTAGCACAGGTCGTGTTTGTTTCAGATGCGACCATATCCAGTATCTTCGTTGATAATATCTATTTCTATAATGATGGAACTACAGGCCCAATGGGTCCAACAGCAGCAGCTCCAACTCCGACGCAAGACCCTGTCGATGTAATTTCAGTTTTCAGTGATGCATACACCAATATCAGTGGATCAGACCTAAACCCTGATTGGGGGCAGGCAACTATGGTTACTGAATTGCTTATAGATGGTAACAACACCTTGCGTTATTCAGGATTGAATTATCAAGGATTACAATTAGGAAGTCCGCAGGATGTCACCAGCATGGAGTTTTTACATATTGATTATTGGACTGCAAACTCTTCTGCGCTTAACGCCTTTCTGATCAGTGGCAATTCAACGGAGGTGGCGAAGGTGTTAAGTGTTCCGACATCGGGTTGGTCAAGTGTGGATATTCCTTTAAGTGATTTTTCACCAGTGGATCTGGCAGACATCATTCAGCTTAAATTTGATGGAAATGGGAATATCTATTTGGACAATATCTTCTTCTATAAAGAACCTGGTGGAGGAGGTACACCAACAACAGCTGCACCAACGCCGACACAAGACCCAGCCGATGTGATTTCAGTTTTTAGTGATAGCTATACGAATATCATGGGAACGGATTTTTATCCGGATTGGGGGCAAGCAACAGTAGTCACAGAGGTACCTGTTGCTGGAAATAATACCCTGATGTATGCCGGATTGAACTATCAGGGTATTCAGTTGGGGAGCGCTCAGGATATCACCGGTATGGAGTTTTTACACATCGATTTTTGGACGGCAAACTCATCTGCGCTCAATGCATTTTTGATCAGCTCAGGACCAGTAGAGACAGCGTATGCATTGTCTGTTCCGACATCCGGTTGGGCAAGCATAGATATTCCTTTGGGTGATTTTTCCCCAGTGGATCTGGCAGACATCATCCAATTTAAATTTGATGGAAACGGGGATATTTATTTGGACAATATCTTCTTCTATAAAGAAGCAGGTGGAGGTGGTACACCAACAGTAGCAGCACCAACGCCGACACAAGACCCAGCCGATGTGATTTCAGTTTTTAGTGATAGCTATATGAATATAATGGGAACGGATTTTTATCCAGATTGGGGGCAAGCAACAGTAGTCACAGAGGTACCTGTTGCTGGAAATAATACCCTGATGTATGCCGGATTGAACTATCAGGGTGTTCAGTTAGGGAGTGCTCAGGATATCACCGGTATGGAATTTTTACATATTGATTATTGGACTGCAAACTCTACTGCACTTAACGCTTTTCTGATCAGTGGAAATTCAACCGAGGTTGCGAAGGCGCTGAGTGTTCCGACATCCGGTTGGGCAAGCATAGATATTCCTTTGGGTGATTTTTCCCCAGTGGATCTGGCAGACATCATCCAATTTAAATTTGATGGAAACGGGGATATTTATTTGGATAACATTTATTTCTACAAGTCTTCAGGTTCAGGAGAACCCGAGCTGCCATTTACTTTTGAAGACGGTGTCAACCCTGTAATTGCATTTGATAATGGTGCTACTTCTGCGGTGATTGATAATCCTAATATGACTGGTAACCCTTCTGCAAAAGTGTTGGAATTTGTTAAAGTAGTAGGTTCTGCCTGGTATTCAGGAATCGTTTATGATGATAACCTTAGTACTCCTCCGTTGATTGATTTATCCAAAGGAACTGTATTTACAGTTAAGATGTGGTCGCCTAATGCAGGGATCAATGTGCGCTTTCAGTTGGAAGGTGGGGCAGCACCTGCTTATGAAGTCTTTCAAACCATTTCAGATGCAAATCAATGGGTAACACTAACTTTTGATTTTACCAGTCAAGTTAATCCTTCTGATACTTACCCTAAGTTTTCTTTATTCCCTGATTTTGATACTAGTAATCAAAATCCTGTTAGTGTTGAGGCCATCTATTATATCGATGATATTACTCAACAATAATTTTAAAACAAATCAAAAAAAGTAAGATGCAAACACCATATTTTTTCAAAATAAATAGCATTAAGACCAGCATTTTTTCTTTAGGAGTTATCCTAGCCTTTAGTGTTGGGTGCAATGAAGATGAAACGCAAACAGTAACCACCTTAACTAATCTCACCTTTGAAGATAATTTTGATACGGATGGTTCTATTGATGAAACTTCCTGGAACTATGACCTTGGGATAGGAAATGCTATTTCTGGGGACGGTTGGGGGAATAATGAATTGCAATACTACACCGATCGATCAGAAAACATAAAAGTCGAAGGAGGTATGTTGCATATCACTGCACTTCAAGAATCTTTTCAAGGTTCTGCTTTTACTTCTGCCCGGATAACTACAAAAGGTAAGGTGGAACAACAGTATGGACGCTTTGAAGCACGAATACAATTACCCTGGGGGCAAGGCATTTGGCCAGCATTCTGGTTATTAGGAAATAATATTGATGAAGTGAGTTGGCCTCAATGTGGCGAAATAGATATTATGGAGTATCGTGGACAAGCTCCTTCAACACTCATCGGAACTATACATGGCCCGGGGTATTCTGGAGGAGAGGCAGTAAGTAAAGAGTACCATTTACCTGCCGATCGATTTGATACAGGCTTCCACGTATTCGGAATTGAGTGGGGGCCGGACTATATCAATTTTTACGTGGATGATGTGTTGTACAATCAAATAACCCCTGAAGATGTGGAAGGTGAATGGGTGTTTGATCATCCGTTTTACATTATTTTAAATGTAGCAGTAGGAGGAGATTTTGTTGGGCCACCAAACGCTAATACCGTTTTTCCACAAACTATGCTGGTGGACTATGTGAGGGTGTATAGCGGGCCTAATTAAATCGGTTACTTACTTTTTATCATATAAAATCGAGAAAATGAAATCCAATGGGATAAACTATATCATTCAATATATCGGCATAGGTCTGGCTATTTTGTTCTTCATTTCATGCCAAAGTACTGAGCCAAACAAAAATTCAGATCAAACTCAATTAACTACAAAGGTGACAGCAAAAGATATTTTAGGAGACCCAGACTACCCAGCCATTTCATTTGGTGGATACCGAGAAAACACCCGTGACATACAGCCAACTGTGGAGCAATTGAAAGAGGATATGAAAATCCTGTCTGCCATGGGCATAAAAGTATTGAGGACCTATCACACCAAACGGGCACATGCCTCCAATGTGGTAAAAGCCATTCATGCATTAAAACAGGAAAATCCAGATTTTGAAATGTATGTCATGATGGGTGCGTGGATTGATTGTGAAAATGCATGGACAGACCACCCAAATCACGATGGCGAAGATGCGGAGGCCAATGCCGACGAGGTTCAAAGGGCGGTGGATATGGCCAACCAATACCCCGATATCGTGAAAGTCCTTGCAGTCGGCAATGAAGCAATGGTCAAATGGGCCACCAGTTATTACGTACAGCCCTGGGTGATTTTGAAATATGTGAACCAACTGCAAGAATTGAAGAAAACGGGCAAACTACCCGCCGACCTTTGGATTACCAGCTCTGATAATTTTGCCTCATGGGGCGGTGGCGGTGGTGAGTACCATGTGGAGGATTTAACAAAACTCATTAAGGCTGTAGATTACGTTTCGCTGCATACCTATCCTATGCATGACACCCATTACAATCCTGATTTTTGGGGCATATTTGATGGGGAAGAAGAATTGACTGATATGGAAAAGATAGACGCTGCCATGGTCCGTTCAAGGGATTATGCTATTTCACAATATCAAAGTGTAGTTGGTTACTTGAAAGGATTGGGCATTGAAAAACCGATTCATATTGGTGAAACAGGTTGGGCGAGTTCCTCCAATAGCCACTATGGCCCCGATGGTTCAAAAGCGACCGACGAATACAAGGAGGCGATTTATTACAAACTCATCAGGGATTGGACCAATAAGAACGGTATTTCCTGCTTTTACTTTGAAGCCTTTGATGAGATATGGAAAGATGCCGGCAACCCTGGTGGTTCAGAAAATCACTTTGGGCTTTTCGATATTAACGGTCAGGCTAAATATGCCCTGTGGGACTTGGTGGATAAAGGCGTATTTGAGGGGCTTTCAAGGGGGGGCAACTCCATAGGGAAAACTTATAATGGAGATAAGGAGGCCTTGCTAAAAGAAGTGTTGCTACCGCCGATGAAGAAGGGGATGGCTGTGGAGCATTAATAAATCCCAACCTGTGCTATTTGTAAGTAGTTGAAAGTCAATACAGTAGGTTTGTCTTGGCATTTATCCTCCCCCCAGCCCCTCCAAAGGGGGAGACCGAGCCATTCATTAGTTTTAAAAAGCGCTGGGATTCTAATTTTTAGCACCAACCTAAAGATCAAAGAACGGCCCTATCTCCCCCTTTGGAGGGGCTGGGGGGAGGATAAATGCCAAAATTGCCCTAAACATTTCACTTTCAACACATTACAATTTAAATAAAATTAAACCTGATGACTAAGGGTGGAAAACCCCGTCGTTCTGGATTCCTTCTTAAATTTTTAGATGAGGTCATCTAAAAAGCTTCTTGTATTTCAAGGCACCAGCATTAAACAAACATGATAAAACAATACACTTTCATCTTTTCTTTGATTGCTATGCTTAGTTCTTGTCAATCTATTGACCCCTTGGAAGTGGAGGTCTATGAAACTTCTGCAAGCGGCAATAAACTTCAACATTTAACAGAATTCTTTGCTGGAGATGAAACCGTTGCCATCAAATTGCTGCCCAGTGAAAAGTTCCAGACCATCACTGGGTTTGGAGGGTCTTTCACCGAGTCGTCGGCCTCCCTATTAAACAGATTGGGCAAGGAAAACCGCAACCAGGTTTTAGAAGCTTACTTCGGAGAAAACGGCGCCCGCTATTCCCTAACCCGCACCCACATCAACTCCTGTGATTTTTCCCTGAGCCAATATTCTTATGCCCCCGTCGAAGGCGATAAAGAGTTGGAAAATTTTTCCATTGAAGAAGATCGGGATGATATTATTCCTATGATCAAGGATGCTATGGTCATCTCCAAAGATGGCTTTAAAATATTGTCCTCTCCTTGGACAGCCCCACCTTGGATGAAAGACAACAACAATTGGGTCGGCGGAAAATTATTGCCCGAATATTACGATACATGGGCTTTGTTTTTTTCAAAATATATAGACGCCTATAAAGCGGAAGGGATTGACATATGGGGGCTCACAGTCGAGAATGAGCCATTGGGCAATGGCAACAACTGGGAGAGCATGCACTATACGCCGGAAGAAATGACCGAGTTTGTGCAAAACCATTTAGGCCCAAAACTGGAAGCCGATGGCAAAGGTCATATAAAGATTTTGGGCTACGATCAAAACAGGGAGCACTTGCCAGAATGGGTTGATGTAATGTACAGGGATGAAGCCTCCTCAAAATATTTTGCAGGCACGGCCATCCATTGGTATGCCAGTACTTATGAAGTTTTTCCCGATGAATTGCAATATGCCCATGCAAAGGCACCAGATAAATACTTGATCCAGTCCGAAGCCTGTGTAGATGCTGAAGTGCCCAAATGGAAAGACGATAAATGGTATTGGAGCAAAGAAGGAACTGATTGGGGATGGGATTGGGCACCGGAAAAAGACAAGCACCTTCACCCAAAATATGTCCCTGTTTACCGCTACGCTCGAGATATCATCGGTTGCCTAAACAACTGGGTAGATGGTTGGGTAGATTGGAACATGGTGTTGGATAAGCAAGGAGGTCCGAACTGGTTCAAAAACTGGTGTGTCGCTCCGGTTATTGTAGACCCCGAGAATGATGAAGTCTACTTTACTCCCATCTATTACACATTGGCGCATTTCAGCAAATTCATCCGTCCAGGAGCGACAAGGATAGGGTTTGAAAACGGGGATAATGACTTGATGATAACCGCTGCTCAGAATCCAGATGGTACTATAGCAATGGTGGTTTTCAACCAGGGATTAAATGTTAAAGATTTTATCTTGACCTTGGGAGAAAGACGAACTGCCCTAACAATAAACGCACAGGCCATTCAAACCATATTGATCCCCGATAAGCCATTTCTAAATCAAAGTCAACAATAAAAATGAGAAACCATGTCTAAATCTGTAACTGCTGAAAAAAATAGAGTGCCTTTAGGTCAGAAAGCAGCCTTCGGTGCTGGTCATTTGGTTTTAAACCTATATCCTGGAGCCTTGGGATTCTTTATGTTCTTTTTACTAACTGCATTTGGGATGGATCCATTTTTGGCGGGGCTTTTAGGAGGATTGCCTCGGTTTTTTGATGCGGTTACCGATCCAATTATGGGGTTCATTTCGGACAATACGAGTTCAAAATGGGGCAGAAGAAGACCCTATATTTTGGTTGGAGGAATTATAAGTGCCATTACATTTGTCCTGCTATGGCAACTTGACGAAAACAACTCTTCAAACTATAATTTTTGGTACTTCCTGATTATGTCTATGGTATTTCTTATAGGGAATACCATGTTTGCTACACCTTTGGTTGGCTTAGGCTATGAAATGACTTCTGATTATAACGAACGGACCCGGCTGATGGCATTTTCACAAACAGTTGGTCTGTTAGCTTGGGTAATTGTACCCTGGTTTTGGGTAATTATTGCTGATCCGGATATTTTTACTAGTCAAGCCGAAGGAGTAAGAACGATGGCCATGTATGTTGGAGCAGCTTGTTTATTACTCGGACTATTGCCAGCTTTTTTTTGTAGAGGTTTGGATGCTTCGCATATGGAAAATAGGAAGAAATTAACCTTTACTACGATATTTAGTAATTTAAAAGACTTATTAATTAGTATAAAAGAAGCTGTAAAGAATAAGCCTTTTATGAAATTATGTGGAGCTACTTTTTTAGTATTTAATGGTTACCAAATCGTAGCATCTTTTAGCTTTTTTATTTTCGTTTTTTACATTTTTAACGGAAGTTATGAAGCCACTGCAACATGGCCCGCATGGTTTAGTTCGATTGGTGCATTGGTTTCAGCATTTTTCGTGATTCCAATTGTGTCAAAAATGGCTGAAAAATGGGGTAAAAAGAAAGCTTTTCTTATTTCAACAGCTCTTTCTATAGTTGGATATGCCATGAAATGGTGGGCTTTTACACCCGATAATATTTGGTATTCTTTTATTCCAATACCATTAATGTCATTTGGATTAGGAAGTTTATTCACCTTGATGATGAGTATGACTGCAGATGTTTGTGATTTGGACGAACTTGAAAATGGTATGCCAAGGAAAGAGGGTACTTTTGGTGCGCTTTATTGGTGGGTTGTAAAACTTGGACAAGGATTAGCCCTGGTTTTAGGAGGAGCGGTATTATCAGCAATAGGATTTGACGGCAATGCAGCCACCCAGACGGTTGAAACTTTAACTCAGTTAAGAATCGCTGATATAGTCATTCCGGTAGTTACAGCTGGTTTGGCTATTTGGGTAATGTGGAAATACGACCTATCTGAAGAAAGAGCCAAAGATATTAAAGCTCAATTAGAAGCGAGAAGAGGTGTATTGTAGTGATGCTAAATAATTTATCCAAGTTGCAATCAACTACAAATAAGCAAGAATAAGGGTTTATTGGTGTAAGGTATAATGGTTTATCGGTTATAAAATCCCACCTCCCATTGCACCATTAGACCTTGAACCGATACACCGCAACTCGAATTAATTAAATAAAATTAAATAACAAATATGTAGCAAGATGTCAACAAAAATGGTAGTCATAATAATTGGAGGTTTACTTACACTAATTGCATTTCTCGGTAGTAAACAAAGAAGCTCCGGCAAAAGCCTCATTAGTACCAAACTCGGAATTCCTTTAGGAATAATTGGTGTTTTAATGATGATATTTGGCAGTTATTCGTCTGGATTAGTCAATTATAATAGCCAAATTGAACAGGTAGCAATAGGCAATAAATTAAAAGTAGAGTTTCCCGTTAAAAAAGTTCAACTGATATCCCCACTTGAAGGGGATTCTGTCAAATGCCGAATTCTAACAATGGGGGTTTATCCAGATTCCCATGACAAAGATATTTGGGTAGTGCTGAAGCCTTCCGATGATAAATATTATCCACAATCGGATCATACCAATACCTCCTACAAAAGAAATGGGGAATGGCAAGTCATCACCAGATTTGGAGGCGACAAAGGGGAATCGTATGATATAATCGTTTATGAAACTGACTCATCAGCTTCTCAATTTTTTACTACTACCATTCAAAATTGGAAAGAAGCATTATCCTACCCTGGGCTTGAGTCTAAAGAGCTACCTAGTGGGGCTAGAGAAATTGACAGGATCGTTGTTTCATTAAAGGATAATTGTAGAGGTGTTTTCTAACAGCCGAAAACATAAGCCACCACATCTCCTTCCTTTTGTTATCTTCGCCCGCATTGTTTTTAACCGCAATCAACCATAGTCAAGATTTTGAGTTAAAAGACGAATCACCAAGTAATGAGTAACACAACGACTACCAAACACAAGGTTCCTCTTGGTCAAAAGGTGGCATTTGGGCTGGGAATGCTTGCCAATCAAATGTTCCCTGCTGCATTGGGAATATTTATGGTCGTGTTGGTACAGGATTTAGGTTTCCCAGGATGGATGTGGGGTATCTTGTTTTTCCTTCCTCGGGTTTTTGATTCCATAACCGACCCCATTATGGGATTCATTTCCGATAACACCCGATCGGTCTGGGGAAGGCGGAGACAGTATGTATTCATAGGCGCCATCATCATGGGTGTTGCCTTTGTGACGATGTGGCAGTTGTATCGGGAAAACGGCGTAGACTATAATTTTACCTACTTTTTAAGTTGGTCATTTGTATTCTATTTGGGACTGACCATTTTCAGTGTGCCGTATGTGGCCATGGGTTATGAGATGAGTGATGACTTTCACGAGCGTACCAACATCATGGCCGTAGCCCAATGGATAGGCCAGTGGGCCTGGGTGATTGCCCCTTGGTTTTGGGTAGTGATGTACGATCCGAGCTGGTTTGAAAATGCAGATGCTGCCACAAGAAACCTTGCTATTTGGGTCGGGATCATATGTATGCTTTTGGCTATGGTACCTGCCATTTTCATAAAAAGCAAATCCACCAAAGATGATGATAGTCTCATTCCATTAAGTATAAAAAATATTGGAGGAAGCCTCAAAGAAATATTAGACGGGTTTGTAGAAGCCTTTAAGTCTTTACCATTTAGGAAATTATGCATATCTACTTTCCTGATTTTTAATGCTTTCAATACGGTGGCGGCTTTCTCCTTCTTCATTGTGGTTTACCACTTGTTCAGCGGGGATGCAGCAGCAGCTGGCATCTGGCCTACACTATTTGGGAGCATAGGTGCATTGATTACCACCTTTGCAGTGATTCCAACTGTAGCGTGGATGTCTAAAAAGATGGGGAAGAAAAATGCCTTTATGCTATCGCAAGGCATTTCCATCATCGGATATATCTTGCTTTGGTTCCTGTTCATACCAGGAAAGCCGTATATGTTCATTTTTGCCCTGCCTTTCTTTTCATTTGGAATAGGTAGTTTATTCACCTTGATGATGTCCATGACAGCAGATGTATGTGATTTGGATGAAATGAATACCGGCAAAAGACGGGAAGGTATTTTTGGTGCTATCTATTGGTGGATGGTGAAGTTTGGTTTTGCCATCGCCGGATTATTAAGTGGTGCCATTATGACTTTTGTTGGATTTAATCCAGACGCAGGCGCTCAGCCAGAGTCAGCTATCACAGGTTTAAGGCTTTTTTATTCAGGTGTTCCCATTCTCGGGACGGCTATCGCTATGTTCGTCATGCGCAATTATGACCTTACCGAAGAAAGGGCAAATGAAATTCGGAGAGTGATAGAACGAAATAAGGAAGCGGAGGCAGAACAGTTATTAACAATTGACTAAAGATGAAAACGTCGAACTGTTCTATTTCTCATCATTTGACGAAACTTGGAAAGTCCATCGGGAAGGAGAAGTCGGTATCTGTTGGGGGGGGGTATGGGATAAAGATGAAATACAAAAGTTCAATTAAAAACTTGAAAGGGCTTCTAAAGTTTAAAATAAACAAAATACTATGTCTTACAGATCAGAAAAACACCTATCCCTATCGGGAATAGACTACACCAACAAATCATTCGAAGAACTCCGTGATCTTTTTCAGCAAGTACTGGAAAATGGCATGCACGGCCTATGCTATAGCGCTTACGAAGAAGGCCAAAAACCAGGCGATGTTTTAAGTGAACAACAGATTAGACGACGGATGGGAATTATTGCTCCTTACACGAAATGGGTACGTTCTTTTTCCTGTGTCGAAGGCAATGAACTGATTCCGCAAATTGCCAAGGAACATGGATTGAAGACCTTGGTCGGTGCTTGGTTGGGTGATGATAAGGAAATGAATGACAAAGAAATCGCAGGGTTGACTCAACTGGCCAATGATGGACATGTCGACATTGCGGCCGTAGGCAATGAAGTGATGTACCGTAAAGAGCTAAGTGAAGAAGAGCTTTTGAGTTACATTCACTGTGCAAAAGAAGCCATCCCAGATGTGCCAGTAGGATACGTAGATGCCTATTACGAATTTTCCGTACACCCAAAAATCACCGAAGCCTGTGATGTTATTTTAGCAAACTGTTACCCCTATTGGGAAGGCTGCCACATGGACTATTCCTTAGTCTATATAAAACAAATGTACCATCAGGCTTTAAGTGCGGGCCGTGGGAAAAAAGTAATTATTACCGAAACGGGCTGGCCTAGTCAGGGAAGCAGTTTGAAAGGTGCACATCCCTCTGAAGAAAATGCCATGAAATATTTTATCAATGCCCAAAAATGGTCAGCGGAGGAGAATATTGATATTTTCTATTTTACTTCTTTTGACGAATCTTGGAAGGTAGAGGCTGAAGGCGACGTGGGTGCATATTGGGGGTTGTGGGATAGGCAGGAGAACCTTAAATTTTGAAATCAATTAAATTCAGAAATATTTCTGAATTATCCTAAAAACCTATTTTTAATTTGAGCATTAGAGGTGTTCATAAATAAGGAATCCTAAATTGTATCCTCCCCCCACCCCCTCCAAAGGGGGAGATAGCCCCGTTTTTTAATTTAATAGTGTGCTAAAAAATAAAATTTTAGCAGACTTTATCTCCCCCTTTGGAGGGGGTGGGGGGAGGATATACCAAGGAACAAATTCCAAATTTTTATTTACGAAGATCTCTATTGTGTCCTCCTTATTCAATTAGGCTTAATATTTATTGTTTTTTCTTTGTTTCATAACTCTCTTAAACATTTTGCCTAAATTTTTATCTTTCTTTTTTCTTTCAAGGGCATCGGATTCAAAATGCATTTTTTCTTTTTCCATTTTTCGGAAATTGGCATAAGCATCTTTGTCAATTTCTCCATTTTCAACGGCAGCTAAAACAGCGCAACCATGTTCATGTAAATGGGCGCAATCTTTGAACCTGCAATTTTGGGCATGTTCAAAAATGGTGTCAAATGTAATTTCTAAACCATCCGCCGTATCAGCAATTCCAACTTCCCGCATACCGGGGTTATCTATTAAAATACCGCCGCTTTCCAATACAATTAATTCCCGATGGCTTGTCGTATGTTTTCCTTTTTTTACGCTTGAGCTTATTTCACCAATTTTCATTTTATATTTTCCAGCGAGATGATTGATGATCGTGGATTTCCCAACGCCGGATGAGCCAAGAAAGCAATATGTTTTCCCTTCTTTTATGACAGGCCTTAATTCAACATACCCATTTGTTTGGTTGCTTACAGTAATTATGGAGACATCTTTAATTCGATCTTTAATTTTATTAATTATTTTTACCAAATCGGAATTATTGATTAAATCAATTTTATTGAGTATAATGAACGGCTCAACATGAGAAGCATTACATATGGTTAAATACCTTTCTAATCTATTTAAATTAAAATCTCTGTCCACAGCCTGAACGATTAAACCGTAATCAATATTAGTAGCAATTATTTGTACCTGTCCTGATTTTCCCACTGCTTGTCTTTCTATAATGGAATGCCGGGGATAGATAGCATGGATTAGCGCTTTGCCCTCATCGTATTCAGAAAAGGCAACCCAGTCTCCAACAGCAGGAAAATCATATCTGTTTTTTGCTGCAAACCTTAAATTGCCTATGAGTTCCGCATCGAATTCATTTGTTGGAGTCTTGACAACATATCTTTCTTTATGCTCCAAAATGACCCGGCCAATTTCAAATGAACCTAAGTTTTGTTCCGTTCTCTGCTTGTCCAGTATTTCGTTGTACCCTAAATCTTTGAATGTCATTTTATTTTTTTATTCTTTTATGCCTATTTGTGCCATCCATTCTAAAATGGCATTCACTACCGTACACTTTTTTTTATATCCGTTTTCAGGCCAAAGGCGAAGAAACCTAGAGGGAGAGAGGTGTGTTTTTTTTGTTTTTTCGCAGAAAAAACAAAAAAAACACACCTCTCTCCCTAAATTTTCCTTCTTTCAGACATGAAAATCAGTCATTTCCAAAAAGTGTACGGTAGTGAAAAATGGCAATGTCCTTACTGCTAAAGGAAATAATTATTCATTAATGTTGTTCAAAAATAAAAATTTGTAATAATACCATCGTGCGTTTCCTCCCCCCAACCCCCTCCAAAGGGGGTTGGGGGGAGGAAACGCATAAGGATTCCTTATTTATGAACAGCTCTATTTAGTTCATACAATTTTGATATTATAGAATTAAATCCCTCAATATTTCTTCCCAAGACCTTTTTCACATCTTCGTTTTCAATATGCCCCAATATCCCCCAAGGTCCGTTAAATCCTTCATCCATTAAAAGCTTTATCATTTCCATTTCATAATCACCTTCTCCGATGGGTAGAACTTTTGGGCCTTCTTTTCTCATGCCGTTTAAATTGACTGAAGATAAATAGGGTTTTATTTTTTTTATTATTTGCGGGAATTCATCCAAGTGTTCATGAGCATGGTGGAAATTATATACAATGCTCAGTGAGTCATCAGGCAATAATTTAATAATTTCGACTTGGTTATAAGGGTCGCCAAACCAGCCGTGATGATTGTATAAGGCAATTTTACATCCAATTTCGTCGGCCTTTATTTTGATAAATTTAATCATCTCTATAGCTCTGCTCATTGATTCTTCTTGTGAAAGGTCTTCGAAAAAATTGTTGTTAAAACTCACCCATAAAGTTGTTTTAAGTTTAGTATTTTTTAGTATCTTAAATATCCGCTCATTCGATGGACTTAAATTGTTTAGGCTGTCTCTTTTTGCATTTAACCAAAGCCAAACGGAAATAATTTCTATCTCATTTTCCCTTGCCAGATTAATTTCAGTTTCCATTTCATCCAAATGTTTGTCCCGCCAATCATAAGCATATTTAGTAAAGTCCAATTCTTTTAACATCATTATTCGATCTACAGGTGACCGTTCTAATGAATCGAATGCCACGATGCACCAAGGATAAATATTGCTCATTTTATTGAATTGCTCTTTTTGGTTAGAGCAAGAATAAATGAGAATAAAAACGAGAAACAAAAGAATAGATTTGCTACTGAAGGTTTTCATTTTTTTAGAAGTATAGTCCAATGCCCCTTCAATTTGCCCAATCCATTTATTTCAATTGCAGGAGCAGGGATTTTAATGAAATTTAAAGCCAGAAAAAGACCTTTCAAGAATTTCGATTGGGTTGGAATTTTTGTCCAATCTATATCGGGAGAAAGTAAAAATTGTCTGTATCTTTTGGTTTCCGGAATGGATACGCCTCGCCAAGAGTTTTTATTTTTAAATTCACCGAACATGCCATTCGCACTATATCCAACTGCTATATTGATCCAATCAGGTAGCCTTTCTTTCCACAAAAAATTATTGACATTCGTACTCAGCCAATAGGTATGCCCATTGTAATCGAGAAATAAGCTTTCTAATGTATTGTCACCCAAATAGCCGTTTGACTGAGGTGCATAAACGGACCTGGAAAAGCTAAACTTGAATTGCAAAAATTGTTCATCGAGCAAAATCTCTTGCCCTATCACCAAAAAAGAACCCGCCGTATTGGCCGCCATATCGCTCCACGAGAATCCCCAATCTTCATATAGCCCATCAAAAATTTCGATGGGCGTTTGTAAGATGATGCCCATCGTTCCGCCGAAAAGGAGGGATTTTTTTTTGTTTATACCTGCATCTATCAGCCATTTATAACATAGATAGCTTTCTATATATGCTCCGTAGGCATGGCCAATCTTGTCGATTTGTAGGTACCCCTTGCTATCGTCATAAAAATGGAATGGTACACGTTCCTTGTCGTTGTACCATACAAATTGTAGATAGGCCATGCTTCCTACATACAACACGGATTCTGTAATGATGGCCGCACGGAGTTTGGATTTATTTATCGAGGGTTGGTTGATTAATAAGCTGTCCTGTCCAAATGCATTTATTACAAATAGACAAATCAAGAGAAGCCAAAGTAGGATTTTATTCATCCATTGATAGTTTGATAGACCTTGCCCAAAATTGTATGAATTTAGCAGGTGCTTTTTTCTTTACAACGTATAAGATCGAAAAGTGCAATGCTAACCATGCATAAATATCTTTACTGTTTTTATAAAACGCTCCTTTGGAAGGTGGAGGCATTTATTTTTGGGTTAGGCTTTACGACAGGGAGATAAACGATTACTATATTAGTTTGGCGGAAGCTGGCGTCCATATCAAAGGGTCTGTTCGGAACCAGTTTTGGGGTGATCGTTCTTTCGTTAAATTTTAATTAAAGCTTAGCCAGTTCATTTTGACCTCATAATTAATTCATCAAGGCTGAAATATCCTGAAACAACAATCTCTGTTGCAATCTAAATTTCACTTAACTATTTTTGTTTACTTGAATTGCATAGGATTCTTTTGCCCATTCAATAAATTCTTCAGCATTTTCCAATACGTCTACAGGAAGTTCATAATATGAAGGTACTTCACTATTATTTTTAAACACTTTTAATGGTGCCGAACCCGCATCTAAGAATTTATTTTTATTTGAATCATCTACTTTCAGATAGACCGTATCCTTGGCTATAATACCAAACATTACACCTTCTCGATAAAGCCCTAAGACACCAAACATTCTTTTTTTATCGATATTGCTCCACGGAGACAATTGGTCTTGAACATATTCAAAAAAATCGTTTGATAAGGCCATGTTTAGTTTTGATTTTTCAGGTTGTCAATTGTTTTAACTTGCTTCATTTTTTCAATCTCATGGCTGCCAACGGTCTTGTATATGTGGCGTTGCCTGCTTTTGCTCGCAATGAACACATACACGTTGAGCCTTTTGATAAACTCATTCAATATTGTCAGTAAATTTATTTTTAATTTTATAAGCTATTTTAAACCAGCTAAATAAAAAAAATTGTTAAAATTATTTGTTCTGAAATTAGAGTTTATCAACAGCCACTAATGTTATATGGCGTTGGCAGTTTTTGTTGGCAATTGACGGCTGCACTTTGTTCGCTTCTCGCCTTTTTTTTATTTTCATTTGTATCTCAAATTATAATGGTCTTCATTACAATTAAAACATCTACCCTCCAACATCCTTTTAGAATTTGCACTCATTCTTATGAAGTTTGTATTTGTTTTGGCATACATGTTTAAGAAGCCTAACATCTCCCCCGAAATTGATGCGCTACAATTTGGGCATTTTCCCATTATGTACTTATTTATATAATCAAATGGGTCTTCATTTGTAAATTCAGGATTTGTTTTAAGCTCTTGGATACAATAATCATAAAAATCTGGAATTAAAGAAATTTGAACAAGGACATTTGTGGCTCTCTCCCAATTTCGGATGAACAATGATGCTGCATCTTTAATATCTTGCCGAACAGGTAAGCTATACTCACTTTCATCTTCTTTCTTTAGCTCCGATTTATCGAACACGCCCTTGTCTACTAATTTAGATATAGCAATATAACGAATAGATTCCTCCTTTTCTCTATCAGCAATGTGTTTCAACGCTGGAATATCAGATATCTTTTTTACTGCTGATTCTCGAACTGATTTTTTATTGTCGTCAAAGGCTATTTTAATTAGAGTTTTTTGGTCTTTTATTTTTCTTAATGCTTCAAGCCTCACTCTGTAGTGTTCGTCTTTATTTGCAATTTTTTTTAAAACTTCTGCATTATTCACCTTTTTAGTTGCTTTTTTTCGACAGACCCATTTACTATGGCTCAAAGCAATCTGAGAAAGGGAGTTTTGGTCTGAAAAAGATTCGACTATTCTTATACAAGTTTTATTGTCTTCTATATTTTTAATTGCGGCAACTCGAACTTTTTCATTTTTGTCACTTTCAGCTATTGAAATTAATAGATTTTGATTCTTTAGTTTTCTAACAGCAATTATCCTTATAATCCAATCGCTTTCTGTCGTTGCTATTTTCTCATAAAAATTCTGGTTATTAATATCAATCTTTTTTATAGCTATTTTTTTTGTTGAATGAAATTTAGCATGGCTAACAATTTTTTCAATAAACGTTTGTGTCTGAATTTTTTTGGCAGCTTCATTCGCAATATTCTCATTATCTGAATGAATAGCGATTTTTGCTAAATATTTTTCTTCTATTTCACTATTTAACACCTCCAAAGAAATATTATTTATTTTATTGAGTTCTAAGTCATTTATTTTACTTCCTGATGAACTGATTAAATTTTTAATCCAATTAAACATAGTTTTTTGTTTTTGGTGAGAGTGAACTTATTGATAGATGCACCTTGGTGCATCTATCAGACTATGTATTTTGACTCAAAAGTGCGATGATCCAAAAGATAAAAAGCTGAGAATGAACAACGTGTAAACATAATAATAATTCAAATTTTTGAAAATATTAATGCTGTAAATAAACATTTTACAAGTACACCAAAATTAGCTACGGTTTTCAACAAATAAGAGATTAACCAATACACCCTCCAAAAATATCTATCATAAGCTCTGCAATGACATTTGTCACCCCTCCAACTGATAAATGTCACCCCTTTTTGTGACTTACTTCACATCCTCGCAATCGCTCCTTCCCGAAATTTGTCCCATCAAAAAATAAGAGTTTCACCAAAAAAAATAAGAATGAAAAATAAAAAACCGTGCTCCGCAAGATGTCCATAGGAAATGAAAACAAAAATTAAAAACGGCTATCTTCAAAAGTATTGAAATACATGCCGCTGAGTTCCAAATCACTAATATACTAATCACTAATATACCAAACAATGAAAGTAGAACAAATTTATACCGGATGCCTTGCTGAGGCTGCTTATTATATCGAAAGCAACGGCGAGGCCGTCATCATTGACCCTTTGCGGGAAACAGAACCATACATTGAAAGAGCCAAGGCCGATGGCGCCAAAATCAAATATGTCCTGGAAACGCACTTCCATGCTGACTTCGTTTCCGGACACCTCGACTTGGCCAAAAAGACCGGAGCGACCATCGTTTATGGCCCGACTGCCAAGCCAAATTTCGAAGCACATATAGCTAAGGACAATGAAGTATTGAAAGTAGGCGATGTAACGATTACCGTTTTGCACACACCAGGGCACACGATGGAAAGCTCCACTTTCTTACTGAAGGATGAGAACGGAAAAGACTACGCAATCTTCACTGGCGATACCTTGTTCCTTGGTGATGTTGGCCGTCCAGACTTGGCCATCAAGCAGGGCGAAATCACGAGGGAAGACCTTGCCGGATTCCTCTTTGAAAGCCTTCGCAAGCGCATCATGCCATTGGCCGATGATGTGATCGTTTACCCTGGTCACGGCGCTGGTTCAGCCTGTGGCAAAAAAATGAGCAAAGAAACCCAAGGCACTTTGGGCGATCAGAAAAAACTGAATTATGCCCTGCGTGCTGATATGACCAAAGAAGAATTTGTAAAAGAAGTAACGACTGGTCTGGTAGCACCACCTCAGTATTTCCCTAAAAATGCGATGATGAATAAAATGGGTTATGAAAGCCTCGATGTAGTAAAGGAAAGGGGGGTACACCCACTCAGCCTGCGGGCGTTCAAAGCTGCATGGGAAGGTGAAGAAGCACTGGTGCTCGATACCCGCAGCAAAACGGATTTTGTGAAAGGCTTCATCCCTGGTTCGATTTTCATTGGACTGGACGGCAGTTTCGCCCAGTGGGTCGGAGCGCTGATACCAAACCTCCAACAGCCTATTCTCTTCATCGCCGATGCAGGCCGGGAAGAGGAAGTGGTGACCCGTCTGGCACGTGTGGGCTATGACAACCCAATTGGCTATCTGGACGGCGGATTCTCAACCTGGGCAGCCGCAGGCGATGAAGTGGATACGATCGAAGAATTGACCCCCACGGATTTGGCTACGAGTTTCGACTGCAACCAATTGGAAATGCTTGATGTGAGGAAAGAAAGTGAATTTAACGCCGAACACCTCGTATGCGCCAGTAATTTCCCACTTGATTTTATCAATCAGAAAATGAATGAGTTGAACCGGGACAAGAAGTACTACTTGTACTGCGGTAGCGGCTTTCGTTCGGTCATAGCAGCTTCCATCATGAAATCAAGAGGTTTCCAGGATGTGGTGAACATCCCCGGTGGATGGGAAGAATTGGTGAATACAAATATAGAGCGCACAGAATATGTTGAGCAGATAACTGAATTATAATTTGTAGAAGTCAGAGGACAGATCGCTTCTGTGTCATCAGAGGTCGGGTACGTAGTGTCTGATTTCTGACAGCGAAGCGGTCTGATCTCTGACCTCTTTTTAAAAAGAAATAATGGAAACCCAAATAATGCATCAGATGCCTCGAATTGGCGAAAAAGCCCCTGATTTTGAGGCGATTACAACTACCGGAAATTTAAAACTGTCCGATTACAACAAAGACAGTTGGGTCATTATGTTTTCCCATCCTGCCGATTTTACCCCTGTTTGTACAACGGAGATGTCGGGCTTTGCAGTGAATAAAGAGTGGTTTGCCGAGCGCAACACCAAGTTGCTCGGCCTGAGCATCGACAGCGTACATGCTCATTTGGCGTGGGTCAATAATGTGAAAGAAAATACCAATGTCTATTTTGAATTTCCCATTATTGCCGACCTCGATATGAAAGTGGCCAATCTGTATGGCATGCTCCATCCAGAAGCCAGTACTACGGCTGCTGTCAGGGCGGTGTTCTTTATCGATCCAAAAGGTGTCATTCGCCTCATTATGTACTACCCGCTCAACGTAGGCCGCAATATGGACGAAATCCAACGGGTACTCGTTGCCCTGCAAACGGCTGACGAGTGCAACTGCGCCTTGCCACTGAACTGGCGCCCCGGCGAGAAAGCCATCGTCCTGCCACCAAAGACCTTGGTGGAAATGGAAGAGCGGATCGTCAACAAAGAAAACCTCGAAAAAATGGATTTTTATCTGGTTAAAAAATCTTTGAATTAAGTTGGTGAAAAAAAGGTTTTGAGCACCCCGACACGTCGGGGTGCTTTTTTTTCGCCTTTTCCAAAATCAAATTCCCATTTCACATGCGTTATTTAAAAAATACAATTCTTCTTCTAACCTTTCTCCCCGTAGCCCTTTTTTCGCAGACTGATTTTCCCTACCAAATAAGCCTCGAGCCCATGCTTGTCAATACCCTCGATGGATTGCAGTCCTATGCCTTTGGCCAGCACGATGGAAAGTGGTTGCTCCTTGGTGGGCGGAGGGATGGGCTACATGCCCGGCAACCTTTCAACGCTTTTCCCGCTTCGCAGAGCAATACTGATCTCTATGTTGTGTCGCCGGAAACGGGTGAGGTTTGGACGGCTTCGGTACTCGATTTACCGACAAGCATGAAAGAACAGTTGGAGGCTACCAACATCCAGTTTTTTCAAGAAGGGGAAACGCTGTTTCTTATAGGCGGTTATGGCTATAGTAATTCGGAAGGAGATCATATGACCTATCCTAATTTACTTGCCATTGACGTACCCGGAGTGATTGAAGCCATTGTAAATGGAGCGACCATTGACTCATTTTTTAAGCAAATGGAAGACGAGCGTTTGGCTGTAACTGGGGGGCAGATGGGCAAAATTGGTGAGCTATATTACCTCATTGGAGGCCACCGTTTCGATGGCCGTTATAATCCCATGAACCATCCAACCTTTGTACAAGCCTACACCGATGCCATTCGTAAATTTGAGATCGAAAACAATGGCAGTGATCTTTCCATTTCCAATTTTTCCGAAACTACGGATGCCTTACACCTCCATCGCCGGGATTATAATTTGTTGCCACAGATTTTTCCCGATGGCAAATTTGGCTATACCCTTTTCTCCGGCGTTTTTCAACAAAATCAGGATTTGCCCTTTCTTTATCCCGTTGATATAAAGAAAGATGGGCACGTGCCAAACACCGATTTCAATCAATACCTCAGCCATTACCATTCGGCTACTGCCGCTCTTTACGACCCCTCGGAACAGACCATGCACAAT
>CBDCVJ010000033.1:0-85270 GCA_965222975.1 Saprospiraceae bacterium | reverse complement strand
TTAGGATCGGCCCTGTTCACAGCTTTCCTTTTCATTTTCCCAAAAGTCAGCAAAGCTACAGATGCATTCGAAGTAGCAGGTGCAAGTGGGGGCATGATATTGGTCATGTCGGGGTTGGGGCTCGTTGCTTCTTTACTGGCTATCATCAATGCCCGGGTAGAAAACAAAATGTTGAGCAACTTATTGGAGCTATTGGTGATTGGGGGCTGTATTGCTGCCTTTCTTTACTTTACTACAAAATAGGGGCGTTTCCCAAATTTTCCCTTTATTGTGCTTTTTTATGCCATTTGCCATTAGCTGTTAGTTATTTGCCCAAATCCCATACTACTGGACATGAGATTTTAGACAATAGACATTAGAGAAAAACAAATTTTTAAAAATCTGATTTTCATGACGAAAACAAGTGCAGTCGTTTCTAAAATCTAATGTCTTTTGTCTCATGTCCAGTAGTATGCCCAAATCCAATAACTAACAGCTAATGGCCAATGGCAAAACACCTTACATGAAAAATCTCGCATTGCATTGGAAGATCATCATTGGCATGGTGGCTGGAGTTCTTTTTGGCGCATTGGCCGTCCAGTTTGGGTTTAAGCAATTTGCCATTGACTGGATCAAACCCTTCGGCACTATATTTATCAATCTGCTGAAACTCATCGCTTTACCGCTCATCGTAGCATCCTTAATTAAAGGCGTTTCTGATCTAAAGGACATTTCCAAACTTTCAAAAATGGGCGGTCGAACCATCGGTATATACCTTGTTACAACTATGGTTGCCGTCACTGTTGGTTTGCTACTGGTGAATATTGTAAAACCTGGATTCACCATAAAGGAAGAAACCCGCATTGAAATGATGGAGAAATTCGGCGAAGGTGCCGCTGGCAAGATCGCCCTTGCCGAAGAACAAAAGACTTCTGGGCCGCTACAACCATTGATCGACCTTGTTCCAGATAATATTTTTGGGGCTGCTTCCAGCAACGGTAACATGCTGCAAGTCATCTTTTTTGTTTTGTTTTTTGGTGTCGGCATGATCCTCATTCCACCGGACAAAGCTGCTCCGGTAAAAGCTTTCTTCGATGGGTTGAATGAGGTCATATTAAAAATGATCGATTTGATCATGTTGGGAGCGCCTTATGGTGTTTTCGCCCTGATGGCTGCACTGGTGGTTGAATTACCAAATAAAGAAGTCTTTTTTGCTTTGTTATGGTACGCAGCCTGTGTTGTGTTCGGACTCGCTTTGATGACTGGTTTGTTTTACCCTTCTGTCATGCGGGCATTTACCGGTCGCAGTTTTAAGTTCTTTTTTAATGGCATTTCCCCAGCCCAATTAGTGGCTTTTAGTACAAGCAGTAGTGCTGCAACCCTGCCCGTTACTATGGAACGTGTGGAAGAACACCTCGGCGTGGATGAGGAAGTGGCCAGTTTTGTCCTGCCCATCGGCGCTACCATTAACATGGATGGCACGGCGCTGTATCAGGGTGTAGCGGCAGTTTTTATTGCCCAAGCATTCAACCTCGACCTGACGCTTGGTGCCCAGTTGGGTATCATCATGACTGCTACATTAGCATCAATAGGGACAGCAGCTGTACCAAGTGCAGGCATGGTCATGCTTGTCATTATCCTTGGCCAAGCAGGTATTCCTGAAGCTGGCCTTGCATTGATTTTTGCGATTGATAGACCGCTTGACATGCTGCGAACGGTAACCAATATTACAAGTGACGCAACAGTTTCAATGTTGGTAGCAAAAAGCATCGACAAGCTGGGAGAGCCGAAGGTAAGGGAGTGGGACGATTTTAAACCTGTTGCATAAAAAAGCCAATTATGCGAATCAGGGGTTGAAAATTAAAAACCATTGATTTTCAAGGATTTAAATCATGGTGATTTTGAAAATCACCATGATTTCATGCTCCAATCAACTGAAAACCAGTCAACTAATTCAACCCCTGATTCGTATCAATTATTATTACTTACTGAAAATTTCACACTGAAACAAATAGCCATCCTCACAAATGTGATCATTTCATTTGTCAAAAAAGTAAAAAATGGCCTGTCAAAAAAATCGAAAGAAGTCAATGGGAAAAAACAATCATCCAAAAAACAGCAAGATTTTTTAAACCTTAAAATTCAACAAAAACCGCTTCACGTCACCATCAAATTTTTCCTTTTCATCAAAATGAAAATACACTTCCACGGGAAGAACTACCATAGGCAACTTTTTTTCCATTAACCACTTACGATGTGAAGCAAAACGCATAGCATCCTTTTCCGTTGTGACAATAAGTTTTTTGTTCCCCGGCATAGCTTCAAACATCTTCATTATATCTTCCATATCCAATTCATCAAACAAATGATGATCAGTAAATGATTTCACTCTTACCCTTTCAACTTTAGATTCCAAATAATCTTGCATGTACTCAGTACCTGCGATGGCACAAACCATCAGCACCGACATACCCTCCTCTAATTCAAGCTGATAACGGGGATTTAAAATATAATATGGTCGTAAATAACGGTAACTCGAAAAATAAATCTTCTGGTGGGGATAAGGGTTTATCTCGAAAGTCATTTTGCTTTTTTCCTCTTCGGTGATGTCCTCCGGGCATTTTGTAACAGTAATGATATCGGCCCTGTGATATGAGTTCCGCCATTCTCTCAAACGCCCAGAAGGCAGCAGGTAGTCACGGGTAAAAGGGTGGTTAAATTCCGTCAACAAAATATTCAACCCCGGCTGAACGGCCCGGTGCTGGAATGCGTCGTCTAAGAGGATTACCTGCGTATCTGGCCTGTCCGCCATGATCTGTGGGATGCCAAGCGCACGTTGTTCATTTACTGTTACAAAAACATCTGGAAATTTCCTTTTAAACATCAACGGCTCGTCCCCAACTTCTTCCACACGATTAGTGGTTTCAACCACACGATAGCCAACTGTTTTTCTCCGATACCCCCTACTCAAAGTAGCGACATTCAAATAAGGCTTCAACAGGCGGATCAGATATTCGATGTGAGGCGTTTTCCCAGCTCCTCCTACTGATAAATTCCCCACAGAAACCACAGGTATATCAAATTTGAAACTTATCAGCAACCGCTTTCTATAAAAGAAATCACGTAAGCTCACCCCAATCCCATAGAGGAACGAAACGGGTGCGAGCAAAATGCGTATGAGTGGATCTTGGATCAAGGGAATAAATGGTTGGATGGTTGGGTGGTTGGATGGTTAAGGTCATATTAAAAACCATTCAACCATCTAACCATCCAACCATTTAACTACTTTCGCAGCCAAAGAACAAAAAATTGTTACGACCGCAAAATATCTCACTAAAAACCCATTGGCTGCTGGCTTGTTTCATTTTCCCAATTATTATTTTTTCGCAGGCCCCTACCCTCTCTGGTTTTGTCACGATTGATAAAATCTATATTGAAGGTAATAAACGCACCAAAGCAGAAATCATCTTGCGGGAGCTCGACTTTGCCGTCGGTGATACTATTTCAATAAAAAAATTAACCCAACGGTTGCAGGAAAACGAATACAACGTAATGAATACCGGGCTTTTCACTTCTGCGAAAATAAATTTCAAAGAATGGGAAGGGGCGACCAATAAAGTCGGATTGAACATAGCGGTAAAAGAGGACTGGTATGTATTTCCGTTTCCTATTATTGAAATGGCCGACCGCAACTTTAATGTTTGGTGGACTGATTACAACCATTCCCTCAAACGACTCAACCTTGGCGTCCGGTTTTACCATACCAATGCCACCGGCAGGCGGGATCTGCTGAAGGCCGTAGTGCAATTTGGTTTTACAAAAAAATATGAACTCATCTACACCTTGCCCGCTTTCAACAAAGCAAAGACCTGGGGCATAAATGTCAATGCCCTACATACCCGGGAAAAAGAAATTGGCTATTCGACAGAGGAAAACAAATTGCTTTTCCACCGCAATGAGGAGGCAGTTTTGCTGCAACGGCTCCGGCTTGGTGGAGGCTTGTTTTACCGAAAAAAACTAGACGTGATCCACCAATTGGATGTAAGTTACCGAAAGCATACTATTCACGAGAGCATTGCTGATGAACTGAACCCTGATTTTTTCCTCAACAACCTATACCAGAAATATTTCTCATTGAAATATCATTTCACAACAGACAAGAGAGACATCCGCCCATACCCTATGAATGGTTATTTCCTGAAAGGGAATATAGCAAAGCATGGCCTGAGTAGTTCCGAGGACAGGCATTCCTTAGAGGTGGTAGGAACCTTGCAGCAGTATTTTAGTTTTGGGAAAAAATGGAGCGTTGCGTTGGCAGCTAAAGGAAAGACAGAGCTGCAGAGGGAGCAACAGCCTTATTACACCAGCAGGGCATTGGGTTATGAAGAAGATTTTATCAGGGGTTACGAATTTTACGTGATAGACGGGTTGGATTTTGCATATTTAAAAAAAGCGATTCGTTTCAATTTTTTTTCAAAAGAATACGACTGGGGCCGCTACATGAAAATCGATTCGTTTAAAAAAATGCCAATAAAGTTGTTCCTTGTGCTGCACAACGAATTGGGTTACGTAAACAATCCATTTTATAAAGCCAATAACCCATTGAGCAACGAAATTTTATGGGGCACAGGCCTCGGCCTCGATGTGGTGATGTACTATAACAAAGTGTTCAATTTTGAATATTCCCGCAATCACTTGGGAGAACATGGATTTTTTCTACATTGGACATTTAGTTTCTGAGTGAAAGGTTGAGAAGGGTTGGGTTGGTCGGGTTGGTTGAGCAATGCATTGCTCAACCAACCCGACCAACCCAACCCTTCTCAGCCCAAAAAACAACCATGCAAGTAGCTGTATTTAGCCAAATATTAAAACCACGGGATGAGCCTTTTGCTCAGCAACTGTTTGACGCCCTGCATTGCCACGGAATTGCTGCTTATGTGTATGCTCCTTATTTGGAATCGGCTCTGGGAAGGATAAAGTTCAAGACCAATATTGGCACTTTTGAGAGTCACACCGATTTCAAAATGCGGGCATTTGATTTCCTTATCTCACTTGGTGGGGATGGAACCATGCTCGCTGCAGTCACTTATGTCCGCGACAGTGGGGTGCCCATCCTTGGTATCAACCTCGGGCGCTTGGGTTTCATGGCCACAGTCAGTAAAAACCAAATCAACGAGGCCATTGAACTATTGGTGAAAGGGCAGTATTACGTTGCCAAACGACGAACACTCCACCTCGAATCAGATCCGCCACTTTTTGGTGATATGCCTTTCGCGCTAAATGATTTCACTATCCTAAAAAGGGACACCTCTTCCATGATTTCGATCCATTGTTTCATCAATGGCAGCTATCTAAACACTTATTGGGCTGATGGACTCATCCTCTCAACGCCAACTGGATCAACGGGTTATTCGCTAAGCTGCGGCGGGCCGATTGTTTTTCCCGACTCGAATAATTTTGTCCTGACACCCGTTGCTCCACACAACCTGAATGTGCGTCCGTTGGTGTTGTCCGATTCTTCCGTCATCGCCTTTGAAGTAGAGGGACGGGCAGAAAACTTTCTTTGCACCCTCGACTCCCGATTTGAAGTAATCACCGCAGAACATCAAATAGCCATCCGGCGGGGTGATTTTAATGTTCGTTTGGTGCATTTAAAAGGCGAAGGCTTCCTTAATACGATTCGAAATAAATTGACATGGGGAGTAGATTTAAGGAATAGATAGTTAAAATACAGGCAGTTTGATTTCTCAACTGCCAATATGAAACAAAGCATCGCCCTGCCCTATCACCGGTGCATTGTTGTGGCCAATAATATAACCATCCCTCGGAGCATTCACTGATATTTCGTCCTGCCCATATGGGTCATTGATCACGCCGAGGGGTTCTCCCTTCACTACTTTTTGACCGGACTGTTTCCACCAACGGAACATGCCCGGGCGCTTGGCCCGCAGCCAAGTCCTTTTTTCCACAAGAATGCTGGGGTTTGCAGTTGGGGCAGTCGGCAACATTCCATGGGCAGCCAATAGTCGTTTGATACCTGAAAGTCCTTTTTCAATGCAAAATCCATCGAAACGAAGGTTTTCTCCACCTTCAAAAACGATGATGGGCTTCCCCGCATCCATAGCCGATTTGCGAAGGGATTTGGGAATAGTTCCAGTAGAAATGGTGAAGGGAGCAGAGAATGCTTCGGCCAATTTGCGGCTCTGGTCATGGCCTTTGGTAAAACGGATTTGCGGGTAGTTATAATGGTTTTGGCCGCCTGTATGAAAATCAATCCCAAAATCTATAAGTGGCAATATATTCTTGGTAAATAAATGTGCGACCCTTGATGCCAATGAGCCCCTCGATGAGCCAGGGAAACTGCGGTTTACATCCTTCCCATCTGGTACGTCCCGTGAAAAATTATTGAACCCATATATGTTCAAAACGGGAATTGCGATGAGCGCCCCCCGTTGCAAATTTTCACCAATTCCATATGAAATAATACGCCGGACGATCTCAACGCCATTGATCTCATCACCATGTACCCCGCCCATGAGCAGAACAGTAGGCCCTTCGTTTACGCTTCGGCAAACATGCAGGTACATATCAATGCGGGTATCGGACGGCAGCCGACCCACTGTGATTCGGATGAGTTTGTTTTCTCCTGGTTCGATAGTTTGTTTGTATATGACCATTATTAGAAATTATTCTGAAATTGAATATTGAGAAATCAGAAATTTTGGGAAACAAAAACCTTCATCAGTAAATCTGTCCAACACCCATAAATTCCTAATTTCCAAATTCTAATTTTCGAATAGAGTCTATTATCCAATTGTTTTTTCATATAGCTTACCTCCTCTTAAAATGAACCCTACCCTTCACCCCACGAACCACATTTTCAACAATTGCCCCTGCTACGTCCACGCCCGTTGTTGTCTCAATGCCCTCCAACCCAGGTGAAGCATTTACCTCCATTACAAGTGGACCACGATTGGAACGCAATATGTCAACACCTGCAATTTCAAGGCCCATGAGTTTGGCCGCATTAAGTACAATGTCTGTTTCTTTAGGAGTTAATTGTACTACGGTCGAGGTTGCCCCCCGATGGAGGTTTGAACGAAATTCGCCTTGCACAGCTTGCCTCTTCATGGCTGCTACTACCCTCCTTCCAACTACAAACGCTCTAATATCAGCTCCACCTGCTTCCTCTATAAACTCCTGCAAAATGACTTGATGGTTGAATTTTGAAAATGCTTCTACTACTGAAATGGCCGTACTGCGGCTTTGTGCCAAAATGACCCCAACTCCATGAGTACTTTCCAGTAACTTGATTACAACCGGCACTCCACTTAACCGATCAATCAATTCTGGCACATCTTCCACTGTTCCTGCTATAAAAGTTCTGGGGACACCGATACCAGACGCAGATAACTTTTGAAGGCATTTCAATTTATCACGGGCAATGATGAGGGCTTCCGATTTGGTCGCTGTATGTACCCCCATAAGCTCAAGCTGCCTTATCACTGCCGCTCCATAGTCCGTAACCGATGTACCTATACGAGGTATGACGGCATCCATGCCAATCAAACGGCTGCCTTCATAAATGATTTGGGGCAAACCTTTTTCAATGACAATATTGCAGCGTTTATGGTCAATGACACGTACATAATGCCCTCGTGACCGAGCAGCCCGAAATAGGCTTTGGGTAGAGTAAAGCCCCGCACCTCTTGATAAGATGGCAATGTTGAGCATGAGATTGGATATTAGGGTATCAAGATATTAGATATTGGGCGTTGAACCATTTGAACGGCAAGGAACAAAGAATTAGGTAAAAAACAAAAATACATTGTTTGAAAGCTATAACTTCCCGCTCCACCGGCAGTTGGCAATGAGCAGTTAACCTTTTATTTGGGCTTCTGTTTACCGGCGTGTTGGGGTGGCATAAAATGCACAACCAGTTGAAGAAATGAACAACAACGAAAAAATCAAACTGAACGACCCCAAAACCATCAACGGATGGGCATTGTTCGACTGGGCTAATTCATCGTATGCACTCGTCATCACAGTAGCTTTATTCCCTCCTTATTTCTTAGGTGTTACTGATGATAATTTTGTCATGTGGGGAATGAACATGACCGACAGTGCGCTCTATGCCTTTGCCGTTTCTGCTGCTTATTTATTAATTGCATTTGCCTCTCCTTTTCTATCGGGCATTGCCGACTATGGTGGACGGAAAAAATCGTTTTTACGGTTTTTTACCACAATGGGTGCATTGGCCTGTATTTCACTTTGGTTCTTCACAGGCATGAAGACACTGCCTGTTGGAACAATTGCATTCATCTTGGCCACCATTGGGTTTGCCGGGGGGCTTGTTTTCTATAACGCATATTTACCACTAATTGCCACTGAAAGCCGCTATGATGCCGTCAGTGCCAAAGGATTTACCTACGGATATATTGGCAGTATTTTGTTGCTCATCGCCAACCTTTTGATCATTACTTTTCACGAAAAAATTGGAATAAAAGAAGACATTGCCGTTCGCATGGCTTTTGTTATGGTTGGCTTATGGTGGATAGGATTTGCTCAAATTTCTTTTAAACGGTTGCCTGCTGACTTTCCTGATCCGCCGGGTGAAAATTTGGTAAAAAAAGGATTTGAAGAATTAAAAAAAGTATGGAATGCTTTAAAAGGATTAAAATTTACCAAACGATTTCTTTTTTCTTTTTTCTTCTATAATGCAGGCGTTCAGACCATCCTTTTCCTTGCCGCCACTTTTGCAGAAAAAGAACTGGGCTTTGCTACTTCTGATTTGATTATTTTAATCCTTGTCCTCCAATTAGTAGCCATTGTCGGTGCTCAATTTTTTGCTAAAGTATCCGACTGGAAAGGGAATAAATTTTCTATTGGTTGTATGCTAATTATATGGATGCTTTTATGTGTAGCGGCATATTTGGTGCAAGAAAAAATGCAATTTTATATTTTGGCGGGCGTGCTTGGTTCAGTCATGGGAGGCATTCAATCCATGTCTCGATCTACTTATTCCAAACTCATTCCCGAAGACACACCGGACACTACCTCCTATTTCAGTTTTTATGATGTGACGGACAAGGTTTCGACCATGGTCGGTACGTTTGGATTTGGCATCGTGCAACTGACAGGGGGAATGCGGAATGCTGTGCTGGCTTTGAGCGCATTCTTTTTTATTGGATTATTGTTTTTATTGAGCGTAAAAATCGGAAGAAATAAATAATGTTTTTTCTAAAACACTTCTTATTGGTTTCAGGGGCTATCCCTTTTTTACCCTATATGCTTTTTCAAGGTGTTTATATCAGGAAAAAAATACCGAAATTATTACCTCCCGAAGATACAACTGGCAATATTGGCACAGGAATTAATACTCTTAATTTATTGACCATTGGAGAAAGCACCATTGCTGGGATAGGTGTGGAATCCCATAAAGATGGGATTACCGGACAATTGGCCAAATATTTATCGAAAAATTTAAATTATAAAATAGAGTGGGAAGTGTTTGCCAAGAGTGGGTTAACCTCAAGCGGGATTTTAGAAAAACTGCATAACAAACAAATCCACATTTCCCCTGATATTATTATCATCGGAACTGGTGCAAACGATGGCTTCCGTTTAAAAAACCCAATTACATTCAGAAATAATATTTCTCAGATTATTGTTTTTTTGAAAAACAAATACCCAAACACACCGATCGTTTTTGCCAACATGCCGCCCATTAAATCATTTCCTGCATTTCCGCAATTAATAAAACTATTTGTCGGAAAAACAGTCGATCGATACGGAATGGTGTTAACAAAAATAACTAAAAATTATTCTGATGTATATTTTGATACTGCCAAAATAAGAGAATTGAATTGGAGGGAACATGGCAAATCTCCTAAAGATTTTTTTAGCGATGGCGTCCATCCGTCAAAATTGGCTTATCAACTTTGGGCAGAACGCATTGGAGAATTTATTTTGAAAAACAATATCTTGAAAAATCATTAAAATCAATTGATATGAAATACTTTTTTCCCGTCCTAATTCTCTTTTATTTTCTTGTTCCAAACACATTATTTGGGCAAAACGAACAGTTGGGCAAAATCATAGAAGATTATCAAGATTTTCAAAAAAAGGAAAATATTGGTGATGACTATTTCCAAAGCACTTCCATTGAGAATTATGGAAAGCGGGCAGATTATTATAAAAAAATATTGGCACAGCTTTCTTCCATTCCGTTAAGCTCTTTAGAAAAGCAAGACCGCATCAACCACGAATTACTAACCTTTATTTTAGATGATAAAATAGCCAATATTGAATTTCAAAATCACCTCGTCCCGTTAAACGCAGAAGGTGGTTGGTATTCGCAGTTACCTTCTACTATGGACAGGCGACAATTTAGGGACACTTCTGATTATAGAAAATATATTAAAGATTTAAAGAGATTTCAAAAATCGGCGCATGATAACATGCGATTAATGACGCAAGGAATACTGTCACAAAGGACGTTGCCAAAAGCGCTTATGGATAATTGCCGCAATATGGTAAAAGCACAAGTCTTTGAAAATTTTGAAGATAGCCCTTTCTATATCCCATTTAAAAACATTCCGGAAAATATTTCAGGAATCGAAAAAGAAGAATTAATAGAAGAAGGGAGAACGAGGATACATGCAGTCAATTTAATTTATGAAATGTTTTTAAAGTTTTTGGATGAAAAATATATACCAAAATCAAACCCTGAAATAGGCATCAGTGCCCAACCCAAAGGAAGGGAAATATACGAACAACGAATCCGCTATTTCACCACCTTAAACATGACACCTGAAGAAGTTTATAAAATTGGAAAAAGTGAAGTGGCACGAATAAAAAAAGAAATGGAGGCAATAATTGATGAAGTCGGATTTGAAGGCAACTTTGCCGATTTTTTAAATTTCCTCCGAACGGAGGAACAGTTTTATGCAAAAACACCGGAAGAAATATTAAAAGAAGCAAGTTATATTTCAAAAAAAATAGATGGCCTTTTGCCAAAATACTTCAGAAAACTGCCTCGTAATTCTTATGGTGTGCAACCTGTGCCAGCAGCCATTGCACCCACTTACACGAGCGGCCGTTACAGCCCTGGTTCTTTGGAAAATGGAACAGCTGGAAATTATTGGGTCAATACTACAAAATTGGATTCCCGGCCTTTATATGCACTTACCTCACTTACCTTGCACGAAGCCGTACCCGGCCATCATTTGCAAATATCATTGGCACAGGAAATGGAAGACATGCCCAATTTTCGCAAGCAAACTTACTTAAGCGCTTATGGAGAAGGTTGGGCATTATATACAGAATGGTTGGGTGAGGAAATGGGCATTTATTCCACGCCTTATGAACGCTTCGGAAAATTGACTTACGAAATGTGGCGGGCCTGCCGTTTAGTTGTTGACCCGGGCATGCATGTATTTGGAATGAGCCGCCAAGAAGCAATAGATTTTATGTCTTCGCACACCGCCTTATCCATTCATGAATGCACAACAGAAATTGATCGTTATATCGGATGGCCGGGGCAGGCGGTTTCCTATAAAATTGGGGAATTAAAAATAAGGGAGTTGCGAAAAATGGCAGAAAATAAATTAGGCGACGGATTTGATTTAAGGGAATTTCACGATCTCGTATTATCCAATGGAGCGGTGCCACTTTTTGTTTTGGAAAGAATGGTGAATGACTGGGTAGAAAAAATAGATAAGTAATTCAGTAAATAATATTTTGAGGGGAGGAGTTTTTTTTTAATCCCGTTTGCATCGGGATAAAAAAAACTCCTCCCTCCCATTGATTTTTCATATTAATTATAATTTCACAAAGCGTTTATTTACGATCCCATTTTTAAATATTAACTTTCCAATGTAAATCCCATTTTCCAAATTACTTACATTTATTTCTTTGCCCCCTTTATTTTGAGGCAATATTTTACGCCCGTTCATTGAATAAATTTCAAAATCAATTAAATCAATATCAGACGGTATATCCAAATTTAATTTATTTGAAGCTGGGTTTGGCAAGATCTCTATATCAGGGCTGTATAATTCTTCAAATGTTGGGTTAACAATAGGCAATTCATAACAATCATCAACCAGTTCATAATTAATCGGATCAGAGGAATAACACCTTAAACACCAATGTTCCCCGTCAGAAATACACATGAAATTATAGAAGAAGATATCAGGCAAAATGTAGGAACTACAATATTTACTTCCGTAAATGTCAGTGAAAGAAACCATACCAATGCCTTCAATCATTTCTATGTACCCGGCGTTCTGATAAGTTGGTTCCATGCAGTTTGTTAAAGCGGTAAAATATTGTTTTTTTCTTGTCGAAGATTGGATCGCAACCTGTTCTATAGAATCCAGAATTAATAAATATCCCCAATCATCACCATCGGGATAATAAAAGATAGAATCGCCAATTCCCATGGAAAAATCATATTGCAATTTAAAGTCATCATTTTCATTTGCCATAAAAACCGAGTCCCCCTCCACAAAAGCAAAATGATGCCGTATCATACCTTTGTAGCAAGTATCCAATCTATTTAGATCAATATTAAAGCATACAGTTTCTCGATACACTTGGAGTGATTTACAATTTACGCCGTTGACAACCGTGTCTCCAATCACAGTCACTTCGTCGTAGCCTGTTTCACCCCAAAAACCATAATCATAAACGAAGGTGTCACCGTCGTTAAACCAGACTTGGGCATTTATGAATTGAAAACAGCAAAGAAGGAGGGTGCTAAAAGAGAATAAACGTTTTTTCATATCAATATTTTTTAAGTGAAAAATGAGAAAGATAGATGAGCTTTCAAGTTAATGTATTTGTGCATTAAAGTTTTGCTGCATTAAATATTGGTTAGTCATCTGACGATAATTGCTAAACAAATGTTAAAAACCATTTTTCGACTAACGAAAACAGCTTCTCGGACGATCTATTTATAAACCACCTCAGTATATGATAATTCCCATTCAATCGAATTTTGTTGTAAATCAAAATAAAAAAAACCAAATTAATCCTATAAAAAGCAATCACCATGTTAGCAGTATTCGGCATATTGATTTTGTTTGGGGCGATGGGCAGGCTGGCTTTCTCTGACCGTTTCTAAACCCCATATTACCACTCGACTTATTGAAAAAAAGAAAAGGCGAGTGACCTATTTTTCTTAAATCAAATAGGGCATTCGCCTTTTTTTATTTGTTCTATAAGAGTTGAAAGAAAAACTGTCCAATTTCTCCATCGTGGAATCGGTATTTATAAAAAAGTCAGCCAGTTTTGAAAAAGATTACTTCATCTCAGCCGGAATAACGGAAACGTAAGTTTTTTCCCCCTGTCTTAATACCATGAGGGCGATGTGCCTACCTATTGTTTTATCATCCAATGACTTATGCAGGTCATCAATGGAGTGAACCGAGTTGCCATTAAAACCTACAATGATGTCACCTTTGGAAAGTTCTGAATTAAATGCGGGGCCGTCAGGTTCAACCCCATGTACCAGAACACCTGACTTAACAGGTAATTGATGATAATTAATGGTACGAGGATTAAGCGGAACGGTCTGGCCAGCTATTCCGATGTAACCTCTTCTGACTTTACCTTTTAAAATTAAATTACCTACAATGTATTCCGCTAAATTGGAAGAAACGGCAAAGCAGAGACCTTGCGCTGGCAAAATGACTGCTGTATTAACCCCGATCACATTTCCGCTACTATCTACCAAAGGCCCACCAGAATTGCCGGGGTTCAGAGCAGCATCCGTTTGAATAACATCGTCAATAAGGCGTCCACTTTCCGAGCGCAGCGTTCGACCAAGTGCACTGACAACTCCTGTGGTAACAGAATATTGAAACCCATAAGGATTGCCAATGGCCACTGCAAGTTGGCCTACATGCAAATGATCGCTATTACCAAATCGAATGGAGCGCAGGTTGCCAGCATTTACTTGCACTACAGCGATGTCTGTTGCGGGGTCTTCTCCGATCAATTTGGCTGGCATTTCCCGCCCATCTTGCAGTGCCACCCCAATTTGCTGTGCTTGATTGACAACGTGGCTATTGGTGACGATGAACCCATCGCTTGAAATGATAAATCCGCTCCCGGTCCCATAGGGTTCTCTCTGTTGTCGCCGCCGATTACGTTGGGAACCGGCCTTCTTTTTCACCTTTATTTGCACCACTGCGGGGCTTACATTTTTTGAGACATGAACGATAGTCCTCGAATAGGCATCCAATAAAGGTACATCTGGATTTGTTGGTGTTTGGTATGTTTGGTCAATGGAGTTCTCAGTCGCAATAAAATCTAACATGGGTCAATATAGTTGTGAAAGGTCACTTCGCAAATGAACCTTTCGGCCAATAAAAAAGAAGCCTGGTGAATGAATCACAAGCAGGCTTCTTCGTTTTGTTTTTTCCTTTAAAGGAATTTTATTGTCCGGGGAAAACTGTTCCAATGGTAGAATTCGGCCACATTGGCATTTATCCAAAAAAATAATGGCCAAAATGGCGGAAGCGACTTTCGAATTACCCTAAAATGTAACCTTTTTCTTCAGTGTCTTTTTGCCTCTTTTGACTTTGACCTCAGTGGAATCCCCTTTGGAAAATTTGCTCAATCCCTCCATGTAATCGTAAATGGTTTTTACTTCCACGTCGCCAATCTTAATAATGACATCCCCGCCTTCCAATCCTGCCTTTTTAGCTGGACGGTCGTCCATGACAGCATCAATCCTCATGCCCTCGCCATCATATACGTAATCGGGCATCACGCCGAGCGTCACTTTAAAACTGGTGGCTTGCTGTTGCTCGTCTTTGGTTTTAGTGAATTCTAATTTACCAGTACTGTCAAGGTCTTCAATCAGACGCAGCATAAAATCTGCAATTTCCTTGATCCCAGCATAATTAATGAGTTGACTGTCGTCACTTGGCTTATGGTAGTCGCCATGCTGTCCTGTGAAAAAATGCAGGACGGGGATGTCTTTTAAATAAAAAGATGTGTGGTCAGAAGGTCCTATGCCGCTTTCGGTGGTTTTGATTTTGAAATTGCCCCTGTTCAACTGTTCCAGTTTCTCTTTCCAAATCGGGGATGTTCCAACCCCATAAACTGCCAGTACTTTTTCTTCATTGAGGCGGCCAACCATGTCCATGTTCAGCATATAATTGACCGTATTCAGGTCAATGGTTGGATTGTTGGTAAAAAATTTAGAACCGTACAGCCCCAGTTCCTCGCCTGAGAAGCCAATAAAAAGATAGTTGTTCTTTTTTGCGGGCGAACTGACCAACTGTTCTGCTAAATACAACATTGCAGCTACGCCACTTGCATTGTCGTCTGCACCATTGTGGATAGCGGGGTCACCTGTATGGAGAGAAGCCATTGGGATACCCATACCAAGATGATCATAATGAGCCCCAATGACAATTGTTTGTTCGGCCTTATTATCAATGAAACCAATAACATTGTGGCCCACCCGGTCTTCCCCACCAGTAGTTGCATGGGGATTTTCTTTCAAGTTAAAATCAAATGGTTGGTACCAAGAATTATTTACCCCTCCCTTTTGAAGGTTGCTTTCACTAAACCGCTCAACAATATAATTGCTCGCCATTTTTTCTCCATTTGTCCCAGACTCCCTGCCTTGTAGCAGGTCTGAAGCCAAATAAACTACATCAACCTGAAATTGCATCAGGCTTTTTTCAAGGGATTGCCCAATACAAAAAGTAGAAAAGGTCAGAAAGAAAGAAATCAAGAATCCATTTCTCATAAGTGAATTTTTTAAAAAAAAATGAAACTTTAGTTTTTAAGGAACGTTCATTATGGCAATTCGGCTCCGTTCCAACTCAATAGTAAACGCCTAAAAGTCTTTTAAAGTAAAACTTTAATATTAAATTTTTAAATACTGATAGACAGTATTTTTTATCATTTTTTTTGAATTAAATGGCAATCTTTTTTACTTTTGGGCATCCATTCTACTGATACTTCGTTGTTTTTACATTTTTTCCAAAAGAATTCTATCAGCCTTTTGCCATAAAAAGTTTGACCCTGAAATATTGCCATAAGAAATAGTGTTTCATAGTGTGAGGGGTAACCGCTTCGGTGGTTGCTCCTTTTTCTTTTCTTTTTCATACATCTCTGTCCATCAGATAGTCAGCTAAATTCTCTAAAACGTCCTTTCTTTCTTGGAGTACATTTAAGGAGTTAAGGCAAACAAGAGCCTCCTGTCTGTATTTTTCCTTAATGGTTTCAGTTTCTCCCATAATATTTAACGAGTTGAATATTCCGACAACTTTTTCGATCTTATTTTCTTCGTTTAATTGGTTTGACTGATAAAGTTTTTTTAGACTGGTCAACTGATCTGTATTGGCCAACTCAAGTGCCTTGAGGTAGAGATAGGTTTTTTTATTTTGCACAATATCGCCCCCCACTTTTTTACCAAATTTTTTCGAGTCGCCAAATGTATCCAGCAAGTCGTCCTGCAATTGGAATGAAATGCCAAGATTGCGGCCAAACTGGTAAACTGCCTCAGCATCCTTTTTAGAAGCACCTCCAAGCAATGCTCCTATCTGCATGGCTCCTGCCACAAGAACCGAAGTCTTCAATTCAATCATCCTAATGTATTCAGCTATTTCAACTTTCTCCCGGGTTTCAAAATTCATGTCCATCTGCTGACCCTCACACACCTCAATTGCCAATTTGGTGAAAATCCTTAATAATTCTGGTAATTGTTTTTGGTCATCCAATTTGAGCAAAGAATCAAAAGCCTGAACCATCGCAATATCCCCAGACAAAATGCCCGAATTAAGGCCATATTTTTCGTGGACGCTCAATTTACCTCTCCTTAGCGTTGCAGCATCCATAATGTCATCATGGATAAGGGTAAAATTATGGAACAGCTCAATGGCATATGCAGCAGGCATTGCATGATAGTATTTGCCGCTGAAGAGGTAACAACTTAGAAGCAAAACAGAGGGCCTTAGCCGTTTTCCCCCATTCTTCAGTATATAATTGACGGGATCGTATAATTCGGAAGGTTGGTCTTCAAAAGGGTTGGAAAATAGGTAAGACTCAAAATCCTCCTGAATTTGGTTTAAAATTTGCATCAACAGTTCGATTCTTGCGTTTTTAAGAATTGGCAAAAGTAGGCCTCGTTATTATATTCCCGATACATTCCTACCCTTCATTTTTTCATATTCGCCCTATTTAGATTCAATCAATGGATGAATAATGTTTTTGGCATATTTCTTTCATCCCTCCCTCCTTAAATGCGGCTTTTTCTTGATATTTATTCTATGAACCGCCCCAATCCACTTAGTGAGGAATAACAAGAGAAAGACATTATAGCCCAAATAACCAAACATCATTTTCTAATGAAAAAAACTAGACCCGTGAATATCTTGCTAATAGAAGACAACCCAGGAGACGTAAGGCTTGCTCAAGAAGCTTTCAAGGAAGGTAACATCCATGTTAACCTCGATGTTGCAATGGATGGTTTGGAAGCCATCAACTTTCTCAGAAAAAATGAGCCATATCAAAATGCTGCCACACCAGATTTGGTCTTACTGGATTTGAACCTTCCTAAAAAAGACGGGCGGGAGGTATTAAGTGATATTAAAGGGGATCCGAAATTAAGAAGTATACCCGTGGTGATCCTAACAACTTCCAATGCAGAGCAGGATATTTTGAACAGTTACAACCTTCACGTCAATTGTTATATCAACAAACCAGTTGACTTTGACCGATTTTTTGACATCATTCAAAAAATCGAGGATTTTTGGTTGCAAACAGCTATTCTTCCTTCTATGCTTTAATTTATGATATTACATAATCACTTGACATTCACTAACAGCGGGTGTAACACAGCAATGACAGTAAGGCATGAATACCAAGCAAAAGACACCAATCTTATTAATAGATAAGGAGGCTTCCGACGTTAAGTGCATCAAATCCTACCTATTAGATGCAGGGATAAAATATGACCTCCACCACACTGAATCACTTTTTGAAGGCCTCAACTACATCCAGACACATCCGGTCGAATTAGTGCTTCTCGAAATTAATTTACCTGACAGTCAAGGTTTTAAGACGATTAACACATTCATGGAACGGGCTTCCAATGTACCCGTTGTGGTCATTACCAACACCAATAATGAAATCATAGGCAATCAGGCCGTTAAAGCCGGAGCGCAAGATTTTCTGATAAAGAGCCAATTGGATGCAAAACTTTTTGGCCGCTCCATTCGGTTTGCTTTGCAACGTTCGAAAGTCCAATTGCGATTAGAGGAAACAGCAAGAAACCTTGAAACCAAACGTAAGAGGTTTTTGGAAGCCCAAGAAATGGCCCGTTTCGGCACTTGGGAAATGGACATCGTTTCTAACCAAATGAAATGGTCTGATGAAGTTTTTAGGATTTTCTCTTTTAACCCAGGCAGTCTATCTCCTACTCTGACTGAGTACATTTCTTATGTCCAGTTGGAAGACAAAGAGTTGGTTGAAAACTTTTTTGATGACCTGATAAAAGACGGAAAGCAACACCAGATCGAGCACCGGATTATGGTGGATGGTACAAACATTAGATACCTGACCATACAGGGAAAAATCCAGGCCGATGAAATCACCGGTAGAATCCTTTTGGTCGGGAGCATTCAGGACATAACAGAGAGGAAGCTTTCTGAAAAATTGATTATTGAAAAAAACATCTCCAATAAAACAGCTAAAATTCAAGAAGAAGTACTTTCCGACCTTAGTTTTCAGATCAGAACCCCGCTTTCATCCGTTGTCAACTTGTTGTTTTTGTTGGAAACGACTGATAAAACCTCCCAACAAGAACCGCTCATTAATGATTTGAAGACTTCGGTTGATGATCTTTCCCTCTCGGTCAATAACTTGTTGAATTTCTCGGTGATGGTGACCGATAATGTCAAATTGGATGAAGAGGAATTCAATATCCGTGAGTTCTTACAAGGAAATAAAAATGTCGTTTCTATAAAGGCTGAAAAGGCTGGATTAAAAATAGGGTTGAATATAGCTGAAAAACTACCGGAAAAAATCATCAGCGACCAAAAAAAGCTGACCCAAATCCTATACAATTTAGTTGAAAACGCCATCAAATACAGCAATGAAGATGGTCATGTCATCATTTCCGCAAGATCTGAAGAATCGGAAAATGGGGAAACAAACCTCATTTTAGCTGTTGATGATAACGGAAAAGGAATCGAAAAAGAACAGATCGGCCAATTGTTGGAAGCAGACAAACTGCTGCTTGAATCCAACCCAGAGCAAGAACCCGGCAAGAAACGCAAATTGGGCATCGCCATCGTAGCCAAACTGGTCAAAACCATGGGAGGCACAATGGGAATCGAAAGCAAAAAAGGAAAAGGTTCGAAATTTACCATGACCTTACCTATAAAAGTACCCTTGCAGGCGAAGCATATTCAGGGCGATGTGCCATCTGCTCCACTCAAAATACTCTATGTAGAAGACCACTTCCTCAATCAAATGGCTACCAAAAAGATACTCACTAACTGGTCAGATTTTGTCACCGTTGACATTGCGGAAAATGGAATGGTAGGATTGGAAAAATTCAGAGAATACGGCTATGATCTCATCTTGATGGATATTCAAATGCCCGTCATGAACGGTATGGATGCCGCCCGCAAAATCAGGGAATTCAGCCAAGTGCCTATTATTGCCCTGACTGCCAATTCCAACAAACAAGAGCAAGATAAATGCATGGAGATTGGCATGAACGATTATTTGTCAAAACCATTTAAGCCAAAAGAATTGTATTCGAGGATCATGGGAGCGATGGCAACTGTATTTGTATAACATGTTCTGGAAAAAATGCAAATTCAAAAACGTCCTGATATTCTTATGGTATCGGGACGTTTTTGAATTTGCATTTTTATTTAACCTCCACTCTCGAAGGAAATATCTTTTACAACAAAGCCACAACGACTTTACTCTGAACCATCGAACTTATAGCTGACACCAAGCGAGTGGGAAAATGTGTGGTGATTTTACCTACACCAAAGGAATCATACCATTGCTGCTTTTGATGGTTGATTCGAGATTAAAGCAAGTTGAAACTGTAACGCAGTTACTTTTTTTAAATAAAAACCCCACCTTTGCTGCATGACCAAAAAGCAGCAAGGCACGGCCACCAGTTCGTTCGGCACCAATGGCCGGATCAACCACGATTCATCCAAGTTTTACAATTCAAGGATGTACGAAGGATTGGCCGTTGAGAAGAAAAAAGCCTCAAAAACAAATATTTTTCCAAAAGATCTGGAAAACAAATTCCTCTTCGCTTCTGCCGAAAAAATGGACAACATCCCCGATAATTCTGTCCACCTCATGATCACTTCCCCACCATATAATGCTACCAAAGAATATGACGAAGACTTGACCCTTGACGAATATTTGGCATTGCTAAAAAAGGTATTTCAAGAAACTTATCGAGTGCTTGTTCCAGGCGGAAGAGCTTGTATAAATGTGGCTAATTTAGGCCGCAAGCCCTATTTACCCCTTACCGCTTTCATCACCCAAATCATGCTTGATATTGGCTATTTAATGCGAGGCGAAATCATTTGGGACAAAGCTTCCAGTGCAAGCCCTAGCACAGCTTGGGGAAGTTGGAAATCAGCCTCCAACCCCATCCTTCGGGACGTACATGAATACATCCTCATTTTTTCAAAAGAAGATTACAAACGGCATTTGACCAAAAAGGAAAAAGAGAAAAAAAAGAACTCCATCGGGCGGGACGAATTCCTTGAATACACTAAAACCATCTGGCAAATGAAGGCCGCATCTGCTCGCCGCATCGGCCATCCTGCCCCATTCCCTGTAGAACTTCCGTCTCGTCTCATTGAGCTTTACTCCTTTGAAACAGACATCATCCTTGATCCCTTTATGGGCAGCGGCACAACCGCCATAGCAGCCCTAAAAAATAAAAGGAAATATGTAGGCTTTGAAATAAAAGAGGATTATATAACTTTAGCCGAGAAACGTTTGGAGAGGTGGAGGGTAGACGATAGAAGATAGACAGTCAATAATATCCTTTTTCTTTCCCGTTATATTTATTTCCTACGTTCCAAACTAATCGCTAACCAACTACTAACCACTCAAATAAAATGCTAAACCTATCAGTCATTCTTGAAGACAGCGCACGTCGTTATCCCTCTCAACCAGCCTTCACTTTCATGGACACTACGATGAGCTATGCCCAGATAAATGGAGCAGCCAATATGGTAGCCGCAGGGCTTCGGGATATTGGTATTCAGCAAGGCGATAAAGTAGCGTTGAGTTGCTTCAACTTGCCTTATTTCCCTATCGTTTATTTCGGCATTTTGAAAGCAGGCGGAGTAGTAGTGCCATTGAGTGTTTTATTAAAAAAAGATGAAATCGCTTATCATTTGCAGGACAGCGACGCAAAGGCTTATTTCTGTTTTGTTGGTACGGATGATTTGCCCATGGGTCAAATGGGGCATGCAGGTTTTCAGGAAGCACATTATTGTGATCATTTTTTTATGATTATGCCAAAGCCGGAGATGCCTTCATCCATTGAAGCTACAAAAACACTCGGACAGTTGATGGCTGGTCAGTCACCTGCCAACAACACATCTGCGACTGGGGCAGAGGACACCGCCGTTATCATATATACCTCTGGTACAACGGGCAGGCCTAAAGGTGCCGAACTGACCCACTCCAACCTCATGCTAAATGCAATTCTTTCCACTGGGATCATCAACACACAAAAGGAGGATACTCAGCTAATCGTACTGCCGCTGTTCCACATTTTTGCCATGACCTGTCTAATGAACGCAGGCGTTTACAAAGGCAGCCATAATATTTTACTCCCACGATTTGATGCGGAAGCAGTTTTTAGTTTGATGGCAAAACACAATGTTTCTGTCTTTGCAGGCGTGCCCACTATGTACTGGGGATTGCTGAATGAGAACAGTGGAAAATTTGATTATGAAAGCATAGCCTCTAACCTACGTATTTGTGTTTCTGGGGGTTCCGCTTTGCCAGTACAAGTATTAGAGGATTTTGAAAAACGATTCGGCGTGGCTATTCTGGAAGGTTATGGCATGTCGGAGGGCTCGCCTGTCGTGACATTTAACCATATGGATATAGGAAGAAAACCGGGTTCTGTAGGCACACCTGTATGGGGCGTTGAAGTAAAGCTCGTTGACGATGATGACAATGAAGTTCCAAAAGGCGAAAAAGGTGAACTATGCTACAAAGGACACAATGTGATGAAGGGTTATTACAAACGACCGGAAATAAATAAGGAAGTTTTGAAAGGCGGTTGGATGCACTCCGGGGATGTGGCAGTTCAAGATGAAGATGGTTTTTATTTTATTGTTGACCGTACGAAGGATATGGTTATCAGGGGCGGCTTAAACGTTTATCCACGTGAGGTAGAAGAGGTAATGATGAAACACGACGCTGTTTCATTGGTTGCGGTCATAGGAGTACCCCATGATCAGATGGGAGAAGAAATCAAAGCATTTGTTGTTTTGAAAGAGGGGGCTTCCTCTACTACAGAGGGAATCATTGCTTGGACGAGAGATCATATTGCAGCTTATAAATATCCCCGTTTGGTGGAGATTGTTGATGCTTTGCCAATGAGTGCGACAGGGAAGATATTGAAGAAGGAATTGAGGAAGAGTTAATTTATCAAAGAGCATCTTCCAAATAAAAAGGTTATTTTTGTTTTATAACAACTAAGATTATGTCATCCTTATCAATAAATTCTAATTCACCATTTAGTGATTTATTAAAAAAAGTTGAAAAATTAAGCACTGCAGATTTGGAGGTATTTGCAAGCCATGTTCTATCCCTTAAAGCGAGGCGGAAAACCCCTGATATAAAGGATAAGGAAGTTGAGTTATTGGCTAAAATCAATAAACCATTATCTCCAGAAATAAAGTCAAGATTTAATATTTTAACAGCTAAAATGCGTGAAGGAACAATAACTGAAACGGAACATCAAGAGCTCCTTGCCTTAAGTGATGAGATTGAAGGGTTTGATTTAAATAGAGTGACGCTGTTGTCCGAATTAGCTCAACTACGTGGAATTCCGTTGAGGGAATTAATGGATAAATTAGGAATGAAGCCTGCTTTTGATGTCTAATTATATTTCAAAAAAAATAAGGAAAATAGTTAAAGAGAGAGCTTTTCATTATTGTGAATATTGTATGAGCTTTTCCTTTTTCGTTCCTGGACATTTTGTCGTTGAGCATATTATTCCCTTGATAAAAGGAGGGCTAAACGAATTACATAATCTTTGTTTTTCTTGTCAAGGGTGTAACAGTCATAAATTTACCAAAACAGAAGCACCCGACCCATATGACGGTCAAATTGTTCCACTTTTCCATCCAAGAAAAATGGAGTGGAAAGAACACTTTATGTGGAATAAAGATTTTACACAAGTTATTGGCATCACACCGGTCGGTAGAGCTTCGACTGAAGCTTTAAAATTAAACAGGAAAAAACTCCAAAATTTCAGACGTGTCATGTTTAACTCTAATGAACACCCACCTATACATTCAATTCAATAAATGAATTCCATAAGCGACTACCCTACCCACCACAAATACATCGTCCATTGGGGCGACATAGATGCAGCCCAACACGTCAACAACCTCGTTTACTTGCGCTGGTCGGAATCGGCAAGGTGCAGTTTCTTTGATGAAATGTTTGGGAAAAATTATTCCTTTTCGAATGGCATCGGCCCTATTTTAGCTGAACAGGATGCCAAATATATTTTCCCCATGACGCTTCCAGATTATGCTTTGGTCGAAATAAAACCTACTAAAATTTTGGAAGATAGATTTGTATTGGAAACAAGGATTTTTTCAGAAAAACATGAACGTCTTGCATGCATTTCCAATCAGACTATTAAGGCTTACGATTATGATGATTTGAAAAAAGCTGAATTGCCACAAGACTGGGTGACTGCCTTGAAAGCATATTTATAAGCCTTGCTAAACCAATTCAAGATAAAGTTATTAATCAGAATAGGTGTCGAGCCACTTAACCGTCCTATCCAACCCTTCTTCCAAGCTTATAGGTGAATAGCCCAATTCTGTCTCCGCTTTTTTGCTCGACAAATCCCAGTTATATAAATATTTTTTTACAAATGGCGGCGTGATGAGAGGTGGTGCACCTGTCAGATTGGCTCTTACCTCCATGGCCTTAGCGGCAATGTTCATAACTGGAATAGGCAACTTGAAAAGGCGTGAATTTTTTCCACTAACGATTGAAAGCGTTTTGAAAAATTCAATAAAAGAAGCATTGTCGCCGCCGAGTATGTAGCGCTCACCTGCCCTTCCTTCCTTCATGGCTTTTATATGGCCTTCCACCACATCTTGAATAAAAACGTAATTGCCGATACTTTTTCCATTCCCAGGTAAGAGGCGAAATTTACCTTCTAAATACAATTTCACCATTCTCGTCACTCCATTGCTGTCACTCAACAAGCCGGGGCCATAGACCCTGCTGGGGTTGACCGTTACGATCTCCATATCATTGCTGTTCAGCGAGTTGGCCAATTCTTCGGCTTGGGCTTTTGACTTTTCATAAAGTGTGGAAAGCGGAATTGACCGAAGCGTGCTTTCATCTGAAGGTGCCCCGTTGGAAGGGCTGATGACTCCAGCAGTAGAGGTAAAGACTGTCCGTTTAGCGCCTGTTTTTTTGGCTACTTTGAATACGTTTTCTGCGCCGATCACATTTAATCTATAAAACGTCTGTGGGTCTTTGTGCCAAGGTTTAGCAAATCCAGCAACGTGAAAAACTCCCTCACACCCTTCCACTGCTTTTTCCAAACTACCCATATCCAAAATGTCCCCCTTGAACAGGCGGACATTTTCCATTTTCATCAATTCACTCGTTTTGGATTCACTTCGATAAAGGGCATGTACTTGATGGCCTTGGGCAACCAATTGTTTGGTAAGCTGGGTACCGATATAGCCAGTAGCGCCTGTAAGAAAGAATTTCATTTTTTGGTTTTGAGGTTTTTGGTTTGGGGTTTTTGGTTTAGTCAAACCCCAAACCTCAAAACCATCTTCATCTAATCAATTAATACCTTTTTGGCCACTATGCCTTCAGCCGTTCTTACTTGCACGAGATAAACACCTGTTGGCAGATGGCCCACGTTAATTTGAGTTTTTCCAAAAACACCAGCTATCTGGCGACTGGTGACTACTTGACCCTGAGCATTGAGGATGGATACCTGCTCCATTCGATCCGATTGATCCACCAGTTCTATATTAAGTTCATTCGAAGCGGGGTTTGGATAAATACTCACCTTGCTTTCATCCAGCAAGGCTTCTTTTGACGCGGTGATACAGTCGCTGTTGATCTCAAACGTCGCTACAAAGAGGCCATTGAATCCACCTGTGATATCCTCAACAAAGAAAGTGAATTCATCCATCGATGCAGCGGTATTGGTATTGATATAATCAACTTGAAAAGAATTGACGTTCTGCATCGAAAATTTATCCCCAACACCTAAAGGGTTGTCACTCAAGCTAAGCTCTCCATTTCCAGTATTTTTTACAATGGTAAAAGTCAATTCATCGGGGCCATTATCAATATCACTGAATAGAAAGTTTTCTACAGGAATGGTAGAAGTATCTCCGGGGTGGACACAAGTTGTATTATTGTTAACTAATTCAGGATCGTTTGGCTTAGTAGTGCCACAGATTTCCAAATCCCAGCTGTCCAGGTCGCCGCCGCTTGCAAAATTGCCAATCACGTTTGCCCTGAGAGCCCAATCGCCTGCCGCATCTTCGCCCACAAAGATGGACAATGGTTCGTTAGATTTGTAAGTACTACCGTTATCGGGCGGACACGGCATGGTCGAAGGGTCTAGAGGTGACTCATCATCAAAGCCTAAATTAAACGGAAGAGCGCTGTTGCATGGTTGTTGTGCCATTACAGAAACCGTCGAACTTGGCCCAATGAGATCAAAGGTCAAGTTCACAAATGCATCATAGCTGCCCACTACATTTTTGATGTTGACATCGCTAATCTCCCCTGCTATAGGTACATTGATGATGGACTCAGCAAAACCACTTGTAGAAGGTACGGACACCGAACCAGTGGATGAATACGTGGTACAAGACTGCGTTATGGTCTTGAAAGCTTTAATTTCTCCAAAACCACTCGCTTCGCATTCATTAGCAACGGCCACTCGCCAATAATAAACAGTGTTCTCCTCCAACGCTACGGAACTGGTATAAGAAGCATCCGTAAGGCCTGAGGCAGAATCCAGGATATCGGTAAACTCAGGATCAGCGGCCAATTCAATATCATAGGTAAGGCCATTGGGCAAATCAGTCCATTCAAAAGTAGGCAGGGTACTGGCGGCTGAACCTGTAGGCGAAATCAATTCCAAAGCAGAGAAATCATTGTAAACCACATTCAGATCCACGATCCTTTCTTCTGCGACCACCCCATTAGCTTCGGCTATTACCTTTATAGGAAATTGACCATCATCTGTCACACCTGCAAAATCAAGCGTCAAAACAGTCGCATCTCCAGGGGCAACAGGATTGGCACTAAAAGAAGCCATTGCCCCGTTAGGCAGGTCTTCCACGGAGAAATCGATCATTTCCGTAAAACCTAATATAGGCGCTGTTTCTAAAACCACCTCAAAAGTTTCTGGTACGCAAACCTGACCAAATGCAGGGCCATAATTGTTTATTGTAAAATCGGCAGCATCCGCTGCTAAAATGGTAAAATCAGCATTGGAAATGTCAAAGAAAATATTGTTGGAAGCTTTCACTTTCACCCTTGCCGTATTTGAAACTGCATCAGGGACAACGACGAAGGCACTTCCGTCATTGGGCGTACCGGCCAACAAGGTGTCGGGGTAGGTGAACCCGCCATCTGACGACAGCATGATATCCACCAACTGGCAATCTACTTGCGGGCCATCCGTATTGGCAACGTCCCAAGTCACTTCTCTATAGTCGCCTACTTTCCACGTTTCACTTCCCAAATTAGGTGCATTTACTAAAAACGGGCCTGCCGCTCCTGTGGCATAAAAGGCTATTTCAGCAAAATCAAACCCACCACCATCTGGATTATTGTCGCGGGCAGTAAATCTAAAGGTAAATGGGCGGCTAACTGTGGCAAGTACTTCTGCTTTCGAAGATGTATTGTTCACAATAGAAGACATTCTTGGAAATACCCTTGTCGGCGAATCAGACGGAGGAAAAGAACGAAAAGCAGGGTCAGCAGGATCATCTAAGTCGTTAGGATTGCCAGGGTTAGGATTGCCAAAAGGGCTTTTGAATGCCGGAATATTATCGTACTCCTCCCAATTATAAGTCATGTCGTCACCATCCGAGTCAGTAGCTTCGCCAGTTAATTCGAAAGGAGTGCTGATGGGGATACTGAAATCACCTGCGATCGGGATCGATGCTTCTGGTGTGTTATTGCCTGATGGTGTGTGCATGCCACACGAAGCTCCTGTAAAAACATCAATTGAATATAAATTTATCCTTTCCAGCGCGTTCACATGAAAATAATCATCTGGGTCTTGTTGAACAGAATTGGTATCGCAAGCCCCAGCATATGCCATGATGGTGGTACCGCCTCCTGGTTCGTATCCAGTATTGATGGTTTCATTATCGCCATCACAAAAATCAAAAGTATGGGTTGCATTGAATTGGTGGCCCACTTCATGCACAACGGTTTGGTAAAAATCAGGCCCCAAAACATTACTGGCCCCACGTCCTTTATTGTCCATGCTACAAACAGATCCCAGCGCAGCAGTACCAACCACTCCCCCACCAGAGGCAGTACCAAATACATGGCCTATATCAAACCCATCAATGCCAAAACTATCGACCATGACAGGGTGATTCTCATGGAGCATAACCCCTGAATTGGCATTGGTATAAGGGTCACTATCTGCAGGCAAGGTGAAAAAAGTTTTCGTAGTATTAGGGATCAATTCCAAACGGATCGCTACCTCTTTTTCCAAAATGGCATTTACCTGATTGAGCACAATGGTTGCTGCATTTAGGACAGAATTGACGTTGTTGTTATTGGAAAAGAAATATTCAGCCGTCGTAGCCAGCGCCAAGCGATAGGTTTTCAAATCAACAGGCACGATTGACTTAGTTGTGGAAAGGGTTTCGTTCTCCGTCCGCCTTGTATCATCCGACACCATATCGGTCAAATCATCGTGGTTACCACAAGTTACTTTCCCAACCTGCCCTGCATCTGCCAGGCGATAGCTGGCATACATTGCCTTGTTCCCAACTTCCATTGGTTCGATGAGGTCGGTTTTTCTTCCTTTAAACACTGTAGCATGGAAACCAAGCGCACCTGTTGTAATTCGGATAAATTCAGAAGGGCGATCTAAGTTTTTCCCGGCATAGGTTTTTATTTTGGGAAATGCAGCGGCCAGTTCAGGTGCCATAATGGATATTTCCCAAACACCGTAAGTGGCCGTTTCACCTTCAGGCGTGGGGAGTTCAAGTATTAAAGGGTCGGACTTGGCCACTTCCGAGCCTTCATAAGGTGCTGCCTTGAGATAGTTTTGCATGCCATCGAAGTCGAGTGAAAGCAACCTGGCTTCAGTAGGCAGGTAGGCTTTCTTCTTACTTACAGCAACGGAAGCCCTATCTTTCCAGAAGTCTTGAGAAGACTGGGCCATTAAACTGAAAACAGTGAACAGGGCGGTACATAGCGTAATAATTTTCTTCATGTGTAATTTTTTTTTATTGGGAAATAGTTGGTTAGTGAACAGTGATTAGTGCGTTAGTGATTAGGAAGTAAATGGGAATGTGGAAAAAATGACCCGGCATTGACAAATCCGCCTGGTCATCCAACCAATTGACTTCGCAAATCTAAACAACCGACTTAGTTTTAGGAAATGGAGTAGGGAAAGGTTTTGGTTGGTGGGGAGACAAAAGGGGATCAGGACTGTAAACAACCACACGTGATGGAACCGATTTTTCCAAAATAGCCTGTCCCGAAAATCGGGAACAAAACGCCTTTGCTTTGGATGAGAGAAAAACCTCACACCGTCCCTTTTCCTAAATGACCCAACAACAGCACCTCCGCACGATCAGTTGCCAAATATCATTTCTAAAACGGGTCCATATTTCATGAAAGAAACATTTCGATTTTCCATTAGTTGAACCGCATCCAAGGGAGCTCCTTCCAAACGAACTTCCTCTAAGCGAGCCCCTAATAAAATCACTCCTTCTGGATTATAATCCGTTTTGCACATATAAATATCGCCACTTCCCTGAGCATTCCAAGTTGGTTTATCTGAAACGAAATAGAATTTTTTCTCATCTTTTGATGCAATAAAACCATATTCGTTTGAGGGGGAATTATAAGGAGTACCAATATTCCCTACTAATTCATATTCGTCTCCCCCCCCTGGTAATGCCACAAAAATATCCAATCCACCTTCACCCGAGTGTCCTGCTGAAGAAAAAAACAATGCGCCATTATCCATTATTGTGGGCAAAAGTTCATCTTGGTCAGTATTTACACCAGGCCCCAAACTATATGGAATTGACCAAACTCCATTTTCCAATCGACACCCCCAAAGGTCTATGCTTGGGTTCCCATCACTTCCTAATATTGAACCAGGTCGGTTTGAACAAAAAATCAACAATTGACCATTTTTGGATATGGCAGGTGAAAATGTATCAAATTCATCGCTATTGAAAGGTAATGGAGTTAGGTTATTTATTGTGTTATTTCGAATTGTGCCGACATAGGAACTATACCTATACCCTCCATCAATTTTAATCCTTTTAGATATATATACTGTTTCCCCATTTCCTGAAACGCTAATTGATTCAATCCGGTCATTAGCGCCTTGATTTATTTTAGTCTCTTGAACAGGCAACCCTTCATCATTCGTTTCAAAAGCTATCAATTCAGAATCAAAAGCCAATTCTTTAGTAAATCCTTTTTGAAACCTTGAACTTACAGTTATTGGTTCAGTATAGCCATTAATGGAAACATAAATAAAACCATCACCAAACGGCGTCACTGAATATTCGTTACCTGTACTATTAAGAAGTGTTAAATTAGATATTTTCATGCTGCTCCCTGGGCCAACCTGTTCATAAACAGTCTTAATAGTAATAGTTTCAGAAGGAGTTTCATCAATAATTATTTCTCCAATTTTCTCAATAATAATTGTGGTTTTCTCATCTGGGATAAAAATATTAAACTTACCATTTACATCCGTTGTAGTCGTCAAGTTTTCACCTTTTATTTCAATTTTTATATTAGCCAATGGATTAGAATTAAAATTAACCAAAGTAGCCGAAAAGGTACGACCATTATTATTTGGACAGCCTTTGTTTTCTCTTGGCCCAGTCTCAGTGGGACAATTATCGTTTTCATTCGGCACACCATCGCCATCCAAATCTCTACCTCTTTCCAAAATAAATATTTGATTATTATTTTCCGATAAATATTTTTTTAAATCGTCAATTTTAAATTGAATATAATTGCCTTTTGAAATGACCGCTATATTTAATTGAGTTGCGTCTCCCTCCAAATTTACTTTACCATCTTGATCAACTATATATTTTTCTGGTGGCTTGCCTTGCTGCAATGACTCATACAATTCTACGCTGGCGCCAGCAATTGGTTTTTTAGATTTGGCATCCACAATTTGAAAAGAAATGTTTTGTGCGACATTGGTCTTGATTAACCTGAGCGCTACCCGTCTTTTTTCTTGTTCTGTAACATTTAGCTGATTAACTCGGACTTCGTTTGAAGGTAAAACCACAATTCGTTCCGAGCGAACTCCTTTGTCAACCAAGTATTTCACTACAGAATCTGCCCTTTTTTGGGAGATTTGCTGATTGTACACTGAAGTACGGTCTCCCGAAAAGTAGGGGGTAACTTCCAATAGCCATGATGGATTTTGCTTCATTTGAAGTAGAACAGAATCAAGCGCCAGCTTGGCATCCTGCCTAATTTGATACCTGTCAAAATCAAAATAAATAGTGGCTATATTGGAAATAAATTTTGGCACCTCAGTTATTTTAATTAATTGTATTTCATAAATATTATTTTCACTTGTTGCAATTATCTCTCGATTGATATTTTCATATTTATTTTTACTAAAAGAAAATAAATTAATTGCTCCTTCTTCTAATTTAATTTTTGCCTGACCATTTCTATCTGTTGATAAATTAATGTCTGTCGCTTTTATTTCAACACCCTGCAAAGGGGTATTATTTTCCGCATCCGTTATTATGAAAATTAATTCAACTTCTTTCGCAGCTTCTTTCGGACAATATTCTCCCGCAGCTTCAATTATTTCATTATCCCAAATTTTATTGCCCAATTTAATTTCAAAACCTTTTGCCCTTTGAAACATGGCACAGGCACTATCCGCCAACACCTCGCTGAAATATTGATAAAATGCAGCCTCGTTTTCCTGCACCAAACCAACAAATGTAGATGAATCGGTTTCAGTCATCCCTTCGGAAAATATTTTTCCAATGAAAGCCTCCAAGTTTTCGATATACAGGGAGTCTGTCAGTTGAGGGCCATTAATGCCTTCGGCAAAAGTGGCTGTTTTTTCCGAATCAATTTTCTGATTAAAAAATGTGACACCCCGGTTATAACATATGCCTGCTAAATTTTTATACAAAGGAACAGTGTCCAATAAATGGTCATCCACCAAAGGGTGCAGCGTTTTAAGGATACTATCCACCGCTGCATATTTTCTCTTTCTCAAAAAATCATACGCATAATATTCTTTTACCCACAATTCTTTTTCAGGCGTATCAATGCACCACTTTTTATCTTCTACTTCCACTATCCTGCCCTCGCATTCAGGCAACTTTAACGGAATGACCATCAGGCCAAGTGAAAAGAAAAACCAAATGGGAAGCGCCCAGAGCAAGTCACTCCATTTGCCTTTCTTAGCATCGGAAGGACGCAATGCCTTTTTCCAGGATTCTGGTATCAGTTGGTCAAGGAAGCCTTTTTCCCCTTCCAGTTTTTTAATGGAAATGTAATCCGCTTCATGCCCTTGCTCCAGCCGTCTGGCAATTTCTGTTTCGAGCTGTTTTTTCCGCTTTTTGTCTTTGGTCAGCATCCACTCGTTGAGGCAGAGGTTCATGCGGTAATTGTCGAAAGCAGAAGAGTCTTCTGGTGGAGGATTTTTTTTGAGCGTTTCATAAATAAAAGTCCGAACCTGAAGTAAAGTATCAGGGTGATTGCTTTCCAACCAATGCACTAAGGAAGCCCGCACTTCCTCTGGCATCTTCCCCTCCACGAACCAAGGCAATTGACAAAGACGACTCATCTGTTGAATATCGCACAGGTTTTTTACCTCAGTTGAAAGCAGCCTCGCCAATTGCAGCGTCAATTCCCAATGAATATCAGGATAAACGGCACAAGCGGCAATCCACCGTAAAAAAAGATCGCTTTTTACCCATCCGAATTCGTCTTTTTCAGCAAAATAAAAATAGAGCCGATCTATCAAGTTGCCTCCCAAGTACAGCGACTGTTGGGTATGCTGATCGGGTTCTTCATTTAAAGCTGATGGTTCCTCCGATTCAAAACGATCAATAGCCTGAAACAACCCCACAGTGCCAGAAGGCACCACATGAAAAAGCGAATCCAAAGTGCGCTCCTTTCTCCCCCATTCTGAGGGCGGCACGGGGCTTATGAGTGCCCGTTCCCGCCAGCCAGTCAGCAACTTTGTCCAGCCAGCCAATCGCCCATTGCGTGGACTGAGCAGCCGATAACCAGTACTGCTTATGAGCAACCGGGAGGCGGAATAACGATGGAGCAGGTCTTTTAGAAAAATCCCTTCCGGGTGCTGTTCGTTCCAGCAGAGACGCAGATCGCCATTAAAGAAATAGCGCTCGATGTAAACATCGCTTGCTTTTATTTTTTTGAAAAAAAAGTCAAACAAACGGGTGCGGTGGTTGCGGCTGTTTTGCTGATCAATTAATACGAGGTATTCTGGTGGGCGGGTCTGTTGGTTATAGACAAATGAGGGTCGCCCCCCTTTTTTGATTGTGGCCTTGACGGTCTTGGGAACACTGAAACGCCATGCTTCCGCAGCAGTTCTTTGACGTAGCAAATTGAGCAGTTTGAAAAACCCTTCGTTCAGCTTCATGTCTGGTTCATCGCCCATAGCGATGTTCCAAACATAGGGTGGCTTGGTGTTGGGTTGGTAATCGAGGATGTATTGCTGGCGCTGGCGCTGCCTCCATTTTACCAGCATAAAAAGGCCCCAAGCAAACAACAGGACGCTTATGGTTTTGATCCACCATTGATAATCGAACAGCCATTTTTGCAGCGGTGTAGGGGCAGGCATGGCCATTAATTTATCATCCCGCAGCACCAATCTTTTTTGTTCTAAATAAGGTATTGTATCAATTGGCTCTTCCTCGACGGATGGAGCTTCAGCCCTTTCAAAAACATTAAAAATAATTCTTGTCGTGTCAGTAATTCCTTGCTCAAATAGTAGTTCCAGGCAAAGCGTATCCTTTCCTACTCTTAGAGGTTTGTAATAAAAACTATTAACCCCGGTTGTATCAAAATCGAGTCTGATAGAACTGTCTAATTTTTCAGGGCAAGCATTTCGCATGCCCAGTAATTTGGCCTCAAATAATGAATCAGGCTGGCTGAAAACTCTTGTGGGGTCGTTTAGTTCTACCTGCAATACCGTAAACACATCCACCTCATCAATTGGCGGCCTGATAATTTCTGGTGTTGGCTCATAAATATAGGCCCACCAAATTGCCCCGGCCAAGAAAAGCCCAAAGGCTGTTGCCAACATGGGCAAGTACTTGTTCCGCCAAGTCTTTGGAGAGATTGACAACGGCTTTCCTCTTACTTCTTCAAGCGTTGCCATCATCTGTTCCGTTTTCTTTAAGCTTTGATTAAAAAGCTCATAAAAACGTTCCTGAGTCTCAGGGCTTTCCGTAAGTACGGGCGCAAGGAAGGTTTTGAGATTTTCCGGTTGAGCGTCTTCTGGCAATGACGACAGTAATTGCTGTATCTGCAAATGTTTGCCTGTCCCTATCGGGAAACCGTCTTTTTCCAAGGCATCTAAAAGGACGGCAAGCAGCTTATGTTGGAAGAGTGGTTGGATGGAAATTGGGAGATTTAGAAATTAGAAATTCATTACTTATGCGAATCAAGGGTTGAATTATCTACTTGATAGTTAGTTGTTTAGGAGATGAAATCATGGTGATTTTAAAAATCACCATGATTTAAAACCCTGACAATCAATATCCTTTTAGTTTTCAACCCTTGATTCGCATTACTTACCAACCTCAATCATTTTTTTCATTGTTGCCAAATCTTCTTTTGTTTTAGCCAATGCGGAATAAGACATGAGCAATTGATCTTTTTCGGAGTCGTCGAGTACTGCACCTTTTTTCAATTTAGCCGAATCAAAACCGATTTTTTGGAGGAGCATAGCCCAGTAAATCAATTCCGCTGTAGCGGGGTTTTTCCGCAACTGTTTGCCCTCTCTTATTCTGTAAAAATGATCAACCAGATCGCCCAGGCCCTCCTCTCCAAGTCCTTCAATTTTTGATGCCAATATTTCCATCAAAAACCCAGGTTCTGGAAAAGGTATATGGTAATAGCTCACCCGTCGCAAGAAGGCATCAGGTAGGTTTTTTTCTGAATTGCTCGTTATGATGACCAGTGGGCGGTTTTCTGCACTGGCCCTGTATTGTTCCTTAATTTCAGGTACTTCAAAACGCAATTTGTTGATGGCTGCCAATACATCGTTGGGCAGATCACGTGGCGCTTTGTCAATTTCATCAATCAGCACCACCCGACGGGTACTTGATCTGATCGCTTCCCCCAATGCCTGATAATGGATAAAACGCTTTTCGACCTCATTGGGGGTTAAGGGAGTAGCTTGGGTTTGGGCATATTGGAAATGAGCGAGTGCGTCGTATTTATAAAAAAGATCGGTCGCAGTACTCGTTGTTTGGGCATTAAAAACAAGTGGTTCCCCCATTTTAAAATACCAGGCCACATGGTTGGCCAATTCTGTTTTGCCAGTGCCAGGCTCACCTGTAACCAAAAGCGGTTGGCCAATCGCAATCGCCACATTCACAGCATCTTGTAGTGCTTTGGAAGGTTTGTACAAAGCGGGATCACTTATTTTTTTGTTGCGCTTCATGACAGGCAATTCACGCGGTTGCTGGTTGTCGGAATAAAGATGAAAGTCGCTCATTGTTATTTTTTTTGATGTCAGAAGTCAGACCGCTTTACTATCAGAGGTCAGACAATGCGAACCTGACTCCTGACGTCTGTTACCTCTGTGAAAACTCATAGATTTTTTCTTGTAAAATTTCAGCCTCGGCCATATCCAATTTAATTGATTCAGCCATCTTCCTCCTTCTTTCAGATAAATCGGGGATTTTTTCCAATTCATTAAGCAATGCTGCAATCTGCTGCTGCCTTTCAGGCAATAATGTATTTATCAACGAATGGATGATCCGATCCCGAATCACAGGATTGCCCACCCCAAGATTGGCCAACCATATATCAATATCTGCTTTTTTAACTGGTGGCAGAGGCTCTATATATATTGAACTGGAAGAATATTCCGCACAGAGTTCATGAATAATTTTAACAGCCTCCACATGTTCAGCGGGCACTTCTTCAGAGACAAACCCTTTTAACATAACTGGAAAAAAGAAAAGAAAAGTCGGGACATCCTCATGGGCAGAAGTAAAGGAACTCATGATCCATTGGAAATACTCTTTCATTAGCGAAGGCTTCCATTTATTGACTTGAAAAACGGTAGCCACATATTGTTGTTTGAGCTTCGGGAGGCCAGTCTGTAAAAACTCTGCAAATGAAAGCTGATTGGCTTGACCAAATTCTCTTTCAAAACGCTCACAGAAATAGGTCTCAAATTTTTTCTTGGAAAATTGAAAGGTGGGCCCAAGGGGTAGGTTTTCGACCTGTACCCGGTTTGATTTTTCCTCTATGACCAAATTCAGCGCTTCGTCGTCATTGTCCAAAACCAATTCGATCAATTCATAAATTACCCGTTCGGCGAGACTTTGGGGCATTTGGGTGTTACAAGCATTGATAAAATAAAATTGGTAAGGTGTCTTTGAAAAACTTTCAAACGAATTCCAAAATAAGGTATCCTGAGTATCCCGGTTGCAATTGACCAGATGGACTTCTCCAAGGTCTTCTTCCAAGTTAATGTTTTCAATTTGAAATTGAAGAAGTTGCTCGGGATGGAGGTCATCTTCAGAAAGAAAATCAATGAGTGACAGAAGCCCTTTAGTGATCTGGTTTTCCGTCATTTTCATGTTCTCATAAGAAGCAGTTCCTTCTATTTCATCAATTTTTAAGGAATTGAACCGGTTATATAAGGTCCCGAACGTACCTTGGTGAGCAGATTGAGGGGAGAGAATTTTTTCCAACTCTTCGAAAGCCCGGCCAATATCTTTTTCGATACGTTTTTTGAGTGCTTGTTTTATTTGATCCAACATGTTCGAAAGGTAACCTATTGATTATTACCAAAAAGGGAAGCCCTTTTCACCCTTCTTAATTTGCTTAAACAGTTTTCTCAAAACATACCGCAATTTATATAATAATATTTGACTATCAATGCTTTACGTCACTGATTATTCAAAATCAGTTCCGCTAAATCATATACCATTACCGATTCTTGTTTTTCCTTTGCCTTCACACCATCCGTCATCATCGTCATGCAAAAAGGGCAATTGACGGCAACTATTTCGGCACCTGTATCCAGCGCCTCTTCTACCCTTTCTATGTTGATGCGCTTGTCGCCGGGTTCATCTTCCTTCCACATTTGGGCGCCACCTGCGCCACAACAAAGGCCAGTGGTTCGGCAACGCTTCATTTCCACCAAATCAACATCGAGAGCGGAAAGCACAGAGCGGGGCGCTTCGTAAATACCATTGGCCCGACCGAGGTAGCACGAGTCGTGATAGGTGATTTTTTTTCCTTTAAAACTGCCGCCTTCAATTTTTAGTCTCCCTTCAGCCAAAAGGCTCTGCAGAAATTGTGTGTGGTGCACCACTTCATAATTGCCGCCTAAAACTGGGTACTCATTTTTAATAACGTTGAAACAATGGGGGCACGCCGTGACAATCTTTTTCACTTCATACATGTTCAGCACGGCCACATTTTGCTGCGCCAACATTTGAAATAAAAACTCATTGCCGGCCCTGCGGGCAGGATCACCTGTACAGCTTTCTTCCTGACCAAGGATGGCAAAATTAACACCCGCTTTTTGCAGCAATTTGGCAAAAGCAACAGTTACCCGTTGCGCCCTATCATCAAAACTTCCGGCGCAACCGACCCAAAACAATACTTCGGGTTGGCGACCTTCTGCGGCCAATTCGGCCATGGTTGGTATGTGAGACATTCTTTTGTTAGACGGAAGCTGGTGGATGGTAGACGGTGGACGGTTATTGCCGTCCACCGTCTACCATCCACCAGCTTCCCTTTTTTAAAGTTGACTTTTCCAAGCATCCCTTTCAACTGACACAGCCCAAGCTGCTTGGCTATTTTCCATACTATTGAACAGTGGCAGCCAGTCGGATGGGCCAGCCGATTCCATAAGTATTTCGTAGCGGCGCAATTGGAGGATAATGTCCAATGGATTGATAAGGACAGGACAGGCCTCTACACAAGCATTGCAGGTAGTGCAGGCATGGATTTCTTCCCGGCTGATATAATCGAAAAGCGTTTTACCGTCTGCATAATTTTCTTTCGCTAACACAACACCGTCACCTTTTTTGTCATCACTGATGAAGTCTGCTTTTCCGGTGTCGAGATTGTGACCAATTTCCTCAGCCCGGTCCCGCACATCCATCATGATCTTCCGGGGAGAAAGTTTCTTCCCTGTTGTATTGGCCGGGCAGACAGAGGTGCAACGGCCACATTCAGTGCATGTATAGGCATCTAGCACATTTTTCCAGCTCAGGCTAAGGACATCATTTGCGCCAAAAAACAATTCTGATTCGTCTGTTCCTGTATCGCCAGCAGCTTCGGGGTTCATCATGCTGGCCACTTCTTTTTGGATGCGAGGCATGTTTTCCATTTGCCCCTTAAGTGTTTGTTTAGCAAAATAGGTATTGGGAAATGCCAGCAAAATATGGAGGTGCTTTGACTTAGGAAGGTAATTCAAAAAGCCATAGACCACCAAAAGGTGCAGCCACCAACCGAACCTTTCAATCCCAACCAGTGCACCATCGCCCAAGCCGCCAAACAAGGTCGGCCCCAACCAACTGCTCACTGCAAAACCTCCTGTTACAGGGTAATGCTCCGCACCATGGCTTTGCAACACCTGATCTGCGCCATTCATACTGAAAATGCCAATCAAAAGAAGGACTTCGAGATAAAGGATAATATTCCCATCAAGGAATGGCCAGCCCTTCATTTCTGGTTTGTGGAAACGAGGAATTTTCAACAAATTCCTTCTGGCAAGAAATATAAAAGTGGCAATGAAGGCGAGTACACTTAATATTTCAATAAAACTTATCAGAAAGGTGTAGAAACTACCAAGCATAGTCGCAAAAAAACGGTGCTTGCCAGTAAACCCATCTATCAGTATTTCGATCAGTTCAATTTGGGTGAATAAAAATGCGACATAAATAAAAAGGTGGAAAATGGCCGGGATGAACCGCTTGAACATTTTATTTTGGCCAAAAGCAACAAGCAAGACATTCCGCCAGCGCTGGCCTTTGTCGCCGGGAATTTCTTCATCCTTTCCAAGTAAAATGTTCCTCCTGATCTTCATAAATTGCCGCCCAGCATAATAAAAGGCAACAATGGTGACTATGGTGAAAATAATGGGTTGTAGCATGGATAGTCGTTAATTGTTCTCGAAGTGAATTCGAGACAAGTGGTTGCTAATTGTTTTTGCGGCAAATCAAAAAAAATGATCCAAATCAGCATTTCTCAATTTGGGGGAAAAATACAACAAGCAGGATGAATTTCACAAATGTCAGAAGGAAAGCTTAACATATCGAGTCATTTCAATGAGCATACCTACCCTTGGATTCTGGAGCAATATCCTCAACTGATATGTTTTATCTATTTCTGGAATGGGTTGCTATTGCAACGGAACAAAGTTGTAAAAAAAGAATTATCAAGAAAATTAAAAAGGCTTTCTAAGGGAATTGTTGTTGATGCAGGCAGTGGAGAGGGGATGTTTATTTTGCCTTATGCTAATCAATTTCCAAATACTAAATTTATCGGAATTGACAAGAATAAAAACCACATTGATTTTTGCAAAAATTATGTGGAAAAATGCAAACTGAAAAATGCTTCTTTTTTCTGTCAAAATCTTGAAAAAGAACCGGAAATAAATAACGCAGACCTTTTACTCTGTGTCGGCACACTGCAATACGTTGAAAATGATTCTACAGCTATCACCAATTTTTATAAAATCTTAAAGAAAAACGGACAGGCAATTATCTATGCTCCTATTAATGGACGGACAATCCTCCCCATTTACCGACATTATTTTTCTCAAAAAAAACACTATGAAATAAGCCAAGACCGAAAACGGATATATTCCGAAAGCGACATGATTAAAAAACTAAAAAACGCAGGATTAGAAATTGTTGACAAAAAATATACATATGGAAAATTGGGCATATTCGCTCATGAAATTTATTCGCTTTCATTATTGGGCATTGCAAACGGCAAATGGACAATGATGATCTTTGTTATCATCTTAATCTTTTTTTTACCCTTAATTTTGTTGCTGATTTTATTTGACTATAACCTTCCAAAAAACAATGGTAACGGCCTTTTAATCATTGCAAAAAAATAACATCCATGAAAATAATTAATTATGTTTTAACGGCATTATTTATCCTCTTTGCCTATTTCCAATGGAACGACCCCGATCCGTATATTTGGATGGCTTTATATTTTTATATGGCAGGAGTCTGCCTTTTTGCTGCTTATAATCGATTGAACAAATATGCACTTTGGGCAGGCATGGCAGCTTGTCTTATATGGATGGGGATATTGTTGCCGGAATTTATAAACTGGCTAAAAATAGGCATGCCAAATATCGCAGGACAAATGAAAGCAGAAGAGCCACATATTGAATTTACGAGGGAATTTTTAGGGCTGGGCATTTGCATTGTCGTATTATTTTGGCAGCATAAAAAAATGAAAAAATGAATTTGAATCAAGTCACAGTGCCGACCACAGACCTTGATAGGTCTATTGCTTTTTACAAAAAATTGGGCTTAAAGCTAATCATACATACAAGGACCTATTATGCTCGATTCGAATGCCCAGATGGAGACTCAACTTTCTCGTTGCATTTGGTAGAAAACATGCCTACAGACAGTGGTATTGTAATTTATTTTGAAAATGAGAACCTCGATGAACGTGTCAAGAACTTGATAGCAGAAGGTATAGTATTTGAATCCATGCCAACCGACCAGCGTTGGCTTTGGCGGGAAGCCCATTTAAAAGATCCTGATGGCAATCAATTGATTTTATATCACGCAGGGGAAAACAGGAAAAACCCACCTTGGCGTTTGAAGGAATAACTATTGCTCCCGTTGACGGTAATAATTAAACTTGCCGATAATAATCCCAATCACTACCACTAAGTACATTTGACCAGCTACACTTAAAAATATGGAAACCACTTTTGCAGGTGGGCTTATCGGGGAAATATCCCCATATCCCAATGTTGCCAAAGTCACAAAACTCAGATAAGTAAAATCATCTACTTTAGGCTCAAGCCCTCCACTAAAATAAAACGAATTTTCATAAAAATGATGGATCAATCGAAACCCCAGGCCGCCCAAAAGGCCAAGCAATAAATAACCACAGACGGCGCAATAAATAATATTTGTATTAATTCTTCTCGAAATGGCGAGCCGGTATAAAACATGCCCAGTCAGCATTAAAAAAAACACGAACAAGCTTCCCATCCGCATTAAAAATAACACATCACTTTTTGGGGAAAAAGAAAAAGAATTAAACACAACTACTAAAAGTGCCAAAAAAACACCTACATAAAAAGTCTTATTTCTATGTCTCAATTCATAAATGCCAGCCAAAAGCAATCCAATTAATAAGGCATAAATAAATCCATTTTTTATTTTTTCATTTTCAAAAAAAGAGGGTAAAAAAAGAAATAAGGCAAGCGCAATCAAAAGGGCAAGAAACTCATTATTGCCCAACCATTTTTTTAATTTATTTTCTGTTATATTTTTCAATCCATTAAAATTAATCCATCCCTGGCTGTTTCATTTCATATTCTTCCTCGCTTTTTGCCAAGCGCACCATTTCTCGCACATCCGCTAATAATTGTTTGGCATCGTAAATAATGCCGTCTTTGATGGTATATTTCACACCACCTACCCGCACTGGTTCGTTATTTTCATTTAATTTAATGGCACCTGTTCCGTAAAGCACTTTCAAGTTGGCCAAAGGATTTTCTTCCACAATAACAAAATCAGCTTTTTTTCCAACATGCACTGTCCCTATTTTATCGGCCATGCCAAGGGCTTCGGCGCCATTTAGTGTAGCTGATTTAATTACCTCCAAAGGATGGAAACCAGCCTCCCGTAGCAGTTCGAGTTCACGGATGTAAGCGAATCCATACAATTGGTAAATAAAGCCACTGTCCGAACCAGCGGTAACCCTGCCACCACGGTTTTTATATTCGTTTACAAAGGTCATCCACAGGCGATAATTTTCTTTCCAGGCCACTTCCTGTTCCGTGCCCCAATCGAACCAATAGCTCCCATGCGAAATGCGGTTGGGTGCATAAAACCGCCACAATGATGGCATGGTATGTTCGTCATGCCACTCAGCCCGACGGGCACGTTGGAAGTCCCGGTTTGCCTCATAAATATTGAATGTTGGATCGAGGGTGAAATCGAGATCGAGGAGTTCCTGCATTACGCTATTCCAATGATCGGAGTAAGGAGATGCCGCTTGTTTCCACAATTTTCCCGCCTCTTCAAAGCGATTCTGTTCATTGAGATAATTGTAATCAGTTGGATAATACTGTACCGTGCGATCAGAAAAAAGTGCCTCCGGCAGGCCATACCAATGCTCCATGCTGGTGAGTCCAGCCCTTGCAGAGTGCAAAACATTCCAGCCTGCTACATCCATTTGAGCATGGTGACATGCGGACCGAAGTCCCAATTTTTTATTTTCATCCAAAGCCGCAGCCATGATTTCGGGAGGAGCGCCAAAAAATTTAATGCCGTTTGCTCCTTTTTTCGCATTTTCCCGGACCCATTCACGAGAAGCTTCTGGGGTAGTTGGATAGGGATCAGCCCCTTGCCCAAACACCGTATATGCTTGAATTCGAGGAGCTGTGATTTTGTTTTCATCACTCAATTTTTGCTGGTCAAGTACCCAGTCGAGGCCATTGCCTGCTGCTGGGTCACGGACGGTGGTAATGCCATGCCCCATCCACAATTTGAAAACATATTCGGCATCAGCACCTTGCCTTTGACCACCGATATGGCCATGCATGTCCACAAATCCGGGCATGAGGTACATGCCTTCGCAGTTCAGTTCATAGCCTCCTTCTTTTAATTCAGGCCGTTTGGTGCTGTCAATTGGCACGCCGGGATAGCCCACATTTTTCACTTGGATAATCCGATCATTTTCAACAACAATGTCCACCGGACCAATTGGCGGGGCACAGTTGCCATTGATGAGCGTGACACCCCTAATTATAAAATGGGGAAATGGCCCTTCTCCTTCGGCACGTGGTGGTGCTTTTTTAACCTGTGCATCCATAGTTTTTGCAAGAAAAAAAATGGAGAATAGTAAAATAAGCTTTTGAAAAATAGTCATGATTTTTCGATTAAATATATGAATACCCAAAACTGGTGAAATTATTAATTATGGCAAAATAATGGGTAGATAATTTCTATTTCAAATACCAAAAAAAAATCAATAAATCATTGAAAATCAATTTTTTAAAAATATAAAAATGTGGATTTAAAAATCCTTTTTATAATTTTGCACTTAAAAAAATTCCAGAAAAAGCGACGAATTAAAATAATTACAAATGAAAGAACTCCTCTCTTTTGCCTTGATCTTAGTAGTATTCCCTATTCTTAAACTCAATGCCCAAGATCCGGGTTTTCACCTTCATTTCCTGCACAACAATTTCCACAACCCTTCAAGCGCAGCACTCACAGAAAATCAAATTATATCTATGAACTACCGCAAACAATGGAAAGGGCAGTTTTCTTCTGCATTTGCAAGTTATGAACACCCGTTCCCTAATTTAAACAGCGGTGCAGGACTTAATTTTATTTATGACAAAGCAGGAAGTTTCACTGAATATGATGTTGGGTTATTCTATAATTACCGACTGAAAATAATAGAGGATTTATATCTAAGAATTGGTATTGAACCTAAAATCAAGTGGAAATCAATTGCCTTTGGCTCACTGATTTTCAACCCCGGCATGCCACACGACCCACTGATCCCAAATGATACCAAAACAGCCAATAGTTTCAACCTCAATACAGGCATTTCATTAACTTGGAAAAACTTGCACTTCGGAGCAAGTGTTGCAGACTTATTGGAAAGCACTTATGATTACACGGATACATTTACAAGTACAGAAAAGGAAAAGCGTTATTCTATCCATTTGAGTTACGATTGGGAAATGCTTGCACAATGGAATATTTATGGAGCAGGCATCTATCGAAAGTACAGCCCTTTCGATACTTATGATTTCGCTTTTTATGCCACTTATATTGACCATTTCTCGTTCGGCACGTCTTTTCGACCAAAGAGTGATGTAAAAAAAATGGGATTGCTTACTGGAATTCATTTTTCGCCGGTAAAATTGATGGCCTATTATGAGTTACAAAAAAGCATCTTAGGACGTACCTTTGAAGTCGTAGCTCAATTTGAATATTGAAAGTAATCATTCGGTATAGGGAGAGACAGGAGAAAAAATTTCATTTTTTCTCCAAATACAACCCAGCTGAATAGTTACTATTGAAATGATAAAAAATGAATGTTGATCACTTGCCTGCTTCAACCCGGGTATGGATTTACCAATCCAGCAGACCATTTATTGAAGAAGAAATCCCAAGTCTCAAAGATTACCTCCAACAATTCGCCCAAAGCTGGATCAGCCACAACCGACAGTTACGGGCACATGCCGATGTATTGCACAATCAATTCCTTGTGCTGATGGTGGATGAAAGCATGGCAGGGGCCAGTGGCTGCTCCATCGACAAGAGCGTCCATTTTATGCAGCAATTGGGACACCAATACAACACCGACCTATTCGACCGGATGACCTTTGCCTGGAAAGATGGCGAAAATGTGAAAACCGCATCAAGCGCCGAATTTGCAGAGCTTTACCAAAAAGGCGCAATCAATGATCAAACCCTCGTTTTCGATAATTTGGTCAAAACAAAGGGAGAGTTGGAAGAAAAATGGCTCAAGCCGCTCAACGAAAGTTGGCACAAGAGGTTTGTTTAAATGGTTGGATGGCTAAAAATGGTTCGCTCATCCCCACTAAAGGGTGAAAAGAGATTTACTAAATTTTCGAAATTTAGCAAATCAAAGATAGAACCACCTGATTTGCTAAATCTTGAAAGATTTAGTAAATCTTATTTAAAGACCGTTTCACCCTATAATGGGGATGAGCGAAATGGTTTAATGGTTTTTAAAAACCCTCCAACCATTTAGCCATTAAACCATTAAACCATTTATTTATGTTCAAGAAAGTAAAAAAATGGCTTGGCATCGAAGGGGTAAAACTGGTATTGGTTTTACCGGATCTCGCATTTGTTGAGGTAGGGGCTGTTAGTGGAAAAATCCGATTTTATTCCAAAAATGAACAAATAGTGAAAGCAATCAAACTGAAGATGGTCGAAAAATACAGCCGGGGAAGAGGAAACGAGCGTTTGGTGGATGAATATGTTTTAGGGGAAATGACTTTGGATAAGACGATCGTTGTGCCAGCAGAAGATATGGTAGAAGTCAGCTTTACGCTTCCTTTTCAGAGAGTGGATTCTCCCGTTGATGAGTTTGGCAATAAAAATATTTTAACAGGAGGTCTTACCAAATTAATGAAAAAAATCAGCAAGGTAAAATCGGAATACCGCATTGAGGCCGAGGCCAAAGTGGAAGGCACTGCACTCAACCCGTTTGACAAGAAAAACATTCGAATGAAAGGATAAAATGAATTGATAAATCCTGTTTTTTCTTCTCTTTTTTCAAATCAAAACGCCTGCAAAGATTGAGTCTTCGCAGGCGTTTTGATTATGTAAAAATCGTCAGTTTTTCAATGCCATCACCTCTTCATGTTCACCCGGCTGAGGACGTGTTCCCCAACTAATTTCCCCTGGTCCACACCAATAAAACAAGCAGGTGAATAATGGATTCCCCCATAAAGACGGCTCACTGCAGCTTCCTCAGAAGCCTGCATGAACGAGTTGAACTTCCTCACAGGCATTCCATATTCAACCTCCACTGAATCTGCGTAAGCGAAGTTATCCCCAAACACTTTTGTCAGTGCAGTAGCCGCAGCAGCTGATATGACACTATGCCCGCTGGTATATTCAGGGAAAGGTGGCGTTTGCAAAACAGGCACCCATTCTTGATCAATATAAGTATTGATAACCGTTTCCGGGCGGATCAGCTCACTGCGAAATTTTTCATCCCAACAAGCAATAAATGCGTCGGCAAGAGCGATTGCGGTCAGGGCATAAGCCTTGGCCGATTTCATAATATCGGCATTGGCCGTTTTACAAGCGATTTGGGAAATGCCCATCCAGTGCCCGCCAGGCGTTATTTTTTTTGTAGCGAACATCACATGGCCTTTATGGTGGGAAACATAAGGGTTGCAATCCCAAAACTTTGCAATGGCCATGCGCTCTTCTTTCTCTTCCTCGCTTTCGACTTCCATTACTTTGTAAACCTCCATTACTTCTTCGTAAAATTTTCCTTTCTTATCCTTCATATCAAAAGGAGTGGGAGGAGGCGGAATGAACTGGGTAGCAGAATCCAAAGTGAATGGACGGATTTTATTCCAATGAGGCTCAATGGCATCCATGTAGTCTGGTGGCGTGGGTTTCCAACGTGCCGGATTGTCATTGATGGTATATTTAGGAAAAGTCCGGGTCTGATTATAATTGTCCTTATCCGCCCAAGCGTTTATGTGCTGGCCAACCATTTTTCCGTGAGCAATAGAGCGCTCATAAACATCTGCTGGCATGTTGATGGCTTGGAAATCTTTCATTAATTCCATTTCAAAAGCATCCATTTTATCTTCCGAAAAAATGAGCTTTTTGCCAACTATCAACATGGCTTTCGAAGCTGCGAGCGGATAACAATATTCCTTGCCATCTTCTGGCTGAGGTACATTTTCGAGGCCGGTCAGCTGCCCAGCAAGTGAGCGGTAGTCATCATAAGCAGGAACCAATGCCTCATAGGCAGCAATGGTCGAATAAGCATAAATTCGGCTGGCCACGGGAGGTGAAAAAATATCGTGGACGATCACATCCGTGATTTGTTTCAATGACCTGTGGATGAAATCAGGATTGTCGGAATCGGCTTTCCAATTGGGGTTTGAGGTATCACAACCTGTCCACAATAGCAAAAGTGCTAAGACGAATGTCAGTCGAAAAGGGATCATTACATTTTTCATAAAAAGGTGAATTTAAGAACAAGAAATGACTACAAAATGATGAGGTGTACGAAAAGAGAAAAGCTTTGTTTGGTTTATGGGGAAATATAGCGCAAAAGTAAATATGCCCGAAAAGAATGAAAATGCGAGAAGGATGAAAATTTTACGAAAGGCCCTGTGCATTCAATTGCACAGGGCCTTTACAATATATCCAAATTAGCTTAAGCTTTTTGCGATGCTTTTGCTTTTGACCGGGTAAATGATTTCCTGTCTTTTTTGCTGCCTTTAGACGGCTTCTGGGTGATTCTGATATCCGCTTTTGAAAGATCAGACATAACTGGGGATGCAATAAAGATGGAAGAATAGGTACCCACGATCACACCAATCACCAACGCAAAGGCAAAACCTTTGATGCTTCCGCTACCGAATATCCAAAGGAGGAATACAGTGATCAGAGTGGTGACCCCAGTGATGACCGTTCGGCTCATGGTACTGTTGATCGCCATGTTGATGACTTCGTTTTTCTCTTTATCGGGATACAGCCCAAAATACTCCCGGATACGGTCATAGACGATCACCGTATCGTTTACTGAGTATCCAATGATGGTCAAGATGGCAGCAATGAACGCCTGATCAATTTCCATGGGGAATGGCAAAAAGCCGTACAACAAAGAAAATAGGGACACAACAACCAGAGCATCGTGGGTGGTGGCGATTACTGCGCCCAAGCTGTATTGCCATCTTGAGAAACGGATTAAGATATAGAGGAATATCGCAAGTAAACCAAAAATAACGGCCTCATAGGCGCTATCCCTCAGGTCATCGGCCACCGTTGGGCTTACCTTACTGAATGAGGTAACATGCGTTTTACCTTGGGTGTCAGGGTTCTTGAATTCTTCGACCGAACTACCACCGATGAATTCGCCCAAACCACTGTGCATCTTGTCCATCACCAATCCAGGGGCATCTTTCTCATCACTTTCAATGAGATAGTCGGTAACGATGTTGTAAGTGTTTTCTGTGTCAACAGCCTTGACAGTTGGTTCTCTTCCAAAATCATCAGCCAAGGCTGTCCGAATTTCATCTGCTGAAATAGCTTTGTCGGAAACAAACTCAACATTATAGGAATACCCGCCTTTAAATTCAACACCTAAATCAAATCCCCGGACGAAGAAAGAAACTATCCCCATACCAATAACAACGGCAGATAAGACGTAAAACTGCTTCCTCTTGGCCATCCAATCTACGTTCACATGTGCCAATACATTCTTAGTTGCATTTGTCCAAAAGCTAACTGTGTTGCCTTTTTCAAGCCACCATTCGAATATGAAACGGCTTACCATAACAGCTGTGAACAAGGTAGATAGAATACCGATCATCAAAACAACAGCAAAACCTTTGACTGGGCCAAGCCCAAAAACAAAAAGGACAATAGCTGTCAGGAAAGTGGTTACGTTACCATCAATAATGGCAGAGTAAGAATGTTTGTAACCATCTTTCATCGCCATGACCAAAGACTTGCCAGCCCTCAATTCTTCCCTCACACGTTCATAAATAATCACGTTCGCATCAACGGCCATACCAATGGTCAATATGATACCTGCAATACCAGGCAAAGTCAATACAGTTCCAATTGAAGCTATGGCACCTATCATGAAAATCACGTTCAAAAACAGAACTATGATGGAAACCACACCAGCACTGCCATAGTAGAATATCATAAATGCCAGAACCAAAAGGAAACCAGCCATCAGAGCCGTCAAACTGGTCTTGATATTTTTTTCTCCCAAAGATGGGCCAACCAAAGATTCATGGATCACCTGTGTTCCTGTAGGCAACTTCCCAATTTCGAGGATATTGGCAATGTCCTGTGCTTCCTGCACGGAAAAAGAACCTGTAATGGCAGACCTGCCCGAAGTAATGGCATCATTAACACGAGGGGCGGAGACAACAGAACTATCTAATACGATTGCGATCTCCCGGTTGTTGTCCTGAGCGGCTTTAGTGGTCATCTGGCCCCATATCATGGCGCCTTCTTGGTTCATTTCCAAACTAATAGTCAACTCTCCTGTAGTTGGGTCAGGGCTGGCGAAAGCATTTGTCACCAAGTCCCCTTCAAGTGGAGCTTTGTTTGTGCCTGGTTCTTTCTTTATTGCGTACAGTTCGTAAAGATCGGTTTCAAGACCTTCGTTATTTTTGGCTGGTGTACGGCTCCACAGCAACAGCATATTTTGCGGGAATATTTCCTTGACACCCGGTTTCTTCAACATCTTGTCAATGGCCTTTCTCTTATTCTTTTCTGCTGTACCAACTGGGGCAAGCCCATAAGAGCCATTGTTCAGCGTGAAAATATCGAAAAGGGGCCCTTGTTCCCCAAGTAGGTCCGGTGAGTCAAGAGAAGCAATACCACCTGTATCTATTTGGGTAGAATCATTTAATGATGCAATACCAGTGGAATCAACGGAAAGGGAATCATCCCCCACAAGGATAGGCTCATCGTCGGAGATAGTAGTTGATCCATCGTCCAGTGTTTCACCTTCCTCCATTTTGCGGAGCTTTTCATTAGCTGCCCTAAAATAGTCCTGGACTTTTGGGTCAGTTATGCGGTAAACATTCCAAAATTCCAACTTAGCAGCAGCCTGTAGGTATTCACGTGCCCGTTTAGGGTTTTCAACGCCTGGCAATTCAACGAGAATCAAGTCACGGGCCTTGTCCAATGAAACGGTTGGTCCAATGACCCCCATTTTGTCAATCCTTTCACGCAATAATTTAAAGGTATTGTCAACCGCTTTGTCCGCTTCTTCTCTGAGAACAGTGGCCATTTCACTATCTGAAGTATTGGCATTTACCCTATCCGACAATGAATCGTTCCTTTTAAAAAGGCTATTTAAAGGTTTATTAGGTGCTACCGATTGCCATGCTTCCACAAACAAGTTAATATAATTGGACTGGTCACTTTTTTGTGCTTCCGTGGCCATTGTCATGGCTTTCTCCAAATTGGAATCTTGTGTATTTCCAGCCATTGATCTAAGGAAATCCCTCAAGTCAACCTGCATCAATACACTCATACCTCCTTTCAGGTCAAGTCCAAAATTCAGTTGGCGGGCCTTCAATTCCTGATAAGTGTAAGATTTCAAAAGCGGGATGCTCCAAACAGTCTCGGAAGAAATAGAATCAAGATAAGCAGCTCTTTGCACTTTGACACACCCATTATCCCCTGATTCACAACGGGATATAGCATATTCCTCAGCTTGGTTTTCTACCCTGTTCGTTGGGATCACGTACATAAATTGGATAACAGAAACAACCGTTAAGGCTATGAGGAAAAACTTTACAATTCCTTTTCCTTGCATGACAAGCAATTTTTTTGTGCAGGGTATGGAGGACTGTCGTTCAGTAAGTAAATTGGTGAAATTGTCACTGGACTACTATCCTGTCGCTGAAATCAACACATCACTTAACCCACCCCAGCAGTTTTACTTAAATAATTATGGCAGAAAAAACACTTGGTAAAGATTTTTAATCAGTAACTTAAATGCCTAAAAATCAGTAACTTATGTTTTTGGAAAATTAATTTTCTATTGCCCTTTGAAAAAACTCGGCAAATATACGCTTTTAACTCAAATCATATGCTTTTGTTTCAACACTTGAATAAGTTCGGAAATAGGAAAAGGAAGGATAAAATTCTAACCAAATCCATGACTGCGGATTTGATTTTGGATACAATTCCCAAATAGGTTTCAAAAATCATGACAATTTATAATATGTTCCACCCTGATGCAGCAATTCTCGCTATTAGTTTTTTTGAAATATGAAAGCCATTCTTTGAGGCAAAAGGGAAGATGACTTTTGGAGAGAGGTGTGTTTTTTTGTCCCGATTTCAATCGGGACAAAAAAACACACCTCTCTCCTCTTGTTTTCTTCTCCACATATTTCAATTTTTTTAATAGCGAGAATTGCTGGCCCTGATGCTTAAATAACTTCACTTTTGCCTTCTCAAATTAACAACCCTAAACATATTCTTTACATTTGCCTTGAACAAAACCATTCATGTTAGACATGAACTACTTTGTATAAGGCTTTATTTCGAAGTTTATTAGTAAGAGGTGCGGTCAACCGTCTACCGAAATAAAGTCTATATGAACCAATTTTTTACACAACAAAAAAACTTGAACAAATGGGTTTATTTTCTTTCTTAAAAACGGCAGGCGCAGCGCTTGCAGGCGCCAGCGCCAAAAAAAGCAAAACGGTTCCAACTCCTACCGCTCCAAGCAACAATGCTATGGAAGAACTGGAAAACACTCAAATGGCCATGCGGATCACCAACCAAATCGCTTCGCTCGGCCTTAAGGTGGACAATCTTAGTGTGGACGTGGATGACGACAAGGCCACCGTTTTTGGTACTGTCGAAACACAGTCCGAAAGGGAAAAAGTGGTACTTGCTGCAGGCAATGTCTATGGCATAGCCACGGTGGACGACCGCCTTTCTGTTGTTACTCCCGAGCCAGAAGCAACCTTCTATACCGTAAAAAGCGGTGATTCCCTTTCCAAGATCGCCAAGGCGCATTATGGCAGTTACAAGGATTATATGAAAATCTTTAATGCCAATACACCAATGCTGAGCGATCCCGATAAAATATATCCAGGACAAGTGCTGAGGATTCCGCCAAAGGATTGATTGAAATTATGCAGCAAGCAAAAGCCCCATCAGTAAATTCTGATGGGGCTTTTGCTTTTCAACAATGCATGGCTCTTAACTTATTTTTAATAAAAAGAAAGTAGGGAAACCTAATTTTAAATCGCTTTTAGGTAAACACAAATTTATCATGAGAAAAATCTTGTTAATTTTTATCATTCTGTTTTCGTACAAAATGACAGGGCATTCCCAATCATCTACTGGTCATCTACCTGAATTGAAAGTCTCTTATTTTGGCAATAATTTATTCCGACCCGGCATGAGCGTTGGAATGGCTTTTCCTTTTTCAGGTAAAAAAAAATATATAGAAAAGTCTCACCGGAAAAATGGTCAATATATTTTGACAAAACTGCATTACCTTAAAATCGGCAGTAATTTTTCTTTTTACCATCACTACAAAGACCACAATGGTTTTTTATTGAATACTGAACTAACTTGGCATCGGATAAAAAACAAATCATTTAGTACGCATAAATATAAGCACCTTGAATTATCTGTTGGATTGGGTTATTTCCGATACCAATTGTTTGGCACCACTTTTCAACAAGAAAATGATTCTTTCGAAAAAATAAACGGAAACGGAAATGCATTTATGCCTTCTCTTTCCTTGGCATGGGGAAAAAACATTAGGGCCTTTAAAAATGTGGATATGCGGTATTTTATTAAACCTTCTGTTTTGTTCGAAATACCTTATAGTTCAGGTATTAAAATAAATCCAGCGATTGAAATTGGCATAATTTCAAAAATCAATTTTAAAAATACAAAAAAGAACAACCGATGAAAAAGCCAAGCATTATTTCATTTTTCCTTTTTATCTCCATTATTTTTTCCAACTGCAAAAAAGAAGAAATACTTGGATCAAATATTTCTGACCTGTTATGGCTGGAAAATAAAGGAGCACAAATGCCCATACTTGTTGAAGGAAATTCCCAATCCAAAACTTTTATCCTCTTATTGCATGGAGGCCCAGGAGGAAGTGCTAAAAATTATAACGAGATGAACAGTGGTTTTTCTGACTCATTGGAGGAAAAATATGCCGTGGCTTATTGGGATCAGCGGATGGCAGGCAACGCTCGTGGTCATTTCGACATCAAACATTTTTCAAAAGAAGTAATGATTGAAGACCTTGGTCTGGCCATTGATTTATTGCGTCACCGCTATGGTAAAGACATTGCCATATTTTTAATGGGGCATAGTTGGGGAGGGTATTTAGGCAATGCTTTTTTGGTAAAAAAAGAAAACCAGGAAAAAATAAAAGGTTGGATAGATGTGGACGGTGCACACAACATAGGCAAGCTGACGAAAGATGCACTGAAATTAATGAAGTCCGTGGCCAAGGAGCAAATATTTGCAAATACTCGTATAAAAAACGATTGGGAATCCATTATTGATTTTGTCAACAAAACAGATTCGACTTATATAGACAAAGACAAATCCTTAGAGGTAAATAACGTGGCTGGCAAGGCAGAGATTTATGCCACAAAAGATGGTTTGATTGACGGTAGATCGCCTTCATCTTCGGAGTTCTTCAGTACATTTTTGGGCGACTATAGTATTATTTCACAATTCACTAATTCTATTCAGGTAAACAGAAGCAACATCTGGCAAGAAATATTGGATGCGCCGTTAACAGACCAACTACCCCATATAAAAGTGCCAACCTTATTAATCTGGGGAGAATATGATTTTATTGTACCACCCAGTTTAGGAGAGGAAATGTTTCAAAAATTGGGTACACCTGAAAATGATAAATCTTTGCATGTATTGGAAAATTGTGGGCATTCGCCGCCTGATTCTAAGACGGAAGAAGTTGTAAAATTGATCTTGGACTTTGTAGGAAAATATAAATGACCTAAGTTCAAATACAAATGCAAAACGCTTTTTCCCGATATCGGGAAAAAGCGTTTTGCATTTGCATTTGCGTTTGAATTTTATTGACCTTTGCCTCGAAAAACAACCACCGATTGAATGAATATTCTCCGAAAAATTTGGGCAGTGTACGGCATCATCGTCTTTTTCCTTTTATGGATCATTCTGATGCCATTGTTCTTGATCGCTTTCCTCCTTTTCCCGGATAGCTGGACGAAATATATTATCTGGTTCAGCCATCAGGTTTATACTCGCTTGTTTTTTACACTGACATTAATCCGCTTTGAAATAATAGGCAAAGAAAACCTCGACCCAAAACAGACCTATGTCATTGTCAGTAACCATCTTACCACGCTTGATTTCATGATCAATGCCCGAGCTTTTCCCGGCGTATATAAATACCTCGCCAAGAAGGAACTGACAAAAGTTCCCATTTTTGGCTTCATCGTAAAAAAGCTCTGCGTATTGGTGGATCGCCGTGACCGGGCTTCCCGTTCCAAAAGCATGTCGGATATGCTTCAAGCTTTGGATAATGGCTATTCTGTTTTCCTCTACCAATTAAATGCAGAAGGCACCCGCAACCGCTCCCAAGATCCGTTACTCCCTTTCCATAAAGGCGCATTCCTCATGGCCATCGAATCAGGCCACCCCATTGCTGTGCAAACATTGGTGCAAGTGAAACATATTTCCGGCCTTGCAGCAGGGCTCGACTATTGGCCGGGAAAAGTGAAAGTGGTTTGGAGCAAACCCATTTCTGTTGAAGGTTTGACCAAGAACGATGTGAAGATATTGTCGGACCGGGTGGCAGAGGTGATGAAAGAGGAGTTGAAGCAAAATAACTAAGCAGATATATTTTGAAAAATATGCACAATTCATTTAAAATACTGCTTCTCTTTTTCTTTTCGATCAATTTAACCACAGCCAGTGGGCAATCCCATATTTGTGATGGTGCTTTTTTCTTTTCCATTGGGGCAAATGAAACTGATTTATTTCGCTTTAATACTTCTACCCTAAATTTTGATTTGATCGCCGAGGAATCACCTGCCTGTAATGGGCTGGGGTTTAATCCAGCCGATAATTACATTTATGCTTTTTATGGAGGCGATAAATTATTGCGCATTGATGCAAACTGGCAATTCACACCTATTGGACAAATACCTGGATTGGAAGTCGGAGGGCTGTGGGCAGCGGATTTTTCTCCTCAAGGTGAATATACCATTTCAGGCAATTCTGCAAAAGTTTATCGCATAGATGTTTCAGGATTAGTTCCGACCATACTCGGAGTGGCGGACAAATATTATATAAATGGCACTGGAACTGGCAACCCCAACATGGGCGATATAGCCTTTGACCCCATTTCTGGCCAATGCTATTTTTTTGATGGCCACACCCATAGGTTGGCAACACTCGACCCATACACCGGGGCCGTAAATGCATTTGGGGTTGAGTACAAAGATTTTGTTGTGGTAGGAGCGTTATCTTTCGATGTGCGAGGTGGTTTATATGGTTTTGTTCATGACAAAATTTACCAAATAAATAAGCAAACAGGTGCTTTTAATTATTTATTAAATGGCCCTCCTAATGAAGGTGGCATAGATGCCTGTTCTTGCCCGTATTATATGGATTTGTTTAAAATGGTTTCCAAGGAAAATGCCTGTGCGGGAGATACCCTCGTTTACACATTTTATATGATCAACAGTAGCCAAAATGCAATACATGGCCCAAGTTTTATGGACAACCTACCTGCCCCACTCAGCTTTGTGAATAACCCATCTGACCTTTTTGGTGGAAGCCTGAGCAGCAACAGCGGGATGGGCCATGCACATGTTGAGATCACAAATATGACTATACCAATCGGTACTTCATCCTTTCAGATATCGGCAAAAGTCCCAGCAGGATTAGACCAACAAATGTATTTGAATAACCAAGCTGTAATGCATGGATTTCCTACCGGTTTGTCAATGGAAATAGTATCCGATAATGCCACTACTCCGTATTTAAACGACCCAACGGAGGTGCTGATCTCACCGCCTATTGATTATGAAATGCAGATTCTTAACCCAAGCCCATTTTGCATTGGTGACACCTTAACCATCCATGCCTTCGCCCCAGAGTCCGGCACTTATCAGTGGAATGGTCCATTAAGCTACTCATATGAAGAAGCCGATGTTATTCTTCCAAATATCCAAATCGAACAAGAAGGTCGCTATTTTTTAAAATATACCAACTACTTGGGATGCAGCCTCGATACATTTACCGATGTTTTCGTTAACCCTCTCCCTCAACCCAATCTCGGCACAGATACTGCTCTTTGTTTAACAATATCGAATATTTTGCATCCCGGCGAATACGAGCTTTATCTGTGGCAAGATGGTTCGACGGACAGTCACTATAAGCTGGAAGAATATGGCATCCATTGGGTAGAAGTTGCCAATGAATTTGGTTGTATCAGCCGTGACACCATCTCGATATCCACTGGATGTACAGCTCATGTGTATGTCCCCAATGCCTTTTCCCCGAACCAGGATGGGATCAATGATATTTTTTATGCTTATTCCTTGGAGGTTGTCCATTTCCAAATGCAGGTATTCGACCGTTGGGGAGAAATGGTATTTAAAAGCGACAATATTGATCTGGGATGGGATGGGATGTTCCAGGAAAAACCCATGACTGTTGGAGTTTATGTCTATCTAATAGATATTACCTTTCTGAATGGCCAATCTGTAAGAGAATCAGGCGATTTTGTATTAATCAAATGAATAACAAAAAAGTGTTGGAATAATAATTTAATTAAATAGATAAAAATGTTGGCTCTAAGTGAATTTATTTGGCCAGAAACACATCCTCCCCCCGCCCCCCTCCAAAGGGGGAGACCTGCCCTGCTAAATATTAAAAATCATGGTAAAATGGAAAATGAATGATTTGCTCAATCTCCCCCTTTGGAGGGGGGCGGGGGGAGGATGTGTTTGTAGCTTAAAATCCAATAAATTATTTTAATTAAATAAATTCACTTAGAGCCATGTTAGATACCCGAACAGTAACTATCCTTCTATTAATTACTATCATTTTATTTATTATTTATAAAAATCGGAAAGTTTGGAAAAAACCAGATTCCGAATTTCCTATTAAATGGAAAACAATATTGCAGAAATGGGTGCCTTTTTATACCAAACTAAATAATGAGGAAAAAGAATTATTCGAATATAAAATTCAGGAGTTTTTATTGAACTGCACAATAACTGGCATTGATACAGATGTTGATGAAACCGATAAATTGTTAATTGCAGCCAGTGCCGTTATCCCTATTTTTGCTTTTCCAGAATGGAAATACAAAAACCTCGACGAGATACTTTTATATCCCCGATCATTTAATAGTGAGTATGACATAACTGGAAAAAACAGGAATATTTTGGGCATGGTCGGAACGGGGTATATGGAGCGGAAAATGATTTTATCCAAACAGGCATTGCGCAAAGGGTTTAAAAATGAAACGGATAAAAGAAATACCGCCATTCATGAATTTATCCATTTAATTGATAAAATGGATGGAACGGTAGACGGCATTCCTCATGTACTACTGGAAAAGCAATATGTGATACCGTGGGTGGATATGATCGAACAGAAAATAGAAACTATCGTAAAAAGGAAAAGCGACATTAACCCATATGCAAAAACCAGCCGCATTGAATTTTTTGCCGTTTTAGGGGAATATTTTTTCGAGCGGCCACATTTATTAAAAAAGAAACACCCCGAGTTGTATGATATATTGGAGGAAATATTTGAGCAGGATTTGGCGGCGAAAAAAATAAGAAGGAAAAAATAAACAATATTTCACTCTATAACATAAGCTGTCACCTCCGCCCCATTTCCTGTTATCACAACTGGTTTCCCATCCCCTGCCAAATCCACCATCACAAAAGGTGTTGAGCCAGCAAGCGGAAATTGGTCAGGTATCCGTCCTGTTCCATCCATCAAAAAAACCTGCTTTTTGCCTCTATTGACAGTACCAATAAATTCTTTTTTTCGGCGTGCCCATTTTACTGAAAAGATTTCATCTTGTGCCCAAGGAAATTGATGGGTAAATGCTTGTCCAAACTTTTTTTTGCCATAATAATAAGCGGAAAGGTCTTTACCAGACAAGGCGATATAATCCTTTCGTTCGTCGCCCATGATGTCGGAGAAAAGGAATTTCACATCCTCATTATTACCTGCTTTCAATTGCAGCGCAAAGTGGTCACCAGAAAGATTGGTGACAAAAACTTTCCCCTTCCGGTTGGCTGTCACGATTCGGGACGAACTCCTGGAGACCTGATAATCAAGAGGTTGTAGGTCAGGCGAGCCAAAATCCACATTTGCGAAGCGAAAACTTCCGTTCTTTTTATAAACCTGCATGTTGCCATTGCTTTCAAGGAGTGCAAGGAAATCTTTTCCCTGCGCCTGAAAGTGCAAAAGCGGATATCTAATATCACCAACATTTTCATTAGGACGCCAACCTTCTATGGGGCTTCCCTTTTCATCAAAGCCATATGCCTTTCCGTTTTCACAGGCAATAAAAAAATGGTAGTCGTGGCTTTGGAAAAAATCAACCACTGTGACTCCATTGCTGGCAGGCACCTGGAGTTCGAGTGGAAAGCCATCAACATCCCCGCCTTTTCGATCCACTGCATATATCGCCGAACGGGTACTGAACACAAACTGCCATTGTCCATCATTGCCAATGTCTGTCTGAAAAATGTTTGAAAGGATAGGTTCTGACAACTGCCGCCGCCATAGCACTTGGCCGCTCCGCGAAATGAGGTATATTCGGTTATCGCTATCCACGGCGAAAATATCCATCTCGCCGGTTTGCGGATCAACGCCAACGAAAGGTTTTTTTGCCGCATTTGCCAGAAGGGGTACGCTCCATAGGATATTGGCAGAATGGTTTGCCTGCGTTTCACCGCTGCCCGGTATTACAAATTCCATTTCACCAACCCGGCCATCCCAAGTAAGGGAAGCCATGACGGCATCGAAGGGCAACGGATTGCGATTGAGGGAATGCAGGGCCTGTTCATTAAAAAAGGGGGAAATCAGTTGCCAACCTTTAATACCGTCCATGTAAAGTAGAATGTCGGAAGACGGAGGCAACGCTGATTTCAATTGCAGAAAATCCACGGATTTGGAAAAAGTCTGTCCCGCAAGGTATTTGCCAAGCCAGCGCTCCATGCCCTGTAGGTTGTTGCCGAATAAAACATAGTCGCCCAAAGAAGTAGCAAAATGCACTTCTGCACCAATTATTTCATCGAAATCCGCACCATCCAACTGCCAAGTTTTGAAGACCTGATATTCCTGTGCTTCCTGTCCCGACCATTTTGACAAGGCCGACTCCGCCGCTGCTCCATCCTTGGCTTGAAGGAGGAAAAAACGTTCGGAGCGGTCATTGTCCAAAGGTTCGCCGATGGCAAGCGCCAATTCATTTCCTGCCCACGAGTTGATATGTGTGGCCCAATCCTCCGATGGGCTTTCTTTTTGCAAGCCCTTGACAGTCATCAACATTATAGCTGATAAATTGTCGGGCAAGGCTTGCAATATATTATCAGAAAAAGGGGTATTGGACGCCTTGCTTACTTTTGAAAGCACATGGTTTTCAGCGGGCACAAAAGCCCCTTTCCATTTTGTAGGTTGGCCGTCAAGTGGCACCTGCAATTGCAGCCATTTACCAAATCCACTTATTTTTTTTAGCTGGGAAAATTTACTTGCATTCAACAAAGGAGCAAATTGGGAGCTTAGGTTTTGCAGGTTAATAAAAATCGGAAAACTGCTTTCATCTGCATCCAATTGCCGATAGGTTGACCTGAACGCCTTCTCACTGCAAATTGAAGTAGAAGGTTTTTTCAATTGGCTGACCGCATTCTCGACGAGGTAGGCATGCCTGGCAAAGACAAGCAGGTTGCGGTATTTGGCAAAAGAAAATTCCTGATCGTCTTTGCGAAAGGTAAACACTTCCTGATTGTCGAATATGGATTTTCTGGGCTGCCATCCTGCTTTCTCTCCAAACCGGGCCGGTTTTGCCCCTCTTGCATTTGGCATGATAAACAAAAGATCCAAGCCGAGACTATTGGATGGATTCACCGAAACATAAATGGCCTGTTCGGCAGGCAATTCCAGCACACCTTCTGTTATTTCCAAAAATAAACTATAGTCGCTCTTAGTATTTTTGGGTAAAAATAGATCAGCAAGTGGCGGTGCGCCTTTTAATAGCTTTTCAAGGTCATCTTTTTTTGTGGAAAAAAATAAGGCCGTATGCCCGGGGATGGCGCCGTGGGGGTGGACAGGAACAATTGGCAACCTTATGAACCTGAAAAGGCCCAACAGGATAACCAATAATAAAATCGAGGATGCGAGTACGAAAGCCTTTTTGGTCATAGTGGGAAAACAATAATTAACCTTTGCAATGATAAGGAATTGTGCGTTAGGAATTGTGAATTTGAGAAATGGGAAATTGAGAAATCGAACAGTTTGAGAAAAACCGCCCATTCATTTCGGCTGAATTCCTTATGTTTGGCGCTGCCAATTTCAGGCGTTGACACCTCAATTATTTACTAAAAATTAAGCTAAACACTCCATGTCAATACACAAAGAAGTAAAAAGGGTAACCGTTCATGTGCTACATGCCATGAAAGCGAGCAGTGAAAAAATCACCATGCTAACAGGTTACGATTATTCGATGGCCCGCATCCTCGACGAAGCAGGGGTGGATGTCATTTTGGTGGGCGACAGTGCTTCAAACGTAATGGCTGGCCACGAAACGACCTTGCCCATTACACTCGATCAAATGATCTATCATGCCTCCTCGGTCGTCAGGGCCGTAAAAAGGGCATTGATAGTGGTTGATCTGCCGTTTGGTTATTATCAGGGCAGTTCAAGGGTAGCATTGGAAAGTGCCATCCGCATCATGAAAGAATCGGGCGCGCATGCCGTTAAATTGGAAGGCGGGGTCGAGATCGAGGAATCGGTCAAACGCATCCTTTCAGCAGGCATTCCTGTCATGGGGCACCTTGGACTCACCCCTCAATCCATTTATAAATTCGGTACCTATAAAGTAAGGGCCAAAGAAAAGGACGAAGCAGCCCGCTTGAAAAAGGACGCTAAACTTTTACAGAAATTGGGCTGTTTTGCCATTGTTTTGGAAAAAATACCGGCTGCCCTGACGAAAGAAGTATCGGAAAACCTGTTCATCCCGACCATCGGTATTGGAGGAGGCATGCATGCCGATGGGCAAGTGCTCGTCACGCATGATTTGTTAGGCATTACGAAAGATTTCCACCCCAGGTTTTTGCGCCGCTATGTCGAATTGTTCGACGTAATAAAAGGTGCAGTGGAACAATATTGTGCCGACGTGAAAAGCAGGGATTTTCCAAATGAAAATGAACAGTATTGAGTTAGTAATGGTAATTCGTTGATTAGTGATTGAGGGGTGGGCATAATTCAATTAGCTGAATATCAGCCACAAAGTCACTAAGCCACAAAGATGAACAATGCGTATATTGAAAACTTTGCGTCTTCGTGCCTTAGTGGCCTAAAAACCACTGCTTACTGGCATTTATTTATGCCCAACCCTCGATTAGTGATTAGGAAAAAAACTGTCTTAAAATAATCAACCTACTGCCGTAAAATTAAAAATGGAAAATAATCCAGAGCACCAGAAAAGGAACAAGCGCTTGATCCCAATTATTGCTACCTTGATTTTTTTAGCTATTGCATATGCAGGCATCAAGGTTTATAATTTTTTGTATCAGGCGAACGTGCCGCACAATTTGAACCATGAATTGGTGCAAATACCCACTGGTTCTGATTTTGAGCAGGTCGTTACTTTGCTTCAAGAAGGTGGATTTCTTCTGAATGAAAGTTCATTCCGGCTGATGGCGGAACAAATGAAATATACCGGAAGGGCAGGCCAGTATAAAATTGAGCCGGGGTGGTCGAACCGGGAATTGATCAGGCATCTTCGAGGAGGCAAACAAGAGCCCGTCAAATTGGTTTTGGTCAATGAACGATTGCCGGAGAATATTGCAGCAAAGGCCGCCCGCTTTATTGAAGCGGATTCGGTCGGCATCGTTAATTTATTGAACAATCCTACTTATTTAGATAGCATAGGTTATACGCATCAAACTGTGCTTTCCCTTTTTATCCCCAATACATATGAGTTTTTTTGGAACACCTCACCCAAGGGGTTTATTGAACGGATGATAAAAGAAAACGACCGCTTTTGGAAAAAGGACAACCGCTTGGAAAAAGCCCAAGCATTGAACCTCACCCCTACGGAGGTTTACACCTTGGCCTCCATAGTTGAAAGGGAAACCAACAAAAACAGTGAAAAGGCACGGGTTGCCGGCTTGTATTACAACAGGGTGCAAATGGGCATGCTTCTTCAAGCCGATCCAACCCTCGTATTTGCTTCCCGTGATTGGGAAAGCCGCAGCCTCGCCAAATACAAAACCCTCGACTCTCCATACAATACCTATATGTATCCTGGCCTCCCTCCCGGCCCGATCAGTATGGCTTCCATTCCCAGCATTGATGCAGTACTTAACAGGGAAAAACACAAATACATCTACATGTGCGCAAGGGGCGATGAATCGGGCCTCCACAATTTTTCGAAAACATTGCAAGGCCACAATAAAAATATCCAGATTTATAAAAGGAATTTGCGGAAAAGGGGGTTGTTGTAGAATTTGGAAATTTAAAGCTCGTATGATTGAAACGTTTTGTGCAAATCAACAATTTTACAATCCTCGCCATTAATTTAAATCAGCGAATAATAGTCACATCACCTTCATAAAATGCATTTATTTCCCTTCTGCAGGAAAGGGCACTTACCCTAACCCACCAAGCATATACGCCGGGATTAAATATCCGATTCCTAAATACACCATTCCATGAAACTTCAATATCATTTGATTCAAAAACCAAAGCGCCCCAACGGTTAAATATCTTAATTTCAAAATTTGATATTTCAACCTCGTTGGCAGCGAATATTTTAAATTCATCATTTATACCATCATCATTTGGCGAAAAAGAATTGGGTATATAAATTAAATTTTCCTGCCCCCTCTCTTCCAAATTGACCATAATATTCTCTGTTATTATTTCGCATTGATTGCTAATTTCCAGGTCATATCCCCCAGGTTGCGAAACAAAATAATAATCATTATTTGACCCATCCGGCCAAAGCCAGCTAATCGAGGTGGGGTCTCCACTTACTAAGTCTATTTCAATCGAAACACTATCTTCATCACACGATAAAATAGTTGGCGCATATTCAATAATTATTGGAGGAATTTCCGATATTTCAATGGCTTTCTGATAAATGCATGAATTATAATCCTTTACAAAAAATTCATAAGTGCCCGGGGAAAGGTTTTCAAATATTGATTGTTGAAAATAATTTTGACCGTCCAACGAATACTCATAGGGAGGAGTACCCTCAGTTATATTTTGTACATTAATAATTCCATTTTCATTATTCCAACACGATGGATCGGCATTTAAATCAAAATCAACTTCTGGGAAATTAATTATTTTTAAAGTTACGATAGAATCGCATCCATATTGATCTAAAAAATAAAAAACAGTATCAGTACCAATTGGATAATCTTCATTATTAAAATTATAATATTCCCCTTCACACAAACTGACATCAATGACTGTTTGCTCATTGCTTCCATTGACCTGAACGGTAACGACAGAATCGCATCCATATTGATTTTGCAATAAAAAAACGGCCTCCTCCCCTATTTCTATATTTGTTCCTAAATAAGAATAAATGGTGTCGCTGCAATTGGTTACATTGATAAAATGTTCGGTAGGCATTAATGCTTCAACAAATAAATTCACCAATATTTCGCACCCATTTTGATCAATAGTGGAAATTTGGGCACTATCCCCAGCCGCTACTGCTACCCCTTCAAAAATAAAAAATTCACCTTCACAAACAGCTACATACAAACTATCTTCCTCTATTTCACTTATACTTATAAAAACCGTTAAAACTGTGTCACATCCATTTGGATTAGGATAAACGAAAACTTCTTGCGCACCAGCAAGGATTTGATTTCCATTATAATCATAATAAGTACCAGCGCATGCTTCAAAAGAAATCGAGTCTTCTAATATTCCACTTATGTCCACATTAACTACCACAAGTGAATCACATCCGTTTATATCTGTGTACGTAAAAAATTCCTGCGTGCCAGCCAAAATTTGATTCCCGTTATAATTATAAAAATCACCCTCGCAGGCACTAAATTCTAAAAATTCATTTTCTACTTCAAATTCATCTACAGTCAGGACGACAACAGAATCACAACCATTTATTGTTGTAAAATTTAATTCATTAACTGAATTAACCGGATAAAACTCACCATTATATTCTACCTGGCTATTGGGACATGCTGACATAAAGACACTGTCAACTGAAGGAACTATATCAAAGAAGAAAATATTAGGCAATCCAAACCTGCAATTTCTCCCTGCACCATCGGAATCAAGAAAAACAGCATCAGTCGTCAACATAGGGTTGCTGCCATCGGGATCATATATTGCACTAATATAATTATGGCCTCTCGCAGACACGTAAATATTTTTATCAGGCCCGAGTTGAAGAGCCCTGACAGAATTTGCACCGCTTAAAACCGAAGGGTCGTCAATCGGAATGTTCGATAATGTACCAGTACTTAATGAATATTTTGAAATAATATCCTTTCCACCAATATAAAGGAAGTTCCCACTTGGTGAAAACGCTATCCCGTACATCAATTGGTCATTTGGTATAATTTCAATTTCATTTGATACAATGCCAGCATTTTTATCAAAATCATAAAGGTCAACAGTGCCGTTATTTCTGTTCACCAAAGCCAGTTTCTGCCCATCAAGGGTGGCTGTCATATAACCCACCGCATTAATATTGTTTGTGCCACCAGAATGGATATTGCCAACATCTGAGGTTACAGGATTTGGGTTGACCCCAGCAGAAGTAACTTCGAAAGCAAAAAAACGGTTGTTGCCCCAACCATGTGCAACGACCCAATAACCAGTGCAATCGGGCTTTAATATTCCCGTAATTTTTTCGGTTACAGGCGTCGCTAACTGAATGTTAAGCTGACCGTTTGCCACATTTCCCAGAGGCGAGGCCATTGTGCCATTACCAACCAAAGACATATCAATTGAGGTATAGGATAGACCGTTACTGTTGCCTAATTCATCTGTTGTAAAAATGTAATACAGGTCGGGATTGCTTAGATTGGGAACAATCACCGAAGATTGAGTGGAGGAGAAATGGCCATTCAGCGTACCATTTCCATTGGGCATTGCTTGGTGGTTTTTATCCCACACCGTTATTCCATCTGTATAAAACAATAAATTCCCATTCTCGTCTGAAATAGTAGCGACCCCCTCTTGTGTATTTACTTGCCCATCCGTTAAAGCCGTTGGAGGGGAATTGTTAAAATCAAGACCGGCCCTATCTCCGAAATACCAAATATTAGAAGCATTTTGAATGACTTGACCAAAAAGCGGGAAGGCGAGAAAAAATAGAAAGGAGTGTAAAAAAGACTTTTGCATAGCATGTTGATTTACCAAAACATATTTAAAGAGATTGCTTGCGTCAAATATACGTTCTTTTTTTGCCCCAATTTTAATTTGACAATGTCATGTTTGAAATATTTAAATATAAAAGAGGAGAATTATGAGACTGTCTCAAAAGACCCATTCGGGCATCAATTTGCTAAATCTCAAAGGTTTAGTAAATTTGAAATCAGTGACTTATAGATTTACTAAATTTTTAAAACTTAACAAGTCGGAACTTTTGAGACCCCCTCCGAAACCCCTCTTCTTCTCAGGTCTGAAAACGGATTTATATTTTAAAAATCATAACATGATGTTGTCAATTTAATATAGTTTCATTGATCTAACCATTTGCCTTCTTATGATCTGCCAAAAATTTCTCCAATCCAATATCTGTCAGTGGATGCTTCAGCAGGCCAAGGATGGAATTCAATGGACAGGTCACTACATCTGCCCCATTGAGTGCAGATTGAACGATGTGTCGGGGGTTGCGAATGGAAGCGGCCAAAATTTCTGTATCAAACCCTTGCACGGCATATATTTCAGCAACCTCACGAATCAGGGCAATGCCGTCCCAGTTAGTATCATCAATGCGGCCAATAAAGGGGGAAAGGTAGGTCGCACCAGCCTTTGCTGCCAGGATGGCCTGACCTGAAGAAAATACCAAAGTGCAGTTGGTGCGGATATCATTCTCTGTAAACCATGAGATGGCTTTAACACCTTCTTTTATCATGGGCACTTTCACTACAATGTTCTCGTGGAGACTGGCCAGATGTTTTCCTTCTTCAATAATGCCTTCAAAGTCAGTGGCAATGACTTCAGCGCTCACGTCGCCATGTCCGACGATTTCACAAATATCCATGTAGTGTTTCTCAATATTCTGTTTTCCAGAAATCCCTTCTTTAGCCATCAGGCTGGGATTAGTGGTCACCCCGTCGAGGATGCCCAGGTCTTTCGCTTCTTTGATTTGATCAAGGTTGGCAGTGTCAATAAAAAATTTCATGCTTTTTGTTGGTGGTTGATTGTTGTTGAATGTTAATTGTTAATTGATCGACAGCAAAGGTAGGAAAGGCTTCGAATGTGCCTATTTTAAAAAAAGGAAAAGGAACACAGGCCTAAATACCAAGATTATTTTTCTTGGTAAATTGGTCGGTAAGGAAAAATGGCTTGAATAGTTATATCACGTAATGAGGGGAAAACCATTCAAACCATTTAACCATTCAAACCATTCATTTCTTCAATTTATAAAAAACGCCAAACGAATAGGACGGACTGGCGAATATCAGCCGGCCGCTTAATGCAATGCCGGTGGATACAGATATACCCCACTTATCATTGATATTATAAGCAAGTTCTGGTGCAAAAGTCAGGTGCTCGCTGTTGTTGGCAAAAACACTGGTACTATTGGAACGGTCAGCAGGCAGGTCGCCATTTTTAAAAGATTTGATACCATATAAACGGCCAATAGCCGTCAACCGTTCGTTGGCGAAGGTTGCCCCTGCTTCAATACCATAGCGGAACTCATCTGAGAACTTACCTGAAGAACTATCCGAGAAGTCTTTGGTACGGTTGTTAAAACCTGCATATACATTTGCGTAAGCAGCCAATTTTCCCAACTGAAAACCACTCCCTGCATCCAATTGGATCATCTGGTTGAACTCACCATCACCTGTTTGAAGATTACCAGCTGAGCCGCCACGGTCTTTTCCCAGAGGAATGCCGAAAGTCAAAGTAGCGCTCAAGGCGATAGGTTTGTTCAGGGTCAAGGCATATTTGAGGCTGAGGTCAGAATCCCCAAAAGAGTTGATGGCTTCGCCCGGTATTTTGATTTCACCTGTCGTTCCCGATACGGTGTTATTAAAATAGGCCCGGCTGAAAAATGGAATGTATGCCACACCCGTCAAGCGATCTGTAAAACCATATTCGGCATATAGCGAGGCGTTAAAGAGCCCATTCGTAGTGTTTGGGTCAATGCGTCCCTTATCTGTATAATGCTGGTCAGAGATCACCCACCATTGCGACAATTTGAAGTAACCCCAACCCTTCGGCTGTGGCCACCCTCCGCCAGCAAAAACATTTACCGAAAATAATACGAGCAAAAACGATATAAAAAGGATTCGATTTTTCATTGTCAAATAAAATTAGAATAAGTTACTATACACTTTTTGAAAAAGGCTGTTTTTCATGCCTGAGAGGAAGGTCAATTTAGAGAGGGAGGTGTTTTTTTTTTGACCCCGATGAAATATCGGGGTCAAAAAAAAACACCTCCCTCTCTATGAGTTTCTTCTCCTTTTGCCTGAAAACGGATGTGGGCAAAAAAAGTATATAGTAACTTAAAATTAGAATTAAAGAAATTGGGTTTTGGGATATTTGGGAACTTATTCATGACCAACCATCTGCTCCAAATTGCAAACTGGAGCTTACTCAATCAACCCCTCCCCTACTTTTACATTGAAAGGTTTACACCAATAGAGCAGATATTGGTATTCATTAATGCCGACTCCATTTACTTGATAACTATGGGGGCCGTCATAGACATTTACTGCTCCAATTTCTAAAGCACCACTAATGGACGATGGGTTATTTCCCAAATAAACATAAAGACCGGGCAATGCAGTGGAGGCTTCGTAATCTTCAGAAAACGAGATGGTTAGGTTCCCCTCAATTTCATCAATCATAAAACTGCCTGCCAAGTCGTAACTGCTTGTGCTAACTAAATTCCCTGTTTTGATGAGGCCGGATGAAACGGTTGACTCTCCTACTACCAACGTTATTTGATCCATTACTGCGGGTTTTCCATCCAACTCTACGGTTGCAGTGAGTTCAGTCATGCCAGTGGCGAGCGCATTGGCAAGACCATTTTCATCAATGTCAAGAATGGCAGGCTCTGAACTGCTCCATAAAACGGTTCGCTGTTCTTCATCACCAATATTATTGGTAAACATTGCTTCAAATTGGTAGGACTCTCCCAAGGCAATTGTGTCCAAAGGGTTTAGAATACGAACTGCCTCTTGCACCTCATCCATTTCAATATCATCGCCGATGCAGCCAGAAAGCATTACGGCCAAAATGAGAATTGGGAATATTATTTTTTCGTTCATCCCCGATAAAGGGTGAAATAATTTTGAAATGAGATTTACTAAACCCGCCTGCCGGATGGGTTTAGTAAATCTTGCTTCACCCCTTTCTGGGGATGAGGGTATTTTTTTTAGTACGGACATGGTAAGTTTCATTTAATGCAAACAGTTGGCATAACCTGTAATGACCGATACCAGAGCGTTTGCATTAATAGTTTGAAATTGATTGTTTAATGAATGTCAATCGTTAATTGCTGACTAATTTTTGTTTTTGGTAGCCCCAACAACCTCAACAGTTAACGTGATCTGTAAGGGCCATTTCCCGCAGCTTTTCCAAATCCCTGACGAGCAGGTATCGGCGGTTGAAATGGACGATTTTTTGCTGGCGGAGATCATTCAGAACGGTCGTTACACTTTGGCGGGATGCTTGGCACAGACCTCCCAGTTCCTGATGGGTCAGAATGTTGCGGACGACTTTTTCATAGCCTGCGGCCCGACCTGCCCGTTCCGTATATTCTACCAAAAAATGTAGGATGCGCTGGCGGGTGCTCATCAGTTCCATATTATGAAGACGGCGTTGTATTTCTGTTTGCCTTTGCACCAAGCGTTTCATTACCAAACGTGACAAGAAGGTATGCTGTGATAAGAGGTTGAAAAAACTCAATTTCGGAATTTCTTTAATTACCGTAACAGACTTGGCCACCGCATAACGGTTGGTGCCGGGATCGCCAGCAAGGATATCTGAGTTGATAAATTCACCATTAAGAAACAGCCCCAAAGTCATTTCTTTATCAAAAATATAATCGTGCTGAAACAGCAAGACTTTACCTTTCATCACAAAATAAATATTACTCTCTGTTTGTCCTTGCCGAAAAATCAGATCACCTTTTTGATAGGTTTTTTCGGGAAAAGGTATCAGTAATTCCGTCAAATCCCATTGTGGGTTTTCGGTTCTTACATTAGGTCGGAATGATGCTGCGGTATTCATATTGATTGATTGTTTGTGAGAAAATGAGATTGTTGTTTCAATTGACGCCACAAAGATGTAGGGGTCGACTTCCGCCAAACCTCACGGAATGTTTACAAGAAAATCACTTTTATTAATGAATAATGATGAATGATGAATGGATAATTGCTATACTCTGATTTTCAATTGTTTAGACAAAATATATTTACTTAATTCTAATTGGTTAATGTTAAAAACAGCTGATGCATCGGATAATTATCACAAATCTGAAACAGCTGTTTTTCTTTCTCTATATATGTGTGATACTTCTGTGATATTTAAAAAGTAATTTTGTGATTAAGTAGATTGACAAGATTAGCCTTAATTTCCCTTCGACAGGATTAACAAGATTTACATGATCATAAAATGTTTAAAACCAGAATGTTATAATCATGTAAATCTTGTTAATCCTGTCGAAGGGAAATATAATATAATTCTGTCTGGGTGCTTAAATGAAAATAGATATTCTATTCATCATTATTCATTATTCATTATTCATTAAATAAATGCCCGCTAAAAAAGTCCTGATAATCGAAGACGACCCAAATTTGATTGACCTGTTGGAAATTCATTTAAAAGATTTGCAATGCGAATTGGAAAAGGCAATGGATGGAAAAACGGGTTTTGAAAAAGCTTCGAACGGAGGGTTTGACCTGATCGTACTGGATGTGATGTTGCCGGAAATGGATGGCCTCGAAATACTCCGTAGATTGCGTGGAAAAGAAATCCGCACCCCAATTTTAATGCTGACCGCCCGCTCAGAAGAAATAGACAAAGTGTTGGGTTTGGAAATGGGAGCAGACGATTATTTGACCAAGCCGTTCAGCGTGCGGGAGTTTATCGCACGAGTGAAGGCCATCTTTCGTCGTATGGAAATATGGCAACAAATGCCCACTGCTGCTGCCACTACTTCGGCTTTGCATTTTGGAGACCTCGCCATAGATATAGATAAACGGAAAGTGACCATCCAAGACAAACGGGTCGAACTGTCCCCCAAAGAATTCGACCTCCTCAGCCTCATGGCTTCCAATCCCGGCAAGAGCTACGACCGCAGCCGCTTGCTCGACCTCGTTTGGGGCTACGAATTCGAAGGCTATGAACACACCGTCAATTCCCATATCAACCGCTTGCGTGGAAAAATAGAACCAGACATTGCCAATCCAACTTACATCCTGACGACTTGGGGAGTGGGCTATCGGTTCAATGAAGAACTTTAATAATGGATAATGGATAATGGATAATGAATAATGAATAATTTTTTCATTAGCCGTTTGTCATTAATCATTAGTCATTAATCATTAGTAAATGAATAGATTATACTGGAAAATATCAATGACCCTCCTCGCCCTGATGGCGATTTTGGGGATCGTCTATGTGCTGATTTCGGCTTATACAGCTGACAATTATTTCAAAGAAGTCAACCAGCAGTTGTATGGGAATGTAGCGAAACATTTGGTCAAGGAATCGAAGATCAAAATGACAGGCGCCCGAGAACCTGCTATGCGCGATATTATGCATTCTATGATGGTGGTCAACCCAAGCATAGAGGTTTATTTGTTGGATACAGCAGGAACAATCATTGATTATGTGGTGCCTTATAATACAGTGGTGTTGGAAAAAGTGAACCTCGAACCCGTTAAGAAATTTATTGATAATGAAGGTCAGATATTTATCGAAGGGGATGATCCAAAAAGCCAAACTGCATGTAATGTTTTCTCTGCCTGCCCAATTTACAATGAAGCGGACAGCACAAAATTAGATGGCTATGCCTATATCATATTAGCGGGTGCAGCACAACAGGAAGTTTCTGATAAATTACTTGGCAGTTATTTTTTGAAATCTGGTACTACTTTGTTTTTGGCCACTTTGATCGGATCGCTATTGATTGGGTTGATTGCCATTTGGCTTATTACAAGAAATTTGCAAGACATCATCGCCACAGTCCGGCGTTTTAAGGAAGGAGACCACAAGGCCCGTGTTGCTAAAGCTGATGATAAAGACCTCGCTGTGCTTTCCACAACCTTCAACGATATGGCCGATACCATTGAAGCGAATATCGAAGAATTAAAATCCGTAGAAAACCTGCGCCGGGAATTGATCGCTAATGTGTCACATGATCTTCGAACCCCGCTGGCCATCATGCAAGGCTACGCCGAAACACTACTGATAAAAAATGACAACCTTTCACCCGAAGACCGAAAAAAATATTTGCAAATTGTCCTCGACAGTTCAGAGAAGCTATCCCACCTGATTGCCCAGTTGTTTGAATATTCCAAACTGGAAGCCAAGCAAATCCAACCTAACAAAGAACCATTTTACCTGCAAGAACTGGCGCACGATGTTTTACAAAACTACCAGTTGCTCGCCCGGGAAAAAGGCATCCACCTCAATGTTGAAACAGCCGATAACCTACCCATGGTTTTTGCCGATGTCGCCCTCGTTGAGCGGGTCATTCAAAACCTGATGGACAATGCCATTAAATTCACGCCTAAAGATGGCAGTGTCACATTGGCCCTATTAGGTATTGGAAATTCTGTTGAAGTACGGGTGGCAGATACCGGCCCCGGCATTTCCGAAAAAGACCAAGCCGCCATCTTTGAACGCTACCGCCAGAATGCACCCTCCGATAAAAAAGCAAAAGGTGCTGGCCTCGGTCTGGCCATTGCCCGGATGATCTTGGAATTGCACGATGCGACGATTAAGGTGCAGAGTAAACTAAATGAAGGGACGGCGTTTATGTTTCGGTTACCGGCATATGGAGGGTAAGCATATCCGTAAGACTGACAGTTCAGCCTTTTACTTCTTTTACTAATTCCCTGCTTTTCACCGTATCATATATAATAGTCAATAAAGTTATTTTATTGCAGTCATCAAATTGAATAATATCCACAACATTGAAATCAACAACTTTATTATTTTTCAGCGTCCATATATAATTGAAATAAAGGGCAACATCACCAGTATCCTCTTCTTCGAAAATGCCAAGCATCGTTAATTTAGATTGACTTGTGTCGTTATAGAGTTCTTCATAAAAATCAATAGCAGGTTTAACACCATAAACAGGAGAATCGACTTTTCCATTTTCTGAAAATAATTCAATGATATTTTGAATATTTCCCTGTTCTAAATATTGAACATATTGCTCTGCGATTTTTCTTTTTGTCATTTTATAAAACGAATAATCAACAATAAAATAATTGCAACTATTCAGTATGGGGTATTTTTTGATGAAAATTGAAAATTTTATCAAAAAACACCCAGCTCCAGTGGGAGAGAGAAAGAAAAAATGAAACTTTTCCTTTCTCTCTCCCGCCCTCCTGAATTGTTACAAATAATTTGCAAAATACTTAATCCCATACCCAGCAATAAATATCAGAGCGAGCAAATATTAGCAATTAGCACCGCTTTCCAAGTCCTAAGTTACTATACACTTTTTTTGCCCAAATCCGTTTTCAGGCAAAAGGAGAAGAAACTCATAGAGAGGGAGGTGTTTTTTTTTGACCCCGATGAAATATCGGGGTCAAAAAAAAACACCTCCCTCTCTAAATTGACCTTCCTCTCAGGCATGAAAAACAGCCTTTTTCAAAAAGTGTATAGTAACTTATCCAAGTCCAACTATATCCCATTGCAAAAACAAACTGTTACTATAAGTCCAATTGGACTTCCCTATAAAAAATGCCTGGATGAAAATATGGCAATAATGGGAACCCGGATGATACGGATTTAGGCAATATATCAAATATTTAGAAAACAGGGTACAATTCCATTTTTCTTCCCACTTTTGGCCTCCGAAAAAATGACAGACCATGAAACGACTCGAACACATCGGTATCGCAGTGAAAGACTTGGAGGCCAGCAATGAACTCTTCGCCAAACTGCTCGGTAAAAAGCATTATAAAATAGAGGAAGTGGCCTCCGAAAATGTGCTGACTTCTTTTTTCAAAACAGGTCAATCGAAAGTGGAACTGCTGGAAGGCACATCGCCGGACAGCGCTATTTCCAAGTTCATTGAAAAAAAGGGCGAGGGCATCCACCACGTTGCTTTTGAAGTAAAAGACATCAAAGCCGAAATGCAACGCCTTGAAAAAGAGGGCTTTAGGATATTGAACAAAGAACCCAAACGGGGCGCCGATAACAAACTCGTCTGCTTCATCCACCCCAAATCGGCCAATGGGGTATTGGTGGAGTTGTGTCAAAGTATTTAAATAGTTAGATAGTTTGAATGGCTTAAATGGTTTTTTCTATTAATGCAATGCCAGCCGTTCGAACCATTCAAACCATTCAAACCATCCAAACCATTTGATTTACGCAATCGCCATCATTGGAAGTTTCATCGCTGGGTGCATAAATACTTTGGCGGGCAATGGATCGGCCATTACTTTGACCATTTTGACAGAAGTGCTCGGTCTGCCGCCCAATGTGGCCAATGGTACCAACCGCGTCGGCATAGCGGCGCAAGGGACCGCATCTACCTGGGTGTTTTTTAAAAATAAAATGCTCGATTTGCGGCGGGATAAATTGCTGATTATCCTAACCATCATTGGAGCATTAATGGGCGTTTGGGTAGCGACTGAAGTAAGTAACGAGCAGTTCAAAACCGTGTTCAGCTATTTAATGGTGGTGATGCTGTTCGTGATTTTGATAAAACCCAAAAGGTGGTTGCGTGAAACAGATACGAATTATAAACCCAGTTTGTGGATTACCGTGCCCGCATTTTTAGCACTTGGTTTTTACGGCGGATTTATTCAAATGGGCATGGGAATTTTTTTTCTGGTAATTATGGTTTTGGGTGCCCGATACAGCATTATGCACGCCAATGCGGTTAAATCTGCCGTGGTCGCCATTTATACCTTTTTTGTCATTGCCATTTTTCAATACAAAGGATTAATTGATTGGGAAATAGGACTGCTTATGGCCATTGGGCAAACCGCAGGTGGATGGCTCACTGCCGTTTTTGGATCGAAATATAAAAACGCCAATGTATGGGCGCACCGGTTATTGGTGGTGATTGTTGTTGTTGCCATCTTGAAATTATTTGGAGTTTTCAATTGGTGAATAAAAAAATGGTGAATGGAGAGAGGTGAATGGTGAATATTCACCATTCACCTCTCTCCATTCACCATTAAATAATTATGTATAAAATACTCAAACCCATCCTTTTTTTATACCCTCCTGAAAGGGCGCACCACCTTACTGTTTTTTTATTAAAAATAATACTCGCCATTCCGATTATTGGTTGGTTATTTAAAAAAACATTTGAGGTAAAAGATAAACGCTTGGAGCGAAAAGTTTTTGGTTTGACATTTCCAAATCCGGTCGGCCTTGCAGCAGGTTTTGATAAAGATGGGAAATATTATAAGGCCATGTCGGCACTTGGTTTTGGTTTTATAGAAATAGGTACCGTGACACCTGTTGGGCAAGAAGGAAATCCACAACCAAGGCTGTTCCGTTTGCCAAAAGATGCAGGACTCATTAATCGAATGGGATTTAATAATGAGGGCGTGGATGCAATGGTGAAAAGGCTAAAAAAGGGGCGCCCTAAAAACCTGATTGTTGGTGGAAATATTGGTAAAAATAAAGTGACGCCCAATGAAAGAGCCATTAATGATTATTCAATTTGCTTCGAGGCATTGTTTCCATATGTGGATTATTTTGTGGTAAACGTCAGCTCTCCCAACACGCCAGGCCTTCGGGAGTTGCAAGAAAAAGAACCGCTCACGGCATTGCTCTCACACCTGCAAAACCTGAACAAACAAAAACCTGCACCAAAACCCATTTTGCTAAAAATAGCACCCGACCTCACCAACGAACAACTCGACGACATCCTTGACATCGTGCAGGCTACCCACCTGGACGGCATCATCGCTACCAATACGACCATTGATCGCAGTCATTTAAAAACCAGCGAAATGGAAATTGAAAAGATAGGAAATGGTGGCCTGAGCGGTGCGCCCTTGGCAAAACGCTCAACGGAGGTAATTCGCTATTTGCATCAAAAATCGAATGGGAAAGTAAACATCGTCGGAGTTGGAGGAATAGATTCGGCTGATGATGCTTTAGAGAAATTGAAGGCCGGAGCAACGTTGGTTCAGGTCTATTCCGGATTGGTGTACGCCGGACCAGCTTTGGTGAAAAAAATTAATCAAACATTAATAGAAACTGGAATTTAGAAATTGGAAATTCTCTTATCGCTGTCTTTATAAATGGTCATTATGTATTGGTTGATTCGCATGGAAGTTAAATGATAATCATCATCTCAAACGAAAACACTGGACAAAATTTAATCGCTTCTAACGAAAGTACTAAATTAGCGGCTTCAAATTGCGAAACTGGTAAAATAACTACGGAAAATGATCAAAGCAACAACGACGGCCAAACGGGTCAGGTTTAAAGGCAACCCACGGAAGGAACTTTTTATCAAAGACTTACGAGACAGGGTAGATGCCTATTTTAAAGACAATAACATCAGCCGATATGCCAATACCGAAATGTATTTGAAATCGGTGTTCGCTGTGGTAGTTTGGTTAGGGACTTGGCTATGGATCATGTCGGATACCTTGAGTTCCAGCCCATTGGCATTGTTCGGGGTCTATTTACTGCTGGGATTCATCCATATTTTCATTGCCTTCAACATCATGCACGATGCCTGCCACGATGCCTACTCTCCCAATAAAAAAATCAATAAAATACTGGGCTACAGCATGGATTTCATCGGCGGCAACCAATACCTGTTCCGTCGGATGCACGGTGCCCACCATGGCTATGTGAACATACACGGCATTGATGTGACATTGGAAACGCATGGCCTGTTCCGCTTCTCGCCCGACGAGCCTTGGCAGCCCAAACACAAATACCAGCATTATTACACTTTTGTCCTTTATGCGCTGGCCATGCTGCAATGGGTGACAATGAAGGATTTTAAATGGTTTTTCGGGGAGGCACACATTGGCAATCAAAAAAACATCAAGCACCCCCGTGAGGAATTTATTGCATTGTTTATTGGTAAAACGGTTTTTTACGGCCTTACTTTGATATTACCCATGATCTTTTTGTCTGCCGCTTGGTACACTATTTTAGGCGCTTGGGTGTTCATGCACATTTTACCGGGCCTGACGTTTGCCCTCATCTTTCAGGTGACCCATGTGTACGAAGGCACCACCTATCCCCTACCCGATGAGAACGGCAATATTGATAATAATTATGCCCTGCACGTACTGGAGACGACCGCCGATTTTTCCCGCCACAACCGCCTCGGCTCCTGGCTGATGGGCGGCATCAACATCCATGTGATCCATCATATTTTGCCAGGCGTCTGCCACGTACATTATCCCGCCTTGACGAAAATCCTAAAACAGACTTGTGACGACCACGGCATCGAATACCAGGAAAACCCGAATTTCTGGATTGCTTTGAAAAAACATTATAATATTTTGAAGCATTTGAGCTTTCCGGATGCTACGGTGCCAAGAGTTGGGAAGAGTGCGGCTATTGTTTAATAGCTTGTCCCGAAATCTCTTCGGGAGTGAATAATGGTGAGAGGTAAATGGTGAATGAAAAAAGGACGACCACTATTCAATGGTCGTCCTTTTTTGGGTTCCGTTAATAGTACGTTATAAATTCTCAAAATATTTTTTGTCAATTCAAATTTGCAGCTTATCTTGTCTGGCAAAACCACCACACATTTCTCCGGCCTTGGGAAGGAGGTCATTATTTCCATATTTTTTGAGGGAACTTCAGAGAGCCATAGCTGACTTTGTATGAGGTTTGTTACTTATCAATCCGCAAAAAGGCAGCCACGGTTAAAAATATATAACGGAATTATAAATAACTGCTTTCCAGTGCTTTATCATTCTGTTGCTTTAATGAGTGGCATACGAATCTATGTCTATCTGTAAAATAACAAGAACAGAATGATAATTTAATGATATTCAATTGGTTGTCATTCTGTGTGTTACGTGGATACATCTGTTCCTAAATAAGCCAATTCAAATTAGATGAAATACTTAGCACTTTTATATTTTCTTATTTTTTCGTTTAGTTGCAAATCACAGCAACCAGCCTTATTAGATTGTGCAGTCAAATTAGATTCTGCTATAACACAAGCCGATATCGAAGTATATATTTTTTCTGACCCTCGATGTGGATTTTGCCGAAGAGCCATGAAAGATATTGGGGGGTGGTCGAAGGGGAAATCAGTAAACATAATTGCCATGGATTTATCAGGCAAGCCAGAATCTGTAAAGCAACTTGATTTTTATTTAGAATATGGAATTGAAGTAAGGGATGCAAGTCAATGTGACGAAAAAGTTAAAAAATTTATACCCAAAATATACATTAAAGAAACTAAGACAAACAAACAAGTTGTGAAATTAAGAGGATGGCAGACAAGAGACTTGAGTAAGTTGGAAAGAAAGTTAAAAAGCTACATTTGATCGGATGACATTTGAATATAAATGATACTTTTACTGAACAGAAAGGGGCAATACGCCCCTTTTTCATTTTATAGATAAAAGAAAATAAAAATGAGAAAAAGAAGGCGAAAAGATAACAACGTATATATGCCGACCGTTCTGTTTGTTTTACACTTAATGAATTGTTTCTTATGAACTAAAGTCACTTCAAAATGCAATTTATCACCTTTCCTTTTGACTAATATCATTTCACTTTTCTAAAAACTTAAATAGCATTCCACGCAGCAGGAATTTTCCGCTTCGCAATTATGGCTTGACAAAAAAATTATCATGCTGTAAAGTGTACTGCATATAAAATCAAAAAAATGAGTCAATTAATTGAAAGTCCACGGGACACTAAAAAAACATTCAGAGAATGTGGCACCTGTTCCAGAACATTCGTCCATATTTTAAACCGGGAATTCGGTCATACAAAAGAGGCGGAGGAGCGGGCTTTAGACCCACTGGCAGGCGGACTCATGAACACTGGGCATCAATGTGGGATGCTGTGGGGAGCTGCATTGGCTGCTGGTGCAGAAGCCTTTCGCAGATACGACAATCCGAATCAAGCCATCACGGTAGCTGTAAAAGCAACTCAGCATATAATGAAGTCTTTTATTAACAGGACAAACACCCCAAATTGCCGGGAAATAACGGGTTGTGATTTAAGCAGTTTTTTTGGCCTACTTAAATTCATGGTGAAATCCACCATTAAAGGTTTGGAAAATAATACCTGTTTTAACCTTGCGGAACAATGGGCCCCGGAAGCCATCCAATCAGCGAAGGAAGGACTGTCCGATAAAGAAATTGATTTTAATCAACATTCAGCTAATTGCGCTGCTGAAGTTGTAAAAAAAATGGGCGGCAGCGATGAAGAAATGGCCATGGTAGCAGGATTTGCAGGTGGCCTTGGACTGAGCGGCAATGCGTGTGGGGCACTAAGTGCTGCGCTATGGATGAACACCCTCGACTGGTGCAGAAAAAATCCTGGTAAAACCCCACCTTATTTTAATAATCCAAACACCAAAAAAATATTAAAGGCATTTTATGAGGCAACGGATTCTGAAATTTTGTGCCGTAAAATATCAGGGCAGTCTTTTGAAAAAATAGAAGATCATACCGCATTTATAAAAAATGGAGGTTGTGAAAAATTGATTGATGCATTGGCCAAAGCTTAATCTTGGAAACGCCTTCCATTATCCTAACTCTTTTAAAGCTTTCACAAATTTATCCAACTCCTTCGTCGTCGTATAAATATTTGGTGTAATGCGGCATCCGTGTACGCCTGCCTTTTCGCTATCTATGGCCACTGTCCAAATCCTATATTTATCCAATAATATTTTTGCCATTTTTTTTGGGGGAATATTTTTTACGCCCACATTGGCAATAGCACAGGAACGCTGGGGGTCTTTAGGTGTATTTAAAATTATATGTGGTAAATCCCGTACTTGGTCTGTCCAATAATTTTGTAAATAACGGAGGCGTTCTTCTTTTCTATCTGCACCAATTTTATAATAATATTCCAATGCATTTCCAATTGCTAAATCGGTGTGAACGGGATGTGTTCCCGTATGATTTAATCGTCGGATGTCATTTTCATCTTTATCCAATTCTGCGAGCAGTGGCCATATTTTCGGTATTTTTTCTTTTTTCACAAATAGCACCCCAGCACCCAACGGAACGCTCAACCATTTATGCAAACTGGTGCCAAAATAATCGCAGTCTAAATCTTTAATATTGAAATTAATATGGGCAAAAGTATGGGCGCCATCCACCATGACCTCTACGCCTTTACTGTGTGCCATATCGCATATTTTACGAACAGGTAAAATATGGCCAGTAATATTTATCATGTGGCAGATCATTAATAATTTGGTTTTTGGTGTGATGGCGCTTTCATATGATTTAACAATTTCTTCGTCATTTTTTGGATGCATTGGAACAGAAATCCTTTTATTTACGATCCCATGTCTTTCGCCCACTTGGTCAAACATATCAAGCATGGCACCATAGTCCTGCTGGGCCATCACGGCTTCGTCGCCTTTTTTCCACGGGTAGCCTGCAATAATTAAATCCAATGATTCGGTGGTGTTTCTGGTGATAATTAGTTCATCCGCACTACAGCCAGCATGTTCGGCGAGTCTTTCCTGCATCGCCCATTTATTATCCCATTGCACCGTCCGCATATAATAGGACCCTTGGTAATTTATTTCCCGCACATGGTGGATATAATTTTCCAGCGTTTCCTGCGGCACAAAGCAATAATAGCCATTTTCCAAATTTATATAATCGGGTTTTAATCGGTAACCGCTGCGGACATTTGCCCAGAAGTCTTCGTCTTTTGCGGCTTCTTCTGTTGATAAATGTTCAATATTGCTGACCCATTTATCTATGTTTTTAAATAAAGTTGTGCTGCCCGTTCCGAGAAGGGCAATATTTTTTATAAAATCTCTTTTTTTCATGGTTAGTGATTAGTGATTAGATAGGGGAGCATTTTAGTAAAAATATTTTAGATAAATAAATGGACAGGAATATTTTGCATTTTATCTCGACAGGATTAACAAGATTTACATGATTTAAAACGTTGCTGGTCAAAATTATACAAGGGTGATATGGAAAAGAGCGGAATAAACTAAATTTTATCCAAGTATGCAAAATAATTTTCAACATAAATTAACAATGAAACAATTTAGCAATGAAACAATTTAGCAATGAAACAATTTAGCAATGAAACAATTTAGCAATGAAACATTAAAACAATTCAACTATTCTCCAATACATTTTTAAAAGAAAAAAGCGTATCGTCCCAACCCTTTACACATCCGTGATAATACTGATCGGCTGCAATGTTTACTGGAAAGCCATCTTGCACCACAATTAATTTTGTTTTATCGGCCATTCCTTCCAAGGTATAGGTCACATCCATTTTTGCCTCAAATGGCAAAGGGCCACTTTTGGAAAAGTATTTTTCATAAATCAATTTTAATTTATAGGGCCGCTCAAATTCACTGATGGAAGATATGGTAATATAGTCTGGGTCATCTTCATTTTCTCCCCAAGTGACAGCTAATAATCCACCAACTTCCGGCAGGACAATGGCAGTTTTTGCATACCACCACTTTTTTATTTGACTAGGGGAGATGAGGGCATCGAATACCTCTTCGATTTTTTTGTCAATAATGATCTCTTTTTTAATGTAGCGGGTCATATTTTCAGTGATTATTTTGTGCTACAAACATATAAAAATTTGTGCTCTCATTTCTTGTAAAGTGAGTAGGATTGTTTCCCCCGTAGTTGGGAAATTTATTTCCCAATTATCTTTTGGGAAATAAATAAATTTCCCAACTACGGGGTTACTGCACCACTACCTTGCCCGTTGCCACACCGTTTTCCATTTTGAAATGAACAAGGTAAATGCCCGATGCCCAATTGTCAGAATTAATTTCCATAAAATGTTCACCAGGTAAATAAATTTTATTTTTAGATGCAAAAATTACTTGCTGACCAATTATATCAATTATTTCCACCTGCACATTTTGCATTCCTTTTAAATTAAAATGAATAAAAAACCGATCATCAGTTGGATTAGGGAAAATGGAAAGGTTGATGTCGGAGGCGAGGTTCTCCAACGTTTTTACGGTAACTATGATATTGGTAGTGACAATGCTGTCGCATCCATTTTGTGCTACAAAGTTTTCAATAAAAGTAGTGTCATTAAAAATAGGGATGCCGTTATATAAATCTCCTTGTACAAGGGTCAACTCATTGGTGTCAGCGAAAAAAGGTTCGACTTCGAGGTACAGGAGCACCGTACTGTCGCAGCCATCTATCGAACTAAACACCGATTGGTAAGTACCTGCTTCCGTTAGCATTTCCCCATTAAAATTAAATGCTTCCCCATCGCAAATTAACGCTGAGAAATCAGACCCGATGCTGTCCAAAACGGTGAGGTCGAGGGTTTCGGTGCTATCGCAGCCGTGGACAGAGGTATAGGATTCGGCATAATTACCTGATTCGTGATAGAAAGTGCCATTGAATTCCGCTGAGTCGCCGTGGCAGATAATTGCCGACCGACCGTTGTCATGAACGGCCCAAACGGTCAGGGACAAAGTGACGAGGCTGTCGCAGCCCTCCAACGAAGTGTACTGGGCTTCGTAGTTGCCTGCTTCGGTCAGTTCGGCCCCATTGAATTCATAAATCTCCCCATCGCATATTTCAGCACTTTGGGAAATGTCAAAACCCTGTACTTCTTCCAGTTCGAGGGTGACGAGGGTATCGCAACCTGTTGGAGAAGAAAGGAAAGTTTCATACTGGCCGGGAGTGTCGAGTATTTGTCCGTGAAAATCATAAGTGCCGCCGGAGCAAAACACATCCGACCGCATGATGCTGATGGATGGTACGATTTCGATGTTGGCCCAAATCATACTATCATATGTAGGGAAATCAAATGTCTGGGACATGGAAGTATCGAACATGACCTGAATCCCATTCCAAAAACCTCCTTGGCATAATTCCACTTCCTGATAGCTATGGAGTATAGGCTTTTCAATGGTATGAAAAGTTGTATTAGTCTTTACTGGTTCGTTGAAATCGAAATAAATAGAAGCATTGTTTTCGATTCTGGTGAAAGGTGCAAGCCCTGGCTTGGCCGAGACTTTAAATTCGATAAATCCGATAGAACCCAATTCGTCTATACCAACATGGGGCAATTCAATACCCGGAAATTTTATCTTCAAAACCTTGTTCCCTATCAATTCATAGGTATATGCATGACTACTTGCTCCCATTTGTAAAGTACTGACGTCCAACAAGTTCGATAAGGTGTCACGCAGTACCACACTAAAGGCTGTGTCCGACCCGGTGTTCTGGAAGCTGATGTAATATTCAATGCCTGTACCATCTGGAATGAAGTGCTCTGTTGTATAGCCAATAGGGCTGCCTTCTTTTACATTGGGATCGAAGCTGCCCACATTGGGGCGGCAGTCTTCGTCCAAGAAATAGTCTTGGTCGGCCAGCACCATCTCATTTATAAAGGTGTTGGTAGTCTCCATTGAGCCGTCCGGCGTGCAGCCCTGTACCGTGCTGATGACCAATGAAGAATATGGATAAAATGGCTCCTGTTCCACTTCCAGACGCCAGGTGGCAGTATCTGCCGGCAGTGAGATGAAGTACATTTCGCCCGGTGACAAAGGGGCCTGCTGTTGTGAAAGATAAATGGACGCATTCCTGAATACTGTGTAGGTAAGCGGGTCAGCCATGATGCCAGTCCCAATGTTTTGGATGACAAAACGGGTAGAATCATCGCATATCCCCGTCACTTGAATATTGGCGCCACTCCACAGGGGATTTGGCGGCAGACAGGTGGTATCGGGAAAGATGTGAGCTTCGGTACAGTGGGTGAACCCAACAGGTGCATTGCAATCTGTATCTGTTGTAATGACAAAATCGCCACATTGGAGAGGCTCAATATCACCGATCTGAAACCTGAACAAATTATTGCCGAGGTCATTGCCGGGGATGGACGAACTAATAAAGGTCATCAGGGGATCAATGGTCACATCAATGAAAGCGTCCGTTGCCGAAATGGTGCCGAGGTTGCAATATTTCACCGAATAAAAACTCTCATTGCAAACCCGGATGATGGAAGAAGAAATGTCAACTGTCATCAGGGGGCAATCCACAATGGGTTTTACCAAAAAGTCCGCGGATACTGTTTGGCCAAGTGTGGAAAGATCAACAGGAACAGAGTTGACACATACTTCCCATAAATTGGATAGTGGCAACACCGTGACCAAATAACTGCCAGGTTCCACTGGCAAAAAATAGGTGCCATCCGATTGGGTCGTTGCGTAATAATCGCCGCCGCTCCCAGTTGCCGTAACAATCCATCCAGACAGCGGCTGGTCAGCCATTCCCGGTATGCAATCGCTCAATTCATCCTTTTTGACCGTCCCTTCTATTAAGGCGCAATTATTCGTATAGTCCGCCACATAGAAAATATCTTTTTCTGCTGTACAGCCATTGGCATCCTGAATGGTGACGGAAAATGTGCCATCCCCGGTGACAACAATAAACGAATCCGTAGAACCAGTGCTCCAGAGGTAATCAAGGACAATTCCATCATACTCTGTCACAATGGCCGTTTCTCCGCAAATATTATGGTTGATATTGAAATTGATGTCCAGTACATCTGCGATTATGGTCGTCTGAACGGTATCGCTTACACAGCCATTTGAATCCACAACCCAGGCACTTATAAGGGTGTCCTGCGAAAAAATGAAAGTATCCTCAACAATAGCAGGCAGGGAATCAAATTCGGCCTGCCGAACACCACTTTGACCTATTTGCCAAAAAACCGTCCCAGCAGCAGCAAAGGAAGCAATTACATGGAGTACAAATGTGGACGGGCCGACGCATGTATTGGTTGGAGCCTCAATAGCTACCGATAGGTCATTGGTCAGATCAACGCAAACCGTTGTATCACAGCCATTGAATGAAGTGACCTTGCTGCAATAAATGGCCAATTCGTCCACTGTCACACATTTGGAACCGAAGGTTACAAAATGCCCTCCATTGGTAAACCACGAATAATTGGCATTGTCAACGGGATCAACGTCAATACAAAGTTCGACGACTTGCCCTTCACAGGGTGCCTCATAAGGTAAGAATTCAACTTCTGGCGTTTTGTGGTTATCATAAACATAGGTGCAATCAGAAACCGTACAGCCCGTGGAATCGCTTATGGCTGTCAGGCAATAAGTTCCCGGTTCATCCACAATAGGGGACAAAGTGTTTTGTCCTGAAACAAAAGACCCGCTAAAAGTCGTCCAAAAGAATACAGCATTGGGGGGTGAAAAACTGCCGTTCAGTTCCACTTCATCCACATCGCAATTCAGTTCCCTATTGCCTCCTGCACTGACCTGCACCTCGCCGGGCAACAAATTGAAAGTGAAAATACTATCGCAACCCGTTGGATTGAAAACACTATAACCATGAAAGCCCAATTCAGTGTATTGATGACCATCAATTTCAAAAAGCCCAGTACATGGCATTTCAAAATCGCCCAGATGGGTCGTTACGCCCAATATTGGATTTCCATATATATAATACCAGGTATCGCAGCCAAGGGAATCAGGAACATACACAAGGTAAAGGGTGTCGGCACAGATCGTCGCACCAAACATTTCTATACATTCGCCCACACAAATATCCACTGTAATATTTTCGGTAGGAATGGGGGAAGACTCCACCGTGAGGCATGCCACTCCCGAATTCAGGCCACATGCGTTGATTCCTTCTGCACATATTTCAAAAGTGGTGAAGGAAGTTGTTGGGGTAAAAACCACTTCTCCACCTACTGTATCTTCAAAATAACCTGATGAAGGTGGATCAACTGTCCAATTATATGCAGCTCCATTTTGGATAGGCAAGGAATATGTTACTGCATCGCCATAACAAACTTCTGTCGGCCCTGATGGCGTAAGGGTTGGCGGTGCAACAGGGACTGTCGAGCCATTTATTATTTCGATGGAATAATCACAAATCCCACCATTGCAGCCATCGAGCAGCAGGTAATAGTTTTGCCCTGATTCAAAATCAGGGGAAGACAATGTAAAGGGGGAGCCAGAACATGCACATTGGCTGATAAAAGGATCAAAACAAGATCCTGCAAAAATTGCTGCCTGCATGCCTGAACTGCTACCACCATTGCAATTGGAAGGAATAATCAAAATAGAAATGTCGGACGAACCAGCAACAAACGAAATCCATTGGTCATTGTCCAAAGTACTGCCAGTACAGCCGGGGAATGCCTCCACATTGTTAGAGGAGGGAAGCGTTCCACAATAGCCATCTAAGTCATCACAGATGGCGCTTGCCATTTGGCAGCTCTCAGCAGGTAAAGGAAAACCCAGTGGCGGACACTGAGCG
>CBDCVJ010000032.1:0-16533 GCA_965222975.1 Saprospiraceae bacterium | reverse complement strand
CTAAGTTGATGGGGCGGACTGCACCATCTTTTTCATAACCTTCTGCTTTGGTCAAACGGGAATGTAACCTGACCATATCGCTCAATAACCCACTTTCTTTGGCTGTGAAACTGACACTGAACATTGGCGCATTCTTTTTAGCCCCTGCTTCCATGACCCTGAACCAACTGGTGGTAATAAACCCTTCTTCCAAGTGCGCCAATCCAAAATTGGCAGATGCCATGTCCGTGCCCGGCGCAATGCCCGATACTTCAAGTTTTTCTTTGTCAAAACCCAAAGTGAACTGGAAACCCAAGATGTTTTCCAAATCGGCAGAGAAGTCAACCGTAAATGTTTCTCCAGTTTTCACTCTTTTGTCGGAGACCGAGAAAACAACTCCTTCGCCCATATTGCGGTCATCAGCTGTGGTTGCGGCAAAGTTGCTCACAGCGGTTTCGTTGAGATCACCGATTTTTACTGCCACGAAATTGGGTGTTTGGTTGTTGCCAGTGAAATTGTTGATGTTGTAAACTTCGGGGAACGGTTCAGCAAAAGGATCGGCAGGATTGGGAAAAACGTAGCTTTTATCCACAAACCGCCATGAAGTGTTGTTGGGGAAAGAAAGCTCAACATATAGGATCACTTTCCTTATTTCCACCACATCATAAGTTGTGACTGCACCACTTTTATTGGCATCGGCAGCAATCAATTTGTAAGGGGAATCCAACAGTTCAATGCCGAGAATATGTCGTTGCAATAGGTAGAGATCGTAAGTGGTTACGCCGTTCAATGGGTTGGTGTCCATCTGTGGCGTAATGGTATAGTCTTGTCCGGTAGGCACATTATTGAATTGGAAAATGCCTAGGCTGTCCGTATAGGCCATTCCGTTCATGTTTCCGTTCAATTCCACGGTAACCTCTTCCACAGCTCCGTTGCTTTCGCTGGCAATGGCTCCCGACATACTGATGAGGGGACCGCTACAGGCATTCATATTGTCCTGAACGATAACAGAAGTAGTACAAAAATCCTGATTGCCTGCTTCGTCCGTCACCCATACATCCACCGCATTTTGGCCAATATTGGAGCAATCAAAAATGGTGTCCGTATCTGCAGTATCATTGGTAAATGAAAACAGCAGGTCGGCCCGTGCGGTGCAATTATCGTTGGAAGTCCCTTCCTCTAACTGCATCACATTCACGGGGATCATGCCTGTCTGCATCAGTTCTACTACAATGCCACCGTTGCATAAAGCGCTCGGGTTTAGGCAATCATCAATGGTAAACAAGAAGGAGCAACTGCCTGTATTTCCGCAGCCGTCATAGGCTGTATAGCTGATTTGGTGTGTTCCGTTCGGATAGTCGTTGGCCGTATTTTGGCCGATGCCTGAAACAGTGTAAGCAGCAGGGTCAGCGATTCCGTCATTGAAAAGGTCAACAGTCCAGGAATAAGTCAACAGGTTATCATCTGTACAAGCATCCGTTGCTGAAACGGTTAGGTCAACGGCCAAATCTGAACAATCAGTTTTGAAATTGCAAAAGGCCAAATTATCGCAGACCGGGAAGGTGGGCCCTTCCTGATCCATTACGGTAATGATCTGGGCATGCGTCCAAATTCCTAAGGTATTGGGATCGTTAGGGTCGTACTGACACCAATCTATCACGTACCAACGACGCTCTATTTTCCGACAAGAGCCATCAATGGTGGCAAGTTCCAAGTCAGGATCTTGACCGTACACCAAGGATTGGCAGCCATTCGAAGGCGGGAAAGTAGGAATACCGGTTACAGTTGGGTCAACGAGTGCCCCGCAAGAATTGATCGTGGTGTCGGGGGGGAAGGTGATATTGCTGCCAGTGAATGGATTGTTGTTCTGCACTGTGATCGTTTGCACACAGAAATTGGATGCACCACCCACATCGCTCACCAAATAAGTCCGATAAATAATACCCGATCCGCAACTGACCTGCCCATCATCGCTGCTGACAACCATAATGGCATCGCCACAGTTATCGGTTGCAAGGCCATCCAATGCTCCCTGCATGGTCGGGTCGGTCACCACTTCACCCACTATATTCGGGTCGCTATAGTTGTCGCCACAAAGCAGGGTCACATTGGGCGGGCAGGAAATGCTCGGACCATTAATGTCCTGGACTTCTATTTCTACATTGCAAGTATTGGAATTGCCATTGCAGTCCCAAACACGCATGATAGCATTGACAGTCTGCCCTACGTCAGCACAACAAAATTCTATATGATCCCGGAATGTTAGATTATCGGGCAAGTCGCAGTTGTCTTCAACACGTGCCACCTCAAAGTTGTCCACACAACAGTTATCTGTACTGCCATCATCAAAGGTAGTTGCATAAGCAAATGCATAACCCATATTATCCAAGGCCACAATGGTGTGGGCATCGCAGATGGGTGTCGGCGAGGTTTGGTCTTCCACTGTTATGGTAAAGGACACATTCGTTGCATTGCCACAATCGTCCGTTACTTTTATTTCAATAAGGTGGTCACCCAATGGTAGGCCGGGAGCAGGCACCTGTCCTCCATTTCCAGCAATAGGCCCAACTGGCGTGGAAATGAAAACCGAATAACCCGAACAGTCAATGGGATCCACTTCAGGGATAAAGGGTCTTGCCCGACAACCAGGTAGGTTGGCATTAGCAGTCATGTCCATTGGGGCAGTTACTTCTGGTGGCGTGGTATCCATATATTCGATCACTTGGGTACAAGTCCAAGGATTTGTGATAAAGTCAAGCGGCAGGCACCAGTCCATGACCGTCCATGTTCTGATGATTTTGAAGGTTGCCCCACAGCCATCTATTACCATTTCGCTATAAGAAGAACTGATATTGCAGATCGAATTACCACCGTCAGTGATGTCATATACTTCATTATCAATGACTACTGTTGGATACCCTGTAGAATCAGGGCTAAAATCAGGTATTACGCCGACCATACATTCGATAGTGGTATCTACTGGGCAGATCGGGGAAACCTCAGTCAAAGTAGTCCTATCAACAATTATGATCTGGTTGCAAGAAGAAACATTGCCCAATGTGTCGACAGCAGTCCAAATCCGCATGATGACAGAAGTAAAGGTATCTTGGCAGGTACCCTGTGTCAGCATGTCCACATAGGTAGAGTCGAACGAATAACAATCCGTAATGGTCGGGTTGGGAATTTCCCCTCCTTCTGACTCTGGCCTGACATCGGCCAAACAACTCACCCTGACCGTGTCGCAGTCTTCAATGAGCGGCCCGCTATAATCTTCTATGGTCGCTTCCCCCCAGCCTGTCATACCAGTTTCTGTATTGGTAATAGTGTAGGTAATTGTTTCGCCCACATAGTAAGGGCCAACATAATTGCTCCCCGTGTTTTCAACATCCACTTCAAAATCATCGTAGCAGCCATAATTGCCTTCCAATACCATAGACGGCAAAAGGAACATTTCGCAAGTAGCTGGAATGGAAATGTACAAGTCATCATCTGTAACGATGGCAGGGTTCGCCGGCACATACTCCACCACATTGATGGTAAAGGTGCAGGTATCGGCAGGAAACGGGAACATGGGCGCTGCCGTGTCCGCAGCCACAAACTGGAGGGTGGTCATCCCAATTGGGAAAACGCTTCCTGAAGTGTATCCTGTACCATCTATTTGATAAATGAGAGGAAGGGAAGGATTGCCATTTGCGCTGGCAGAAACTTGGAAATTGACCGTTGTTCCACATTCTCCCGGACTGAGGTTTTCATTAATATCCCCAGGGCAGAATATGATCGGTGTGTTTTGAGATAGGAGGCAGTTAGTATAGAAAAATAAGCATACTACCGCCAAAAAGGGTAGAACTCGTTGCATGGGACTCCGCTTTTGGTTAAAGAATAAATCCGTTTTATCAGTTGGCAGTGGGCAGTTTGCTGTTGGCAGAAAAACGGCCGTGCAGTTTTAACCCGCTGGTCATCTGTCGTGTGTAGTTTTGGAATACCGCATCAAAGGGTTATTGGTTTTGAAAAAATCAAATGCCCTTAATGCAAAGTGTGGTCAATAATTTTCAGGTTGGAAAGTTTATCCCTTGTTGTCGGATCTAATTTGGAGAAAGTTGTGTAGGCGAGTTTCGTATTAAAAAAATAACATATTAAAATAATGGTACAAAGGTACAGGGATGCCAATGGCCATCTTTACCCGTCGTTAGGTATTTTTTTAATTTATCATTTTTTATATTTGTAAAGATGGCAAAAACTACTCACCAATGGTGATATATCCCAAACCACTATAGGTTTTCCCAAATTCATTTCGGGAAAATCTACAGCAGTCAGTTATATTAGCCATCTCGTCTGTTTCTTTACAAAATGACAAACCTTGAAGTGTATATTATTCCGTCTGTCTCCGCTCTTAAACAATACACTCCTGCTTCTAATCCAGCTATATCTAACAGGAAATTGTCACCACGAACATATTGATAGGTTTTGCATTTTGTTCCATTGAGGTCAAATAATACAATGGTAAAAATCGCATCGGCAACAGGCATCTCCAACCTAGCAAAGCCCAATGCGGGATTAGGGACAACCCGAAATGTTTCTTCTGGCGAGGGAACATTCTCTTCATGCGAAAGCTCAGAAAGGGCGAAATGGATGGATTCCAACCTGATGGAACTCAACAAAACGCCATTCCGATATTCATCAACGCACAGGCCATAAACAAAAGAACCGAAAACATTTGGCAAGCCTGTGATTTCGCCTGTATTTGAGCTTACTGAATAAGGAGGATCGCCTACTAAGCATTCGTAAGACATGTACCCCCCAATAATATGGGCAGCAGTAACAGGCTCTTTTTGAAAGAAAATAAAAAGGAAAGCAATCGAAATGCAATAGAGCGATTTCATGCGAATTGATTTTTAAGGTGAGTTGCTAAAATAGCGATTTTTGAAACATGCAATCATATACTAATCAAATTAAACAGGGCTCTCTCATAAAAAAGAAAAGGCTACAAAATAAATCCTCACCCAGCAAATTCGGTTCTAAGGGAGTGAAGAAGAATAACTTTCCGATTTGTTCAGCTTTATTATATTGTCATAAGTGAGTTTTACTAAAAAATTTTAACCAAATGAATTCATCAAGAGCCGCAAATTCCTTTGAATTAAAAAAAATAAAAAAATAACGTTACCTTACCATATCCATCCAGTCACAATAAAACTGGAACGTTTTTTCCTACAATCAAACTCGCATCCCATACACCAGAACAACAATTCTCCAAATACTCTGGTCTCCTCACTTGCCCCTCCGTTTTTGGTTTTTCTTACAGTGCTACCAAGCGCCTAACAGCAGATGCTGTGAGGTTAAATACACAAGTGATGCTAAAACTCTATTTCCAAATTACGGCCTTGTTGTTCATAACCATGAGGATGCAGGCCCAAAGTCAAAGCAACTATCCCCCGAAATCTGCGGTCGTTCTACTTTCTAATGATATTACTGCCAATGCAGATAGCTATGCTCCTTTCCGATATGGCGACAAGGTGTATTTTACCACCCTGCACGCCAGCAATAACCAGAAGCGTGTTAGCCGTATATTCAGTACCTACCCTGGGGAAAAACAGGCAACTTTACTCCCCATCAACCCACAAAAGGAGGAGCTGCACGCCGCAAATTTGACCATGACTTCCGACGGTGCGACCCTGTTCTATTCCTTGTGCCAAGACAATACGCAAAACAAGTGTACCATTTGGTCGAGGAAAAAACGGTATGAAGGGGGATGGGAAGCTGCATCAAAATTGCCACCCCATATCAACAAGCGGAACAGTACAGCTACCCAGCCAACCATCGGTTATGACTGGGAGCTAAACAAATATGTACTATACTTTGTATCGAACAGGCCAGGGGGCAAGGGCGGCAAAGACATTTGGCAGAGTGTGATAGAAACCGATGGCACTTACAATGAGCCCACTTCCCTCCCTTTCAACACGGCCGGTGATGAAGTGTCACCTTATTTTCACCTACCAGAAAAAACCCTGTTTTTCAGTTCTAATGAACTTCCTGGCGCAGGCGGTTTCGATGTCTTTTCAACCAAAAAAACAGTAAATGGAAAATGGGAGTACCCTATGAACTCTGGAACCATCCTGAACAGCCAATACGACGAAACCCATTTCACCTTTCATGCCTCAAGCAAAAAAGGCTACTTTGCATCAAATCGGCCAACGTATAACTACAGTAAAAACCCGACCCACCAAAAAAGCATCACCCGTATTTACGAAGTAAACACCATGGTGGAATTAACATTGCCCGTTTTCGATGCCAACAACAAGGATATGGTACACGGCGCAACTGCTGTCGTATATGACAAAACTTCAAGAGAAAGACTTGTTTTCAAAGAAGGGCCATTCGACACCAACCTGAAAGTGGCATTGTTACCTGACCGAGTTTATAGAATATCAGTTTTAACAAGCGGCTACATACCTGCTGTTATGGAGGTAAGCACGGAGGGGGTCGTTTTTCCCATTTCCCTAGAACAAGAAGTTCAATTGTTTATGGACGAGGGAGTTACGGATAACATGGGGAGAACTCACAATCCCCAGCCCAAGTAGAATCACTGTTTCACGCTCCACATCTTTGGCATCTATGTAAATGGGGTAACTGTTCAGTATGGGGAGAGAAAGCTAAAAATGAATTTTTTTTTAGCTTTCTCTCCCCATACTGAACAGTTACCTAAATAGGCATCCTTTATTACTGTCCGTTTCGAATAGTGTAATGAGCATTAGAATTGGTGCAAAACTTCCGTTTTCCATTTCATATGACCATCGTTTACAAATAATTCATACTCACCTTCCCGCATTTCCAACCACTTCCAGTAATTTTGATTCCAGTTTGCAGTCGGCAGCATGCAGTAAGTAGTCAAAGGCGACCTCTTAGCTAAAACTGCCGACCGCCTACTGAAAACTACCAACAATAAATTCACTCACTTCATGAAAAAATCAACCTCTACCTTCCTCTTTTCCTTTTTCCTTTTTTTAGCAAACCTGACAGCCCAGCACACCATCGTGCTGGACAATAGTAACACCTTTACGCCCGACGATCTGGTTATCAATGTGGGCGATACGGTCACTTGGGACAACCAAGGTGGTTTTCACAACGTGAACGGTTCGCAACAGAGTTACCCCAACAACCCTGAAAGCTTTGAGAATGGTCTCGCAGCCAATGCCCCCTGGGTGTTCAGCCACACTTTCAACATTCCGGGCGAATACGATTACCACTGTGACCCGCATTTTGGTGTTGAGATGATCGGGAAAATCACTGTGCTGGGGCCAAGTGATGTTGTTATTACTGAAATCATGTATAACGACCCGACTTCAGGATCGGATGCTTATGAATTTATTGAATTGTTTAATAATACTGCGAATCCGATAGAAATGGAAGGCTGGAGTATTATGGATGCGATCAATTTCACTTTTCCGCAACACACCCTCGCACCAGGAGGCTATGTCATCCTGGCTACTAATTCCACCAATTTTGAAATGGGTTTTGGAGTACCTGCCTTCCAGTTCCAAAGCGGGGCACTCAGCAACGGGGGGGAACGGATTACTTTGAGGGATGAAAATGGCGATATCGTGGACTTGGTTATGTATGGCAACGCAGCAGCAGGTTGGCCTTCTGAAACCGGTGGCCAAGGAGCTTCTTTAGTGCTTTGTGATGTCAACAGTGACAACAATACGATGAACGCATGGGCAGCTGCTACTACCCCTACAGGTTTTATTGTAAACGGGACAGAAGTACTAGCCAACCCTGCAGCCGATTCGGATTGCCCGTTCGGGGCAATAATCGGCTTCAATAACACAGGCTTCACCATAGTCGAGGATGCCGGAAACGCATCGGTGACTATCAACTTGACCAATGGCAATGCAGACACTACCCGAGTATTATTAGAATTGGAAACGAGTTCTACCGCTATTAATGGGAGCGATTTTCAAATAACATTGCCGATGGAGATTGTATTCCCTGGTGGAATGACTACCGCTAGCCGGGTTGTGAGCATCCCAATCTTAAACGATACGGACATCGAAGGTGTCGAGACGCTCGTGCTCCATTTAACAAATCCGACCAATAACGCTACCATTAACCCAGATAGAGATACATTTATCTATAACATTATTGATGACGACACTCCCTTTACCAATGCATTGGTAATTACGGGGGTGTTCGACACACAAGTAGAACCTAGTGACACATGGGCAAAAGGCTTTGAATTGCAGGCTCTGGCGGACATACCTGACGCAAGTATCTTTGGAGTAAGCTCGGCAGACAATGGCAATGGCTCGACAGCTGTAGAGGACATGTTACCAAATGTTTCACTTCAGGAAGGGGATTGTTTTTATGTAGCTAATGACAGCGTCCGGTTCTTCAATTTTTTCGGATTTTACCCAAATATGACTTCGTTTGCAGCAGGCATTAACGGGAATGATCCGATCGTACTTTATGAAAACCTTTTACCTATTGATGTTTTTGGTGACATCAATACCAATGGCACTGGAGAGCCGTGGGAATACAAGGATGGTTGGGCCTACCGAAAAAGTGGGACTGGCCCCGATGGCAGTTTTTTCCAACTCTCCAATTGGATTTTTAGTGGCATAGATGCCTTTGATGATGCTGTTGATAACGCCACTGCCCCTGTACCATTCCCAGATTGTGACTATTCCCCCATCGCACTTACTACCCCTACTACCAATAATGATGTGGCCTCAACTGATATTAATGTAGCTGTTACCATCAATGTGCTTGCCAATGACGACCTACCCAACCCACTTACCTCTATGGACGTCACCAGTGGGCCTGACAATGGCATGGTAACGGTGAACGGCCTTAATGACATTACCTACACCCCTAACGCCGATTTCTGTGGTACGGACGGTTTCACTTATCGAATATGTGACATGAACGGCTGCGACAGCGCTTCTGTAACCATCAACGTAATTTGTCCGACGACCTACCCCATTTACGACATCTCAACGGTCACTTCGATAGATGCCGATGGAATACCTGATTCCATGGGTGTCACTTGCCAGTTGCAAGGCATCCTTTATGGTATCAATTTTCAAGCAAACTCTGGTTGGATGCAATTTGCTCTGTATGATGGAACAGGCGGTATAACTGTCTTTGATTTTGATGATTTTGGCCTGACCTTTAATGAAGGGGATGAGTTCATTGTGCGGGGAACAATCGATGAACATAATTGCGTGACACAAATTCAGCCAGATACACTATGGAAAGTTTCTATAGGCAACCCATTGGTTGATCCCCAAGTAACCACAATCATCAACGAGTCCTATGAATCAGAATTGATACAACTAACCAATCTCGAATTTGTAGATCCAAGCAAATGGCTCGGAGATGGAAGCTTTTTTACCGTGGAAGTAACCAATGGTGTTTTCACAAACACCATGTTTATTGATGACGATACAGAACTTGCCAGCATGCCCATTCCCCAAGAGCCATTCCACGCCATAGGTTTAGGTGGGCAGCATGACACTGATGGTATTTGTGACCAGGGCTATCAGTTGGTACCAAGGTACGCTGCGGACATTATCGAATTGAACAATGTGGTTGATCCTTCGCTGGCGCAAAAAATCAAATTCTATCCGAACCCGGTCACCAGCACCCTCACGATTGATTCTGACCTTGACATTGCTGCCATCCGGGTTTCCAACCTGATCGGACAAGAGGTAATCCACAAAGTAAACCCTGACTATGCTTTGGATGTACAATCATTAAGTCCAGGTATTTACCTGATCACCTTTCAAGTAGGTGAAGCTATTTGGACCGATAAGTTTGTGAGGGAGTAAGTTCACTGTTCCATTGCTTCATTGTTCAAGGTTGCTTTGATTTTTGTCAACAATGAAGTCATGAAACAATGAAAACGGCCCACAAGGTGAAGCACCTGTGGGCCGTTTTCATTAATAGAATTTATTATACTTCAAACGAAGAAAATCAATCCTGATCCTCTTTGTTGTAACGTGTATCTTCCTTATCATTATTATTTTGTTCGCCTAAAAGGCCACCCCTGTATGGCTCTTTGCCAGTGTTGCGGTCATAGGCACCACCGCTGTCGTAGCGATCGTTTCTATCGTCTCGGTTATAGCCGCCGCCACCGCCATATCGGTCGCCGCCACGTCCGCCGCCGCCGTAACCGCCGCCGCCGCCATATCGGTCGCCGCCACGTCCGCCGCCGCCGTAACCGCCGCCGCCGCCATATCGGTCGCCGCCGCGGCCACCGCCGCCGTAACCGCCGCCGCCACCGCCATATCGGTCGCCACCGCGGCCACCACCACCGTAGCCGCCGCTCGTTCTTGGACGACGTCCGCCGCCGCCGTAACCACCGCCGCCGCCATAGCCACCGCTCGTTCTTGGACGACGTCCGCCGCCGTAACCGCCGCCACCTCCATAGCCACCGCTACTGCGTCGGTCATCTTTAGGTGCATCAGCGTCTTTAACAACAATTGGGCTTCCGGCCATTTCACTTTCGTGTAGTGAACGGATTGCTTCTTTGGCTTCTTCATCGTTGGGCATTTCAACAAATGCGAACCCTCTGGATTCGCCCGTAAATTTGTCCATGATAACTTTGGCAGAGGATACTTCGCCAAATTTCTCGAAAGCGGTTTGTAAGTCTTCGCTTGTAATACTGAAATCCAGTTTGGCAACAAAAATGTTCATAAATCAAAAGTTTAGAAAAAGAAAAATTATGAATGATTAAAAAATGAATTTATTGAACAAAACAAAAGCAAGACCTTTTAGGAAACACAACTAAAACCGCCATGAGAATGAACTGGAACCAGTAGTGGGAGGGAAAATTGGAGTTGAACAAAAAAGAACAATAAACATCCAAATAACTGATTGACAACCTCTTATTTCCAAGTATTTCAAAAAACAACTATTCAAAAAAGGAATTTGCTTAACACAAAAATTGCTCACGTGCGCAAATGTAAGGGAAGTTTTAATATGTTGTTGGAAAAATTTTGCTGAATGGTTTAAACGGCCTCATGGTTTAAACGGCTGATAAGAGTTACACAGAGAAAAAAAACATTTAATCCGTTAAGTCATTTAACCATTTATCCTACCTTTGCCTCGGCGAGCGCTACACGACCAGCTCCCTCCGAACCTCCCCAGGGCGGAAACGCAGCAAGGATACGAGGTTGAGCGGTGCGATGTAGTTGCTTGCCATATTTTTTTGAAAGGGAGGTCAATTCTTGGATTGACCTCCCTTTCTGTTCGGCGTCAGGCGGAAACACCGAAGCCATGTGCTACGAAGCCTTGCGGTGCGATGTAGTTGCTTGCCATATTTTTTTTGAAGGGGAGGCCAATTGCAGAATTGGCCTCCCTTTTTCTGTTTCGCAACGGGCGGAAACACTCCGGCTGTTGGATACGGGGCTGAGAGAGGGGGCTTTTGGAGAAAGTCTTTTTGAGACAGCTATTTTTTACACCCCATTACTTAATCCTACTTTGTTACTTTAAAGAGTTTTTTTTGATTAATGATTAAAAGATTAGAGATCAAGTCCGTCAAATCAAAAATCGTTAATCTCTAATCTTTTAATCGTTAATCACTCTTTCTCTCTAAAATGACAAAGTAGAATTAAATAGAATCAATGTTTCACAAATTTGCCAGTAGAGATTGTATCGTCCACCTTTAATTCAATAAAGTACACACCAGATGATAAGTCAGATACATCAATCCATCCATTATTCTCCAATCCATTTCCCAAAATGGTACTTCCTGAAGAGGAAAATACTTTGATGAAATTAACATCAAAATTAAATGGTGCAGCCTGGATGTGCAGTTTCGTAGATACAGGGTTTGGATACAAAATAACCTCTCTCAAAATATGCCTTTCATTTTCAGATGAAACGACCTCACAATCATGCAGATAGGCTAAAATATTCGCCCGCAAATTCATGGACTCTTGCATTGGATCTACTAACTGACTAGGTGAAAGTCCACCAAAAACCACCTTTCCTGCGCCCCATGACTTTTCAGCCAAAATGGGCAATTGCAAAATGGGGGCATTATACAATCCTTCGTCATTTGTCTCGAAAACCACTGTGGAAAGACTGTCGCCCACAATCACTGAATTGGCATAATAAAACCCGGCATAATCTTCCGCTAAAGGCTGATACGGCCCATCCAATATGGGGTGACCAGACTGCGGCCGGGCACTACCGACCGAATAAAAAGTAAAATATGTGCCGCCAAACCCAACAGGTGTATAAAAATACTCGCCACTTTCTTTGGCACAGTTGACAAACAATTTTCCACCTGCTGCTACCCAATTCTCAATAATAAAGCGGGTATCAGTCATCATGTTTTCAAATGAAGTATTATGGTCAAAACTGCCATCCAAAAAAACGACGCAAGTAGAGTCAGAAAAAACTTCATTTATATCTGTTGTCTCAAAAAATCCCTGTTGCCAATTATTTTCCCCAAAAACATTGTTCATGGTTACTTCATTGGTTGTGGAATTAAATGGATCGCCGCCGAGCGGCTCCAATCCACCATTTATATTGGAATGTAAATACCATATTTTTTCTCCATTTATGGGCGATAAATTACAAACGTTTTTTTCAATAATATTATCGGTTGAAATTCCGTCATTTTGCCACTGCAATTCCACTGAAATATTTTCGCATAAAATGTTATTAAAATTATATTTTTCAGAAAACGTATAAATCATTGAATTATGGGGTGACAATATTTCAGGTACATTTTCTGAAAAAATTATATCATTATCTATTTTAAATATAGCCACCATATTTTCCGCAGGAATAATTCCAAGGTTGATCATTTCAAAAGAAACATCTTCTTCGCCTAAAGCGATTCCTGAGTGAGGTGCAAGGAAATTCGAAATTGCGACCGAACCGTTGACCCCACCAATTATTTCTACCGTGTAATCCTCTGTCTCGCCCTCATCATGTGATGGCAAACAAGGGTGCATGGATAAGTCCCATTGACCAAATGGTTCAGCCATTGCCCGTACTCGCAGTCTCGTTGTTCCGTTGGTGGCAAAGTCGGGAAGGTTAAATTCTATTTCCTTGACCATACCATTATTGCCACCAATAACAAAAACATCTATTCTTTCTCCATCATCGAAAAAACCGTTGCGGTTACAATCTATCCACACTCCGATATTATGCGGAAAAAGATCCCCAGTCTCAATAATAATAGTGTGTGTTTCTCCAATACTTAATTCCGTTTTCATAGATGTATAATCCGAATACCCTTCAAGGGTCAATGCAAAGCCGCTGTCGGCGTTGTCAATATCTCCAATGGCTACCCGGTCAATAATGGGTACAACCGCAGACTTTCCGTATGTTGGTTGACAATATTGGCCTTGGCAAAAAATGGGGATAAAAAGAAAAATTAGTACAGGTAATTTCATGTCAAGTGAATTATTTAATGAATTATTTAGTCCTATTTAAAAGTCAGGGGAAATGGTTTTTGGGCATAAAAATCCTTATCGGATAAATATCCGTTCCGACAAATGAAAAATAATCACCCCCTTTCTGGGAATGATTTTTCTTATAACCTAACAGGGAAAATATTGGAGAAAGCCCAAATAAAAAGGAACAGCAAAAGAGAGGATAACTTGAAAGTAGTTACTAAAAACAATTAATAATCGGCCGCACTTTTAAAAAAATAATAGTTATTGATAAACAAACAAAGTATCGGTGTTTTAGAGGAAAGTGAAAGCTACCAAAGAACACGAATAATTAATTGCGGCTATTAAAGGGCCGAAAGTAATTAGGTCGATTTTTTCCAGCAAAAAATTGCAACCACATTTTTTGATTTGTATAAAACTAGACAAAAGAGCATTTGGGAAAGGTGAAAAAACAATACTCAAATTAACTGGCAGCAAATAATCGCCTTACCTTTGCAACATGACTGAAGTTGCCACTAAAAAAGACATCCGCCAACTCAGCCACGATGAGTTGGTCGCCATTTTCCTCGAACAGGGTGAGAAGAAATTTCGGGCCAAGCAGGTCGTGGAATGGTTGTGGAAAAAAGGGGCGCATTCTTTTGAAGAAATGACCAACCTGAGCAATCCTTTAAGGGCTTTTTTGGAGAAACATTTTATCATCAATGCCATTGTTGAAGACAAGGTGCAACGCAGCCTTGACGGCACTATCAAGACCCGTTTTCGCCTTTACGATGGCCACCTCATTGAATCAGTGCTAATTCCTGTTCCAGAGGATAAACGATATACGGTCTGTGTTTCGAGCCAAGTGGGGTGCAGCCTGACCTGTAAATTTTGCGCCACCGGACAGATGAAACGGGTACGAAACCTCGATGGCGGGCGAGATTTACGATCAGGTCGCCTTGGTAAACCGTCAAGCAGAAGAGGTATTTGGGCATCCGCTCACCAATATTGTTTACATGGGCATGGGAGAGCCGTTGTTGGCTTATAAAAATGTATTGGAAAGTATTGAAAAAATTACTTCACAAGAAGGATTGGGCATGTCGCCCAAACGCATTACTGTAAGCACAGCTGGCATTGCCAAGATGATAAAAAAACTGGCTGACGATCAGGTCAAATTCAACCTTGCCCTTTCCCTTCACGCAGCTACTGACGATAAGCGCAACGAGATCATGCCCATCAACGAGCAGAACAATTTGGAAGCATTGATGGAGTCGCTCCGTTATTTTTATAAAAACACCCGGTGTCGTATCAGTTATGAATATATTACTTTCCAAAATTTTAATGACAGCCTGGAAGATGCAAAGGCATTGGTGAAATTGTGCCAGCAATTCCCCGTTCGGGTGAATATTATTGAGTACAATCCAATTGGTGGTGTGAATTTCCATAAATCATCGGCTGACCAGATTGACCGATTTGCTCAGTACTTAACCGATCACGATGTGGTAGTGACAGTGCGCCGCAGTCGGGGGAAAGATATTGATGCGGCATGTGGGCAGTTGGCGAATAAGGGGTAAATTCATTTGGATATTTTACAGGATAGGTTTTTTCATTTCTCAATTATGGCATTTTCCCAAAATAAACAGAGGTGGAAATAACGGGGGCAGGCACAAAACGGTAATCTCCTCATTGCAAGGGAAAAACCCAATGATCCAAAACACGTATTCTTGTCAATTGCTTCTGCCAATATCAAACCCAAATTAAAATTAAACCTGCGTCCAAACCATCCATAGCCCAAAGCAAAAGTATTGGTGCCATAGCCATTTGCATCGAACAGTTCCCGTTTTTCTGTAATTAGGGCAAATTCACAAAAAAAAACCGCTGACGGTCACCCGTTCTTATGGAGCCTCCAAAAAAAATGGCATCCATGTCAGTATTACTGAAAGTCGTTTCACCCTTGTTCTGCATATAGCCCAAATTCAGGAAGTTATCGGGCGTGCCGAGTGATGCCGCAATGTGCCATCCGCCGCCCCGGCCAAAGACATGCCAGCGCGGCACTCACATGAAGGAGTTCGCCAAAATCCTGGGAAAGCTTTAATTGAAAATAGGGTTCTATCATTATCAGCCCAACCGTGCCAGACACATGGTCACTGAAGCCGGTGGAAAAAGTGTTGAGCAAATAATTAATATTCCTGAACTCACTCTCCCCTTTTCGGAGGTTGAACCCCGTTGGTGCAAGCAGAAGTGCCCGCTGATGCCCGATCATCTGCTTAAAGCCATGATTTTGCTTGTTGTCCAGCAACAAGACCTTGGAGCGGGGATATTTCATGACCCTGCCCCCAGGGGTTGGAAATGGACATATTGCCTATCAATATGAATTAGGCGGCCCTTTTTAAGGCCCTCTCTTTTGAGGCGGAGAAGGTAGTAATTATCAAAGTCATTGGGCAATTCAGTAGGGCCATAAACAGCTTCTTGCAAACCCTCGGCTTTAATATATGCCCGTTTTCTGCGGTTGTATTTTACCCGCACCGACCTTTTGTCCATCTTAATGACGTAGCCTTGCCGCACTTTGCCGTCATCTGAGCGAATAGTGAACAGGCCTCCTCATGGTCGATTAATGATTGAAAAATGGTTTGCTATAAACCCTGATTTTGTCCAAGTCTCTCAAACTATAAGCGAACTCATTTCCAATTGCCAGTTTGAATGACAGGGAGTCGGCATCCCACTTGGAAATGGCGCCAACCAATTGGTCGCCTTTTTTTGTTTGGAGCAACAGGATTTGAGAGTATCGCCCAACCGCAGGTCGCCTTCAATGGTTATTTGCGACCATAAAGTGATATGCATTGAGGAAAGCATCAGGAGAATCGTGGTATAGATAGATTTCATGGACAGATCGAAAGGTTGCTTTAATAAAATACACTTTTTTCAAAACCTATGTTATACAGCTGATATTGTGAAGACGGAAAATTTAGGAAAAAGGCTGGTTGGCCTTCTGGGGTTTTGGGGTTTTGGGGTTTTGGATTTTTGGATTTTTGGATTTTTGGGTTTTTGGGTTTTTGGGTTTTTGGATTTTTGGATTTTTGGATTTTTTCCAAAAAAAAATGCCGGTTCCAACGATCCGGCATTTTTTATAAAACAAATTCGTAATTATTCGGCAAGGTTATTTTTT
>CBDCVJ010000031.1:0-236073 GCA_965222975.1 Saprospiraceae bacterium | reverse complement strand
GGGCATTGACCGGTTGGATCATCGGCATTTTGACAGTGACAACCTTATTGGCCGGGAGCTACCCCTCGTTATACCTTTCCTCTTTCAACCCCGTCCATATTTTCAAAGGCAAGGCCGGCGATAGATTGTCTGCCAAGCAGGTGCGGAGGGCGTTGGTCGTTGTGCAGTTCATCGTTTCCATTGGGCTGATCCAAGGCATCTTGGTCATTCAGCAGCAGATGCAATTTTTGCGAAATAAAAACCTCGGTTATTCCCCCGAAGCAAAACTGGCCGTGCCGCTTAACACTGCTACATCTGCTGCTAACTTCCGCTTGTTTAAAGAGGCCATTTCGGAAAATAGAAAAATAAATGGAGTAGGGGGTACCAGTGCTGCCCCCGGCATGCCCAATATCGAGGACATGCTCATTTATGGGGAAGGCCAGTCGAGGGAGGAGGGTTCGCATACCAACCGCAACTGGGTGGATGCAGACTTCTTGTCCATCATGGATTTTGAACTTTTGGCAGGTCGGTCTTTTCAAGAGAATAGGCTGGCGGATTCTGCTTATGCCGTTGTAGTGAATGAACGGTTGCTGAAAAACATGGGCTATACTGTTGACAATGCGGTCGGCAAAAAAATCTATTGGAATTGGCAAGGGCAGGAGCATACGCATGAAATTATTGGGGTTGTCAAAGACTTTCATATCAACTCTCTGCGTACTGAAATGAATGCCCATATCTTCCATTGGGAGCAAGGCCGGGGCGTCCGTCAATTGGTGGCTTCCGTTTCGACGGAAAACCTACCCGATCTGGTGGCGGACTTGCAACGTTCATGGGAAAAGATCAACCCCGGCGAACCGTTCGATTATTTTTTCCTCGATGATAAATTGCAGCAAGCCTACCAAACCGACCGCCGCACGGCTGATTTGATTTTCGCCTTCACCCTTTTGGCCATCCTGATTTCATGTATGGGGCTGCTCGGTCTGGCCACTTTTGCAGCGGAAAGCCGCACCAAGGAAATTGGTGTGCGGAAAGTGCTGGGCGCAACGACTGCCAGCATCATTGGTCTGATGTCGAAAGAATTTTTATGGCTGGTCGTTTTAGCAATGGTGATAGCGACGCCCATTGCCTGGTATTTTATGAATGGTTGGCTGCAGGGTTTTCACTATCATGTGGATATGCCTTGGTGGGCGTTTGGGTCGGCAGGGGTAATGGCTTTGGTAATTGCGTTTTTGACGGTGGGGGTGCAGAGTGTGAAAGCGGCGGTGGCGAATCCGGTGGAGTCGTTGCGGGCGGAGTGAGATGTGTTGTTGGTATTAAATATCAGCTCTTATATTTTCTTCTTTTTAGTTTTCTTTTTATTTGGTAGGCTACTGTGCCCTGGAAACGGGTAAACTGATAGCGGTGGATTTGATGGAGGATTTCTTCTAATTTGGGTATGTAGATGGAGCGAACGCCGAGGTCAGTGTACCAGTCTTCCCAGGCAAAAGCGGGCGGTGAGTTTTGATGTGCTTTCATTTTAAGTTTAGTGACTAGTAGATTAGTGATCAGTGATTAGGAGGGAATGGGGAATAATTATCAGTGCCTCTGAGCGTCGAAAAACTAAAATCTTCATTTATTTACGAAACAAAAGAAGAGGAAAGACTATTTCTACTGACACTAATGTATGAAAATGGAATAAATGGCCAGTGCTTTCAGCACTTCAAGTGATAGAAGCACTTACAAAAAATTTATGCAAATGGACATCAGCAATATGCGGGAAGAATTCGTCCTAAAAGGGCTGAACAGAGATGAACTACACGACGACCCAGTTTCCCAGTTTGAAAATTGGTTCGAACAGATTGAAGAGGCTGGGCTGCGCATGCCCAATGCCATGACCCTTGCTACGGTAAGCCCATCAGGCCAACCCTCCGCCCGATTGGTCTTATTGAAATTTTTTGATAAAAAGGGATTTGTATTTTATACCAATTACGAAAGCAAGAAGGCCAAGGAAATTGCTGACAACCCAAAAGTTGCCTTGCTGTTCCCGTGGCATGATCTCGACCGTCAGGTGCGGATAACGGGTGTAGCGGAAAAGGTTTCAATGGTTGAGTCCACCAAATACTTTCTCACCAGGCCAAAAGGCAGCCAGCTCGGTGCTTGGGTGTCCAACCAAAGTTCGGTTATTACTTCCCGGCAGCTATTGATGGGCAAGCTCGAAGAGTTGAAAAATAAATTTCAAAACAAGGAAGTGCCGCTACCATCGTTTTGGGGGCGGTTTTCGGGTAGTACCCGATTCATTTGAATTTTGGCAAGGACGCAAAAACCGCCTCCACGACCGCTTTTTGTACACCCCTCAAGCGGGCGGGGGATGGAAGATTGAGAGGTTAGCGCCTTGAAAATTGATCGGTTTATGGTTCACGGTTTATAGTTTGGGGTTATCAAACCAAAAAACCATGAACCAAAAACTATAAACCAAAATCCTCTGAATCATATATTCAGCCAATAATTCACCTTCACCACCAGCCCTCTGTTTTTTGGCCCCCACATGTCGATAAAATAATTATCCGTGTAAACAATAAAGAAATTGGACAACGGCTGGAATTGCCATTGCACCCGGCTGTTGATGTTGAAATTATCGCTTTGGGTGTTGTACTGTAAAAAGGTCGTCCAGAAGAAATTGCGAGAGAGGTTGATTTCGACTCTTGGGCCAATCAAAGTGAGGTTGGTTTTGCCATAGGGGTCGGGAAATTCCAAGTCATTTCGCACGAAACGAAGGGCAAAATTTCCCCAGGGCTGGCGGCGGTAGTTTAATTCGAGGGAAACTTGCCGACGGTCACCATTGAAAAAACTACCAATCTCAAATCCGGCTTCATAGGAAAGCACTTTTCGCCTGTCAGATTCGTAGGTGACTCCGATAAAGGACCAATTGTACTCTTCGGCTGGTAAGGGGTCAGCATCTGTAAAATCGAATGGGAAGAAAAGAGTCCTGGATTCTCTATTCACTTCCACCTCAATGGAACTGGTATTGGCAAATCTAAGGTTGTAGCTTCCTGTTATTGTTCCGATGAACAATTCGCTTCTGCTGGAAGTAATATCAAAAACACTCCTAAACCCTATGCGGTGGGAATTGATAGCTGAGTTTTTGGGATAAAAAGTATATGCCGCTCTGGTAAAACTATGGCCATAACCGATCCGGTACTCTTTATCCGTTATGGCATCATAATGAAAGAGCCACGTCATAAAACCCATGTCTGGAACATAATTATTGCCGATGCTCATCCAATTGGTGTAAAAGGATAGGTTACGATCATTGTAGGAAAAAATGGCATGGAAGAGTTCATTTTCGTTGTGGACGCCAGCGGTCATGGACTGTCCGTAACCAACATTGGCACGTAATGAACCATCAATAGAACGGTATTCTAGTTCGCCACCGTATGCCCGATTATAATCAATAGAAGAAAATTCGCCATCTGTGTAGGCTTGCCTGTTTTGGAAATAGGCTTTGGCGATGGTTCTTCCAAAGAGACGCTGATTGAAGGCAGCAGCCATGTAGTTTTGGCCGGGAACACCACCTTCTTCTTTGGTCTGTAGGTTCATCAGGCCGATCCTCAAGTCTTTGTTTACATTGCCGCTCAGGCGGGCGCCATAAAGGATGGGCAATGTATTTCCATCTTCGTCCAAGCCAATTTTTCTACTGAAAAACGGCCGCATGGGCGGGATACCGAATTCGGAAAAAATATCGCTGTTTTCCAAAAAGAAAAGCCGTCTTTCGGGAAAACGGATGTTGACCGTGGTGAGGTTAGTGACCTGTTCGTCCACATCTACCTGCGAGAAATCGGGGGTGATTGTCAGGTCTAAATTTAGGTTCGAACCAAGGGCGATTTTTGCGTCTCCTCCTGCCCTGAAATTATTCTCTCTCGGTTCCCCTTCCTCAACATCCTTAAAAGTTGAACCCAGCACATAGGGAATGATGGAGATATTGCTTTTGGCTTTTGGCGGCACTTCATCCCATATCAATGCACCTAGGTATCCCAAGTCGACTCCTGTCAATTGCACAGGAACAGGTGCCCAGGTGTGCCAACTGTTCGTTTTGGATATCCCCCGCACAAAGTTCATCCCCCAGATTGTCTTTTTGCCGTATTTGAGTGTCTTGAAGGGGATTGCCAACTCGGTTGTCCATCGATCTGCATATTGTTTAGAGTTGGTCAGCCATTTATTGTCCCAGGCAGTATTGAAACCGCCCCTGCCACCACCGCCCCCTCTTGTACCCGTGTTGGCGCCTATTAATGTTTCGTGCTGTACCCCAGCCGGGTTGGTACCAAACCCTGCTCCATTGGTTCTTTCATTCACCGCATCGAACACCACTGAAAATACATCCCCGCGCCAGAACTGGTTATTATCTCTTTTCAAAGACGGGATTACAAACGGGCCATCTCCATGGCAAACAGCTGCGATATATATATTCTTAGCGTCGTAAGTCAGCATCACTTCCGTTTGGTGTTCCGCCTCCACTTCTTTGTTATCTATTGGGAAGCTGTACCAGAACTTGCCCACTTTATCGGTAGTCTGCCATATCTCCTCGTCAAGTTCTCCATCAACTTTTATGGCTTCTGTTGTCTTGAAAATTTTATAGGTGTGGGTGTTTTGGTTATTCGTCGTTTGAGCGTGCCCCCAAGAGGTACTTAACAAAAAACAATAGATGGGAAGTAGATTTTTTTTCATGTGGATTGTCCATATGGCTGAGTAATCACGCAAATATACAAATCCGGTTTTGCGATAAAATTTTTGGACAGAGACAAAAGCAAAAACGCCCGCTCCTAAACTCAGGAGTGGGCGCTTTTGTTTTTGTTTCTGTATTTAAAAAGTTTTTTCGCTCGTGTTCCCATTGTGCTGAACGTGCTGCCGAACTCCAGTTCGGCAGCACATTAATTCCTAAAACAAAAATGCCGGGCCTCTCAAAAGAGGTCCGGCATATACATCACGCTATGGTCAGTTATTTCACTGCTGGAGGAGGTTGATTTTATTTTAAGCTGACAGAACCCATTCCTGCCAGATACCCTTTGTTGTAAATCTCAACGGTATAAGTACCTGTGGAAAAAGCGAGGTTGGTTGGTTCCCAGTACAGGCAGGAATTAGCTTCATCGTTGTTGTAATCCACTTCTTCATATTGAGTGAAACGGATTTCTTCGCCCGTGGCTTTGTTGGTGATAGTACCGGAGCCCATGTCTTCAATGGCCAATGTTTCACCGAGTGGGTTGATGAGGCGGATGAAGAACCGTTCCGTGCCGGCAGCTACTACGTCGTTATCAAGGGTAGTGAAACAAACTTTTACTTTGTCCACACTTTTTGCCTTATTGACCACAACAGCTTTGCCGCTGCTCTTGACCTTCATGCCTTCCACTTTTACATTTTTCATTTTGATGACAGAAGCAATGTTTACTTTATCGGTAAGGGCTGCTTTTTCATTGACGAGTTGGGCCTTGGCCTGGTTCAACATTTCGTTTTCAGCGACTTTGCCTTGCAAGTCGGATTGCAGCATGTTCTTTTCTATTTTTAGCGAGTCATTTTCTCCAGCGAGCATATCGTTAGCTGCTTTCAGTTCGTCGATCTGGGCAATGTAGCCGCTTACCTGCGTTTTCAGGTTTTCGATTTCGGCACGGGCCCTGTCCAGTTTGCCTTTATTGGCGAGCAGGTTGGAAATCTTGTTTTTCTGTTCTTCCAGTTCTGCTTTCTGCTGGTCAATGATAGCGTTCAGTTCCTCGTTGTTCGTTTTTTGTGATTCGAGGTCTGACAAAGCTTGGTTGTACTGGATCTCCAATTCGGAGCGTAGGTTGTTGGACTCTTCGAGTTCGTAAACGGTTTGCTCCAATTGGTTGGCCTTGGTAATATTGCTGTATGCCAACCAGCCGATTACACCAAGAAGGATGACTCCAATGGTAGCGGCAATAGCGATCAAATTTTGATTGTTGCCTTTTTTGCGATTAGTGCTTGGTTGATTCACGTTAGATGATGGATTGTTGTTAGTCATGATTGAAAAAATTTTATGCGGTTTTGTAAAAATAGCGGTGAGCCGTTCGTCGGCCTTCAGCTGTTCTGGTATTTAATGTACGAGTTGTCCGCATAAGAAGTTTTAAAAGCGATCACACTCTTGGCGTGACAGGCAAAAGAAGTTTAGATGTCCCTTTTACCTTGGCTTTGTTTGTATTAAAAAATGTGTGTTTGATATTCGTTACCTGAAATGTTGTATTGTTTTGAAATGTTCGTTCAAGGGAGGATTTATTTTATAAAAATCAACAGAATTGGGACGGGTTCGCACAGGCAGTGGTCACGTTAAGCAAGCCAACATATTATCCCCTCATCATCACTGAGGGGGATTTTTTCAGATACCTTACATATTGATTTCTAAGGTATCCGTTGGGGTGATGCAAGGTTGGTCAATGCTTGGTCGTATTGGATTTTCTGTTGGGAGTGGAGGCTGTTGGACTTTTGAAGATCTTGAACAGTTTGTTCCAATTGATGGGCTTTGTTGATGTAGCTGTATGCCAGCCCGCTGATCACGCTTAGGAGGATGATCCCAATAGTGGCAGCAGTGATAAAAAAACGCTGCTGTTTGTTTTTTCTATGGCTGACTCTTGTAGAATTCGCATTTGCTGGATGATAGTTTGCCATGATTGAAAATTTTATGCGGTCATGCAATTCGCTTTTTGCCAATTTTTATTAGCAAAAAGCATCTTAATGTTTGTGTTCAAATTTAAGGTCTTAAACGTCAAGTTATCCGCATAATGGAGTCTTAAATAGCTGAAAAGGAAAAATTAAATACTCAATCCGTCCTTACTTTCAGCTAAAATGGTGTGTTTCATAATTTAACTCAAAAATGTAGTGTTTATGTAAAATGTTCATTCAGCGAATGTTTTTTTTATATGAATATTTCTGGGTTTGGGGTTATTGGCTGTTGTCACCCACCACTTTATAGAGCCAGTATTCTTCTTCTTTTACCACAGCAGGGATGAATTTTTTGACCAATTCAATAGTACAATCAGTTGAATTTAGGCCGGGGAGCGGGTAGCTGGTAATCAGCATAAACGATCCATTTTCACGGCATATTGCATTGGCGGTTTTTACAATATCCGTGATGTCTTTTTCAAAACGTTTTTTGCTCCAGTAAATAAAAGTTCCCTTTTGGTTTTGGTTTGGGTAAAAAACAGGTCGATTTAAATGGAAGCCAATAGGAGATGTGGCATAATCGAAATGGCCAACCAATAATGGTTCTCCCTCATGTTTTTTTTCAATAAAAGCAGCAACTTGTTCACTTTGTGTAAATGGGAATTTTACCTCAAAATAAATTGCTATCACAGCAGCAAGGACATGCACCGAAAGAATAGCACTTAAAAAAACATCTTTTTTACTGCCTGTTTGGGCTTCATCTTTTTTGATCCAAAGTGCCAATACATAAGCAATGAAATAATGCCCATGATGCCGCATAAAGCCAACATATTTCACAGAAAGAAATACAGATATGACCAACCATGCCAACAAGAAAAAAGACAGCGCTAAATAATTTTTGCGAAGCGAAAAAACACAACATGCCAATAGCAATGTGGCCAATATGGATTCCAATGTGGGTAACCACTCCCATGCGACAAGGCCCTGTAAAATATGGGTGTTCCAAAAATGAAGCTCCAATTTTGGCAAAGGGGCCATGGCGTGGAAAAAGGAAGAAAGTGCATGTTGCCATTCAGGAGCGGCCCATTTCCATTCGGGCATAAAAGTGGAATCAGGCGGTGGCATCATGTCAAAAACTGTCAATAAAAAACCGGCTATGAATAATAGTGTCCCTGCAATATATTTCCCATTCGTCAAAGTGGTGTTAGCACTTGAAGTGCTGACGACTATTTAAATTTCGATTTGAATTATTTATTTTTTAATAATAAAAAGCCATCAATAATAAATGGAATAAAAAAAGCGCAGGCCAATATAGCTGCAAAAACATTTGCCTGCATAATCAAAAACAATAAACAAAAGATGTGCAGCCAATATTTATTTCTATTTTTCCATAAAATGCAAATTAAAAAAAGAAGCTAATAACCCGATGGCATAATTCCTTGTAAGGGCGGCATATTCATAGATGAAAAAATACCCAAAGATCAAAAGGCATTTTTGAATTTTGGAAAAAGGTGATTTAAATAATATTAAAAGGGCAACTGTAGCCATCAATAATAAATGGCACAATCTCACAACTAAAAAAGAATTGGTAAAACGGGTAATAAAAAACAGGACAGTATACCAGGCACTCGGATGGCCTTCGTAACGGGCCATGTGCAGCATTTCGAAAAAAGAAGTGCTTTCCTTAGCAATTACCCAGCATTGCAATTCGTCCCGCCAAGGTTCGTGAAAAAACAAGAGAAGGAAAGCAACAGCTATGTACACTAAAAAATAACCTGTCGCAAATTGGTTTTCCTTAAAATGCCCTACAGGGCGAATTAGCCATTTAACCATCCAACCATATAGCCATTTAATTATTTAATTAACCACCAATATTTTCGCCACTGCCACATCGGGGTTGGACGCATTGCGGCTCGTCGCAAATACGAGGTAAACGCCTGTGTTCACTTTTCGGCCATTGTAATCGCGGGTATCCCAGATAGCCTGTCCGCCATTGGCATTTGTCTCGAAGACCAATTGCCCCGCTATATCAGTGATCTTCACAGTGGCATCCTGTGCAAGGCCATTGATGGCGATGGGGCCATCGTACTCAGGCCTGACTGGGTTGGGGAATACAAGCACGTTGCTTTTGTGAAAATTGCCTCCCAAAGTGGCATCGCTTCGGTAAGAGATCAACCCCTCTGAAGTGCCGATCCACGCTTCACCCGTATCATAATTGAAAGTAATAGCAGAAATCCGGTTGCTGAACAAAGGGCTGTTTTCCGCTGTGAACTTGGCGATCTGCTCATTTCCTTCGGGCGACATCACAAAAACACCGGTCTGTGTACCGAACCATTTCCGGTTAGCACCATCCACACCAATGGCTGTAACATTCTGGTCTTCGAGGAGGTTGGCACCGAATCCATCCACTTCCACAAAGGGGCGGGAGCCTTGGCAATCGGGGTTGAATGGGTCGCATTGAAAAACGACCGCCCCTTGTTTAGTGCCCACCCAAATGGCTCCGTCGAGGTCAATTTCAATGGAACTGATGTCGTTCGTTGGGAGAACTGAATTGGAAGAATTGATGATCCTGCATTGGTTGTCTCCAGCTACGTCAATATCGCCCTCATTGAACACGACAACCCCTAACCCTGCATTATTGGAAGTGATCCATTTGTTGCCAAAGTCATCTACTACTACTTTAAGGATGCCGTTTTCAGGGGTGCAAGAGAGGTCAAAACCGACCCATTCCCCGTCGGCCTTTAAAACGCTCAACGGCTCAGGGGCTTCGTTGTTGCATACCCACAAGTTGTTGTCGTGGTCGAATGCCAGGCCGGCCACACGGGTACGGGTTCCATCCATTTCTGCAAACTGGAGCGTTGTACTGTCCTCCTGGTAAATCACATAAGTATTTTCAATCGGATCATATTCCACCAGTGCATCAAGGAATGCCCCAGCGTAGACCTTACCGTTTTCAGGATGGATTTCTATGTCGAGAAAATCGTTTATACCCTTCAATTCTGCTTTAGTGAAAAGGCTGTACTGTTCCCATTCTCCATCAATAAAAGAGGAAAACCCATCAATATTGAAAAGTGCAGAGTTGTTCAGGTCGAGCCCGCCAGAAGCTACCCAGACTTGTCCATCATGGATGGCTATGTCATAGGCGAAGGTGGATACATAGCTATCCAATTTGAATGATCCACAATTCCCACCTCCACCAGACTCAAACTTGAAATCACGGGATAAATCTGCAAACCAGATGGTACCATCTTCATCTTCAACGGCTTGTAAAGGGAAAGCCAGGCAGTCGCTTGCAGGTTCCCGAAAATTATGGGTTTTGTCATAGATTAAAACCTTTCCCCTGCATACCTCACTGGTGTCGCACCTGAATCCAGCAATAAGGTGTTCCCCTTCGGCAGACAAGAATTCAATAGGAAACCCATCTTCGTGATGTAGGTAGTTGGCAGTATTGCCATCGAATACATAAAGGCTGTCATTTACGTCGAGGTAGAGGTTTCCGTTGAACGGGGTCATTTTGCCAGCAGTATAATCAATAGGAAACCCATCTGTGCCAGCCAACCATTCCCAATTGGAAAACTCATCTATATTCAGAGGGGTATTTTCTGCGATGGTATAGACGCCATCCCCGGCGGAAGCATAAACGTCCCCATTGTAAACAACTACTGAGGTCACTTCAAAAGACGTTCGGATGGTGTTTGGGAAAAGACCGCGTTTCACGTTGAGGGTCGCGATGCCAAAATTGCCCGCCAGATAGGCAATGGAGTCATTTGCCATGAACACGTCGTTGATCCTTTTTTCACCCAAGATCACAGAACTAATGGGTACGCCCAATAAAGTCTTGCTTCCTTCCTCGCTTCTAAGGTCGATAGCGCCATCGCTGTAAACGATCATCAACACCTCACTGCCTCTGTTGTATTTAACCAATTTAATACCCACGCGGCTGAGCCCCTCCACTTTGGTTACACGTTGAATGGAGTGTTCGTCTTTGTCAATGACTACAAGGGCCTGTTCTGTTGAATAAAATACCTGGTCATCGCTCTGGGTGACATAGTGTCCAGCTATGAACGGAAGGTGCTGTTTCCATTGACCAATGACCAAATCGGTGCCTATTTGGGATGAGGCAGCATTAGCAACAAAAAAGGAAAGGAATGTAAACAAGGCAATTTTCCTCATGTAAATAACAGATTTTTTAAAACCATGAAAATCAGGGTTTAAACAAGGCCGCAAAAGTATTATTGTTTTCGGGGAAATTTTAAGTAGAAATTGTCAGTGGGCGAACTTTGACAAACGTGCCTGATGGAAGTCGACACTCACACTCATGGAGCATTGTGGATAATGGGGAATTGTTGGAGCGGTTGGTGAGTATAGGGGCTTGAATGAAAAGTTGAAAATTCTATCAATAGTTATCCTTCTAAGTAACTTCTCAAAAAGTTGGTTGCCTTGAGTATTTTAGACTGTAGTGACTTCTTTGGTAACCTCCCGTCTTATGGAGGCGATTGCTTGTGTTTTGACCCAATTTTTGGGTGATTAAACATTTACCACACACCTAATAGTCTGGAAAAGTATATTCAGGTTTTATTTTTCCGGCGTTGTACGTAAGAACGATATCCCATCATTTTAAGGCAGCAATTTTATTCAACTACTATAAATGGGTTTTTTGAAGTACAGTATCAAAAAGCTTCATTTAGTAAAGATCAACTCGAATATTTTTTTCTTTATTTTTTTTGACCAACTATTTTACCGGAACCCAATTCCTGCGATATTTTTGTTGGCAAAAAATTAATTTAAATTTCTTTAAATTATGTCTTTGAACCTTATTGATTTAGTAAAAGATCAGATGACTAATGCTCTGGTCGGAAAGGTTTCATCGCTTATAGGTGAAAACAAAACGTCAACCAACTCAGCTTTGACTTCATTTATTCCTGCCCTGCTCGGGGGTATTGTAAGCAAAGGCTCTGATATGAGAGGAGCGGGTTCCTTGCTTAGGCTTATTAACGACAACAACCTCGGTGCAAACACTATTTCCAACTTAAGTTCACTTTTGGATGGTGGGAGGCAATCGGACGGCTTTATGGAAATGGGAGGGAAACTCATTGCCTCTATTTTAGGAAGCAACCAGAGCTCTGTATTGAATAATCTAGTCAGCTTGACAGGCCTCAGCAAGAATACTTCCTCTTCCTTGTTGAGTTTACTTGCGCCCATTGCTCTTGGGACAATTGGTAAAATTGTGAAATCCGACAATCTGGATGCGGGAGGCCTGATGCGCATGCTTATGGGTCAAAAGTCAGCTGTTTCAAAAGCCCTCCCTGCTGGCATGGGCAGTGTCTTAGGCTTTGCTGATTACGATAGCCATACCACTCCCACTACTCAATCGAGCAGTGGGAGCGGCTTCTGGAAATGGCTCATTCCTTTACTAATACTGTTGGGAATTATCTGGTATTTTGCAAAAGATGGCTGCGGCCCTACCCCAAATGTTGCCGCTAATGAAACCCAAATCAAAATTGATCCAAACGCAAAATACGTCATTGACGATGTCGGTAATTTGTTGGATGAGGCAGGAAACATTATTATTGATGCGGGCAATTACACTGTAGATGCCGCAGGAAACATAGTGGATGCCGCAGGAAAAATCTTGGTCAGGGCCGGCAACGTCGCCAGATTAGCGGTGAAGGAATTGACTGAGGGTTCCGTTACGAGCAATTCGGACTTGGATTCGGATTCGGACATAGGAGTGAGGTATACTGTTGACACCAACGGCAACCTTGTTGATGCCAGCGGCAAAATAGTTTTTGCGGCGGGTGAATTTGAAATAGTCGATGGTTATTATGTTGATAAAGACGGGAACAGGATTGGCAAGTTCTTCAAAAAAGTAGGTGATGTCATTGAAGGAGCAGCAGAAAAAACCGCAGATGCTTTCAAGTCAGTTTTCGCCGACCTTTTCACAAAAAAGGAATCAAAAGGTACAGTCTATACCCTTGCGGATATTGTTTTCGACAAGGAGTCTCATCGCATTACAGATTTCTCAAAAGCAGAAGTGGAGGGTCTTGCCCAAGCATTACAGGCATATCCCAACTCGAAAATACAGGTTCAGGTTTATACGAACGATGGTAAGAACGAAAAGGAAAACAATTCCTTAACGAAAGCCAGGGCCAAAGTTGTCCACGACATGTTGGTCGCTTTGGGGGTGAATAAAAACCAGATTTCTTTTGGTGGCATGGGTAGCCAAGACAAAACCAAAGCCGCACACGGTAAAGTAGAAATAGTAGTGAAATAATGTAATCCATAGATATTGCGCCTGAAAGGAGCTTGGAAACCCAAGCTCCTTTTATTTGTGTTTCACTATCATACACTTTTTATAATCCTTAATTTCTATATTTGAGCCATCTTTAAATTAAAACTGAATTAATATGAAAAAATTCTCACAAAAAATTCGCCTGAGAAGGCCGTTTGTTTTTACTGTTGGCTTGCTTGCCCTTTTCGCTTTGATGTGGCTTAGTTGTGGAAAAGACACTATGGAAATTCAGCAAGACCAACAATTTCCTGAAATTGAATTGAGTGCAGACCTCCCTGAAATACAGGCCGCTATGGCTGTTCAGGATCGCCACACCGAAGAGTTGATGTCCAACCCGGATGTTGTTGGTACGGGTACTGGGATGACCATTGAGGGCTTACCCGCTGTGCTGATTTTTGTCAAAAATGAGGCGACAGCCAAAAATATGCCGACGAGTATAGAAGGTGTGCCAGTTGAAGTACTAGTTACAGGAGAGGTTAAGGAATTGAAGGGCCCTCCAGGCGGCGGAGGCGGCGGCTTCAACCCAAGAAGTAAGCACAGGCCTGCACCAAATGGTGTTTCCATTGGCCATCCTGATATTACCGCGGGTACATTGGGCTGCTTGGTGTCAAATAACAATGGTACCTATATTTTGAGTAATAATCATGTGATGGCTAATGAAAATTTAGCTAATAATAATGATCCTATTTTCCAGCCTGGCCCATTTGATGGAGGAGGTCCGGGTGATGTTATAGCCACTCTTTCTGATTATGTGGATATTGTTTTCTCTACGAGTGCCAATAATGTAGTTGACGCTGCTATTGCAGCCGTCGACCTTGCCGATGTTACAGGCGCTACAGTGACTTATGGAGTACCTAACACCACCACCTCGAATGCATCTATTAACATGAGAGTCGAAAAGTATGGCCGCACTACAGAGGACACAAGAGGTCGCGTCCAAGGAATAAATGTAACCGTTAATGTTGGTTACGATTCTGGTACTGCTAGGTTCGTCAATCAAATTGCTATCGGTGGCGGAGGTTTTAGCCAAGGTGGTGATTCCGGCTCTTTGATAGTTGTACAAAAAGGTGGTGATAAAGGCAACCCTGTTGGCCTTTTGTTTGCTGGTGGAGGCGGAACTACATTTGCCAATGAAATTGATGAGGCGCTTGATGCCTTCAATGTGAATATTAGTCAAGGCGGAAGTTGATTTTCCTTGCATATTGATTTAACTCGATTTAATTGAAAAATATATAAGGCGCAGGAATTTATCTTGCGCCTTTTTTTTAAATCAAATCAGAATAAGAATACTATGAAAAACCTTGTCAACTTTTTTGCTTTGGGATTATTATTGACACTCGCCGGAATAAGCCTAATGAATTGTTCAGTAAATAAAAATAAAATGAAGCAAGATAAGCCGATCGAACAAGTGCTAAGAGAAAACACCGATCATTTAATGTCCTTACCAGGTGTGGTGGGAACTGGTCAGGGTCTGTGCAAGGGAAAGCCATGCATAAAGATTTATGTTGCACAAATGTCGCCCGAATTGAGTGAGAGACTTCCAAAAGAAATCGAAGGTTATTTGGTCGATATGGAAATAACTGGGGTAATCAAGGCGCTGCCCAAGCAATGATTTTACCAACTCAATCCTTCCCGGCCAAAGTGGTGGTGCAGCCCCTGTCTTGCTTGCAAATTGATGGATTCCGACCACAGGTCAATGGGATTCAATTCATCCGTTAAAATAGGGGCTGACTGGGTATCTGGCTCAAACCTGTTCTGCCAGGCAAAATCCCTTACATAATCCATGCTGTTCAAATATTCCCGTGGGGGGATTTTCCACTGGGGCATTTCTTTAGTTCTTTCCAGCGGGCGATTGGCGGCGAGTAGGATCATATTTCCCAAACCCTCAGCGTCATCATGTGTTGGCAACGCAAGTACCTTTGAAAAATGTGGTTTCAAAGTGGCGGCCAATGACCTCACTAGCAGGTCGTCCCATGACTTGGATTCGAGATTAATGGCCAAAACACCTCCCGTTTTTAGCCGTGAAGCGATAAGCCCAAATGATTCTTCCGTTATCAGGTGGAACGGAATGGAGCTACTGCCAAAAGCATCCATGACGACAATGTCATATTTTTGGTCGTTCGAAAGCAAAAATTGACGGCCATCCTGACAGAAGATATCACCTTCTGAGTCTTCCAGGCCGAAATAGTTTTTGGCCATTTGAATTACCACCGGGTCAATTTCAACTGCCGATGCCTTCCACCCATCCCCGGCAAAATTTTTCACCACACTGCCTCCTCCAAGGCCGACGAGTAACATTTCTCCTGGTTTTTCAAAAAAATCCCGACTCAAATCCACCACAGCCGAATAAGGGAAAAACGATTCCCATGTGTTGGGATTAACAATAGTATGTGTGCCTCCGTCAATCAATAAATACCGTTTGCTATCTACGTCCACTACCCGGAGTTCGGCATAGGGACTCTGTGCTATTGCCATCAACCCTTCTTCTGGGTTAGCCGCTTCTGATGGAGTCATCCAGGATATGCCAAAACAAGCTACCCAAATACTTCCGGCAGCCAGCGCATTTGGTCTCGATTTTTTCCAAAATAAAAGCCCTGCGGATGCAGTAATCAAAAGGAGGACGCCGATCATCATGGTCAGCTTACTGATCCCAATATTGGGGATGAGGACGAACCCGGTCAAAAGCGCTGCTATAACACTTCCTATGGTTGAAATAGCATAGAGGTCTCCTGCGGTTTGCCCTACTTCGCCCATATTGGAGGCCCTCAATTTTATTGCGTAGGGGCTGATCATTCCGAGCAGGGTCAGGGGAGGGGCAAATAGCACAAATGCTGCGGTTAAGACAGCCATCCGCAGTCCTAGGGGTTCAGCTAAATAAAGCAAGGGCTGTTTGATAACGGGCAATAAGAGTAACCAGGCTCCCGCACCAATCATCAAATAGGTCAATCGGGAAATTTTAGGCCCTTTATCGGCCCAGCGCCCACCGATCAAATAACCTACGCTCAATGCTATCAGCGTAACAGAAATCAGGGCAGACCATAAGAATAGATTGACCCCGTAAAAAGGCCCAAGTATGCGAGTCCCTAATATTTCCACGGCAAGAACCGATGCACCTGAAACAAACACTGCGAGATAGAGAAACCAATATTTCATATAAAAGGATATTTATGGATTTAAGGTCATAAAAGTCAATAAAAAATTTATTTCTATACCGTAGAAACAAACTAATTTAACAAGCAATAACAAACCTCCCAATGACACGGGCAATTCAGTATAAGGAATAAAGGCGTATGTTATACAAGACTTTTTGCGCTTTTGAAGAAATTATCTATTTTTGCTGTATATACATGATTTAGGACCTCTCTGCCAACATTTTATTTCTTAGAAAGCTGTTCCTTCCCTATTCACAGTTACTAATACAATTGTTCCCACTGTCCAAATTGTTACGTTCCACCACTTATTAACAGACAAATAAATTTATAACCAAAACAAAAACTATGAACGAGCATCACTCCCGTGTGAGGTGGAGGCTAATTGTTGCCTTCCCTTTTTCCAATCGTCTTTTAAAAAAATCCATCCTAAAATCCGGTTTCCTACTATCCTTCCTGCTTTTTTGCCAATGCCTTGTATGGGCACAGTTGACGGTTTCAACTGATAATACCAATGCGAGGTACCAAGCTGGTGAGGCGATGAACTTTACCGTTTCCAACAGTTCTTCCGGCACGGTCAATTACGAGATCAAATACGACAACGACAGTCCTGTGATTGAAAGCGGCAGTATCAATATTACAGCCAATTCACAGTCTAACATCCCTTTTGTTTTAAATGAACCTGGAGCGGTTTTTTGTGCGGTCACGCAAGGTGGGAGTTCGGCGGTTGCCGTTGCGGTTTTCTCACCTTTTGACATTCAGCCACTGGAACCTGAACCTGCCGACTTGGATGCATTTTGGGATGCCCGAAAGGCTGAATTGGCGGCTATTCCCATGAACCCACAACTCACCTTTCACCAATCCCATCAATATGGTACGACCCATAGATTGGAACTTTCCAACATTGATGGAAGAAAGGTGTACGGTTACATTTCCATTCCATCTGGATCAGGCCCTTTCCCAGCTATTGTGACCATGCCCCCAGCAGGCAATGAAGCCAACTTGGTGCAACCTGAATATTTTATAGCCGAACGGTCGGGAGTGATCTCAGTTACCTTGAGCATTCACAACGTACTGCCCAACTTGGTTGACCCAAATGGATACGAACCCGATGATATTTCAGATCCCAATGGCATTTATTACAAATATGCCTTGCTAGGTGCAATCCGTACTTTTGATTACCTTTTTACCAGATCAGATTTTGATGGGGAAAACCTTGGGGTAGTGGGGGTCAGTCAGGGAGGTGGATTGGCCATGATATTGGCCGGTCTGGATCAACGGGTCAAGTTGTTGGCTTGTAGCAATCCCAGTCACGGGCAACATGTCGGTCTTAAATATGACCAAGCCAGCCCATACCCTTTTTATGTGCGAAACTCCCGGGCACAATTTGGCACGCCCCAACATGAAGCCGCTACCGTTGCAGCGACGAAGTATTACGATGCCATGTATTTTACCAAAAGATACACGGGGCCGTCACTTGTCGTCACTTCTTATGAAGATGATGTTGTCCCAACTGCGACTGTATTTGTCGCAATTAATCAATTGCAGGGAACTAAAGTGGTGGTTCACGCAAGGGATTTGGGTCATACCCACCCATCGGAATATTGGGATGGGCGTTATGATTTTTTTAGAAAACATTTTCCTCCAACCCTAAATCCCCCATGGCCTTGGCCATCTACCACTACCGGGTATTTTGCTGATGCAGGTGGTGACCTTACCATTGCTTCGGGCGGCACGGCCAACTTGAGCGGCAGTGTTCAATTGAATGATGTTGAGAACAATTCTTTCCCCATAGAATGGAAATTGGTGCAAGGGCCGGGAACAGTCAATTTCTCCAGCCCCAATGCGAAAAACACATCGGCGACCTTTAGCACCAATGGCACGTATGTCATCTCATTTACTGCTCATGATGAAACGACCTTGGCAGGTCAGGCGAAATTTGTCAGCATGGCCGACCGGGTCACGGTCACGGTCGGGGGCAGCGATACAACCCCACCCGCTGTTACTCTCACCGGGCCATCATCGGCCAATGGTGCATTCGATGTTGTGGTCACTTTTTCAGAACCAGTTTCAGGGCTGGCGGCAAGTGATTTTTCCATCTCAAACGGAACGGCCTCCAACCTCTCCGGGACAGGGCAAAACTACACCCTCTCCGTGATGCCTACGGCTGCCGGAAACGTGGGCATCTCCCTGCCCGCCAACAGCGCCGACGATGCGGCAGGCAACGGCAACACTGCCTCCAATACTTTGAATGTCAATTACAGCCCCCCATCCACCCAATTGACACTCACCTGCTCGAACGATGTGGTCGTCACGACAGCTCCCGGTGAAAGTACCATTGCTGCAACTTGGACAGACCCATCTACATCCACTACCTGCTCGAACCCCAATGTTTCGCTGACGCAAACAGCCGGCCCAGTCAAAGGCAGCCAGTTTCCCATTGGCACGACCACCATTTCCTATCAGGTTACCGACAATTGTTCCAATGTGGAAACGTGCAGCTTTTCCGTCATCGTGCAGGACGGTGGCCCCGGTGGAAGTGGAGCATTGAACATCATAGCAGACAGAGCCAATGCAAGGTATGGTGCTGGCGAGAACATGAATTTCTTGGTCACAGCCGATTACAGTGGAACGGCGACTTATACGATAAAATACGACAACGACAGCCCCATAATTGAAAGCGGAACCATCAACGTTTCACCCAGTTCTCAAACCAACATACCTTTTGTGCTAAATGAACCGGGTTCTGTTTTTTGTACAGTAAGCCAAGGAAATGGCTTTGGCATTGCAGGTGCAGTTTTTTCACCTTTCGAAATTCAACCTCTAGAATCAGAACCTGCTGATTTTGATGCTTTTTGGAATGCCCAAATAGCAGAACTTGCCGCTGTACCCATTAACCCTCAAGTAAGTTTTTATTCCGATCATGCCCATGCCACTACCCATCAATTTAATTTGGGAAATATAGACGGGAGAAAGGTGTATGGCTACATCACCATCCCCGACGGGGCTGGGCCATTTCCAGCTATTATCAACATGCCCTCTTTTGGAAACGATGCCAATTTGGTACAACCCGAAGTCGCAGTAGCGGAACGGGGCGGTGTTATATCAATCGCTTTGAGCATCCTCAACGTGCCACCCAATCAAGTAGACCCTGCGGGATACACACCAGACATCATCAACGACCCCGAAAGCATTTTTTATAAATACGCCATGCTGGCCGGATTCCGGGCAATTGACTACCTTTTTACCCGACCTGACTTTGATGGGGAAAATGTTGGCGTAGTGGGCGTAAGCCAAGGAGGTGGATTGGCCATCCTTTTGGCTGGACTGGATGAACGGGTCAAATTATTGGCTTGCAGCAATCCCAGCCATAGCGAACACTCTGGTCTAAAATATAACAAGGCAAGTGCTTTCCCCTATTATATCAAACAGTCAAGGCAACTCGTCGGCACACCCATACATGAAGCACAAACCATTACCGCTTCAAAGTACTACGATGCTATTTATTGTGCAAGCCGGTATGATGGCCCTGCTTATTTCCTTACAGGCCTGCTAGACGATGTGAACCCACCAGCTACTGTATTTGCCAGTTTCAATCAGTTAAAAGGTAGTAAGGTCATGTATCATTCGCGCGACCTGAACCATCTTCAAAACCCCGATGAATATTGGTCAGGGCGATTTGATTTTTTTAGAAAACATTTCCCTACCACTTTGAACGCCCCTTGGCCTTGGACACCCACCACCACTGGGTATTTTGCCAATGCGGGTACTGACCTTAACGTTTCTTCTGGCGGTACCGCCAATTTGAGTGGAAGCATACAATTGAACGGAACGGAAAACAATTCTTTCCCCGTAGAATGGAAATTGGTGGAAGGTTCTGGTACGGTCAATTTTTCCAATGCCAATGCAAAAAACACAACAGCGACCTTCAGCACCGATGGCACCTACATCATTTCATTTACTGCTATTGATGAAACGACATTGGCCAATGAAGCTAAATTCGCCAGCATAATTGATTATGTGAGGATAACCGTTGGCGGTGGTGACACCACTCCCCCTTCTGCCACACTTGGTACAGCCAGTACGACAGTCAGCGGGGCATTCGATGTATCGGTTTCTTTTTCAGAGCCTGTTACGGGATTGGCCCTAAATAATTTTTCCGTCACAAATGGGACTGCCAATAATTTGAGTGGATCAGGTCAGAATTTCACCTTCTCCGTATTGCCAACCAATGTTGGTGACGTGAGCATTTCACTACCTGCCAACAGTGCAGACGATGCCGTTGGCAATGGCAATACGGCCTCCAATACTTTGACTGTTACTTACAGCCCTCCTTCCACTCAATTGACGCTCACTTGCCCTAGCGATGTATTCGTTACAACCGCTCTCGGTGAAAGCACAGCAACTGCAACTTGGGCCGACCCAGCCACTTCCACCACTTGCTCGAATCCCAATGTCACGTTGACGCAAACGGCCGGTTTGGCGAACGGTAGCCAGTTTCCAATAGGTACAACGGGCATTTCCTATCAGGCCACCGACAATTGTTCCAATGCGGAGACTTGCAGCTTTTCCATCATCGTACAGGATGGTGGCCCCGGAAGTGACTATTGCGATGCCCAAGGCAACGAACCATGGCAGGAATGGATTGCAAAAGTGCAGTTCAACACTATTGATAATGCTTCTTTTAAAGAACTGTATGGCGATTTCACCGCACAATCAACCGATGTGGCCAAAGGCAATAGTTACTCCTTGACCCTCACACCGGGCTTCTCTTGGCTATCTTATGATGAATACTGGCGGGTATGGATTGACTTCAATCAGGACTTTGATTTTGATGATGTAGGGGAAATGGTTTTTTCCGAAAATGGTACGTCCATCCTATCGGCCAATATTGTCATCCCTTCATCGGCTACAATAGGCACAACCCGTATGCGGGTAGCCATGAAAAGAGATGCCTTCCCCAGTTCTTGTGAAACTTATACGACGGGGGAAGTGGAGGATTATTCGATCAATATTTTGGACAATGGAGGTGGAGGTGACACCACACCCCCTGATGTCAGCCTTAGCACTTCGAGCAATACGATAAGTGGCAATTTTGCGGTTGCAGTGAATTTCTCAGAAGACGTTTTTGGCCTGACGGCAAATGATTTTATTATAACAAATGGGTCAGTGGGCAACTTGACAGGCAGTGGTGATACCTATGCCTTGACGGTCAACCCAATTGCGGAAGGAACGGTCAGCGTCTCTTTGCCTATCAATTCTGCATCCGATGCCGCTGGAAATGGCAACACTGTTTCCAATACACTCACAGTAACTTATACCCAATCTGACACCACGCCTTCCACCGTTACATTAAGTACGGCAAGCAGTAACGTGAGCGGCAGCTTCACAGTGGATGTAGTTTTCTCCGAAAATGTAACTGGACTGACGGCAAACGATTTTACCATTGCGAATGGATCGGCTGGAAACTTGACAGGCAATGGAAGTACCTACGCTCTTTTAGTTAACCCAGTAGCTGAAGGCACAGTAAGTATTTTCCTTTCTGCAAATGCTGCCGCTGACGCAGCAGGCAATGGCAATATCGCCTCCAATATCATCAATGTGGCATATACATTGTCCCAACCATGTGACAATATTGACTTATTGCCACAAACTTGGACGGACTTTGCCAACGGCGGGGTTTTCTCTTATAATTCATCAAATCAAACCGCAACATTTATCAGCATTGGCGGTACGCTGACAGGCAAGGAAATTCTGTTCAGCGACATCGGCTTCTTTCCCGACGCTGGACAACAATATGAGCTGGCTGTCAATGTAATATCCCATAGTGGAGGCACAAATAGGGTCAGTGTTTATGTTGCCAATTCGACTTCCAATTTGATGGTTGCCAATTTAAAAAACATTGTAGGTACGGGTGAACAAACCTACGCCCTTAACCTAGCTGGCAGAGACCGTTTTCGCTTGGCCGGGCAAGGAGGAGGGCCAGCCGCAAGCGGTACTGCGATTATTGGAACTTTGAAAATTAGATGCGTGCAAACACAACCATTGATTGGGAGTGCCGATTTTCAATTGGAATTTAATGCAGAAAAAGATGGAAGGTATGTTGTATTGGATTGGTTCGCTTCAAATAATTCACATGCCCAGCAATACACACTGGAGCGATCAACCAATGGGGCTGATTTTTCCGAACTGATAACCATCCATAATACCAGCGATGATGATATGGAATTCTATTGGGAAATTGATTGGCAGCCAGCACTTGGCGATAATTATTATCGTATAAAACAAGTGTTGAAAGATGGTTTGGAAATCTATTCAGATTTTCAAAAAGTATATTTTGACATTGATTTAAATGAAATATCCCTTTTTCCCAACCCTGCTGATAAATACATAGAAATAAACCTAAATCCTTTTTTGGGAAAGAAAGGAAGTTTGCAAATATTCAATCAGTTGGGACAACAGTTGGATTTGATTAAAATCGAAAAAATCCCAGTATTGACTACTATTGTGAGGTTGGACAATTACAAAGAAGGGTATTACTTTCTGAAGATCAGCATCGAAGGTCACAAAAGCCAGACCTTGCCATTTATGGTGGGCAAGTGGGATTGATTATATTATAATCCATTTCAGAGAGAGACAAATTGGATGAAAGAATCTTTTCATTCAATTGGTTTTGGTTTGAGAAACTTGCGGGTGGCCTTGTGGGAAGATAGTTTCTTAAACCTTCCCAGAGTAGGTTTAAGAAACTATCTTCCCACAAGGCCACCCGCAAGTTTCTCAAACCTGTGTCCTAATGAATTCATCTCTTTTAGGAAAAGAGGACAACTTTGCGCTTCCCTGAAAAATAATTACTTTTACCAACTAATCCAGTTAAGCAACATTATTTTATTTTTCCAGAAAGGGGACTTTCTTCTTCCCTGCTCACGTCATCATGTTCAAAGTTTGATTTACCCATTCCCTGTATTCTATTTTTTTTAAATAATTAATATTAACGAAAAACAATGGCTATGAATTGGCTTCACGCTACTGTGTGGTACCAACAGGGACTGCCGCACACCCAATTAATTTCTTTATTAAAAAAAGCAGGTAACCTCTTGTTAATGGGGTTATTGTTCCAGTCTGTTGCAACGGCGCAACTCACTGTAACGGCTGACAAACCCACCGCCCAGTACGAAGCTGGGGAGCAAATGAATTTTACTGTAACAAGCAGCTCTTCCGGCACGGTCAATTATGTCATCAAATACGACAACGACAGCCCCGAGATCGAAAGCGGCAGCATCAATGTTTCTGCAAATTCACAGACAAATATCCCGTTTGTTTTAAATGAACCGGGAGCTGTTTTTTGCACGGTGTCCCAGGGTTTTAATGGTGCCGTTGCGGGAGCTGCCTTTTCTCCTTTCGACATTCAGCCTTTGGAAGCAGAGCCTGCCGACCTCGATGCATTCTGGAATGCCCGGAAAGCAGAACTGGCTGCTGTGCCTATTGACCCGACGCTTACTTTTCATGAATCTCACCCTTACGGGACGACTTACAAGTTAAAACTTTCCAATATTGATGGGAGAAATGTTTACGGCTATATCTCTGTTCCTACTGGATCAGGGCCTTTCCCGGCTATCGTGACCATGCCGCCGGCAGGCAACGATGCCAATTTGGTAAAACCCGGATATATGATCGCCGAGCGGGCCGGGGCCATTTCCGTGACTTTGAGCATCCATAACGTGAACCCGGAAGTGGCCGATCCAAATGGGTATCAACCGAATGACATTTCCGATCCCAATGGCATCTATTATAGATATGCATTGCTAGGTGCTGTTCGCACTATTGATTACCTTTTTACCCGTCCGGATTTTGATGGGGAAAATATTGGCGTTGTAGGGGTCAGTCAAGGAGGTGGGTTGGCTTTGATATTGGCCGGGTTGGATCAGCGGGTCAAAATGGTTGCTTGCAGCAATCCCAGTCATGGCCAACATGCAGGCCTCAAGTACGGCAAAGCCAGCCCGTACCCTTTTTACGTGCGTTCTTCGAGGGCAGAGGTTGGCACGGCACAACATGAGGCAGCCACGGTGGCAGCGACAAAGTATTACGATGCTACGTATTTTGCAAAAAGGTATAGTGGACCTGCTTTTATAGTTACTTGTTACGAGGACGATGTCGTTCCTTCTTCAACAGTGTTTGCAGCGATCAGCCAATTGAGGGGAACCAATGTAGTGCTTCATGCCAGGGATTTAGGTCATACCCATCCATCGGAGTATTGGGACGGCCGATACGCATTTTTCAGAAAACACTTCCCTGCCACCATGAATGCCCCTTGGCCCTGGACGCCAACAACGACAGGATACTTTGCCGATGCAGGTCCCGATATTTCAATTTCCGGTAGCACGGCCAATTTAAGTGGCAGCATTCAGTTGGATGGAGCGGAAAACAATTCCTTCCCCGTGGAGTGGAAATTGACGCAGGGGCCGGGCACCGTCAATTTTTCCAATACCAGTGCAAAAAACACGACCGTTACTTTCAGTGCCAATGGGACTTATGTCCTCTCTTTTAATGCATATGACGAAACTTCATTGGCAGGTCAGGCAAAATTTTACAGCGTAACTGACTATGTAACGGTCACCGTGGGTGGAAACAATAATTCGGCGCCTTCGGTAACCCTCAGCACACAGTCAAGCACAGTTGCCGGAGCATTTGATGTTTCAGTGGTTTTTTCTGAATCTGTTACCGGCCTTGGAATCAATGATTTTACCGTCACAAACGGAACTGCCAGCAACCTAACCGGATCCGGTCAAAACTATTCCATTACAGTGGCTCCTACGTCAACGGGAAATGTGAGTATATGGCTGCCCTCCAACCGGGTGACCAATGCTGCTGGCACTGGCAATACTGCTTCCAATTCACTGGATGTCGTTTATAGTTTTTCAACCTCCCAATTGACATTGACCTGTCCCGACGCTATAGTGGTCAATACTTCTTCCGGCGCATTAACGGCAGCGGCAACTTGGGCTGTTCCATTTACTTCGACCACCTGCCCCAACACCAATATTACACTGGCCCAAACAGCAGGCTTGCCAAGCGGTAGCCTCTTTCCAATAGGCAATTCTACGGTCACCTATCAGGCTGCTGACAATTGTTCCAATGTTGAGACCTGTAGCTTTTCGATCATTGTGCAAGGCAATGGCTCAAGCGGCAACTATTGTAATGCCCAAGGCAATGAACCTTGGCAAGAGTGGATCGAAAATGTGCAGTTCAATACCATTGACAATACTTCTTTCAAAGAACTCTATGGTGACTTCACGGCATTCTCAACAAATGTGTCAAAAGGCAACAATTATATCCTCACCCTAACCCCTTCTTTCTCATGGCTTTCCTATGAGGAATACTGGCGGGTTTGGATCGATTTCAACCGGGACTTTGATTTTGACGATGCAGGTGAAATAGTGTACTCCAACAATGGAGCCGCTGCTTTGACGGGTTTTATCCACATACCAGCGTCGGCCACGAACGGTACGACCCGCATGCGTATTGCCATGCAAAGGGGCGATTACCCCAGTGCCTGTGGCGCATTTACTTTAGGCGAAGTTGAAGACTATTCTGTCAACATAATGGATGGAGGAGGAAACGGGATAGACAATACGCCGCCAGGTACGACGCTGACCACGGCAAGCACTGTGGTAAGTGGAAGTTTTACAGTAAATGTGAATTTCACCGAAAATGTAACTGGCCTTACAGCAGGGGATTTCATAATATCAAATGGATGGCCAAGTGGACTGTCTGGGAGTGGCAGCAATTACCACATAACGGTGAACCCTATAGAAGAAGGTTTTGTCGGTGTATTTCTCTCCCCGAATTCTGCTATAGATGCAGCGGGAAACGGCAATGCGGCTTCCAACGTCCTTGGCACCAACTATACTTTATCCCAGCCATGTTCTGATTTTGACCTACTGACGGAAAATTGGTCGGACTTTGCGAATGGTGGATTTTACTCCTACATTGTTTCAACGGGTACTGGTACTTTCATCAGCACTGGCAGTTCACTGACTGGGAAAGAAATTTTGTTCGACGATATTGGCTTTACGCCCGATCCGAACCTGGAGTATGAACTGGCAGTAAATGTACTTACACACAGCGGCGGCGATCATAAAATCAGTGTTTATCTCTCCAATGCTTTTTCCAATGAGGCCGTTGTCAATTTAAAAAGCATTGATGGCGCTGGAGAACAGACCTATACTTTAAACCTTTCGGGCATGGATCGTTTCCGTTTGGCCGGGCAAGGTGGTGGGTCAAGTGCGGCGGGAACTGCGATCATCAGATCATTGGAAATCAGATGCATACAATCGCAGCCTGTGACCAGCAGCCCTATGCCGCCTATTGAATTCAATGCAGAAAAAAATGGGCGTTATGTGTTGTTGGAGTGGTTTGCCAGCAATAATTCACTTGCCGAAGCCTACATAGTGGAGCATTCAACCAATGGAATTGATTTTTCAAAAATGCTGACCGCGCCCAATACCAGTAACGATGATTTGGAATTTTATTGGGATATTGATTGGACACCTGTATTCGGTGAAAATTACTACCGCCTAAAGCAAGTTTTGAAAGATGGCACTGAGGTTTATTCCGACGTGCAAGAATTATATTTTGACATTGATGTAAACCGTGTTTCTGTGTTCCCCAACCCTGCTGATAAATTGATTGAAGTAAACCTGCAACCCTTTGTGGGAAAAAGCGGGGATTTGCAAATATTCAACCAATTGGGCCAGCAATTGGATTTTATTGAAATAGAAAAAATACCAGAATTGACCTCTGTGCTCAGGTTGGATAATTACGAAGATGGGTACTACTTTCTCAAGATCAATGTAGAAGGTCAAAAAACCCTGACCTTGCCATTTGTTGTGTCTAAATTGGATTGAGAATTATTTATTTTTAGTGGATAAGCCATTCTTCCTTTTTTCCCCTTTTTCAGGAATGGTTAATAGGATAATGGCAATAACGGAAACGATGAGAATAATCAGGTCTTCCATGATCGGTTCTAATTAGTGTGAATGAGAATTAAAGTGTGATTAGGAGCATAATGTCCTTGGAGGGCAATATTGTTCGCAGATGGAAAGTGCTTTTGTGAAATTTAATATTGGTAATGTGGCATTTAAGTAACAGGGGGATGGGAAATGTCCCTTTTGCAAAAGGCGAAGGAATTTATTTTACAGCGTATTAGATTGGAAAAGAACCCAATTTTTTATTTTTTTCAAAAAACAAAAACGCAGGGCGAATTTGTTGCCAAAATGATTTGTGCTGTGGATATTTTTTGCCATATTTTTGCACCTTCTCTTCCGTCATTTTAAATGGGAAAATATGTACCGGAATTTCCTTTTGCCCCCATTTTATTGCCTCGGACGTCAACACATATAATTCCTTTATTTTTTTATCGGTTATGGGAATGCAGCCAACCGTTGCACAGCCTCCGTGGATAAAAATATCGCTGCCCGGTTTTTTCTGATCGCTTAACATAAGGTCGGAAGCATTTGGGTAGTTCAGCCCCAATGAAAGGTAAAATTTACTTTTGGGGTTGAAGCGGTCAATATGATAAAAACCTTCGGGTATCTGCTTGTCACCTTCTTTTCTCTTTGGGCCAAGCGTACCACTGGTAGCGCAAAATGCATATTCTTTTATTTTTATAAAAATATTGCCTGTATGGTTTTTTGCCCATACTTCCAGTATTTCTTCTTTTTTAAACGCCCGTAAAAAAAGGTTTATATTTTCGACACCAATCCCTCTTACATTGAGTTCTTTTTTTAAAGCATCGTAATTTTCATGATAGGCTGCTTCAACTCTGGTCATGGTATTATATTCCGAATTATTGTTTTTGCCGCAAGAAAGAAAGAAGAACAATATTAAAATAGCTTTCCACTCTGTTTTCATTTTTGCCATTTTTATTTTAATTTCCCATAATATTCAATATCCTCGATTTCGCCAGTTTCAATACGGAATTCTTTTCGCAGCAACCCCTCTAATTGAAATCCATTCCTCAGGGTCAAGCGTCGGCTGGGCCCATTTCGGGGCGATAATTTTATGAATAATTTGTTCATCCCCAATTCTTGAAAACAATGCCGCATAAGCCATTTCATTGCTTTGGACATAATGCCTTTGCCCTCGTAGTCCCGGTCAACGTAATAGGCCAATTCGCCCTTGGGTATGCGCCAGTCGATATTTTTTAGAATTAATACACCGCACAATCTTCCATCTGTAAAAATGACATACAGAAACGTTTTTCTTTTTTTAGCCTGCTTCCTTTTTTTCTTAATATAAGCAGTACAAGCTTCCAGATCGATTGTTTCGGCCACTGTAATTGGAAAATACCTTTTCAGCCGATCCCGGTTGCTTTCGATTAGGCGGAAATAATTTTCTGTATCTTTCTTTTTTAAAAGGCGGATTTTTATATTTTCAAGCATTATTTTAAGCAATTAAAATTTTGATGGAACATTCCCGGCGAAATCCAAATTTAACCACGTTGTTTTTAGCAACGGTCACAACTACTATCGGCTTATTGGTCGGTGCTGCTTTTTTAAATTTTTTTCGGCAAATTATCAGCGCCTTTTCTGACATTCCTGCTCCAGAAGGTTTTGGGAAAAATATTATTCTCAGCGGCATATTGGCAGAAAGTGTCCGTGGGTTGGTTATTGTGTGGTTATATGTGCGGCACAAAGGTGCGGGAAGTAGCTTGAAAAACGCAATTGTTTTTGGAGTCATGGCCAGTTTATTAGCGGGCAGTCTTTGGGTGATACTTGGCTATACAACCTATGGGCTGTCTGAACGGTTTTTGTTTTATGAAACGATCACTATTTTGTTGCAGGGTGTTTTTTCAGGGATTGGGCTGTGGATTGTTTTTAGAAAAAAAGCATAATTCTAATTAAACTCTTAAAGTAGAATTAATTAATAATGCGAATCAGGGGTTGAATTAGTTAACTGGTTTTCAATTGATTGGAGCATGAAATCATGGTGATTTTGAAAATCACCATGATTTAAATCCTTGAAAATCAATGGTTTTTAATTTTCAACCCCTGATTCGCATTAATACAAAATTAATTGGGTGCAAGAAAATACTGCTATTCTCTTTTTGGTTTCCTTGTTGCTGACCACTACCCGCCAAACCTGTGTTGTTTTTCCCAAGTGTTCCGCACTGCTTTCGCATTCCAAAACCCCTTCTCTAATTGCTCCGGTAAAATTGCTTTTTAATTCCAAGGTAGTGAACGATTTCCCATTTTCAGGAAGGTGAGCTATGGTTGAAAATCCAGCAACCGTGTCGGCCAGCGTTACAATACTACCTGCATGCAAAAAGCCATTTGGGGCAAATAGGTTCTGTGTGACGGGCAATTCAGCCATCATTTTACCTTCTTCCGATTGGGTTATGACTATCCCCAAAAATTCTGGAAAATGTCCTTTGCTAAAGTTGTTGAAATAAGCAACGTTTAATTCTTTGTTGAACATAAGGCTTTTTTTAAGAGTAAGTTTAAAAATTTTAACATACTCTAAGGGAACAGTGAAAAATAACCTACTGATTTCAAAAAAAGATTTACTAAATTTTTAAAATTTAGCAAATCGGTTAGCCTGCCCGTTTTGCTATCCCGATGATTCTATCGGGATAGTAAAACTCGTTTATTACAATAAAGCTAAACAAATCGGAAAGTTATTTTTCACCGCCCCCTAAAATGGTTGATTATTTCCTTTTAGATCTCTTTTTGCCCCCCCGTGTTTTAGGCTTTTTATATTTTTTTGCCATTTTTCTTTTATAACTACTTCCCAAATTGGTTTTTTTATTTTTTGCTTTTTTCTCGTGGAAACTTGCCCCTCGTTTCACCTCTTTAATATTTCGGTTTGGGTTTTTCTGTTTTCCCATTTTTTCACGCTCCTCTGGTGTCAGTTCATAATTAATTTGAACTTCCTCTGGAAAATCCACTTCGGGTATTTTATAATCCATTAAATTTTCAATGGCCTCTTTTGCTTTTATTTCCTTTTCTGTAAAAAACAAAAGTGCTTGTCCTTTTTCCTTCGCCCTTCCTGTCCTTCCAATGCGGTGGATATAATTTTCTGGAAAATTAGGAGTGTTGATATTTACCACATGCGTTATTTTTTCCAGATCCAATCCACGGGCCATCACGTCGGATGTAATTAATATTCTACTCTCCCCATTATTGAACTCATCAATAGAACGTATCCGGTAATTTTGTGATTTATTGGAATGTATGACACTCATTTCTGGACCATATTCATTCTCCAATTTTTCAAACAACCGGTCTGCGCTTTTTTTGCTATTTACGAAAACCAATACTTTGCTATATGCTTCTTTATCTTTTAATAAATAGGCGAGCAAATTTGCTTTGGTGTAAAAATTATACACTTGATAGCATCGCTGAGAGATGTTGTCCAACGGGGTGCCGCTCAGGGCCACGGTAATTTTTTCGGGAGCAATAAAAAAATCCTCTATCAGCGAATCGATATCATCGGTCATGGTCGCCGAAAACATGATATTTTGCCTGCGTTTCGGCAGCAGGTCAAACAAGTTGGTCAATTGAAAACGGAAACCCAGGTCGAGCATCACATCTACTTCATCTATCACCAGTTTTTTTATGGCTTTTAATTGTACTGCCCCACTTAACACGAGGTCGTACAACCGCCGTGGGGTGGACACTAAGATATCTGCACCTTGGCCCACCGTCACCGCTTGTCTTTTAATATTCACCCCGCCATATATGCCCAATACCCGGACGCTCATGTAGGTAGCATAACTTTCTATGTTTTCCACCACTTGCATCACCAGTTCACGGGTTGGTACCAGCACCAATACCCTTGGATTGATTTGGTCGGAATATTTCAAATCACGCAAAATAGGGAGCATATAAGCCAATGTTTTGCCCGTTCCAGTCTGTGCGATGCCCACCACGTTTTTCCCCGACCTTATGACAGGGAACGCCTGTATTTGTATGGGGGTTGGCATCTCGAACCCCAGGTCTTCTATGGCGTTTTGTAATTGTTTGGAGAGGTTCAGGTCTTCAAATGTGGTCATTGAATATTTATTTAAGAGGGCAAAGGTAGGAGATTTGGGAAAGGAAGAATCTCCAGCGTTGTGACATTTCCATAATAAATATTTCCACCTGTCTTTTTTCCAATCCTCTTCCTTCAAAAGCATTAATTCTCTCGTATAGGTTTCAGTTATTCAATGACCTCCATTCCGTTATTGCAATAAACCACCACAGCCCCATGAATAAATGCCGCCAAATCCTTCCGGTATTTATCATAAAAAGAATAAAACCGTTCGTCCTCCACATACATTTTGGCCAATCCCAAATACCGCTCTTTCGAGACTTCGTAATAAAAATTCAAATGCCGGTGGTGCAATGCAATGGTCTTTTGCACCCGCACATCAGAAGGTGAGCAATCCATTAAATCAGCCAATAACCGATTTATTTCTTCGCCTTTTTTCTTGTGGTCTTCCCAGCCTTCTGCCCCCAATTTTTGGATGCGATCTTCCACCGATTTTATTTCTTTTTCACCCCATCTCTCCGCAACTTCCTTTTTCATGGATTTAATTTCTTTTTCAGAAAAACCCGCATAAATTTCTTTTTCTGTCATCATGATTTTTTTGTTCCCGAAGCGAATTCGGGACAGGTTATTAAGTTCAGCAATTGTTTTATCAACCGTTGTCAAAAGCCGTTGGGTGCGGTCGGCCTTTTTCTGCAATTCTTTTTTGTGGAATTCCAGCGCTTTCACCAAATTGAAAGCAGGGTCGCTCATGATTTCCATAATTTCTTTTAATGGAAAACCGAGTTCCTTATAAAAAAGGATTTGCTGCAAGCGGAACAGTTCTTCCCGCCCATAATAGCGGTATTTTGATTCCGACCTAAAAGCCGGTTTCAACAACCCTATTTTATCATAATGGTGCAAAGTCCGAATGCTCACACCTGCCAGCTTCGACAACTGTTTAACTGAATATTTTGTCATGACTAAAAATTCAATGATAGGGCAAAGGTAGGGTATGACGTAAGGGGAGAGTCAAGGGGTAGGTGGGAATAAATTTGTTTTTTTATTTCTGGGAAATTGAAGCGTCCAATTTTAATCGAACAATTCATTAAGTTCCATTTCAAAACTTGGAAGTAATTCAGAGGTTAACTTACCTTCTGTTTCAAGGAATGCGTTCCGCTCATATTTATTTTTATTAATCAAAAATATTTCAACTGTTTTATTGGCGGGATCAATGAGTCAATATTCTTTTACGGCGAATCTTTCGTACAAATCTTTTTTGTCTATCCTGTCTCGTTTTACGGTTTCAGGAGAAATAATTTCGACGATCAGGTCGGGCGCACCATCAACGTATTCTTCATTTTCCAAAATGTTCAACCTTTCATTTGTAATAAAGAGCAAGTCTGGAACAACGCCGTTATATTCATCCAATCGAACATCAATAAGCCCATAGAAGTATTCCCCTAATCGTTCTTTTTTTAAGAAACTGCCCAATTTGAAAGATAAATTTCTTGAAACCCGTTGGTGCATGAGGCTATGGGGTTTTCGGCTTACCACACCCCCATTAATAAGTTCATAAATAGAGCGGTCGTCATCTTCTATTTCCATGAACCGCAATTCCTGCCATGTCATTTTTTTCTCAAGTTCGATCATATTGCACTTTTATTTTGGGAGGCCAAAATATTTTTTATTTTTTGAAAAACCAATCTATCCATGTTTTTCCTTTTATTCAGAAAACGGATCAACCCACATTTTTCCAAAAAAAAATTAAAACTTTAACCAATTGGTTGCCAACGTTTTATGAAGATGGTAGGAAGCAATAAAAACCTGTTCCCTTGCTTTTCCCCTCCAAACCCCCCTATTTTGCACCATCAAAAAAATTCAATGCAACATTTCATTCATATCAACTGGTGGTGGCAAATATCTGAAGCGGACTCGCAACGGAAATTGGCCTAATTGATATGATTCAATAAATAAAAACAAAAAAGGCCCGTCGTTGCGACGGACCTTTTTTGTTTTTTTGAAACATCGAAATGCATAAACGTAAAATCTGTTTAATATCTGTTAGATTTTCAAAATCTAACAGATATCAAGTTTCAAAACAAAGAAGATGCAAGCGATCATTCAATCAAAAATAGATATCCAAGTCGAACTAACCGTTTTAGAAAAAACGTTATTGGCCGATACCATCACCCCTGTAAGTTTATATCTCCGGTTGCGAGATCGTTATCCCGGTTCGCTGTTACTGGAAAGTTCCGATTATCACGGGAAAGAAAATGCACTGTCATTTATTTGTTTCGATCCGATAGCCAGCATCACTTTGGAAAAGGGGCAATTGGAAACAATATTTCCTAGGCAAAACCCAACACAAAAACCGATTGCAAAAAAAGAATTAGTATTTGATGAACTCGATGCATTTTTTAATCAATTCAACGTAAATAAATCCGAAAGCACAAAAGCCAAAAAACTCAACGGCTTTTTCGGATATGCGGCCTTCGATGCCGTCGCCCATTTTGAAACCATCGAACTAAATGCCCCCGTTGCCAAAAGCCGAAATATCCCAGAGCTCTGCTACAAACTCTTCCGCTTTGTCCTTTGCATCAACCATTTTACCAATCAAATGACCCTGCTGGAAAATGTTATTGATGAAGAAAAAAGCCAAATGGAAAAAGCCGAAACACTCATCAATGCACCCGTCTTTCCAAGTTTTCATTTTCGGAAAATGGGAGAGGAGCAAACCAACATGAGTGATGAAGAATACATGAAAATGGTAACCCGTGGCAAAGAGCATTGCCAGCGGGGCGATGTGTTTCAGATCGTTTTGGCGAGGCAGTTTTCCCAGGCCTTCGAGGGTGATGAGTTCAATGTTTATAGGGCTTTGCGTTCCGTCAACCCGTCGCCGTACCTGTTCTATTTCGACTTTGGGGCGTTCCGTATTTTTGGCTCATCGCCCGAGGCACAGATTATGGTAAAAGGCAACACCGCCATCATCAACCCCATCGCTGGGACGGTCGCTCGAACAGGTGATGATCTCGGTGACAAAGCCGCCGCTGAAAGCCTCCTCGCCGACCCCAAAGAAAATGCAGAACACGTCATGCTTGTGGATCTCGCCCGCAACGACCTCAGCCGGTTAGCGAAAGATGTACAGGTAAAAGTTTATAAAGAAGTACAGTATTTTAGTCACGTTATTCACCTCGTCTCGACAGTGGAAGGCACCTTGCCAACTGGCGCTTCCCGTTCCCGTTTGATGGGCGAAACATTTCCCGCAGGCACATTATCAGGTGCGCCAAAATACCGGGCATTACAACTTATTGATGAAATGGAACCGAACGCTCGTGGCTTTTATGGTGGCTGCGTCGGCTTCTTTAATTTTGATAGGGAAATGAACCACGCCATTTTAATCCGCTCTTTTTTCAGTAAAAAAAATAAGCTGCATTATCAGGCTGGGGCAGGTGTGGTGAAATATTCGAAAGAGGAATCGGAGTGCCAAGAGGTTTTCAATAAAATTGGTGCGCTGCGGAAGGCGATTGGCATTGCGGAACAATTGTAGTCGGGAAATTTATTTCCCGGCATTCCTAAATAAATTATTGGGAAATAAATTTCCCAACCACATTATGAAAATCCTCGTTTTAGATAATTACGATTCATTCACTTATAATCTCGTCCACTATCTGGAAGATATAGTTGGCACTCGCCCCGATGTTTTTCGCAACGACGAAATAACAGTGGAAGAAGTAGGGCGGTATGATAAAATATTATTGTCGCCTGGCCCAGGCCTGCCGAGCGAAGCAGGTATATTATGCGACCTAATAAAAACGCATGCAGCAGAAAAAAGCATTCTCGGAGTCTGCCTCGGATTGCAGGCCATCGGCGAGGTGTTTGGTGGTGAATTGGAAAACCTCGATAATGTATTTCATGGAGTGGCAACACCCGTAAAAGTCATTTCAGAAAAAGAAAAAATATTTAGTGGGTTGCCGGAAACATTTGCAGTAGGTCGTTACCATTCGTGGGTCGTTTCCAATAAAAACCTGCCAGAATGTTTTGATAAAACAGCTATTGACGATAATGGACAGATAATGGGTTTGGCACATAAAATATATGACGTGCGGGGTGTGCAGTTTCATCCAGAATCCATTATGACGGAATATGGAATGGAGATAATGCGGAATTGGGTGGAGAATTAAATAGGCTTTAAATATTCATAGTTCTTTGGCAAATTTTTGTGGAGAAGGAAAAAACAAGAAGAGAGGGAGGTGAAAAAATAAAAAATTGAAAATTTTTTATTTTTTCACCTCCCTCTCTATCAGTGTTTTAGAGAAAAGAAAAATTTTGAAAAAATTTTTCTTTTCTCTAAAACACTGATATTTTGAATGGTCTCCACGGAGTTTGTCAAAAGACCATATTTTTAAAAATGGGAAACCAAACAATTGCTCATGGAAGAATTTTGATTAATGCTGCTGGTAAGGCAAAGAAATATTTATCCACCTTGGCCAATGACAACCTTTACCCTTGGGTGAACAGGGAAATGTTCAATTTGAGTTATTTGGATTCCAAATATTTTTATGACCAGCATGCTATCGGTTTTTCAGCAACCTATAAAAATTTAGACGGGGGGGTTGATTTGGAATTATTTGTCCTGAATATTGAAAGTATTTTAGCAAACTTAGATTTTGAAACGGCAAAAATCCAGATCGAGACAGAAATTATGGGAACTTATGATTTTTTCTGGTTGTCCAAAAACCATAGTAGGCATATTGAGGATAAGGATATGTTGATTGAAAATAAATCTTGGTATTTCGGAATGGGGCATAGAAATATGTGGGGGCAACTGTTGCACGAATTGAAGGAACCATTTTTTCCATATGATTTTAATTACCCTATTAAATTTAATGAAAAAATAAAAAAGGCTTTCAATTTGTTGCTGGAAGAAACTCAAGATTTGGGAAAAGGTTCTGTCATTTATTTGAAAGGTTATTTGCCAGAGAAAATAATTGCCAGTGATTATTTGATACCGATTTTAATGTATTTTAAAATTAAAAGACAAATTGATTTTACCTATAAAGATGGTTTGCCGAATTCTATTGTAAAATTAAAAGATATGGAGAAAGTGCCCATGTTTTGCATTTATTAGTTGGCCAGAGTTTGTGAGGTGACATCTCAAAAGTATGGAAAACAAAAAAGCCTTGCATCACCTTGCGTTCCTTGCACCATTGCGTTGAAAAAAACTTTGCATTGTAAAATGAAAAAAATATTAAACCACCTCTTCGAGCATAGAAAACTGACCCGCGACGAATCACGGGAAGTGTTGACCAATATTGCCAATGGCGAATACAACCACTCACAAATAGCCGCTTTTTTAACGGTCTATTTAATGCGAAGTATTTCCGTGGAAGAGCTGGCTGGATTTCGGGAAGCGCTATTAGAATTATGTATAAAAGTTGATTTGGGCGGCTTGCCTGCCATCGATTTATGCGGCACGGGCGGCGATGGAAAAAACACCTTTAATATAAGCACCTTGGCCAGTTTTGTGGCGGCAGGTGCAGGTGCGAAAGTGGCCAAGCATGGCAATTATGGCGTGAGTTCCGTTTGTGGTTCATCGAACGTGATGGAAAATTTGGGATATACTTTTAAAAATGGCCCTGACCAATTGCGAAAAGAAATTGATACAACTGGCATCTGCTTTTTACATGCACCGTTGTTCCACCCCGCTATGAAAAATGTCGCACCCGTGCGGCGGGCCTTGGGCATCAAAACCTTTTTTAATATGCTTGGCCCCTTGGTAAATCCAGCATTTCCTTCGGCGCAGTTCACAGGTGTATTTAGTTTGGAACTGGGCCGCATTTATCGTTATTTGTTACAGGAGACCGACCGACAGTTTACAATAGTCCACACCCTTGGCGGCTACGATGAGGTCTCCCTTACTGACCGCACGGCGCACCTAACCAACGATGGGGAGGGCATGTTGACACCTGCCGATTTTGGTGGCAATGTTGCACCCGAAGCTATTTATGGCGGCGATACAGTAGAAGAAGCGTCAAAATTATTTACCCAAATATTGAGTGGCGAAGGTACCGATACCCAGAACCGGGTCGTCACTGCAAATGCGGCATTGGCCTTGCAGACTTATGGCATCGCCGAGTCGCTTGATGATTGCATCGCTGCCGCAGAGGAGTCGTTAAAATCTGGAAAGGCAATGAGTGTTTTGAAAAAATTGATCAGTTTAAATTAAAATTAAATGGCTTAAATGGTTGATTCCAACAGTGCAGAAAAAACCATTTGAACCATTCTAACAATATCAATATGCATATTTTAGAAAAAATAATCGCACATAAAAAAAAGGAAGTCGCCGAAAAGAAAAAATTATTTCCGACTGACCTCCTCAAACGCAGCTTGTTTTTTAAAACAGAATGCGTCTCGCTGGTAAAATATTTAAAAGACGAAAATAAATCCGGCGTTATTGCCGAATTTAAAAGGCGCTCACCCTCCAAAGGCGATATAAATAAATATGCCTCTGTTGAGCAAGTGACCATCGGCTATATGCAGGCGGGAGCATCGGCATTGTCGGTATTAACCGACACTGAATTTTTTGGTGGAAAATCTGCCGATCTTAGTGAGGCTCGGAAATTCAATTATTGTCCCATTTTAAGAAAGGATTTTATTATTAATGAATATCAAATAATCGAAGCAAAATCCATTGGGGCAGATGCTATATTGTTGATTGCCGCTTGCCTCACTCCAGATGAAGTGAAACATTTGAGTGGTGTGGCTCATTCGCTCGGTTTGCAAGTGCTAATGGAAATACATGACGAAACGGAACTCGACCGCTTTTGTGAAAATATAGATGTGATCGGAGTGAATAATAGAAATTTAAAAACCTTTGAAGTATCTGTTCAAAAATCACATGATTTATTGCCATTGTTGCCAAGGGGCGTAACGAAAATTTCCGAAAGCGGAATTGGTGATCCAAAAGATGCTGCCGGGTTATTATTGGCTGGATATGATGGATTATTGATTGGGGAAAATTTTATGAAGAATAGCCAGCCCGAAATTTCGTGCTTGGAATTTATTACCGCATTGGAGGAAAGTAAAACCCATCCAGCATTTCATGTTTTTTAAACTACTATGTTATGCGCATAAAAATATGCGGCCTCCGCCAGACCGAGAATATAAAATCTCTGCTGCCTTTGCAGCCGGATTATCTGGGTTTTATATTTTTTGAAAAATCGAAGAGATATGCAGAAAGTGTATTGGAGGGGGGATTTGCTAAATCTTTGAGATTTAGCAAATCTAAACAGTATATCCCAATAAAAACAGGCGTCTTTGTAAATCAGGATGTAAATACAATAAAATTAATTATTGAAAAATATGGATTAAGTGCAGTGCAGTTACATGGGGATGAATCGGTAGAATTTTGCCGGGAGTTGCGGGGAGTTAATTTAGGAGATGATTTTAAATTACCTCCTAAGTTGCAGGTAATAAAAGTCTTTTCCGTTCACGACGACTTCGATTTTTCAATAACAAAAGAATACGAACCCGTCTGCGACCTTTTTTTATTCGACACCAAAGGCAAAGAACGGGGCGGCAATGGCGTTGCATTTAATTGGGACATTTTAAATAAATACAAAGGTGAGAAACCATTTTTTTTAAGCGGCGGTATTAGCCCGGGCGATGCAGCGGAAATAAAAAAAATAAACCACCCGAAATTATATGGGGTGGATATTAATAGCCGCTTTGAAATAGAGCCGGGGTTGAAAGATGTGGAAGCGGTGGAAAAATTTATGGATGAATTAATGTAGTCGGGAAATTTATTTCCCGCAGAGAAATATTGGGAAATGAATTTCCCAACTACAAATATGACAAAAAAAATAGCAATAAACGAGCGAGGGTATTATGGTGAATTCGGTGGCGCATACATCCCCGAAATGCTCCATGCAAATGTAAAAGAATTACAAGACTGCTACCTCGATTTATTGGCCGATAAAAAATTCCAAAAAGAATTCCGGGACTTATTAAAAAATTACGTTGGGCGGGCAACGCCTTTATATTTTGCAAAGCGCCTTTCCGAAAAATACGACACCAATATTTATTTAAAACGGGAAGACCTCTGCCACACCGGAGCGCATAAGGTCAACAACACCATTGGGCAGATATTGCTGGCGCAACGGCTTGGCAAAAAACGGATTATTGCCGAAACGGGTGCCGGGCAGCACGGCGTGGCAACAGCCACCGTTTGTGCGTTGATGGGACTGGAATGTATCGTTTATATGGGACAGCTCGACATTGAACGACAAGCACCTAATGTAGCTCGAATGAAAATGCTCGGCGCAACGGTCGTCCCAGCACTCAGCGGCAACATGACCCTTAAAGATGCCACCAACGAGGCCATAAGAGACTGGTTGTCAAACCCTTCGGATACGCATTATATCATTGGTTCCGTGGTTGGGCCGCACCCTTATCCTGATTTGGTGGCGAGGTTGCAGTCTGTGATCAGTGAGGAAATATTGGAACAATTGCCGGAGCAGACTGGGAGTAAGTTTCCTGATGTGGTGATGGCCTGCGTCGGTGGCGGGAGCAATGCAGCGGGTGCGTTTTACCATTTTATCAATGAGCCTTCCGTGCGCTTGATTGCTGCGGAAGCGGCAGGTCTTGGCGTCCATAGTGGCGAAACGGCAGCGACCATCGCACTCGGCAAACCAGGCATTTTGCACGGCAGTAAATCTTATTTAATTCAAACAGACGATGGGCAGGTAATTGAGCCTTATTCCATTTCTGCCGGATTGGATTATCCGGGCGTCGGGCCGTTGCATGCGCATTTGGCAGCGACACGTCGTGCAGAATATTTACCTGTGACGGATGACGAGGCACTAAAAGCGGTAGTGGAATTATCGAGGTTGGAAGGAATAATTCCAGCGCTTGAATCGGCGCATGCTTTTGCGCTTTTAAATGAATTAAATTTTAAAAAAGAAGAAATAATTGTGATCTGTTTGTCGGGGAGGGGAGATAAGGATTTAGAGACGTATATGAAACACCTCATGTAAAACATCTAACATCTTGTAACCCGCCGTTTCAACGGCGGGGAGTAAAATGCACTGACCACATCTAACATCTATTCAACACAGCAACCTCAAATTATATGTGATGCTCTGAATAGATGTTAGATGTGGGTAGAGGCTTGGGCAAGCCCCCTTGTTGAAACGAGGGGTTACAAGATGTTAGATGTATTAAAAAGCAATTAAAATTAATTCATGAACCGTTTAAATAATTTATTTTCAAAAAAACAAAAAAACAACCTCGCCATTTACACAACGGCAGGTTTCCCCAATATTGATGATACCAGAAAAACAATTTTGGAATTAGATGCCGCCGGAGCAGATATTGTCGAAATAGGCATGCCTTTCTCCGACCCCTTGGCAGATGGCTCGACCATTCAAGCGAGCAGCCAAAAAGCCATTGAAAATGGGATGACTTTAAAATTATTATTCGAACAATTAAAAAATATTCGCTCGGAAACGGATATTCCCATTGTTTTAATGGGCTATTTTAATCCAGTCATGGTTTTTGGTGTGGAAGCGTTTTGCAAAAAAGGCCAAGAGGTCGGGGTGGATGGATTAATACTGCCGGATTTGCCGATGTGGGAATTTGAAAATAATTATAAACCTATTTTTGAAAAATATGGGTTGCATGCCATTTTCCTCGTGACACCACAAACATCGGATGAGCGGGTGAAATTGTTGGATGCGGTGAGCGGCGGGTTTTTATATGCCGTTTCTGTTTCCACAACGACAGGAAAATCTGGGCGTTTCGATGAAACGCAGAAGGCTTATTTTAAAAGGCTGTCGGAAATGAATTTAAAAAACCCGGTGCTGGTCGGTTTTGGCATTGCAGGGTCGGAAAATTTTAATATTGCGAATAAATATTTGAACGGCGGTGTGGTGGGCAGTGCATTTATCCGGGCGATGGATAAAGGGGACAGCATAAGTGATTTTGTGAAAATGGTACGAGGTGAGAAAGAGTATGCTCATTAAACAATCACGGAAACGCAGATGACACGGATTTGGCTGATATTCACGGATTATTTTTTATTCACCATTGACCATTAATTAAAATGATTATTCAATTAGAAAAAAACATTAGCATTGAATTAAAAAACGATGTTTTAAAAAATATTAATTCCATTGGCTATAAAACAATGGAAGTCTCCACCCAGTTTTCCGACTATTTAGTCAGTGTTGGAAAAAAAGAATTTGACATTCGTAAAATAGGAAATTTACCGGGGGTGCAAGATGTACACCGGGTGAGCGATGCTTATAAATTAGTGTCGAGAAAATGGAAGGTGCAGCCATCGGAAATTGATTTGGGCGATGGCGTAAAAATATTCCGGGGTGGTATGGCTTTGATGTGTGGGCCATGTTCCATAGAAGGCGAAAAACAGGTGGAGAAAATGATTGGGCACTTAATTAAAAATAATATAAAAATAATGCGGGGCGGCGTATATAAACCTCGAAGTTCGCCTTATTCTTTTCGGGGCCTGGGACAGGATGGATTAAAAATGTGGTATCAACAATGCCGGGAAAATGGAATAAAAATAATTACCGAAGTGATGCACACGGAACAAATCGAAGACATGCTGGATTATGTAGATATATTCCAAGTGGGTGCCCGCAATGCCCAGAATTTTAATTTATTGGATGCGCTCGGTGAAGTGGACAAACCTGTTTTATTAAAAAGGGGAATGTCTGGCACTATTGACGAATTATTGCAAGCAGCGGAATATGTTTTTTCCAATGGAAATGAAAAAATAATTTTATGCGAACGGGGCATCCGCACTTATGAAAAAGCCTACCGCAATACATTGGATTTAAATGCCATTCCCATTTTAAAAGACAAAACGCATTTGCCAGTGGTGGTTGATCCATCGCATGGAATTGGCCTGCGGAAATATGTGGAACCAATGGCTTTGGCAGGGGTGATGGCTGGTGCGGATGGGTTATTATTAGAAGTGCATCATGAGCCGGAAAAAGCGGCGTCGGATGGACAACAGACTTTGAATTTTGCGGAGGCGGAGAAATTGTATGAGAAAGCTGAAAAAGCGATGCAATTGCGTTGAATGATAATATAGAAATTGCTATTAAGTGGTGTTAGCACTCTAAAGTGCTAACACCACTTTTTTTTAATTTATCGCATATTCAAAAAAAAAATTCCCCAGTATTACATTTTAAGGGAGTTGGAAATAAATAAGGTACCCAATTTGAGGTAGCTATTTTTTTCTCGGGCAAGGCACAAAAGAGGGCATAGTGGTGCTACGCAACGATTTTTGCAACACAACATGAGGGAAAAAGAGCAAGTCAAATGGGTAGGTTATTTATTTCCAACTCCCTAAATTGATTTTTATTAAAGCTGAAAATTTATGCAACTTTAAATAATTTTCCTTTTACCTGATTACCACCACATCCCCCTCCAAAAATTCCTTTTTCCCAAAAGCCGAAAAAACAATCTGATAAACATAAACACCCAGCTCTGCTTTTTTCCCATCATAGGTCCCGTCCCATCCAATATTTAAATCATTGGAATAAAAAACATTTCCGCCCCAGCGGTCGAAAATGTGCATTTCAAAACCTTCCAATGGGCAGCCGGAATTGTATAATTGAAAAACGTCATTAAAGCCATCGTCATTGGGCGAAAAGGCATTCGGCACATAAGCATTGCATATATATTCGACACTGACCGGGAAAAGCCATAGGCATTCATATTCATCGGTTATAGACAACTCAAGCTGGGTGATGCCATTGTTGGACAGCACAACTGGGTTTGGACAACCGGCACAGCTCAATATTTCGGAAGGACTCCAATTAATATCATATATGCTGGGAATATCATTGTTAAAGGGTGAAGAAACAGATTGGCGCACTTCTGAAAAAGTATCAATGCGGACTTGAGGTTCGGGAAATAAAATTAAATCCGTGATCAAAAGGGAATCACAGCCATATTGATTGGTCAATGTGTCAATATATGTCGAACCTGCAAAATAGGATTGGCCATTCACGACAACTGAATCGCTTGGACATAATTCTTGTGTAAAATAATCAGTATTGTCGGGAAAATTAATTATTTCAAAAAACAAAACAGAATCGCAACCATTAGATCCAATTAATGTGTCAATATAATTTCCATTTTCCGTGATTATTTCCCCGTTGGCCATTATGTAATTCTCACCGGGACAAAGACTTATATCTGCTTGTGCACTGACGGGGCTGTTAAAAATCAATTCAATATGTACAAGGGAATCACAGCCTCCACTGGTAATTAAAAGTTCTGTTCCAGAAGGGTTGGCCTCATTATAGGTATTTCCGTTAACGGTCATGTTATATCCATCATCCACGCAACCTGTGTAATTAAAATTTATCGGAGGGATGACCCTATCAATTATTTCTGTGGTAATAATGGAATCGCATCCATTAACGGCCTGCAGGGTATCCATATAAATACCGGGCGTGTTCACAACTACTCCATCGGGCAAGGTGACAGACTCATTGGGGCAAATCTCAAATGTAAATTTTGAATTGGAACCCATCTCAGCAATTGAGCAGGCAAGGGCAAAAATATTGCAGACCAAAATATCATTGTTGTTAAGGATACCAGACCCAGGCGTAACAACCCCTGCGCCACCGGAGCAAAAAATACCAATATCGCCTACCACAATATCATTGGTGGCCAAATCCAAGCCGATGGTCGCATTCCCATTGGCGTCATTAGCCAATACCTCTGTCCCTGTAGCAGGGGTATTAATGAAAACGCCTTGATAAGCTCCTCCTTGATTAAAAAAAGGCAGTGACCCAAACGGTCCGTCGAATATCGCATTGAGGGAAGTACCTGCGACTGGCGTATTGGGGTTGACGTTGCCATGCTCTACTTTATAGCCCCATCGTTGCGCTTCGTTTTGAGTGAGAATGACCAAATTGCTTTCACATTCGGTTGACCAGGCATAAATAGTTTCCAAAACTTCAGGCGGCATAAAAGTCATATCAAGATTAATGGTATTGGTTGTTGGGTCAACGAAAGAGTTTGGGATAAAAATAATGTCACAGCCACAGTCATTGATGGCCTGTGTACTTGAGACGTCTTCCAATTTTTTTAATTCAAGGTCGCAGTCAACCGTGCCGTTCGGCCCAAAATTCTGCGGTGACTCCAGTTTTTGGGTGAGCGCATTTATCATAAAATTGCCATCAATAGAATAGTTGAAACAATTGCCTTCATTGGAGAAACAGTATTCAGCCGCAGAGAGGTAGCACAGGTCAATGTCGTTGTCTGTATCACAACAGTTTTGAGCTACTAAATATGGTGGTTGGACAAACGTGATCCATAAAACAAGAAAGAAAAGCAGGGGGCTTGAGTGCATAGTAGTTGTTTTTAGAGATAAACTTAAAGCGGTTTCATTTACTATTCAATAGACCGCATGACCCTGAGTGCGGGTTGGTTCTAAGCAGATTCAATTATAGGGTTAATTTTTCAGTTCTCCTATTTTTAAAGCAGGGGAAATAGAAATAGTTGGACAACTTACAAATATGAAACAAAATGGCAAGGTAGCTTATTTAATAAAATCATAGGCTTTGCCCATGACGAAAATATTTGTTAATTTTAACCAACCTAAAAAGGTGACCAGGCTCATCTTATATTTTGGGTTGTTACCAATACTGAGTAACCAAAGTATCGAACGTAAGACCAAAATTTATTTTATTAAATTCCTCTAACCATTAAAATCTCAAATGATTATGAAAAAATTTATGCTCTTTTTCTATGTTCTTTTCTGTGCGACCTCCCTCTTTATAGCCCATTCGGCCTTTTCTCAAAATTATGCCGAAGTAGCTAAATATTATCCCAATAAATTTGAAAGCGTAAACGGCGTGATGCTTTCAGATTTTCAGTATGAAAAAGCTAAAAACGCATATAGCCAATTTTATGAGAAAATAACCGAAACCAGAAAGGAATTCCTTTTTCCTGATGATGAACAGTTGGAAATCAACAATCATCAAAAAAATTATTACAACGATCTTTCTAAAATACTTTCAGCAGAACAGATGGATGCCTTGGAAGCCCATTACGAGACAATTAAAAATAGTCGGTTGGAAGAGTCAGCAATTCGGATATTAGAGCAATATGATTATCTTGACCTGACCATGGAGCAAGCCCATGCCATTGCTTTAGGTTATGATTCCTTGCAAATGATTCGGTTTTATGGAGATGATGACCGGCAAGCTGTTTTGAGAAAATATTTGTCGGAAGAGCAACGTGATAAATTAGACAGTTTTGAAGAAGAAAAAATGCCGGAAATAGAAATGTCAGAAGAAAATAAAACCATTTTGGAGGAACAGAGAAGGAGAAAGGTAGAAAAAATGAAGGCGATGAAGCCCGTTATAGTTAGCTTTTTAAAAATAATGAAGGAATTTTATATACCAGAAAGGGCACTGGTCAGGGGGAAACTCGAAAAAGAAATTTTTGCCAATGAGAAAATTGCCATTGATGAATTGCGGGAATTATATGCAAATTATTTTGAAGAGAACTTAAAAGTGTCTGATCAATGGGCCAAAATGCACCAAATAGATGACCCTGAGTACAATGAACTTTTCGAATTGAGGCAAGAAGGCAGGCTGTTAATGGAAAAAGAATTGTTTGATGGTAAGGGAGGTCATACTGTGTACAGGGTACTTTGCAACGGTCGCAGTGCTTTTTATATGGCCAGGGAATTAGCAATAAAATTTGATAAACAAATAGACCTTTTGCAAAAAGATATTGATTTGTTGGAAGCGGGTATGATGGAGCGGATTGCAGTCAATATGCCAGGAAAATATAAAGAAGAAATGAATGCTGAAATAAAAGATCAAAAAAGGCATCTTGCAAAAAAGAAATATACTACACCTGAAATCGAATACCGTCGCAATATTGCTTTTTTATTAGTGAAAGGAATAGAAGGTCTTGAAGATGAAATTAATTCTGAAAGAGGTCTGCATAGTTTGCACGTTTATCCTGTGCCTGCCTTAGGTCAACAGACTGTTTCTTTTGAAATAAAAACAAGCGGCCATACTATCGTAGAAATTATTTCGCAAGATGGGAAACTTTTAAGAAATATTTTTTCTGGAAAATTGGAAGCCGGCGAGTATAATATGGATGCCGAAATAAATAATATCCAGACGGATATATTTTTTTATAGAGTATCTGGAAAGGATGGGGTTTCGATTGCAAAGAGCATGAAAGGGTAATTGTTGAAAAAACCTTATAAATTGATGGGAATGTTAAGGGTGCTGTGGAATGAAAACATTGAACTGTAAGGCATACGTCATCGGGGCATAGATGATGCCCGGAACATTGCGAAGATTTTTTGAGTTTTTTTGAGTTGTGGGAATTTAATGGGATATGATTTTATATTTTCCGAAATGAAATACGTAGCTGCATTTTTTATATTGGCCTTTATTTATCTGGCATCCAGATCTATTCAAAAAAAAGATAATTTCCGCTTTATAAAGGAACGTCACCCCGACGAGTGCGGCCCGACTTGTTTGGCAATGATTGCAAAACATTTTGGAAAAGAAATGCCTGTTGATACTTTATGTGAATGGATGCTTGTCCTGCCCAGAGAAGGAACGAGTATAAGGGATATTGTATTTGCAGGGGAAAGGTTGGGGTTGAGAGTTTTGCCTGTAAAAATCCCATTTGGCCGAAATAAAAGTATATCAATATATAATGCGCCCTTACCTTGTATTTTGCATTGGCAAGGCCACTATTTTGTGGTGTTGTATAAAATTCGCAGGTATAAATTTTATATCGCTCACCCCAAGAGGGGTAAATTGATTTTTGAAAAAGATGAATTCAAAAAGAAATGGGTAATACCCAGAAGTGAAGCAGAAGAAGGTATTGCTATTCTTTTTGAGTTGAAGAAATAGTCACTTCTTCTTCCCCCTATATGGACGCCTGTTAGATTTTTTCGGCTTATCGTACCGATCGCTTTTAATCACGAAGCCTTTTTTACCTGTATTGGGCTTTTGAAAAATAGAAGACCATTTTCCCTCTTTTTTATCTTTTTTCTCCTCGGACGATTGGTTCTGGTTTTCCTTGGAAGGTTTTTGATCTTTGGATTCAGGTTTTCTATTCTCAGTCGTTCGCTCTTGGCGAGTATTTTTCCTTTGTCCGTTGCTACCATCAGGTCGGTGTCGTTTATTTTGGTTGCTGCTTTCACCTGATGATTGGCCATTGCTTTGCTCCGACCGCTCCGTGTTATTAGATCCACCAGCACGATTTGGCCGTACCCTCTTGGGCTGTCGCCCTTTGGCCCTCTTGGGTTTTTCCCTTCTCGACTCGCTACCACGACCTTGTCTGGGTGGCCGCTCAACTTTAGGAGCAGGTTCAGGAGGATTGTTGGGGTCGTAATGAAATGGGTGATCGCTTTCCATAGGTACCCTCTTACCGATCAGTTTTTGAATATCCTTTAAATATGGGAGTTCTTCCACATCGCAAAAAGAAAGGGCAATGCCACTCAATCCAGCCCTACCCGTGCGGCCAATACGATGGACATATGTTTCAGGAATGTTCGGTAAATCAAAATTAATAACATGGGAAAGCTCTTCTACATCAATGCCTCGGGCAGCGATGTCAGTGGCGACCAGCACCCGTATTTTACCATCTTTGAAACTTCCAAGTGCTTTTTGACGAGCGGTTTGCGATTTATTGCCATGAATGGCCATTGCTTGGATGCCTGATCTGTCAAGGTCTCTGGCTACTCGGTTGGCGCCATGCTTGGTGCGGGTGAATACGAGGGCTGAGACAATAGCAGGATTTTGCAATAGCTCCACGAGTAATTTGCGCTTCTTTCTCTTTTCGACAAAATAAACGGTCTGTTGAACTTTTTCTGCTGTGGATGAAATAGGAGCGACCGCTACTTGAACAGGGTCGGTTAAAATGTCCTGTGCCAGCTTGGAAATTTCCTTAGGCATGGTGGCAGAGAAAAACAGCGTCTGACGTTGCTGTGGCAATGCTTTGATGACCTTTCGTACATCATGGATGAAGCCCATATCGAGCATGCGATCTGCCTCATCAAGGATGAATATCTCCACATCGGCCAGGGAAATAAATCCTTGGTTCATCAAATCGAGTAGACGCCCTGGGGTGGCGACGAGTACATCAATGCCTTTTTTCAGTACGACCTCTTGTGGTTTCTGTGAAACACCTCCAAAAATAACCGTACCACGTACTTTCAAATGCCGACTATACGCTTTAAAGCTCTCGCCGATCTGAATAGCGAGCTCTCTCGTGGGAGTCAGCACCAGTGTTTTTATTTTTCTCCTTTGATTAGGAGGTGGCAGTATTTTTTGCAGGTTTTGCAAAACAGGAACGGCAAAAGCAGCGGTCTTTCCAGTCCCTGTTTGGGCACAAGCTAACACGTCTTTCCCGTTAAGTGCATGGGGAATTGCTTGTTGTTGGATCGGTGTGGGCTTTTCATATCCCTCTTCTGCGAGCGCTTTTTGGATCGGTTCAATGAGATTTAAATCTTTGAATGTCATGTCTTCTTTATTTCATTACCCTCCACATCAGCCTTGCGAACGGTTATCGGATTTTTAAATTTGAGCCACAAAGGTCAGGTTTTTTATTGGAAAGTGTATTCTTATTCCTGTTGGCTGTTAGCTATTGGCTGTTGGCCAACAGCCAATAGCTAACAGCCAACAGCATTTCATCATGTCCATCGTCATCATCTGCAACGAGCGCTACGCCAAAAACTGGTCGAAAGCGTTAAAAGAAAAATTACCGAAAGCAGAAATCGAAATTTACCCTAATATTCAGTCTTATGAGAAAGTGGAATTTGCCGCTGTCTGGAAAGCGCCTGCCGGAGTGTTATCTCAATTTCCCAATTTAGAAGCTGTGCAGTCATTGGGAGCAGGTGTGGAGCATATTTTTCATTCGCAAAAAATAAATAAAAAAACAACCATCGCCCGCATCATTGACCCACAATTGTCGGAGGATATGTGGGAATATGTTTTAATGCTGGTTTTAAATCATTTAAAAAATACCCGTATTTATTTTCAAAAGGAATTAAAGAAGGAATGGAAACAATTGCGGTATAAAACGATAAAAGAAACGACCGTCTCCATTTTAGGATTGGGAAAAATTGGTAGCCACGTAGCGGTCAAATTTTCGCAAATAGGGTTCAATGTACAGGGTTGGTCGAATTCAGAAAAAAATATTCCTGAGGTAAAAAGCTTTTTTGGGAAAAATAGTTTTGATAAAATGTTGGGCGATACAGATGTTTTAATAAATATATTACCACTCACTTCCGATACAGAGGGCATTTTGAATAAAACCAATTTATTGAAGTTAAAAAAGGGGGCTTATTTAATTAATGTTGGAAGAGGCTTGCATGTCGTGGACGAGGATTTATTGGCATTAATTGATGTGGAACATTTGTCTGGTGCAGCATTGGATGTTTTTCATGAAGAGCCTTTGCCGGAAGATCATCCTTTCTGGTCACATATGAAAATAACCGTCATGCCACATGTGGCTGGGTTGACGAATACGAGGACAGCGGTTTCGCAGATTGTGGAGAATTATGAAAGAATGAAAAAAGGGGAGGGGTTGTTGAATGTGGTGTCCCATGACCGGAAATATTAAATTGTTAATCGGCTGACAAACGGTCTTTCAATTATTGTTTCGTATTCCTTTTGAATTATATTCGTGCAAGTTTAAAAACAGTATTTTATAAAATGATGAATTATGAAACGATTAATTGTTTCTGTATTTCTATTTTCTGTATTTTCCAATTTTATTTATTCCCAAGAATGGGCACCGACAGGGGCAAAATGGTATTACACTTGGTTGCCTGAACCAATTACAGGAATGGAGCCACCTGAAATAAGAACAATAGAGGTAGTTGGCGATACTGTTATTTTAGGAAAACAATGTAAAATTTTAGAGGCGACAGATGCCTTGGTCTGTTATGGACAAAGGTTTACGTACAGTGAAAATGACAGTATATTTTTTTATGATTCTGATAAGGAAAAATTTGAACTGTTATATGACTTTACAGCTTCTGTAAATGATAGTTGGGACGCACCGCTTTGCGTAAGCCCTGTTGATACCTTGACACTTACGGTGAAAAGTATTTATACCTCTACTTTTGACTCTGTGCAAATAAAAACCTATGAAGTCGATTGGAGTTTTTATTGGAATCCAGGGCAATTTGATAATATCATTTATGAAGGTATAGGAAATGCATCCCGGATGTACATGATAGGGATTTTAGCGACTGTGCACTATAGAGTTTGGAACTTAAGATGTTATGATTCGCCTTCTACAGGGTTGATCAATTTTTTAGGAGAGCCTTGCGATCAAATCGTTCCAACAACAGAAGAACGGTTTAATTCTTCTTTTTTAGAATTATATCCCTCGCCTGCAAATGATTTTTTGAAATTTAAAATAAGTAACATTGTTTCCAAAAAAGAGAACGCAATGCGGATTTTAAATTATGCAGGCAATGTTTTTTATGAAAAGGAAAATGTAATTATGGATGCAGAATATTTAGTTGCCGTTTCCAATTGGCCGACAGGCATTTATTTGTTGCAATTTTTCAATGGCGGCCAATTAGTTGAAACAAAACGATTTGTCATTGTAAAATAAAGGCGATAATTTATTTCTTCGCCTTTTTAATCAACTTAATCGCCCAATCATAATGGCTGGAAGTGGCAGCCCTAAGGTAAACTCCAAGTGAAGTTGACCCCGTCCATTTATACCTTTTCTTTTCGAACAGCTCCTCATCGGAATGGTCATTTATTAATTTTTGAACCTTAGCGTGGGAATCGTCTAATAATTTTCTTACTTCTTTTAAATCGGTATCCTGATACTTGTTCCAGATTTCTTTGTTTAGTGCTGTTGTCTCTTTCCATGTGTAGCCTTTTGCTGGCATATCCGGTTTTTTGCCTGACATGCCAACCTCGTACCAGTCCAGTATCATTACATGCCAACAATGTAAATGCGCAAGAACATCACGGATATTTCTGTTCAAAGAACCTTTCGGAAATTCCTCTACTTGCTCAACCTCTGAATACGAGTCCACCAATGTGTTGAGCTTTTTAAAGTTACCCTCACTGAATTCCAATAATTCGTTTTTTGTTTTTGGTCTTGGCATGTTTAAAATTTTTTTGAAGTAAAAGATGAGAGTCACCTTAATTTAAAAAGATGTTCCTTCAAGTGTGTTCACAGGTATTTAATCTCCTGAATCACAATGATATTTGAATTTTTTGGATCTGTCAATCAAGGGTGACAAGAATCATTAGTTGAAGAGTCTCCGTCCATTAACAAACGTTAAAAACTGTTAACACTCGTCGAAATTTCATCGTCTTTGACCGAGAAAAGGGGCATTTCATCTGAAAAATGTGCAAGTTTGAACCATCGAAAAAATTCAAGGATCATTTCCAATAATACATTATAGATAACAATTCGACAATTCAAGTTCTCTTTTTAAAACAACTATCTGATACGTTGCGTAAAAGGATAGAGGTATTATTATCACGATATTTTAATATTTGATAATCAATGTTTTAAGAGAATAAACTCTAAACAAAACGCCATGCAAGAATTATTGCAAGCAGCTTTAAGTCCGGCCAATTTTGTGTACTCCCTCCTATTGGTGATCGTCCTTTTATACTGGTTGGGCATCATCTTCGGGGCGCTTGACGTCAGTGCTTTTGACATAGATGTAGATGTGGATGCCGACGTGGACGTAGATGTTGATGTGGACACTGATGTGGATGCACATGCAGGTGTCCACGGCGAGGTAGGCTGGTTTGCAGGGGCTTTACATTTTTTCAATTTCGGCCAAATGCCCTTTATGCTCATTATGAGTTTTGTGGTGTTTTTTGCCTGGGCGTTTTCCATTTTGGGTCACTATTATGTTGGGCATGGGTCACTGCTTTTTTCACTGGCACTCATTTTCCCAAACATATTTGTCAGCCTTTTATTGACAAAAATAATTACCACACCGCTCGTTCCAATGTTCAAAAATTTGGATGCAGGAGAAGAAGCAGTCGATTACATTGGTGAGGAATGTGTACTGACTTTGCCCGCCAATCCAAATAAAATGGGTCAGGCACAGGTGACCATTAGTAACAGTACGCTATTAATAAATGTAAAAGTATCGGAACGGAAACCCGAAGCCTTGTACAAAGGTGATAAGGCGCTGATCGTCGGGTCGGACAAGGAAAAGAAGTATTTCATTATTGAGAAATACTGAACAACCCCTGGCACCTTGTCATCCTGCAAGGAACTGTTCTCAAAAGAAATGCTGCTTTGACAGCAACTCAAACGTGAACGGATTTTTCCAAAATGACAAAAAGGGAAAAGCAAAACCAACAACTACAACCAGCTAAAAGCCAATAGCCAACGGCAAAGTGCAAGCAGCTATTCGCCCATAGTATATCTCTAAACACTTAAAAACTGAATAACATGGCAACCAACGTATTGATTATTGGCCTCATCATTTTGGCAGTTATCGCCATTGGACTATTGGCCGCTATTTTCTCCTGGTACAAAAAAGTACCTCAGGGACAGGCACTCGTTCGTACGGGTAGTGGGGGAACGAAAGTCGTATTTGACAAAGGAATGTTCGTCATACCTGTACTCCACATGGTAGAAAAAATGGACTTATCTGTCAAAACCATTGAAATTGCTCGCTTGAGCAAAGATGGGCTGATCTGTAAAGACAACATCCGGGCAGATATTAAAGTAGTCTTTTTTGTCCGGGTCAATAAAGAAGTGCAGGACATTACCAATGTCGCTCAAACCATCGGTACTGCCCGTGCTTCAGCGGTAGAGACTTTGACCAATCTCTTTGAAGCGAAATTTTCAGAAGCTTTGAAGACTGTCGGCAAACGGTTCGACTTCATTGACTTGTATGACTCCCGTGAAAAATTTAAGCATGAAATACTCAGCATTATCGGTACTGACCTCAATGGTTATGTCCTTGATGACGCCGCCATTGACTACTTGGAGCAAACCCCATTGGAGTATTTAAGCGAAAATAACATTCTGGACGCGGAAGGTATCAAGAAGATTACCGACCTAACTGCCCAGCAAAAAGTGAAGGCGAATTACATCCGCCGGGAAGAAGAAAAGACGATCAAAGAGCAGAACGTGGAAGCCCGCGAAGCCATCCTTGAATACGAGCGCCAACTGGCTGAAAAAGAAGAACGCCAAAAAAGGGAGATCGCTAACATCAAGGCAAGGGAAGAAGCAGAGATTGCGAAAATAAATGAGGAAGAAAGGTTGCGTTCTGAAGTCGTTCGCATTCGCACGGATGAAGAATTGGCGATTGCCGAAGAAAACAAGTTGCGCCAAGTCATCGTCGCTGCCAAGAATAAGGAGCGTACCGAAGCCGTCGAAAATGAAAGGGTAGAGAAGGAACGTTTGCTCGAAGCGACTGAAAAAGACAAGATTGTTACCCTTGCTGAAATCGCTAAAGAAAAAGCCATCGAGCTGGAGCGCAAGAATATCCAGGATGTGATCAAGGATCGCATCATGGTCGAAAAGAAAGTGGTTGAAGAAGAGGAGAAGATCAAAGACACCAAAGAATTGGCTACGGCTGAAAGGGCACGTCAAGTTGCCGTCATCAAAGCAGAAGAAATTGGACAAGCAACCATTATTGAAAAGGAGAAAACAGCCGAAGCTGAAAAGCTGGCAGCTCAAATTCATGCCGAAAAATTATTGATCGACGCTGAAGCGACCATGAACGCCGCCTCGAAAGAAGCCGAAGCAAGGAAGATTCATGCCGAAGCCAAAGCGGCAGAAGAAGCCACCCTCGGTCTCTCCGAAGCACAAGTGATCGAAGCCAAAGCCAAGGCCAAAGAATATGAAGGCAGCATGGAAGCCATCGTGATCGAGAAGCAGGCACTGGCCGAAGCCAAAGGCATAGCCGCACTGGCTGATGCCCAGAAGAAGCAAGGCTTGATGGAAGCGGAAGTCTCCAAAGAGAAAGGTGCTGTGGACGCCAAAGTACGCGAACAAATAGCCGTCGCCGAAGCTAAGGGTGTCGAGCAAAAAGCACTCGCCATGCAGAAACTGAACGATGCTGGTAAAGAGCACGAAGAGTTCAAACTGCAACTGGAGAAAGAAAAAGCCATTGAACTGGCCGAAATCAATGTCCAGAAAGACATCGCAGAAGCACAAGCCAGTGTACTTGGTGAGGCCTTCAAAACGGCCAACATCGACATCGTCGGTGGCGACATGGCCTTTGTGGACAACATCATGAACCAGATCAACCGAGGCAAAGGCATCGACAGACTTGTGAACAACAGCACGCACCTCGCCGACGCAAAGCACGCCCTCTTGGGTAATGGTAATGGCAACGGCGGGGGGCTGCTGACCAAGGTCGCTGGCCTCCTCTCTAAGTCCGGTTTGAAACTGGATGACGTGAAAGATCTGACCATGACGGCACTGCTCATCAAATTGCATGATAGTGCCAGTGGAAAGGATGAGAAGGGTTTCCTCAATAACTTGATGGAGAAGGTGGCGGATATGGGGATCGGGGAATTGAAGGTGAAGGGGCTGCTCTAATTTCTTTCAACGCGAGGACGCTAAGAACGCAAGGTTACGCAAGGATTTTCCATAACCTTCCTTGCGTTCCCTTGCGTCCCTTGCACCCTTGCGTTAAAAAAAACTTGCGTTGAAACCATCTAAACATGACTAACAAAAATCAAAATATACCACTCGAGTCCGGCACCTACGAGATCATCCGCAAGCGCCTTCAAGCGCAGGCCGACGACCTCAACAACCGCCTCGATCAACTCAATGCTGCACGTAAGGATGTCTTTGGTGCCATCGAAACACAGTTGGTAGCTAACGACCGCATCAACACAAATAACCATTGTATCGCAAGGGACATCACCTCTATTGGGGAGTACTGCATTTTTGGATACAATGTGCATATTGGTTTGCGGTCAGGGATCAAATTGGCGGACGTTTTTAGTGCCTATAAATTTGAGGGAAACAGCTTCCACGAAGAAAGTTTGGGTTTGTTGAAAAACGAAAAATTTCAGACGGATTTCCAAAACCTCTACCGCTATTACAAGGAGGCGTATTTCGCTCGTTTCGTGGAAATCGACGCCTATCTTTATATGGTGTTTCACATCACTAAAGATGGCCGTGATTTTAAGTCATTTAAATGGCTGAAGAAAGATGGGAAATTGGTATATGTGGATAACCGCTCCGACCACGAAGTCGTATTTCCCGATCAACATGAATTTAAATGGGTACGAGCAGACAGGGACTTGCACCGCAACGGACAGCACCCACATGTTTCTATTATGGATCGGGTATTTGTGGAAACAGTCGGTGGCGACCTGACCATTAAAGTGGAGGACAACACTGACGATGGCCTCGGCATTTACAGAGAAGACGTCGAGCATCGGGATCAAACCCTCGACGATGCTGAGTACCTTTATGCCGACCTCGGCAACCTCATCGTTTTGAAAATCCGCCCTTATCAGGAGGACTTCCGTTATTTTGTTTTCAACGAAAAAATGCAGCAGGTCAAACGCATTGACACCTTGTCGCATTCAGGCGTTTTGCTGCCTGACCAGCATGGGTTGATCTTCGCCAACGGCTATTATCTGCAGACGGGCGAATACAAAATATTCAACCCCGACATCAGTGGACTGCTTTTCAAAAAGCGCATTGCATCGCCCAATGGCGAGGACTTCCTTTATGTGTTTTACAATGAAAAAAACGCGGTGTATGTGTTGTTGCAATACAACCTCATTGCACAGGAAGTCAAGACGCCGATCACCTGCAATGGCTATACCCATTTCCCGCAGGGGGAACTCTGCTATTTCCGGGCGGAGGACGAACCGACCAAGCACCACGTCGTGCAGATTTGGCAAACACCTTTCATCAAGGGCAACATTCTACCTTCGGAACACACTGATTCTTATTTATATAAAATCGGAAATAAAGACATCGTAAAAGCGATGGCAGAGTGCACTGAAGTGTTGAACTTATGCAACAAGGAAGATAGCTATTCCGGCCTGTACGACGACTTGGTGAAAAAATGCACCGACGTCCTCGATGCCTACTATTGGATCGACAAAGAGAAAGCTTTCCATCTCAATGAGCCATTACTGAAAATCAGGGAGACGGCCACCACTGCTATTGATGAGTTTGAGAAAAAGCTCCGCATCGAGCGCAGCACAGCGACAGAAATCAGTCGGGTAAAAACCAAAGCTGAAGAGCTGTTCGACACCATTCGTCGTAACACCTTCGATGCAGTAGATTTATTTGTAAAAACACTTGCTGAACTGCGGGTACTGCGCGGCGAAATCATTTCCCTAAAAGAACTTCGTTACACCGATTTGGAATTAGTGGAAACACTCGAAACGCAGTGTGCCGAGTACAGTGGGGAGTTGTCGGACGGTTGCGTGAAATTCTTGTTGGAAGACAAAGCACTTCAGCCTTATATTGAAAAAATAAAAGAGCGGGAGGCGGTTTTGGGTGAGGTAAAAACCGCCAAACAAGGCAAAGAACTCGAAGCTGAAATAGACGAAATTGGCTCTGAACTCGAATTGCTCATCGACATCGTTAGCAACCTGAAAATTGATGATGCCACCCACACCACCCGCATCATTGATAACATCAGCGGCATGTACGCCCAACTGAATCAGGTAAAAGCCGCCGTCAAAAAGCAGCAGAAAAGTTTGATGGGTCACGAGGCGCAGGCCGAGTTTAATGCTCAGTTGAACCTGCTCGACCAGGGCATCATCAACTACCTCGATATTGCCGATTCGCCCGACAAATGTGACGAGTACCTCACCAAGCTGATGGTGCAGTTGGAAGAACTGGAAAGCAAATTTGCCGAGTTCGATGAATTTATTGGTTTGATTACGGAAAAACGGGAGGAGGTCTATGGCGTTTTTGATACTCGCAAAACCTCGCTTTTGGAAGCCCGCAACAACCGCACAGCTGCGCTGCAAAATGCCGCTGACCGAATTTTGAATGGCATCCAAAACAGGGTCAAAGCAATCAAAGAATTGAACGAGATCAACGGCTTCTTCGCCGCCGACCTCATGGTGGACAAGGTGCGTGACCTCATCCAACAACTCAACGACCTCGACGACAGTAACAAGGCCAATAACATCCAAACCCGACTTAAGACCCTGCAAGAGGAAGCCATCCGCCAACTCAAGGATCGGCAAGACCTCTATGTGGATGGGGCGAACATCATTCAGTTAGGCCGCCATAAATTTTCCGTCAATGTACAGCCCCTCGACCTGACCGTCGTGCGGGACAACGGCTCCATGAATTTTCACCTAACCGGAACCGATTTTTTTACCGAAATAAACGACCCTACATTTTTAGCCACCAAAGACCTTTGGGATCAGTTGCTCATTTCCGAAAATCAGCAAGTCTATCGCTCGGAGTACTTGGCCTATGACCTTTTCCGCACTGCCAATAGAGATCAATTGCAAGGCAGCAAAGAAGAGCTGTTGGCCTTTGTTCAGCACAAAGCTTCCACCCGTTATCAGGAGGGCTATGTGAAAGGCATCCACGACGTGGATGCTGCCAACATCCTCGCTGCTTTGGTAGAGGTGTCAGGTAAAATTGACCTGCTCTACTTCTCGCCAGAAGTACGTGCCTGCGGCAGTTTGTTTTGGAAAAAATTTATTGAAGAGAAACCTAAAACCCTATTACACAATCAGTTGCAAAGCGCAGGTGTCATCCTGCAAGTGTTCCCCGATCCCCACGAGTACGATTTTTTGATTGAAGAATTAGCGGAAGCCATAGCCACCTATTTAGAAACAACCAGCTTATTTCCCCATGCCGACGCCAATCAGGTGGCCCGCTATCTTTTTCAAGAATTGACCCGTGGTGACCAATTCATCATCAGCCAACGTGCCGCAGAATTGTACGATGCTTTTTTGAAATTTTTGAAAAAGAAAAAGTCGAAGAAGTTGTTCGATGATTCTGTTTTTAAATTGCGGGAGACGACGGTGGAGCAGTTTCAGTTGATTCGCAAGTGGGTGCATGCTTTTATTATGAAAGAGAGTGAGAGCGGTGAGAGGATTGAGAGTTTGAGAGAACTTGCTTATATGGACGAAGTTGCTTCTTTGCTTTTGCTAAATGACTTCCACCAATCACGGGTTATTTTGGCAAAAACGACTTTGGCGGTGAAGAAACTGCATGGCACACATGCTGCTTTGGAAGAAGGCCAATATCAATTGGATTACAATGCTTTCATGCACAAATTGGATCATTTCAGCGGAGAGGTGGTGCCTCGTTATGAGCAGTTTTTGGATTTGAAAAAAGATTTGATCAGCGATTTTCGCAAGCAGTTGCGCCTCGAAGAATTCAAGCCTCGGGTGCTGAGTTCCTTTGTCCGCAATAAATTGATCGACCAAGTCTATCTGCCTATTTTCGGCGACAACCTCGCCAAGCAAATTGGTGCAGCGGGACAAGACACCCGCACCGACCGTATGGGCATGTTGCTGCTCATCTCCCCACCGGGCTATGGTAAAACGACACTGATGGAATACATCGCCGACCGACTTGGATTGGTATTCATGAAAATCAATGGCCCAGCGCTCGGCCATCAAGTCACTTCGCTCGATCCTTCTGATGCACCTAATGCCGCTGCCCGTCAGGAATTGCAGAAGCTGAACCTCGCCCTCGAAATGGGCAACAACGTCATGCTCTACGTGGATGACATTCAGCACTGCCACTCGGAGTTTTTGCAGAAGTTCATTTCCCTTTGTGATGCTCAGCGTAAGATCGAAGGAGTTTATAATGGCGAGTCCAAAACCTATGATCTGCGAGGCAAGCGCATCGCCGTCGTGATGGCCGGCAACCCCTATACCGAGAGTGGTGAAAAATTCCAAGTGCCTGACATGCTCGCTAACCGGGCGGACATTTACAACCTCGGTGACATCATCGGTGATACGGAGGACGTATTTAAATTGAGCTACATCGAGAATGCAGCAACTTCCAACCCCGTGCTGCAAAAACTCGTCGGCAAAAATCCAAACGACCTCCACGTTCTCTTGAAAATGGCAGAAAGCGGTCAAACCGAAGGCCTTGATTTCGAGGGCAACCATGCTCCCGAGGAAATCAGCGAGTACCTCAAGGTTCTTGAAATGCTTCTGCATGTTCGGGACGTCGTGCTGTCTGTCAACCAAGCCTACATCCGCTCTGCTGCCATGACGGACGACTACCGCACCGAGCCTGCTTTCAAGCTCCAGGGTAGCTACCGGAACATGAACAAGCTGACTGAAAAGGTACTCCCCATCCTCAACCAAAAGGAATTAGATACCCTCATCCTCTCCCACTACGAAGGCGAGTGCCAGACCCTCACTTCCGATGCCGAGGCCAATTTTTTGAAATTAAAAGAATTGCTCTGCATTTTAAATGAGGAGGAGGCAGCCCGTTGGGATGACATCAAAAAGACCTTCCAAAAAACAAAGCTCTTTCGTAATGGCAGCGAGCATGACCCTGTGAATATGGTGGTGGCACAGATGGGGGCATTTGTGGATGGGTTGGAGGGGATTAAGGAGGTGTTGAAGAATAGGAATTGATTTCTCAACGCAAGGGCGCAAAGTCCGCAAAGGAACACAATGAAAAACACGCCTTGCGTCTCCTTGCGCTCCTAGCATCCTTGCGTTGAAAAGAACTGATTGAACTGCATTTTTGAGAAAAGTGTTTTAACTTGCAATTCAAAAATATAAATAATGCAGACCATACAACAACCATTGACCAATGCCCAGCTCGAAATACTCAAAGCTTTTTCGCATAAATTGAGTGAAAAAGATTTACTGGAATTGCGAAAAATATTGGCAGACTTTTTTGCAAAAAAAACGGTTAAACTCGCTAATAAAGCTTGGGATGAAAAAGGATGGACGGATAAAGATGTTGATCGGCTTCTCCATACAAAGCTCCGTAAACGCAATAAATAACAAGTATGGAAAAGGTCGTCCTTGACACCAATGTATTTTTGGTTTGTATATCTGACCGCTCACGTTTGCATTGGGTTTTTCAAAAATTAAGAGATGGTGAATATACACTCTGTGTTACCACAGAAATATTAGCTGAATATGCAGAAATCATCGGTCAACACATGGGCGAGGAAGCAAGTGAAAATGCGCTGGGAGTTTTAGAGAATTTACCGAATGTAGAATTTATTACCACTTACTTTAAATTCCAATTATTAAAAGATGAAGACGACAATAAATTTGTTGACTGTGCCGTCGCTGCGAATGCCAGTTTTATTGTTAGCCATGACCGGGATTTTAAGATTTTGGAAAAGATTGATTTCCCGAGATTGATACGGAGGAGTTTAGGAAGGTTCTGGAGAAGTGAATAGCAGGTTTCAAGTGACGCCTCGCTGAAGCTCGGCTTAACACTTGAAACAACGGGTTATTCATACTACTTTCATTCCAACTTTTATTTATCTTTTGGCAATCCTATTAGCCATGTTTATGAAATTGATCGTACTTCCATTTAGCAAAATAATAGGGAAGGCAAGCGTCGTTGATAGTCCACATTACTTAACTGCTAATTTCTTTGCTTTAATAGGAGCAATCTTTACAATGGCTGGTAAAGCGATGGAGTGGCTTAGTAAATAATTCGCTTACGTAATAATAGATTGCAACTAAATCAGTGTTAGCGTTCCAAGTTATTTCAAGTTATAGGACGAGGTTTAGCAACCCGCTTGCGCAGGAATAAATTTCAAAAAAAAAGAAAATCAAAAAGAAGAACAATTTCTATAGTTTTCCTTATAATTAAATAAAAACTCGATGCTGGCGCAGTGACTGCGTCCTGTGCCTACACTTAAGAGCAAGCTAAATATAAATGACTAAGAACAATTTAGTATTTTTAAAAAAGCAAAGAAAATTAAATAAATTGCTGAAGGCCTGAAGTTAGGCACAGGACGAAGTCACTGCGCCAGCATCGAGCTTGGTTAAAAAATTGAGTGTATTCGAAAATTCCGTTCTTGGTTTAAATTTAAAAAAGTGCTGGTATTTCTTTGACTTTATTGTTCCCTTGTTCCTTAACTCAACACCAAAAACAACACCTGCGCAATGACAATTTTCAACACGAGCGCAATAGGAAACATTAAGGCGTAACCATATTGTGGAATATTATTTTTGGCACGTGACATCGCAAATTCCAGAATGGCCGGTTGGTTGGCGACCATCCCCGTGAGCAAGGTGAATGGCATTTTTAAAATCTTATAACCGCCTAATAAAATAGTGAAGGCGGTGAGCAAACTGATGATGGTACCCGTTCTCACAAGTCTTCATAATAATTCATTTAAATAAAGTCCCAAAGTTGTTGCCAGTGTTAAGACGAGCTTTAGCGAGTAGTCACTTGCAACGTGTCACGGACGGCATTTCAGAGAAGTACAAATATTTTAATGCCAAAAGAAAACGTGGTAATAGCTGCAAGTGACGGCTCATAAAATCGCCTTAACACTTGCAACAACTGATAAAATTCAGACCTTTAATTTTTCATTGTAATTTAAATGGTAATAAAAAAAGTTGGAAGGCCAACGACCTCCCAACTTCCACTAATTATTTTTAATTAATTAGAATTAAATAAGCTGGCTAATTGTTTCCGCTATTTAGCCATTTGATTTTATTCATGACAGCATCATCCAACGGGTGTTGCTGATCGGATGCCACCTTCTTTTTATTAGCTGATTTATTTTGTGCTTTATTATTTAAAGGTTTTTGAATTTCCTTTTTTTCAGCAGGATCAATGGCTACTTTTTGGTTGCGGATTTTGATGTTTTGCTGGACAATTTTTTGATTATTTTCAATGCTCAATTGATACTCACCAGCAGGCAGGTTTTTGAGATTGTAAAATTTCAAATAATCGTCCTGACCTTTTACTTTTTCTTTTAAAAGGACATAGCCATTCTTATCTCTAAGAAGGACGTTGTAAGTTTCATTATTCATACCTTTTAGATGCAGGCTGAAAGATTGCCCTTTCTGGCTTCTGATACTGATGGTTGGTTCAACACTTGCATTGAGTGTCATGGAAAACCCCATGAAAAGCAAAGCATACATACATCTTGTCAGTAATTTCATAATAAATGGTTTTTTAAAGACTTGATTCACAAAACGGTTTGATTGCCAAAAATCAATAACCTTATTTGCGAATCAACCTTACCTGTTAAACATCTATTTTTTGATTAACAACGCCGCAAAGGTAGTGGAAGGGAAAGGCAGGCTGCTTTGTTTCAATTCCCCAATTTATGTACTATATTGTCAGAAAAGTAGCCGGTGTAGGTGTGTTTGGTTAATTTTGTACATATTTGGGCAAATTTTGTTCATTTCCAATCGGAGGATATGGTTTATTTTTGCTAAAACGAATCAGAAATACGAGTGATTTAGAGGCGTGTCATTAAGCAAGTAATAGGGAAATTTTTCGACAATATTGATGAATGAGACATCATGAATAAAGTATTAAAACCGGCATTGGAAAAAGTCAGCCCTGAATTTGGTAGTTCATTTTCAGTGAAGCAGTATATCGAAAAAACTGGCGATCAGCAAAACTACCAACCGTTTTGGCATTTCCACCCTGAATTGGAATTGGCCTTTATCAACGGGGGAAACGGGAAACGCCACATCGGCAACCACCTCTCTTATTTTAATAATGGTGATTTAATATTAATTGGCTCCAACCTGCCCCATTACGGGTTTACGGATAGGCTGACTGGTAATTGTTCGGAGACCGTCATTCAAATGCGAAAGGATTTTCTGGGGCTTGATTTTTTCCAAGTCCCTGAAATGAGGGTTGTAGGACAATTGTTCGAGCGGGCCAAATCAGGCATTTCCTTTTATGGAACCACCAAAAAAGAAATCGGCAGACGGTTGGAACAATTACCTAAAAATAGCCCGCCAAAGCGCTTGTTTGAATTTATTCAGATTTTACATGATTTGGCACTTTCGGAAGAATATCATTTACTAAATGCGGAGGGTTATACCTTTGAAGTACAACAACAAGACAATGACCGGGCAGATATTATTTATGGATATGTCCGCAATAATTTTCAAAACCCTATCGCTTTGAAAGAAATTGCCAAAGAAGCGAACATGACCGTTCCCAGTTTTTGTCGTTTTTTTAAAAAGTTATCGGCAGGAAAAACATTTACCCAGTTTGTTAACGAATTTCGGATAATCCACGCCTGTAAGCTTCTGGTTGAAGAAACCCATAGTGTTACGGACATTTGCTTTATATGTGGGTTTAATAATTTCTCTCATTTTAGTCGTTCATTCAGACAAATAACAGGGAAGAGCCCTTCTGAATATCGAAAGAATTTTAAACGATTGCTAGAGTCATAGTGTCGATCTACTTTGAATTAGAATAAACCTTTTATTTATAAGACGACCTCATCTGCGTTGGCCATTAAAAATGAATTCTTGGGTGAACAAGTAATTTTAAAAAAATAAAAATTACTCTCTTAATTTAAATTTGAAAAAGTACGGGGATGAGTTGGCTCAACGGATCGCTGAATTAGAAGACAGGTTTGAAGATGTTCATGAAGTATTAGATCAATTGTTGGCTGGAAAAGAAAGCGAGCAGGATTGGCGGAACAGGGAAAGGATTGGCTTTAAAAAATAAAATGCACCTTGTTGTCGCAAGCCATTACAATATTTCATTAAAAGTTAATGCCTCGCTGATGCCGAGGAAAACAGCCCTACACCGCATTTAAATCCAATGTATCCAAATGTGCATATTTTTCATAATCGGGAAAAGTGGATTTTGCTTCCTGCAATATTTTTACAAACGATTCATCTTGCCGCAATTGATAATGACATAAAATCCGGTTGTAGTAGCCATCTGCGGAATGCCCATATTGATTGATGGAAAATTGAAAATAATTCAACGCCTCTTCGTAATAACCGAGCGAATAAAAAAGCCCTCCTATTTCAAAGGCAAGGTCGTCCGCATCTTTTAATAAAAAATACATGTTCCATGTTTGGTGCATCGTTTGCGCCAATCGGGTTCGGTCGTTGAAGGTAATTCTGGTGGCTACCTGTTTTAGCCTTGGTAAAATATTGACGAACAAAGTCGAATCGTAAGCACTCAACCGCAGTAGCCCAATCAGGTCGAGGAAACTCATTTTGGCGATATTTTTATAGCAGAATTTTTTGTAACCATTAAAATCATCGGGCCCATATTCATTCACCACCCGTTGATAAGCGGCTTTGGTCTCGGTATAACTTTCACTTTCCGGTAAAAACAATAAACACCCCAATTGTAAATGGAACGTCGAATAGGTCGGGAAATAAGAAGTCCCTCCATTTTTTTTACAATAGGTAATGAAGGCATGATAGTTTACATAAAACGATACGCTGCCGTGCGTGATCATTTCTGGCATTTTTACATTTTCCAGATCATGAACTTCATGAAAACCTTTGTCCATCGAAATAAGCATCATCCCTTTTTTGGAAAACTGCTTTAAATGCTGAATACATTTCAACCCAATGTGCGGAAAAAATAAATAAGTGTCGGAAACCAATTTAATATAGTCATTTAAAATTTCGTTTAATATCGGGTCTTCGTAAAATGTATTTTTAATTGGACGTGTTGAGTATTTTAATTTAATATTTTTAAATAATTCTGCGGCCTCCATTTCTTTTGGGTCTGTATCGGAATTTAAGGACACCCTGCACTCTGCTATTTCATTGTTCCTGATTAAAAAAAGATCTTTCGGAATGGAATCAAAAAAATAATTGGCAATGACCAACAACGGCTGGTTTAATTCCTGTAGTGATATTTTTTTCAGGGAATGCCGCAATAAAATAGGCCCTTTGCCCATCGCATCATAATGGGCAACATCCAATGTGCCTTTGTCAAAGAAATATTTAAACTGGGGGTGGTTAAGAAAAAAAAGGAGATTTTCTTCCACAATATCACTTATGACATAACAATAGGGTGGGAGTTTGAGGCCGACCTGTTCTGTCAACCTTTCAAGGTGTTTAATGATATGAAAACTGAATCGGCCATGCCCGGCCCCCAATTCCAATATATATACTTTTTCATCCCGGTGGCCTTTGTAAGACAGGTCTTTTAAAAAACCAAAAACCAATTCCGCATAGGTTTTGCCAACAATCGAGCTGGAGGTAAGATGATGGGGCACGATCCCTTCCCGCCAAGCGTCAATTCCAACTTTATTATAATAATCCCGGTTGAGTTGCCAGATAAGGCTTTTTGAAAACGGAGTGCTTTTTTCTATTTCATAGGTTTCCTTTCTCATAATTCAAAATATGAATTGGTGTTTTATATAAACCTATTTGAGCAAAAGTAAACATGAAAGGCTTGGCGTAGGTTGCGCAAGACTTCGTCACTGTGCCAAGCTCACTCACACAAAACAGGTATGTTAAAAAAAATGCCCCAAACGTTTCCGCTCAGGGCATTTTATCCTTTTAGCCATCCACGAAGAAGAGGACGGCTGATAAGTTGTACAGTTTTTTCAGTGATTACCAGCGGTCTCCACCGCCTCCGCCTCTGTAGCCTCCGCCTCCACCGCCTCTGTGACCTCCACCTCCGCCGCCACTGCGTTCCCTTCTGGGCTCTGCTTTTTTGACAACGATGGTACGACCATCCAATTCGGAATCGTTCAGCTCATTGATGGCTTCCTGGGCTTCGTTATCTTCGTCCATTTCGACAAAGCCAAAACCTTTTGATTTGCCAGTGAATTTGTCCATGATGACATTGGCAGAGGATACGTTTCCGTACTGTTCGAAAACTTTTCTCAGGTCTTCGCTTTGAGTGTCGAAACTGAGTTTAGCAACAAAAATATTCATTAAATAAAAATTAAAAATGATAAAAAATAAGATCACAAAGTAAATGAATAAATACCCATTGGTCTCAAAAAATGCAGAAAGTACCTTATAAGGAAAACCGAAACAGTTTCCGAAACAACGAATAAAAATTAAATGATAAAAAGGAAATTTTAAATTTTACAACCGTAAGGAAGGAAAGAAATAAAAAGCAGATTATCGAAAAATTGACTTCGTTATACTTTGTTTTCTTCAAACAAGAAGCGAAGGAAGGTCTTTTTTTCGATACTTGTTATTTTTTGGCCGTTTATTTTTAAAATAAATTAATACTTGAAAAAACCAGTAACGGGCGTGGTTGATGAAAAACCGATAGAAAAGGCGAATCCACTGTATTTGTCAAAGAATAAAAAAACACACCTTTCTCCGAAAATTTTACCCTATTGGAAAGTGTCGTTTGTTTATGGAGACTTATTTATAAAATAGGTTGGAAAATCAAGTATGCAAAAAGGTCGCATGGTTTGTTGTTGATGCTGATGGCCTTATTTTGTTTTTCCAGATTAATTGAATGATAGAAAACAGTATTAAACATGAACTTATTGGCGTTATCCAGCAGTTAGCTGGAACGAACAGAATTACGGGGCAACTTCAGTTGCCCCGTAACTTGTACTTCACATCAATATGCATAATAAACCAACCCGAAAGGATTAGTGCCGACTGTAACAGATATTTCATGGACAGGCACTGGGTCGAGCGAGTAAATACTCAATTGATCTGCCGATGCGCCTGAATGAGTAATGAACAGTTTGTCCTCAGCAGCATTGATAGTCAGATTGTGGGGTGTCGGATGAGGCGTTGAAACATTAACACCAACTTGTGTATGGTTGCTTGTCTCAAATACACCAAGTTCAGCACTTGAGATATTAGCAACATAAACGTAGTCACCACTGCCGGGCATGAATATACCATGAGCATTGTCAAAAGGTAGTATCATTGCTACTTCCATTGTAGTTCGGTTAACTACATGAATATCACTTGTACCCTGACAGGCTACATACAACATGTTGTTTACATCGTCGGCGAAAAGGTGTGGGTCTTTTCCAACAGCCACTCGATCCACTTCCTCATATTTGTTGGTGTTGTATTTTACCACATAATCATTAGGCCCAGCAACACCAAGCACACTTACATAAGCAAATTTCTTTTCAGGATCAAAGAAAACATCGTGGGGTTTGCCGCCCAATGCAACGAGATCTGCAGGGGTTTCGGCAGTGCCTTTTACCTTCATCGAAGCAGGATTGATAACGGTGGTAGTATTGTCAATATCATTATTGACCCATAGTTGGCTTCCATTTGGAGCAGCCCACATGTGGAAGACGCCATCTCCGGCAGGGACTGTTCCCACGACTGAAAAATCATCTTCATCGAATGCCACTACTCGGTCGTTGGCACGGTCACCTACAAAAACAGCCTTTGCTTGGGGGATGTGAACAGCATACATCGGCATCCCGTCGTCCGGCATATCATAAGTGTTCAGTACCGCATTTGTAGCGGCATCCAGTACGGTGATGTTGCTCGAGGCACGGTTGGCTACTACCACACGTTCGTTTTGAGGGTTCTTGCGAAGAGCCAAAGCATCTTCTTGAATTTGTTCCATTTCTTGATGGCTACCCTCCTCTGTACAGGCGAAAAAAGCAATCATGGAAAGCAGTAGAAAGAAGCATAAATTTTTTTGTTTCATGGATTTAAGTTTTATGAGTGAAAAAATAATGTTACCTGCAATGTTAGAGAAAATGTTCTGGTATGTTCGATGGAACGAAACTTTAAATGTTGGTAACAGGACATTATAAATGAATTTTATGTTAATGTGATATTTCTGTTATCTTTTTGTGATGAATTAAGGGGCTTCCTACCTCCTTCGCTATTTCTCCATATTTAATTAAAGTTGTCAGATGTCGTGGCGGATTCATGAGCAACTTCATTTTCTGGCAGTCGTAGATAAATTTGATTGTTTAGCCGATAAATAAAAGTACCGTAATTTAAATCACCTAAATTGTGGTTGTTTTTAATCAGCATTTAATGGTTATTTTTGGCTGACACAATTTTTTTCTCACTTATCTAAATCTGTAAATTATGTTCTCTTTTTTAGTTAAAGGGCTGACCGGGCCTTTTATTGATGCGCTCTTGGGATTGATCATTATGAATATAGAATCTGTACTTATTATTTTAGGGTACGATCTAGAAAAAGATGGATTGACTCAACACAAGGAAAAAATATTTAAATATACTCGGTGGATCGGCATATTGTATATTATTGGTGCCGTTTTAGAATTTATTATGTTATTATTTACTGGAGTGAAAGGGCTGTCCTGGTTCAGGTGATTTTATGTTTAAATAAGGTTGCAAAATTGTATTGTTTCAATTAAAATTATCATTATGAAATATTGCTTGGCAGTCGTTTCCCTTTTTTTCTTATTTCCAAGTTGTACAACAAAGAGCCAGCGTGATTATGTCCAATTGGAAGTTCCACCAGTTTTAGAATCTCACCCCGAGGCAGTTGAGCATATAGAAGAGGTGGCTTCACGGATCAACCGTATTATGAATTCGCTGGACGATTTTGTAGTATCGCTGGAGGAGTTGATGGCATCGGTAGTGTCGCTGGATACCTCTATGAGTAAAAATGAAATGACCAGGATTGTGGAAAAAGAAATGGATAAGATGGGAAAAACCTATTTAAAGATTTTTGCAAACGTAGGCTATTTTCAGTACAGAATGATGAAAGATGAAAAAAGGCAGAAGGAAATAGAGAATAATTTGTCAGGCGATGCGCTGGAGTGCTTTAGGCAAAATTGTTATAAGTTGAGGCTTAATAAAGAATTGATTGATCAACGGGGAAACGAAATAATGACTAGTATGGAAAATATGAGTAAATTGTTGGAAGAGAAGAAAATAGCGTTTGAAAAAAAGTATGGGAAACGGGATTAGCCTACCATAATATGGTATCAATGAAGACCAGTATTATCTAAAAAAGAACTATTTTCTGATTTTAATGACGTAATTAATATTCCATAAATCAATTTTTCCATCGTCAGAGAAATATTTGTCGAAGGGGAATAAATAAGGCTATTAGCTAAAAGCCAACAGCCAATAATTAATTGCCAACAGTATAAAATCAATTATCACTTCCACTGAACTCGGGAATAATGCTCCAAAATTCATCATAAGCATTTGAGAAAGTCTCACCCCATGCCCTTCTAAAAGTTTCATGAGAACCTTCTCCGTGAATTTTTTCAAATGCTTCAACAAATCCCCAGTCCTTATCGAGTTCTGCCCAATTGTCAAATCCAGAAACAATAGCTATATGGCGGCCTAAGTCACCTTGCCGAAATTGGTTGTCATAAATAGACCAAACGAAATCCCCTTCCAGTGATTTGATAGTCTCGCTCAGTTGTTTGAACAAGCCATCAATCCGATAGCCTTGTCGGTCTTCGGAATTGACCGTCAAAAACCGGATCCGTGCAATGGGCTGTTGCTTAGTGGATGATCTCGATAATTCATCATCTCTTTTCCAGTATTCAACAGGTCCTGTATCCGTGCAGTTTGCGAGCACATTCTCCCGCCAGTCTTTGCCGTGGTCGCCTTTAGGTCGGTTGTCAATATCGGCAAAGGTGCAGGGACCCATCATCCATACCAGGTCGCCTGCTCTGGGCCCGGTCGTAACCGCAAAGACTACTGCCTCATGGGGTGCTTTGTTGTGGTATTTTTTGTTGTGGGCCTTTAGGCCTTCTCCAAGTTCATTGGTCCTTGTGTTGTCGCCATCCAAATAAATCGTTTGGAACATGGTGTAGGACTTATCATCGTCCTGTGCTGCGAGGGCAATAGGGATGGCCAGTAAAATGGCCCAAAGAAATGTTTTCATATTGATTGGTTTTGTAGCGGCTGACCGCTGGTTAAGAGAAAAATTTAATAATTGATAGAAGAGATGGTTTGTTCCTAGAGAAGCAAATGGCGGTATAAATAGAGATGTGTAAGCGTAATGGAAATGCAGTAGTGTTGGAAGCGCATTTGTAAGTTCAGAAGAAATGGAAAGAAAGAGCGTGAATTGCTATTTGTTTCCATTGGCTTGTTTCCTTTGTATTTTAAAAAAAGGCTTCTTGGGGCCGGGGTCAATTAAAGATCCTTGTATAGAGGCATTTGCTTCATTTGATTGATGCAAAGATTGGGAGAACTTGTGAAAAGGATTAGCACATTTTCAACAAAAACAAGCACAAATTTTTCAAAATGCCTTTATTTCTTGACTTTTTTTGGTGGGGAAGGGTCTGGTTTGTCCACATCCTTCACGGTAATGTCCAGGATCATGATCTTCTGCCAGATCTTGTTGGACAGCTCATGCGCCAACATTTCGACCTCGTTTACAATCTTCAGCACCTCTTTGTCCTGAAAATATTGAACGTGCAGGGCAGCCAATTTCGAGGTGATGGCCAACAGTTCGGTGCAGTAGTCGAGGTAGCGGGTGAGTTCATGAGGTGTCATCGAACGGCTGGGCGAGGCAGAAGTGACGACTGTACCAGAAATCAGGTTGTTGGGATCCTTGGTCAATTGGTGCATGTCCACAACGTGGGCGATACTGCGGAGACGGTGGAGCGATTCAAATGCCTTTTTTCTTTTCAAACGGTTTTCCAACGTGGCAAAAAACAAAATGCCGATGGCGAGCAGGATTACTTCATTGGTGGCACTTTCCACTCCTTGTAAAGTTTCCATCAGCCCATCTTTCATGGAGGTGGAAACTTGGATGGTTAGGATGGCCAACCAGACCGCAAAAGTGATAAGGCCAACAATGGCCGTGATGGTCAAAATGCGGAGCGTCCAAAGCGGCTTTTTCAGTTCCTTTACCAAAAGGATGATGCAGATGCCAATCTCTTTTAGTTCAGCGGCTACCTTGCCAAGACCTGCTTCGGGGAAGGAGTCGTCAATGCGTTGCTTGACCTCGTCCATGGTATCAATGATACGGCCTGGGCTGAGTTCACTGTATTTGCCTGTTGGGAATTTTGTTTTGAAGAACACTTGTTTAAATAGTTGAATAGTTAGATGGTTGGAATGGTTAAGGAACGTGTAAAGAATAGGTTATAACAAGATTGGTGAATTATTTTGTCCTTAGGTTTTCTTTAAAAGAAGGAGTATTGTTGATACTATGACTGATTTTAAAGGAAAAAATAAGGGCAAAAGAAACAGCAAGATGTTATAAGTTCTTTTTTACACAGTGTACTAAATGGCTTTTATGAAAGTTTTATCCGATTATAAATCGAGGCAAGGGAGATTTTAATATCAAATTCTGTTAATTCCACTATATCTTCTGGTTCGGTCAGGTATTTTGTTTCCCAATTGCCTGATTGTCCCTTGGTGTGCAGTACCACCCACATTTCATCTTGTGAAATAATGAGGTAGTATTTCATGGTTTCAATTTCAAAATACTCTCTCCTCTTTTTTACTCGGTCGCGGTGGCTTGATTTTTTGGAAGCTATTTCAGTCATCATGACGGGCTTCTTGACGATGTAATCGTCCTCATCGTCTTCGATAGGTGCAACAACCAGATCGGGATAACGATAGATGCCATCAGGGACAACTTCTGCCTTTACATCAAGCATAAATACATCATACCCAAGTTCAAATAATGGGTCATCGATTTGTTTTAAAATCTTCTCCCTCCATACTGAATAAAGACCAAAATAACCTACCCAAACTAACGACTTATTAATTCATCGTTCCTTAATGCCTGATTTGTTCAGGCAAAACAATTCTTTTTTTCTTTAAAAAATGAGGGATATTAAAAACGACACCCTCCAATACTTCCACATCTCTATCCCAATCAAATGTCCTCTAATCCTTTTCAGGTCTAGCAACCATTATTTTTTTTGTTTTGGTAAAAATCCAGATCACTTTTTCCGTTCCAAAATCCAAAACCCGCTGCATTTTTCGCTGGATGTATTCTTCATTGGAATGGCCTTCCCCATATTCTACTTCGGCGTTAATTTCAATGATGACTTTGGCGGGGAAATCGGCGTATTTGTTTTTGATTTTATCAGGTGTCAAGACGTCTGTGCTGAAAATGGTTAGGTCATGAGCAAGGTTGTTTTTATGGGACAGGTGACTGCCTACTTCCCCGGCGAGTACCCAATATTTTTCTTCATCTAAATTAGAGTTAAGTAAAAATTGTAGCCAGTTTTTAATTATTGCTTGTAAAAGTCCATCTGACATAATTTCCTCATAGGTTTTTGTTTTGTTTAATACATCTTTATAGCCTTTATAAAAAACGGGAATACCATCAAGTGTCTCCTTGACGAGATAGTCAGGTATTTCAACTTTTCCAACTATATATGGTAATTCAGCAGTAATTGCCATGATTTTATTTTCCTACAAATATAAGGAATAAATGGCTTCACAGTTTCATATTGAACACTAACAGTGAAACCATGAAACCATCTACAGTTCTACAATCGTCACCCCATCCCCACCTTCTTCATGTGCGGGGTGGTACATGCGTTTCACCTCTCGGTATTCCCGTAGTTTTTCCCGCACAATGTTGCGGAGGGCACCGGTGCCCTTGCCATGTACGATGTGGAGGTTGTTGGTGCTACTGAGGAGTGCCCGGTCAAGGAAGTCCTGTACCACGGAGAGGGCGTCGGTCATGGACATGCCACGGATATCGAGTTTGGAATCGAAATTGGCACCGTTGCTCATGGTATCCATTTTGACGCCGGGCGTTTTGTTCACATCAAGTGGTTCGTTGGCATGAACGAGGTCACGGAGTTTGATGGTCATGCGGATTTGGCCCATTTCGACGATGGCCTTCTTCTTGTCCATGCTGACGACGGTGCCGACGGCCGACCCAGCTCTCATTTTTACAAAATCACCTTCTTGGATGGGACCATTTTTGGCATCGGCACTTTGGTGGGTTGGAAGCGGGATTTCATACATGGATTCGTTGAGGTCGGTGACGGTCTCTTCCAGTTCCTTGCGTTCCTCTTTTAATTGCACGGCGAGCTCTTTGGCCTTTTCGAGGTTTTGGTTTTCCCTTATTTCACGTATTAGCCGTTGGAGTTCTTTGTTGTCACGGGCAGTGCCTTGGAGAGCATTTTGTTTCAGTTCGAGTTTTTGTTTTTTGCGGCGGTACTCAAGGTCGTTTTTGAGTTCATCATAGATTTTTATGAGGCGCTTGAGTTGTTTTTCCTTGTCAGCCACGGAGGAGAGTTTTTCTTCTATATCCAATTTTTCCCGTTGCAGATCAATGAGTAATTCGTCTACTGCGATCTCGTTTTTTCCTGTGCGCTTTCGAGCGTACTGAATTATTTTTTTAGGCAAACCACTATTCTGCGCTATTTCAAAAGCATAGGAACTGCCCGGACGGCCTACCTTGAACATATAAGTCGGCGTGAGGTGCTCTTTGTCAAAAAGCATCGAGCCGTTCACAATGCCCCTGTTTTTGAAGGCAAACATTTTGAGGTTGCTATAATGTGTGGTGATGACGCCATACACCCTGCGTTCATTGAGTTCTTTTAAAATAGCCTCAGCAATGGCACCTCCCATTTTAGGGTCAGTCCCTGAACCAAATTCATCAATGAGGATCAGCGAGTTTTTATCTGCATGTTGGAGGAAGGTGCGCATATTGGCCAAACGGCTGGAGTAAGTTGACAGGTCATCCTCCAGCGATTGTTGGTCGCCGATGTCGGCAAATATTTTATTGAAAACACCCATCTCGGAAGTCTCATCCATTGGCACCAACATGCCAGCTTGTACCATCAGTTGCAGCAGACCGACCGATTTCATTAGGATGGATTTACCCCCGGCATTTGGGCCGCTGAGTACTACTATTTTATTGTTGCCGTGGAGTGTCAGGTCGAATGGAACCACCTCTTTTCCTTCTTTTTTATATTTTAAAAACAGCAAAGGGTGGCGTCCCATTTGGATGCCAAGGTGGGGAATGCCACGGGCGGGCTGTGAGGCAGACCTTCCTCTTTGAAGGGAGTTAGACGGAGGACTTGCTTCTGTTCCAGCATTTTCCTCGCCCTGACCCCTTCCATAGGGGGAGCCCTTTCCGCCACTGCTATCACCACCGCCAATTTTTTTCAAACGGGGGATGTACCCATTCATTTGCGAAGCGAGCCGTGCCTTGGCGTACACGACATCAAGACGGACGAGTAGTTGCAGCCAAATCCGCACCTGATCGGTATAGGGCCGGAAAGTAGCACTGAGCTCTTTGAGGATACGCCATATTTCCCGACGCTCCTCCTGTTGAAGGTCGAATATGTCGTTGTTGATGGCGATGACTGCTTCCGGTTCGATGAAGGCGGTACGCCCGGTGGCCGATTCGTCGTGGATGATGCCCCTGATCTTTCGCTTATGCTCAGAAGGCGCACTGAACACCCGGCGGCCATTCCGTATGGATTCCACGTTATCTGTCAGCCAGCCCTTACTGCGGTATTCCTGGATAAGGATGCGGAACACCTTGTCCATGTCCCTTTGACGGCTGGTGATCTGGCTGCGGATTTTGGAAAGGGTAGGGGAGGCGTTTGGACGGATATTGCCCTCTTCGTCAAATACTTTTTGAATGGCTTTGGCGAGTTCGGAATTGTAGTCAATGGGGCGGATGATGTCGAACAGATAGGGATAAATCTCTTTTCTTTCTTTATCAAAAAACCGGAAAATATCACCTGTGATGAGTAGCACATTGAGGATGCGCCGCCACGCATCTTCGGGCAGTACATAGTCTTCGACATGTAAATATTTCAAGTCTTCTGCGAGGTCTTCATAGGTTGATAAGGGGAAATGGTCGCTTTGTCCAATGGTGATTTTATATTCCCATGTTTCATTTAAGCATCGTTCGATGTCGGCCACGTTGGTCATCATGGGCAATTGCTTTACAGCCTGCTTGCCGAGTTCGCCGTAACACTCCTTTTCCAGCAGTGCCAATATTTTATCGAATTCGAGTTTTTCGTAAAGATCTTTTGGTTCGAGTTGCATGTCGTATATGTCGTTTCACTGGATTTAAAACCCGTCTGTCAGGAAGGCAGGTTAAACGCGTATCCTACGTTCTTTTGCAAAAGTACGGGAGTGGAAACAAACGAGTGGTGTATGAGTTCCCTTGGCATTCCTTTATCTGTTAATTTGGCGTCAAAACTTCCTGAGCGTATCGGTCAATAAAAACTGGGATGTCTTTTTCCCCAATGCCTTTTCCCCCAACGACGACGGCATCAATGATGTATTTAAAGCATTTGCGGGATCTGAAGCAGTAGAGGTAAAATCGTTCTGGTAAATGATGCAATGCATTTGAAGCAATTTTGACGGGATTGGATATTTTTATATATGGTTTTGAAATTCTTCCCCGCTCTATCGGATTGATGGTAATCAAACTCACTTGGCATCCTTTTTCGATAAAAGAGGGCTTTATCCTTTTTGAAAAGCTCCCTTCCAAGATGTGACTCACAACAATTCCCTAGCTCTAAACATTGATATATAAGTAGAAACCACTGCCCAACAACATTTTTTCAGCAAACTACATTATTTTGTACTAAATTTGCGTTTGAGTTGTTGATCATTGGTTTACAGCAAGTTATGACGGACGAATGGCTCGAATGGTTAAAATGGTTAAATGGTTGAGAAAACCATTCAAACTATTTCAACCATTCAAACCATTCAAATAACCATAGTCAACAAACATGAATTTATCAATCCGTTTCTTTTCGTTATTCTTATTCCTATTAACAGCTTTCGTTGGAAATGCTCAAGACGTACCTGACTACACTGTGCAGGTCGGCAATTTTGTCAACCCAAAACCAGCTGATTTTGAGCAACTATCTAATCTGGGTTTTTTGTATGCCATCCAAAGGGCGGATAGCCATACTGATGTTTATCTTGGTGGCTTTACTTCTGATGAGGCGGCGAACAAGGTGGCCAGTAAATTAAGAAGCCAAGGTTACTCCAATGCGTTTGTTTCCCAACTCAACACTGATGCAGGTGTCAGCGAAACGGTCATCCAACTCGATACCAAGACGGCAGGCGACAAAATTGACTGGGAAAAATACCTTAAAGCAGGGAAAGTCTATGTGCTGCTCAATGGGAGGCAGGTCAAAATCCTTTCGGGTGGCTACGCTAGCATTGATGCCGCTAAGGCCACATTGCCTAATATTAAAAAATTAGGCTTTGATGATGCTTTTATAAAAAAAGTGAACAATGCCCTGATGCATGAAGTCGGCGAATTTGAAGCTGGCGGCATTACTAAGAAAGCGTTGATTCCATTGGATTTCTCCACCAAGGAGGAGGAAATGGCAAAAACGGAAAATAAGCGGCCAGACGATGTAACTACCACTTATGAAGATGTGTCCATTATTGTCCCGAAAGGCGAGTCGCCGGAAAAACCCGTCCTTACTTCCAGAGGGGTAGAGGAGGCCAGTCCTAAAAAAACTGTCAACAAAGAGCCTGCCTTTGACTTCCGAGCGAAAATGCCCGAAATACGGACAAAGGTAAAACGGACCTCGGCTCTCGAATTGCAGAAAGTGTTGAAAGCAGAGGGCACATACAAAAGCTCCCTTGATGGCTATTATGGGAAAGGGACTCGAGCTGGCTATGACCTTGCCCTGCGTACCAATCACCAGTTGCAGAAATACAGCATCCTCGCAAAATACTCAGATATACCCGTTGCAGAAGCTCCGGCAAGCACTTTGCAAAGCAATATCAATAACCTTTGGCAAGACCCCCAATCTGCCTTAGATGCTTTGGAAAAATCAAAGGCGCCTATCGCCAAAGCTTATCGGGCCTATTTTCTCTTTTCCACCGATGGCCATAGCTTCGAGGTGAACACTTTGATGAACGAAGCACTCAAAGAGGCTGGCCAAAAAGATGTACGAGCTACCTTACCTGTCTTCGATCCTTATGCTACCTACGACTACCGAGACATAAAGCAACTGCTGACACACATGCGTTTTCTCCACGAAACCACTAGAGAAGATGTGACCGTTCCATGTTGGATGTTTCGTCGCCACCCCGGCACAGCACTCAAGGCATTTGGCGAAATAAATGGCATTGAGTCCAACCTTAGCATGCAAACTTGTGGCGGCTTCTGGGAGTGGCAGGAAGTCCAGCTCCTTCACGCTATTGCCTCTGATCTTTGTACCAGCGGCCATACCAGTGAAGGAAAAATCGCCAACAGCCAAACGGAACTGGCGCAGCTTTATCTTTCCCCCGAATCAATGGGCTGGAAAGAGCGCAAAGCCCTTATGGATTGGAACGACAGCATTTGGAAAGGTATTGACGGCTGGGCTACCCGTGATCCATTGTTGAATGAGATCAGCACGGCTTTGAAAATCTCCTATTTCCAAACCCAGGTGCTACTCGAAGATTTTTATATGGACGAAGGCTTTGATGTAAAAGATTCAAAAGGGTTGGCATTAGCGACGCTTAAGGCTTTGGTGGGGCATCATTTTGATCGGTTTATTTGAGAGAATAGCTTTTAGCCGTTGGTATTGGCTTCACGAAAACGGCGGCAGGGTTCGAAATCCTGCCGCCGTTTTTTTTAATGATTTTTCCTCGCTAATATCAACAAATCTTTTGTTGCTTCCCCAGTTGGTTCTGGATAATCTTGACGATTTATATCTATTATTTCAAAATTGTTTTCTTTCAATGCTTTTATTAAATAATCCTCATGATGATAATAAATAAACAATTCCTTTCCGCCGCCAGAACTTGATTTTTTAAATCCTGATTTTTTGTAATCATCCTCCATTGTGCTTAAATAAAATATCCCGTTAGGTTTCAATAAACCTGATACATCTTTTATCAATTTAATTGATTCCTCTTTTGTCAAGTAAGGTAAACAAAAGCCGCACATCACCCCGTCGTATTTTTGGTTTATTTTTCCAATATGCCTGCAATCCATTATTTGAAATTCAGCAGTTGGATTATTGATTTTTGCCAATTCAATCATTTCTACAGATAAATCAATTCCGAATATTTTAAAATCAGGGCGATTTTTTAGCAGGTATTTTGTGATGTTGCCAGGGCCGCAGGCAATTTCCAATATGTCTGCATTTTTCTTTTTAATGGATTTGCAAAACAAATCAAAAGAATCATTGTACAAATCCTTGTCCATGAATTTGTTTTGATAATCAATGGCGCAGTTGTCAAAAATTTCGATAGCGATTTTTGTTTTGTCCATTTTGAATTAATCCGTTTAATTTTCTTTGTGAGCATTTTGGCTATGAAACATACCAAACATCATGTTTTGACAATGCATAAACAATAATTCCAATACCAATAAATATAAACGGAAAACCGTATACCCACCAAGCTGAATTGTATTGCGCCTCTTTATGATTGTGTTTTGGATATATGAGCGATATAGTATCGCCTTTTTCAATAAATAGGCGGTTGGACGAAGGGTAAATATCTGTGACATAAACCTCCCCGTTTTCGAGAACGAACTTCACTGTTGGATAATATTGGTTTTCTTTTTTCTTTTTATTAATCTCTATTACTACCCCTTCCGTTTTAATGCCTGTAATTTGGAGAAAAATATTTTTAGATAAAAGAAAAATACCTAATCCGAAAACAATCAAAGACATGATTTTAGGAAGGTTGTATTTTTTCATTCCATTATTTTTAAACTGATAGCAAGTCCACCTCCTTCTGCCAGGGTAAATGATTTTTTAGTATTTTTTGTTATTTCCATTTTTTCAATGTCAATGGCAAGTGGATTTCTACTATAGTGGGCGTCAACACCATCTTTATAAATAATCGCCTGATATTTTTTATTGTCATCTAAAAAATCAAAATTAATCATTAACTCCCTTTGGTTTTCGTCGGTGATGCTGCCCAAAAACCAATTGCCTGACTCTCTTTCTTTTCTCGCAATTGTCACAAAATCGCCCACCTCTCCATTAAGCACAATCGTCTGATCCCAATCAACACCGACATCCCGGATAAATTGAAAGGCAGGTTGATTTTCATAATTTTCTGGCAGATCACAAGCCATTTGAATGGGACTATAAATGACGACATACAAAGCCAGTTGCTGGGCCAACGTCGTATTGATTTGGTTGTTTTCTTTGGTGGGCAAGGCAATGTCAAATACACCGGGAGTGAAATCGATCGGCCCCGCCAACATCCTCGTAAATGCAACAAGGGGCAAATGCTCTGGCGGATTGCCACCGTCCCTTGCCCAAGCGTTGAATTCTTGCCCCCTCAGCCCTTCTCGGGCAATGGCATTGGGGTAAGTCCGTCGGATACCAGTTGCTTTTATGGGTTCGTGCGCATTGATGGCTACTTTATATTTAGCTCCGCTTTCCAGTACCTTGCGGTAGTGATTGACCATCCATTGCCCGTGGTGGTATTCGCCTTTCGGAATTATTTTTCCGACATATCCGGTCTTCACAGAGTGAATGCCCAATTTATTCATTAAGCTATAAGCAGTGTCCAATTGCTGATCATAGGTGCGGGGCGCTGCCGAGGTTTCGTGATGCATGATGATTTCCACGCCTTTTTCCTTTCCATATTTCACCACTTCTTCCAGGTCATAATCAGGGTAAGGGGTAACAAAATCAAATACCCCTTCTCGGTCTTCAAAACCGATCCAGTGTTCCCAGCCTGTATTCCAGCCTTCCACCAAAACCCCTTTTATGCCATTGGCTGTAGCGAAATCAATATAGCGTTTGGTGTTTTCCGTAGTAGCCCCGTGCTTTCCGCTTGCCATGTTCCAGGTAGATTTTCCGATGTGCATCTCCCACCAAATACCCACGTATTTTTTGGGTTCAAACCAACTCACGTCTCCTATTTTATTCGGCTCATTTAAATTTAAAATCAATTTCGAGGAAATTAAATCTGTTGCCATTTCGGAAATTTGAATGGCGCGCCAAGGGGTTTTAAATGGCAGGGCTCTTTTTACTTTATATCCCAATCGGTCGGAGCCGACCAGCTCACTCGTCAATTTATAAGACGCATTATTTACTTTTAAAGTCATGCCCGCATAGTCCGTTAAATTGGCCTCGTGAAAACTCAAATGAAGTCCGTCTTCGGTTCGCATTGTCACCGGGGTGTTGACTGCATTTTCAGGAATATATGTTTGTGCTAAATTTGGATGGTTCCTTAAAGCTATTGCATCAATTTCAGAAATTTTCGTCGTGTTGTATAAATGCTCGTATATGTCCCAATCGCCGGGAATCCACCACGCAGTGTGGTCGCCCGTTAGTTGGAATTCCGTGTTTTCGTCCATGATGATAATACTGTCCATGCCGCTTTGTGCTAAGAATTCATATCTGAATGCGATGCCGTCGTCATAAGCCCGGAAATAAATATTTAATTGTCGATTGGGTGTGCTTGTTTCTTCTAATTGTACCAATAATTCATTGTAATTGTTTTTAACTACCCGCTGCTCACCCCATGGCATTTCCCAATTCTCGTTTACTGTGTTTGTTGATGTTCCAATTACTTTTAAACCATTTTTTAATGCAGCTTGATTTTTAAAATCGAAACCCATTGACGAAGTGTCAATAATTATTTTGTATTTATTTTTTACCAAATAATTTGGAGTTCCATTTTTTGATAAAAAGAATTCTATGGTATTTAGGTTGCTGGGCGAAGAAACACTGGTTTCGATTTTTTCCTTTTTGCAGGATATTATCGAAATTAAAAAAAAACAAATTGTAATAACGTTAAATTTATTCATATTTATAAAAAATAACTTCTTCGACATGATGATGTTTTGACACCACTACATGCTTTATTCATGGTTGATTTGTTGATGGATATTTGAAAAACCCCGTGGAAACCGACTATGGTATTTTTTGTTTTGGTAATCCACAAATATTATCATAGAACGTCATCGCTTAATTCAAGCAGCACTATTTTATCAGGGTTACATGACCTTTATATGCTTTAACCTCGCCGTCGTCAAATGCGATTTGTAAATAATAAACAAAAACACCCGCCTGCATTTTCTCGCCTTTAAAAGTGCCATCCCACCACATAGTAAGTGAATTTATTTCAAAATTATTTGATTTATAAACATTATTGCCCCAGCGGTCGAAAATTAAAAATTGAATTACTTGTGCATTGATTCCCAGTTTTGGAAATACTCTAAAAACATCATTAGAGCCGTCGTCATTAGGTGAAAAAGCATTTGGAATATAAACAAATTTATCCACTAGGCATGACAGGTTGAAATTAGAGTCGGTCGGTTCCAGGCATAAGCCACATTCGTTTAGCAAGGCCGTCCCATTGGGAACACCTGCACAGTCGGTGCAAGACTGATTAAAGTTGGGATCGGTAGCTTCAAAGCATTCTCCGCACTCGTCAAAGATGGTCGTACCGTTTGGCGTCCCTGTACAGTCGGCACAGGATTGGTTGAAGTTTGGGTCGGTTGGTTCGAGGCATTCTCCACACTCATCAAAGATGGCCGTTCCGTTGGGCGTTCCGGCACAATCTGCACAGGATTGGTTGAAGTTGGGATCGTTGGGTTGGAGGCATTCCCCGCACTCATCGAAGATGGCCGTACCGTTTGGCGTCCCTGTACAGTCGGCACAAGACTGGTTGAAGTTTGGGTCGGAAGGTTCGAGGCATTCCCCGCACTCGTCAAAGATGGCCGTACCGTTTGGTGTGCCAGCACAGTCGGCACAAGACTGGTTGAAGTTTGGGTCAGTAGGTTGGAGGCATTCTCCGCACTCGTCAAAGATGGCTGTTCCGTTTGGCGTTCCGGCACAATCTGCACAGGATTGGTTGAAGTTGGGATCGTTGGGTTGGAGGCATTCGCCACACTCATCCAATATCGCCGTACCGTTGGGTACACCAGCACAGTCGGCACAAGACTGGTTGAAGTTTGGGTCGTTGGGTTGGAGGCATTCCCCGCACTCATCAAAGATGGCTGTACCGTTTGGCGTCCCTGCGCAATCCACACATAAACTTGAATCAATTTGGACCTCCGCCGATGTTACCACCGTGCATCCAATAGCATCGGTTACAGTTAAAAAGTAATTCCCACTGGTGTAAAAAGTATTAATAGCAGAGGTTGGATTGGCACCTCCACTCCAGGTATAAGTATTTCCACCAGAAGCTATTAAAGTAACGCTATCGCAATCAATTGAATCGCCGGTTATGCTCACTGGAAAAAGTGGCGGGTTGAGCCCCCAGGTTATATTCGTATAATATTCGGGCGTTGAAGAAAAAATAGTAATGCAATCAAAATTGCCAGGGAATACCAATATGGCATAACCTTCTTCACCAATAATGGTGGTATCATTTACGAACGACATTCCTCCGCCGTCATAAATGGGAATATAGTCCCTTGACAATTGTAAATTGACCATAGTGCCCGGGCTGCCCAACGACGACAATAAAAGAACTGGATTGGATACTACTTCGGAAAAACACATGGTCGTTACTCCCCCTGCACCAGCAGACCATTCCGTTCTGGGAACAGTAGTGTTGGGTATTGTTCCATTAAATCCATTAAAAGCTCCAAAATTAAAAATGCCACCTGTCGAATTAAAATTATAATTGGCCGTCATGGTGACGGAAATGGTTTGACCACCATTGTTTATGGTTCCGGTGGCACTGGTCCCCGTAAAATTGGCCCAACTTGCCCAATCGTAATTTTGATCACATTGTGCATTTCCAATAGTAAAAGTGGAAAGTAATATTAAGATAAAAGCTGTGCATTTTTGGAAATTTATTTTTTGGAAATTTTCGCAAAACATGTTTTATATTTTGGACTGGTTAAGTGTCTGTGTATTTAATCCAAACAGTGACCAAAGGTGAACTATTTTGCTAAATAATAAAATTAGGGATTGGAAAAAATAACATTCCGATTCAATGTGCTTTATTTTTAAAATAAAAAATGAGTTTTACTATCCCGATAGAATCATCGGGATAGCAAAACTGGAAGGCCAACCGATTTGCTAAATTTCATCCCGAAGTAAATTCGGGAAGTAAATCTTTATTTTGAAGTCAGTAAGTTGTTTTTTACTAATCCCTTAACTTTAATTAACGTGAATTTTGGATAAAAGCCGCAGAGCGGCTAAGTGATTGGTTTTCAATGTATTTAATCCATAATTCACGTTTTAATTAAGGTTGTTCGAAAATAATAAAATTAATGTTCCTGATTTTTTAAGTTTTAGTTGCTTTCCTAATTCTCCATTTTTGCTTTCGATTGTTTTTATTAGACGCCTTCTTTTTATCCTCCTTTTTCCTTCCCAACAACTTCTCAATCAAATCATGCCTTCCCATCGACAGCAATTTAGATTTGATTGCCTGGTAGTTTTCTTTTTTATGCCAAAAGAAAAACAAGTGCTGGCGTTTTTTTTCCTGCTTCGTTTTAGCTGTATAAACTGGTTTTAAAGTATAAGGATGAACGCCTGTATAATAAATGACCGTGGCCACCGTCATTGGGGTGGGGGTGAAGTCTTGCACCTGTTCGAGCTTGAAGCCCATGTCTTTGGTTTCGGCGGCGAGATTGGCCATTTCTTCTTCCGTGCTGCCGGGGTGGCTGGAAATGAAATAGGGGATTAGCGGCTGGCTGAGGCCATGCTTTTGGTTGAGCTGCTCAAATTTCTTTTTGAATTCGTGGAAATATTTGAACGAAGGTTTCCGCATCGTGCGGAGGGTGGAATCAGAGGTGTGCTCGGGAGCGACTTTCAGCCTGCCACAGACATGGCGGCTCACGAGTTGGTCCATGTATTCGTCGAGCGAGCCGTCATTGTGTTTGTTGTAACTATCCACGAGGAGGTCATAGCGGATGCCACTGCCGACGAATGCTTTTTTCACCTTTGGGTGCTCATCCACTTTGCGGTACAGGTCGGTCATGGCCTTGTGGCTCGTGTCGAGGTTGTTACAGATGACGGGGTGGATGCAGGAAGGTGCCACACAGCGGTCGCAGATGGACTGATCCTTTCCCTTCATCTTGTACATATTGCCAGATGGGCCGCCAAGATCGGAGATATATCCTTTAAAATCAGGCATCTGTGTCACCTTTTCCACCTCTTTCATAATAGACTCTTCGGAGCGGCTCGCCACAAATTTCCCTTGATGCGCCGAGATGGTGCAAAAACTGCAACCACCGAAACAGCCCCGGTGCATATTGATGGAAAACTTGATCATTTCATAAGCAGGAATAGCTCCCCGCTTTTTGTATTTCGGGTGGGGCAACCTCGTGTATGGCAGGTCGAAAGAGGTGTCTATTTCCTGCTCCGTCATGGGAGGGTAAGGTGGGTTGATGATGAGGTTGTGCCCTCCGATGCCTTGGATCAAGCGTTTGGCCTCCACCTTGTTCGATTGTTGTTCGATGTGTTTGAAATTGGCGGCAAAAGCGGTTTTATCCTTCAGGCAAGTTTCATGGGAAGAGAGTTCGAGGTCTTCCCACCGTTTCATTTTGGGGATGGGTTCGCCCTTAGGGTGGAGAATAGCCGTTTGAGGTATCGTCCTCAGGCTGGAAAACGGAACGCCTTTTTTCAGCAGACGGATGATTTCCCTTAGGGGCATTTCCCCCATACCATACACGAGCATATCGGCGCCGCTGAGGGTCAAAACATTAGGGAACAGTTTATCCTCCCAATAGTCGAAATGTGTCACTCGCCGCAGCGATGCCTCAATGCCGCCGATCAGCACTGGTATGTCGGGGTATAGGCCTTTCAGTATTTTGGTGTACACCTTTACAGCATAGTCTGGCCGGAAGCCTGCGTCGCCGCCGGGTGTATAAGCATCGGTCGAGCGCTTCCGTTTTCCTGCCGTATAATGGTTGACCATTGAGTCCATACAGCCAGAGGTGACTCCGAAAAAGAGATTTGGCTTGCCGAATTTTTTGAAATCCCGCAGGTCGTCCCGCCAGTTCGGCTGCGGGATGATGCCTACCCGCAAGCCTTCACTTTGGATAATACGTCCGATCACGGCATTGCCAAATGCGGGATGGTCCACATATGCATCGCCCGATACGATGATGACATCGAGCGAATCCCAGCCCCGCTGCTCCACTTCCTTTTTGGTGATGGGCAGCCAGTCGGTTATTCTATGTTGGACGACGGGTAAGTTTATCATGGTGTTTTTTTGAAAAAAAAATGTAACTGTTCAGCATGGAGAGGGAAAGAAGAAAAAATGTAATTTTTTCTTCTTTCCCTCTCGGGGAGCGGTTTGTTTTTAGTGAAAAATTGAAAATTTTTCACTAAAAACAAACCCTGCTGAATAGTAACAAAAAAATATGGGAGGCAAAGGTCGGGTTTATTTTTTGAAAGGTGAGCGGTTTGGATTTATTTCTTGGGCATTGATAATGAGCCGGTTATATGCCGTGTCCCTGCTCGTATTGATGGGGAAAGTGGACCTACCCATTTTGAAGGCTTTCTTTTTGACAATTACGACATCGAGCTGGTTCAAGGGGCGAGGCACTGGCCTACCTGGTTTGGCATTTTGCCTTGCCTTCCCATTTTCATCATGGGCAATGGGCGTTTTATGGAAGTAGGCCCTGTTCAGGCCATAACCACTTCCTTCAATGGAACTTGAAGTCTATTTGTGTGCATCACATAGATTTTGAAAATCTAACAGTTCTTTGGAAGCTATCTTTGCAATTGCATTGCACCCCATCCTTCTGTAATTTTGTCAGCCAAATAAAAATACAAATGGAACCCGCCGAAAAAATACTGCAACAAAAATCCGTTCGCATCACCCCCATGCGGCAATTATTACTCGAATATTTTTTAACAAAAAATAAAATAGTAGGATTAACGGAAATGGAACAAGCATTTCCAAGGGCAGACCGAATTACCATTTACCGTACCTTAAAAACTTTTGTCGAAAAAGGGATTGTGCATGAAATAGAAAATGGCACTTCGGAAATTAAATATGCTTTGTGCAAACCTCGCCTACCGGGTGGCAGGGAGCATTGCACGGAATTAAAGCATATTGATCGGCATCCGCATTTTCATTGCTTAAATTGTGGGGAGATTAATTGTTTGGAGTCCGTATTTATTCCTGCCATTTATTTACCGGAAGGCTATTTTGTGGAGGAAATAAAAATGATGATTAAGGGGGTTTGCAAAAAATGTAACTCTGGAAATTAGCAACTTAAAATAACGCAGCTTGATTGAGTTTCCGTAAAATTACTGTCGAAAAAATTGACTCAAAAAAATTACGAACCACAGAGATTACAGAGACCACAGAGGTATTTTGCCTTCGGCAAAATTGACCAATAGAAACTTCTGTGCCCGCTGTGCCCTTTGTGGTTGAAAAAAATCGGTGGCTATTTATTAAAACTCAATCAGGCTGCCCTGTTCAGCAGCCTGAAGGCTGCGTTACTCAAAAATCATGACAACTAAATTATACATCTTCCTTTTTCTTCTATTATTTTATTTTATCACCTTTTTTGTCCGCTCTTATATATTATGGAAAAATACGGGCCTGAAAGCATTTGTATTTACTGCTACCGATGATGCTTATGGATTTAATGGACAGTTATTTAAATTCATCGCCATTTTTGAAATAATCATTATTGGCATTTATTCTTTTGGAGGAAATTATTATGAATATCTATTGCCCTTTTGGTATTTGGAAAATCATTATTTGCAAATAATAGGCTGGATCATTTTGCATGGATCATTGATTTTGGTTTTTACGGCACAAATGCAAATGGCCAATTCTTGGCGGATCGGGATTGATTTTAAAAATAAAACCCCATTGGTCACAAACGGACTTTTTTCCTTTTCGAGAAATCCTATTTTTTTGGGTATCTTATTGGCAGACCTTGGTTTGTTTTTAGTACTGCCCAATGCATTTACTTTATTGATCGCCGTTTGGTCGTATACTGTTATCCAGACGCAGGTGAGATTGGAAGAGGAATTTTTAAAAAAGGTGCATGGAGAAAATTATGAACGATATTTTAAACAGGTGCGGCGGTGGGTATAGTTGTGACAAGATTCAGGTTCGAGCAGGAAGGGGTAAATGAAGAATGAAGAATGAAGAATAAGCGGTTACCTAACACCTATTTCCAGCCTATACAATGGCGAATGATTTTACATTCTTCATTTTGCATTCTTCATTTTACATTTTCAAAAAAGCCGCACCTTTTCCCCCAGTTCCGGTATCTCCACCATCCCATGAAATCCCCGTTCACTGAGGTAATTGCGGAAGCTTTCCTGGCGATCTATTTCACCATGTACCAAAAACAGTTTTTTGATGGAATTGCGCTGGTTGCGGACGAATTCGTGCATCTCACTGCGATCGGCATGGGCAGAAAAAGAATCCATGGTGACCACCTCGGCCTTTACCTGTTTCCTCTTGCCGTACATCTTGATTTCATCAACGCCGTCGCGGAGAATGCGACCAAGTGTTCCCGGGGCACAAAAACCGACGATGAGAACGGTGGTGCGTGGATTTTCAATATTATTGAAAATATGGTGCTTCACCCGACCTGCATTGGCCATGCCAGAAGCGCTGATGATAATGCAGGGTTTCTTGCTGCTGTTTAGTGCTTTCGAACGGTTCACTTCCTTTATATAGGTTAGGTTGTTGAAACCGAAAGGGTTGGGGTCTTTCAGGATGTATGAGCTGAGTTCGGAATCATAGCATTCGGGGTGCGACCCAAATATAGTAGTGGCATTGACCGCCAACGGGCTATCCACATAGACCGGGAGATGGGGTAGGCGGCCTGCATTCTCCAACTGATCCATAATATAAACGATCTCTTGTGTGCGGCCCACGCTGAATGCGGGGATGATGAGCTTGCCTTTTTTTTCCACGCAGGTATGGTGGATGATCTGGAGCAGCTTTTCGATTTCCTTGGGGGCAGCACCATGTTCTTTGTCGCCATATGTGGATTCGCAGATAAGATAGTCCACGGGATCCATGATCTGTGGGTCGCGGAGGATGGGTCGCTCTGGGCGGCCAATGTCGCCTGTGAACCCAACCTTGATCACATCACCATTTTTGTCCTTGATGCTCATATGTACACTGGCGCTTCCGAGGATGTGCCCAGCATCCCGGAAGGTGGCTTTCACACCGGGATATACCTCGAATGTTTTGCCATAACTATAGCTAATGAAGCGGTTCATGGTTTCCTTCACATCGTCTTTATCATACAATGCCTCTCGGAACTTCTTTTTGTCCTTGTGCTTTTTGTTCCAGTATTCGGCATCGCGCTGTTGGATGAACGCACTATCGAGGAGCATGATGGCACAAAGGCTACGGGTAGCGTGGGTGCTGTAAATAGGACCTTTGTATCCATCCTTGATAAGTTTTGGCAAACGTCCGCTATGGTCAATATGGGCATGGGAGAGGATGACGCAATTAATTTCCCTCGGGTCAAACAACCAAGTGGAATTGAAGTCTTCCATTTCATCGTCGTTGCCTTGGTAGAGGCCGCAGTCAAGCAATATTTTGAATCCGTCTTTGAGAGTGATCAGGTGGGCACTGCCAGTGACCTGGCGGGCTGCTCCGCAAAATTTTATCTGCATAGTTGTTTAGGTATTGTGGTGTTAGGTGTTAGGGTATTGGGGTATTGGATATTGCGGCAAGTTAATAAACCACGGAGGACACAGAGAAACACAGAGAGAAAAACCTTTATCGACTGCCTTGATACCTCTGCCCAATATCCAAAAAAGAAACCCGCCAAAGCCGGGCGGCAAGGACGGGAAACATTAGCGACATTAGTAAGGCGAGTAAAATGATAAAAGTAGAATTAAGGTCAACAACGAAATGATGGCGCAAAGGTGGCAAAGGAACGTAAAGCGGGGGTGAAGGATAGTTTAAATGAAGATTAATTTGAAGAACTTGTCACACCAGCCCCTCCCTGATCAAATCGTGCAAATGCACCACGCCTACATACTGACCATTTTCCAAAACAATCAACTGCGTAATGCTGTTTTCCCGCATCAGTTCCAGTGCTTTCACGGCAAGGGCATCGGCGGGGATGGTTTTAGGGTCGGCGCTCATAATATCTTTTGCAGTCAAATGAAAAATACCACTATCTCCCTGTTTCTCCAAATGCCTTCGTAAATCCCCATCGGTAACGATACCAACGACTTGCGATTTTTTATTTCCATTTAAAACAACGGTACACCCCAACCGCTTGCCCGTCATTTCCAAAATAGTATCGTGGATATTGGTATCGGTGAAAACAGCGGGCCGTTCATTGTGCGGATAAAGGTCGCTGACACGCAGGTACATTTGTTTACCTAATATTCCTCCGGGGTGAAATTCAGCAAAGTCGCCTGGTTGGAAGCCCTGAAGTGCCAACAAGGACATGGCCAAGGCATCGCCCATCGCCATTTGGGCAGTGGTGCTGGCTGTAGGGGCAAGGTCGTTCGGATCGGCTTCTTGTGATATAGGGGTGTGCAAAAGAAGGTCTGCATGTTTTCCCAACCAACTGTCGGGGTTGCTGACCATTCCAACCACGACAATGCCCCTGCCTTTCACCAAAGGGACAAGCACTTTTATTTCGGCGGTCGTGCCACTTTTGCTCAAGCAGAGGAGGAGGTCTCCTGACTGAATCATACCAAGGTCTCCGTGGATGGCGTCGGCAGCGTGCATAAATAAAGATGGGGTGCCGGTTGAATTAAAAGTTGCTACAATTTTTTGAGCTATGATAGCACTTTTTCCGATACCTGTTACCACTACCCTTCCTTTCAAGTAGTGCATTTTTTCCACCACTTCGCAAAAGCTGGCATTGATGCTGGAGCGCAAATCCTGTAGCACTCCGATTTCGATGTCAAGTGTTTTGAGGGCAGTAGCGGCAATTGTATTGTGGTCGGTCGGTTGTTGCATTGGGCAAAGGTAATTCCCAGGCAGTAACTTTTTAGGGGCATCGTAATCATTGGGAAGCTTGATATCAGCTCCTAAATGAACAACTCCCCTTACCCATCGTGTTAGTTTGAAAAAATATCTCTTGAAAAAACAAAAGGACAGGAGCATAATATTTTACAGAAATGATGATGTGCAAAATCACGAATGGCATCTAAACAGGTTTTCAATAATTTAATTTCACATAAAAATATAAAGCCCATTTCAAACGAAAATTTCATTTTGAAAATCAAACTCCTATTGTTACCTTTGGCTGCTTTTTGAAAAAACACATTTATTATTTAATCAATTATCAGGTTTTTCCATCGTCATCAACTGGTCTCCCATTGAACATTTTTGGAAAACCATTATACACAATCCCTATTTATAGGGCTATTTCAAAAGCTCTCCCAAATCTTTTTCCTAACTATTTTTTGGAAACAAGAAAAATAACTACATTTAACAATCAAAAACACCAACGCCCGAAAGCTCTACATCCGCCCTTCAAGCCAAATATTTTTATTTAATGAACAAATCAATTAAACACCAGCGAAAATGATGGTAGCGGAAAAAACACTTGTAAAGAATGAACTCCATGAAGCCCTCCACGAATATTTCGGTTTCGACAGTTTCAAAGGCACACAGGAAAAAATAGTCCAAAGCGTACTTGACGGCAACGACACCTTTGTCATTATGCCAACAGGCGGCGGCAAATCCCTTTGCTATCAACTACCGGCACTCATGCTGGAAGGCACAGCGCTCATTATTTCACCCCTCATCGCCCTGATGAAAAATCAGGTGGACAGCATCCGGGGCTATGGCCAGAACGATAATGTGGCACATTTCCTCAACTCTTCTCTCACCCGGGTACAAATGAAAGAAGTAAAAGCGGACATTGTAGCCGGCCATACCAAAATGCTTTACGTCGCCCCGGAAACATTGACCAAAGAAGAAAACATTGAATTTTTCAAAAACGCCAATATCTCTTTTGTCGCCGTTGATGAAGCCCACTGTATCTCTGAATGGGGCCATGACTTCCGCCCGGAGTACCGCCGCATCCGCGAGATGATAGACGCCATCAATCCTGAAATCCCGATCATAGCCCTCACCGCCACTGCCACGCCGAAGGTACAATCGGACATTGTGAAAAACCTTCATATGAACGATGTGAATATTTATATTTCTTCGTTCAACCGCGACAACCTGTTTTACGAAGTGCGGCCAAAGGGCAAAAAGGAAGCGACCATGAAGCAGATTGTCCAGATCATCAAAACGATGCCGGGGCAGTCGGGCATCATATATGTGCAGGCGAGAAAATCCACAGAAGAAATAGCAAAGGTGTTGAACGTGAATGGCATTAAAGCAGCCCCGTACCATGCAGGCCTCGACGCAAAAACCCGTTCTGGCACACAGGATGCCTTCCTGATGGAAGACATTGACGTGATCGTAGCGACCATTGCCTTCGGAATGGGCATTGACAAACCAGACGTCCGTTTTGTCATCCACTTTAATATGCCCAAGAGCATTGAGAATTATTATCAGGAAACGGGCCGTGCAGGAAGGGATGGCCTCGAAGGCCGTTGTGTTTCTTTTTTCTCTTATAAGGACATGGCCAAGTTGGAAAAGTTCCTGAGGGACAAACCTGTGGCCGAACGGGAAATGAGTTCGCAACTGATGCAGGAGGTAATGGCCTATGTGGAAACCACAGGCTGCCGCCGCCGCTTCCTGTTGTTCTATTTTGGTGAAGAATTCAACGAAGAAGACTGCAGTTGCATGTGCGACAATTGCAAAAACCCAAAAGCAAAAGTTGATGTCACCACAGAAATGACCCAAGCACTGCAAGGCGTTCAAGCACTTGAAGAAAATTATAAAATCAAAACGTTGGTAGATTTCATTACGGGCAAGCAGACCAAAGAAATGAAAGACTACCGTTTCAACAAAAGACCCCTCTTTGGAGTAGGAAAGGACAAGGACGAAATATTCTGGCATTCTGTTTACCGACATGCCATGCTGAACGAACTGATCCGTAAGGACATCGAAACTTACGGTGTGCTGAAAATGACGGAAACAGGGGAAGCGTTCTTGAAAAAAACACATACAATCGAAATCCCCCTCAACCACGATTTCGACAACCAAGAAGTGGATTTCGATTCCTCTGCCGGCAAATCGGCCGTGTTGGATGAAACCTTGGTAAAGATGCTGAAAGACCTGCGCCGCCAGGTCGCCAAAAAGCACAACGTCCCGCCATTTGTCATTTTCCAAGATCCCTCCCTCGAAGATATGGCCACCCAATATCCTATCTCGATGGAGGATATGACCAAGATACAGGGGGTCAGTAGTGGCAAGGCCCGACGCTATGGCAAACCATTCATTGAACTGATCGAAGAATATGTCGAAGCCAATGATATTGAACGCCCAACGGATGTCGTCATCAAACAAGTGGCCAATAAATCGAAAATGAAAGTGGCCATCATCCAAGCCATTGACAAAAAACTCCCCTTGCCCGAAATTGCCCGCCAAAACAATATTAAAGATTACGAATTGATGGAAGAACTCGACGCTATCGTTTCCTCCGGCACCAAGGTCAACATCGACTACTACCTCGAAGATGCCATGGACGAAGCAATCGTCGAAGAACTGTACGACTATTTCATGGAAGCCGAAACCGACGACCCAGAAGCCGCCTACCGCGAATTGAAAGACGATGATTACGAACTGGAGGAAATCCAGCTGGTGCGGCTGAAGTTCCTGTCGGAAATGGCCAACTGATTCTGGATGAAAAATGAAAAATGCAGAATGAAAAATATTTTTCATTCTGCATTTTTCATTCTACATTTTTCATTATGAAACTTCTCATCATCAACGGCCCTAACCTCAATTTGCTCGGAACACGGGAGCCGGAAATATACGGAAGGCAAACCTTCGAGGATTATTTTGAAAAACTGCAAATAGAGTTTCCCGGCGTGACGATGCATTATTTTCAGAGCAATCACGAGGGAGAACTTATTGACAAACTGCACGAGGCCGGTTTCACTTATAATGGTATTGTTTTCAACCCCGGTGCCTATACGCACACTTCCATTGCTTTGGCCGATGCCATAGCGGCTATCGAGACGCCTGTGGTAGAAGTGCATATTTCCAATACCTTTTCACGGGAAGAATTCCGCCATAAATCCTATACAGCTGCCAATTGCCTGGGCAGTATTGTCGGGCTTGGGCTGAAGGGCTATGACCTTGCTGTGGCATATTTTATGTCGTGATCGGCGTACCGGTACACTGATAAACCGATAAACCGATAAACCAATTAATATTCATGAAATATCAATTAATTATTTCCCGATTAAAATGCGGGATGTTATTTTCTCTTTTTTTGGCATTTGTTTTTGAAATAAATGCACAAGTCCCTGAGGTGACCGAAAATACGACGACCGTCATGGGCATGGTGCTGATGAACAAAATGGAGTTGATGGATTATCCCAATATCGAAAAAGATATTTTAAATACCTGGGATATAAAAAAAGAGGATATTGAAGGCAACGACCAAACCATTGCTTTTATCTTGGATGGGGCTACCTTTATGGTCGGTTTTATTCCCGCTCCCATTCCAGATGAGGAATTAAATACGGCCATTGAATATTCTTATTTATGGAAAGATGCCCGTTCTGCCTTAAAAAATGAGTCACATATTGTCATTGCAGTGGTGGGCGAGCAACCACCTTTGGACTTATATAAACATTTCACAAAAATAACGGCCATTGTTTTAGAGCATACCAATTCTATGGGCGTGTATTTGGGCAACCAGACGCTGGTGCTTTCCAAAGAATTTTACTTAAATGAAACTGCTGGTATGGACGATGAAAACCTTCCCCTTTATTTATGGTCATATTTTGGCATGCGCCAAAACGATAAAGGGAATTCCGTTTACACCTATGGGCTAAAAGAATTTGGGTTAAAAGAATTGGAAATAGTCAATTCCGAAAAAAGCATGGAGGAGGCTATGAGTTTCATTTATGGCGTGGCACATTATACTGTCGCTGGCCAGGTTGTTTTAAATGATGGTGAAACCGTTGGTGGATCGGAAAAAGAAAAAATAAAAATTTCCTTATCTAATGGGGTGAACTTGGACGGGCAGACTTTGAAAATCGCTTATTAAAAAAATCTGGCACTGAATAGTTGCTAAAATTATTTTAATAAATCTTATTTTCGGATTTTTATTAATTATCCTTTACGAAATAAGAAAAACCATTTTTATAAACCTTAATTTTTTTTAACATGAAACAATTCGTTCTTCTATTAACTCTTTCTTTTTTAATTTTCTCATGTGGTGATGACGAAGGATTCAGCACTGATGACCTCACCATGACTATTGCCGGACAATACAACGGTGACTATGAGGAGAGCGATTCTGGAGCTACATTCAGCACAGATGACGTTGATGCAACCATTTCAAAAAATTCTAATAACAAAATAAACATAACTGTAAGTGTCATTCCTGGCCTTGCTGTTTTAAACATGGTTGGGGAAATGGCGTCGGAAACGGAATTCGCAATTCCTACTTTTACTTTTGGCGACGATAAATTATCTGGAAGTGGAAAACTCGAAAACGATGTTGACTTAACCATTGATTTGGTCAACGATGCTGATGCCAATAAAACCGTGACTTACACTGCAATTAAAAATTAGATAGACATAGCCCAATTTAATTTAATAGACTTGTTGTTCGTAACTCAATGATAATCAACGATTGCATTTCGGAAAAAATGGTGTGAAAAATTCGAAAAAATTAATTTATGCTTTTTTTGACAAAAAAGACTATTGATAATCAGCCACTTATGCCGCAACAAGTCTAATAAGAGAAATTTGCAAAGCCTTTAATTCAAAAAGACTTTGCTTTTTTATTTTTCACTACCGTACACTTTTTGGAAATGACTGATTTTCATGTCTGAAAGAAGGAAAATCAGTCATTTCCAAAAAGTGTACGGTAGTGAATTTTATTTTTGAGTTATGATTGTAGTTACAGGAGCTGCCGGATTTATTGGAAGTTGTTTAATAAAAAAATTAAATGAAGAAGGGCACGACGATTTGATCCTTGTTGACGATTTTTCATTTCCGCAAAAAAACAAAAACCTTGAAAATAAAAAACACTACTCTAAAATAGAGCGCTCCAACTTCTTACCTTGGTTTGAAAAAAATGCCTCACAAATAAATTTTGTTTTCCATCTCGGTGCCCGTACCGACACCACCGAAAGAGATACAGTCATATTTGACGAACTGAATTTAAATTATTCAAAAGCATTATGGCAAATATGTTCTGAAAATAATATCCCATTAGTGTATGCTTCCAGCGCAGCCACTTATGGCCTTGGAGAAAATGGCTATAATGACTCCCACGATATTGTCGGAAAATTAAAGCCGTTAAACCCTTACGGAATAAGCAAAAACAAGTTCGACAAATGGCTTCTGAATAACAAGCAACAAGCAACAAGCAACAAGCAGCCCTTCTGGGCTGGCCTCAAATTCTTCAACGTGTACGGCCCGAACGAATACCACAAGGACCGCATGGCCTCTGTCATTTTCCACACCGTGCGGCAAATAAAAAAAACAGGCGGCATGAAACTCTTCCGCTCCCACCATCCTGATTTTAAAAACGGCCATCAGAGCCGGGATTTTATTTATGTAAAAGACGTGGTGGATGTGTGTTACTTTTTTTATAAAAACCGAAAAGCAAGCGGCCTTTATAATGTGGGAACTGGCAAGGCAAGGACATTTCTGGATTTGGCCACGAATACTTTTGAGGCCATGGATTTGACGCCTAATATTTCTTTTATCGATACGCCCGAGGATATTCGGGATACCTATCAATATTTTACCGAAGCAAATATGGAGAAATTAAAGGCAGTGGGATATGACCAGCCCTTTTATGGTTTAGAGGAAGGCATCTCGGATTATGTGCGGAACTATTTGAAGGACAATAAAATATGGTAAATTTACCCCAAATAAATTCACCGACGTGAAAAAAGCCTTTTCCCTATTCGTCATTACTTTTGGTTTGATCCTCCTTTCTGCCGCTACTTTTACCCGGCAGGAAAACAAATCCTTCGCACATGTTGAGGTTATTGCAAAAGAGCAAGCATGGGTGGACAGCATTTTCCAAAAAATGACACCCGATGAGCGGCTTGGCCAATTGGTGTGGGTGCGTTCGCAGACGGATTGGAATGAGGAAAACATCGCCGCTGTTGACCGCCTGATAAAGGACTATCATGTTGGGGGCGTTTGTTTTTTTAATCCAAGTTTTAAAGAGTCGCCCGAGAAATTAGTGGAGCTGACCAACCGCTATCAAGCATTGGCGAAGCATGTACCATTGTTCACGAGTTTGGATGCAGAATGGGGCGTCGGCATGCGGTTTAAAAACAATGCCCTTTCCTTTCCACGGCAAATGATGCTCGGCGCCATTCAGCATGAATCACTGATTTATGAAATGGGCGTCACCATTGCAAGACACCTGCTTCGGCTGGGTGTTACGATTAATTTTGCACCTGTCGCTGACGTGAACAATAACGCCGAAAACCCCGTCATCAATTACCGTTCGTTTGGCGAAAACCCACAAAAAGTGGCTGTAAAAGCCTATCAGTATATGAAAGGTATGCAGGACAACGGGGTGCTGGCCTGCGCCAAACATTTCCCCGGACATGGCGACACCGATACAGATAGCCATTATGACCTGCCCATTATTCCCCACGACATGGAACGGCTTGATAGCATAGAATTGTACCCTTTTAAATTGCTCATTGATCAAGGTATTGGCAGCGTGATGGTGGCTCATTTAGAAGTGCCGGCTCTCGAAAAAAGCGACAATTTGCCGACGACGCTTTCTCGCGCCACCATAACCAACTTGCTGAAAAAGAAAATGAATTTCAATGGCCTCATCATGACCGATGCATTGGAAATGAAAGGTGTCACCAAGCACCACGGAAAAGGGGAAGTGGAAGCAAAAGCGCTTGCAGCGGGCAATGATGTTTTGCTGCTGCCGAGCGATGTACATGCAGGTTTCAGGACGGTAAAAAAATGGCTTGCAGAAGGAAAGTTGGATACGGCATTAATTAGCAATAGTGTAAAAAAAGTATTGCGATGGAAATACCGTATGGGCGTTACGAATTTCGAGAAAATAAGAACAGAAAACGCTAGTGCAAATGTAAATGATAATGCGGCAAAAGCTTTGCGTAGGAAATTAATTGCAAATGCCTTGACATTGGTAAGGAACGATGACAATTTAATCCCTTTTGACAATTTGTCGGGTTTAAACATTGGGGCTGTTTCCATCGGCGACAAAGGCAATCTTTTTCATGAACATATAAATTATTATATAAATACAGACACCTACTCAACAGGGAAAGATGTTTCCGAAAAAGAAAAAAATAGGTTAATCAATAAATTAAGCAAAAAAGACATTGTAGTTGTCGGTTTGCACGCGCATAGCCAACGGGCATCAAAAGGGTTTGGCATTTCTTCCAGTGCTAAAAATTTCATCAAAAAAATAAATGAGAAAACGAAAACCATATTAGTGCTGTTTGGCAATCCTTATGCATTAAAATATTTTGATGGAATAGAAAACGTTTTAGTCGCTTATGAGGATGCCAACGACATTCAGGAAATAGCAGCGCAGGCTTTATTTGGTGCTTTTTCCATAAATGGAAAATTACCAGTGACCGTCACACCAAAAAGCGAGGCCAACATGGGAATAACTACCCCGGCATTGCAACGACTTACTTATGGACTACCGGAAGAGGTGGGCATGAACAGTGAAAAGTTATTGAAAATAGACACCCTCGTGCAAGATGCCATTGATGAAAAAGCAACGCCGGGAGCAGTAGTTTTAGCAGCAAAAAATGGAAAAATTATTTTTCATAAAAGTTATGGAAAACACACCTATGGCAACAAATCAAGAAAAACACAAAAAGACGATATTTTCGATCTGGCAAGTATTACTAAAATAGCTGCTTCTACGGTTGCATTAATTAAGTTGCAGGACGAAGGAAAATTCGATTTTAACGATCCGGTAGATAAGTATATTTCTGAATTTAAAGGCACAAATAAAGAAGGCATCCCGATGTCCAAGATGCTGACCCATCGAGCGGAACTGACGACTTGGATTAAATTTTATGAAAATACTATTTCCTCAAAAAAACAGCTGTTAAATAAATATTATAAATCAAAACCGATGGCTGGTTATTCTTTACCAGTTGCTAAAAATTTATTCATTAAAGATGATTACCCAGAAATAATTTGGAACGAAATAAAAGACAGCCCCATGCTCAACAACGGGGGGGGCTATAAATACAGCGACCTCGCTTTTTATATCGTCGCTGAAATTGTAAAAAGGCAGACTGGAAAACGCATCGACGAATATGTACAGGAAGTTTTTTACCAGCCTATTGGCATGGAAACCACTGCTTATAACCCCTTAAAAAAATTCCCGCTCGACCGTATGCCACCGACAGAGGAAGACCGCTATTGGCGGCAACGGCGCATACAGGGATATGTACATGATATGGGCGCTGCGATGCTTGACCAAGTGAGCGGCCATGCTGGCCTTTTTTCCAATGCCAACGACCTCGCCAAACTCATGCAAATGCTTTTAAATAAAGGCTTTTACGGAGGCCGACAATATTTGAACCCCGAAACGATCCATCAATACGCCAACCGATGCAGTGGCTGTACCCGCCGTGGCTTCGGCTTCGATATGTTGCAGCTCGATCGCCGCTATGACCCCAACCTTTCCCTGCACGCCAGCGACCAAACTTTTGGGCATTTGGGATTCACAGGGACAGCGGCCTGGGCCGACCCAGAAAACGACTTGATTTTTATTTTTCTTTCTAATCGGACTTACCCTAAAATGCGGCCGAATAAATTGGGGGAGATGAACACAAGGGTACTGGTAATGGATGCAGTATATGAAGCCATTGGGAATTGAGAGTTTTAATCTACCTTTTCAATTATAAATAAATAATAATCTTGTTCATTTTTTTTGTTTCTATTCATGAAACTACTGCGTTCCGTTGACATCTTAATGGGAAAATTGTATTCATCAAAAATGATATAACTGAAATCCGAGTGACCATATTCTACTTTTTCTTGTGCAACGGTTGAATCAATCTCCATTGCAAATTCCAATATGGATTGATAGAACTGATCCATTGCTGTTGGCCCTCTTTCTTTATCTTCACTAATGAGATATTTCGTTTGTCCATCAGGCAACTTTTCTTTGTTGATTTTCATATAAATAGACATGACTTCATGATTTTCATTGCCGACGGTTTTTAGTTCATATTTTAAGATGCTGTCAATTGGTACAGGTGTGCCATATAATTGATGTAAAAAATTCAGGTTGGCAGAGAAGTTTAATGTTAGTGCATCGCAATCTTTTAGCCGTTCCGCTAGCCCTTCTATAAAACGCATCCATGATCCGGTCTCGCCAATTTCCCTGTTATAATCAACTTGTTTGTGGATAAAGGGCAATAAATAGTCATAGATCTCTCGGCAGTTGTAAATTTGAAATACATCACCTCTTTTATTAAGTTGAAAAATAAGTGGTGGCACTTCTTTTGGTTGCCATATTTTATCCGGTTGTTTTCTTTCGAATAAAATATTTTCCCAAGATTCATCATCGAGTGTTAGTTCCACAAAATAGGATGTATCGTTTTGCTCAATAACTGAGTAGGAAAAAACATTTTCTGATTTTTCGTGCTTGGTAGTGTCACCGTTTTCTATATCTATATCTATTTTTAACACCCTGTAGGTCGTTACTTGGCCAACCTTTAAATGAGGTTCAAGATACTCATAACGAGTATCATCTGAATAATAAATAGTATCAGTTTGATAGTTTCTTTGTGAAAATCCATAAAAACTTATGGTAAAAAGAACGAACGTGAATATATATTTCATTTCAATATCAAGTTTAGACTTTTAATATTTCTTGTGTTTACTGAGAGTCAAAGTTACAACGCTTAGGCAAGTATTTAACAGCCTCTTAGACCAAAATTAAAATACAACTGACAATCAAATCTTTAGTAACCTAAATTCAAAAGTTGATCTTTTCCTAATTTTTTTAATTTTTCCATATTCCTCTCCGGCACCTTCTTCACATCTGGATAATTCGCAATCGCTTCCGTTACTTCCTCCACCCTTAAAATATGTATAAATGGAAAAGGCGAGCGATTAGTATAATTGGTAACAACCTCTTTTACCGTTCCCTCAAATTGATAATCGGGGTGGAAGCTGGCGAGTTGGAATTTTCCGTTTAATTTTTGATCCAATAATAATTGTTCGGCGAGGTCATATAGGTCCAAGTATTTTTCAAAATTATTTAAACCATTTGGGAAAATCAAAATGGTATTGGATATTTTTTCTTTTGGTGTATTCAAAAGGAGTTCTATTTCTTTCCAAAAGGCAGTCAATTGTGCCCCTGTTCTTTTTTCAAAGCAAACCTCAAAACGTACTTGACCTTTTTCATAAGGACGCTTTGCAAAAGGGCAGAGGTGCAATCCAATTACGAACCGCTCAACCCATGCCCTGCTTTTTTCTATGATTGTTAGTTTTTCCATGAGGCGTAAAATTTCAATTTTATTGTTATTAAATCAACAGATGGGAGCTTTTGCTGTTTAGAGGAAGAAGGTTTTGGAGTTTTTGGTTTTTGGTTTGGTAAAACTGCCAAGCCAAAAACCTTAAGCCAAAAACCAACCTACATCTAAACAATGAATCAACTACAACACGAGACCTCCCCTTACCTTTTACAGCATGTCCATAATCCAGTAGACTGGCATGCCTGGAAACCCGAAGCATTTGCAAAAGCAGAAAAAGAAGATAAGCCCATTTTGGTGAGTATCGGCTACTCGACCTGCCATTGGTGCCATGTCATGGAGCGGGAGAGCTTCGAAGACCAAGAGGTGGCGGAGTTTATGAACGAGCATTTTGTCTGCATCAAAGTGGATCGGGAGGAAAGGCCCGATGTGGATCAAATATATATGGAGGCCTGCCAAGTGCTGACTGGCGGCGGCGGTTGGCCACTCAATTGTTTCCTCACTCCCGACAAACGGCCTTTTTATGCTGGCACCTACTACCCCCCCATGCCTGCCCACAACCGACCTTCGTGGCTACAGGTGCTGATGAATATTTCCCATGCATTTCAAAACAAGCGGGAAACAGTGGAAGACCAAGCCAACCGCCTGACGGACATTATCAAAAATGCAGGAAAGAACTTCACTGGCAGCCAGTTGAAAATAGTGACGGAAGGAAGCCCTTTTGATAAATCCCTATTGGAAAAAATATACCTGGGGCTGCACCGAAGCTTTGACACAAAGTATGGTGGGTTTGGTGGTGCCCCAAAATTCCCGGGAACGATGGCCTTGAGTTATTTGCTGAGTTACCATTACCATACAAGTAAACAAGAAGCACTTGACCATGCGCTTTTTTCTTTGGACAAAATGGCAATGGGCGGCATCTATGACCACCTCGGCGGCGGCTTTGCCCGCTACACAGTAGATGCCAAATGGCTGGTGCCCCATTTTGAAAAAATGCTTTACGATAATGCACTATTGGTGGGTGTTTTGGCAGATGCTTTTAAAATCACAAAAAAAGAGCTTTACAAAGAAACCATTCAGGAAACACTGGAATGGGTAGCAAGGGAAATGACCAATCCTGATGGAGGTTTTTACTCCGCACAAGATGCAGATTCTGAAGGCGTGGAGGGGAAATATTACATATGGAATCGAAACGAAATAATGAAGGTGCTTGGTGACGATGCCGTTTTCTTCAATGGCTTTTACGACGTGACGGAAAAAGGCAATTGGGAAGGAAAGAACATCCTCTGGCGGAAATATACTTATTCCGAATATGCGGAAATGATCGGCGCTGATGTGGGTTTTTTAAAAACAAAATTGGCAGCGTCCCGGAAAAAGCTGTTTACCGTTAGGGACAAACGCGTACACCCCGGCCTTGATGACAAGACCCTCCTCGACTGGAATGCACTGATGTGCAGCGCATATGCAAAAGCCTATTCCGCATTGGGGCATGAAGAATACAGGGAAGTGGCCGTGAGGAATCTTGATTTCATTTTGGGGAAAATGCGGCAAGCGGATGGCATGAATTTTTTCCACACCTATAAAAACGGATTGACACAATACAATGCCTTTCTGGACGATTATGCTTTTTTGATCGAGGCATTGATCGAGGTGCATGAGATTACTTTCGACACCGATTATTTATTGCAAGCCGGACGCCTAACTGAACACGTTATCAAGCAATTCCTTGACGGCTCTGATAAAATGTTTTACTTTACCTCCTCGGGACAAAATGATGTACCGCTCCGGCGCAAAGGCCTTTACGATTCTGCTACCCCTTCGGGAAATTCTACAATGGTTCGCAATTTGCAACGAATTGGTATTTTATTGGGAAAAGAAGAGTACCGGAAATTGGCCGCTGATATGCTACTTACCATGAAAAGTTCTATTGAAAAATACCCTAGTTCATTTAGTAGATGGGCGTCGGCCATGATGAACGAAGCAGTCGGGACACCGGAAATTGCAGTGGTTGGGAAAAATGCCATAGCTACAGCAAACAATATTAATGGTCATTATATCCCTCAGAAAACGATGATGGCCTCAGCCAAAACTAATGACAACTTCCCACTTTTGGTTGGCAAAGAGCCCAATGCTGAAACGTTGATTTACCTGTGTCAGGATTATGCTTGCCGACGCCCCGTGACAACTGTCGAAGAACTAATACAATCTATAGGCAATGGATTGAGTTAAATAGTAGATCACATTAAAATTATCACCTGCACACCGAACACCGCTTTCGAAGAAATCAAAAGTCTATGAAAAAGATATTTACTGTTGTCCTCCTTACCTTTTTTGCCATGACCTGTATGGCACAGCAAGCAGCCCAATACAGTATGTATATGTGGAACAAACACGCTTTTAATCCTGCCTATGCTGGTATGGACAATTCTTTGAGCATTACAGGTGTTTACCGTAGCCAGTGGGTGAACCTTCCCGGCAGCCCGGTAACACAAGCCGTCAATGCCCATATGCCACTGTACATAGCTAGGGGTGGTGCGGGCATCTCATTTGAAAGTGAATCGTTAGGATCTTGGAAACAACAGGTTGCATCTCTTTCTTACGATTTCCAAATAGAAGTTGGCAATAGTGGCATCTTGTCTCTCGGTTTGGCTGCTGGCCTGTTAGTTAGGGAAATAGACGGTTCGAAGATCAGAACACCCGAGGGGCAATATTCGGACAACGAGCCGTTCACGCACAATGACCCCTCTATTCCATTTCTATCGGTAGAAAAAGGAACAGGCCCCACTGCTCATGTTGGTATTTTCTACCAAAGCGAAAAACTGGAGGTAGGACTTTCTGCTGTTAACCTATTGGAAAATGAGGTCAGTTTGACCAGTGTTACCTTTATGCCAGAACGAACCTATTACCTTTATTCAGGATATCGATTGGATTTGGGTCGAAAATTGCAGCTAACCCCTTCTTTATTGGTAAAATCTGACGTTTACCAAACACAAATGGACTTTTCACTGGTCGTCAGATATAATGAAAATATTTTTGCCGGAGCCACGTTTAGAGGATATGATTCCAAATCGCGAGATGCTCTGTCTCTCATCGGTGGAATAAAACTCAATGAAAAAATCACAGTTGGCTATGCTTATGATCTTACACTGTCCGGCCTCAGTAAAGTCAATAATGGCACACACGAATTGCTCATAAATTATAATCTGGGAAAACCGATTGGCCAAGGTAATCCTCCTATTATAATATATAACCCAAGGTCACTTTGAAATACTATACGCTCCAACTGTAACAATTCAAAGACCAATTCCACATTACTCTTGTACTCTGTCATAATGGATGTACAAAATTTGCATACTGGTACTGAGGCCGATTGAAGGGCTAGTACCACTAAATGGTTAGAAATAAATTCCCCCAATCGAGTTATATGCGGTAAAAATGGTGCTTTTCGATTAAATATTGACAAATTCACACTAAGGCAAAAATCTATGCGTTCTCTTTGCCTTAAAATGTTAATTTTGCCAGCCAATTGGCAGAAAATCAAGCAGATAGTTTGAATTCAGCTTTAAAGCAGTATTTTTACGTCTCTTTTTCACACAAGCAAGGAAAAATTCGGGTGTTTAAAATGAAAGAACTACTAAAAATTACGTTAGCGCTGTTCGTATTGACAGCATGTTTGTCATCTTGTGGCACCAAAGAAAACGGCCAACTGATAGGTGTAATTGAACGTCCTGCCTGGAAAGGTATCAATCCCTATGGGATGGTTTATATCCCTTCCGGCACTCTCCACATCGGCCCAAGTGACCAGGACATCACCAACACATTTGTGCAAAGGCCTAAATCCATTTCCATCCAAGGGTTTTACATGGACGACACGGAGATCACCAACAATGAATACCGCCAGTTCGTGTATTGGGTACGTGATTCCATCGCCCATACCTACCTCGATCATTTTATCACTGATGAATTTACGGATGAGGAGAAAATTGATTGGGAATATGAGATCGATTGGACCGATGAGACCCTTGAAGATCTTTATTATCAAGGAGATGATCGTTTTGCTGGTCGCAACGAAATCAATACAGAAAAATTTATTTACGAATCTCAGTGGTATGATTGGAAAGCTGCTGCCCATGACAAGACGAATGCTTCCCGGAGTAGCTTTATCCAAAAACAAAGTGTTCCTATATACCCCGACACATTGGCTTGGGTACGCGATTATGCATACTCATACAATGAACCAATGACACGTAACTATTTTCATCACCCAGCCTTTGACGATTACCCAGTGGTGGGCGTCAACTGGAAAATGTCCAATGCCTTTTGTTATTGGAGGACCAAACTTTGGGATACTTATCAATCTATCAGGAACGATGGTGTAAATTCGGAAGATTTCCGCCTGCCAACCGAACACGAATGGGAATATGCCGCTAGGGGCGGCCATGATATGGCACCTTTCCCATGGGGTGGGTACTATACCCGCAACTCCAAAGGATGTTTACTTGCCAACTTTAAACCAGGTCGTGGAAATTATCCAGAAGATGGTGGTCAATACACCGTTAAAGCGGATGCCTACTTCCCTAACGATTATGGATTATATAATATGTCGGGCAACGTGTCCGAGTGGACTTCAACCGCCTATTACGAAAATGCATATTCCTTCCTCCACGACCTGAATCCTGACATCCGTTATGATGCCAAAGATGATGATCCCGATGCTTACAAAAGGAAAGTTATCAGAGGAGGGTCATGGAAAGATATAGCTTGGTTCTTACAGACTGGTAACCGTCACTGGGAATATCAGGACACCACAAAATGCTATATTGGATTCCGTTGTGCCCTTACCTTCTTAGGACGTTCCATCAACGACTTTTAGTATTAGGTTTAAAGTGCAATTGAAATGGATAGTAAGTTTCCTTACTATCCATTTCTTTTTTATACTTTTGCTCGGCAAAAAAAAAATACGCCTTCAACTAGTTTTTTTGGGGAAAAACATATTTCTTTCAAGGCCCCCTTGTTACTTTTTGAATAAGCAACATTATCCTGAAGGGATTTTTTTTGACTCCCCACTCAAAATCTATTTTAGCTAACCTTTTTTAAAATTGACAAAAAATGAGTTTCTTAAAAACGAAAGGATTCAAGTATTTTAAAAACTTTATCATTGGTGCTGGTGCAGCTGTTGTATTGATGGGCGCACTTTTCAAATTGGAAAGCCTTCCGGGAGCGAGTACAATGCTCACCATTGGATTAAGTGTTGAAGCTTTTATTTTCCTTTTTCTTGGTGTTATTGGTCCAGAGCCCGATTACTATTGGGATAAGCTCTACCCCGGTTTAGCCGACTATCACTCCAACATTGCGCCTTTGACTGCTGGTGAGGTTGATGATATAGGCAAACCACTCAACGGTGAAGTCGTTGAAAACCAGCTGGGAGGTATGTTGACTGAGCTTCAGGGTATGTCTAAAAGCCTCTCTTCCTTAAAAGCATTGCAGGAAGTTGATTTCTCAGGTACAAGTGAGCAGATCAAATCTATGAACAATTTTTACACAAAATTGAACGAGGCAATGGCTGACCTCAGCGATTCTTTGGAAGACACTAAAGCTTATAGAACTAAAATTGCTGACCTGAACACCAACCTTTCAGGCCTGAACAATGTATATGGTGGCATGCTGAACGCTATGGCTCCATTCAGTCCTCAGAAACAGTAATTTAAATGTAGCATTAGCAAGTGTTCCATTCATTTTTTCTTTAATCTAAAATTTTAAAGCACATGTCTATTCCAAAGGAACCCAGGCAATTAATGATTAACCTCATGTATTTGGTGCTGACTGCACTTCTCGCCTTGAATGTATCTGCGGAGGTGATGAATGCCTTTTTTACCCTTGATGAAGGGAATCAAGCAAGCATGGCAACTGTGAACTCGCAACTTGACCAAACAGTCAAGGGTCTTAAAGACCTTTTAAGCGATGAGTCAAAAGCCAAGTATAAAGCAATCGAACCTGCCGTTGATAAAGTCCGTGCTGATGTAAATTCTTTCGGCGCATATATAGATGGCATTAGAGATAACTTGATTGATGCCGCTGGAAATATCAACGGAGAAGTTGACGAAGGTGACTATACATTAAGCTATGGCAAAACAGTACCTAAGGGCAAAAAGAACAAAGATATCACTACCCGTATCCTTGTTGAAGAAGGCCTTGGTGAAGAATTGAAGGGCAAATTATTGGAGGTAAAGCAGAAAATGGTTGACACATATTCTACTTTGCTTACTGAAAACGGTGAAAATTTTGGCCTAAAGCCTGAAGAAATTCAAAATCGTATAAAGAACATCGGTAACAATTTACCCCTCAAAGTTGATGATGAAACTTGGAAGTTGAGCGAAGACAAAAAAAGCTGGGCTGATTTTAAGTTCCGTCAAATGCCATTAGCTGCCGTAATGCCGCTGTTGAGTCAAATGCAATCCGATGCAAAAAGCTCTGAAGCAGCCTTGGTAAACAATATGGCGGAGTTAGCTGGTGGCCGTGTGGTCGAGTTCGATGCATTCTTCCCAGTAGTCCAAGCGGAAAAATCGTATGTCATCAAAGGCGAGCCATTTAAAGCAAAAATTTCTGTCGGTACTTATAGTTCATCTTTGAATCCCTCAGATATTGGGATTTTTGTAGATGGCCGGAAACTCCCTGTCAACAATGAGGGTATAGCCGAATATACTGCATCAACTGGTGGTGTTGGTACTAAAACCCTTAAACTCAGGGCAGAAGTTATCAATCCTTTGACTGGGGAAAAATCCGATGGCGATGCCACTTATACTTATGAAGTAGGTGAACGTTCAGTAGCCATTTCTGCTGATAAAATGAACGTGTTTTATATCGGTGTCCAAAACCCTATATCTGTCTCGGCTGCTGGTGTTTCCAGCAACGATTTGAGAGTAAACATCAATGGAGGGGGCGGTACCATGAAAAAAACTGGTAGCAACAGCTGGGACGTTACCGTTACCAAGCCAACAGCTGATTGTAAGATCAACGTAAGTGGTGGTGGTATGAATGCCAGTAAGCAGTTCCGTGTAAAACGTATTCCTGACCCCGTGGCCAGACTTGGAAATAAAGGCGATGGCTCTATGGGTAATGGTGAGTTCAAGGCTCAACAAGGATTGATTGCATGGCTGGACAACTTTGACTTTGATGCCAAGTGCAACATACAAGGTTTTAACTTGGTGAAAGTGGCCAAGCGCTCTGACCCCGTTGAGGTTACAAACCAAGGTGGAAGATTCGGTAGCAAAGCCGCCAATCTTGCAAGATCTGCCAAACCTGGAGATACTTTTTACTTTGAAAACGTAAAAGCGAGATGCCCTGGCGATGCTGCGGGTCGTAAAATAAACTCGCTTGTATATAGGATCAAATAAAATTCATACCTTGGATACTAACTACCGGGAAATCTAAGTTTATACCCGGTAGTTAGTCTTTTTTATCATTTAGTAAAATCTTTGAGAAACATGAAACTCGCTTTTAAATTGTTCGGCTTTGTTTTTTTGTTTGCTCTTTGCAATGTCGCAATAGCACAACAGCCCGATAATATTTTGACTGAATCCAGTGATCCAAATACAGGGAAGCCTTTGGATGACATCACCTCAAAAAGCATCACTGCGGAAAAAAGGGTACTCCCTTATGACCACGTTCGGGAAGCTGACATTTTTTGGGAAAAACGTATTTGGCGTGTGATTGATATCCGTGAGAAAATGAACTTGCCCTTTGCCTATCCAGAAAGGCCATTTTTCTCTATCATCATGGATGCCGCTACTGCAGGTGAAATTACCGTTTACAGTACGGAAGATGATAAGTTCACTTCTCAACTGACACCCGATGAAGTGGCTTCAATGGGCGCTACTATTGATACTGTTATCACTTTTGACCCCGAAACATATGAAGAACAGCTCCAAGTTGTACGGAACGATATCAACCCTGAAGATGTGAAACGTTTCCGTATAAAAGAAGTCTGGTTCTTTGACGAAGAAACTTCTACCCTCCAAGTGAGGATTCTGGGGATTGCACCACTTATCGACAAGACTGATGAGAATGGAAACTTCCTTTATGAAAAACCTATGTTCTGGGTTTACTACCCAGAGGCGCGGCAAGTATTGGCAAGGGAACAAGTGTTCAACATCGGCAACGATGCCTCTTCTGTAACGTGGGAAGACCTCATGGAAATGCGGTATTTTTCCAGCTACATTTTCAAAGAGTCAAATGTAAGGGATCGGCGTATTCAGGATTATCTCACAGGTGTTGACATCCTCTTGGAAGCCGACAAGATCAAGCAAGAAATTTTCAATTTCGAGCATGACCTTTGGTCTTATTGACCAGAAGCAGAGTTATGTTTCTTAAAAAAGGGTTCAAACCTATTGGGTTTGAACCCTTTTTGTTTTTACTTGTATCCGTATTGGCCGTTAGCTTTTGGCAAACTGCCAAAAGCTAACGGCACACTGAAAATATGGCAAAAAGAAATCAAGAAAAACTTTCATACAAACAGCAATTCTCTGCCATTGGCAATCTCCCTCGTTTTTTTAAAATGATCTGGGAAGCAAGCTCTCAAATGACCATTGCTAATGTGGTGCTGCGTTTGCTCAAGTCTGCTTTCCCATTGTTGATGCTCTACATCGGTAAGGAGATCATTGACGAAGTGCTTGAACTCATTAAACAGCCCGGAAGTATGAACCGCTTGTGGCTATTGGTCGGGTTGGAATTTGGGCTGGCCATCCTTAGCGAGTTGATGAACCGAGCCATTACCTTGCTCGACAGCCTGCTCGGCGATCTGCTCTCCAATAAAAGTTCAGAACAACTGATCCGCCATGCCGCCACTCTTGATCTATACCAGTTTGAGGATTCCAATTTCTATGACAAACTTGAGCGCGCACGTCGCCAAACAACTGGCCGGACCGTCCTCATGTCGATGGTACTTACGCAGGCACAAGAGTTCATTACCATTCTCTTCCTGGGTGCAGGTCTCGTGGTGTTCAACCCATGGCTCATCGTCATTTTGGCCATTGCCGTCATCCCCTCTTTTTTAGGGGAAACACATTTCAACCAACGCACTTACTCCCTCACCACTGGCTGGACACCCGAAAGAAGGGAACTCGATTACCTCCGTTATATCGGAGCCAGCGATGAAACGGCAAAAGAGGTAAAAATTTTCAACCTTGCCGATTTCCTCGCTAACCGCTTCAAAGATATTTCAGATAAATACTTTAAAGCCAACGCCAAATTGGCCACCAGCCGGGCATCATGGGGGGCAATTCTTTCTGCCATAGGTACTGTAGCCTATTATGGGGCTTACGTTTTCATCCTAATCCAAACAGTCGGGGGCATCATCACAGTGGGGACACTGACCTTCCTTGCAGGTTCTTTTCAACGGATGCAGGGCATGTTGCAAGGTATCATGAACCGCTTTTCGAAAATTGCGGAACAATCCCTATATCTACAAGACCTGTTTGACTTTTTTGAACTCCAACCGCAAATCACATCAAATGGTACGGGGTTGCCCATCCCCACTGAAATCAAAGAGGGTTTTGTTTTCGAAAATGTCAGTTTTAAATATCTGAACAGCGAAAAATGGGCAATCCGTGACCTGTCATTTCGACTAAAAAAAGGAGAAAAAATGGCGCTCGTCGGTGAAAACGGTGCCGGCAAAACCACCCTCGTCAAACTCCTTGCACGTCTCTACGAACCAACCGAAGGCCGCATCCTATTGGATGGCATTGACATCAGGCAATACGACTTGGCTTCGCTCCGTAACGCCATCGGCATCATTTTCCAAGATTATATCCGCTTCCAAATGAAAGCTGCTGAAAACATCGCTATCGGTAATATCACTCAATTGGAAGAACGTCCCACCATTGAAAATGCGGCCCAGAAAAGCCTTGCCGATACAGTCGTCCAGGAGTTGCCAAAAAAATATGAGCAAGTATTGGGCAAACGTTTTGCCGAGGGCATCGAGCTCTCAGGAGGTCAATGGCAAAAAGTGGCCCTTGCCCGCGCCTACATGCGGGAAGCCCAACTCCTCATTCTTGACGAGCCGACCTCCGCTCTCGATGCCCGTGCCGAACATGAAGTATTCCAACGGTTTTCAGAATTGATAGAAGGGAAAATGGCAGTATTGATCTCACACCGTTTCTCGACGGTCCGCATGGCTGACCGCATTTTGTTTTTGGAAAATGGAATGATGAAGGAGATGGGGAGCCATGAGGAGTTGTTGGCAAAGGGAGGTAAATATGCAGAGCTGTTCAACCTACAGGCAAAAGGTTATTTATAAGGAATTTATTTCGACTTGATCTCCTCCCAAGTTTTATAAATGGCCATTTGTTTTGGCCTATCCTTTGGCACTTCCCTTAAAGGTTCGCAGGTCTTCAATCCTTCATGGCAAAGAGAAGGCAACCGTTGATAAAGTGCCGTCCCTTTTGTTTTCCAAGCAAGCATTTCATCGCTCACTTCTTTAATGATCTTTCCGGGGTTACCAACGACCAAGCTGCGCGGCGGGATACTTGATTTAGCATTTATAAAACACAATGCACCAATGATGCATTCGTCGCCGATTTGCGCCTCATCCATCACCACCGAATTCATGCCAACCAAACAATTTTTTCCAATATTAGCCCCGTGGATAATCGCTCCGTGACCAATATGTGCCGCTTCTTTCAATCGCATGGTCACGCCTGGAAACATGTGGAGTGTACAGTTTTCCTGCACATTGCAGCCGTCTTCAATGATGATCTCCCCCCAGTCGCCACGGATAGCTGCCCCAGGGCCAACATAGACGTCTTTCCCAATGATTACATTGCCAGTAACAGCAGCTTGTGGATGCACAAATGCTGTTTCATGAACGACAGGCCGGAAACCATTGAATTCGTATGTCATTATTAAAATGGAGGAGGAAAGGGTGAGAAAAAACAAAAAAATTACTCAAAATAGACCAAGTATCATTTAAAATTTAAAATCACGCCTATATTGGGGAAACGTCGATTTTACTTTTTGAACGTTACTAAGACAGAAATGTCATTTTTTTAAAAAATGACATTTCTGAACTTCAAAAATTACCGGTCATGAACCACCTACCTGGAAGGTGACTTTCAAACTGACCCGATAAGAGGCTACCTTGTTGTTATTGACGGTAACAGATTGTGACTCCACCCAAGCTGATTTAATGTTTTTGAGTGATTTGGCGGCCTTTTTAACGCCTCTGGCCGTTGCATCTTCCCAGCTTTTGGGAGAGTCGGCCATGATTTCAATAACTTTCATTACTGCCATGTTCAATAGTTTTTTAGTTAAAAAATAAGTTTTCTCCAGCGTGCGATTGGCAAGTAAAAAGTAAGAAGGTAAAATAAATAATGTGAAATCCCGTGCTCTTTCTTGCCGACAGGCAAGGTTGGTCGGGAGTAAAAGGGAGCAAATTCCAAAAATTGATTAGTATTCAGGCCCTCCCCATAATTTATTTCGCCAAATTTCAAATTTCTTGCAAGGCAGCTGTGTGCTGGAAAGTTAAGAAAAAAGCACAACCTTCTGGGAAAGTTGTGCTTCTGGACAAACATGAATGGAAGTCAGCCCCCTAATTCTACTTTGACACTTTAGGGAAGTAACCATTCGTTTTCAGGTCTGAGGTTTAAAACTCTTTCTGCTAGGGTTTTTCTTCTGGACATGAAATACTACAGGTGCTTATAAACCTATTTATAAAGTGCCAAAGTAGAACTAATCCTCTTTTGGAATAAACTTCATCGAAAGCGAATTCACACAGTGCCGTGTATTTTTCTCCGTTAGTCGCTCGCCAACAAAAACATGACCCAAATGCCCATCGCAATTAGCACATAGAATCTCTGTCCTGCGCCCGTCTTTATCGGTTTCCCTTCTGACGGCCCCCGGTATTTCATCATCAAATGCAGGCCACCCGCAGCCCGAGTTGAACTTATCCTCCGAACGGTAAAGCGGGGCTTCGCAACGGCGGCAGATGTATGTGCCCGGCACAAAAAATTTATCATATTCACCAGTAAATGGGTACTCCGTGCCTTTATGCTCTATGACCCGTTCTTCTTCGAGTGTTAGCTTATTCCAGTTTTCTTTTGATTTAGTTGTCATGTTTTGAAAAGTAAAATTGAACGAAGTAAAACCCCGTATTCCTTCCTGATGGGGCGCATGGTTAATCGGGAAGGTAAAAATAAAAACCCCACCCTCATATCACTCACACCTCAATCTCTCAGCATATGCGCAAACTCCTTTCTAAATTTTTGCACCTTTGGGTTGATGACCACCCGGCAATACCCTTGGTTCGGATTGTCATTATAATAATTCTGGTGGTATTTATCCGCAGGGTAAAAAGCAGCAAATGCAGTAATCTCTGTTACAATAGGGTCGTCCCAAAGTGTCGGGGCAAATTCCTTTTTCAACCGCTCGGCAATAGCTTTCTGCTCCTCATCATGGTAAAAAATGGCAGAACGATATTGCGTGCCCCGATCTGCCCCCTGGCGGTTAAGCGTTGTTGGATTGTGGGTAGAGAACAGGACTTTTACCAGGTCTTCAAAAGGAACAACAGCTGGGTCGAAATGAACCTGTAGCACTTCAGCATGACCAGTCGTCTCATTACAAACTTCCTGGTATGTGGGGTTTTTCACATGCCCACCAGAGTAGCCGGACTCCACTTCATGTACGCCTTTTATGTCTTGGAAAATAGCCTCCACACACCAGAAACAACCGGCACCAAAAGTAGCAACAGATAATCCTTCTTTTTGCATAACTATTTGATTTTCTTTGTTTTGTTCTTTAAAAATATCATTTGCCAAGCTTTCGAAACAAAAGGAAAATGCCAGCCCGAAAAATAGGAACGGCAACATATTCATTTTAAACATAAGGGAAATGGTTTTGATGAAAAACGCTATTTCTTAGTGCAAGATAGGAATAGAACAGTCAGTAAAGAGAAGGGTTGCGAAAAAATAAAAAGATGAAAATGCTGTACCAACTAAGACAGTTTGGGAAAGTATGAGAGATTTAGATTGTGGGAGTTTGAGAAGGCTGCTGCGTTCCTCTTCTCAAACTCTTATTCTCTCAAACTCTCCTTTCGAAGTCCACATACTCAGTAACACAATGCCCATACCCACCATTATCGAAACATCAGCCATGTTGAAAATGCCTGTCCTGAACAGGCCAAGGTCAATATGTAGAAAATCTGTAACCGAGCCATGCGCGATGCGGTCATAGATATTGCCGATTCCACCGCCGATAATAAAACTCAAGCCGACCACAGCGTACCTCGGTAGGTTTATTCGGGTCAACACCGTATATAGAATTGCAAGGATGGCAAGAGAAGGAAGAAACGCCAAAAAAATACTTTTCAAAGTAGGGGGCAAATCGGACAACCACCCAAAAAAAGCACCTGGGTTTTCTACGTTGGTCAGGATGAGGTTGTCTTGATAAATCTCTATCCATTCCTGATGTTCAACCGACTCCCGGACAATGGATTTGGAAACTTGATCGCAGCCTATATTGGCTGCAATGAGGACAATAATAAATAGGGTACGTATTATTTTATTTGAAAACATGATTGATTATATTTCTAAAGAGATGCAAAGTAAGGCTTTTTTGACGGTTGAAAGAAAACGTACATGAAACAGTTTTGTTGCTTGCAAAAAAAGTCAGTTTCATTTTTTGGAGTATAATTGTATGTTGGAATAAAAAATTGCAACCTCCTTCTTTCCCTGTTTTTTTAAAAGAATATGTCAAAGAAATCCAAAATTAAATGCATCATGAAATTATTTTTAAAAATCATATTGTTCATTTCGATTTCGACCTTTTTACAAGCACCAACCTTTTGGCCAAACGACTTGCAATATTTTAATTTCACCAATCAAAACATGAAATCAATAGAGCCGGGTATCGCCGTTCTTGTATATTTTTCAGATTATATCAAAGGAATGGATTCTGCTTTCGAAGAGGCAAAAATTTATGCATTAAAATAAAAACACGCTTACCAATGTCATAACTATCATGGCCGATACCATTACGGCGATATATAAAATACTGGCGAGTATGAATTTCAACAAAGTCTTCCACCACTTCTGTCCATAAAATCGTTTCATGGCAAATAGCAAATAAGCTGCTACTAAAATAAATGCCCAATTCAATAAATCATAGCCAGCCCACATGCCTATCAACAACAATAAACCATAAAAAAGAAATATAAAGGTATGGGTATGAAAAGAAAAAATAAGGTGTTCAACGTATAAATAAGGATGCCGGATATAAAGTAATTTCAATGCCAATGCCAGCATCGGCATCATAATCAATACCATCCAAAGAATATTCCCCATCAAATAAAACAAGAAATTTTTAATGCTTTTTTGGATGCGTATATTTTGTAAAAATATTTGGCGTTCCCATAGTCCGTGTACACCGTATTTCACCGCCAGCGAATCTGCGGGCATATTGACCAAATCATCAAGCGCTACTTTTTTACCTGCCTGCTTTCCAGTATCCCCAAAATTGATCACGTCTGTGATTTCCACACTGTCTTTGTCAGTTAAATTATGGTTCTCAGCAAAACGGGTTTTTAAAGAATCAAATGCTGAAGTTAATATTGGGTTTTTTAGTTCTTGTTCTATATCGGAACACAACGTATCTATTTCATGGGCAATTTGTTTATTGGCATAAGCTTCTTCATTCTTTTCCCATATCCTGTCCACTCCTTCCAAATTTGACTTTGAAGCGATGATAGACAACAATGCAATAAACAGGGCGCCTGACAAAATAAACAACCGAACGGGGTGATAATAGCGGATTTGTTTCCCCTCAAAAAAACTTTTCGTCAATTTTCCGGGCACGGCCAAAGCCCCCATCGTCTGAAAAATGCGGCCATCGAAATTGAGCAGGTTCGAAAGGAAATGTGCGACTAATTCACGGAAGGTAATACGGCCATCTGTATTTCGCTGGCCACAAATAGGACAGAAAAAAGCATTATGCGGCAATTCAGCTTTGCAATTCCGGCAAGCTTGGGGCAACGGCTCTGTTCCTTTTGTTTCGGTCATTATTCACTTAGTAAGCAGCCAATAGCTTTTGAAACCGCAATACAGCTGATTTTCCATATACTGGCAAGATGGTCTGGGTACGTTTGGGATAAGGCTTGCCAACTTTAAAGCCCACCTTGGAAAGTAGGTCAAGAATCTTTTCTGTCTCTTGGGCGTCCATAGCCGTCCAGCGCAATTCGTACCCTTTCTTGTATTTTCGGTGGCCCTCCTGTTCTTGCCTTTCGTCACTCGGAGAGCGCAAGCAGCCATTGCGGAGGAAGAGTTTGACAAGTTCTTTTTCAGCCCTTTTCATGTTGTTTGAATTGTATTATTGATTTAAAAAGATAGATTTAACTTTGCGGCACTAAATCAAATAATGGGGTAATTTAATGCAAAAAATCTACTTTTTCTAAAATTAAAGCCCCCCCCAGTTTATTTTTTTCAATAAATATATGAGCGTGAATCCACAAAGCAGCAATTACGACCTCATCATCATTGGTGGTGGCCCCACCGGGCTGGCCTGTGCTATAGAGGCAAGAAAGCATGGCCTTGATTATATTGTTTTGGAAAAAGGGGTATTGGTCAATTCTATTTTTAATTTCCCGGCCAATATGACTTTTTTTTCCACTTCCCAAAAACTCGAAATCGGCGATGTGCCTTTTATTTCACATGTGGACAAACCGACCCGTCGGGAAGCACTGGAATATTACCGCCGCATATATGACAGTTGGAAATTGAAAGTGAATTTATATGAGGCCGTTGAAAAGATGGAACGGCAACCTGATGGTCTTTATAGCATAAATACTTCAAAAAATAATTATCTTACGCATTCCGTCGCCATAGCAACCGGGTTTTATGACACTCCGAAACTAATGAATGTGCCGGGCGAAAATTTACCTAAGGTGAAACATTTTTATGACGAAGCGCACCATTATGTCGGGCAAAAAGTTTTGGTCATAGGTGCAGCCAATTCAGCATGCGATGTGGCTTTGGAAACTTATTATAAAGGGGCAGAAGTAACTATGGCCATTCGGGAAGATAAAATCTATGAAAAAGTAAAATACTGGATACGCCCCAATATTGAAAACCGCATAGCAGAGGGAAGTATAAAAGCCTATTTCAATACAACCGTAAAAGAAATAAAAGAAAAATCCGTCCTATTAAACACACCGGATGGAGAGATCATTTTGGAAAATGATTTTGTGCTTGCCATGACAGGTTATTTGCCCGACTATGGTTTTTTAAAAAAAATAGGCATTGCCATCCAAGACGACGAAATGCGCCGCCCACAGATGAACCCCACTACGTTTGAAAGTAATTTACCTAATGTTTATTTGGCAGGTGTAATTCAAGCAGGGCTGCACACCAGTAAATTATTTATTGAAAATACGAGACATCATGGAGAGGTGATAATTGGGAAAGTTTTACAGGAATTAAAACGTGGGAAAATAATTGAAAATTAATTATCATGGAAAATAAAAAACATGATTTAATCATCTGGGGTGCAACCGGCTTCACGGGGCGCTTAGTAGCCGAATACCTCCTAAAACAATACGGGACAGAAAAAGAATTAAATTGGGCGATGGCTGGCCGCAATGAAGGAAAACTCAAAAGTGTCAGAAATTTATTGGGTGATGAAAATATCCCCATATTGTCAGCAGATAGCCTTGATTTGGATTCTTTAAACGCACTCGTCCAACAGGCGAAAGTAATTTGCACCACCGTTGGCCCATATGCTAAATACGGTTCGCCACTGGTAGAAGCATGCATAAACAACGGGGTGGATTATTGTGACCTGACAGGTGAGGTTCAATGGATCAGGCGGATGATAGACCAACACCACGAAAATGCAAAAACAAAAGGTGTGAAAATTGTGCATTGCTGCGGCTTCGATTCCATCCCTTCTGATATGGGCGTTTATTTTTTGCAGAAAAATGCGAAAGAAAAATACGGTGAATATTGCAAGCATATCAAGTTGCGGGTGAAAGCAGCGAAAGGTGGCCCAAGCGGAGGCACCATTGCCAGTTTGAATAATGTTTTGGCAGAGGCAAAAAGTGACCCTTCCATATTTAAATTATTGGAAAACCCGTATAACTTAAATCCGGTAGAGGAACAGGTGGGCAATGATATAAATGATTTAGCAGGCGTGGAATATGACGAGGATTTTAATGCATGGATCGGCCCCTTCATTATGGCAGCCATTAATACCCGGGTAGTGAGGAGGAGCCATGCCTTGTCAGGATTCCCGTATGGAAAAGATTTTAGGTACGACGAGGCCACTTTATGTGGCCCCGGAATAAGTGGTAAATTAAAAGCAAAAATGCTTTCCTCCGTCATGGGCATGATGTCGAACCCCAATCCCAACTCCCTCATCAAAAATATAACCAACCGATTTTTGCCCAAACCCGGCGAAGGCCCTTCCAAGGCACAACGGGAAACGGGTTTTTACAATTTGGCATTATTTGGAAAAACAAAAAATAATCAAACCATTAAAGGAAAAGTGACGGGCGACCGAGACCCCGGTTATGGTTCTACTTCAAAGATGCTGGGAGAAAGTGCGGTATGTCTAGCAAAAGACCGAGACTCTTTGCCAAAAACATTTGGCCTTTTGACACCTTCTACGGCAATGGGCGATGTGCTGTTGGAGCGGCTGAAAAAAAATGCGGGGTTGACGTTTTCAGTGAAATAATAAATACCCTTCATTCGAATATGGGGCATCTCAAAATTATTACGCCCTTTATTGGGGATGAACGAAAAAAAAATTAGCAATGAGACAAAACCTCTTCTTTTTGCCACCCCCATTCTCCATCCCATAGAAGAAACTCTGCCTCAACCTTATTACCTGAACAACTACAACATGCATTAAATCAAGCTCCGGGGTGATTCTTATCATTTCCCAACACCACTTATAATTAAATAACTTGCAAAAATGGCTTCATCCATTTCACTACCGTACACTTTTTGGAAATGACTGATTTTCATGTCTGAAAAAAACGCACCTCTCTCCCTCTCTTCCTGTTTTTTTTCGCTCCACGAAAATTGTCAAAGAAACCATAAATTTTAAGACCTAAGGTAGTAACTGTTCAGTAGGGTTGTTTTTTTAGAAGAATTGGAAATTTTTCTAAAAAAAACAACCGCCTCTCAGGAGGGCTGTTTTATAAGTCTCTTTGAGGCATTAATTTGCTAAATCTCAAAGATTTAGTAAATTTAAAATCAACAGATTTACTAAATTCTTAAAATTTAGCAAAATCGGGGCTTATGGGGCAGCCCCTATCCTATGCTGAACGGTTCCCTAAGGTGCATATAAAGGCGAAAATTTCAATTGAAGGGTGGGGTATTTCAACGAACCTTGCATCAACTATTATAGTTGACCAATGGTTCTGTTAGAATAAATCTTCTTGAAATATGAAAGACAAGGTTTTGTTTTTAATAGCCGCATTCATTTTGCCACATTTTTTTGCTTGTACTACTATCAAGCCTTTTTTCCGCTATGAAAATGCACTAAAAGAAATTCCTGAAGACACGTCCAATTCGCTTTTAAAACATCAAACCTTTTTGTTGGGAGGAACAGGGAACACAGCTTTTTCCGATTCTCCTTTTTCCGATTTTCTTGCCCAGCAATTGGCATCAGCGGGAAAGGAAAGCAGTGTGGTATTTTTAGGTAACATTATAAAAGGCGGCCTCCCGCTCCAATCTCCGTCCAAACGGAATAAAGCCCTTTCCAATTTTATTCCCATTGAAAAAATGCTATATGACTATCAGGGCGAAATTATTTTTTTACCGGGTTTTGAGGATTGGGAAAATGGAGCGAAAACAGGACGCGCAACACTTGAGCAACAGCGTACTTTTATTGAAGAAAAATTGATTGGGAAAAACATAAAATTACCCTGCCACCAATGCCCCGGCCCCAAAGTAATTAAATTAAATAAGGACATTGTTATCATCGCCATGGACACCCAGTGGTGGCTACAGCCAAAAGGGCGCAATGACGGGCATAAGGAATGTGCCATCAATACCGAAGAAGATTTTTTGCTCGAACTGCAAGCATTGCTGGAAGACCATGACGATAAAGAAATAATAATTGCCGGATATCACGCCCTTTATTCAGTGGGTCCACGTGGTGGTTTTTATCCCGCTAAATATCATTTATTCCCGCTCACCGAAATTAATAAAAATTTATGGTTGCCCCTACCGGGCATTGGTTCGATATATCCTTTTTACCGGCGCTCCATTGGCCCAAGGCAAGACCTCTCCAATGCCCGGTACGCCTATATGAAAGAGAAATTGGAAGAAATTTTTGAACAGTACCCTAATATAATTTATGCCGGGGGCAATGAAGAAAGTTTGCAATATTTTAGTGAAAACAGAAACCAACAACACTACATCGTCAGTGGGTCGGCTGCAAAGGCAGCTTATGTTTCCAAAGCTGGAACGGCTGTATTTGCCCAATCCGCTATCGGTTATTTTAAAATTAATTATTATAAAAACGGAGCAGTGTGGCTCGAAGCATGGTCGTTCTCAGATAAGGAAAAAAAAGAAGCAAAACCTGTTTTCCGAAAAGAATTAAAACCGCCATTATCCAAAGATTATGAATTGATGCCTGAATTAATGCCTAAAGACAGCATTAAATTAATCGCCGATTCCCGATATGGTAGAAATGATTTTTTGAGCAATGTATTGGTCGGTGAAAATTATCGAAGGGCATGGCTGACACCACTCAACGTTCCAGTAATTGATTTTGAAAAAGAACAATTTACGCCCATTAAATTAGGTGGTGGTGTGCAAACAAAATCTTTGCGGGTAGAACGGCCAGACGGCACACAATATGTTCTGCGGTCGGTGCAAAAAGATGTGACAAAAAAACTGCCACGCATTTTGCAAAAAACATTTGTCAGGACCTGGTTGCAAGATGCCATTTCTGCGACCCATCCTTATCCTTCCTTGATTTTGCCCGAATTAATGGAAGCAGTCGAGATAAATCATTCCGTCCCCAAATTGGGATATGTACCATCCAGTAAGAGATTAGGCAGATTTAATGAGCCTTTTGCAGGAACATTGGTTTTATGGGAGGGCCGACCAAAAGGCGACATGTCGGCATTTTCTAATTTTGGCAACGCAAAACACATTGAAAGCACGCCCGACGTTTTACAAAAAACAAGAAAAAATCTAAAAAATAAAGTGGATGAAAAATCCATGATCCGTAGTCGGTTATTCGACGTTTTTATTGGCGACATTGACCGACACGACGACCAGTGGCGATGGGCTGTATATGAGCAGGACAATGGCGGCGAAATATATCACCCTATTCCCCGCGACCGGGATTTCGCTTTCCCCAGAGGCGATGGTTTGTTTTTAAAAATAGCTGACGACAAATGGGCATTCCGACAAGCACAAAGTTTTAGGAAAAACATTAAAGACCTTGTAGGGGTAACATTGCACGGTAAATATGTTGACCGAACATTTATTACCGAATCAAAGCGTTCTGACTGGCGGGCAATTGGGGAGGATATGAAAAATAAATTAACGGACGAAGTTATTGAAAAAGCAGTACGCTCGTGGCCTGAACCTATTTATAAATTAAATGGCAAGGAAATTATTTCCTTAATGAAAATACGCCGGGAACAAATACCACAATGGGCAGAACAATTGTATGAAATATATGCAAAGCAGGTGGATGTATTAGGATCTAATAAAAGGGAATTGTTTGAAATCAACCGCGTCCATGAGACGACCACTGTAAAAATATATGGATTGAATAAAAAAGGAGAAAAAAAAGAATTTATATTACGATCGGGATTTTTATAACAATGAAACAAAAGAAATCAGTTTATATGGTTTCGCAAATGATGATGTTTTCGAATTTAAAGGCGAGACAGAAAAAGGAATATTAATTCGGGCGATTGGCGGAAATGGAGAAGATGTTTTTATGGATAGCTCTAAAGTAAAAAAAGGCAGGAAAAAAACCTGGATTTACGATCTTAAAAAAAATACCATTATCTCGAAAGGCCCGGAAACAAAAAACCTTACATCGAATAAAGAGTTCGTCAATCATTACGACCGTTTTGAACATAAATATCCCAAACCACTCCCACTCGTTGTGCTTGGGTTTAATCGGGACGACATTTTTTATATCGGTGGTGGCTATTCGATCCGTAAATTCGGATTCAGGAAAAAACCTTATGCCCATAAACATGCTGCAAAATTGCATTATTCTTTTTCCCATGCATTGGCAGCATCTTATTATGGGGATTTCAGAAAAATAATGGGGCCAATGAATATGGAAATAAACACCCATTTTTTGGGGCCTAATTATAAAAGTCAATATTTTGGACAGGGCAACGAAACGACCATGCTCAATTCGGAAGTGACCGATTTTCATTCAGCCGATTTTGATGAAATATGGTTTGCCCCTAATTTTTATGTTGACACCAAATACCAACACCATAAATTAAATTTCGGCCCTATTTTCCAACATATAGATGTAAAAGAAGAGGGGGAAAATAATTTTATTAATTCACCAGCAGCAGGAATTCCAGCCTATGCTTTTTCCTCCACTAATTACTGGGGGGGGCAACTGGGATATACCTTCAATAGAGCAGACAAAAAACATACTCCGACCCAGGGTCTGAAATGGCAAAACCAATTGACCTATCAAAAAAGCATGGATAATTCGGATTATGAATTTATCCGGTGGAGTAGCCAATTGTCCATGTATCTTCCACTGAGAAGGTTGCGGAGTGTGGTGGCTTCCCGCACGGGGATTTCCACTTTAACGGGCGACTATGAATTTTACCACAGCAATTTTATTGGCGGGCAAAAAACATTATTGGACGATGTGAATTTAAGCGGTTACCAACGAAACCGCTTTGCAGGAAAATCAGCCTTTTTCCAAAACATAGAATGCCGTACCAGATTATTCGAAAATGTAAAAATTATTTTACCGATTGACATTGGCCTCGTCGCCAATTATGATGTTGGTCGGGTGTGGGCAGATGGGGAACAATCAAATACATTACATAGTGGTTATGGCATTGGCATTACAGGTACGGTTTCCATCTATCCAGTATTTATGGTTCATTATACCTGGTCGAAAGAAGACAGCTTATTTTTATTGAGTACAAGGACCAGGTTTTAAAAACCAATTCAATCCCCACGCTTCGTCCCTCTACCATTATAATTCCTGCTATATTGTTTATTGGAATTAAATTTTTTATCCAATCCCTCCGCCGCTTTATCAAAAGCATTTTGCAAATTTTTGTCCTCTTCTTCGTAAACTCTTTTAATAATTATTTTTGTTTTTGCTAAAGCGCCTTTCAGGTTTTCTTTTTCTTCCTCATTTTCAGTGATATTTATTTTTTCTGAAAAATCACCATCTGCTTCTTGCAATTGGGTTTCATAAATAGTTCGTACAGCTTTTTTGTCTTCATTAAATAATTGGCGGCAGCGCTCTATTGCCTGAGAGTAACTGGTCATGGAAGCAATATCACTTCCTGCTTTTTTCTTGCGATTATAGTAATAATAAATATAGTCCTTGCGGTAATGATCTTTTCCTTTTATTTCAATTGGTTTTGTAGTCGAATTTTGAGTGGACTTAATTTTTATTGTTTGGTCTTCCTTCTTTTCAGGTACAGTTGATTTTTCCGCATTTCTTGAAAGCTCCCTATATCTTTTTTTGTAAGGCGAATAAACTTCATCGTCATATTTAATATCTTTTTGTTCCTCTATTTTTTTTTCATTTTCAAATGTGACATCCTTGTAATAGCCATCCCCAACATAAGCGCTATCATCTTCGATCAATTCATATTCATCAATTGGCCCCACTTTATGGTTTTCCGTTTCAAAATCAATTTCATCTCCCTCAAAAGTAATATCCTTAAATTCATAAAATCGGATGTGTACTTCTGGCTCTTCAGCATTCGCAATACTATCAGGCGATTCTTGTTCACCATGAATGCTTTCCCTGACCTTTTCTCTAAATGTCTTTTTTTCTGGCTTTTTATCGTCAAAAGGGTAAGGTGCTAAATCATCTACGCTGTTTGCGTTTTGGTTGGCAATGGTGGACTCTGAAGTTTCTTCTTGGGTTTGTGCATAGAGCATGGAGGTAAGAACTAAGCAGCATGCGAAAAGTAATGAACGTTTCATGGCAACAGATTTTAAATTAATGAATGAAAAGGCATTTGACGGAACGTCAAATTTTGTGGGCAGGAAATACTCTTTGTTGGGCTTTTTTAATGCTTTTGTTCACCAAATGAATCCCGAAGTAAATGCGGGACGAGTTTTGGCGGCTACATTAATAGGATACAAATAAAATTATTATCCCTGTTAAATCTTGTTAAAAGGCGGTTACGGTGTCGTTAAAACTTCCTGAAAAAACATGGTGAGACCGAGCAACTTTTTAGTTTTATTATACATCTATATATCTACACAATTCAGGGATGTTATATAAAGAATTCCAACCACCTGCCTATTTTTCCCACCACATTGAATGCTATTGGGAAATGGAACTTACCCCCGGTGAGTTGGATAACCCTTTCGAAGCACTTTCCCCCGATTGTACATTCGACATTTTATTTGCCAGCCTGCCTCTTTTTACAAAATATTCTGCCGATGGGATTTGGAAAAAAATAAACCCTGGCGCCACTTTTATGGGGCAAAAAACAAGTAGTATCAATTTTACGGTAAGAGAATCAGCCAAGGTTTTTGGGATTCGTTTTAAACCCTTTGCATTTGCCAATTTAATTAAAATACCATTATTCCATTTAAATGACAAAATATTTGCCTTGGATAAATTATTTGACTTAAACATAAACGACCGAAAATCTATTCAGCAAATATTACAAAGTAAAGAGGTGTCGGAAAAAATTGAAATGGCAGAAGCATTAATTTTAAATCTTTTAAAAAAGCCACTCTCTGTTGACCAAACTTTAAGGGCGCAGCTTAATTATATAATGGATCGAAAAGGGTTGATAAAAATCAATGAGCTTTTTTCGGAATTCGGCATCAGCAAAGTAACACTCCGTAAACATTTTATCCATAAAATGGGATTGTCCCCTAAAAAGGTTTCCAGAATATGGCGGATCAATTATTTTCTGGAATTGCAAAAAAATAAACCAAAGTACAACCTCACAGAACTTTGTCTGGAAGCCGGGTTTTATGACCAGGCACATTTCATTAAAGAATTCAAATCATTTTTTGGTAGTTGCCCCAATCATTTTTTCAAACAGGGGAGTCAATTAATACGAATTTCCCAAGAAACAATTGCCAAGCGTTTTTCCAACCAATACGACCCGAGGTAAGCCCCTCCCCACCCTTAACTTTTTTACAATTACCGCCACCCTTCTCCATTTATCTTTGCTGAATTAACCAAATCCGTCCTTAACCATAATAGGATTTGTGCATTTTATAAGCGTCAAGTGCTAACACCACTATGCACAAAAACTAAAATGGAGCAATATAAATTAACGATGAAAAAAATTGTTCAATACTCTTGTTCTGCTTTGTTTGTTTTTGCCTTTTGTTTTTTACTAAATGCCCAAGAAACTATCCTCTCCACATCATTTAAAGAAAAAACCATTTATGGCTTGAATGAATTAATGAACAAACATTACGTATTTCCAGACGTAGCAAAAAATACTGAGGCGCATTTAATTAAACAAATGAAAGCAGGCCATTTTGATCAATTTGAGACACTCGAATCCTTTGCTGATGCCCTGACCAAAGAAGTGCAGTCTATCAATAAAGACAAGCACATGCGGATCCGCCCTGCCCGCCCTTATGTGGCAAAAGAAAACACCCCGGAAAGGATGATCGAAGAGCGGTTGGCCAGGTTGGCATCTTCGAGGGAAAATACTGCAGGCTTTAAAGAAGTGAAAAAAATGGAAGGCAATGTTGGGTATCTCGATTTAAGGGGCTTTGCTGGCGTGGATAGAGGAGCGCCTATTGCCGATAGTTATATGAAATTGATGGCCACCTCCGATGCCATTATTATTGACCTGCGAAAGAATGGCGGTGGAAGTCCAGCTATGGTGCAATATTTATGCAGTTATTTTTTTGACAAACATTTGCATTTAAATAGCCTTTATTGGCGGGAAGGGGATCGAACTGAAGAATTTTGGACTTTGGACAAAGTAGGTGGCGAAAAAATGCCAGATGTCCCATTATTTGTATTAACGAGTAATTACACTTTTTCCGGAGCAGAGGAATTTTCCTATAATATGCAAACCCAAAAAAGAGCCACCTTGGTCGGGGAAACAACTGGCGGCGGTGCCAACCCCGGTGGCGGTTTTGATATCAATAAAAAATTAATGGTATTTATCCCTACTGGCAAAGCCATCAACCCAATTACAAAAACAAATTGGGAGGGTGCCGGTGTGGTGCCAGAGGTGAAAACAAATGCAGAAGAAGCACTGGACAAAGCACACGAACTGGCAAAAACAGCAGCAGAAAAATACCGCAATAAAACAAAAGAAAAATATACAACATTATTTACGGACTTGCAAAACAACATAGAACATTACGGTTCAAAAACCTCGGAAGACCAAATAATTAGCAGCCTGAAAAAATGCCATACTGCGGGCTTATTGGGAGAAGGCGCTATCAATTCCATGGGGTATGATTATTTAATGAAACAAAAAAAACCGAAAACGGCAGAGGTGATTTTTAAAGGCAATATATTACTATTCCCCAATTCAGCCAATGTGTATGACAGTTATGGAGAAGCGTTGGCCGTGAATGGCAAAATGAAAGAATCCCTTAAAAATTATCAGAAAGCAGTGGAAACTGCAAGAGCTACTGGCAATCCAAATCTGCAAATGTTTAAGGAAAATTTAAAAAAGATAGAGGCGAAAATAAATAACAAGCCATAAATAAATTACCCAGTTATATAAATCGCTCGACATTACGCCACGCTTCAAGTTTGGCGTTTTTTATTAAAATAAAAAATGCAGAGTAGGAAACTACTCTGCATTTTACATTTCTCATTTTCCATTCAAACCACAGCTGCCACCCCATTCGTCACTTTCGCCATTTCCATTTCACCCAAATTTGTTTTCCCGATAAAACGGTTGCGATCTGCGGTATTCAGGTTTTTACGGCAAACAATCTGATAGGCCGTCGAGCCGCCCTGCCTTGCGATATAGACCGACCAAGCAAGGAAAACGGAGTATATACGGAAAGTTCGTTCACCATATTTTTCCAATACTTTTTCTCTGTTCCGCATCCAGTTGTCATACCAATAATGGATGGTCTTGCCATAATGTATGCCGATGTTTTCGACACTGTGTACTTCGAAGCCTACCTTTTCAAGACGCCGCAAATCCCAATTGAGTGGCATGCTCGCATCAGCGCCGGAGAAAATATATTCGTTCATAAATAATCCCCAAACGAGATCCTCCCGGTCTTTTTTCTGGAACAAATGTTTGCGCTCCCGCAGCCCTGCTATTTGCATATAAAATAAGCCATCGTCTTCGAGCATATCATAAATCTGCTTCATGAATTTTTTGAAATACTTAATACCCACGTGTTCTGCCATTTCGAGGCAGGTTATTTTATCGTATTTTTTATCGCGGGGAATGTCGCGGTAATCCATGCGCCAAATACGGGCCTGTTCAGGTGACACACCATATTCTTCTATTTGCCTGGTGCCCCAATCTGCCCCTGCTTGAGCGATGGTGACACCCGTGGCATCCACGCCATAATATTTGGCCATATGGGCAACAAGAGTGCCCCAGCCACAGCCAATGTCGAGCAGCGTCTCACCTTTTTTGAGTTGCATTTTTCGGGCGATGAGGTTCATCTTGTTGTCCTGCGCCTCTTCCAGCGTTTCGTCTTGATTTTGGAAATAACAACTGGTATAAATCATGCGTGGGCCAAGAAACCAATTGAACAGATCATTTTTATTGTCATAATGGCTGCGGACAATTCGTTCATCCTGTTTTTGTGAATGGCTTACCACTTCGGGGATCATGCGGGAAAAAAAGAATTTATAATGATGCCCCACATAGTCATAATTAAATACCTCATCTTTATGTCTTAGCATTTCAAACAAGTCCATATTAATGTCTATTTTTTCATTAATATAGTCCTGCACAAAATGACCTGCCTGTGCTTTTTTCTTGCGATAACGAGCACCTGCTTTTGGGTCTTTTACTTCGATAAAATCTGATATTTTCATATTGATTGTTGATTGTTAATTGTTATCCCAATTCCCTAATTCCCAATACAGCCCCCCCCATCCGTTCCATCCTCATATTGTCCGTGCGGCATGAAGGAATAAATAAACCCAAAATATACACCCGCAATAAATACCAGGCGAAATTATTTTCATTTAACCGAGGGTCAATTTTATGGGCAATGGCGTCGTGCTTTTCCCTTAACCTGCTCCAATGAATACCGGGTGAAATATGGTGGGCGGTGTGCAGGCCATTATTTAACAAAAAGAAATTCAATAATTTTCCGGTCATATTGCGGGAGTGGTTGAAATCCGATTCCTCGTCGGCATGTATATGTTGGATATAATTAAAAATAAGTACCGTAAAAAGCGATACCTGCTGAGGGACAACCACATATAGCAATGCCTTTTTCCAATCAATCAGCAAGGCAATTAAAATCCATACTACAAGGCTGATGACCTGCAATAAATGGAAATAAAATTTGCGCCGGTTTTGCTTATATAATCCAGTAAAATAAGTTCCGACCGCTTTTTGCTGTTTAAAGCCACTGAGCGACGGATAGGTCAACAAAGTCAATAAATTATTTTTTTCCGAGGCCATATAGGTCTTGGTATAGTCCGGTTCTTTGTTGATATGGACGTGGTGGTTGGAATTGTGCGTCGGAATCCAGGCGAACACCGGGAAGCCATAAAACACTGTGAGGAAATTATCGGTAAAAATATTCAGCCATTTCACCCTCCACATGGCAAGGTGCTGGTGGTTGTGGACAATCGTGGATACGATAACGGCCATCAACAATTGTAGGCCATAACAAAATATCCAGAGTGGCGAGGACATTTCACTCCCATATTGCCAAAGTAGAATCAGCATGGCAGCGGTAATGGACATGAACATCAATGAGCGGACGTCAGCTTTGTGTCTAAGCATTGTATTGGGTTTTTCGTGTATGTCTTAGCATTTGGCCTAAGTGGCAAAGGAGGGTAAAGGTATCTTTTTAGTTTGAATAAACATGCAATTAGTGGTACTTATGCTAATAGGATGGTAAAAAGTCACCAATGCCCTCACTCGTTCTAATTGAATATTTTCTAAATATAAAAGGAGCCGAACCGTAAGTTTTCTTAAAAGACTTTTATCACATAACTACTTGACCAAAATCATCTTTTCCCTTTATAGCGCCTATTACCTTGGGCTTTGAATGATAGCAAAAGTTTTTACCTTAAGGCCTTAACCAATGTAGCCGCCAAATTCATTTTGCGGGTTTAGCGGGTCTGATATTTTTAAAAACTAATCATTGAGGGGTGGGCATAAATAATAACCAATTAACCGTGGTTTTTAGGCCACGAAGTCACGAAGACGCAAAGTTTTCAATTCATAAATTATTCATCTTAGTGTCTTCGTGCCTTTGTGGCTGATAATCAGCTAATTGAATTATGCCCACCCCTCAACTAATCATTAACATTTTGTTGAACAGCACATTTAATGATTCAAATCGTTTTGCGTGAAATTTTAACAGCCCGCCAAATGAACTTGACGATTACATTGCGGTTGAAAACTTATTTTGTAAACATTTGATTTAAACCACCTTGTATGCCAACCTCTCCTGCTGCTATTGACAGAACGAAAACGCTCGACTGTCTCTGGTCTTTCCAAAATGCAAATGGATATATCTCCGATGGTTTTGTGAAACAATGCGCTGCCGACCTGGGCATCTCCCAAATCGAACTCGAAGGCATCATTTCATTTTACCATTTCTTCCACCGCCAACCTACCGGGGAATTTATCATTTACCTGAACAATAGCATTGTTTCTGAATGCAAAGGGTTTCTAAGGGTCAAAGATGCTTTTGAACGGGAAACAGGAAATCACTTTGGGAAATCCGATCCTTCTGGGAAATTTGCGCTGTTTGAAACAGCTTGTATTGGCCTCAGCGATCAGGAACCGGCAGCACTCATCAATTTCCATCCATTTACCAATCTCAATACCCTCAAAGTAAAACGCATCATTGCGGAGCTGAAAAAAGGGACACCCGTGGAAGACATCTGCGATGAAGTCCCAGACCATATCCGTTTTGTCCCGAAAAAAAAGAAACGCATCCTGCTCAAGGATTACCACCCCGGCATGGCAGTTTGGAAACTCCCAAACCTGAGACCAGACGGGGTTATTGAAGAAGTGAAAAAATCCAAATTGAGTGGCATGGGTGGCGCTTACTTTCCAACGGGACTGAAATGGGAGTTCTGTAAAAATCAGGAAGCCTCACGGAAATACATCGCCTGCAATGCGGACGAAGGCGAACCGGGAACTTTTAAAGACCGGGTGCTGATGAATAAACTGCCGGGGTTGATGTTCGAAGGGATGATTGCCGCCGGGTATGCGGTGGGGGCGCAAGGAGGCATCGTTTACCTGCGGGCTGAGTACAAGTGGCTATTGGAAAAATTAGAAAATACCATCACTGATTTTCATAAAAGAGGGTTGCTGGGAAAAAACATCGCTGGCATCAAGGGGTTCGACTTCGACATCCGTATCCAGCTCGGCGCTGGTGCTTATGTATGTGGGGAAGAAACCGCCATGCTGAATTCGATGGAAGGCAAGCGGGGCGAGCCGAGGCCCAAGGTGTTTTTCCCTACCGAGAGGGGTTTTCTCGATAAACCGACCGTCGTAAATAATGTGGAAACCTTTTGCGCTGCGGCCAGAATCATTGAGTTGGGAGCCGATCATTATTTAAAAACAGGAACTGCCGCCTCGCCTGGTACCAAGCTGTTGAGTATTTCTGGCGACTGCCACCAACCGGGCATATTTGAAATAGAATGGGGCACAAAAGTGTCTGATATCTTGGAAATGTGCGGTGCGGAAGACCCCTATTATATTCAGGTAAGTGGCCCATCTGGCCAATGTATTTCTAAAAAAGAATTTGACCGGAAAATTGCGATGGATGACCTGAAATGCGGTGGTTCGTTTATGATTTTCAATTCAAAGAGGGACGTGCTCAACATACTTCGCAACTTCACCGATTTTTTCAAGCATGAGTCCTGCGGTGTCTGTACCCCTTGTCGGGCGGGCAATTTTATCATACAGCGCAAATTAGAAAAAGTAGCGAACGGCCTGGCCTATCCTTCTGATTACGACGAGATCAAACAATGGGGCAACATCATGGGCATGACCAGCCGCTGTGGTTTGGGCAAAACAGCCACCAACGCCTTGCTCATGGCATTGGACAAATTCCCTGAGTTTTTTGCCACTAAAGTCGCTCAGCAGGGAGAAGGGCTGAACAAGAAATTTGATATGGAAAAGGCGCTGCAGCCATATGAGCAGTTCGGAGACTAAAGTACAGCCAATGGCTTTTAGCTATTGGCCGGTGGCTTTTTGGTCAAGACTAAAAAATGCTAATGGCCAACTGCTAATGGCCAACAGCCAAACAAGATGTCAAAAAAAATCACCATAAAAATCGACGGCAAAGCCTTGAAAGTCGAGGCAGGCCGCAACCTTGTCTCAGTAGCGGAGGAGAACGGCATTTTCATTCCGTCGCTTTGCTATTACGAACACATTGATCCACCACTTGGCACCTGCCGGGTCTGTACCTGCAATATCAATGGAAAGGCAAGGCCCGCCTGTACTGCTAAAACAGAAGCAGGCATGGAAGTCGAACTCGAGACTAAAACACTGACAGATGCCCGTCAGGCCATTGTCGAAATGATGTTTGCTGAAGGCAACCACTTTTGCCCTTCCTGCGAGAAAAGCGGCGACTGTGACCTCCAGCATATGGCTTACGAGATGGGTATTTCCCACACCCGCTTTCCACACCTTTTCAAAGACCGCATGATAGATTTTTCGCCCAAACGAATGGTCATAGAGCATAACCGTTGTGTGAAATGCCGTCGCTGTGTAGAAGAGGTTTTTACCAACGAAGGGGAAAGGGTTTTCTCATTCTGCAATCGGGGCAATGAAACGGAAGTCGGCATTGATTATGAAGCCGAGGCAAGATTGAGTGAAGAGCAGGCCCTCAACGCCATGCATATTTGCCCCACGGGCGCCATCCTCGTTCGCGGCAAAAGCCTCGCATTGCCTTTTGGCGACCGCAAATTCGACATGGAATCAGTACAGCAGCCTCCGACAGTGAAAGTTGCTAAAAAATCGAAAACAAAAAAACCACCGAAAAGGGATCGAAAAGTCATAGCTACTACCTCTCTGGCAGGCTGCTTTGGTTGCCATATGTCCATGCTGGATATTGACCTGGGGCTGTTAGATTTGATTGAAGTTGTGGATTTCAATAAATCACCAATTACCGACATCAAAAATTTCACCCGGGAATGCGACATCGGTCTGATCGAAGGGGGAATTAGCAACTCAGAAAACATAGAGGTGCTACGGGAGTTTCGCAAAAAGTGCAAAATCCTCGTCTCAGTTGGAGAATGTGCGATATGGGGCGGTGTACCTGCCATGCGGAACACCGTGCCATTGGCCGAATGCCTAGAGGAAGCTTACCTCAACTCCATGACCACCGAAGCCGAGGAAAACACAGTGCCTTATCACGAGGATTTGCCAAAAATTTTGGACAAGGTGTACCCCTGCCATGAGATCGTGAAAATAGACCATCATATCCCCGGCTGCCCACCATCGCCCAACCATATATGGAAAGCGGTGAACAGCCTGTTGTGGGGCGATGATTTTTCGGTGCTTTATTCTGAATTTAAATATGATTGAGAGCGGCGTAACGGTATAACGGTATAACGGTTCATCGGTATAACGATTTAACGGGGGAAACCCCAAACGCCGTTATACCAATACGCCGATATACCGTTACTCCGATATACCATTCAGCAATTGTCGCTATTAGTTTTTTTGAAATATGAAAGCCGTTCTTTGAGGCCAAAGGGAAGGGGATTTTTGGAGAGAGGTGTGTTTTCTTCTCCACATATTTCAATTTTTTTAATAGCGAGAATTGCTGTATACCATTAGATCATGTCAAAAAAAATAGCCATAGACGTCGTTACCCGCGTGGAAGGCCACGGCAAGGTAACCGTCCATCTAGACGAAGAAGGGGCGGTTGATAATGCTTTTTTCCACATCGTCGAGTTTCGGGGGTTCGAGCGGTTCATACAAGGCCACCCCTATTGGGAAGCACCTTTGCTGGTGCAGCGGTTGTGCGGAATCTGCCCTGTGAGCCACCACTTGGCAGCCGCCAAAGCCATTGATCAAATAGTTGGGCTTGATCCAGGTGACCTTTCGCCTGTAGCCGATAAACTGCGGCGGTTGCTGCATTACGGGCAGGTGTTCCAATCGCATGCCCTGCATTTTTTCTACCTCGCTTCGCCCGATTTGCTGTTTGGAATTGATGCGCCTGTGGAGAAAAGAAACGTGGTGGCCGTAGCAATGGCCGATAAGGAATTGGCCCGCAAAGGAATCCTGATGCGGAAGTTCGGTCAAGAGATCATCAAAGCCATTGCGGGAAAGCGGATACACGGCATAGCTGCAGTGCCGGGCGGTGTGCACAAAACTTTTTTCCCACATGAAAGAGATTATTTTTTGGAAGACAACGATACGCCCGAAATTGACACCATGATTAAATGGTCGTTGGAAATGGTGCAGTTTATCAAAGGCTATCATGAAAAAAACAGGGTTTGGCTGGACACTTTTGCCAGTTATCCGTCCGGCCATTTGGGCTTAGTGACCAACGACGGGGCTTTGGAATTGTATGACGGAAAAATGCGGGCCATCGATAGCGATGGGCACACCATCCTGAACGACATCCACAACAACGAATACATTAACTACTTTCAGGAAGGTGTGGAAAAATGGTCGTACATGAAATTTCCTTATCTGAAAAAACTGGGAATGAAAAATGGCTGGAACAGGGTTGGCCCACTCGCCCGCATGAACGTCTGCGATTACATCACTACCCCACTGGCCAATAAGGAATTGCAAGAATTCAAATCCTATTGGAACGGCAAACCGAACAACTGCACCATGCACTCCCATTGGGCTCGCCTCATCGAAATCCTGCATTGCGCCGAACTGATGAAAGAACTGCTACTCGACGAATCCATTTTAGGTGATGACCTCATGCGGGAAGGTACTCGACGCCCAGAGGGCATTGGCATCATTGAAGCACCTCGGGGCACTTTGATCCATCATTACAAGGTGGACGAGAAAGGCATGATTACCAAATGCAACCTCATCGTATCTACTACCCACAACAACGAGGCGATGAACCGGGCCGTGCGCTGGGTGGCCAAAAATGTGTTGAACCGACAACCAGAAATTACGGACACCATGCTGAACCAGGTTGAAATAGCCATCCGGGCCTTCGACCCCTGCCTCAGTTGCGCCACCCATGCCATTGGTAAAATGCCTTTGAAAGTTTCTGTTTTTGATCACCAAGACAATTTGCTATATGAGCGGCTTAAATCATCCTAAAACGTTATTGGTTGGCATCGGCAACAGTGGCCGCAGCGATGATGGCCTCGGCTGGGCCTTTGTAGAAGCCGTGGAAAATAAAGGTGATTTTTTGGGTAAAACGCTTTTGCGCTACCAATTGCAAGTGGAAGATGCGGAATTAATCAGCCAATATGGTCAGGTCATTTTTGTAGATGCTTTTCAGGGCGATTTGGAAGATGGTTTTTTATTGAAAAAATGCAAAGCAGAAAAAGATTTTTCTTTTACCACCCATCGCCTGGCACCGGAAACGGTTTTGTATTTATGTCAGGAATTGTATCAAAAAAAACCGGATGCTTATTTATTTCTAATTAATGGGGAAAAATGGGGATTGGAAATTGGGTTGAGTGAAATGGCGGAAATGAACTTGGAGAATGCTTTGAGTTATTTTGAGAAGGAAATAAATGCAAAAGAAATGGCTGAAATTTAGGAGGTAATTTCAAATTACCTCCTAAATTGTGCTTCTTTGGATAAATGCAAACTATAGAAATCACCTATACTGAATTAGCCGTCTGGACTCGAAAGATGGCTGATTTTGTTCGTTATCAAATTGGAGATGAAGAAATACTGCCTTCGACAAAAATTGAAGCAGACTTGCAAATTACAGGAATGGATGCCGATATACTGCTCGAAATTTATGTAAAAAAATTCAATGTTGATTTAACTGGATTTGTGTTTGAAGATCATCTGATTCCAGAGGGCGGCGTTCATGATATGGGAATATTTACTTTAATGCTTGTTTTGATTTTTCAATTAATAAAACCTGCATTGTATGTTTTGATTTATGTTGTTGATAAAAAAATGGCTTCTGAAATTTTCAAATTCGATATTTATTATGCAGTAAATAAATTTTGGAAAAAAGACCTCAAAGATCTTTATGTTGGAGATTTAATCGCTTCTGCTATTTTAGGGAAATTCACAGAAAGAAAAAACGTAAAATTTGTCCTTGTAAAATAATTGTTAAATGCACGAAGCCTCTTTGGTACAAAACATTTTCGACATCCTCGAATCCAAATTTTCGGAAGAAGAATTGGAAACGCTGGAAAGCATTGACCTGCAAGTGGGCCTACTGTCCAATGTTGAACCGTTACTAATGCAGACGGCTTTTACAGCGGTCACCGAATCGATAAATAAATACCAACAGGTGGAATTAAATATGGAAGCTGTGCCGATTGAAATTTATTGTTCCGATTGTGATGCATATTCGGAAATAAATAATTATAAATTCGTTTGTGCCTATTGTGGGCAGCCAAATAATAATGTGGTGAAAGGAATGGAATTATTAATTAATCAGGTTCATTTTTCCGGAGAGAGAAAAGTAGCGCCAACTTTTTAGTTGGCGAATAAATAATTACAAAAACCGCCAACTGAAAGTTGGCGCTACATATTATGCAAAAAGTAGCCAAATCCACCAAAGCAGCACGGGGCACAGTCGCCTGCGACAATACCACCATGCACTTGCTCAAAGCCAATGACTTTGTGGCCGAAACCATCCGTAAGCGCATGGCCGAGCAAGGCATCCTACTCATTAATATTACCTCTTCGGCGGGCAGCGGGAAGACCACTTTATTGCAAGAAACGGCCAAACGCATCGGTGGCAAAGTAAAAATAAAAGTACTCGTCGGTGACCTCGAAACGGAGCGGGATGCGACCCGTCTTCGGGAAGCAGGCATGGATGCATTGCAAATTGTGACGGGCGGCATTTGTCATTTAGAAGCACAGATGATTTGGCAGGCGATGGAGGAACTTGATTTAGAAGGAGTGGAATTATTAATTATAGAAAATGTCGGCAATCTCGTCTGTCCTGCCTCTTATGATTTGGGGGAAGATTACCGGGTCACTTTAATTGCTACGACGGAGGGCGATGACAAACCCAAAAAATATCCCCGCATGTTTCTCACCAGTGAATTGATGCTTGTTTCCAAATCGGATTTATTGCCTTATTTGCCATTTTCTACGGAGGCAGTCATTGATGATGCAAGGGATATAAATCCAAATATTGAAGCGATCCCTATTTCCAGTATTTCGGGAGAAGGTGTTGATGAGTGGTGCAATTGGCTGCTGGAAAAGGTAAAGGAAAAACAAGCCGCTAAATTGGAAACCGCAAACACCTGATGCAAACCTGGCATATCCATATCGAAGGACAAGTACAGGGCGTTGGTTTTCGCCCATTTGTTTATCGTTTGGCCAAAGAAAATAAATTGAACGGCTGGGTATGCAATACAGTGGATGGCGTGCATGTTGAAATAAATGCAAAGGAAGAAAAGGCATTTATTTTTTTTAAAAAAATAATAAAATCAGCTCCTGAATTATCAGTCATTTCCAATCATCGTATTTACCTTTCCGAACAACAATATTTTTCTGACTTTAAAATTATTCACAGCGAAAACAATGGAGAGGCGAACCTGCTATTGACACCAGATTTTGCCATATGTGAAGATTGCCGAAAAGAATTATCATCTGAAAATAATCGCAGAAATAATTATCCATTTATTACTTGTACGAATTGCGGGCCCCGTTTTTCCATTACCCGAAAATTGCCTTATGATCGGGAGACGACAACCATGGAAAAATTTCGGCAATGCCCGACTTGCCAGAAGGAATACGACAACCCTTTAGACCGACGATATTATTCGCAGACGAATTCCTGCCCTGATTGCACCATTCAATTATCGTTATTTGGCGTAGCTAAAAATTTAACAGATTCAAGCTTCGACAAACGTATCGCCGAACTCCAGTTCGGCGTCCAGCCAAGCAAAAATGTAGCGAAACCCGCTCAACGCCGAACTGGAGTTCGGCGATACGTTTGCACGATGGATACCATAATTGAAAAATGGCAGAATGGAAAAATAGTAGCGATAAAAGGGATCGGTGGTTATTTGCTCACATGCGATGCAGGTAATGAATTGGCAATAAAAGAATTACGTCAAAGAAAACACCGCCCGACTAAGCCATTTGCACTTATGTATCCGAATTTAAAAATCCTTTCGGAACAGGTGCAATTACTTGCAGATGAAAAGGTTGCACTTAGCAGCATCGAAGCACCAATCGTATTATTGAATTATTTAAGCAATGCAAAAAGCCTTCTTGCCGTAAAAGCGATTGCCCCTGACCTTGACTGTCTCGGCGTAATGTTGCCTTATACCCCTTTGTATGAATTATTATTAAATAAATTTGGCAAGCCTATCGTGGCTACGAGCGGAAATGTGAGCAATTCCTCTATTGTTTTTCAAGATGAAAAAGCGTTTTCGGATTTATCAAAAATAGCCGATTATATTTTAGTGAACAATCGGGACATCGTTGTGCCGCAAGATGACTCGGTGATTAAATTCAGTCGCCGACATCGGCAAAAAATAGTCCTCCGCCGATCAAGGGGGATGGCGCCGAGTTATGTAAATCCCGAGTTAAAATTGCCAAATAAAAATATCCTTGCAACAGGCGCCATGCTAAAAAGCACTTTTACTTTTTTGCACCAAGGGAATATTTTCATTAGTCAATATTTAGGTGATCTCGAATCATTTGACACGCAGGAAAATTTTCAACATACTGTAAAACATTTTTTTGAATTATTCAATGCCCGTCCGAAAATTATACTGACGGACAAACATCCCGAATATTTTTCCACAATGTATGGCGAGAAATTAGCACAGGCGTTTAATGCCCCAATAAAAAAAATACAGCACCACGTTGCACATTTTGGCGCTGCCTTGGGAGAGAATAATTTAATGGATTCTGAAGAATCCATTTTAGGTGTAATATGGGATGGCACCGGCCTCGGCGATGATGGGCAAATATGGGGCGGCGAATTTTTTATTTATAAAAACCATGAATTTTCCCGCTGTGCCCATTTCGACTATTTCGATTTTATCTTAGGAGATAAAATGTCGAAAGAACCCCGTATTTCAGCGCTTTGTACAGCATGGGGCGTGGAAGGTGCCACCGAATTTTTGCGGCCAAAATTCACACCCACCGAGTGGCAGATATATTCGAAAAAGCTAAAAAAAGGAAGCCCTTTAAAAACAAGCAGTGTGGGGCGCATGTTTGATGCGGTCGCCTCGTTGTTAGGTGTTTTGGACAAATCAAATTATGAAGGAGAAGCTGCCATGTTGTTAGAAAAATTGGCAGCCGATTATTTTCATAAAAACAGTTATGATTTTTCGGAAAATTATTTTAATAAAAAAACAAATTGCCAATCCATTTCGGTTGTAGATTTAATGAGCGGAATTATTGGTGATATAAAAAAAGGAAAAACCAAAGCATTTATTGCCGCTAAATTCCATTTTTCACTGGTGCATTTAATTAAATTAATTGCAAAACAATTGACAATCGATAATTTAGCATTCAGCGGCGGTGTATTTCAAAATGCCCTTTTAGTGGATTTAATTCACGAGCATATGCAAAATGATTTTATTTTATACTTTCACAATAATATTTCCCCAAACGATGAAAATATTTCTTTCGGGCAATTAATTTGTCACCAAATCGAACAACAAAGAAATCAATTAAAAAAACAAAAAGGCAGACCGTCGCTTGTGGGAATATTCTAACCGCCCACCATCTACTGTCTGCCGTCCACCGTTAACCATGTGCTTAGCCATTCCCGGAAAAATCCAATCCATCGAACATCAAGCTGATGGCCCTAACCGCATGGCCAAAGTCTCTTTTGGCGGCATATTAAAAGAAGCCAGTCTTGAAATGGTGCCCGAAGCAAAAGAAGGCGATTACGTCCTTGTCCACGTCGGCGTCGCCATCAGTATCGTCGATGAGGAAGAAGCAGAAAAGACCTTTCAATATTTAGAAAAAATTGGCGAGCTGAATGAATTGGAAAAGGGTTAAGTTCGACAGTCTGTGCAGTTCAATTAACCATTTAACCATTTTAGTCATTCAGCCATTTAAAATGAAATACCTCACCGAATACCGAAATCCCGAATTGGTCGAACAATACCTCGGCCAGATCAAAAAGACCGCCACCCAGCCGTGGACGATCATGGAGGTATGCGGTGGGCAGACACATAGTTTGGTCAAAAACGGCATTCTTGACTTGTTGCCAAAAGAACTGCAAATGATCCATGGCCCTGGCTGTCCGGTGTGCGTGACTCCATTGAATTTAATTGACAAAGCCATCTATTTGGCAGAAGAAAAAGGCGTCATGCTATGTTCGTTCGGTGATATGCTGCGGGTGCCCGGTTCAGAGAAAAGCCTCTTGGAAGCCAAAGCCAACGGAGCAGATGTCCGTATCTTATATTCACCTTTGGAGGCAGTGAAATTGGCCAAAGAGAACCCTGGTCGGGAAGTCGTTTTTTTCGCTGTCGGCTTTGAAACAACCGCCCCGGCCAATGCGCTATCGGTAGTACATGCGCATCGGGCGGGGTTGAAAAACTATTCCATTTTGGCTTCCCATGTATTGGTGCCGCCTGCCATTGAAGCAGTAATGAATGATGAGGAAAACAATGTCAATGCCTTTTTAGCGGCTGGCCATGTTTGCACCATCATGGGCTTGGAGGAATATTATCCTTTGGTGGAAAAATACAAAGTGCCCATCGTTGTCACTGGTTTCGAACCACTGGATTTATTGCATGGCATCTTGATGGCAGTCCGCCAACTGGAAAACGGAGAAGCGAAATTGGAAAACCAATACAGCCGGGTCGTCCATGCAGAAGGCAATCCAGCCGCCCGCAACATCATCCAGCAAGTTTTTCAAATCAACGACCGACATTGGCGAGGCATCGGTCGCATTCCCATGAGTGGCTATGAAGTGCAAAACTCCTATGCTACTTTCGATGCCAATTTGAAATTTCAAGTAAACATCGAAGAAGCACCTGAAAGCGACGAATGCATTGCAGGACAAGTTTTAAAAGGCATCAAGAAACCGCATGAATGCCCCCAGTTTGGCAAAAAATGCAAACCTGCCACGCCGCTTGGGGCGCCGATGGTTAGTTCGGAAGGTGCTTGTGCGGCGTATTATCATTTTAGTGAAATGAAATAGGAATTGAGGAATTGGTATATTGGGGAATTGGGGAATTGGGGAATTAGTCAAACCGATTTACACCTTTAATTTCCAAATTCCTTAATTCCCAAAAAAACATAACTATGAAAAACGGAGAAAGGGGAATTGAAACATTAGAGGTTTGGAAAATGGCAATGCAATTAGGAGAAATTGTTTATAAAATCGTAAAGCAGTGGGAGTATTTTGACAAAAGAGGACTCGGTGCCCAATGAACGGATTCGACAGACTCAGTTGCGAACAATGTAGCCGAAGGATATGGCAGGTATTTTTATTATGAAAACCGCAACTTCTGTTTCTATGCAAGAGGATCGCTGTATGAATCAAAAACCCAAAGCATGAAAGCATATAGCCGCAAATCAGTAACTGAAGGAGAATATAATGATTTGAAAAACCGATATGAAGCACTCGGTAAAAAACTGAACAATTACATCAAATACATTGAGGAAGAAGCAAAGAAAAACCCAAAACGAAGAAAATCCTAATTCCCCAATTCCCCAATTCCCTAATTCCCCAATTCCCCAATTCCCTAATTCCCCAATTCCCTAATTCCCCAATTCCCCAATTCCCCAATTCCCCAATTCACAAAACAAAGTTTATGCACCTCCATTGCCCAATGCCCAAGCTTGATTTCGACATTATTACCCTCGGTCATGGCAGTGGGGGGTTGCTTACCAATCAGTTGTTGGACAGTGGCGTATTTAATCTGTTGAGCAACGACTGGCTCGATCAACGGCACGATGGGGCAACGTTGGACTTGAGTGGCAAAACCGCTTTTACAACGGATAGCTTTGTTATTTCTCCCGTTTTTTTCCCAGGCGGAAATATCGGCGAATTGGCCATCAATGGCACGGTGAACGATGTGGCCATGTGCGGTGCTATCCCGGAATACATTTCCCTCAGTTTCATCATCGAAGAAGGACTAACAATGCAGGAATTTTGGGACATTTTGGTATCCATAAAATTTGCTTGTGAAAAGGCCAATGTGAAAGTCGTGACAGGTGACACTAAAGTGGTGGAGCGGGGCAGTGGCGATAAGATTTTCATCAATACGACGGGCATTGGCCACTTGCATCCCAAGGCCAATATTCATTTGAAAAACATAAAAGCTGGTGATAAAGTCATCGTGAGTGGCAACTTGGCCACGCATGGCATCGCCATCATGTCGGTGCGGGAAGGGCTACAATTCGAAACGGATATCGAAAGCGACACTTGTGCACTCAATCATACCGTCAGAGCATTGCTTGATGATTTTGGTGATCCTATTCACTTACTGCGTGATCCCACACGTGGCGGCGTGGCCACCGTGCTCAATGAAATAGCCAAACAAGCCAGTTTAGGAGTTGATATTTTTCAAAAAAAATTACCCATCGACGAGCAGGTCGAAGGTGCTTGTGAAATCCTTGGACTTGACCCTTTGTATGTGGCAAATGAGGGATTGTTTATTGCGGTAGCAGACGGTAATGTTGCGGAGGCCATTTTACAAAAATTAAAAACGCTTGAACATGGCCAAAATGCCGCTATTATTGGGGAAGTTGTGAACGATCATCCAAGGCAGGTAGTGATGACCAGTGCGATCGGCGGTCGGCGGGTGGTGAACATGCTGGTGGGGGAACAGTTGCCAAGGATATGCTGAAATGCTTTCTTACCCATTCAACCTTGTTCTTATTTTTTCCGAAAAAAAACGCTGCCGTTCCTTTAGCTTATTAAAATATACATCCCTGTACCGTTCCCCGTTTTTGCCGATGGGCACAGAGCGATTTCGTATTCTTTCAAAGGCAGCACTTAAATGTTCAATGATCTTAGGGTCAGGCGTTTTGATAAAATTTGGATTGTCCATCATCGAAAAAGCCATTCCCCCAAAAGGGGATTCCAATAATGTAAAAACATTGCTGCGCAATAATTCGCTGAAATAAATAGCAAATGGTTTTGCCTTACTGGAAGGCTGTCCATTTGGTGGATAGCGAAGGCCCGTATATGCCATACCCCTTAAATGAGCAACCAGTTTTTCGGTAGCATCCAAAACCTTCTCAATATCTTCTCTTTTTTCATAAAGGTGGCTATCCACCACATAAAGGATTTCGTGGAAAATGTCGTCAAGCACGTAGTCGTTCCAAATTTCTGTCGTTTTTAATTGACTGTAATAATTAGCCTGACGCTGGGCGAGCGCGACAATCTGCTGATGGTCGGACATTTCCAATCTAAATTTTTTCGTCTGCCAGTCTGGTCGGGCCCAGGCCATTCGCTCCCAAATATAGACCAGGAAAAGTGCCAGTTCGGGAAAGTAAAAAGGGTGGAAGTCGAGGATGTCAATACTGACGCTTTTTACATGAAGGTCTGGAATCTTGCATGCTTCTTCCAATTCCTTTTCCGTAATCCTCAAAAATTCAAGTACGGATTTTTTGGCAGAAATGCCTGTAAAGAACCCACTGAACACGGGGTCTTCTGGATACAAGATCGTTTTCATGGGCAAATCAAAATGCTGCGCCAATTTGCCAAGGTCATCAAGTGTCAGGTAAGTTGCGCCATTAATACGTTTGTAAATGGCATTCTTGTTTAATTGAAGAATATCGCCCAAAGCGATAGCCAGATTCATCCCCTCGGGCAGTTGCATTTTAATCGATTCAATGATCTTTTTCTGGATAGCGTTGCCAAGCATAGGAAAGAGTTTGTGTTTTTTTCTTTTATACAAAGTACCCAAAGTTACATCGTATGGATGTACTGCACTATTGGTTTTCCCCTTTTGGGGGAAATTTGGCAGCCTTTCTCATTAAAAAAGGGAAATAATGGGCAGGCTACGGGCAGGTATTCAAATTCGTTGTTGATATTTTTACTGTTCCAATTTTTTTTGGCTTTGTATCCAAAGGAAAACACGCTCTCCCTCTTGTTTAAACCTATACCGACAGCCAGAAAAAAAATTGAATTTTCCATCCAAAAAGGCGCTTCGAAAAAAATTACAACTGTCTACCTGAACCCGTTCTGAGATTATGAACGGGTTCAGTTTTTTTCAACCCTCTACTTTTCTATATTAAAGGACTTCATTTTCTCTCAACTTTGTAATGAAACAAGTAGAGATGTTCGTAAATAAGTAATCCTAATGTGTTTCCTCCCCCCAGCCGCCTCCAAAGGGGGAGACAGGCCCGTTCAATTGTTGAATTAAGTGCTATAACTCTAAATTTTAGCAGGCTTTATCTCCCCCTTTGGAGGGGGCTGGGGGGAGGAAACATGGGGTAACAAATCCCAAATTTTATTTATGAACAACTCTCAGTGTATGCCCTTTACCATAGATACTAAGGTATAATGAAAAAATTGCCCCTTTCTGATCATGTCTAACAGAAAGGGGCATTAAATATTTTTGATTAGAAACCCTGCACCTACTTCCCAAAGCGATATGCCAAACCAATCAGGCCAACATCTGTGTGCATTTTGCTTGTCATTTCGCTGCCAGGTATAGCGCCGAGTGGATTTTCAGCAGACATGATTGTAGGATCTGGACTCAGCACAGGTCCGCTCACCTCTGCCGTAAGACCACGGTGGTAAGTTAAGCTGAGGTCGAGGTTTTCCAAAATTTCATAAGAAAATCCAAGTTGCACGGCATGCTCAATAACTGCCGGAGCAGGTGCAGAGAAGAAGACATTGTCTTCTGTGATTGGATTGGAACTATAGGTATAGCCCAAACGGATCGGCATCTTATCTATCATTTTCAACTGCACACCTGCCGCCACAACATTCACGTTTTTCCAACCAAAACCTGCAACAGCTCCATTTGGGAAACCGTTTTCAGCGATCACCCAACCAGTCTCAGAAAAGCCGTCCGTGTTTTCGTAATTAATAAAACGATAGTCCAGTGCTATATCAAACAGTTCAGCGGTGTAACCCACACCAGCGGTGATGATGGCAGGGTAGTCGAGATTGAAATTGGTTGTTGGAGCAGGGCTACCATCTAAGTAGCTGCCATCAATTTCCAAATCCTGAAACCATTGAGGGCTTTTATAGGCCAAGCCAAAGTTCAGTCCCATTTCCGTTTCGTAAAAGACACCTGCCTGGAAGCCTATTCCGAGCGCTGCTGTCCGCTCTCCAATTGCATATCCTAATTCTGGATTTGGGGCCCCAATAGGGACTGGCTGAATAAGCAATGAAGAATAATTGAACGTTGGTGCCAAACCAACGGACAGGCCATTTCCAATTTCATAAGCCCCGGTCAGGCCAAGCTGCATCAGTTGGTATTCAGAATTCAGATGACCGAATCCCCGCATGTTCTGTGGGTACAGTAACGGGTTCGAATTTGTGGGGTCAAAATTAGGATTGTCGGGCAATGGCAAATTAGTGGTCGCTGGGTAATCCACACCAAAACCGCTAATACCAAAAGCAGAAACACCAAAAGTAAATTTACTTTCTGGCCGGGCCAATACAGCACCAAGTGAAGGAAGAGGAGATGCTCCCATCTCATCTTCGGTCGTTCCCTCAACCGTCATGAAACCACCCTGCTCATCGGGCATATTGACTTTTGCATAAACGGATGGTGAAGCAGTAAAATAAGCAACACTCAGCCCAACCTCTGATCGGTCAAAAGTCGTGATAGATGCGGGATTCCATTGCATTGCACCCAACACATCAATCGGAAGGGCTGTACTCGCACCGCCCATTGAAAAATTGACAGCCCCTGAGCCTTGCAGTACGTGGCCCGTCTGGGCCTGAAAGGTAAGTGCCAGCATGGTGAAAAAAATAACAAGAAGGTTTTTCATGTCTTTCAAATTTATACGCCGCAATTCCGCTAAACTCCTTTAGTGGAGCTGCGGGTTTTTAGTGAAAAAATGATCTTTTTAAACGGTTTTTCATGGATTTTTTGCTCCACTAAGTTTCATTGAAAACCTATCCTTTATCTGTGATAATAGTTACATGAATGGCTACCTTATTGGTGATATATATTACTTAAATGACTGCCGAAAATCATTGGTTGGGCGACCTGTGGTTGCATTTTTGGTGGGAGTAATCAAGCAGGAGTATATACAAATTGACTGTTAACTGATAATGTTCAAAAATCATTTCGACATTTCCCCAATGTAGGCAGGATTTTGTAGGTTATTTTTTTGCCAGTTCCCTAAATTTTTCTTTAAGACTATTGAAAAACAACCGTTCAAGCTTGCTTCACGTCCAGCAATTCCACTTTTTTTTCTTTTCCTCTCAGTGAAATAAATCCCTTGGATTGAAATGACCATTGATCATTATTTGGATTTAAATAATCTTTTAATTGACCAGAAATTAAAAAAACAGAATTGAACTCATTGCACTGACCTTGTATCCTTGCAGTGGTGTTAAGCAAATCGCCCGAATAAGTAATGTCCCTTTTTATGATGCCAATTTCCCCGGCGATGGCATTTCCGATATGTGCCCCGGCTTTAAACTTTGGAGTTACATCATATTTTTCGATGTATTTTTCTTTGTTTTTTTTAAATTCATTTTCTATGTCAAAAAACACATTTAAACAATCCGGCTTCTCTTTTGTTTTTTCCAAATTCCAGGAAATAATTACTTCATCGCCGACATATTGATATATTTCTGCTTTACCATTATTGATGGGGTCGGTCACATCCATAAATACTTGTTGTAAAAATTCATGGTATTTTTCTTCGCCCAATTTTTCTGCAATTGTAGTAGAGGATTTTAAATCCAAAAACATAAATATCCGTTTTTCATTTTTTGGAATGTGGTATTTTCCAGTGAGGATATTCCATAAATTGCCGGGGCCGAATTTTTCGCTGATCTTTAGGCAAAATTGGGTAATTAACGTAACCACTATCCATAGAATAATATTTTTTAAATGGAAAGTTGTCCATATTTGGCTTTTAAAAAATGCTTGTGCCGCAGGTGAAGAATAATCGAACCCGTGAAAATACACCATGGACATGGCTGCTGTGGTGACCATCATGAAAACAATGATCAAGAAAAAAAATACTGACCCCCATAATAACGCATAAATATAAGGCTTGGAACGAATCCGGCGGTTGATGCCAACTAATACTGCGCCTCCCATTGCTCCCCCAACAGAACCTGCAAAAACATTAAAGGTCAAAGAATAACCAAATGAATAATCAGGGAGATGCCCAACGGAAATATGACTATGTAGCAGAAAATGATCGTACACCGTCATAAAGGCACCGACGAACGTCCAGGCAACGGCTATTTGCCAGACTCTCCTGATTTGTCTTTTTCGCTGGGCTTGCACTGGTTGGTTGATTCTTTAAATTAAATTGTATAAAAAGAAAAGAAGTTTATTCCTGATTTTTTGTAAAAAATACATCTCCATTCAAAACCCTCAGTCTTATGGTTTTGGAAATTGCTTTTGCATATCTCAAAAGCCAAAAACGGGAATCGCTACGCCAAGGTAATGAAAAATTAAAATTAAAAAACGCCTGCTCCTGATTTCAGGAGCAGGCGTTTTTTTAATTTTAATTTGTATTTTATCTTATAGGCATGAATAGAACACAAAACCTCATAATGCTTACTCTACTATCGCTACTTCTATATTCTTCGCCCGGTATTTCCCTCGAATGCGGCCACCCTCACCCGTGCCTTCTGTGACTTCCACATCGGTTGACCGATCCATAAACATGGTAGAATTGCCAATGGGTAAATTAGATAATTGATTCACTCCTAAAACTAGGTCAGATGCCCCGTCTGAATTTTGGATAAAAAGTGCATCTTGTCCCCAAGTCCAGCTTCCGATAAATAGGTCAACCCACTGGTCGGACGCTAAAGGCGTACCGTCCCAAGCCAAACTGTAAGCCGCTGACTTGGAAAGGGTATCGAGATCAGAAGGGAATTCGATCGGCTCGTAATTCGGCACCTCATTTATAAAGGTTTCTCCCATTGTATTGGTGTATTCGAAGGTGCCGCCAGCCAGTTGTCCCGCAAACTCCTTGTAGTGCCCTGCAAACAATGCATTGAATGGCAAAAGTTCTCCATCAAAAGTAACCGCAGCGGGGTCTTTCAATTCGAGCAAAGTACCAGTCGGGCCTCCAAAACGAAAACGAGCTACTACCCATGTTTTATCAGAATTACTATTATAAAACAGCTCATAGTCAGTATAAATCTTATCTTGATTTACATCTGCTGAATCTTCTACTTCGCAGGAAGAAAATATGGCAGCCATCAAAAAAATAGCCAAGTACGAAAACCGATGAAACATATTTGACATCATGATTTAATTGATTTAAAGAATTTATTCTGAAATCAAGATTGAGTCAGTAATATATCTAATTTGATCAATACAGAATTGACCATCTTCGATTTCAGCATAAAACCCAGTGAGTTAAATAAAACTATCCTTAAAACGAGACAGTCTGTTATCCCCCTAATTCCTGTGTCTTTGTTTGGGTTTCTTTAACAAAAAGAAAGGTGGTGGTTAGGATATAAATACCAGGCCTGGTATTCTCATTTACTTATATTATAATCCAAAAAAAATCAATCATCAATTAACAGTTTATAGTGCTCTTCTTTTATCAATTTATTTTTATCCCTTCATTTATGATGTTTGATTCAATTAATAATGTTTTAAAATCAGGTTCAACATTTCCTATCGCATAATAAAAAAGCATGGCTTTTTCATGGCTGGATAAAATAGAATCAACTACTCCAAAAAAGAATCCTTGATCTACTTCTGCTTCATTAATATATTTTAAAATAAACCCCAACGTTCTCATATATGCTTCCATACGAGGATATCCTAACTCAAAAAAATCTTTGGAATAGGTGGATATATCATTCACTTCAACGCTCGGCCTTGGATTGATAAAACTGTAACAAAAAACATCCTTGTACAAATAGGAGATGGCTTCCCTTCCTTTGCGGTTATCCTCCCGGTACGAGTCGCCCATGTATATTTGCAAATTTACGGCGACGCTTTCAAGGTTGGTAAGATGTATTTTTAGCAGTTCGAAAAAATTCTCTTTCCGGTTTTGGAGTTCGTAGTTTTGCACTTTTGGCAGAGTTTGACTGTTTTCCAAATCCCCTCCTTCTATTTTATCAATCATTTTCAACAACCCTTGCCTGATTTTATTGTAGCCAATTTCCACCTGCTCATACCCCAATATGCCTTGGCTGGCGATTTTGTTCAGATCATTATACTGGCTTTTAAAAGTAATTATTTCATCTTTTAAAATAGAATTATCTGTGAGCGAATCTTCTAGTGATTGGAGTCCGTAGTTTAGGCCAAGTGCCAACCGTTCTTTAAGCTTTATTTTAATGTCGGTTATTTTCATTTTTCTTTTATTTAATGCAAAAGCAAATTTAGCATTATTTAAACGGAGCAAGCAATCAATAATTTTCAACTTGTATTTACCTGCCCTCTATAGGTTTTGTATCACGGCCAATATATTTTTAAATCTTTCGCCAAATTGATACACGTCACCCCTCACCAATCATTCATCATAAAAAATAAAAAAGGGATACCCAATGACGGATACCCCTGTTCAATATTCATGTAAACGATTTATATCTTATGGCCTTACGAAAGGTTGTAAAAATACATTGTTGTCCAATGATTTAAAATAACTGGTGTCGCGGGTACTCACTTCTATGGTTTTAGGATGAAAACCAGGTGCAGTTATTTTGACACGGTAATCAGTATCTGGCTCCAATTTAATTTTGGTCGAATATTGATTATATTCCGTTTTAAAAACACCTTTTGCTCCTGTACGCAAATCTTCGATTTCGATCTTAACCCTTCCAAGCGGTATTTTTTTGTGTTTGTCAAAAGTGCGGATATGGTAATCGACAAAAACACGGGCCTCGAAAATATCCGTTTCCATTTCATTATCCGAAACTTCACCTGAAACGAAATAGGCAAACTTGGAAGTAGTGTGATAGGTATAGTACAGTTCATCTCTTGTTGTATTCAGGTAAGAACCCATATTTTGGGGAGCGTTCCATTCGTCGGCAGCCGTTTTTTGGGTATGGAAAATATCAAAGCCGCCTTTACTGTTCCATCCTTTCGAACTAAAAAACAGGGTCTGTGATGATTGATGAAAAAATGGAGTAACTTCATCGGTTTCCGTATTTAGTGGTATTGGATATGGTTCGCCAAATGTGTCATCGCCTTCGATTTCACTGCACCATATATCCTTTCCACCTGCCCCGCCTGGACGGTTAGATACAAAATAAAGGGCATATTTTTTCAGTTTGCGGTCATAACCGACCGAAGGTTGAGTATTAGTATATTTCCTTTTGTTGATATGTTCGGGCAGTTTGACCGCTGGCCCCCAAGTGCCGTCGTAAAAGCGGTTGCGATACCAGATCGTGCAATGCTCTTGGGACGTCGGGTTTTCATCGGTACAAAGAGTATAGTACATGCGGCTCGCATCAGGCATCAAAGTGACGTTGGAAGCATTCAAAATGGCCGATCTTGGATTAATGGGGGACTCCTTCGCCTCCCGGTCGAACCGGGCCTCATAAATGCGGGACACGGGCCGTTTCACCTTTCTCTTCGACCTCTTCTTGTTTTTGGTCGGTAAATAGTTTTCTTCCAAAACCGTTGAGAAGAAAAGCTTGTCGGCATAGCGGAGGGGCGCCAGGTCGGCATGTTCCGAATTGATGTTGTCCGGCAAAACATCTATGTTCGAACCTTCATCCTCCCTGTCATTGCCTGTGGCCAGTGAAGAGATGGCATTTTGGGCCAGGTGTGAATAAAGATCATTTTCGTTATAGTGTTTGTCCAAATAACTTTCATAGTAGTTTTTTGCTTCATCCCTTTTGTCGAGACCATGTTTAACCAGTCCTAAATGATAATCTGTTGCTGCAAGAAAACCTGCTTTTGCCTCTTCCGGTATTTTTTCCAGATAGGTTTCTGCCGTTTGGAGATCGTCCATCAACCGGGCGGATTCACCAGCAAAAAACAGGGAAGCAATGTGATCGCCATCCAGTTGGATAACCTTTTCACTGTACAATAAAGAAGTAGGGAAATCCTTTGCGTAAAAGGATGCCAGCGCCAGCTTTTCATAGTGTTCTACAGATTGGCCGAACAGCTGTGAGGCCAGCATGAGAAAGAAAAATTGTAGAAATTTGCTCATTGCAAGTTGTTTTATCTTCAATAATCAAAAACTTAAGAATGGGGATAGCATTCGAGGTTTTTAGGCCGGAAATCTTAAGAAGGGGAAAAGGTCGGAAGCGAGGTGACTATTTTAGGGAAGGGGGGAGTTCTGTTTGGCTTTAGCGCAAATTGTAAGCCATATTTATAAGTGTTAATATGACAATAAATATCCTAGTACAGGTGCTTCCAGTCACTTTAAAGTAAAAATCAATTCATATATTATTGGTTACAAACAATTAAAGCCATCATAAACTACCACTGTAGCGATTAGTAAATACCTGAATTATCACACCTTAATAAATATTTTCCTTTTATATAAAACCCAAGCAACCAATAAATTAATGCCTACATGCATCAGCGCAAATGCCAGCGAGGCATTGTTTGGTGAGAGCCACGAGAGGAAGGCATTTTTATAAATCCAACTATAAGTTGTACCGCCGTCAATATTTATCGCAAACATGATTTTTACGATCACCGAATGAAGGATGTAAATGAACAGCGGGTTCATACCAAACCAGATGAACGGCTTGATCCACCATTTATACCTTTTAACGTCCACCAGCCACCAGATCGTACCAAGTGTCAGTAAGGCCCATCCGCTGTGGTACAGCACATAACTGCTTGTCCATATTTTTTTATTCATGGGAAAAATCTCACCCCAGAGCAACCCCACCACTACCAGCACCACCCCAATGGCAAATACGGCTGTCCATTTTTCGAACGCTTCCACTTGCTTCCGAATCCATGTGCCGGCCAAAATACCTGCAATACAAGAACCCAGCGCTGGTAGGGTACTCAGCAGCCCTTCCGGATCCCACGTTTTGGCTTGGCTCCATAAATGGCCACCCAGCAAGGTTCGGTCGAGCCAAGCACCGAGGTCTTTGCCCATTTCGAGACTGGCATAGCCTTGCCCCGGAACAGGGATCAGTGTCATCAATCCCCAATAGCCCAGTAAGCACCCAAGGGCTATCCAAAACTGTTGCCGGGTAGTGGTCACCATATACATTAATGCACAGACACCATATACGAGGCCAATGCGGGTCAGTACACCGGGGATGCGCCAAGTGGCCAGGTCGAATTTAAATGCGCCATTCAGCAATAGGCCAATGCCGATGATCCAAAGGGTACGGCTGATGATTTTGCGGTAAATCTTTCTGCGGTCTGCCCCTTCCGCCTTGCGCCTTTCCAAGGAATAGGCGATGGCGATGCCTACAATAAAAAGAAAAAAGGGAAACACCAGATCGGTCGGTGTGCAGCCATGCCAGTCGGCATGTAGCAATGGCCCATACACACTGCCCCAGTCGCCCGGGCAGTTGACGAGGATCATAAATGCTATTGTAAGGCCGCGGAATACGTCAAGGGAAAGTAAACGCTTGGTGTTGGACATGGCTGTTTCGTTTGCTTTGAAAATCGGCCATGAATGTAGAGAAAAAGCAGGATTGCCAAAAACCAACTTTTCCCTATCTTGCCCCGCCTTGCCAATTTAACCAACAACAACTAACAAACAACAAACAAAACATGAAGACCATAAAAGGCCCTGCCATCTTCCTCGCCCAGTTTGCAGACGACCAAGCTCCTTTCGACACCTTGGAAAACATCTGCAAATGGGCCGCTGACCTTGGCTATGTAGGCGTACAAATTCCGACATGGGTATCCAGTTTCATTGACCTGAAAAAAGCGGCCAGTAGCAAAAGGTATTGCGATGACCTTAAAGGCCGAGTGGAAGCATGTGGCGTACAGATCACCGAATTGTCTACTCACCTGCAAGGACAATTAGTGGCTGTACATCCAGCTTATGACATTGGCTTCGATGGGTTCGCCCCAGAAGAAGTCCGCAACAACCCAAAGGCCCGCACCAGATGGGCCGTGCAGCAGTTGAAATGGGCAGCCAGAGCAAGTAGGAATCTTGGTTTGAAAGCACACGTCACCTTCTCCGGTGCCTTAATGTGGCATACCATGTACCCTTGGCCACAGCGCCCCCAGGGCTTGGTGGAAACGGGCTTTAAAGAACTCGCAAAGCGCTGGAAACCAATCCTAAACGAGTTTGATAGAAATGGTATTGACCTGTGCTATGAAGTTCACCCGGGAGAAGACATCCACGACGGCATCACCTTTGAGCGTTTCCTTGAAGCCACTGGCAACCACCCACGTGTGAACATGCTCTATGATCCCAGCCACTTTGTTTTGCAGCAATTGGACTACCTTGCCCACATTGATATTTATCATGAAAAACTGAAAATGTTCCATGTGAAAGATGCCGAGTTTAACCCAACTGGACGAAGCGGTGTTTATGGCGGCTACCAAGGCTGGGCTGACAGACCTGGGCGCTTCCGCTCACTTGGGGATGGGCAAGTGGATTTCAAATCTATTTTCACTAAACTCTCCCAGTATGGTTACGACGGATGGGCGGTATTAGAATGGGAATGCTGCATTAAGAGCAGCCAGCAAGGTGCGGAGGAAGGTGCGCCTTTTATTAAAAACCATATCATCCAAGTGACGGAAAAAGCCTTTGATGATTTTGCCGGCAGCAGTTCGGATGAGAAATTGAACAGGAAAATATTGGGAATTTAGAACAATTTTCAAAAAATAATAAATGCCTAGGTAGCAAACTCTTGCCTGGGCATTTTTTTATTTTCTGTATTTAACCTTTCCTTAATGAGGGCCAACTGGCAATTAAAACGTCTTTATTTTAGTTTTGGACAAAATTTATCTCACAAACTAAAACCTTATAATTATGCGCTCAAAACACCCAGTTTTTCAGCTATTTATTTTTCTCTTTGCCACATCATTGACTTCCTGTTTTACCCCACAGCAAATCATCCAAATGGAATCGGACGAAGGTCAGTCTACCAAATGGAACTATGGCAGGGAGGTCGTCGTGGTAAAAAAAGGCGACTTCGAAGCACGTGTTTTCTTTGAAGATTTCACAAAAAAAGATTTGATCTTCGACGTAGAAGTGACCAACTTGGGAGAGGAAGAAGTCCTTCTCAGGCCCGAAGAGATTTACATCCTACCAAACCACGGCAGCAAGGCTTGGTGCTACGATCCAGAGAAAGAAATCTTTGGAGAACAGGTGGAAATGAGCCGTCGAGAAGCTGCGGGAAAAAACGCCGCAGTGGCCATTGGTGTCGCGACGGTAGCGGCTGTGGTAGCCGTGGCCGCAACAAGTGACGGTGATGGCGACGGTGGCGACAATGATTTCGACGGCGGTACCTTTGTTTATGTAAATACTGCTGTACCGCCGCCGCCTATGGAGTTCCGCCCACCTGATCTTAACTTTTGGAAAGACTACTCCTTGAGAAAAACAACTCTTGAAAAAGGCTATAAGGTTGGTGGCAAGGTTGTCTTTCCGAGAATGGATGCTGCCAGGGAATTTACCGTCGTCGTGCCAGTGGGCGGAACAGAATTGAAGGCGAAATTCAAACAGAAGATTTTCCAGCCTTAACCAATTTAGTAATGGAGGAAAAATAAATCCTTCGATTTATTTTTAAGGATCCAATCCCTGTGGGAGTTTTGGAATTCTAAAGTGTAAATTTATTTTTCGCTCATCCCAAGAAAAGGGTGAAGCAAGATTTGCTAAATTTTCAAAATTTAGTAAACCTCATTTCAAAATTATTTCACCTTTTATGGGGATGAGCGTTATTTTTTCAGCGTTCATTATTGGAAAATATACAGCGCATCCCGGATTTTGCTGAAAAGTAAATTCCGGTTTTTTTTTACGCCTCATGCCGCCTTTCCCATCCTTTTCTTTTTTACAAAAAAATTCTTTTTAGCATTGATAAAAACAACACCAGTCAACAACAAAGCAGCCGCAAACAATGATTGGTTGGTAATGACCTCGTCGTTCAATCCCCACCCCAACAACAAGGCAACCACTGGATTGACATAAGTAGCGGTGGACACTTTGTCGGGTGTCGTTTTTAGCAACAAATAATTGAAAGCGGAAAAAGCAATAAAAGCTCCGAAAACAGTAAGGTAAACCCATGACCATGCGCCACGAGGCGTGATGTTGGCTATGTCCAGTTCAAAAGCTTCTCCTGTACTTAAGCTCAATAACAACAACATGCTCCCTCCAAGTAACATCTGCATGGATGCGGCCAAAGTCTTTGATTTAGGAAATGGTATTTGAGAAATCTTAATGGTTGCAAATCCCCACCCCAACACACACAAAAGGATGACGGCTACCCCCAAAAGCATCTCATCGCTGGAAGTAAACTGGTCTTGTGTAACGAGCAATATCATGCCTGTGAGACCAATGAAAACCCCAATGAAGGTCTGTGAAGAAGGTTTTTTATGAAGCATGGCCCACATCAAGAGAACGGTAACCAAAGGCTGAGATGCAATTATTAGGGCTGCAATCCCAGAATCTAGGTAATTCAATGCCCAGACTGCCCCTCCATTTCCTATGAAAAAAAAGAACATACCCATTAGTGCTGCACTTTTCCAATGCTCCCATTTCGGCCATTCTGCCCCAAATAAAAGGCTAACCACAAATAGTAATAAACCCGCTACTAAAAAACGACTGCCGCACATGAGAAAGGTAGGGATGTCGCGTATGGCATACCAGTTGGCTAGATAGGTGGAACCCCACACGATGTAAATCACGCCAAAAGCCAGAGGGATAAGGATGCGCTCGGAAGTCAGGTCTTTCATTTGCAGATGAGAGATTGGGCATTCATAAATACAGCACCCCGACCTTTTTCCAAAAGGTCGGGGTGCTGTATTTATGAATGCAGCAAGGTAACTATTTTTCAATGTTGGCCAAAGTGACCACCTTACTTCATTTTATTCCATACTTGAAAAGTAACTGTTCGGCATCCCACTGTAGTCGGGAAATGAATTTCCCGATCATATTAGATTGAAGGTAAAAGCCCTTCAAAAATAACCATTCGGGGAATAAATTTCCCGACTACGTGAGCATGCTGAACAGTTACCTTGAAAATTTAAAAAAATGCCCCGGCAAAAACCGGGGCACTGCAAGTTAACGCTCTTAATATTTTTAAGTTCGGATGTCTATTGGAACTTAAGCCCTAATGGCTTCAGCTGCCTCGTACATCTTTTGCAGCTTACGGCGTGCAAAGAAAATACGGCTTTTAATGGTGCCGAGAGGGGCATCCAGTTGTTCCGCAATCTCATCGTACTTGTAGCCTTTGTAGGCCATCCAGAAGGGGCGTTTGAAATCCTCTGGCAGGGCGCTCACCATCCGCAATAATTCCTTATAAGCCATCCGGGTCTCGCCATCGTTTTCGATGGACTGGCTGCCGGAGTTGATATAATAATTGTTCGGCGTCTGGTCGAGGATGGTGCCGCGGCGAACTTTTTTGCGGTAGTTATTGATAAAGATGTTCCGCATGATCGTAACGGCCCATGCTTTAAAATTCGTGTCTTGTTGAAATTTCTCAGCATTGGATATGATGCGGAGTGCAGTGTCTTGATACAAGTCGTGGGCATCGGTTTCGTTGCCGGTCAGTTTCAGGGAAAAAGCCCTCAGCGAGCGGCTGACCTGATCGAGTTGGTGATAAATGCTATTTGCCATGGTCGCGTGATTTTATCGGTTAAGCAATACTTACTTCAAAGTTCAAAAGGATTAAGTAAAAAGCTGAAATGTGATTTTGTGAACAGTAACCTTTTAAATGACCCGATTTGACTACTTGTGTTTTGTAATTATTTTTTACAAATTTACTATTTAGACGAATTCAATGCAAATATATTTTCCAATTTAGACTAAATCTGAACATTTTTAAAAATTCCTTAACATTTCAACCCGAAAACTGCCGCTTTTATTGTCATTTTGGACTTGCAAAATGTTAAGAAATAACCAATACATGCAAATGAATTTAGCTGTTTTTAAACAATTGGCATGCATATAGCGTTAACTGCATACTTCTAAATGCCCGTTTGACCCCCATAATTGTAAATTTTATCTACAAAACAGCAAGATTCATAGAAATTTGTTAAGAAAAAATACGCAGGATAAGATGATTGATTTCAACAACAACCCATCCAATTTCAATTTGTCAGAAAACCTCAGGGCACTCCGCAAAAGGATGAAATGGAGCCAAGAGGAACTGGCCGAAAAGCTCGGCCTGAACCGCGGCAACATTGCTTCCTACGAAAGCGGGACAGCAGAACCTAAAATCTGCAACCTCGTCAAAGTTGCCCAACTTTTCAATATCTCCATTTCTGACCTAACCCATAGCGACCTGAAAGAAGAGATTTCCTATATCAAAGCCACCCAACGCCATTCTAACGGATCTGGTCTCCCTGCCATCGATCGATATGTGATTGAATCCAAGGAGTTTGAAAGTGCCATCAAGGGTTTGGAGTGTATTTTCAAAATGAAAATCAGAAATGCCGGAGAACTATCAGAGGATATGCAATTTCTCAAAAACCAGTTTGAACAATTGAACAATGTCGCCCGGCACTTGCTCAATTCACATTCTGAACTGATCGCCTCCGTCAAAAGCCATTGCCCCGAGCATCAAGCGAAGTTGCGGGAAATGAAGGCCAAAGAATTTAATGCCTGACTTTCTCGAACCAATAATTATTCAAATGAGAGGTAAGCCTCCAACCGCTCCCAGTCTTCTGCTTTGAACCCTGCCTTGATCTTTTTCAAGTCTTCCATGCCCGAAAAGCTCCCGTGCTGCTTCCTGTAATTGAACAGGATGGTGGCTTGGTAGCTACTTATATAAGGATGGGTTTTCAGTTCATCGAGGTTGCATTTATTGACAGCTATTTTTTTACTAATTGGTGAGGTAGTCAGGAAAGGGACTATTTTTTGGAAAACACTGTCGGGTAGGCCATACGTCTCGCCTATCTGCTTAATTGATGCAAAGCCCCCTAATTTATTCCTGAAGTTGACAATCCGTTTTGAATAGCCCGGGCCAATGCCACGTAGCCGTTGCCACTCTTCGGCAGTTGCCGTGTTGATGTCTATAATGGCAGGTTCGTATTCTTTTTTAGGGTAATACGGTTTTTCTGGTTTCTCCGTATTGGCTGTTTCAGAAACCTTCATGACCTCTGGTTTTTTATCCCACTTATCTTTCGAAAAATTGGACGCCTTCTCCTCAATGGAAACCCATTCTTCCAACCTATGGTAATCTTCTTGCCGCAGCCCATAAACTCTTTTCAGATCATCCTTTTTGAAGAATTTTCCACCTTTCGAGCGAAAGTTAAGTAACGTCTGTGCAGTGCGCGGTGATAAGCCAAGGCGAACGAGTTCGTCTTTTGAGGCCGTGTTGGGATCGAATTTGAATAACTCGACAGGAGCAACATGGGGCGTTGCGTTCCGAAATTTTGGCTGATCAGTTGCTCCGTCATTTTCTGCTATTGGCCTTTCAGCAGTGGCGGCAATAATGGCTGCTTTGAATTTCGAAAAATCCATCGGTGGCTTTGGTGGCAGGATGTAGGGGAAAAAATTTGGAAGCAGGAAAAATACCAGGCAAAGTAAAGCCAGCACTATTGAAGCATTTCTTTCTGCACGGGTATAATAAAAATACCCGTAAAGGAGAGGGGCGAGGTTTCTCATGGTGTTAAGTTTTCTCAGAAGTTTAATTTAACAAGACAAATGTAGGAAATGAAAATGAGGCAGTCAAATATTTGTTTTGGTTATAATATTTTCACTCATCCCCATTATGGGATCAAAATGTTTTTGAAAAGATTTACTAAAATCTTTAAGATTTAGCAAATCCGGCGGTTTCGGTTGTGATTTGCTAAATTTCAAAAATTTAGTAAATCTCGATTCACTTATAATGAGGATGAGCCAATATTTTTAAATCAAACAATCTCTGCTCCTAAAATCACACCTGGTATCCCAAACCCATCCACCATTCCCTCCACCTCTGGCCTTAACTCCTGCACCAATTTATTATGCACCCTGCGAATGGCTTTCGACTTGTTGCCAGAGAGGTAATCATTTTCCAAAAACCAACCTTTTTCTTCTTGGATAATGGTCAGCGCATAAAGGTCGCAGGTTTTGTTGAGGATGTTTTTCAGCGGTTTGGAATCGCATTTTTCAATAACCTCAATGAAGGATTTCAAAACAATATTATCAATGTAGGCATGAGCCAAAGCGACCATGTGTGTTTGACATTTTAAAAAGGCTTGATAGGGGTCAATTCGTTTTTTCAAATATTCCTGCATACGGGAGCTGCAAGAAATGAGCAGCTTCTGAAAGTGATAGTAGAAAGCATCTTTATGAAACTCCCTACTCAATAGATGCTCCACAGAAGTATTGCGGGTCTGTACAGGGTTCAGCTCATTGACGGTGTGACTAAAACGGGTGTAGAGATAACGGATCACAGCCCGATAACCCTCATCGTGGAAGGACTGTTTGAACTCGGAAAGGACACCTTTGGCCACCAGTTGCATCAGTACTGTATTGTCACCTTCGAACGTGGTAAAAATATCGGTGTCGGCTTTTAGGTCGGCAAAGCGGTTTTCTTTCAGGTAACCTTTACCGCCACATGCCTCCCGGCATTCTTGGATGGTTTGCGTGGCATGCCAAGTGGCTTTTGATTTTAGGCCAGCAGCGAGGGTTTCGATGTGGCGCATGTCTTCGTCCGTTTTTTCGGTGTATTTATCCGCCAGTTTTCGGAGAGCGAAATAGTAGGCATACGTTTTTGCTACTAAAGGGATAAGGCGGTGCTGGTGCGTCGGGTAATCCATGATGAGCGCTTCCGGCTCGCCGTCTTTCGGGGCAAATTGCTTTCTCTTTAGTGCATATTTCACCGCTATGGTCAACGCCAACTTGGCAGCGCTGATGCCACCCAACCCAACACATATTCGCCCGACGACCAAAGCACCGAGCATGGTGAAAAAGCGTTTTGATGGGTTTTTCAGAGGGCTTTCATATTCCCCATTTTCATTGATGCCGCCATATTTATTAAGGAGGTTTTCCTTTGGTACTCGCACGTGGTCAAACCAAATGCGCCCATTGTCTACTCCATTGAGGCCCATTTTATAACCATTGTCTTTGACGGTAATGCCAGGCAACAATTCGCCTTTCTCATTTCGAAGTGGAACGAGTACTGCATGCACGCCATGGTTTTCCCCATCTACTATTAGTTGTGCAAAAACAGCGGCCATAGTGCTGTGCATTGCATTGCCGATGTATTCTTTGCCTGCGTCGAAACTTGGAGAGTGGACAATTATTTCATTAGTGGTTTTATCAAAAGTCGCTGTGGTGTGCAATCCTTTAACATTCGATCCATGCCCTGTTTCCGTCATAGCAAAACAGCCAAGCAGTTCCGCTCGGTGCATAGCTTCGAGGTATTTCTTATGATGCTGCTCTGTTCCCAACATATAAAGTGCCCCCCCAAACAAACCAAACTGAACACCGAATTTTATTGTCAAACTTAGATCGCCATATGATAGCATTTCGAAAACAGCAATGTGATCGCCTTTCTTTTCGCCGCCGCCATATTTTTTGGGAAATGAATAAGCACTCACACCCTGCTTCGCCAAAGCTTTCACTTGCTCTAAAATCCGCAACCGATAAATGTCCTTGTCGGGGATGGTGCCATTTTGAAAAAACGGGTCGCTAAGCAAGGTGCGCATTCTAGTTTTGGTGTCCCTGTAATTAGCATCCAAAAAATCGCTCATTTCCATAGCATCGAATGTGCAGGCACTGCATGGGAGCGGTGTCGGTTGCCCCTCCAATTTCGACAGCAGCAAATTAGAACTGAGATGTCCTTGAATGCCCAGTGCTGACTCCAATTCCAGCAAAGCATTTTCGGTCTCCGGCATTTTCCACTGGCTGTTCTTTTCGCCATTGTCGCAAACGGTCGCCATCTCCATGCCGAGGGTGATCAGCGATTGTTTTTTCCCCTTCCCAATTTTTTCCGAATAGTTTTTCAAAACAGAAACCCATTCTTTAAATGTATCTGCACTTGGTGGGTTGGCAGGATCGGTCCAATTTACTAAAAGCGCTTTTTCTTTTTTGGTCAAAAAATCCATGCCCTCTAATGTCTGATGGATGAATTTCATTTCCGTTGGGCTGAGGATGCTGTCCGACCAGCCGACATAGAAGAGGGGGAGGACGGAGAGAATGCCGGGGGTGTAGGTAGTCTGTATGTTTGTTGCTGGCATGAAAAATTGAATTGATGATTATTTTAAAAACAGTGAAGTTAGCTATTTGTTCCGCTTGAAATGAAAAGTAATAATTCCTGTTCATTTCTATAAAATGATTGAGATTTTCTTATTAAATAGAAAGCTGTCTTTAAAGCCATCCCAAAATTCCTAACCTGCAACCAAACAAATGCTAAAAACCCCTGTATGAATCATCATAAAGAACACCAACTAAGGCAATAAATCTTATTGAACAGAAATTGGCCAATTTTAATAAATATTTATCAACTTGCCTCTTTTTTCAACCAGACTTTCAATTCAACATGAAAAATCAATCACTCCTATTTCTTTTTACCTTACTCCTCATATACAGTTGCCGCACCTATCAGGCAAAGCCATACGACTTCCCCAAACCTGTGGACACCACCACTAAGCCCATCGAAATGCAGGAAAAGAAAATATATGCAGTATCGGAAGATGTTGTTTATGCCGATAATAGGTTTGATGGGGCACGGCTCAACAATTTTGAATACGTGAATAAAAATGTTTTTAGGGCGACGATTTCGCCAGAAAATATGCCGATCAACCCAAGCCCATATTATGCTTTTAAAATATGGTCAAGAAATAAAAAAAATATTCGGCTGGAATTAAATTACACGGATGGCCGCCACCGCTACCAACCAAAAATAAGCCACGACGGAATTAATTGGGAAATATTGGACAGCAATTATTTTGAATTAGCCATCGACAGCGTAAATGCTTTTTTATCATTGGAAATAAGCTCCGATACTTTATGGGTCGCAGCACAGGAAATCCAAAATTCAACGCATGTAAAAAATTGGTGTTTAGAAAAAGCAAAACATACTGGCGTTCATTTTTCCAGTATTGGAAAAAGTAAATTGGGCAGGGATTTATTTTTCTTAGATTTAAATGAGGGCGAGGCCCGAAAAAAAGATGTGATCGTAATTATTAGCCGTCAGCACCCGCCGGAGGTGACGGGCTATTTGGCCATGCAGGCATTTGTTGATGAAATATTGGCAGATAATTTATTGTCGACTAATTTCCGGAAAAAATACCGCCTGCTTGTTTTTCCTTTAATGAACCCCGACGGCGTTGACCTTGGCCATTGGCGGCACAACGCCGGTGGCATTGACCCCAACCGGGACTGGGCTTATTACCACCAACCAGAAAACAGGCAAGTGGCAGATTTTATTGTAAAAACGGTTAAGCAAAATAAATCTGATGTAATTCTTGGATTGGATTTTCACTCCACCTATTACGACATTTATTACACCAATAAGCCGGCGCCTGAGCGTATTGCAGGGTTCAAAGATTATTGGATTCATGGCATTAGAAATACTATCCACGAACCTGCAAAAGAAAGCCCTTCCAACGTCGGCGGCCCTGTTTCCAAAAATTGGTTTTTCACTCAATTTGGTGCAGAGGGGATTACTTATGAAATAGGTGATTCTACGCCCCGTGAATTTATTGAAAAAAAGGGAAAGGTATCGGCGGTGGAAATGATGGAGTTGTTGATTTTTAGGTAGAGCTTGTTTTTTGATAAAATAATTAACCATTTCTTGTCAAACCTGTACACTTTTGAAATTTTCCTTTCTAATTTCCTTTACATTTGTATGGTAATTATTTATTCATAAAATTCTAATCATCATGAAAAAAATCGCTACGCTTTCTTCACTGTTTGCTATTTTATTTGTCCTCGTCTTTGGTTGTACTAAAAACAATCCTGTGCCTACTACTGAAATGCCAGAGGTTAGAAACCCCGCCGAAGATTTTGTTGGCAATTATGTTTTCAAAGATACATGTGAATTGACACAATGGAACGAACCTGTCGTTGTTCAAACTGGCACAATCAACATGCCTCAGGACACAATAAATGTATTGATTGGATTTACCGATACCTTGATCGTTACTTCACTGGAGTACACGGTAGCTATAACAAAAGATGAAGGCAATTTCGGGCACATCTTTATTTCCAATTTTCAAAATACAGGAAAAGAAATAACTGCCATTGTAGGTGAAGATGGGAATTTGCAAATTTTAGATGCAGGCGCATTTAATTTATTAAAACTTCATGGAATTGGATTGCTATCTGGAAACCATCTTGAACTGCAGTTTGCCAAGCAAGATGAATTTGGGTTGCAGGAAAACTGCTGGATCATTGGGAAAAAACAATAGGTGAATGGATTATAAGTAAGTAACACGTGGTGATTATTTCGGTAAAATATTTCAGCGAGATTTTTTCGATAGTTTTTCTTAAAAAATCCTTGCATAGCGGGGTTCTATGGAAGTGTTTTTTAAGGAGAAATAGCGGAAAAAGTTTTAATCCCGATTTTATCCAGAAGTAAATTCGGGACAGGCTATCGGGGATGCTTAAAAATAACCGAAATAATTACTGCGTGGCACTTAATATAAAACAATGAAATTATTTTACTTCCTAATTTTAATAATTCCCCTCTTTAATATTTCATTAAAATCGCAAACCTACACCCCCGGTACTTCTTATTTCGGGGAAAATTATTACATTGAATATATCGCTGGAAATTTGCCCATTATTATTTCCGCACCACACGGCGGCATGCTCGAACCTGCGGAAATACCCGATCGGAATTGCAGCGGTTGTGTATATGTTAGGGATACCAATACGGAAGAATTAGCCCGCCAAATGCAGCAAGCCATATTTAATTTATTCGGGTGTTATCCACATATTATTATCAATCGCCTACACCGACGGAAATTGGATGCCAACCGGGCCATCGGTGATGCGGCAGATGGGAATGCCTTGGCAGAACAGGCATGGCAAGACTTCCATGATTTTATTGAAGAGGCGAGGGAAGCTGTAAACGAAGATTATGGGAAAGGGCTATGCCTCGATCTGCATGGGCATGGGCATGACATACAGCGATTGGAGTTAGGCTATTTAATTAATCGGTCTGAATTGCAGCAAGCTGATGCTATGCTCGACACGCCTTTATTTATTGACGATTCGAGTATTAAAAATCTCGTTTATAATAATATTAATGGCCTGAATTTTTCCGAATTATTAAGGGGTGAAGATAGTTTTGGTGAATTATACGAAATAGAAAACTACCCCGCCGTTCCAAGTCAAACCGATCCCTTTCCGCTAAATAATGATCTCTTTTTCAGTGGAGGTTACAATACCAATCGGTATGGTTCTAATTCCGGTGGAACAATTGATGCCATCCAAATCGAATGCAACTGGACTGGTGTGCGGAATACTAATGCCAACCGAGAGGCTTTTGCAGAAGCGACTGCAAATATTATTCAGCAATATTTTGAAAAACATTATTTTGGCATTGATTTTTTGTCAATGGATTGTGGTTTGTTTACAGATGTTTTATTTGCAGAAAAAGAATTAGGGAATAAAATAAATATTTTTCCAAACCCTGCTTTCGATTATTTAAATATAGAATTTGCAAACTCAACAAAAAATCCAATCACCATTTCCATTTTCAACAATTTGGGAGAAACTATTTTTACTAATAAATATTTTGATGGTGAAGTTCCACCAATAAGCATGAGTGGTGTTCCATCCGGAATTTATTCTTTGAAAATGGAAACTCCGAAAGGAAGTGTACAGGAAAAAATAATTAAACATTAATTTATATGACAACTACTCTAATACCCATTCGCCCATCTGTCCAAAACCTCAAACCTTCTGCCACCTTGCTCATTAATGAGCGTTCAAAAGCATTGGCTAAAGAAGGACATAAAATATATCGGTTAGGATTTGGGCAGTCGCCTTTTCCTGTCCCACAAGAAGTTGTTGCTGAATTACGAAAACATGCGCACGAAAAAGATTACTTACCCGTAAAAGGTCTGATGGCATTACGTGAGGCCGTCGCTCAATTTAATCAACGGACATTAGGAATTAATTGTACTGCCGAAAATATCATGATCGGCCCTGGCTCAAAAGAATTATTATTGGGGTTACAAATGGCCTGCGATGCTGACTTGATTTTGCCCTCGCCCAGTTGGGTTTCTTATGAACCCCAAGCGCATATAGTAGAGAAAAAAGTAATTTTGGTGGAAACGGTTGAAAAGAAAAAATGTCACGTTGGATAGGCAATTAATTTCCAAGTATGAAGCCACTATTAATTCTTGTTTTTTTTTAGAAACACATATATGCCTTAATGATCTGAAATAATAAAAATTGAAAATACATCGCAATGAAAAACCTGCTTACTATTTTCGTTTTATCTAGCCTTGCCTCTTGTTCTTCCATTTCAAAACAATCGGATAATAATGAGGCCGGTGTCGTGACAACCGCAACACCTGAGGCTACCGATGCTGGGGTTGAAATATTTAAAATGGGCGGCAATGCCATTGATGCCGCCGTCGCTATTTCATTTGCATTGGGGGTGACGGAATCTGCCATGTCCGGCCTCGGTGGGGGCACGCAAATATTATTATCGTTGCCTGGTAAAAAGCCCATTTCCATTAACGGGGCAACTGTTTCCCCAATAGCCACGCCTATAAATGCGGCCAAAAATGATTTGACCTACCACCGGCGAAGCACCGTTCCTTCCACGGTCAAAGTTTTGCAATATGCTTGGAAAAAATATGGTAGTGGGAAAATAGCCTGGGCAGATCTGCTTACCCCTGCCATCCGATATGCCGAGGAGGGTTTTGAGGTGGGGGAATTTCGCCATAAGGTTTATAAAAAATATGAAAGGGGTTTGAAAAAAAGCCCTCACAATACCCATTTTTTCCTGATGCCTGATGGCCATATTCCCGCTCCGGGCGATACTTTGAAGCAGCCCATTTTGGCGAATACGCTCCGTCGGTTAGCAGCGAACGGGGCGGATGATTTTTACCAAGGGGAAATTGCCCAGAAGATAGCTGCCGATATGGAAGCCAATGACGGATGGATATCACTGGAAGATTTAAAGTCTTTTCCTGACCCAACGGAACTCGAACCCCTGCACACCACCTTCCGTGGTTTTGATGTTTATTCCCAACCGCCTCCCTGTGGCGGATGGACGGCTTTATTAGTCTTGAATATTATGGAAAATTATGAATCTGAGGAATTGCAGTTAGGTTTGGAAAGCCGCTTCAAAAAGGTTTTACAAGCACTCCATTTGGCGCATAAAGACCGCAAAGAATTACCTGTGACGGATTTGATAAACTACCATGAATCCGTTTCACAAAAGGTTGACAAACAATATGCTAACCGACTTTTAGAGGATTTTAAGCCTCCTGTAGTTCTGCAAATGGCCGAAGAAAAAGGAGGGGAAACGACCCATTTTTCTGTCGTGGACAAGGATGGAACTGCTGTTGCCGTGACTGCTAGCATTAATGCCTATTTCGGCGCAGCGGCCGCCTCGCCGGAATTGGGTTTTTTGTACAATACTTATATGAATGATTTTACCCTCGATAATCCAGAACACCCGTTTGCCATCCAACCGGGACTAATGAATTATTCATCCATGAGTCCGACTATCGTCCAAAAAGAAGGTGAGTCAGTATTGGTCATAGGGAGTCCTGGCAGTGCAAGGATCATTTCTTCCGTAGCCCAATTGACACAGCTCTGGATTGATTCAAGTATTAGCATTGAAAAAGTAGTTGCTGCTCCCCGTTTACATTCCGTAAATGGAAAAATATATTTGGAAAAAATGGAAGTGCCACATGAATGGTTGGCCCATTTTAGGGAGCAGGGGTTTGAACTCGCTTTCCCTACTTACGATTTGATGACGGATGGGCGAAATGCTTATTTTGGGGGCATCCATGCCATTGCCAAAGAAAATGGGAAATGGGTAGGGGCTGCTGATCCCCGACGGGACGGGAAGGTAGCAGGAAATTAAAATTTTGTAGAGTGATTTATCCCTCAATTTTAAATGCCCTTTGGAAGATAAATCTCTCTATTACGGGGATTTTGCACTCTAAATGTTTAACTGAAATCGATTTATACATTTTGATATTTAACAAACATTATCTTGGGAAAAGCCAAGGCTAAAAAATTAAATTTTAGAAACATCAAAATTAGCAGCACTTTGAAGATTTTTCCGTTTATTTACAACGAATTAGTTTGATTGATTATTAACTACTTAAAAAGGTCATTCTGGAAGTATTATTATCTTCTTAAAATACTCTTCTCAGCAGATTGTGAATTATTGTTTAGTGGCAAAATTATCACTTCATCGAACCTAATTTCCAGAATGATGCAACCACAAATCTTCTTCTTTAAGAAGAACTTTTAATTCGCAAAAATCACATTATAAAATATATCAGGCATGTCATAAATTCCTGTGCTATTGATGAATAGCACAATTTTCTTCTGAACCCCAAAATTCATTTTGGGCAGTATTAAACATCATTTATTTCACTTACTAAAATTAATTTGTATGAAAATTTTCAAACTAATTTTGAGTGTTTGCATGGTGGCGATGGCTTACTGTGCGCAAGCACAGTTTACAGTCAGCGGCGCAGTGACAGACGCTAGTGGTGGTCCTCTGATTGGGGTCAACATCGTTGAGAAAGGCACTTTGAATGGAACGGTTTCAGATGTGGATGGAAGTTATTCCCTTCGCGTAGCCGATGCCAACGTCTCTATTGTGTTTTCGTATACTGGTTATGCAGATCAGGAAGTCCAAGTGGCAGGTCAATCAAGTATTAACGTTAGCCTTTCCGAAGACGTGGAAGTACTCGGCGAAATCGTTGTTACCGCTTTGGGATTTAAAGAACAACGGGACAAAATGTCCTCTACGTATTCAAAAATTGATGGAGACAAAGTCCTGCAACGGGGGGAAAACAAGATAATTGACGGCATTGCCGGCAAAACATCTGGTGTGCGGATTTCTGCTTCTTCGGGCGACCCTGGCGCAGGAGCAAATATCCAGATCAGGGGTCAGAATACCATCACTGGCAGCAGCCAACCCTTGATCATTGTGGATGGCATTCCCTTCAACAACGACTGGCTCAGGGGGGATGGAAGCGAGGACGACGCAGGCGTTTCCCAACAATCAAGGCTCAACGACATCAACCCGGACGACATCGAATCCTTCCAGATTTACAAAGGGGCATCCGCAGCAGCACTCTATGGCACCCGTGCGATGAATGGTGCTATCGTCATCACCACCAAAAGGGGCAGCAAGGGAAAAATGAAAGTGACATACACCACCGGATTGACTGTAGATAGAATAGCTTATAAGCACCCACTGCAAAAGATATATGGGCAAGGCAGAGGCGGGAATTATAGCCCAACCAATCTTTTTTCATGGGGCGACAAAATAGCCGACCGCCCCGGCGGTGCTGATGTGGTGGACGAAACGGGTCAGTTTTTTGAATCAATTGTGTCCGATAATATTATCTATCCGATTGAAGAAAAAAATTCAAGAGAGATTTACACGGACAGTAATTTTGATAAGATTTTCCAAACAGCTTTGTCTTGGGACAACAAGATTGCTCTGAGCGGTGGAAATGATCGCACGACCTATTACATCAGCGCTGGCCATGCTGACCAAAATGGGATCATCAGAAACAGTGATTATAAGAAAACCAACCTTACTGCTTCTTTTACCCAACGGGTGACCGACAGACTCAAAGCTGATTTCAAAGCCAATTATATCAATAGTTCCTCCAATAGGATGCAACAAGGTTCGAATACGGCAGGGGTCTATTTGGGCCTTCTCAGAAACCCGCCCGATTTTGATATAACCGATTATATTGGAAACCATCACAATAGTTCGGGATCGGTCATCACCTTGTCAAGGCAACGGGCCTACAGAAGATACTTGGGCAACAATGCCAATGCCATTTACAACAACCCGCTTTGGACGATCAATGAGCAGATCAATACAGCTGATGTCAACCGTTTTATTGGTACAGGCGAATTGAACTACCTCGTCAATGACCATATCAACTTAGTGCTAAGAGGCGGGGCTGATGTGTACAATGATGCCCGTATCTATTTCTTCCCCTATTTTACGGCTGGTGCTGACAGGCGGTTTGGGTTGTTGCGCGATGAGGTTTTCCAAAACCAAGAATACAATGTTGACCTGCTTGCCAATTTCACTTATCCAATAACGGATCAAATAGGCAGCAACATTGTGATTGGTTATGGGGTGAACGACCGGAACAGGAAACGGAATTTTGCACAAGCGGATAACTTTCTGGCTAATTTCCGTGGGCTGCTCGATCCCAACGAGCTTTCCAAAAAGGAGAATATCACCAGCGAATCGGGCCGTACTCTTAGAAGGAATATCCGTTTTTATGGAACGGCCAATTTTGACTATCTGGAGCAGGTGTTCCTGACTGTTGGGGGTGCTTATGAAAAACACTCCAGCTTGAACGACCCATTCTTCTATCCATCAGTAGAATTGGGATGGAATTTTACTAAATCCTTTGACAAGCCCGATTGGTTCTCCTTCGGAAAACTCCGCCTGGCTTATGGACAGGTTGGTAATGTACCGCTCCCTCACCGGGAGGAAACAGTTTTTGAAGTAGGCTCTTTTTCTTCCTTTTCTGATGAAATCACCTTGGAAGATTTTGGCGGCGGCTACCAATTGGACGAACGGCTTGGTGATGCATCACTGAAACCCGAAATAAAGACGGAATATGAAGCAGGACTTGACCTTCGCTTTATCAGGAACCGGCTTTCACTTTATACAACATTCTACACCAACGAGATCAAGGATGCATTGCTGGACATTGCGCTGACCCGGTCTTTGGGTTTTGATGAAATCTATAGCAATGGGGCCACAATTGAAAACAAAGGCTTTGAAATCGAATTGGGATATAATTTTATTAAACAAAAAGATTTAAGAGCTTCTATATCAGCTAATATCAGCCGGAACAAGAACAAAGTGACCAAGGTGCTTGGTGGCGGTGTGGTCAACTTTACGTCAGGCAGTTCCATCCAATCCGTTGCCATTGAAGGCCATCCCATGGGCGTATTCTACACACAAGGAGCCCTGCGAAATGATGACGGAAGTTTGGTATTGGATGATAATGGTTTCCCTCAGGTTGACCTAACTGGCAACCTCGTCGTAGGTGATCCCAACCCAGATTGGAGGGGTGGACTTGGTTTTAATGTAGGTTATAAAAAACTGAACCTTTACATTTTATTTGAAACCAGCCAAGGCAACGACTTTGGGGAAAGGACCCGTTTCATCACTTCCTATTTCGGTACACACAGCGATGTGGCCAATGAAATTACCTTGACACAAGATTTGAAAAACTATGCAGGCGATGTAATCCCCGCAGGCACCACTGTCAGGGGCAACATTGGCAATTTTGGAGGCGGTGACGTCCTGCTTGACCAATCCTATTACACATCCCTTTACGGTTTCGGTGATGGAAAACTCAATGAATTTGCCGTTGGCGATGGTAGTTGGACCCGCATCCGGGAAGCTTCCATTTCTTATCTAATTGATTTCCCAGGGCTAAAAAGCAGCACAGGGATTCAATCCATAGAACTATCGGCTTCGGGCCGGAACCTTGCTATCTGGACGGACGTCGTTGGCATTGACCCAGACGTGAACCAGTTCGGTGTTGGGCAAGGGCAAGGCTTGGATTATTTCACCAACCCAAGTACCCGTTCTTTCATTTTCAGTCTAAAAGCTACTTTTTAATTATTTTTCAAAAAGCAGGTACCTGCTTTTTTGGAAAACTTCTATTTTAATTTAAAAAAAAGATATTATGAAAATAGCATATAAAATAATGTTTGTCATCATCGCCCTGTCCATCGTTTCCTGCGATGACTACTTGGATGTCAACGACAACCCCAACCAGTTGACAGAAGTGCCATCAGGTGATTTACTCCTAAGGGGCACACAACTGGCCAATACCCAATTGCACAAAGGCCACCTGCTGCGTTCAGCCATGTACTATTCTGGTGGGCTGATTGGGAACAACTTGGTGCAGCAGACCATTTATGGCTACAGCTTTACACCTGGGGATTCTGATGATTCCTGGACATTTGTTTATAACGGTATTTTAGTACAGAACAAAGAGATCAGGAGAATTTCGCCTGAACTAGACCTTTTGCAAGGCATTATTGATGTAAACGAGGCGATGGCGATGGGAACTGCTGCTACTTTATGGGGCGATGTGCCTTATTCAGAAGCAGTGCCCGACAACCCAAGTTTGGAATCACCCAAACCAAGGTATGATGACCAAAACGACGTGTACGCTGCTGTCCAAACTCTTTTGGATAATGGTATCAATAAAATCAACAATTCCAAAACTGCCGTTGGCAGTGAAGACAATTTTTATGGTGGGAATAAGACGAAATGGATAGAGGCGGCCAACACATTGAAAGCCCGTAATTATCTGTTGGTAAAAAACTACAGCGAAGCTTTGAAGTACGTGGATAAGGGAATCAGCAGTCCAGACAATACGATGAACTACAATCCGATTGGTTCAGTCAACGAAAACAGCAACCTGTTTTACATCTTTGTATCTGGCAGTCGGGCTGGCGACATGACGGGCGAAGATGCATTCTTCCAACAATTGCTTGACACTGCAAATGTCAATAGTCGAAACCACAGCAAGACGAATGAAACGGCCCGCCGGAACTATATGTACATCAGTGGTGACGGTGCCAGCGACAATGGGATTGATGCACAGGATACACCCATGCCCCTAGTTTCTTACGAAGAAAACCTGTTGATCTGGGCAGAATGCTTGGTGAGGACTGGCAACAACCAAGGTGCCATTGATAAATTAAACGAATGGAGGGCACACCTCAATTCAGGCGATGCTTTCAATTTGATTGATGCTGCCGACACCTATCTATATGAGGCTTTTGAAATGGCCGACTTCATGAACGGCGGCATTGAAAATGCGGACGGCATAGCTACCGATAGAGCTATCTTACGTGAAATCATCGAAGAGCGCTATGTCTCTGGTTTTACCACTTACATTCCCTTCAATGACGTAAGGAGATTACGCAAATCCGATAGCGATGTGATGGTGCCAATTCCATTGAACACTTCCACCGCTACCATGAACCCACAGCGTTTCTTGTATGCCAGGGCAGAAATTGACAATAATGAAAATGTGCCCAGCCCACTGCCTGACCTCTTTACCCCTACCAGGGCAAATGAATGATGTTTGCTTAAAATGGGAAATGAACAAATAAAAATTTTTATTCCCTTTCTATAAAATGAAAATGGCGGCGTTCCTTTTGGGGGCGTCGCTTTTTTTGAATTTATATGTGAAAATTAATTTTACCCTTTATTTCCATTAAAAAACAAACCAATTTCAACATGAGAATCCTCCACCCTTTTCCTCCTCCTATCCTTTTCTTTTTTTTTGGTTAAATAATGCCCACACCCAAAAAGTGGATATGTCCATTTTTCACGGCATGACGCCCCGCAACATCGGCCCCAGCTGGCATGAGTGGAAGAGTAACGGCCATTGATGTGGTTTTGAGTAAACCCTGACATAATATACATCGGCGCAGCAGCAGGCGGCGTTTGGAAATCGGAAAACAGCGGGCATACCTGGACGCCCATTTTTGATAAAGAAAAAGCAGCCTCAATCGGCGCTATTGCCATTTACCAAAAGAATCCCAACATCATTTATGTTGGCACTGGCGAGGGCAATCCACGCAACAGTATGAACAGTGGCCTTGGCATGTTCAAAAGCATCGATGGAGGAAGAACGTGGGAGCATTTGGGTTTGGAAAAAACCCGTCAAATACATCGGGGTCATCGTTGATCCAAACAACCCCGACCATGTAGTCATTGGTGTGGAAGGCGCTGCCTGGGGTGACAGCAGGCACCGAGGCATTTACCGAACGACCAATGGCGGGAAGACTTGGCAAAAAAACCCTTTATGTGGACCAACGAACGGGCTGCTCCGACCTCGTGGTTGATCCTTCTAATCCAAATAAATTTATCGCTGCCATGTGGGATCACCAACGTGATCCTTGGTATATGCAATCTGGCGGGCCGGGTTCAGGCATTTATATTTCCCATAATGGAGGGGAAGATTGGGAACAAGTAAAACTCGAAAATGGCTTGCCGAACAGGTGACCTTGGACGCATCGGATTATCTTTTGCACCCAGTAAACCATCCGTTGTTTATGCCTATATCGAATCAAAAAGCAATGGTATTTTTCGTTCCGATGATGGCGGCCACACTTGGCATAGGGCCTCCAAACCAGATGCCCCCAACATCGGCAACCGACCATTTTATTACGCCGATATTTATGTAGACGTGAAAAATGAAAACCGCATTTATTCCATTGCCACGACTATTACAGAATCCATTGACGGTGGAAAAACATGGACAACTTTTGCCCCCGGCAATAAAATCCACACCGATCACCACGCCTGGTGGGCGCATCCTGATGATCCCGACTTTCTGATCGTTGGCCATGACGGAGGGCTGAACATCACGCATGACCGGGGCAAAAATTGGTGGTTTGCTGACAACCTACCGCTCGCCCAATTTTATCATGTGCGGGTGGGATAATGAAATCCCCTATAATATTTATGGCGGCCTGCAAGACAATGGCTCGTGGAAAGGGCCGAGCCAAGTATTCTTCAAAGGGGGTATCCGCAATTTCTACTGGCAGCGTATCAGTGTTGGTGACGGTTTCGATGTTGTGCCTGACCCTATAGATCACAATTTTGGCTACGCCCATGGGGCAGTCAGGTAACCTCGTTCGCTATGATTGTAAGTCAGGTCAATTATTGAAAATAAAACCCGTTCACGCCCGATGGCGAGTATTTGCGCTTCAATTGGGAATGCAGGCATCGGCATCAGTCCACATGACAAAAAGACCATTTATTACGGCAGCCAATATTTGCATAAAAGCAGCGATCATGGCCAAAATTGGGACATCATTTCCCCTGACCTGACGACTAACGACCCTGAAAAACAAAAGTGGCTCGAAAGCGGTGGATTGACCTATGATGTGACGGGTGCGGAATTCCATACTACCATTGTCACCATTGCGCTAGAACGAACTGAACGAAGACATCATCTGGGTCGGCACGGACGATGGAAACGTGCAAGTGACCCAAGATGGCGGTGATAATTGGAAGAACTGCACACCCCGTTTCAGCGACGTACCAGCAGGCACTTGGGTACCACAAATCCAAGCCTCTAAATTCAAAGAAGGCGAAGCGTTCGTGGTGTTCGACGATCACCGTCGCGACAACTGGGAAGCCTTTCTCTTCCGCACTCGTGACTTCGGCAGGACGTGGGAGCGTATTGCCGACGACAGTGATGTGTTCGGCTATGTCTATTGCTTTGAGCAAGACCCCGTCGAACCAAAGTTGTATTTCTGCGGAACGGAATTCGGCCTCTATGTCAGTTTCGACGAAGGTAAAAACTGGAACAAATGGACGAACGGCTACCCTGCCGCTGTCCCTACCCGTGATATGGTCGTCCATCCCCGTGACCACGATCTGGTCATCGGCACTTTTGGCAGGGCCTTTTGGGTTTTAGATGATACTCGTCCATTAAGGGCGATGGCGCAACTGGGCGTAGAAAATACATTGGAAAAAGAATTACAGATTTTTCCTATGCCCGATGCTTATTTAAATATCATCGGTGAGTCCATTGGTTATCGGCAAGGCAAGGTCGGCGATGCCTATTATAATGGAACGAATAGGGAATATGGCGCATTGATTTCTTATTATCTAAAAGATGCACCAGAAAATAAAGAGAAATTATCATTGGAAGAAAAAGTAAAAATTGAAATAAAAGACGACTCCGGCAAAATTGTTAGAACCATTTTTCAAACTCCCAAAAAAGGCATTAACCGGCTCGCTTGGAATTTAACGAGAGATGCCCCAAGAACTCCGAATATGACCAAGCCCAAAAAATTGACCGCTCCTCGAAGCGGTATATCCATCGCCCCTGGAAAATACACGGCGCATATTTCTTATCAATCCAATCATGATGAATTTATTTTTTCTGTTTTACCCGATGTCCGATTAAAAATCGAAGAATATTCGTGGCTGGAAAAAAATAAAATGATCGAGGATTTTTATGCAGAAATAATTAAACTTACTGCCGCCATGGACGAGGTGAGGGACATGGAAAAATCAATTAAATTTTTAAAAGAAAAATTAAGTCAAAAAGAGGAAGCATTATTTAAAGAGTGGAACAAAAAAATTAATTCTATTGAAAAACAATTAAAAAATCAAAAGGAAAAAGTAATTCCGAGAAAAGTGCAGGGTATTTATCGCCAGCCGGATGTTTTGATGAATCAATTTTGGAATATTGGTTCTTATTTAGGGCATACACTTTCGCCGCCGACGGAGAATCAAAAATTGGCTTTGGAACATTTTAGAAAGGATGTGGAAGTTTTCTTGGAAGGGTTTGAGGAGTTTAAGGCTGAAGAAATGTCAGCGTTTAAGAGAGGTGTGGAAGGGTTGGAGTTGAGGATTTTGGATTGACATATTTTAGTTTTCATACTTCAGAAACTTTGGAAGTCTTCCATTTGCAAGTTTTGAATTTGCTTAACAAAAATTCATAAGAATTATCTTAAATTTGTATATGTACAAAGAATCACAAAAAACCATCAACAAATGCCATTTATATCACTAAAAATCTGGTTGAAATGGATAATTAATATTTTAAAATTAGATAAAGGTATTTTAAAATATATTCTTAGCGGCATTTCATTAGTGAGTATCTCAGGAATCCAATGCCAGGAGTTGGTTACCCGTTTTGATAAAATAGGAGAGAGGGAAGGATTAGATTGGAATTTCGCAAGAGAAATAATTCAAGACAAGTTTGGATTTATTTGGATAGGCACAGCCGAAGGTCTTTTAAAATACGATGGCTATAAGTTTATTAAATATACACATGATCCAAGAAATGCGAACTCGTTATCTCATCCCAGCGTCACTGAACTCCTTGAAGACAGCAATGGAGATATTTGGATAGGCACAATCCATGGCCTTAACAGGCTTAATCGAGAAACTCAGAATTTCACACAGTATTATCAAAGTGTAGATTCTTTAAGTTTGAGCAGTAATCATATTTTTCAACTATTTAAAGATAGTGAAAATAGAATTTGGGTGGGCACTTCTTCAGGACTACACATTTATAATAACATTGAAGATTCATTTTGTACTATCAAAACCAAAGGTGAGTTACCTTCCATAGAAGGCAGCCAGGTTTTTACGTTATTGGAAAACCAAGAAAATTTTATTTGGATAGGCACATCCTCAGGATTATTCAAGTATAACAAAAGGAAGAAATTAACTGAGTTTCAGTTTAATACACAATCCGATGTAAGGAAGGTTTTCATTGCTTCCAACGGAGATTTTTGGATAGGAACATCCAAAGGTTTGTTAAAATTAAAAAATGATTCTCTGGTTAATTTTCCGTATGCAGATTCTCTTGAAAATTTTATCATTACTGATATTGTTGAAGACTTCAGAGGGTTTCTTTGGATATCGACTACAAGAAATGGAATTATCGAACTAAATCCTAATAGGAATATCTATAAAAGACATTTCCATTCTCCCACAAACCCAATGAGCCTAAAAAGTAGTCGAATTAATAACTTATACATCGACCAATTTGACAACTTATGGATTTGTACACTACGAGGAGTGCAAAAATTAGAGTTAGATGCCAAAGCATACGAATTTTATCAACAAGAGGCTGGATATGAAAATGAATTAAATGCAATGCTTGCTTTGCATATTGACAAAAACAATGGTATTTGGTTTGATACAGGAGGCCCTTCTTTTTATTACTCACCAATTTTAGGCCTAAAGGGGCAAAAAATGACATTTCCTTCCAATAGTGTGGGATGGAGTCCATTAGGCTTTTATTCTGATTCAAAGAAAAGAGTTTGGCAACGTTATAGAAATCACGGTTTAGTATATTTTGATTTACAACTTCAAGAATTTACAAAACCTGATTTAGGAGACACTATTAATAATAGCACAGTAATTAAATTTCAAGAAGATTTAGAAAAAAAGGAAAATTACTGGTTAATCACCAGCAACGGATTATGTAAATTAAATCACAATTTAAAAAATAGAACTTGGTACTATATCGAAAACCAAGAACCCACATTAAATTATATCACCTTTACTCATTTTCAAAATAATACAATATGGGGATTTTTTTCTTCAAAACAGGGGAAAAGAATTTTTTATTTTGATAAAAAAAAGCATAAAAAACTACAAGTATATAAAAACAGTTTCACCATAGAATCTTTTCAGACAGGAAGCATACGAGATGTTGTTTCAGTAAAAGATGTAATCTGGATCGGCACCACCCATGGTTTATTTAAGTTTAATCCTTCTTTAGATACAATGTTGCATATTACCACTTTTGAAGGGCTGGCCGAAAATAATATCAGGCACCTAATTCTTGACAAAAGGGATAATCTATGGATTGTGTGTAAATATAACGTAACTAAATACATTCCACCATTAGATTCATTTTTTCATATTAGATTTCCACAGGAAATTGGCCTTGTCCATTCAGGATCATCTTCTTTGAGTGAAGATGGTAAGCTTTTATTAATTGGAGGGGCAAACGGAATTATCTCATTAAATCCTGACAGCATAGTTTTAGACCAGCGACAATCAGAATTAGCGCTAACAAATTTTAAAATTAATGGCGAGGTTTCTTATTCTGATACACTACCAGAATTTATAAACTCCATATTCTTAAAACATTACCAAAACGATTTTTCATTTGAATTTGCATTATTAAATTATTCTGAACCGGAAGCAACCCAGTACTGGTATAAATTGGAAAATTATGACAATGACTGGAAAAAATCAGAACCAAACAGGATTGCAAATTACACCAATATTGATCCTGGGGAATACAAGTTTTTAGTAAAAGCAACAAATAGACATGGTATTAAAAATGAAAAAGAAATAGCGATCCCGCTTTCTATTGCCCCTCCCTGGTGGCGCACTTGGTGGGCCTATTTAATGTACCTGATAATTTTCGTTTCCAGTATTTATGCCCTGTACCGATTTCAGCTCGACCGACAATTATCAAAAGCAGAGGCAGGCCGATTAAAAGAATTGGACGAAATAAAAACAAAACTATATACGAATATCACCCATGAATTCAGGACGCCGTTGACTATTATATTGGGATTGGCTGATCAAGTAATCGCCAATCCAAAAGAATGGCTTCAGGAGGGTATACAATTGATAAGACGAAACGGTAACCAATTACTTAATTTGGTTAATCAAATGCTTGATTTAGCAAAACTGGAATCAGGTTCTTTGCCAGTGAGTGAAGTTCAAGGTGATATTATTAAGTATCTAAAATATTTAATAGAATCATTTCAGACTTTGGCTGAATCAAAAGAAGTAAGTCTTCATTTTCTAACAGAATTGAATGAACTGATTATGGATTACGACCAAGATAAAATGCAGAATATTATTTCTAATTTACTTTCCAATGCAATTAAGTTCACACCACCAGGTGGCAACATATATTTCCAGCTTGCTAAAGTCAATAAGCATAAATTGAGCTTTTTAAAAATATCTGTAAAGGACTCTGGAACAGGCATTCCGAAAGATCAGCTTCCACATATTTTCGATCGCTTTTATCAAGTCGATGCGTCCACAACCCGTAAAGGAGAGGGGACAGGGATTGGATTGACATTGACAAAAGAATTGGTTCATCTTCTAGATGGAACAATTGAAGTAGAAAGCAAAATGGGTGCAGGTACTGTGTTCAAAATTCATTTGCCCATAAAAAAAGAAATTTCAACACCTATCGCTACTGAAGATTTCAGTGTTGTAACTTCTCCAACAAGGCTCATTGTCAGTGATGCAACTGAAACCAAGTCAAGCAAAAAAAATGAAATTATATCTTCTGATATTGGCAATCCACTTCTGCTTATCATTGAAGATAACCAAGATGTAGTACAATATCTTGTTGCCTGTCTTAAAAATTCTTATCAAATCATATCTGCCAACAATGGCCAAGAAGGTATTGAAAAAGCAACTGAATTAATACCGGACATTATTATCAGTGATGTAATGATGCCAGAGAAAGATGGTTTTGAAGTCTGCGAAACCTTAAAAAATGATGAAAGGACTGATCACATTCCAATCGTATTATTGACGGCCAAAGCAGATATCGATTCAAAGATTCATGGCTTAAAGGAAGGAGCAGATGCATATTTACCAAAACCATTTAATAAGACAGAATTGGAGGTACAATTGGAAAACCTGATTGTACAGCGGAAAAAACTTCAAGTACGTTTTCTAAACTTAACACATAAATCATCTGAAGAATCAGAAAATGTTATTACCGAAGAACCCTTCCTTGTAAAAGTCAAACAACTGATTGAGCAAAATATGGAAGATACGGAATTTGATGTTTCAAGATTGGCGAGATTGGCTGGTATGAGCAGAGTTCAATTATATCGAAAAATTAAAGCGCTAACCAATGTTTCACCATCCTTGTTCATTCGTTCTGTACAACTCCAAAAAGCGAAACAATTATTAATTGAAACAAATCTTAATATATCAGAAATCGCTTACGAAATAGGTTTTAGTGACCCTTCTTTTTTCTCCCGGAACTTTAAAGAAGAATTTGGACATTCACCAACTGAGTTTAGAGCAAGCAATCGGAAAAATTGAAAGTTGAACACTGCTTTAGTATCAACCTTCCCCATAATTGTCACATTTTCTGACCTGCCTTTCTTATAAGAATAAGATTATTAATCAAAATCAAGTAAATATTAATTCATATTGCATCAAATGCCATGTAACGTACATCTATTTGATAGTCAATCATATACACTATTGATTCTTTGAATCATGTAACATAGTTTCATGAAAAAATTTCACTTTGTTACATAGTTTAAAAGTTTTGAAACATAGTTCCACTATCGTCAATATGTTAAGTGCTCACCTTTGTATCACTCACTCATCAGATTTGAACAGCAATTTTTTTGAAGATGCTTATAACTATATAAAGTCTAAAATTTCAAGTAGTCTACATGAAGATTTAGTAGCTTCCTACGGTTATTAATTAAGGATAATAATCAAAAATTTTCCTTGAATTCTATTATCATTATTTTATCACAAAACATGTGTAAATCTGAAATATTGCAATTACCAAAAATTTCAGATTCATATGTTACAAATTTATTTATCATGAGAAATTTAGCAGATTATCGTTTACTTCGCAACCCAGGATTTAGATTATTTATGGGAAGCGGTCAAGACAGAATTGAGGAGTTCAACTCACCAGAGCTAAAAAAATTAACAAACTCTAATTCTAATTATCAGGAACCCTTTTTATCATTCAATGCCTCTCCAAACTTAAATGTTGCTAAGATTGATATTGATATTAATGGTCATCCGATTGCCACAGGAATGACGATAAAAGGTCAAGATATAAGCCGCGTTATTCAACTGGGTTTTAGAAATTCACTCTTGGAAAAAAACGCACCAAACACTGTAACATTTAGAATTATGGAAGGTGATTGTAATTTTGGTGATGTAATCCTTTGGTTTCAACAAGACCTATAGGGCAATTAATGTCAGGTAGTGCTTTATTTCAATAACACCTGACATTATTGAAAGCTGCTCTGAAATTAAAACAGACAAAAAGAAAATTTGCTTTGTTTTAATTGTCTATATTTTAGGGAAGTTTTTACTATTATAAGCTTCCCTAAAATTCGACACTACAAATTCAATTTACTTTTCCTTCCGCCGAATACACCCCACCTCAATCTCATCCTCCAAACAAGGCGTCTCATTATGCGACCATTCCATATAAACTTGTAATGGAATTTCATTGAAATCCAAACTTTCCTTAAACTCCTGCGGCAGGTCAACGGCCCGCAGGGTATCATCGTCGATTTCTATAAACCAGCCACCGCAACAAGCACATTCCCGGTAATCCTCACCGATGATGGTTGCTTCTTCTGCACAATAACTGGGTTCGTCGTCACAGCAGGCGGAGAACATAAATGCGCCTGCGCCGAAAATAATGTTAAAAAGCCAGATGTAATTTTTCATGATATAGTTTTTATAGTTCTAGATGCTTTCATTAGTCATGCAGTAAAAGGGCGAATTCATCTCTCAAAATTTCTGCTTGAATTAAACATGGCTTTTTCAAATCCAAAAGCCTCAATAAAATTTTGACCAAATGAGTTCACCTATAGTTTTTTATAAGGGATAACGACATTGTTAGGTGGTGAGGTTGGGTCAAAAAAATGATATTAATCACCATTTTTAATTGATAGTTGACACTTTGTATCCGTCAAAATCTAACAGTTCTCAGGTGTCCAGTAAACAGGTTTGACAAATTTTCAAAATTTGCCAAACCATTATGTGTTCAATAAAATTACCCTCCAGTCCAGTCACCATTTTTCCCGGTTCACTCATTTAAACTGGCCTGCAGAAAATTTTTACTACAATTTTGGTAACGAAATTCAAGATAGATGCACTAACTATAAAAACCGAAATGCCATGAAAAAGAAATTTCAAACCCAACTGGGCGCTATAGATTGGATCGCCCATTTTGCCAAAGACGAAACCCAATTTGAAGTATTGCGGGAGCAGTTGATGTACAACAAACTTTATTCAGGTGAATTTTTTGTGGAATTGGATAAACGGGAGGCAATGCCTGAAGTTATTTGGCTGAAATAAAAAAAGAAAGAATTAAGATTTGACAAATTTTTAAAAATTTGTCAAATCTGAGTTCCAATAAAAAAAGGGTTTCCTCATTCATTGACAAGAAAACCCTTTATGCAAAAAGCAGTATCTTTAATTTACTGTATCTCCACATCAAAAGTCACCTCCACATCCGTCTCTCCAGTAGCACATGGATCACTTGTATTTTTATCCGGCTCGTGTTTGAGAATCACTTTCAAAGTGCCAGTTCCAGCATCTCCAGTAGTAAAAGTTCCGTTCAGTCCTAACGGTTGACCACCACTGTCGGTATCGGTAGTGGTTAGGGCCACCATTGCACCTGTGGCAGTATAGCATACCAGATGCTCGGCAGCTTCTTCCTGTACCTCCAATGTAATATCCTCAATATCTGAGGCATTGCTCTCGTCGAGGAATTTAGCAGTGAAAGTATAGAGTTGGTTGGCACTGAGCTGAATAGTTTCAGCAACGGGTGCATCGCCACCAGGGCCATCGGTATCCCTTATAGAAAAAGAAATAATTGGCTCCGATGGTTCGGGCGTGAAATTCAGGGTGACCGTAGTGATCAATTCTGGCTCAGTGACCATGCCTGAATCATCGTCGCAAGATGTGAAAGTGAAAAGGGAAATTGTCAAAAAGAGAAAAAGGATATTTTTCATTTTTTAAATTCTTTTGAGAATAGAATTTTGGAATTTTGGAATTTAAACAAGGCTTTAATTTTCAACCCAGTGTTTATCATCCAAAATTCCAAAATTCCAAAATTCTAAAATTCAAGTTTTACCCGTACCGAAACATTCCTTCCCTGTTCCGCGGCAAAGTAGCGGAGGCGGTTGAGGTAGCTGCGGTAAGTGGTATTAAAAAGATTTTGGACAGTTAGTCCCAAGTAGATAGGATGCCCATTCCATTGCATTTGCGTGCCACCTTCCAAATCGAACAAGGTGTAGGCTGGTGGCGGGTCGGTATAGTCCTGACCTGTCGGTACTCGGGTTTGCTCGGCAACATTTTCCATGGTCAGCTTGACAAAAGTCTCCGATTTGAATTTACCTGCGTCGTTGCTACTGTTCTTTTTCTTTGGGTAGAAAGAGATGCTGTGCCTTAATCGATCTGCTGGCATAAAAATCAACCAATCATCCGTTTGCAGATTTTTTGCCCGTAGCACTGAAATGCCAGGGCCAAGTCCCAACCAAATCAAGGGTTTCCATTCCGCCTGCCAATCGAAGCCACGCAGACGGGCATCCGTTTGGGTGTAATGAAAAGCAGGGAAAGCACCCCGAATGGTCAACTCTGGTTGTTCCTGTGGTTCGAGGAAGATGAAGTCGTCAATTTGATTTTGATAAAAAGCCAAACTGGCAGTAATACCCGTACCGCTTTCATTTCCAGTATGGGAATATTCAAAAGTTAAATTGACGTTGGTGGCTCGCTCGGCTTTCAGGTCGTCCCTGCCCAATTCGTAACTTGCCGAACCATGATGGACGCCGTCGCTGTACAGCTCATTGACACCGGGCGCTCGCCACGCCGAACCAACATGTAAACTCACATCAAGGTGTTTTGGAAAATGATAAACTGCACCAAAAGTGCCAGATAGATTATTGAAATCCAGCTGATTGTCTATCACATCTGTTCCCCGACGGTCTATGTTCATGTGGCGTCGGTCAAAGCGCAGGCCAGCTTCCAGCTCCAATGGGAATGGGTATTTGCGCCAGCGCTCGATCCAGTAGGCTCCAATGGTTTGGTTGTCGTAATCAGGGATGAGACCACCCCTGTCGGTAGTGTTCACTTGCTGCATCCATTGGATGCCGAAGATGCCTGAAAGGCGGCGAATGGGTTTATGCTCCCAAGCTACGTCGGCGGTATGTGTCGTTATTTCAAATTCAATTTCAGGGTTGTCAAATCCAGAAGGAGGGTTGCCTGATGAACGATGCGCATCAAACTCTTGGCGGCGATTGAACTGGCGGGCATAGAGGAAGGTCAGTTGACCCAACTCACCTGTCTGCACATTACTTTTGACTTTGAGCAAGTGGTGGGCTACTCGCTGCAATGGCCGATTTAGCTCGTAACTAAAGTCGCTATCACCCAATGGCCGCCCCCTTTCAATGGCATTTTGGAGATCTGTCAGGTTGCCGATGTGTGCATCGCTAAGGATACCCAGATCGGTAAAAAACAAGCTGTAAAACACTTCCGTATCAAAGCGTTTTTGCTGCAAACCAATGGCCGCAGAGACATTGTTTTCTTTCAATCCAGTATTCTCCAAAAAATAATCAGGGGTGCGGGTGTTGCCACCTCGTTTATAGGTGCCTTGCACTCGTGCTGATAGTGGTAAGCTGCCGTCCAGTTTTCCATCCAATTGCCCTGAAATGGCACCCGTCCGGCCATTGCTGAAACCTGCCACATTGATTTCACCGCCTATCCCTGCTTCCTCTCTCAATGTTTTCGGTTCTACCAGAATGACTCCCCCCAAAGCATCTGCTCCATAGCGAACGCTATTCGCTCCCATCACTACTTTGACCTCATCAGCTACGTATGGATCAATTTCCGGCCCATGGTCGAGTCCCCATTGCTGGCCTTCTTGTCGGATGCCATTGTTGAGAATGAGCACGCGATTGGAGTGCAGTCCCCTGATGACGGGCTTGGCAATGGAAGCACCTGTGTTGAGTAAGGAAACGCCAGACAGATTTTGCAATGCGTCGCCTAACGTCTCGCCTTTCAAAGAGGTCAACTCAAGGCCTGAAAGAGTCCTCTCGGTCTGCATGGAAACAGGCGCAATGGATTTCTCCCTTACCACAATTTCTTCGAGGTGGAGACCTTCGTGATGCAGGGAGAAGTCAACCTCAATGTTGCCTTTGATGTAAACTTCTTTCGCCACATGTGGGCAACCAATGTGCTTGCTTATGACGGTGAAGGTTCCTTCACATAGCTCATGAAAATGAAACTTGCCTTCTTCGTCGGTTATAACACCGATGCTGTTTTCTTCAATAAAAACCTCTGCAAAAGCAATAGGCTGTTGCGTCTTTGCATCAGTCACTGTACCACAAAGAGTTGCCTCACATTTTTGTGAGAAAGAGAGAAGCGGCAACGATAAAAGGACTGAAATAATGGAATACCTCATCCGCTTCGAATGTTGAAATTACCCATTTCATTTGCGCAACAGGCTATAATGAAATAGGAAACCATAGTGAATATTAATTTTAAATGGAAGCAGAATGGGTAGGTGGCCCACGGGAAGGCATGTGCCGAAAAGCACTTTTCGTGATCGGATTATCGTAAGAATAATAAACAGGTAAATGAAAGGGTGTCGGAGCATTTAACCCAATGGTAGCTTCTTGGAATTCCTCTGTGGAAAAATGGAAAAAGCAAATGAAGCAATCCGCCGGGGCATATTCCTCGCTGTGCAAGTGTGTCTCCGAACCTTCAACATCGCAATGGGCTACTTCATGGTGGTGATCCAACAAGTGGTGCAATTCCTTGAAGGTCACTGCATTCACCACTAAAAATGCCAGCAGGTAGGAAATAAGGGAACGATATGTCGTTGATGGAGAAATGTGCTGATTTGTTTTTACAAAATTAGCAAAATAAAGGTTTGAAGCCGCTTTTTGTTCGCAGTGTTTAACGACTTTCCATGATTGACCTACTTTTACCCAAAAAACCTGACATGACACAAGCGGAAGCCAAAGCATTATTATTCGACCTAACAAAAACGGATTCGCTCCGACGACATGCCCACAGCGTAGCGCTGGTCATGGAAGCAATGGCCAACCATTTTCAAGAAGACGCAGAAAAATTCGCTGTCACCGGCTGGCTGCACGATGCCGATTATGAAAAACACCCAAACGAACACCCCAACATCATCGTGGCCAAACTGCGTGAAATGGGCGAAGACGAAATAGCCCACGCCATAGCTGGTCATTATACAAAATGGGAGGTGCCGAGAAATTCCCTGCTGGATAAATGCATCGTGGCCGCTGATGAACTCACTGGATTTATTATCGCCGCTGCATTAATTCGTCCAACGAAATTAGAGGGCATAACTGCAAAGTCCGTTTTAAAGAAATTTAAAACAAAGTCTTTTGCAGCATCGGTTGACAGGGAGGAAGTTCGCAAAGGGGCGGAGCTAATTGGATGGGAATTGCGGGAGCTGATCGAATTTATCATCCCCATTTTACAGCAGCATAAAGAAGAATGGGAACTTGGCTAAAATGACTGCTTAAGTTCCCAACCTTTTGGCCATTCAACCATTTAACCGTTCAGGCGTTCTCAGAAAAAACTAAATTCATGTCTATACAAGTAATTCCAAAAGAGCGCCAAGCAAGTGGCGCATTCAACGGCGGCGAGATCGTCGAAAACAAACCCATTGGCTTTCCACAGGAAGGTGGATTTATTCGCCCTTATTCCAATTTATTCTATTGGGCTTATGCTGAAGCAAATGTGGACAGTACCATTGGTTTGCACCCACACCAAGGTTTTGAAATTATGTCGTTTGTGTTGAAAGGGCAAATCCGGCATTATGATACCAAACTAAAAGAATGGCGACCGCTTAATGCGGGCGACGCCCAAATTATCCGCGCAGGAAACGGCATCAGTCATGCAGAGGCAATGGGCGAGGGGTCGGCTATGTTCCAAATTTGGGTAGACCCAAATTTGGCAAAAACACTGGAGCAGCCCGCCTCTTATAATGATTATAAAATGACGGATTTGCCAGTTGCGGAAAACAATGGCGTTTCTGTCAGAACCTATATTGGGGATAAATCCCCTTTTAAATTAGATGCCCAAGGATTGGAGATAAAAAGGTTGGAATTTAATGAAATTGATTTTTCGGAAAATATATCACCTGATAATATTTATTCGCTTTATGTGATAGATGGGCAATTTTCTATAAATGGAGAAAAGGTGAAAAATGACGATTTTATTATTATTAAAAATACGAGTGAATTAAATATTAAATGCGAAACGTCAGGCAAATTATTTTTTATTGCCTCACCTGCTAAATTAAATTATGCGACTTATGCCGAGTTGATGCAGGAGCGTATGCGGGTATGATGGGTGTGTGGGGTTGGCAGCCCATTCATTTCCATTTCCCCCATTTTTCAAGAGTCTTGCCAGCTTGTATTTCCACCTCTATTGTTTTAACGCTCAACCCTTTGGGCTTAACGGGCTGGATTTCCACTTGGTAAATACCAGGTTCAAGGATAAAGGATTTTGGGTTGGAATGATCGCTCATATAGGTTCTGCCGCGTGCGACTTCTTTGTCATTGTCTTTGCGGAGAACTTTGACTACGGCGTCCACCAGATTTGATTTTAGCTTGGCCCCTACCTTGAGTTCGCCTGATAGGAAATTGTGCTCCAAATTAAGTTGATCGCCATTGGCCACAACCTGATTTTCGAAACGGACGATGGGTGCGCCTTTTATCTCGATGCCTTTGATTTCAATGTCATACGTGCCCGGCAAAATATCGAAAATTACGGGGTTTGACTTGGCATGTCGATAAGACCTGCTGGCTGCCACTTCCTTTTGTAAACCTGCCTTCATGACCTTGACCGTCGCATCGGACAACTCCCCGTTACGGGTCACCATTATTTTTATGGTGCCGTTTGAGAAATCCACTTCTTTAGTCAAGGTATCGTTTGGCATCAATTTTAGGTCGGTAAATTTTTGCTGTGGACTGCCATCGAGGGTAATGGCAGTGACCTCCATTTCATAATCACCAGCCGGCAAAAGGAACAGGCGGGGATTGGTAGTGCTGGCGGAATAAGTGCGGCCAGCTATTATTTCTTTAGTCTCGCCTTTTGGATAAACTTTTACAATTGCGTCCACCAGTTCACCTTTCAAAGTCGCTTTTACGGAAAGGTAGCTATCACCTTCCACCGGCGGCTCGATGGTTTTGTCCAGGGCGTTGGCGAGTTCTCCGGCATTGTTGGCAGGGAGGTATTGGCCATTGCCAGCTTGGGCGATGCATTCGAGTGCAGAGAGGTCTTTTTCCTCAATGCCAAATCCGACCACGTGCATGGTAATTTTTGCGCCCTGCGCTTTAGCCTGCCGCAGTAGTTCACAGGCATTGCCGTCGCAGGTTTCGAGGCCATCGCTGACGAGTACGATGGTCACTTCTTCGTTTTCATTTTTCAAAAAATCCAAAACATGTTGGATGGATTTGGCGATAGGCGTCATACCCACGGGGTTGATGCCGTCCAAACTTTCCGACATGGCTGTTTTATCCAAAGGTGCAAATGGCACAAGGGTTTCAATATCCTCGCAATCTGATTTGCGGTTGTGACCGTAAGCGACAAGGCTGGCTCGGGTGCTGTCGGGGAGTTTTTCCACGAGGCCTTTCATGACCGTTTTGGCGACGGCAATTTTGAATTCGCCGTCTATTTTTTGCCACATCGAGCCGGAGCCGTCGAGGATAAAGACGATATTGTTTTGGGCTTTTATTAATGAACTGAATGCGATGGCAAGGAGTATCAAAATGAGTTGGATAGGTTTTTTCATTTGATTGTAGAAAAAATTTAAAATGAAAAAATATAACTGGACAAAGCAAAGTGGGAAGTATTTCCGTGCAAGAGCCGTAAAAGTAACTTTTTTTAAAATGAGATAGAAATGATTAAGTTACTATACACTTTTTTTGCCCAAATCCGTTTTCAGGCAAAAGGAGAAGAAACTCATAGAGAGGGAGGTGTTTTTTCTGAAAAAAATCAAAAAAAACACCTCCCTCTCTAAATTGACCTTCCTCTCAGACATGAAAAACAGCCTTTTTCAAAAAGTGTATAGTAACTTAAGAAATGATTTGTAGCATGTGTAATGAATGTAATTCCAAAAAGCCAAGGCAGAGTGAAACAAAACTCGTTAGAATAGATTTATTCCGTTTCATAAAAGACAACTTGGACTATTTGCAGGCCATAAACCTATTTAATTTGCGTTCATTTGAAACACACCATAAGGATTTAGCTATCTGTAAATGATTAAAACCCTTTACACCTTTCTTTTGGTCTTGTTGCCGCTATTGGCCGCTTCGCAAATATCCAACCTGCGAACCAAGACCCTCCCCGTGCTCGGTGTGCCCCAACTCATTGACAGCCTGACCGTTATCCCCCAAACTGTCCAAGTAAAAGACCCAAAGACCAATACCCTCATTTCTCCAAATAACTACAAAATTGAAAACAACCGCATCACTTTTGACTCCTCATTCTCAATTCTCAATTCTCAATTCTCAATTAAATACCGTGTGCTGCCATTCGACCTCTCCGCCCCTTACGCTCGGCTCGATTCTGCAATTTTGAATAAAGACAAAAAGGACTTTCTCATCGGTGTGCCATACAACCCATACGCTGACCAACAACGCCCTTTGTTGCCTCAACAGGGGCTGGATTATAACGGCAACTATACAAGGGGCATTTCTTTTGGCAACAATCAAAACCTCGTCTTGAATAGCCAATTCAATTTACAAATGGCTGGACAGCTCGGCGACCTCGAAGTGCTCGCCGCCATCACCGACAACAGCATCCCGCTCCAACCGGAAGGCAATACGCAACAGCTCCGGGAGTTCGATAAAATATTTATCCAAATAAAAAAAGACGAAAACAAACTCATTGCAGGCGACTACGAACTCGGCAGGCCGGACAGTTATTTCATGAATTATTTTAAAAAATTGCAGGGGGCTACTTTCAGTCGGCAGTGGGCGATTTCCAGTTTGGAGCGAAGCGGAAACCCCGAAGCAAGTTCGGGGCGGCAGTCAAAGAGAACTAAGAAAAAATTCGGGGTTTTGGACACAAAATTCAGCGTGGCAGCTGCACGGGGAAAATTTGCGAGGAATACCCTTGCGGCACAAGAAGGCAACCAAGGGCCCTACCGATTAGAAGGGGCAGAGGGCGAACGTTTTATTATCATTTTATCTGGAACGGAGAAAGTAGTAGTTGACGGACAGACTATGACTCGTGGCCTCGATGCCGATTATGTGATTGATTACAACGCCGGGCATATTACTTTTACCAACCGCCGTCTCATTACCAAGGACAGCCGCATCGTGGTGGAGTTTGATTACAATGTACAGGACTACCAGCGCTCCCTTTATGCTTTTAATAGTGAAATGAAAACCGATAAGCTGCGCCTGTACCTCCATACCTATTCCGAACAGGATGGCAGAAAACCAATTGACGATGAATTTTCACAGATGGAGCAAGAGGCTCTACAGCTTGCTGGCGACAATGATGTAATTATAAGCAGCATTGATACAGTGGAAGAATTTAGTGCCTTTCGGGTATTATATGAATTGCAGGATACGATGGCAGGGGGGGGGCTTTTCGATAATATTTTGGTTTTTAGCAATGACCCTGAAAAAGCACTATATACGGCCAGTTTTGCACAAGTTGGATTCGGAAATGGCAATTATGTGCAGGACACCGAAACGCCTGCAAATGGGAGGGTTTTCCGATGGGTCGCACCTGATCCGATCACTGGGTTGCCAACTGGCAATTACGAATCGGTGCGGCGCCTCGTTGCGCCCAATCAATTGCAGTTGTACACATCCGGCGTCGAATTTTCCCCAACAAAAAAAATGAATATGCGGGCAGAAGTGGCGCTGAGTAATTTTGATAAAAACCGTTTATCGTCAATTAATGATGGGGACAATGCGGGGCTGGCTGCAACGGCAGGGGTGCGGCACACACTAAATTTTGGCAAAAAAAACGAGAGCCCTGCCAACATGAACAGTATCTCACAGAATGATAAAAGGATGTGGGAAATGGTATTGGAAGCGGATTACGAATTTACCCAGCAAAAATTCAAGGAACTAAACCCTTATCGGCCAGCGGAATTTACCCGTGACTGGAACGTGAACTCTGGAGCGAACGACGTGGGCATCAATGCCCGTCCGAGCAACGAGCAATTGGGCAGCGCAGGGTTTACTTTGCGAAGCCCAAATGTGGGGAGCTTTCAATATAAATTCGGAGGCTTTTTTCAGGATACCGTTTATACGGGCACTAGGCATTTTGGGAAATATATTTTTCAAAAAAATGGCTTCGATATATGGGCACAAAGCGATTTGCTAACCACGGAGCGCACAGAGAATACAGAGATGGCGGGGGGGGGCGAACGGAGCGAATTTTTTCGACCTAAAATAAATATTGCTGTTCCCATTTTCCGGGATAGCACAGGAAATAATTATTGGCGGGGGGGGGTATATGGCGAGCGGGAACGTAATAGCCGCTTTACTAAAATAATTAATGGGCCCGATACCCTGAATAGGGCGAGTTTTTATTACGACATCGCAAGGGTGTATTTGGAAAGCCCAGAGAATGATAAGTTTGGTTTCAAAACGAGTTACCAGCGGCGGAAGGATCATGCGCCTACAGGAAGTGCATTTTCGCAGTCAACCATTGCGGACGAATTTAATGTACAGGGCAATTGGGCACAAAGCCGCAACTCCCGCCTGAGTTGGAATTTCACCTATCGAAAATTGGTCATCAAAGACGAGGAACTTACCAACCTCGACCCATCCGACACCTACCTTGGCCGTCTCAATCATAATTTTAATTTGCTGCGTGGGGTGCTGCAATCAACAACCAGTTATGAGATCGGCAGTGGTCAAGAACGAAAAATCGAAATCACTTACCTCCAAGTGCAGCCCGGCGAGGGCACCCACCAATGGACCGACCGCAACAGCGACGGGCAAGTGCAATTGGATGAAGTGGAAATCGCCCCGTTTCAAGATGTGGCCAATGCTGTGCGGGTAAACGTTTTCACCGATGACTTTATCCGCACCAATAATGTGACGTTCAACCAAAGCCTCCGCCTCGAACCCAAAGCGGTTTGGTTCAATAAAGAGGGTTTCAGAAAATTCATGAGCCGTTTTTCGACACAGAGTAGTTTGCAGATTACCCGCAAGGTGAGGGATGCCGAAAATGTCAGTGCCTGGAACCCCTTTCAATTGGATGTGGTGGATACGGCGCTCGTGGCGACCCGCTCTTCAGTTTATAACACCTTGTTTTTCAACCGCTCCGATCCAAAATTCGATATTCAATTCGGCCAATCAGATAATCAAAACAAGTTTGTGCAGACAAGTGGATTTGAGAGCCGCCGACAGCAGCAGCAATTCCTCAAAGGCCGCTGGAACGTGACCCGCAGCATCAGCCTGCAAACTTCCCTCACCCTCGGCACCGACGAACAAGGGTCGGAACTGTTCGAGAACCGCCGCTACCAAATCCGCTCTATAGAGGCAAAACCACAGCTCACCTTCCAGCCATCCAACAATTTTCGCACGGGTGTGACTTGGCGCTATAAAAGTTCGGAAAATAAAAAAGGCACAGCTGGCGAAAATGCCAAAACGAATGATCTGAAATGGGAAATGGTATTTAACCAAAGTTCCACCACGAGCATCCGTTCGGAATTTTCTCTGGTAAATATTGCTTTTGAAGGTGAGGCCAATTCGCCCGTCGGTTTTGCTTTTTTGCAGGGCTTGCAAAATGGGAAAAATTATTTGTGGAATGTAACACTGGATCGGCAGGTGGCGAAAAATATCCGGGTGGGCATTACTTATGAGGGGCGGAAGACGGGGCAGGCGAATGTGGTGCATGTGGGGCGGGCGCAGGTGGGGGCGGTGTTTTAAGCCCCTGCCGTTCAAACGGCAGGTTTCAAGATGTTAGATGTGTGTTCAATACTTATTTCAGAAAATTAACTTAACAACCCGTCCCGTATTTTACCCCGAAGTGAATTCGGGGCAGGCTATCGGGATTGTCAAGTTAAATGCTCCATTTTTGCAAATCCAACTATTGGCCTGTTTTTTTGTACTTTTAATTATATAATCATATGCTTAAAAAGCAAATAATCGTTCAGTTGATTTTTTTTGGCATAACATTAAAATTCAAGAACTTGCCAGACTAATCACTAATAAACTAAGAACCATGATAGATTGGTGGCTCAACGAAGCCTTCGGCATTGTCAGCAGGTATTTCAAATTTGCGGGCGGCGCATTCATCCTGTTTTATATTATTCTGAAAAAACCATTGTGGTTTCGGAAAGTGCAGCAGCACATGCCGAAGCTGACCGACTACGGGCGGGACATCTTGTTCTCCCTCATCACCGTTTCCATATTCGCCACGGTGGCCCTGATGGTCTTTGTGACATTCAAGCCCTACACCAACATGTACAATTCCATCGGTGAAATGGGCATTCCCTATTATATCTTCACTTGGGTATGGATGCTGTTTTTGCACGACACCTATTTCTATTGGGTGCACCGCCTGATGCACCATCCTTTTTTATTTAAATACGTCCACCTCGTGCACCATAAATCCACCAACCCATCGCCTTGGACGGCTTATGCTTTTCATCCGTTGGAAGCTGTAGTTGAAGTTGGGATTTTGCCGTTGATCGCATTTACCCTCCCTGTCCACCAGCATGCTATCGGTTGGTTTTTTCTTTTTCAAATAACTTACAATGTCTATGGTCATTTGGGTTTTGAATTATATCCAAAAGGGTTTAATAAGAATTGGTTCGGCAGGTGGGTCAATACCTCCGTTGCCCACAACCTGCACCACAAAGGGTTCCACGGAAATTACGGCCTCTATTTCCTTTTCTGGGATCGGATGATGGGAACGTTGCGGGATGATTACGATTCTACGTATGAAAAGACAACGGCTGGCCAACGACAAGAGCAACTGGAAAAAATTACTGTCTGATGCCAAATGCTGCTGAGAAAAATAGTATGAAATAAATTAGTGCTGCTGATAACCATGCGCTCTCTCACAGTATCAACCTAAAAATGAATGCCCATTCATAAAACTTCTGTCTGAATTCTTTTTTGATTAACTGGCCGTCTGCCGTTCGCCGTTAAACGAATAATGTTTATACTCGACCACTTTAGGTTTTGTGCAAATGCTTTTGGCCATTGGCTGTTAGCTAATAGCCAATGGCTAATAGCTAAAAGCAATTTTCCCATTTGCACAAAACCTATTATGGTTCAGTATAAATAGCCTAACATTTTATATTCCTGCAAAATTTGAGTAAATAGCACCATCAAGCAAACACTTCTTCTAATTAACTCAAGAATGGTTTATCGGTGAAAGGTATAACGGTTTATCGGTTCCTAAATCTGGTATCTGGTACATCAATAATCCGTTATACTGATATATCACTACTTGAATTAATGACAAGAACATATCTTTTCTTTCACCTCTAAATATACTACAATAATGAAACATCTAACATCCGTCCTATGGCTTATTGGCATTTTCTCAATAAGTTCATTACAAGCCCAAACTTTCAATGCAAATGCTTCCACTTCTTTTACTGTCTGGACAGTGAAAGGTGAAGTGAATTATACAGATAAGGGGTCGTCCAAAGCAGCCCCAGTCACACCAGGAATGACCCTCGAAGAAGATGTCACAGTCAATGTCGGTGAAAAATCATCCGTAAGCTTGGTCAGGAACAAGGACATTGTTCAAGTAAATAAAAAAGGTAACTATAGTCTGAACGGAGCTGACATCAGCAAATTCACAAGAAAACAATCAGAGGCTACGACCTACTTTTTCCAGCAATTGATCGCTTCCACTAAACTTCAGGAAGGTCAGGATAAATTGACGGAGAAGGGAGCAGGTTACGGAGATGGCGGAAGTGTCAAAAACAATGAAACGGGCGCAGGCTACGGCGACGGCGGAAGTGTCAAATCCACAGAACAGGGCGCAGGCTACGGAGATGGCGGAGGTGTCAAAAACAATGAAACGGGCGCAGGTTACGGCGACGGCGGAGGTGTCAAAAACAATGAAACGGGCGCAGGTTACGGCGACGGCGGAAGCGTCAAAAACAATGAAACGGGCGCAGGCTATGGCAGAAAGGATAAAACGACTAAAATGAAAATGAAAAAGGCCATTGCCCCGCTGAAAGCAGACCCATTGTATAAAAAGTCCAAAAAAGTCCAGAAATTATTGATGAAGGCTGCTGTGCTGGAGAAAGCTGGATTGAATGGTATGTCGGCAAAGTATTATAAAAAAGCGTTGTCAAAAAATGCAGATGATGCTGTTGCCAAATTAATGTATAAAGCTTTTTTGGAACGTAATAATTAATTGAGGAATTAAAAATTAAAAATTAAAAATTGGAAATTGGAAATTGGGGGATTGGAATTCAAATCCCCCAATTTCTTAATTATTAGGGAAATATTGGTTCTTTAATTTTAGGTAGGTGGGGGCTTTTCTTGCATTTTCAAGGTCAGCATCGTTTTTTATCCAGTTATATTTATTAAATCCTTTTGCTATTGATTTTTCCAGCCATTCGACTGCCGCTTCCCCTTTACCTTGTAGAGAAACCACGCATGCGATATTGTAAAAGGGCATGCTGTTTTCGGGGTCTAAAATTGTCCGTTTTAAATTTATAGCAATTGATTTGTCATAATTTTTTGATTTATAATATAGTAAGCCTAAATTTTCGTAAATTATGAATTCCATCGAGTCCTTTTCAAGTGCCTTTAAATACATTTTTTCTGCCAATTCATATTGATTGGTATTAAAATAAGCAAGGCCAAGGTTGTTATAAACAAGGGCATTGAAATTCGGATTATTATTTATCACTTCATTGAATAATTTGATGGCTTTATCATTTTCCCCTCTATCTTGATAAATGTTTCCCATATACCATTTAGGGCCAAGTTGGGTTGAGTCCAGGGAATGGGCAATGGCACACTTTGCTTCTGATTTATCCAATTCATTATTCATAAGATACAAGCCGGCCAAATTGATATGTGGCATCACCCATTTCGGGGCAATTTGAATGGCCTTTTCAAACATCAAAATTTGATTATGGTACAAACTGTCTGTTATTTCTTTCGAACCATTTATTCCACCATGCGAATAATATAATCTTTTATAGATCATGCCGACTTCATTATAAATAAATGCCGACCCATCATCATATTGCAGAGCCAGTTTTTCTTTTTCCAAAGCCAAATTAAACAGCGAATCACTTTTTGTTTTTTCACCCTCCAGGCGTAGCAACAATCCCTCGTAATAATATTTTTTGGCAATCAACCGATCATATAAATAATGTTTTTCTCCTAGGAGGGATGCGGCTTTGCCGAGATATGCTGGGTTGGATTTGTACTTTTTTCCGAAATTGACCCAGCGCTCATTCAATTCTTCCGGGTCGGCTTTTAAATATGCATTAATTGATTTTTGGGACTTGTCTTGCAAGGCTACCGCAAAATTCCTTTTCATAACAGAGTGAAGCGGCTTTAAGGAATTTTCTTTTGATAAAATATTATATAACGCACTGGCGGACTTTCCTTTTTGTCTGGATTCATTATAATCAGATGGCAAAAAATATTGATTATCCACAGCGGCTAAAAACTCATCATATAACTGTTGAACGGAAGTATCCGCTTTGGCCAATATTTCTTTTTCCAAACCTTTGTTTTGGACGGCAGCAAGCACTTGAGGTTGGCTGTTTCTTTTTTCGAGGAGGGTCGCCAATTCGCCCGCATCCACATTGGAGAGAATGGTCTTGGGCGGACCAATAAGGATGGGAACTTGTTGGAGGTCGGTTTCTTCCGGGATTTTGTCTTTGAGGTATTTTTCCAGTTCATAAAGGTTTACCGTTGCATTATTATTTGCGTCGGCTATACCAGTGAGGCCATCAATGAGGTGGTAGGAAAACACGCCACGTCCGCCTCCCCATTGTTCGCCTTCAAGCGAAAATTCATCGGGCTGGCAGGACATTATTTTTATTTGGTTTTCAAATTGTTCAGCGAGGGCAGAGGCGGTTGAAGTAGCTCCCTCTGTTCCCCCGGCCAGTTTACCGGAGCGGCAGGCATCGGTGACGAGAATGACCTTTGCTTTGTTCACCTCCACCAGATCAGCCAGGATGTCATTCAAGTCGTTTACCCGCAAGGCGCCGATGCGATAATTGGTGGGCGGTGTGTCATAGGCAAGCAAGAATCCCCGGTTGCGGCTGGTAGCCGTTTCCACATCGCCGTGGCCTGAGAAATAAATAATAGCCCGGTCGTTTTCGCCCGTCACTTCCAGCAACCAATCGAGTTTGCCATAAATATTGGCTACGGTTGCTTGCTCGTTGGTGATAATTTCAATTTGCTCTTCTTTGAGCATCCCGCCTGCTTTGGATTTTAAAAATACGGTAAATTCTTCCGCATCTATATGCGCATATTTCAAGGATGGGATATCGCTGTCTTGATAATCGGAAATGCCTATAACAAGGGCACGGGTAGTACCAGATACTGAACTTTCTCCATTGGGTAGAGGAGTAGCACCTTTTTGTTGGGCATTTCCAAGAAAAGAAAAAAGAAGCAGTCCTGAGATTAAAATTGATCGTTTCATAAAGCCTTTTTTTGTTCTAAGAGGTGGGTGCAGAGTGCAGAGTAGTAGGCAAAGAGCAGTGAGATTGGAGGGTGTTTTCATTTTGTTCTCTGCTCTCCTAACTCCATTTTTGTTTATGGAGTTTTTGTAAAAATACAAAAACTGATAACTTCATTCGTCAAATGGGTATATACTGGTGGTATAGATATTTCAAAAAATTATCATACCAAAAAATTGAGGGTTTAAAGTTTTTCCCTAAATTAACGTTTTCAAGTGCCTCAACAGAATATCTAAATCATCGTACAGCCTTCCCGGTAGCATGCTCCGAATTTACTTCGGGATAAAACCAGGACAGGCATTTTCCCATGAAATTTTGTTGGTTATCAAATTCTTTACTCCCCTGCACTATTGGGGTAGTAAAAAAAACTTCGCATAGGCATCATCAAATCCTTAAAGATGATGCTATTCAAGTCCTTATTTTGTTGATCGCATTTTCACCAAAAAGTTATCAGTATTTTTTCACTAAAAATGTTTCTATTTGGTGCCGGTTATTTTATTCAGCTAAGTTTCCAACTCGTTTTTTTTAATGCGGTGCTGAATAGTTAACTTAAAACACGAATGAAAGCACTTATCTTGTCCCTTGCCGTTTTGAGCTGTAGTTTTTTTTATATGCCCAAAAGCAACATTTCTATTTTGCCTCAACCTGTTCCCGGTTTTTATGCTGAACCGTCTCTTGCGGATTCCTATAAAGCAAAGGTGGCGCAGGAAGTATTCCAAAAATTAAAGGCCGCTAAAGGGGATTTCCGCTCCCGCAAACCAGAATTGCACCTCGTCGAAACAACAGGCATGGGCATCGCTGCCGCATTCCCTTTGAGCGGGGTCATCAAGCTGGAAGAAAAGGGCTACGACCTCTGCACGGAATTTGGTGCAGACTCATTGAATGCCCTTGCCATTTTGCTCGGGCATGAGTTGGTGCATTGTTATGAGAAGCACAGTTGGGAAAATCAATTTGCGTGGGAGTACAGCCATACGAGCCTTAAAAAGGCCATTAGCAACGAACAAAAGAAGGATGAAATACAAGCCGATTACTTGGGTGGCGTATTGGCTTATCAAGCTGGTTATAAAGTGTTTGGGATCATGGACAGGTTCCTTGATAAGGTTTATGCTACCTATCAATTGACAGATGAAACCACGCAGCATTACCCTGGATTGGAGCAGCGGAAATTGTTTGCCGTGGAGTCGGCGGACAAATTCAAGTACTTTACTAATCTCTTCGAAATGGCCAACCTGCTTACTGTTCAGGAATTGTATGACGATGCCCTTACCTACTACGATCAGGTTATGTTGGATTTTAAGAGCCGGGAAGTTTACAACAACATAGGCGTAGTTTCGATGCTCGCAGCCGTTCAGCATTTTTCACCCAAACAGATCAAATTCAACTATCCTATTGAATTGGACTTTGTGTCCCGAATGAATAGTACAAGGGGTGCTGAATCACACGCTGAATACAAGGAACGCAAGTTGCTGGACGCCCTTTTTTATTTTGACAATGCCATACACCTTGATCCCAATTATCCCATCGCCCATCTCAACAGGGCTTGCGCTAATGCTTTGCTCGGCATTGTCAGGCCGGGAAAAAGCAGATTGGAATGGAGGGATGCCAGCTTATCGGCGGAGCGGGCCATCCTCCAGTCGGAGAACAACGATGAATGGAAAAGCACTTTGTCGGATGGGTACGTCATGCTGGGTATCTTATCGGCTATGGAGTCCGATAGTGCCAATGCTCAAAGGTATTTTGACAAGGCGTTGGAAATAGCAGATAATAATATTTTGGCAATGGCTAATAAAAGCGTTTTAGGACTTGGTGAAAACCCTCTTTCCTACCAAGAAACTTCGCTGAACAGCGATGAAACAATTGACGGTATCCCTTTTTCGGCCATGGATTTTGGAGATAGTAATATTGAGTTTACCCTGCGGAAATCCCCAACCGATTCCATAACCTTGTGGCGAAAGGATTTTCCTAATTCCTACGTATTGGTACATGAAACTATTGATAGCAACCCTGTTTCTTTTAGGCCTACCTATGCTATTTTCCACAGCACGGAAGAAAGATATGAAGGAGAAACATTGAAAGGCATTTCCTTAAAAAATGGCACGTATGAATTAATTACCGAAAAATACGGCTTCCCGCACGAACAATTCGACTTAGGCAACGGCTCATTGCTTCTTTACAAATATAAAAATCAAGACCTGATTTTTCACCTCGGACCTGAAGGGAATTTGTTGAAGTGGAGCATCTATCAAGAGGTACGCCATTGAGGTACACCCAACCTGATTTATCACAACCTGAATGAAACAAAGGGATTTAGTCCATCGGCCAGTAAAGTGATACGGTACATTCCACTATCTTTCCAGCCTTGTTTGTATCGCCTACAATACTTTGTAACTATTCAGGAGGGTTGTTTTTTTGGAAAAATCAGAAATTTTTCTAAAAAAACAACCGCCACTCAGGAGGGAGAAAGAAGAAAAAAATTCATTTTTTCTTCTTTCTCCCTCTATGCTGAGCAGTTACGGTTATTTTTCATTGTTTGAATAATGACATTAATTGGAGTCTTTGGGGGTTACCTTAACCTTCCTGCTCTTTTAACAGAACCAAATTTTTATGAGCCCGATTTTTCAGCAAATCATTCAAGATGCCGTAGAGAAAAGCATCCGGAAAAAACACCCCGGATCAAAGATACCACCCAAAATGATCAGGCGGGAGTCCCGTAATATGGAGGTGGAAATCATTTATTTTTTCAAAGATGTCTTGCTGATCTGTGCGGGGGTAGGGGCTGCCGCTTTTGGCCTGAACAGCTTTTTATTACCCAATGCATTTATTGATGGTGGCGTTACGGGTATCTCTCTTTTGGTAGAAGTTGTTACAAGCATTCCTCTGTCCTATTTATTGGTGGCCATTAATCTCCCGTTTTTGCTAATGGGTATTCGGGTAGTGGGTGCCGATTTTGCCATTAAAAGTGCTGTTGCCATTGTGTTGTTGGCAGTAGTGGTGCATTTTGTGCATTTTCCAACGATCACAGAAGACAAACTGTTGATCGCCGTTTTTGGCGGGTTTTTTCTCGGCCTGGGCATTGGCCTTTCGATCCGGGGTGGGGCGGTCATTGATGGTACGGAGGTCATGGCTGTTTACCTGAGCCGTCGCACCAGTTTGACGGTTGGCGATATCATACTCATTTTTAACATTATCATTTTTTCATTTGGAGCTTACATTCTCTCTATTGAAACAGCACTTTATGCCATACTGACTTATATGGCTGCCTCCAAAACAGTGGACTTCATCATTGAAGGAATAGAAGAATACATTGGGGTAACGATCATTTCTACCAACAGTGATGAAATCCGTTTTTCCATTCTCGAGAAGATAAGAAGGGGCGTTACGGTTTTTGAAGGCAAAGGGGGCTATGCCAAACGTGGAGAAGCGCTGAGACGTACCGAAGTGATTTATACAGTTATTACGCGGATGGAATTGGCTAAACTGAAAAAGGAGGTAGATAAAATTGATCCGAACGCCTTTATCGTTTTTGGGGAAGTAAAGGATATCAAGGGAGGTGTGATCAAGAAAAGACCATTGAAGAAGTGAGGCAATGCTGCTTCACATTTTTAGTTTTGCAAATGTTTAACCCGGCATTCGAATCATATATCAAAAAAATATGAAAACAATCATCTTGACTATCTCCGTCCTGTGTTGCAGCTTTTTTTATTTACCTGAAATCAATCTTGTTTTTTCACCAAACCCTGCCCCTGATTTCTATGCCGATCCACCATTGGCGGATTCCTATAAAGCGAAAGTGGCGCAAGGGGTTTTCCAAAAACTAAAAGCGGCAAAGGGCGACTTCCGCTCCCGCAAGCCTGAGCTACACCTTGTTGAAACTACAGGCATGGGCATCGCCGCTGCATTCCCTTTGAGCGGGGTCGTCAAACTGGAAGAAAAGGGCTATGACCTATGCACCGAATTTGGCGCTGACTCACTCAATGCGCTTGCCATTTTGCTTGGGCACGAATTGGTGCATTGTTATGAGAAGCACAGTTGGGAAAACCAATTTGCATGGGAGTACAGTCATACAAGCCTGAAAAAGGCAGTGAGCAATGAGCAAAAAAAGGATGAAATACAAGCCGACTACTTGGGTGGCGTACTGGCCTATCAAGCAGGATTTAAGGTGTTTGGGATTATGGATAAATTTCTTGATAAGGTTTATGAAACCTATCGTTTGACGGATGACAACATGTCGAACTACCCCGGTCTGGAGCAGCGGAAATTGTTTGCAGTGGAGTCAGCAGATAAGTTCGAATATTTTACCAACATTTTTGAAATAGCTAACCTGCTTACAGTTCAAGAAGAATATGACCATGCGCTTGTATATTACGACCAGGTGATGCAGGATTTTAAGAGCAGAGAGGTATATAATAACATTGGAGTCGTTTCGCTGCAAGCTGCACTTCAGCATTTTTCCAATAAACAAAACAAATTCACCTATCCCATTGAATTGGATTATGTGTCGAGGATGGACAAGAGCGGCAGGGACATTGTTGATGTCGAATACCGGGAACGCATGCTGCTCAATGCGATCTACTATTTTGAAAATGCCATTCACCTCGACCCCGATTACCCCATCGCCCGCCTCAACAACGCTTGCGCCAAAGCATTGCTTGGCATCTCCAGGCCAGTCATGCAAGAACTGGAATGGAAAGATGCCAGTGTGTCGGCAGAACGGGCCATTTTGCTATCGGAAGGTAAGCCTGAACGGAGGGGTACTTTGTCGGACGGGTACGTGATGCTTGGCATCCTGTCTGCCTTGAAGGGCAATGAAAAGGATGCCCGAAAACGCTTTAAAAAAGCATTGGATATTGAAAGCGGCAATGTGCTTGCCGTGGTCAATAGGGATCGTTTGAGCGATGTGGACACGGACGAAAACCCACTTGCCAATAGGGCAAGTTTAGTCGCTACCAATGAAGTTATTGATGATACCCCATTTAGCAAAATGAATTTTGGTGACCGAAACCTCCAATTCACCCTGCGGGTTTCCCCGACTGATTCCATTGCATTGTGGCGGAAGGGTTTACCCAATTCTTATGTGCTTGTCCATCAATCTATCCCTTCCTCTGGCAAGGCATCCTTTTTCACTTTCCATATCACAGAAGAGCGTTACGATGGAACAACATCAAAAGGTATTTCCTTTAAAAATGGAACCTACGAGACCATTACAGATGAACAGAAATACGGCAAACCACATGAGCAATTCCGGCTGGGAAATGGTTCGATGCTATTTTATGAAAGCAAAAACCAGGAATTGATCTTTCGGCTCGGGCCAGATGGAAATTTGATGGGATGGAGTATTTATCAGGCGCCAAGGGGGTGATGTTTCTCTTCTCAGTTTCTCTTCTCAGTCCCGGAGGGACTGAGAAGTATAATCAATTTATTTTTCCTAAAGCTTCTCGTTTATAGCCTTTACGATTCGCCTGACCAATTCCCGACTTTTATGCATGGGGGCATTCTCGACTTTAAAAGAGGCTTTTTCGTTATTACCTTGGAAAACCCGTCCATCCAAATTTACCATGCCATTATTGATCTTGTAGAGTCCACGAATAGAATAAGCACTGCTCCCCCCATCACGGCTATTGTTGAAAATCATTTCGCCCAATTTCCCTTCCACGATGTCTTCGGCCAAGTGTTCATCCAATAAGGTGGAAAGCGACAAATGATCGTTCATGGCCTCCTGATCAAGAAAGACACTTTGGCTGATAAATTGGTTTTGCTGTCCCAAAGGGATCGCAGAAGGGTCATCTACTATTCCAATCGAAAAACTCGACGCCTCTTTAGATGGAATCGTTAAAACCGGCGTCTGACCACCTTTTTCATCAGCCGCAAGGACAGGCACATAGTTGCGGGCAAATTGGAAGAGTTTGAGGATGTCAACAGCACCATCTTTTTCCACTCCGCCCATGCTTTTCATGCCATAGAGCAGGCTATAGGTCAGTAGGCCTTGTCTAAGTTGATCGTCCTCATAACTTTTTTGACCGGACTCGCTGGAAGCCAGCACAAACATGCCATTGCGGTCTTTGAGGCGTTCGAGTTCTCTTTTTTGGGTACTGCCCAACGACCGACTTGCTCCAATATTTGAGGCGGCAGCACCTGAATGGCAGGCATCCAGAATGACCACGCGTTTTTTGGCGGGAATGGCAGAGATCCATTCGGTCAAGGTATCCGTTGAAATACACAGGTTGTTGCGGACATTTTGAATTTTAAGGTTTAAGTCGCCGCAGTCCTTGGTCAGGTAGTAAAAGTCAGAATTGCCACCGTCGCTGTAAGTAGTGCCATGACCAGCGAGGAATATGATAAGTACATCTTCTGCATTTGCTGCTTTGGCCGCATTTTGAAATGCTTTTCGGACATTGGCTTTGCTGGGTTGTTTGCTATTTTCCTCTGCTTCTGTTGTCAGCAAGGTTATTTTCACCGATGTGTCGCCGAAGAGTTTGCCGCCAACTTTCTTGATCGTTTCTGCCATTGCTTTTCCATCTTCATGAGGAAAATCAAGATCAATGTTTTCGCCAGCATAATCGGAAGTGCCCACGATGATGGCATGCAGCGAAGGTGGGGGCGGCTCGGCAAAAGAAAGGTTGAAATCGTCGAACGGATCAGTATTGGTTTCGCTGCCACCACGACTTCTTTTTGAAAATGGATAGATTTCATAAGGCGGGCTTTTCAACCAATCATTTTCACTGTACGCTCTAATGGTAATGACATTTTTGGCCCTACTTGTATCTGCGGAGAAGAAGTGCTTTTTGTACACATCAAGGTCGATAGCTGGGCAATTCGCCTTTCCCGCACAAGCATCAGACAGCACTTCCGTACCATTAATAAACACGGAGGTTTTACCGATGCCGCCACTGCGTTTTTTTAAATCAATGTATAGTTTGTTGTTTTTAATGTTTGCACTTATTTCAGGATATAAATCCAGTTCTTCAAGTGCCTCCACTTCTCTGGGACGGCCTTTCTTATAACCCATCAATAGGGCCAATAGGCCAGGCTCGTGATAAAGCTCTTTCAATTGGTCGAGGTCAATGGATTCCAGCCCTTGCACAAAATACATCTTTTCCATAGCTGCTGCGGAAGCATCAAAAAGGCCACTTGGGGTCATGGCCACCCAATCCGCACCGTTCAAGTGATAGATGGTGGCAAGGGGCCTTCCATCAAGCACACTCCACAATTTTATACTTCCGTCATAACTTCCTGTGATGGCCACCTCGCCATTTGCCGAGAAAGCCACTGATTTTACCAAGCCCTTGTGCCCACGGAGGAAAATAGGTTGATCGCTGTCCATTTTCCAGAGGAGGGCATTGAGGCCATTGGTGAGCAGGAAGCGCTCTCCTTTTGGTGAAATGGCAGCTTTGGTTTTGCTACCGCAGTATATTTTTTCATCTGGTTTGTCGGGGTCATATTCAGTGCTAAAAGAATGGACAGTGGCCTTTTTTTTAATGCTCCAAATGTCCACTTTGCTGTAAGCGCAGGAAATGGAAAGGAAAAATTGGCCATCCGGTGAAAAGGCGACCGGGGAAATCCGATCAGCTTGCCCAGGGATGCTGGCCACCTGCCGACCACTTTTCACTTCGTAAATTTTTACCGTATTATCGTTCGAGCCACTCATGGCAAACTGGCCATCCAGCGAAAAGGCCAAAGAGGTGACTTTGTCGGTGTGGCCTGTGAAAGTTTTAATCACCTCCATCTTATCCAAGTCCCACAGATCGACCGTTTTATCATTGGAAGTGGTAATGGCATATCGTTCGTTTGGTGAAACAGCGAGGTCTTGCACAGACTGGTCGAGTTTTTTAGAAACAACCTTTTGTAGGCTATCTCCAAAATCCCACCGGATCATGGTTCGGTCATCGGAACTCGAAAGAAGGTAACTCCCATCAGGGGAAAAACGCGCAGCAATAACATCGGCAGTGTGTCCAGTCAGCATGACGATACCATCTTCTTTTTTTGCATTCCAAGTCGTAATGTCCTTGCTAAATTCCTGAACGATACAAGAGTGGGTTTTATCAGATGAAAAATCAATTTGTTTAACCATCTTAGTGTAACCTTGAAGCCGATGAATGATCGCGCCAGAAGCTGCATCCCATAAGATCAATGATTTATCCAGCGCGCCGGAAATGATATACTTACCTTCAGCATCAGGTGAGTATCGAACTTCAGTAATGTTTCTAGTGTGGCCACTTCTAAAAGTGTCAATTGCCACCTTGTTTTCAATGTCCCAAATAATAATGTTTTGGTCATTGTTCCCAAAAGCGAGGTGCTTGCCGTTCGGTGAGAAAACGGCAGATTGGCCGGGGGAATATGCGTAGTCAAAAGCTTGCAGAACCTTGTTGGTGGCCATGTCCCATAGTTTTACAGAATAATCCGTTGAGCCCGAAAGCATCGTGTTTCCATCGGGAGAAATACTGAGTGCGTTAACGGACTTGCTGTGCATATTGATTGTTCCTTCCTGGCTGTCATTTTTCATCGACCATTTTAATATATTGCCTTTCCGCGTGCCCGTATAGGCCGTTTTTCCATCGAGGGCATAGCACACCGTCACCATTTTTTCAGATGGTTTTGGAAATTTATTGACGAATTTCCCGCTTTTCAAATTCCATCTTTTTAATTCATTTTTAGCGCTCAGTGCCAACACCTCTGTTCCATTTGGTGAAATACTAAAATCCCAAATTGAGGCTTGCGTATCACTACCCGGGTCGATAAAAGAACGAACAACTTCCCCTGGCTGGTGAAAATCCCAAGCCAATAAAGGGTTGCCAGTACTGCCGATCAAAATTTCTTTCCCCTGATTGATAAAGGCGACTTCGGAGGTAGGCAACGACTCGACCTGATCGCTGGAGGGATGCCAGTTTTTCAGCAACCTTCCTGTGGAAAGTTCCCATAATTTTACATTGCCGCTTTCGCCGGAGGAAACGGCAAAACGGCCATCGGGAGAAAAATCAATGGAGGTGATTTGCCCGGCATGTCCAACAGGCACGCCGGGTACGGGTTTTTGAGCAATGGAACTGAGGGAAGATAAAAAAAGGGAAGCTAATAGAGCCGAAATGCATCTCATTGTCATTTGGTTGGTAAGTGTTTAAGAGCTAAAGGTAAGGGGAATATTTGAAGAAACGAATATGTATAATTAGAATTTGTTATAGAAAATTGTGTATCCTTTTTATTCTGACCAAATCAGAAAATGAAAAGGAGCCGGGCATTCTCAATGCTTTTTTGTATTTTTGAAAAATCGTTTATCAAAGCCTATATCATGAACGCATCATTATTGACCTATAAAATAAACATGCTGCCAGATGACTTGCAAAGACAGGTTGCTGATTTTGTGGAATTTCTAATATTGAAGTACCAAAAAAGGACAGAAGGGAAGGATGAATTGACCTCCGACCAGAGAGATGAATTGTTGGAGCTTTGGGGTGAGTATGAGAAAAATCCAGATGATGTGGTTTCTGTAGAAATGTTGCGTGAACAAACGGCGGCAAAATATGGCTTATAAAGTTTTCGTCCTTAAACGAACCAGAGAGCATCTTTGGGAAGGCATGGATTGGTACAATGACCAATCTGCGGGTTTAGGTAATAAATTGATGAATGAATTTTTCGATAATTTGAAAAAACTATATAACAACCCTCAACGATATAAATATATATTCAAACCTTTTAGGCGTTTACTGTTAAGGAAATTCCCATACAAAATGAATTTTAGGATCGATGAAAAGCGTGAACGGGTTGTTGTCGTTGCTTTATGGCATGAAAAACGTAACCCAGATCAATTAGAGCGTATACTAACAATGTAAGCTTTAATTTATGGAAAATAATTTGCACGCCATACCCAGTCACCTAATCATCGGCGCCGGCATCTTCGGCATCACCACCGCCGTCGAATTGCGGAAAAGAAATTATTCCGTAGCCATATTAAATCCCGATAAAATACCACATCCTTTGGCAGCCTCCACGGACATCAGTAAGATCGTTCGAATGGAATATGGTTCGGATATGGAATACATGGACATGACCATCGAGAGTATGGAAATGTGGCGGGAGTGGAATGAATTGTTTAACGAAACCATTTACCATGAAATTGGATTTTTGCTTGTTTCCTCCAATTCTATGGATCATAAAATGCATGAATTCGAAAAGGCGAGTTTTGACAATTTAATTAAAAAAGGGTTTCAGCCTGAACGTTTGAATTCTGAAAGAATTGCAGCCCGTTTTCCGGCATTTAGCCATAAAAAATATACAGATGGTTTTTTTAATAAAACAGCAGGTTTTGCTGAATCGGGTAGGGTAGTGGAATTATTGACAAAATATGCCAAACAATTAGGTGTGAAAATTATTGAAGGGCAGACAGTTGAAAAATTAATTATTAAAAATAATAAAGCGGAAGGAGTAAAAACCAAAGAAGGTGAATTATTTAACGCTGAAAATATAATTGTATGCGCTGGGAATTTTACACCTTTTTTAATTCCTGAGATAAAACCCAATTTTAAAATAACCGGTCATCCGGTATTTCATTTAAAACCGAAAAATCCAGAATTATTTAGCCCCCCCCGCTTTACGATTTTTACTGCCGATATTTCCAATACAGGTTGGTATGGCTTTCCCTTACATCCAAAAGAAAAAGTTGTTAAAATAGCATTGCACAGTGAGGGTTTGGAATTGCACCCTGAACACGACGAGCGGGTTGTTTATAAATCTGACGAAGTGCATTTTAGGAATTTCCTGAAAGAATCCATTCCTGCTTTGGCCGATGCCCCCATCGTATATACTCGTCGCTGCTGTTATACAGATACATTGGACGGCCATTTTTGGATTGACAAACACCCCGAAATAAATAACCTGATTGTCGGCTCTGGTGGCAGTGGCCATGGTTTTAAAATGGGCCCGGTCATTGGAAAGATGATTGCCGACGTGGCAGAAGGCAGCACCCATAAATGGTCGGATAGATACTCTTGGCGGCAACTTGGAAAGGACACAAAACAGCAAGAAGAAGCGAGATATTTGAAAAGGTGAATTGGAAATTAAAAATGCCTCTTCGTAAGTCAACACGAAGAGGCATTTCTAATTTTCAATTTCTCAATTTCTCAATTTCTCAATTTCTTTTATTTCGGCGCTACTTTTAAAGTTACTACATAATCCTCCTTTGGGATTCTGATACCGGATTTTGTAAGAGGAAGTACGTTTTGGATGACGACGGAATAATTTTCAAAATCTTTGCTTACTCGGCCCATTTTCGATTTTTCGATTTTGAATTCAAGGCTCTTTTTGTTGGTTGGAATGGACGCATCCAGAAATATCCGAACTTGGCCTTCCCAGATGCAGTTGGCATCTTCCGGGCAGCGGGAATCCTCTGGGATACCCGTCAATGTCAATGAAAGGTTGCCGTTGTTCATTTTCGCTGTCTCATTTATTTTAATGGGAAAGGGTTCGTTCAGGTTGAATCCGCTGGTATCGATTTTAAGTTTGTTGTTGCACGCGGCAAAAAATAGGGTTGCGAAAAGAATTGAAAAGTAAAAGATTTTCATTTCAAAAGGATTTAAAAAAATTATAGTTCAATGGTTTTAGGTGGCGGGAAAAAATAACCTAACTGTTTTTATTTTTAAGAAATTGGAATTTTTTTACCTGTTGTTTTCTGAATTTCCAATTTATTTAATTCCTAATTGCCTTACTTGCCCCGTTGCTGATAAGCATACAGTGCAGCGCCGATGATGCCAGAATGGTTGAACATTTTAGCGGGAACTACTTTTGTTTCTGTATCAATATGGCCACCAAAGAGGTTAATTTTTTTGCTGATGCCTCCACCCAGGATAATGAGGTTGGGGGAAATCAGTCGTTCGATCACATGGAGGTATTCATTGAACCGTTTCCCAAACTCGTCCCAACTCAAGTTACCCCTTTGCATTGCGGTTTTAGAAACGTATTTCTCGGCAATATCACCTTTAAATGGGAGATGGCCAAATTCAGTGTTGGAAACCAATTGCCCATCACTAAAAAGTGCCGTTCCCAGCCCAGTGCCAATGGTAATGAGCAGTACCGATCCTTTGACCCCCTTCCCGATCCCGTACTCCATTTCTGAAAGGCCTGCCGCATCGGCATCGTTGGTCACAAAAACCTTCCTGCCCGATGCTTTGGAAAAAAGGGAAGCCACATCCGTCCCTTTCCATTTTTTGTCAATATTCGCAGCGCTGTAACAGACTCCTTCCTTAATGATGGAAGGGAAACCGCAACCAATGGTTTTGCCCTTATAACGGGTCTGCTTGATCAATTCGGTAAAAACCTTTGCAACCGCTCTTGGTGTGGAAGGCTTCGGGGTTGCTATCTTGAACCGTTCTGTTATCAGTTCTCCTTTGTTTGTATCTACAATGGCTCCCTTGATATTGGAACCTCCCACGTCTATGCCGAGAATGTTTTTCGTAAGCATGTTTTGAGAATGGACAGTGGACGGTAGGCGGTAGACGGTATGGTTATTTACCATCTACCGTCCATCGTCACACATCATTTTATCACTTTGATTTTCATTTTCACATCAGTTCGAGGTCGGTCACCTGCACCTGTTTCTACGCTTGCGATTTTATCTATCACCTCTATGCCACTTACTACGTAGCCGAATACAGTGTATTCCCGGTCGAGGAAAGGGGTACCGCCGAAGGTCGTGTATGCTTCGCGTTGTTCGGGAGTGTATCGGATGCCTTTTTGAGCTTCCATGCTGTCCAGTTCCCTGTCACTCAAAACTTTGCCTTGTACCAAATAGAATTGCGAACCTGACGAACGTTTTTCAGGATTAGAGGGGCCGCCTGTGCGGGCTGCTGCTATGGCACCTTTTACATGAACCAGTGAATCCACAAATTCAGCGGGAACAGTATAGCCAGGGCCGCCCATTCCCAGCTGTTGCCCTGGTTTTGCACCTTTTGAGTTTGGGTCGCCCCCCTGTATCATAAATCCATTGATGACTCGGTGAAATAGTAGATCGTCGAAATAACCATTTTCTGCCAGTTTAATGAAATTGTCGCGATGCTGTGGAGTTGCATTGGACAGTTTGACAGTCATGTTGCCGTAATCGGTTTCAATTTCTACAAGGCAATCTATGGGCTGTTCAACTAAAATATTTTTTTTGGAAACAGTGGTCTTGTTCCCTTTTGTAGCCTTTAATTGTACAGCATAATTTCCGGAGGCTTTAAACGTATGTTCGGGGGAATCGTTGGTTGAAGTGGTACCGTCTCCAAAATCCCAAAGGTAAGATTCAGCATTTTGTGATCGGTTCTCAAATTTCAATTTAGCTGGCGCCACCTTTTGATCGGCAGAGTAGGCAAAGTCAGCTATTGGTTTATTGCAGGCGGCCATCATAGAAAGGGCCATTATAAAAAACATTGTTCGCTGCATGTTGGATAGTGGGCGGCGGCCGCCGGCCGGCGGATGGCAGGGCAAGCCATCCACCGGCCGCCGGCCACCGTTTTTTATTTTAAAACTTTTACATTCATTTTTACATCCTCAAGCGGGCGGTCGCGGCTGTCCTTGGGTTCTTTGGCGATTTTATCAACGACCTCCATGCCTTCCAATACTTGCCCGAAAACAGTGTAATCCCCGTCCAAATCAGGGTAACCACCAACTTGGTTATAGAAGTCCAGTTCGCCTTGGGAATACACTACTCCGCTGGCCTGTTTCTTGGCAATGACCCCTGCATTTCTTGGGCTTAGGCCATTTTGTACAATGTAAAACTGCGAGCCGGAAGAACGTTTCTCTGGGTTGGAAGGGCCGCCCGTGCGGGCAGCGGACAGCGCACCCCGGAAATGCTTGGCGCCGATTTCAGCGGGAATGGTGTAGCCAGGGCCGCCCATGCCGAGTGCCTGACCGGAGGGGGCATCCTTCGAGTTGGGGTCGCCACCCTGAATCATAAATTTATCAATGACCCGGTGGAACAAGGTGCCGTTGTAAAAACCCTCATTGGCCAATTTGATAAAATTGTCGCGGTGCTGGGGAGTGGAGTTGTACAGTTTTGCCTTGATGTTCCCGTATTTTGTTTCGATCAGGATCATGGTTTCCCCTGCTTCTCCGGCCGCTTTTTCGGCGTCAGATGTTGGTTCGCCATTTCCTGCACTGCCACAGCTCAACAAGAAAGCAGTGGCCAATAATGTAAAGAGGTAAAATATGTTTTTCATTATTTTTAGTGATTAGTTGATTCGTGATCAGTAATTAGCTGAACGGTGATTAGAACAATTTGCGGTTGGAATTCTGATCACTGTTCAACTAATCACTGATCACTCTTTTTCCCAATCTTTGAAATATTGGATGATTTTTGTTTTTAAATATTCCTCTTGTTCTTTTACGCCTTTTGTGGTGTAAGGTTTTATGGTATTGTAATGTGGCCAGCCCTCGTCGTCCCTGCCCACAAAATCGTAATAACCATCGTAGCTCATTAGACGGCAAACAGCGATGTGCATGAGGTCTTGTTTTTCTTCTTTGGTGAATTCCGCCTTCCAGCGCCCAAGTTCCTGCAAGCCGATGAGGAAGAGAATGGCGTTCATGTCAGGTAGGGTGTCTCGCTTCATGGCATCCTGCACCAAGTGGCGAACACGTAGCCATTCGAAGTCTAATTCCCATACTTCTGTGACAGTATTTTCCATAGGGGTGCAAAGATAGGAATTTGGTGGTATCAGTTGGCAGTGGGGAGTAGGCAGTTTGCGGAAGGCTATTGGTAGGGGTTTTTTGAAGTGCTCTTTTGTAAATGAGCGACTTATTTTCACTACATTGCCTTCATAAAATGCTGACCGAATTTCAAAGGTAGTTAGATTCAAAACCCAAAAATAAAAACCAATACAACTTACATTGAAGACTATTGATAAACTCATTCTAATATTTCGTTCGATTGGCTTGCCCAAGCTGAAAAACCTTCTGTTTATACTTTACCCAATTTTATTATTCCCTTTTTTGTCCTTTTGCCAGCCTGCCCAATATTTCGAAAACCCCATTATTTTAAATTCCAGCCGGGGGCTAAGTGTCGGCACTGTTAATTCCGTCGCAGTGGACAAAAACGGCTTCCTTTGGATCGGCGGCAGCGATGGGCTGCAACGCTATGACGGCCATTATTTCAAAAAATACAGGCATGATCAACAAGACAGCCTTTCCCTGATTGCCGACAATATCAAGCATTTAAATTATGACGAGGATAACCATCAACTATGGATCACTACTTGGAAAACAGGTGGTGGCCTGGGTGTTTTGAATTTGGATACTGAGACATTTAAAAATTATCCTTACAACCTTGACAAACCAGGAGGGATTACCGGGGATAACCAACTGTGGAGCTATAAGGATAAATTCAGCAATTTCTGGGTGGCCAGTAAAGGCAAGGGTTTGGCCAAATACCTATCTGGAACAGATTCTTTCCATCCTTATACTTACGAACCACTTCCTGCTGAAATTAATTTGGACTTTTTTCGGGTTAACACTTTTACCTGCTATTCACAAGACCCATTTAATGATTCATTGTTATGGCTCGGATCGCCATTGGGCTTGAATAAATTCAATGTTGTTACTAATGAATTTACCTTCTTCCCACTGCTCTCACCCGTTGAGAAAAAACTTTCAAGCCTTACTGCCATTCATCATCAGGACAATCAAGTATATGCAGGTACTTTATTTGACGGGCTTTTCCGTTTTGATCTCGTCACCGAACAATTTTTTAAATGCCATTTTGCAGGCCACCCAGAGCAGAAAGGTTCGTTTATAAAAACTATTTATTCAGTAGCTGCAAAATCGGAACACAGGCTGTGGCTGAAAACCAAGGCTGGACTGGTGGAATATGATACGGAACAGCAACAGATGGTGGACTTCAAACCCAATGAACCCGACAATAAAAAAATATACGGCGTTGATTTTATCGACAAAAAAGGACGGGCTTTTGTGTGGAAAGGAGGCAGCATTTTTATTTATGACCCGATGCGGCAACAGGTCAAGCCATACACCAATTTGCCAAAAAACAAAGATTTTAATTTTATTACCCGCAGTATCATTGAAGACGAAAAAACGGGAAAATTATGGATCGCTCCACAAATGTCGAAAGGGTTGCATCGGGTTGATATTAATAATAATACGTGGGAAACATTTCCCCCTCCAAAGGGATATTTTAAAAATAAAAAAACATTTGGCGGTTGGGATTTATTAAAAACCAAAAAGAGCGAATTGTTGGTCTCAGATGGGGATACTATTTATCAATTTTTGGAAAAAGAAAATAAACTGGTTGCTTGGGATATACAACCAAAATTAAAAATCGGCGCCTTTAGAAAGATGCTCGAAGATAGAAACGGGAATATATGGGTGGGAACAAAAGATGAAGGCATATTTAAAGTTGACCCTATAAATAAGACTGTCCGGCATTATTTAAGTGAATTAATGAACGAGGAGAAAAAAACGACAGGGGATATGTGGCATTTGGTGGAAGATAGAAATGGCAATATATGGTTTACAGGCCGTGGTTATAGTGTCTATGATATACGGCAAGATACGTTTTATTTGTTCCCTTATTTCTATCCAGAAAAAAAAGAGATTTATCACATGTCGTCCATGGGCATCGACGGTAACGGAAATGTTTGGATCGCTGCTCTGCATGGATTTTATGGTGGAGCTGTTGGAGAAATAGGGATTACGGATGCTAACCACCCAGAAAAAGGAGTTATTGAATATATTGGCAAAAATAACGGGCTTAAATCAAAAGAAATAAATGGAATTTATTTGGATAAAAAAAAGAATATGTGGTTGGTGTCGTGGCATTTAGAGAAAGTAAGTTCCGATAAAAAAAATATTAAATTTTACCCTTATTCTTATTTTGGCCAAGGAGAATTTTCACATATAATAGGGTTGTCTAATGGAAATGTTGCAGTAGGTTACAGACAGGGGGTCGGCATTATTGACCTTGACAGTCTGGTTGTCTATGAGGAAGTAGCAAGTCCTTATGTGCAAAATTTTAAAGTATTTGATCAGGATGTAAATTTGCCAACAGGGCCATTTAAAAAAACGGAGGTTCATTTAAAATCCAATGAAAATTTCTTTTCCCTCGAAATTTCTGCCCTCAACCCTTCTTTTTTTGGCAGCCTCGAATTTCAATATAAATTAGAAGGCATTGACCCCGATTGGGTCAACCCCGGCAAGCGTAAATACGTCGCCTATACGAATGTAGGAAACGGTTCCTATACTTTTAAATTAAAAGCCAAAATAGAGGACGGGGATTGGAACGAAACGCCGTATGAACTGTCCATCCATATTGCTGCCCCTTGGTACAAAACCTGGTGGGCTATTTCACTTTGGGCGATTTTGTTTTTTGGCATTGCCTATTTTATTTACCGCACCCAGTTTTTGCAAAAACAGGCGCAGCGGGAAACGGATCGTTTAAAAGAACTGGACGAATTTAAGACCCGTTTTTATGCCAATATCACGCATGAATTCCGCACGCCACTGACGGTTATTTCTGGCATGACGGATGAATTAAAAGAGAACTATAAAAAAGACACGGATATAAAAATAAATCTGATCAAAAAAAACAGTGAAGGGCTTTTGTTACTGGTCAACCAAATGCTTGACCTCTCAAAATTGCAAGCGGGAAAAGCGGAAAATAAATTGCAGCAAAGCGATATTATTATTTATTTAAAATATTTGGTAGAGGCGCATGCGTCGTTTGCAAAAATGAAAAATGTAGGGCTGCAATTCTATTCAGAGGAAGAGGAGCTGTTCATGGATTTTGATGCCAAAAAAATGGAGAAAGTTTTAAATAACATTATTTCCAACGCCATTAAATTCACGCCTGATTATGGGAAAATATTGGTCGTGGCCAAGCAATTTAAATTATATGAAAATCCATTTTTAGAAATAAAAATAAAAGACACTGGCATCGGCATTTCCAAAGAACAATTGCCCTATATTTTTGACCGCTTCCATCAGGCCAATCCCATCCATGAAAATCAGGGATCGGGCATCGGCTTGGCATTGGCCAAAGAATTGGTTGGGGTAATGGACGGAGAAATAAAAGTGGAAAGCGAGCTGGACAAAGGGACAGTTTTTAATTTGCATTTTCCGATAAAAAATAATGCGCCTGTTATTTCAATTAACGTCGGCAGTGTCCCAAGCCCTGCCGACATTGGTGCCGATGTCTTAAAAAATGAAAATACAGAACAGCCTCCTGTTTTAAATGGAGATTTGCCTATTTTATTAATAATAGAAGACAATTCAGATGTCGTTTACTATTTAAAAACCTGTCTGGAAAATAATTACCAAATATTTAATTCGGGAAATGGTAAGGCAGGCATAGAAAAAGCACAGGAAGTATTGCCCGATATTATTATCAGTGATGTCATGATGCCGGAAATGGACGGCTTCGAGGTCTGTAAAATATTAAAAACGGACGAACGCACCGATCATATCCCCATAATTTTATTGACGGCCAAAGCAACCACAGAAGATAAACTGATGGGGCTGCAATATGGGGCCGATGCCTATTTGACCAAACCGTTTGAAAAAGAGGAACTGCTGGTGCGTTTGGAAAAATTGAGGGAGGTGCGGAAAAAGCTACAATTAAAATATAGTGGTGAATTAATTAGTGAAAATTCAGAAATTAGAACCTCCGAAAATAAAGAAGATCTGTTTATCGAAAAGGCAGAAAAAATAATTTTGGAACATTTGGAAGATGAGGGTTTTTCTATCCACCAGCTTTCCCGAAAATTATTATTAAGCCGCTCGCAGGCTCACCGCAAAATAAAAGCGCTTACAGGGATGTCGCCCGCTATTTACATCCGCCACATCCGTTTGCAAAAGGCAAAAGAACTATTGGCTTCTAAAGACCTGACTATTTCGGAGGTCGCCTACCAAGTCGGGTTTAAAACGCCTGTTTATTTTTCACAGGTGTTTAAAGAGGTGGTGGGGGTGAGTGCTTCGGAATGGCGGAGAATTCATTGATATTTTGTTATCTCGTCGAGGGATTCATATCCCTCGCTATAATGTGCCGTCCCTCTGGGACTTTTTGGCAAGGGCTAGCGTCCTAGTCCCGGAGGGACGGTAGGCTTTAGCGAGGGATGTAAACCCCTCGACTGTTGGTTGCCGAAAAAACAAAACCATAATTCAAATACGACATAAAAATATCCAACAAACGATTTCCAAATAAAAATGGATGATAATATCTTTGGTAGCGAGGCCAGCATAAGAAGGAAGACCTTGAACTTGCTACACTTATTTAAAAAACATACCGTGCCGAGAACTTACTCCCAAATGTACATCCACCATGTCAGTGCTGTAAAATACCGTAATGCGCTGATCTTACCTGAATTCGAAAATGAACTCCACTCCTATATCATTGGCATAATCAAAAACCTTGGACAAACGCCAATTCGTGTGAATGGGATGTGGGACCACATTCATATTGCGGCTCGTTTGCGGCCGGCGATAGCGCCTTCCGTTTTTGTGCAAAAAGTAAAGGCTAATTCTTCCAGGTGGATCAATGACAATGAATTTCTACCTGTCGAATTTAACTGGCAAGAAGGAGGCAGCAGTTTTTCTGTAAGTGAAACACATGTGAAGTCTCTCGGAGAGTATATCGCCAATCAAAAGGTACACCATCAAAAGGTTTCTTTTAAATATGAATTCCTCGAATTGTTACGGAAGAATAATGTCCCGCCCGATGGTGATCACTTGCCTGAATTCTTTGACGGGCTATACCCATAGTCCTAGTCCCGGAGGGACGACACATTATAGCGAGGGATGTGAATCCCTCGGATACAATATTCGAGGGATTTACATCCCTCGCTAAAGCATACCGCCCCTCCGGGACTCCAATGCAACATCCAATTCATTGATAACCTGCAAGTTACACCACCGTGTTCCCACTATGCAACAATAGCGAAAGCTTATTTTTTTTCATTTTCAACAATATAGAAAGCCTTTGCCAAAATAACGAAAGCCCCCTAACCGTATGGCCGATAGCTTTGTCCAATCAATTATTTTTCATCCAAACCTCAATTAATAATAATGAACAAAACAGCCACTTTCCAATCCGTCCAACAACCTGTGCCCGAACAGATCATAGGGGAACACAATGGATTTACAACGGAACTATGTTTATCGCCAGCCAGCCTACAGACAGCTTTTAGGCTACGTTACCGAGCCTACTTGGCTGCTGGTGCAGTGATCGAAAACGAGGACAATATAATCAGCGACCAATTTGATTGGCAGCCAAATTCATTCGTCCATTTAATATGGTACAAAGGACAGTCCATAGCTACCATCCGAAGCTGTGTTTATTCTGATGAATATGATTGGACACAGGTTGAAGCAATAAAAGATTTTCCGAAAGCCATTGAGAGTCATATCGGCTCAGGCTGTCGTTTGATCGAATCCAACCGCTTTGCAGTAGAACCATCCTTTCAAGGACGCCAGTCTTTATTTGCGCAGATGCTACTTTTTCGGGTGCATGCTATAAATTCGGCAGTTCACAATTGTGATCATATCATTACATCAGTTCGATTAAAGCATATCCCTTTTTATCAGCGGTTTTTGGGCATGGAGCAAATTTCAGAAAGTACCAAATACATTTCTTGGTTGGGTGACTCTGTTGCGCTGATGGCCTGTAGGCGGGCAGATAGCCTATCCGTTGCTTTGAAAAAAGGGCTACCTGCTGTTTCGCAAGAACATATTGACTGTTATGCAAAATGCCTTGACCGGAATGTATTACCTCAAAAGGAAGTTCTTTTGAGTAGTTGCCTCAACCAAAGGAAAGGCGGTTTCAAGCAGGAATAAAACAACCATCAACAACAATCAATCAACCAGCTTTCATCATGAAAACCGCTAAAACCGTCAACTGGAAAAGCTATGCCTACAAATATGACCTACTGATAAAATACAATCCTTTTTATCAGCGCCTTCACCAAGAAGTAATGGAAATGGCCTGCCAATGGGACATCCAGCCAGGCAGCCGCATCGCTGATGTGGGAGCAGGAACAGGGAATTATTCATTGATGCTCGCACAGCTGTTTCCTCAGGCGGAGGTATTGCACATTGACAGTGACGAGGGCATGAACGAAATGGCCCAGTTAAAGCAGGAGGCCAAAGGCTTGGATAATCATTCCATTTTACAACAAGGCATTGACGAAGTGGGTTTGCCCGAACATTCACTACAAGCATTGGTCAGCGTTCATGCCCTCTATACTTTCCCCGACCCGACGGCTGCACTCCGCAAAATGTACAAATGGCTACGGCCTGGTGGACAGGCTATTTTGGTCAATGCTGGCAGGATAGTCAATGTGTTGGATTGGCAGCTGGCCTTGGGCTGGCACATGGTCAGGGAACATGGTCTTCGTAAGACATGGAACATCTTCCAACAAGGGAAAGAAGTAAGTAAACAAAATGCCAGCATCCGGCAAATGCAGCGCAACGGGATATTCTGGACACACACTCATGGGGAATTTTGCGATGCAGTGGAAGCGGCAGGATTTGAGCTTTTGATTGACCGCACCACGTTCAGAGGCAAGAGTGATCTGGTGCTTGTAAGAAAGGCTAAATCAACAAATGCAACAATAAAAAAAGCCCCCATTTCGGGTGCACAATAGCTTCGTTCTTTATTTTTTTCTTTCACTATTGTTTCATTTCCCATTGTTGTAAAACTCAAACTCTACTTTTTTCAACAGCTAATTTTAATTCTTAACATCAAATGAAATTGCCATCAGAAACCAGACGGTCAAATGTGAAGCTGATAGTGAAGCCATAAAAAACATTCAAAATGAAACAATTAAATCCAAACTGTTTTCTTTTTTTATCAATTTTTTTTAAAAAAAAGAAGGGCCTCCCAAAATTACTTTTATGTTTTGTCCTTCCTTATTTTTTCTACAACATTAAATGCACAGGACACCTACACCGGGAACTGGAGCGACCACAATTGGCCATGTGTAGGTGCAGGATGTGGAAACGTGCCGGGGGCAAGTGATAATGCTGTTATCAACGCGGGTACCGTAACAATAGATGCTCCCGTAACGATCAATGACCTGTTAATATCCGGTAAGCCCAGATATGAATGGCACAAATTCTTTGACTGTCAATGGTACATTATACTCGACCACTTTAGATTTTGTGCATTTGAAAAAATATAGTTGAGATGGTTGAGATGGTTGAGGAGGTTTAGACGGTTGAGAACTCAACCGTCTAAACCTCCTCAACCATCTCAACAAAAAAAATGATTTGCACAAAACCTATTACGGTTCAGTATAAACTGGAAAGGCTGCAATTTCCATGACATCCCAATCATCGTGGAGGGAACGTTGGATTTGACAAATGATGAGGGATACGGCAGATATATGTATGGTTCAGCAGCATTGACGCTCAACGGCACCACCGACCATTCCTATGGTACGACCATTTAATGGAATTAATTATTGCCGATTAAAACAAATAGATTTTGATGGAGGATTTAAATATTCAAAAATAATAACTGCCGCTTTTTCAAGGCATGATGAAATTAATATTTATCCAAATCCAGTAAAAGATTTTTTTAAAATAAAAGGCATAGAAGAAGGAAAAATTAAAATAATTGATTCAACAGGTAAGATAGTTAAAGAAACGTCATTTTTTAATTCGACATTAAATATTTCACAATTAAAAAAAGGCATTTATTCGATTCAAATATTTTCCGAACAATTAATTACGACAAAAAAATTAATTAAAAAATAAAGTAACTATTCAGCCACGTAACGCAGCCTTTAGGCTGTGGCTGTCCATTACATTATCCAACAGCCTAAAGGCTGCGTTACGTGAAAAAAATATTAACTCAAAACCCAATTTAATGCACCCACAGCGGGGATCATGCCTATGCCCCCAATTTCCAAGTTAGGCAAATTAAATCCTTTCAATTATGAAGAACCTTTTTTTCCCTGCACTACTGATCGCTTTCTGCTGTCTATTTGCCTGCCAGAAAAACGACGTACAAGAACCTGCTACATCAGAAGAAGAAGCTGAACAATATCTTGCCCCCCTTGAGGATGTCACAAGCAGATCATGGGGTGGCTGCTCCCCGATAACAATCCCCGCTGGTTCCGTTGATGCCTTGCAGCAAGCCATTGACGACATTTGTATGCATGGCGTTATTTATTTAGAGGCCGGCATGCACACAGAAAACGCACCTGTTTCGATCAATAAAGCCGTAAAGATAATTGGCGAGGAAGGGGCTGTTTTGAAAATCGAATCCGCTCCCCCCGCTCCTTGGGATGCTAACTTCTACCTGCCCGTGCATCCTGCCATCCATGTTAAAAATGCCTTCAGAACGCTCATTCAGGATTTGGAGATTGAGCCATTGACCCCCGATGGCAATACGGCCATATTGGTGGAAAGCTCCAAAAGCTCAGCTGTCATGCGCTGCAAAATTTCCAATTTCCAACACGGCGTTTTAACCGTCGAATCAGACGGATTGAAAATCATGCACAACACCATCGCCACTTCCGGTGCAGCACTGGCCGGGGATGTGGAGGAGGCTTTTGGCATCTTCATCGTAAGCGGCAAAAGCGTTTTTATCAGCCACAACGAATTGTCCAATGCTTTCTTCGGCGCATGGGTTACGGACAAATGGGGCACTTTTCGCAATAATTATATGCACGGCAATTTCGGGGGCATCCTTTTGTGCAATGCTCCCCCCTATGTCCTACTTCCGAGCGGCGACGTAGTTGGCTCCCCTCAACCCGCTACTGGCTGGAAGGTCCGTAACAATAAATCACAGGACAATCTCGACGCTGGCTTCCTCGTCATTGATGGCGCTGACCGAAATTTTTTGCAAAACAATCAGGGCGGCAACAATGGGACTTATGACATTGATCTGGTCGGTGAGTCTGATCGTTTTGGCTATACGACCCCGACCAGCCTCAACAATAAGGTGATAGTGGGCAGCTATCACGATAATACTATAAAAGACTGCGGCCTGAACAACAAAATATATGGGACTGCTATCATCATTGATAATTCGGTGGATCCTTGCTTTTAGTTTTTAAAGCGGGAAATCAAAAGGAGGGAGATGTGTTTTCATTGATTTTTTTTGCAAAAAAAATCAATGAAAACACATCTCCCTCCAAATGACAACTACCAACTTGGTCACTGCTGCTCCAAAATCGTAAACGCCGTCCTCCTGTTCAACTGATGTTCATCCTCTGAGCAGCGGTTGCAGAGGCAATCGGCTTTGGGGGCACTTTCACCAAATCCCCGGGCAGAGAGCCGCTCGACAGAAATGCCTTGTGACACAAGGTAGTCCACTGCCGATTGCGCCCGTTTTTGGCTAAGGTCTTCGTTGTAGCGGTCATTGCCACGACAGTCGGTGTGGGAGGAAAGTTCAATGCGGATGTTGGGGTTGAGTTCGAGGTTGCGGGCGAGTTTGTTGAGGGTGGGCTGGGCATCGGCGCGGATGTCCCATTTATCAAAATCATAATAAATGTCTTCGAGTACAATTTCCTTATTGATGAATATGCGGTCGAGTTCTATTTCGACCTCAAAGGTTTGAACCGGGTTGTCGGGGTCTTTGCCGATGCCGACGGTAGAGAAGGTGGCTTCGGAAGTCAGGTAGCCATCTTTTGAACCGAGGAAAGTATAGTCCGTGTTTTCCTCCATTTCAAAAGTGAAAAAGCCATCTTCACCCACTTTGAAGTTTTTGGTGTTTTTGTTGAAATCAACCTTCACTTCGGCGGCATCCAAAGGTTTTCGTCCTAGCACTTTGCTGTCGGGGTTGCCGGGTTCGGCGTATATTTTTTCCAAAACATAACCTTCCAAAATGAGCTTGTATTCTACCACGGACGGTTCAGGTTTTTTCGGTTCGGGAGGCAGGATGCGTTTTTCAAATTTGTAAATATCGTCGTTGCCTGTGCCATCCGGACGGTTGGAGGTGAAATAACCGACCTGCAATACATCACTTCTTTTCTGACCTTTGTAGTCAACGACCATCCCAAAATCATCTGAACCGGAGTTGAGAGGTGGCTTAAGGTTTTTCACGGGCACCCATGCACCATTGCCCATTTGCCAGGTTTTGAAAATGTCCAAGCCGCCCATGCCGGGATGATAATCAGAAGAGAAATAAAGCGTATCTCCATCCACATAAGGGAATTTTTCATTGCCTATCGTATTGATCGAACGACCCATGAGTTTGGGTTCGCCCCATCCATCGGCGGTGCGTTCGCTTACCCAGATATCGTAGCCGCCCCAGCCTTCGTCGGAGTTGCAGGAGAAATAGAGCAGGTTGCCATCGGCGGAAAGTGCAGGGTGGCCGTAATTGATGTCTTCCTGCAAAAAATCAAGGGCTGCAGGCACTGTCCAGCCATTCCCAGAACGTTTACTAACCATGAGCTTGCAGTAGTTGTCTTCTTTTTTATCGCCAAAACAACGGGTGAAATACATTTCTGAAAAGTCTTTGTTAAAAACAGCAGTGCCTTCGTTGTTGGGCGAGTTGACCTGATTGTCAAACGCTTCCACACTGTTCGTTTGGAGGTCGGCCACAAAGAGGTCGGAGAATTTGCCGCCTGTCCAGTTGTAAGTATCATCACCCGTTGCGCCGCTGCGGTCGGAGGTGAAAACGAGTGTTCGGTTTTTATAGAGGACAGGTGCATAATCGGCACTATGGGTATTGAAATCGGCTGGAGTGGCAGTATATGCTTTCCTTTTTTCCCCTTTCCAACCCTGCGCCACTTTGCAAGCGGCGATCTCCCTGCGGTACTCGTACGGGCTTCCGATCTCTATGCCCAGATCTTTAAAAGCCTGCATGGCATCTTTGTACTGCTCCGTAGCTTTGAGGCAGAACGCATACTCCCGTAGGGCGTCCACACCGTAGCCATTGTCGTAGGCGGTTTTGTACCAATCGGCGGCGGAGGCTGGTTTGTTCAGTTGGCGGTAACTCTCGCCGAGGAGGTAAGCCTTTTTGCCTTTCTCTACGCGGCTTTTCGCTTTTTTGAATTCTTTTTGAAGTAGGTCAACGGCTACGGCATATTGCTTTCGATCGTAGGCGAAGTCACCTTCTTTTACTTTTTGAGTGTAGGTGCAAGCACCAATGAGGATGGTGAACGAGAGGAAGGTAGTAAGGATAGTTTTCATAAAGATTATGTTTTCAGATAGAAACATTTACTAAATGTAACTCAAAATAAGAACCAAATCATTAAAACGAAAACGTCTTGTTGTTTTCTTTGTTGCCGAAAGATATTGTTGGATTGAAAAGTTGCTCACTTTTGATTGCGAAAACCAATTCTTTTTACAAGGAAAAATGTAAGTACCTTGACACATATAATCGTCACTTTTGGCGGCCTCTTTTTCCGCTATACTTCGTTAAAAAATAATTCCGTAACGCTGCTATGCAATCATTTTTTGCCTCGTCTAACGAAAAAACAACTGTAAGACTATCGGCATTCCTGATGAAGTAACCTTTGAATGGGTTTGGGGTAAAATAACAGGAATCAATTTTATTGAAAATAAAATGATAATGAGGTAGGGCAGTATATCAAAGTATGTGCCTTATCGATTGCTCAGCCACTTCAACCCATTTCTACTTTTCTCAACCTTGCAAAAACAATAATTGCATGGAACGAATTACCGAACAGTCTTCCCATTATCGCCATCTCGAAAAGATGGAGGTCGCTGAAATCCTCAGCCACATCAACGAGGAAGACCAGAAAGTGCCTTTAGCTGTTGAAAAAGCCATCCCTGCGATTACCGCACTGGTGCAAGTTGTTATTGAGAAAATGAAAGGAGGAGGCCGTTTGTTTTACATTGGAGCAGGTACCAGTGGTCGTCTTGGCATCCTCGACGCCTCAGAATGTCCGCCTACTTATGGGGTGCCCGACGACTGGGTAATCGGCCTTATTGCTGGAGGGGATAGTGCCATTCGTAAATCTGCGGAATTTGCCGAAGACAGCACCACACAGGCTTGGAAGGATTTACTAAAACATTTTGTAAATGATCAGGATGTGGTCATTGGTATCGCTGCTTCTGGGACGACCCCTTATGTCGTGCATGGACTGAGAACCTGTCAAGAAAACAGCATTGTGACGGGCTGTATTACTTGCAACCCGGATGCTCCCATCAGCCAATTTTCAGATTTCTCCATTGAAGTGATCACTGGGCCAGAATTCGTCACAGGCAGTACCCGAATGAAAGCTGGCACTGCCCAGAAACTCGTTCTAAACATGATCTCTACCTCTGCCATGATCGGGATGGGCCGGGTACTCGACAACAAAATGGTGGATATGCAATTGAGCAATAATAAACTGGTGGAGCGGGGCACTTTGATTTTAAAAAACGCCTTGCATATTTCCTTTGAAGAGGCGCAGGGACTATTATTGGAGCATGGGAGTGTGAGGAAGGTACTGGAACAATTTATTCCCTGATCTGACCATCCCCTCTTACTATCCATTTATAACTCGTAATCTCCCGCAATGCCATTGGCCCTCGGGCATGCAGCTTTTGTGTGCTGATACCTATTTCCGCACCGAGGCCAAATTGCGCTCCATCCGTAAAGCAGGTCGCCGCATTGGAAAGCACTACGGCGGCATCCACATTATTTAAATATTTTTCGATAGCCGACTCGTCTTCTGCCACAATGCTTTCGGTATGTTTGGAGCTGTGAACAAAAATATGGTCAAGAGCTTCGTCGATGGATGCTACTGTTTTGATCGCCAAGTCCATGGAAAGAAATTCGGTGCCAAAACTTTCTGTATCGGCCGGGTGCAATAATTTTTCGGAATAATAATTTTTTAAAATATCAAACGCCTTTTTATCGGCATATAGACCACAATTAAAATCTTTATCAAAACCATTTATTATTTCTGGTAAATTATTTAATTGACCCTCATGAACCAATAGTGTATCGAGTGCATTGCACACACTCACCCGTCTGGTTTTTGAATTTTTTACAATAGCTTTTGCTTTTTCCAGATCGGCACTTTTATCCACATATACATGCACAATGCCAGCCCCTGTTTCGATCACTGGCACTTTGGCGTTTTCCCGCACGAAATTAATTAAACCTTGACTGCCCCTTGGGATAATCGTATCAATATATTCATCGGCTTCCAAAATATATTTCAACGACTCCCGCTCGCTTGGTGCGAGATAAATTATTTCCGGTAAGCTGTGATCAGCCAATATTTTTTTAATTAAATCGACGATAACTATATTGGAAAAATGAGCATCCCGGCTTCCTTTCAAAGCACTGGCATTTCCTGATTTAAAACAAAGTGAAAACACATCGAACGTGACATTGGGCCTCGACTCAAACACGATCCCAATGATGCCGAGCGGCACGGATATTTTTTTCAATTCCAATTTATTCGGCAAAATACGCTCTTCCAAAGTGATGCCGAGCGGAGAGGGTAGGGTGGCCACCTTTCGGATGTCCTTGGCGATGGTTTTTATGCGTTCTTCATTTAATAGCAAACGGTCATATTTTGGATTGGAAACACCCATCCGGTCGAGGTCTTTTTTATTTTCTTTTAAAATATGGACAGTTGCATTTTCAGCTGCATCAGCGAGGGCATTTAATACCGCATTTATTTTTTCTTCAGAAATGGAAGAAAGTGTCCTGGCATTTTGCCGCAGTTGTTGAAGATTCGATATAATGGAAGGTTTCATGGAAATTGGAAATTAAAATTGGAAATTACATTTATCCGACCGCCATTCAATAAACAAACAAATAATCATAATGGATCAATTCTTTTTCACCTTGTCGGCCAAGGATCGGTTCCAGCTTTTTTGAGCCATAAGAGGCTTTGCCGATACCGAGTATTTCCCCATGCTCATTTTCGAAGGCGATGACATCCGATTTTTTGAACGGCTTTTTAATGGCAATGATTCCAACGGGCAACAAGCTTGCAGTTTTGGTGGCATCTTGCAAAATGTTAGCCGCTCCATTATTGACCACCACCACTCCTTCTGACTGGCCTTCGCTTCGAGCCATCCACTGTTTTAGGCCAGAAGGTTTTTTGCCAGCGGGGAAATGGCTGCACGGCACATTGTCACCATTCAGGAGTTGGAGCAGCAGGCGTTTTTTGCCATTGGCGATGTAGGTGCTAATGCCCAATTTCGCTGCCTGCTGACACATGCGCAATTTGGTCAGCATGCCCCCCCTGCCGAAACTGGATTTTTTGGCAGTTATTTTTTCATAAACACCTGTGTCGGTATGTTTTATAATAGGAATCACTTTTTTGTTTTCATCCAGTACCCCATCCACATTTGATAAAATGATCAGGCTGTCAGCATTAACAAGCGAGGCCGTCAGCGAAGCCAATTCATCATTGTCGGTGAACATCAATTCGGAAATGGAAATCACATCATTTTCGTTGATGATAGGCACGATGCTGTCCCGCAACAGCGCTAAAAGGCACCGTTTCATATTGACATAGTGCAGGCGATCCCGGAAGTCTTCTTTGGTGGCCAAGACCTGCGCGCAGTGCATGCCCTGCTGCCGAAACAATTCTGTGTACCAGCGCATCAATTCCACCTGACCGATGGAGGCATAGACTTGACGCTTGGTAACTGGGTTAAGTTTTTGGGGTAAATCTACAACTGCTTTGCCCGCTCCTACTGCGCCAGAACTGACGAGAAGGATTTCCATTCCCTGCCTTTTTGCCTCGGCAATTTGTGCAACAAGGTCGGCAATGAGGGCTATGTCCAAGGTTCCATTGACGCTGGTCAGGACATTGGTGCCTACTTTTATTACGGTACGTTTCAAATTAAATGATTGAAATATTGAGTTGGGGAAGGCAAATCGTCCATTCCTTTTTAATACTGCAAATAAAATGGGATTTCAGTTAAATGACCACTGCGAATGAATTAGAATAAGTAAAATGTTTAGATAGAGCCTTGAAATAAGCCTTCCAAAAAAATGCATTCTAATAGTCGTTGGCATGTTTATTGCGACAAAATGGATTCCAAGAAAGTACATTATTCTCTTCTCATATATACCTTCCCATTTTTCTTATTCACTATTTTCCCAAGTAAAACAAAGCTAGAACCTTATTTAGTAGCACAAAGTATAGCAACACATTTTATTCACAATACTTAAAACTTTTTAACTATGAAGAAAACTACAAATCTCTTTGAGATGTTCGCCGACTTTCAATTAGAGAATGTCGAAGCTAAAAACATTAAAGGTGGCAAATCCGGGGATGACATGAACAGTTCTCAGGGAATTGGCCGTGGAGGAGGTGAAGTACCTCCATTTGGCTAATGAGTTCATGGTGCCTTTCAGGCAAGCTGCAGGTTGAATTAAACCAATTTATTCACAATACTTAAAACTTTATTACTATGAAGAAAATTACTGTTCTTTTTGATAAGTTCGAAAACTTTCAATTAGAGAGCGAAGAGACAAATTGCATTAAAGGCGGCAACGGCCCAACTGGTATAAAAAAACCGGGCGGAGACCCACCTCCTTTTGGAAATTAAATAAGATGTAAATGCCATCAGTTTATGATGGCATTTACTTTTAATCCTTCCATGATCCAATCTTTTCTTCAAGGCAGCTATCGAAATATATAAAAAGGGTGTGGTAATGACCACAAAAAAATCGAAATGATTGTTTAAATGAATGCCCGAAATAAGTTGGCTCAATAAATGTTTTAATAAACCCAAATTGTTTTGTTAGAATTCGACTACATGCTATTTGTTCGTAATAACATCGTCGCCCTTCTTGTATTAATTGCTCCGGCACTTATTGCCTCTAACCTTGATAGCCTTGACAACCTTCTTCAATACGAACGACAACAATCCAATCAACAAAGAGAAGTAGAATTATTGATCCTAATTGGTAAAACCCAATTAAGTCAGGATAATTTAAAAGAAGCACTGTCCGTGTTTGAGGATGCCCTTCCCAAAGCAAAAAAAATAAATGATTGGAAAAATTACCAAGCTATATTAAATAATAAGGCCGATGTGTACTTAGAAATGAACCAATTTCCCCAGGCAATTGAAACCCTGACAAAATTAATTGATGATATAAAATCTTCTGAAGTAGGTAATTTGGCAAAGGCCTATTCCGATTTGGCAGAAGCTTACCGTAGAATCGGTTATAATGAGCTGGCCTATGAATACCACCTTTCTGGCCTCCATATTTATGAAGAAGAAAAGGATACTGTGAGTATAGCTCGGTCGCTCTACAATATTGGTTCTATTTTCTTTTATCAGGACAATTATGAACTGGCTTTGGAATATTATCAGAAAACACTTGATATATGCAATGCAGCCAAACTGGAGCGCCACATATTTTCCTGTCTGAGCGCAATCGGCGGAGCGTACAATCGGATTTACCAAACTGAAAAATCATTAAAGTATAATCAGCAGGCTTATGAGTTAGGAAAACAATTAGGGCTCAAATCAGGACTTGCGTATGCGGTCATGAATTTAGGGGCAAATTATGCCGTTATGGGCGATACCTTGAAAGCACTGGCATTTTATGATGAGGCATTAGTACTGAATCAGGAATCTGATGATAAATGGGGAGAATGCGGGACATTAAGGACGATAGGGGAAACGCTAATGCACTTAGGTGAGTATGAGGAATGCTTTGGTTATTTAAAAGAGTCACTGGATATAGCAGAGCAAATGGGATTTCGCCCAAGACTGGTCGAACTCCATCGAACCATAGCATTTTATTATGAAAAAATTGGTGATTATAAGTTGACTTCAAAGTATTTGGAAAAATATGCCTTATTAAAAGACTCTCTGTCCAATGAAGCGACTCTGCAAAAAATGAGTGACAGCAAATCCCGTTATGAAATCATCCAAAAAGAAAAAGCACTCGCCCTGAAAGACGCTGAGTTTGCTACCCAGCAAAGGACCTATTTGCTTATTGGTATTGGCGTCCTTTCCATCTGCCTGTGGCTGCTTTTCAAACAAAACCGATTGATAGCGAAAAACAATTTTACCTTGGAAGAAAAAAACAAGCAGATCAAGGAACAAAATGAAGAATTGGTGGAGGCCTATTCAGTGCAAAAAGAAACCAACGAAAAAATAAAAGAACAGAATAGATTATTGGAGCAGTCCAATACAGAATTAAAAAGCTTTGCGTTCATTGCCTCGCACGATTTAAAAGAGCCGCTCCGGGGAATTGGTTCTTATGCCAATTTATTGCAAAGAAGGTACAAAGGTAAATTGGACAGCGATGCAGATGAATTTTTGGAATTTATTACTTCAAATGCAAAACGGCTATATGCCCTTTTAAACGATGTGCTGCAATTTTCGAAAATAGATTTTGACCGAAGAGAGTCCGGCCTGACCGACACCAATGAAGCTGTGAAAATCGTACATGAAAATTTAAAAAATAAAATTAATCAGGCAAATGCCAAAATTTCTATTGGCAACCTCCCAAAAATAACTGCCGACCAATTCCACCTCGTTCAGTTATTCCAGAACTTGATTGATAACAGCATTAAATATTCTGATACAATGAATCCACTCATTGAAATAACCAGCAACCGGAAAGATGGTTATTATGAATTTTCTGTAAAGGACAATGGAATAGGTATAGAACCCGAGTATCAGCAAAAGGTATTTGAAATGTTCAAACGGTTGCACAACCGGGAAAAATATGATGGGAGCGGGGTAGGCCTTGCCATTTGCAAAAAAATTGTGCAGCAATATGGCGGGGAAATTTGGGTAGAGCCAAATGCCGATAAAGGGAGCACTTTCTATTTTACGCTTCCTGCAACTAATCCTGAAAATAAAGATTAAAATAAAAAAGGTCTGCTCCAGAATTAGGGGCAGGCCTTTTTTTATTTAATTTGAAATTAATTTATTTCGCCCAAACCGTACACCCCTCTGTGCAATTTGTGCAAATGTCGATCTGATCTCTCCCTTGCAAAATCTTTTCCCTAAAATTAGAATATGCCCCCCCCTGCCATATTTCCCGAAAAGGGAGGTTTTTTAAATCCCCTAATTTATGCAATGCGTCTTTGTCGAAGCAGCATGGTACTACGAGGCCGTCCCAAGTGATGACACAAGCATGCCATAATTTCCAACAATGATTTAGTAATTCATTTTTCACCTGCCAAGTGCCATCTTTTTTTTCTGCATACCGGGCATATTTTCCAATAGTTGGAATTAATTCGTGACCATTTTTATAATCATATACTTGGGCCGTTTTTAGTTTCACTTCATCAATGCCGATTTCTTTGGCGAGGCGGTATATTTCCGGTATTTGATGTTCGTTGGGCCGTACTACGAGAAATTGGAAAATAACATGTGGCGTTTTAGATTTTAATGCTGTTTTCCATTTCACCACATTTCTGGCACCCTGCAAAACTGCCTGCAATTTTCCTTCCTTCCGGTAGCTCTCATAAGTGTCTTGGGTAGTGCCATCCACTGATATAATCAGGCGGTCGAGGCCAGACTCAATGGTTTTTCGGGCATTTTCATTATTTAAAAAATGCCCGTTCGTGGAAGTAATAGTGTAGATTCCTTTGCTCCGGGCATATCGTACCATATCCAAAAAATTCGGATTGATATATGGCTCGCCCTGAAAATAAAAAATCAGGTAGAGCAAGTCCTGGTACATTTCGTCAATGGTATTTTTAAAAAAATCTTCTTTCAAGTTTCCGGTTGGCCGGGTGAAGGCCCGGAGGCCGCTCGGGCATTCAGGGCAGCGCAGGTTGCAGGCGGTCGTCGGTTCGAAGGAAATGGTCATCGGCATGCCCCATTGGATGGGCTTTCGGATTAAATTGGTGAGGTGAAAAGAAAAAAATAGTTTTGCCAGATTCCACAGCCGCCGGGGAGTCAGTTTTGAAATAAAATTTGAAATGTCGTTTTTATAAAATTTCATTTACCAAATTGTGGTGCCAAACTCCAGTTCGGCAGAAAGAGTACCTGCCAAAATGTAGTTGGGCATTTCAAATTTAGTCGAAAACAAAAAGTGTTCGGACATGAATTTGGAAAACTAAAAAGGCCAAAGTAAAAAGTTTAGGTGCAATACTTTTTACTTTCGCCTTTTTACTTTCCTTCTACGACGATAGGCGTGGTTACTTGAGTACAATGATTTCAGAAAAAACAATAGACCGCATTGTTGGCCAATTCGAGGCAGAAGAAATTGATTATGAGGCAGCTACTCGTGAATTTGCAGAGCGGCAGCCCGGCATTCTGTCCTTCCTGATGTCCGAGCAAGAAGGAGCGCTGACCGACGATGAGCGGGACTTTATGGTATATCTTGCCATTGTCATTTTGCGGTCAGTAGAACATACAGGGCCAGCAAGAGATGTCGTAGTGCCCAAAGAAATAAGCGATGCCGAAGAGGCTAACTGGGCCATTTTGGAACAGGCGAAAGGCCGCACTTTCCGTGAACACCTTGATGTTTTTTTCAATAAAACCTCTCAAGAAGACCTGCTCGCTTTCATTGAAGACTCCTTGACTTTGGATGAAGTGGACGACGGCAGTGATGGCATACAACTGACTAAAGATGGCGTTGAACCAATGTTCGTCATGCTAAAAACAGTAGTGGATGTTTTGACGGTGGATGGTGAACGGTAGGTGGACTGCTAACTGCCAACTGTGGACTGAAGAACTAAATCTCCCAGCCATACTTATTCCAATCTTCTTCAACATCTATATCGGATAGGGTGGAAAGTAGGTGGCAGGTTTTGCCAAGGGATTTTATATTTTCTAATGTTTTGATGGCTACTGTACTGGTACTCCATGTTATATTTTCAAAAATAATTGGTGTCGGTTTTTTCTGCCCGATCAAATAATAGCCGCCATCTGTTGCAGGGCCTAAAACAAAATCATGGGCATTTAATTTTTCAAAACCTTCTTCTATTATTTCAGCAGAAATATTAGCGATATCTCCGCCGATTAAAATTACCTTTTCATATGGCGGCATTAAATCAATAAATGCATTTGACATACGCTCGCCGATATTGTTGCCCCGCTGTATTTTTTTTGTAAAGTATTTATTTCCCCAACCATCATTATTTTCAATATAAGAACTGTAAAATACATGTGAATCTGCATTGGTTTTTATTGCTTCTATTCGGGTGCGTTCCAACAATGCTTCGTATATTTTTACAGATCTATCATTGCCTAAGGTCGCTGCCAAACGGGTTTTTACTTTTCCCGGAATAATATTTTTAATAAAAATGATAAGTGCTTTTTTCATTAAGCATTAAATATTGTTTTACTTGTTTTTTTTGAAGCACATAGATATATATAAATTTTTTAAGCAATAAAAACTATGTTTTCTATATGTCTATGTGTTTCAAAAAAAATGTATTAATCTATTTGTTAAGGTTTTAATAAAAGAATAAAATCTCAATTGAATAAATTATACTTTAAAATACAATAAATGGCCCGAAACCCGTCCTGCCAATTTATCTTTTTCCCTTCCGCATAAGTACGGCCATAATAAGAAATGCCCACTTCATAAATTCGGACATTAGGTACGCGGGACATTTTGGCCGTCACCTCTGGTTCGAAGCCAAACCTTTTTTCTTTTAAATGCAGACTTTGGATAATTTCAAGCCGGAACAATTTATAACACGTTTCCATGTCCGTCAAGTTCAGGTTGGTAAACATATTCGACAGTCTGGTAAGGAATTTATTCCCGATGGAGTGCCAAAAAAACAAAATGCGGTGCGGGTTTCCACCCATAAAGCGGCTACCATATACTACATCGGCTACCCCTTCCAGTATGGGCCTTAATAGGAGGTTGTATTCCCTTGGGTCATATTCGAGGTCAGCATCTTGGATAATGACAAAATCGCCAGTTGCGTGGCGGATGCCTGTATGGAGGGCAGCGCCTTTGCCCTTGTTTTGCTGGTGTTTCAGATATTGGATAGGAAGGGATGGATTGTTTTTTTGATATTTTAAAATAGCCGTTTCCGTATCGTCAGTGGAACAGTCATTGATGACAATGACTTCTTTTCCCACGTTTTCCAGCAACGCTACTGCCTTCACTTTGTCGAGTATCAAGTGGATGGTGCTTGCCTCGTTGTAAGCGGGTATGATGATGGATAGTTTCATTTTTAAAATGTGTGCAAAGAAATGAAACCAAATATAAATCACCAATCACCGATAATAAATCACAGTTCTGTAACTTTTTCCAGCAACCATTTTTTGGAAGTTACTGCTTTGCAATTTTCAATTTGTATTTTTAGTTTTTCCACAGCTTCTTTGTCGTAAGGCGGAATGGCAGATAATTTTTTTGTAAAGCGCACCATGTTCATGCAGCGTTGTCTTAATTCTTTTGAAATTAATTGATTGCGGCGCAGGAAAATACGAAAGGAATCCGTCAAGGAGTCAAGTGCTATATCCTCATTTAATTCATAATATGTACAGATCAATAATGTTTTACTGCCAATAGCATAAACAATGTTTTTATATTCTACTTCCCGCAAGAGTTCAATAACCTTATCGTATTCTTTTTTATGGAAATATAAATTGGCTAAGTTATAATTCAGGGCATTTTGCTCATCGGCTTTAGGAAGGTGTTCGGAATATTCCTGAATAAAGCGCTCGACCCAATCGAACTCTTTTACATGCAGTGAAACAGTGATGATATTTTTATAGTGGTGTGGGTTTAGTTCGTCATTTTCAAAAATAATCCGCTGGTCGAGTGCTGTCTTATAAAGCGAAAGTAATTCTAAATAATATTCAGATCGGCCTTTGTTGATTTTTATATCGATGCAATAATTCATGAGGTGGATAAACAAAGCATGCAATTCTTTTTTTTGAAAACAATGGCCTCTTTTTTCAACCAATAATTTCAACTGTTGAAAATACTTTTCTTCTTCTTGGTTCTGCATCATCAGGGCTACTAAATACCAGCCTTTTATGGACGGCTCCTGGAAGTAATCCAAATCTGGTAGAAATTCCAATAACCCCGGCAATATTTGGACAGGTGTTTCACTCTGTGCTTTGCTTTTAAGGCTTAGAGCTTCGCAGTAATGTTCCAGTTTTTTGGATAAATAATAACTGTCGAGGTGATAATCGGCCTTTTTTAAAAAATTAGAAGATGCCGTTTTGCTGGTATTGTGTTCTCGATGATCCCATTGCCGACGAACGAGTGCATAGGAAAGGTAATGATAATTGGCATCCCTATTTCTTGACTTGGCCAAGTCTTTTTCCATCTGTCGGACGACTCCCTTGAAATGCTTTTCCAACCGGGTATCGGCCAAAGAGTGGAGCAGGAAAGAATGCACTGTAGACGGGTTAGACTGATAAGTCTGATACGCTAAAAAATCCAATGCCAGTTTCAAAAGATCAGAGCAGAGCCTCCTGAACCGGGTATCGTTGTATGGCCTGTCGGCGAAAATAGCTGACCAGAACCCCAACTTGTCTTTCGTTTTGCCCGTCTTATTGGTTAAGTCTGTTTTGATGACCTCGAACAACTGGACGAGTTCATGATTCTCGTTGAAAAATGGAGAGGTTATAAACTTCCTGAACCGCAGTAAGTCATAGGTGGAAAATGTGAGTAGTAGTGAATAAAGTTTACTGTTGTTCATAATTATTTCAACAAAACACTTGTCAAAAGAAATTTAAGACATTAAGAACCAATTTGTTATGAAAAAATGCAACGGCATTGTGATGGAACAAATCTAAACTTTTGTCTTAGGTTTTTTTTGATTAAAACAACATTTTTGTAAGGTGTATAGCAGTTTCTTTACGATTGTTTTGATGTTAAAAATTGCGATTTAAGCAGATAACTCATTGAAAACCAGTATTTTCCCACCTCAAATTCAACGGCATGAGTTTAATTAGGAAAACATTACTTTCTGGATTTTGCGCGTTTGGCGCTTTTGCTGGCCGGTGTTCAGCTCACCGCCCAATGCGATGTAAGCGGGCATGTTTTGTCGCCTCCCAACAACAGCTACTGCGGTAAAGTGATTTATTCATATGACACTTTTGGGTTGCTCGTACCCAATGATGATACCGTTTTGGAAGGGATCAACGTGGGTACTGAAATACAGTTTTCTTATGAGATAGATTCAGTGGCTGGCGCCTGTATGGTTGGCCCGTCCGTTTCTATAGGTTGCCTCGAAGTCGTTACCCTCCCCTCTGCCGATTGTGTGGCTGATTTTACTTACAATACTGAATCTTATGACTTGAGCCCGGAGGTTTCTTTCTTTCCAGTAGTGATTAATACCCTACTTGAATATACTTGGGATTTTGGCGATGGTTCCACAGCTCCTGGCCCGGAAGTTACTCATGTCTTTCCAGCCCAAGATTTTTATGAGGTGTGCCTGACCATCTCAGGAGGCAATTGTGGGCAGGTGGTCAATTGCCAAACAGTGGACATCCACGAGTGCCATGCTGCATTCCACTATGAGGCGCTGGATGGAGAAGTCAATTTTTTTAATAATTCCACTGGAAATTATTCCGAATGGGAATGGGATCATGGGGGATGGCAATGAAATGCTGAACACTGTACCTGCCACTTATAATTATGGTGAAATAAACATTTATACTGTTTGCCTGACTGTTTGGAACGACAACGGCTGCACTTCCAAATTTTGCGATTATGTTTATAGTGGTTCAGGTGACATCTGCGAATTTGCAGCTTGCGTCTATCCCGGCGATACCAATGCTGACGGCGGCGCCAATGTTTATGACCTCTTGCCGATTGGTGTGGGTTATGGCATGGAAGGACCGCCAAGGCAATTGGACGATGTAGATATTGCCCTTGATTGGTCGGCACAATATGCCCCTGAATGGGGCGTGGAAACCATCAACGGGCAGGATTTTAAACACCTTGATTGCAATGGTGACGGAGAGGTGACCAGTGATGATGCGATGGCCATTAGCGCCAATTATGCGGCACCGTCCGGCATGTTCATGGTGCAGGCACCTGGCTCTCCATTATTTTGGCTCGATTTCGAGTGGGACACCATTTTGATAGATGACAATACTCCTTCCCTTATCGAACTGGAGGCCGATTTGATGGTCGGCTCACCCAGCCTGCCAATAGAAAACCTCAGCGGTTTTGCCCTGCAATTGAAGTATCCGGAAGATATGGTGGCAGAGGGAGGGGTGTTGGTGGATTACCATGACAATTCTTTTTTTGGCAGCTCCAACAATATTATTTGGTTGAATAAAAACAGGCAGTCGGATGGCGGGGAATTTGACCTTGGTTTTACCCAAAAAAGCAACGGTGTTGGCGGTTTTGGGAAAATGGCTACTCTTAGCTTCATTGTCATCAGTGACCTAGTGGCAAGAGGTGCTGAAGCTCAGTTTACCATTACTCTCTCTGACGTTGTGGCCGTGAACCCTGAAGGTGCTATGCTGACGATTGGCAATTTGGAACCTGCCACCGTCCATGTGGTAGACAAAACGACAGACGCCACTTCCACCAAAGACAGGTGGCTCAATAACCAAGTCCACGTTTTTCCAAATCCAGCCTCTGACTATATTTCTGTACATTTCGACAATCTCCAAGCGGAGTCGCTTGCCGTTTTCAATCAACTTGGACAGCAAGTAGCCGAAATGGCAAGCACTTCGAATGGCTTTGAAATCAATGCGGGAGACTGGGAGCAAGGCATTTATCTGCTAAAAGTAAAAACCGATAAAGGCGTTGCGATCAAACGGGTATTGGTACATTAAACTTATTAAAAGCACCAATACATAGGGAAAGCCCGGCAGCAAATAACTGTTGGGCTTTTCCTTTTTCAGGGAACCATTCTCCAATAAAAAGATTTACCTTATCTTGCCGACTTTGAAATTAGGTATTAGGTATTGGGTATTAAGGTATTGGGTATTTTAGTCCAAAATGGGTTATTGCCCAATACCCTAATACCTAAATATCCAATACTCCAATACCATATTAATGGCAAGCATTCGTCAAAAACAAGTGGCCGAAACGATCAAGCGGAATTTCAGTCTTGTGCTCCAGCAAGAAGGGGCTTATGTCTATGGTGCAAAGCCTTTCGTGACTGTGACAAATGTTGTGCTGACCCCCGATTTTAACCTCGCCAAAATCTACCTCAGCATTTTCAATACGGAAAACAAACAAGAGGTGATCCTGATGATGGAAGACCAGCACTATCGGTTGAAACAGGCGCTTGCCTACCGCCTTGCCAAGCATGTCCGCCGCATGCCGGAAATCA
>CBDCVJ010000030.1:0-339923 GCA_965222975.1 Saprospiraceae bacterium | reverse complement strand
ACTTGTGATACATTCACTTACGCAATGACGCTTACCGTACAGGATGCTTGTTTGACTGGTACTTGTGACTTTGATTTGGACGGTGACGACAATGACACCGACGCTGACGATGACAATGACCAGTTGGACGATGTTTGGGAAAATTACCTTAACACGAACAACGTTACCGATGGATGGTACTATATGACAGAAGCAGCTGGTGCTGTATCCCCACAAGGTGATGCCACCACGCCAGCCAACCTTTTGATCTACTACAGCAATTGCGATATAGATTCTGACGACGATGGCTTCCAGGACAACTTGGAGGATCCTGACGGTGATGAAATCAACAACGGTGAGGAAACAGATGGTGACCTTATCTTCGATGGTGATCCACTTGATCCTTGTGATCCGATACTTGGACCAACCTGTATTGGTATCCAATTGGCAATTGATGTTTATCTACAGGGAGGCCATATAGGAAATGCTACCAGCTATCCATACCCGATGCGTGATGACCTGCGTGAGATTACTAATCAGGTGGATTCGTTCATTACTCCGTTCCCGACAGTTGAGCCGTATACCGATATAGTTGATGATTTGATTCCTACTAATGTTGATACTCCATTCGTTCATAAGGGCGATGGTGGAAATGAGGAGATTGATGGCGGTGGTCTTTCCATCTTGAGCATAGCTGGACAGGATGCGGTTATTGACTGGGTATTCGTTGAACTCCGTGCTTCCACTAACCTTGACAGTGTTATCACAACCCGTGCAGCACTCTTACAAGCTGATGGAGATGTAGTTGACATGGATGGGGTTTCTGACCTGACTTTCGTCAATGCACCAGCAGGTCCGTATTATGTAGTGGTACGCCACCGGAATCACTTGGGCATTATGACAGCCGAAGCGCTTGACCTCAGCCCAATAGTTGCGGAGGTAGATTTCACCGATCCAGCAACAGCAACTTATGGAGACAATGGGCAGATTGAAATCAACTCAGTGAATTACCTATGGGGTGGTGATTTCAATGCCAACGACCGGGTTGTATACCAAGGGCCGTTCAACGACATTAACTACTTGTTTGGTGATATTATTAATGATCAGGCAGATAGGTATCTTGATCCTGCATCTAACCAATATGATCCTGATTATGATGTAATTGCGAACTGGATCAGGACTGGATACATGAGATCTGACATCAATATTGACGGAAAATGTATTTACCAAGGACCATTGAACGATAGGCAATTAATGCTCTTCAACACTACCTTGAGCCATCCATTGAACGATGGGCATATTGCCAACTTCGTTATTGAAGGATCGCTACCGTAATGTGGACTGGAGGGAGATATACTATTCCTTAACGGGAACCATATCTTACTCCAAGAATACTATGAATACCGGACAACTCCGGGTTATGAACCATTGGCCGCACCTGCAAGCAGGTGCGGCCTTTTTGGTATTTGGTATTGAGGAATTTTGGTATTATCAAGTTAATACGAATACTTCAATTCCCTTTTATTATGCCCGTTTTTTCCCCAAAATAATGGATGAACTTCTGCATGTCCACGGCAAGTTCTTTGTTTTGGGTGGCTTTGAAATAGGTATCGGCAAGCGCCCTTAGAGTTTGGAAAAAGAAACGATCCATTTCGTTCACTTGCATGTCATTTGTCCAAATATCAATTTTCACTGTATCAAGTGATTCTTGGTCAAACAAAGACAACAGCATGGCTTTACAGAGTTGAGGCTTGTCTTTGTTGGGACTGCCATCGGCATCCCATTCAATGACCGAAGGTATGTTTTTGTCATCAAGGCCAATGTTGATTCGAATTTGGGAAGTTTTGGAAGGTTTTTTCATTCTACTTGGATTGAGGAGAGGAAATTCGTTTTAAAAAAACAATTACCTGTAACCTTGTTTCATTTAGCACAAAAGAAACTAATTCAAATGCAAATTCAAAAAACGCCTGTTCCTAATGTGGGGAACAGGCGTTTTTTGAATTTGCTGCTGCATTTGTATATCTAATCCATTTTCACAAATTTCCCAGACCTGATCAAGTGCCCCGTTTTCCCTTTAACGAAGTACTCTCCATTGGGCAATGAAGAAACATCTAAGCGGACTTTGGCAGTGCCTTGACCAGGTGTCAATTTTTCATGTATAAAGGCTCTGCCCGATTTATCATAAACAACAACCTCTGAAGTTTTTCCTGGAAGGCCCGGGAAATTTACAGTGATTTCATGGGAGGCGGGGTTCGGATAAACTGATAACGATTCCTCATGAGCTATAGGGTTGGCAGTAGCTGTTGAAGTATCAGGAGGTGGAGAAGCAGTCAATGAATCAATAGGGTAGGACATGATGGAGCGGGCAAATGTGCCAGCAATCAGAGTGTTGTGGGTTGGGTTCCAATCAATGTCGAAAGATGGGACATAAGGCATGTTTGTACCTAATCGGCTCCAATTCTCACCACTGTCAAGTGTGCCATATATGCCAGCATCAGTAGCAACAAATAGGATCGAATCGGCATGTCCAGGCAATATGAACACATCGTTGATTGCGATGTTAGGCAAGTTGCTGCTGATGTCTTCCCAAGTAGCCCCCCGGTCAGTGCTGCGGTGGACACGTGGGATGAATTCGTTGTCCTTGTAGCCAGAATGGGAAACATACGCCCAATCAACATTTGATGGTGAAGCCTTGACTTCGGTGACATAACGTTCTGGTAATCCATTGGTTATGTTATTCCATGTTTCTCCGTCATCATCTGTTCGCCAGACATTTGCATCCACTGTTCCTGCGTATAGCAAACCTTGTTGAAGGGGCGACTCAGAAAGGGTAGTGATGGTATGGTAGCGAGTATGCAAGGTCACACTGTCTGTGAGGCTTTCACTTATCGGATAGAAAAATGGGAATTCCCCTGTTTCGCTTTTATACACTCTGAACGTACCAGCATAGAACACATTAGGGTCGTGGGCACTCATCAGATAGGGCATGTCCCAATCTCTGCGATCAAGTGTGTCAATGCCCAGGTCGGCTTCGTAGAAAATTTCACCACCATCCAAGGTTACTACAATGTTCCCCAATTGCGTTTCACAATAAAAGATCAGCGGGTCATCAGGATGGAAAACTGGCTTGAACCCATCACCCCCATAAATTCTTGGCCAGCCGTTTATCATATCTGCATTCCCGCCTGTTGTCCCGTTGTCTTGGGCTCCGCCATAATACCAATCGGGTTGATGTGGATTGTACGCAACTCTGTAAAATTGTGTCGTAGGAATGTTTTCAATGTCCTCCCATGAATAGCCGTCATCAGATGATTTGTACAAACCCCCATCCGTTGCCAAGTAGATGGTGCCACTTGGGCCAAATACCAAATCGTGCTTATCAGCATGTACTTCATAATACCACCAAGGTGGGTCAGTTTGGAACCAAAAATCGTAATTCGGAAAGCCCCGCCACAAGTTGACGCCAAGCAGGTATAATTCTTCATCATTAAAAGGGTTGGTTCGAATTTTTCCAAAGTACCAGCCAAAGCCGCCTAGAGCATTGAAATAAATGTCATATGTATTTAAAGAATCCCACGTTATTCCGGCATCGTATGATTGATAAATGCCATAAAGCTGTTGGTCAAGGCCAACATACATCGCATAAACCAAACCAGGCGTCAAGTAAGAAATGGCCAATCCTGTTCGACCAAGTTTGCCCATTGGCAATCCTCCTTCGAGCATCTCCCAGTTATCACCTCCATCCATAGTTTTGAAAATTTTCGCCCCTTCACCTGTGACTAAACTTACCTGATTGTTACGAACCCGATCCCAACCAGATGCATACAAAACATCTGGGTTGAAGGGATCTATTACAAGGTCACTTATGCCAGTGGAATCGCTGATAAAAAGGACCTGTTCCCAAGTATTGCCACCGTTTTTGGTGCGGAACAGCCCCCTGTTGTTATCCCTAATAAATGGCAGTCCCATGGAAGCTGCGTATATAATGTCGGGATTGGTTGGATGAACAATGATTTCGGTTATGACACGTTGTGCTTCCAGGCCAATGTTGGTCCATGTATCACCTCCGTCCGTGCTTCGATAAATGCCGTCACCCAACATGGGATAGAAAGAAATATCAGGGTCACCAGTGCCGACATATATAGTGGAAGGATTGGATGGATCGAAAGCAATATCGCCAATGGAAGGCCAGAGTTGTTCATCGAAAACAGGTTCCCAATTGGTGCCGCCATCCATAGTGCGCCAGACGCCGCCACTTGAAAAGCCAGTGAAAATAATGTTTTCATTATTTGGATGGATGGCGATGGTTGTTGCCCGTGCCCCAATATTGCCGGGACCTTCCACTGTCCAATCTGCATCGAAGCCAATGCCTTTTTGCAGATTTTCCTTTCGGGCCTCTTTCAGCCCCTTCTCATAAGCCTTTATATTGAAATAGGGGTCGGGATAACTTCTTTGTAATTGGAAATACTCGTAAGGGTAAGTTTTGTTTATGAGTTTTCCGTCTGGTAAAGAAACAGGTTGTCTTGTTTTGTGACAACTTGAAAAAAAGGCCAATAATAATATGGCAAGTAAGAGTGGGGAGTGCTTTAACATGGTGTTGTTGTTTAGATAGTTATAAGATAGTGAGTTAGCTGTTTGTCTTTAACATTTTCTGTTAGAGTTATTGTGAAGAAATGCTACTTAATAAATTCTCATCCATTTCATCTGCCAAATTTTGTAGCCAATGAGAAGGGTAAATGTGTATTCCACCTTCCAGTTTTTGAGCTGCAGCTACCATCGCTTTAGCAACTACCTCAGCTTCGATAGGTCTGTATTTCGTCAATAGCCCACCTGTAAAGCGATCAATGATTTTGCCCAATCTGGCTGCGAGCTTTTCCCCAAACCTGTTCTCATTCCTTTTGCCCAAAAGAACTGATGGCTGAAAAATATGGGTACTCCAAAAATCCAACTTTTTTACTGCATCCTCAAGCTGCCCCTTTACTTTACTGTAATAAAACTTTGAATCTGCGTGAGCGCCGACAGACGAAACGAGCAACAATTGGTCGATCCCATTGGATTTGGCTATTTGGGCAGCTTGGTAGGAATAGGTAAAATCCACTTTATAAAATGCCTCCTTGTTGCCAGCTTTTGCCATCGTTGTGCCAAGGCAGCAAAACAGATCATCTCCTTTCAATAATTGTCGCCATTGGGCTGGCTGGTCGAAGTTAATAATTTGGGTTGCCAACTTGGGGTGTTCAAGATTCAATGATCGTCTGGAAAAAACAGTGATCTTGGCATAAGCTGGATGAAGCAACAAAAACTGGATTAGGTGGCTACCAATCAAACCAGTAGCGCCAAAAACGATGGCAGTCTTGTTGTGTTTGTGAATTTCCATAAGGAAAGTTAAAATAAAAAATAGGATCCATCGGTATCAATAGATTTTAGCTCTCAATTTTTCACCAATTTAATTACGGTAGCTTTAGTGGGCATTACCATTTCTAAAAAATAAACGCCTGATGGGAAATGGCTAAAATCCATCCGAAAAGTTTGTTCCCCAATAGGGTAGGAGATCTTCCAATTTTGTATTTCTAAACCATTTGAGTTTTTCACAGAGAATAAGACCTTGCTACCACGAGCCATTTCAAATACGATATCACAATAACTATTAATAGGATTTGGAAAAACTCTATGGTTGGTAGATTTATTGGATTCATCCACGGGTACAGGCATTGGCAATAAAAGGTCAAGTGTTTTTGGCAGATGGTCGGAGGCATTTCTCACGTCGTTTGGTAGAAGCCCAAAAAGATCAAGCCGCTCGGCTGACATCGCATCAGTATTAAGGGTAAATGATTTGTCAACATTGATTACACTACTTGAGATAATATGGTAATCAATGCGTGAAGGCGGAAAATCGCTAAAATCATTGCGCCAGGTGAAAGTCATCCTGTCGTCGGTATGCAAGCTGATCACGTCCATCAGGTCAGACCCGTCCCAATCCAAAGGTCCTCCTAGGCCAAATTGGCTGGTATTGACCACTGTTCCAGTAAGTAATGTGTTCAATTGTTGGCGGTCGCCGACCAGGTTAAGGTCGCCGGAAAGGACGAATGGAGTATTTTCAGGCAAATCAATCACTCCGCCTTGAGTTTTTGCATCAAGGATAAATTTCACAAAAGCATCTGCCTCTCGTTGCCTGTCAAAATCATTTTCACAGCATCTAAAGTGGGCATTGATAACTAACAGGTCATTGGGCGAAATATCCTCTGGTATGTCTATCAAAGAGGCGGTTAGCCGTTGCCCGGGAAATACCAACCAGTTTTGTAAAATGGGAAAACGGGAGACAGTGATATTCCCTTCGTCCAGTTTTATAGCTTTCCAATTTTGGAAATTACCTATAGGTACAGCAGCATTCATGAAGGAGGCCACTTGAAACTCGTTTATATCCCAGCACTCATTGAAGGTGATGATGTCGGGTTGGAGGACACCAAGAATTTTTTCAAAAAATGGTTTGCGATCAAGGTCGTCAAGGCCATTGTTCTTAGTATTCCAACTAACCATACGGACAGACTTGCTTTCGCTTTTGGTCAATTCAATTGGGTCAATAGGGGGAGTGGGAGTATTATCAAAAATATAGGTAAATGTACTTCCATTGTTGGGCATTTCATCTCCTGAAGGCCCCGTTTCATCTTTCCAAATAAACCTAACACCGTCAGAAGTGAAAAAGTCGAGCCCCGCGTTTGATACAGCGCGAAGGTCAAAGGCCATTTCGAAAACCTTACTGGTGACAGAAGGCTGCGCCCGGAAAATAAGATCGTTCAATGACATGAATCCCGAACCACTTGGCAATTCGTAAAAGACTTCTTTTTCACCCAGCCTCACTTCCAGTTCTGCACCGATGCCATTAAGGAAATTGCCTGTTGCTGCATTTTGATCCGTATCGAGATATAGGGTCAATTTTTGGTTGTCCACAAGGTTTATTTCTTCCGCCAATTCCAATTTTATGAAAAGGTGGTTTTTCATCATTGGCCACTTGCATTCTCAAAAGGTCAAGGTCATCGCCATCGCCGGCATCGTCCAACAACTCGACGGCGTCGGTTGTCCAGTCTTCGAATTGGCTATCAATGATGATAGGTAAGGATTGAGCGAGGAGTCCTTGGTAGCCATATAAGTAAAATGCTATAAAGAATATTTTTTTGTAAAAAGGACGAAAGGGAAAGGGCATATAGGCAATAGGGTTGGGTTTGAGTTAGTGGAAAAGTGCTGTCAGTTTGTTGTTCAATAGTCAACAACATCACATCAGTCCTTGGAACAGCCAATCGGCCAAGAGTTGCCTGTTTTTTGACAAGATGACACGTTGTTGGTCAGTTGGGTGTCGGATGTTTCCGATCTCGATGTAGGCCGAAGTCACTTTTGTTTCTCGCAGCATATGCAGATCCCTCGAAGTGACGCTGCCCTTGTAGCCTCTGCCTTTGCGGTATTTTTTGTAGTTGGCTTCCATGCTTTTGTACATGTTGGAAGCCAGTTTTTTCCCAGCAGGGTCGTCGGGGTGGTAATAGAAATAGAGGTCTGTTTGCTCTCCTTTTCCTCTCGAATCCACATGGATCACTACTAATTTTTGTTCTTTCACACCTTGCTTTTCGTGTTTGTCGAACAGTTCGTTAATGACGTCTGACCGTTGGAACAGCCTTGGTTTTTGAGGGGCAGGCACCACAAGGTTGCCCCAGGTGACTTCATCTGAATCGCATTTTAGATATTCTCCATCCCGAATGCCGTCGTTCGGGTCGCGGGTAATCATATATGCAGTGGCACCGTGGGCAATGAGGTTGCGGACAAGTCGGAGGGCCACGTCATAAGCATATTCATCTTCACAAAGCGTATGCTTCCCCTTTTTAGCAATGGCTCCTGGATCGGGGCCTCCGTGGCCACTTTCTATGTAAAAAACCTTGCCTGCTAACTTCTGGCTTTTTAGGGGCGTGTAGGCATATTTTTTACCAAAAATTGGGAAGTTACGGCCAGATGGCGGCTTGCTGGCAAAGTCATTTCCAGCAGGTTTGATAATGGAAGGTTTTTTTTCCACTATGGGTATGTCTTCCGTTGGGCAATTGAGCAAGTGGTAAGGTGTCCAAAGGATTTTATCTTTTTTAAAAGATTGTTCCCTATAGCCGTCGGCCAACATTTTTTCATTGTAAGCCTCAATTTTTTTTGCAATATTCCAATCGTTTATACCGATAGAAGACCGAATGGTTTTTCCATTGAATTTATAAATAAGAATAGGCAGATGGTATGTCTTTCCGATCTTTAGTTGTGCTCCATTTTTGAGGTTATTGATTTGGTAAAACTTGGAATGGTTGCAAGAGTGATTGTCTAGGCCATATCTCCTCAACATAGAAAAAACACCATCGCCGGGCATGGCTTTGGTTTCAAAAAACTTTTCCTCAGCTAAAGAAGAGGAAGAAAAGACCAGACAGAATAAAAATAGAATGGTCGGCCTAAAGAATGATGAAAAGCGCTTGGTAGAATTCCAGTACAAAAAGGACAAAAGGATTGGGGTAAAGTTTGACAACATTTTACTCAAAATAGTATTTCGGGTTAACCTGCATTTTTCAAAAAAAGAACCAGCAAAGAATAGTAACCTATTTAGATTGCGCTGATTGTTATTTTGGTTTGAATTAAAATCTGTTTTTAGATTTTTCCTAAACATGTTCATTTCGAGAAAGAATTTTGGCATCAATGCAAAACGATCTGAAGCACGAAATTATTGAAAGGCTACAATTTTGCCAAGTTTGAAAGGAAAAGGGTGCAGTGAAGAATGTTGAAAAACATATGTAAGATTACAGGCTCTAACAAGTCATTTGTAAACATAGGCACAATATTTTGAAATTAGCCAAAAAAAAGAGCCGGCCAGTTTGTACCGGCACGGCTTCCAATTCTCCCTCTCATAATACTTTTGGTTCTTGGTTGGTAAACGCCTGACTAATCCTATGGTAACTTAGCGTTCAAGATGAAATTAGCCAAGTGGTGTTCATTTTCTTCTGTTGCTAAAATGGTATGGAATAAAATTCTTGCTTTGTCGTTGTTCGGCCCTTGGAAAATAGATAGGCCATCCATGTTCACATCATGGGTCGAATAACCGATGCTTACAAAGTTTGCAAGATTGTCATCGTTCAGTTGATCCTGCATGATATGAAAAAACACGTAGATCACGTCATTGAGCGGCCCCTGGAAAATGACATTTTCATTGCTGTTCACATCACCAGGCCATAGAGCAACCTTTCCATTTACATCACTGGCGGAATAATCACCCCAGAGCAAGGTAGATTGGGAAGTGAAATCAATGGAAGTAGTAGTAGGGGACAGGATAAATGTGTTGCCGGTACAAATTCCAAGGTGGTTTCTATGTCTGATAGAAACATAGTATGATCCACTCGGGACATTATTGAAATAAACGGATGATGCTCCGCCTGTGGATGTTACCCTACCTGTTTTTGTCAATAGTGCCGATTTTGTTGCAACCACCTGTTCAGGGTCGCTAGGGGACCTAAGTTCTACCATAATCCAGTCAACAATGGCGTTTTCATCTTCTATTTCCAACAGTGTGGCTTCAATTTTCTCGCCACCCCCTTCGCCTACATGGTTGAAAAAGGGCAGTTCCGTATAAGGTTCATCTGTAGGGATTTGGTCCATTTCCCTTAAATTGTCCCGCATATCTGAGTTGCCTTGATTATCAAGTGTCGGGCCAGTCAAATAGGTGGAGATGTCGAGGTTTATACCAATACATGCGGGATTGACCAATGGATCGCAAGGATCGGTTGGGTCACTTTCGCCCACACCGTCAACGACTCCATTCTGATTGGAATCTTCAAACCCATCATCCAGCCCATCATCATCCGAATCAGTATCCAACGGGTCGGTTTCTGTATCGGAATCGTACTGCCCATCCTGATTGCTGTCTTCCACTCCATCGGGGATAAGGTCGTCGTCACTGTCTGTATCCAGCCAGCCTGTTTCGCCTTGGTCAGTTACCCCATTTCCATTTGTGTCTTCCAAATCATCGGTAATGAGGTCATTGTCGCTATCTGTATCAAGAAAGTTGGGTATGCCGTCGCCATCGTCGTCAATATCATTCTCTCCATTTTCTTCGCCATACGTACCGTCAGGTAGAACGCTTCCAAATTCACTATTACCTACATCAGCGCCATCTTCAGGAAGCCCATCATCGGTTGTCCCATCCCCATCGGTGAAGATCGTTCCTTCAGAATCATCGTTGAAACCATCGTTGTCTCCATCAACGAAGTTGTCGAGTTGTCCATCATTATTGGTATCAAGACTTCCATATCCTACTTCGATGATATCGTTGATATTATCATTGTCGCTATCCGTATCAATGAAATTGGGATAACCATCCGCATCCGCATCGCCTCCGTTGTAGGCAGTGCCATCCCCGTCATCATCTTCAGGTTTTCCATCTTCAGTAACACCATCTGGGTCGGTAGTGATCAATCCAGAGTTTTCATAATCATCATTGAACCCGTTATTGTTTGTATCGGTAAATTCGTCACTATCAATGACGCCATCTCCATTTGTATCAATCCCACCAGATTCGATTATATCGGCAATCCCGTCATTATCACTGTCAAGGTCATAGAAATTCGGTATTCCGTCGCCATCAAAATCAGGGTTGATTTCACCATCACCTCCATTGTATGTTCCATCTTCATAAGTGACCAAAACATCACCAGATTGATCAGTGCCGGAGGATGTATCATCATCTGGGTCGTAATAATCAGCGAATCCATCTCCATCTGCATCAAGCATGGTTTCTGGATTGTCAGGATCAGGATAATCAATTACGCCATTGCCATCCGTATCAACACCACCTGCCTCAATGATGTCAGGAATTCCATCGTTGTCGCTGTCGAGATCCACATAATTAGGTATACCGTCGCCATCAACATCCGTTATTGAGCTTCCTGAATCAAAATCAACCGAAGCTTCTTCTGATGGATCATTTGGGTCGCCATCAACTTCATTCGCCAGGCCATCATTGTCTATGTCCCAGTCAGGATCACCGAAACTGTCAACTACTCCATCGCCATTTTCATCATTGAAACCTGCCTCTATTATATCCGGGATACCATCGTTATCACTATCTAAGTCTTGAGAATCAATAATCCCATCACCATCAGTATCACCTGTTCCTTCGATAATATCTGGAATTCCATCATTGTCATCATCAAGGTCGAATGGATCGGGGAGGCCATCTTCATCTGCGTCATTGTCATTGAAAATGGTAATTATTTGATTATGGGAAATATTATTTCCACAATAGTCTTCCAATTCCCAAACTCTGATTATGAAGCCAAAGCAGCCGGATACGTTAGTCAATACATCAGAATAAACGGCTTCCAAATCATCAGCACAATTATCCATCTCATCTGTTACATCACCAGTAATGTTTAAGTCATGTTTATCGGTTAGGCAAGTGATAGTAATATCGGCAGGGGCAGTAAATGTTGGAGGCGTAGTGTCCCGCAAGGTAAATGTTTGCGTGAGCGTGGTAACATTTCCACACTCATCCTGTACATAGAAAGAACGGGTATAAAACTCTCCGCTCATACAATCAAATTCAAAGGCACTATCTGTTATTGTCAAAGGAGTAGAGATATCGCAGTTGTCTAATCCTACTATATCTACACCTACAGTAGGTATATCAGGTATACTACTACACTCAACTTCACGATCGAAAGGAATGCTTCCTTCTACTACCAGATAGGTCAAGTCTTCCTGACTATGCGAGAAATCTTCGTATTCCCACTCTTCTATTTTAACTTCGAACGAGTTTGCTGTTAAGTTCTCTACTCTAATGACAGCTCCATCCCCGCTGTTCATGGTGACCCCACCTAGAACAACCACTGGGTTGTGATAGGTATGGTTTAGGGAAATGGACGTATTAGCTTGATTTACAGAGACCCTTCCTGTTTCACCAATAACCTCACCGTCCAAATTCGTTATATCACCCGAACCCGACAGGGCCATGTAGCCTATTGTTTCAAAGCCATGATTGGTTTCAGGATCGAAAGAATCTTCTTCTTGGAGGAATATGTTGGCGTCAGTGCTACTCAACGAATTGATCCTCAAGGAAATAGGATTGTTTTCATTATAGGTTTGGGGCGTTCCAATGAAACCTGGGGTAGGATAGGGCTGGTCAAAACTGACTGTAGCTGCACTACTACTCAGAAGTTCTGTTCCTATTTCAAAGAGCATTCCATCGGTATTTACACCTTCTTCAATAGCAATCCAAGCAATATTCTCTACTTGATGGATGTCATCTTGATTTTCTTCTTCTTGGAGTCTTACTTGAAATTGTTCAGTTGAAACATTTCTCAACCTTGTGGTAACGGTTATATCATCATTATTGGTTACAACTTGTGCTAAGACAACAGGTTTTGTGCTAAACTGTACGGGGAGGCGGATAGTTTTCCAGCGGTTTGACACATTTTCCATGACACCTGCCACCAACTTTTTGCCATTTGGTAAAGTATAAATGCGGTAAATGTCCGGGGCAGTATTGTCTTCAATGGAAATATATTGTTGCTCTGAAGCATTGTTGCCACAATAATCACTTGCAGTCCAGGTACGCCAAACGGTGTAGCTATAGATTGAGCAACTGTCCTGTTCGCCTTGATTGGAGGCTTCATCCAAACCAAGTGTAACGTTTTGGCAGTTTTCCCAAGCATCTACGATAGGTGGCAAGGGCAGCTCATCATCACAGGAAATGATCAAGTCGTCAGGTATGTTTTGTAGTATTGGTACTTCTGTGTCAGACATATCAATGGAAACAGTAGCATTGGCGCAACAGGTTGTACCATTATTGCAAACAGTGTATGTAAACTCATCAGTCCCACAAAAGAAATTATTTGGCGTGTAAACAAATTCCCCATCCGAATCCAAGTCGAGTGTACCGTTTGCTGGCGGCATAGCAATAGAATAAACAGGGTTTATCAAGTTTAAGTCATTGGTATTTACATAATCGTAAAAGAGAAAGCCTGGGCATGCAGAAGAATAAACGTCGTTCATTGGTTGTGGGATACCAGAAATTCTTTTTTCTACTTCTGCGGAATAAGCCCAATCAGTACAAGGAAGCCGACGTGCTTTTCTACGGAATTGGGAAGTGACCGTGATCATTGAGGGGGTATAGTCTTCCGCTGTCGCACCACTGATTTCCGCCCAAGCCGTCCATCCTCCTGCTCCATCATCTTCCCTCATTTCCCATTGATAATCAGTTGTACCGGCATGGCCACCCGTGGCCGGGGAAGCAGTTGTCATGGTACTCCCTGGCCCCACATTACACAAATCTTCATCCCCGGTCAAAATGCCTCCATCTGTATAAGTAGAAACAATAGTGAGGGTCGTATCCACTAAACCTGTACAGAAGTTTTCACTAACCGTCAGGGTAATGGTTTTTTCACCTCCAGTACTGTAAGTGACCATGTGAGGGCCAACCCCATAAGCGATGACGGGACTCGCTCCTGGCCCAAATTCCCATGAGTAAGTTGGGTTTCCTATGCCTGAAGGAATCGCTTCAACGTTGAAAAAAGTGTTGTTGCAGGTTTCTGTTGTTGATAGGGTAATATCTGCGGTAAGGCTGCCTGGGTCAGTCAATGTGACATTGCCCCAAACCTGCTCACACTCGCCGCCATCATATCGAAGCCATACTTCATAAACTCCAGCAATCAGGTTATTGATCAAAAGGGGCTCGCTTACCCATGTTAAACCGCTATCTATAGATGCTTCTACAAAGGTGCCTGAAGGGTGAGAGGTTGTAATCTCAATTGACCCATCGCTGCTATTGCAATTGGTTGGGTTGTTTTTGGTAATGCCCGTCACCAAAATTTGTGGACGAACTTCATAGTCTGTGCTTATAATGCCAGCACATCCATCTTGCATGACAGACAACTGCACTGTAACAGTCGTGGAAGCAATTGATGCCGGTACGTTAAAGATCACCGAATGAGGCCCAATGCCAGTCGCAGTTGAAGGAGTTGCGTAAGTGCCAAAATCCCAACTATAGGTAGCATCTGGCCCTTCATCTTGTGATTCGAAATCATAGTTGACCCACTCGCAAATGACACCATTCACCTCAGTTGGACTCTGTGCCATTTGAGGGGTTGGGATAGGAGTAACATTTTTGTTATGGTGTTAGAGTTGATCCAAGCAGCACATGGTGCCCTTCTAGATTGTCTTCGGTAAAAAGTAGAGTCAGTAATCACAGTAGGGTCATATTCGGCGCTTGTTGCACCCAGAATTGGAGTCCATGTACCTAAACTGCCGACTTTTTGCTGCCATTGATAAGTAAGAGTTCCATCAACTCCACCAGTAGGGCCTTGAATATCCGTGATAATAAATGGGTCATAACTTCCACAGACGGTCTGGTCACCACTTATTATTCCTCCAGCGGTATAATTGGATACCACCATTTTTTTAATGACATTGGAATAAACCAACCCAGAACAAGGAGAACGCCTTGCCCCTCTTCTGAAATAGGTGGTTTGGATAACGGTTGTAGGGTTATAAGCTTCTGTATTGCTACCTCCGATCGCATTCCAGTTTATGCTGTCGGTACTTTGTTCCCATTGATATATGGTCGTTCCACCTGTCCCGCCGGAAGGTGTTGTTACACTTGAAATAATATCAGGGTCATAGTTACCACAGAAGTCCTCTTCGCCTGCAATGATGCCCCCATCTGTAAAATTATCTACTACCGATTTAGTAACATGGTTTGTATAGATAAAATTAGTACAAGGATTGCGTCTTGTACCCCGTCTGTAGTAGGTTGTTTGTGTAATAGGGGAAGGGTCTAGTGTAGCACTTGTTTCCCCAGCGATGTCCACCCAAGCAAGGGTTGTGTCAAGTGTTTGTTGCCATTGGTATTCCACAGAACCGCCTATTCCACCAGACGGCGCAACATCATCAATTATAAGAGACGGATCATAACCATTACAAAATTCCTCATAACCTGATATAGCACCAGCATTGGTTAAATTATTTGAAATTGCTTTTTCAATTTCATTTGAATAAACCCATGCCAAGCAAGGGATCAGTCTCCCTCCTCGTCGATAAAGGGTTGTTTCGGTAATGTTGGATGGGTCAAGCGTTTCATTTGTAGCGCCAGTTAAATCGCTCCATGAAGAACCACTATCAGTACTATACTGCCACTGGTATTCTATCATGCCAGAACCACCACCACTGGGAACAGAAATGCTTGAGATCAGGGAAGGGTCAAAATTCGGGTCACAGGATATTTCATATCCAGTTATTTGCCCACCGTCTGTATGATTGGCAGAGCTATTAACAGTAATTGTTTCATCAAAGGCACAGCCAGAGGAAGTTTCAATATCCACAGTATAAGTGTCTGCAAACAGGTTGGTTCTATCACCATCGTTTCTTGCTATATCTGCTATTTGGTCAGCCGTCAAACCAGTAAGGTGATATCTAATATCATCCAAATAGCCCCTGTACCGGTTGAACCACTATTGAGTACACTTCCCCCATAATTTCCACCAACAGCTCCATTGTTACCGTGGTTGTATACAGTGGTAAAAGAAGTGGTCTGTGTGGAGCTTGGTACTCCGTCCAAATAAACAGTGAACTCACCATTGTCAAAGACTGCCGCCACATGGTGCCATTCTCCGTCATTTGGGAACTGATGGGATTCGTCGAAATAAAGGGAACCCCCTCCATTCCTTACTCCAGCGGAGAGTCTGTCATTGTTCAAACGAATGGCCATTCCTCTACCTCCTGTTGATCCTCCTTCATCGAACAAGGTTTGGACGCCGGAAAGATTGTCGGGTTTTACCCACATACTGACTGATAAGGCGTTAAACGCTTGTTCCATAAATCCGTTATCAATACTGTAACGTATTCTTGTAGAACCATTGAAATAAGCTGAATTTTTCCCTTCTACCGCATCAGGCGAATAGGAGAGTGAGCCTTGTACGAAGTTTGCATGGTTCAAGTTTCCAGATATATCATCAGTAGTTCCTTCAAAGGTCCAATGGGCTGTCAGCGGCATGTCTGACCAAACAAACGAAAGTGGGGCATCAATACTTGGAATGGAAAGGTCAATCTCACCTCCTCCAGAGCCGCAATTTTCGTCAATTACAAAGTAGGAAATAGCATTTGACCCGCTGCAATCGTCATCATCACAATCTATTAACCCATCAAGATCATCGTCCAATCCGTTGTTACAAATTTCTTGGCGGCATATAGCTCTAAGATTGGCATTTGGGACAATCGTCCATGAACCAGAGCTTGGAGTCTGCCAATAAACCTGAAAATGGTCACCTCCCCAGCCTTCTTTGTGGATTAATTCTGTGTAATACTTTTCGCCAGCAACAAGACTAATGGTTGCCGAAGTTTGAGAGGAATATTTATTATGTTCTGTTATGTTTGTCCATCCATCAATATATGCGGCCATATATTTATTGGAATAAGAAGAATCAGTGCTTAAATAAAATTGAATGTAGTCATCCCCTGTAATATTAAATGTATAATCCCCTGTAATTGAAGGAACAATGTATCCATAAACACGAGTGCCATACTCATCGTCATAATTTGCTGTTCCTTGGTAATCTGTAAGTATTCCGGTTTCGTCATAGTTGTTGGGATAATTAGCATCCCATAGCAATTCCCGTAATTGGTTACCTGGAATATTTTCCCATTTTTGATAGTTCAGGCCATTAGTTGCACAATCTTCTGTGGGAGTACAATTTGTTTTCGTCAGCGAAACAGCATCTATGGCAACACCAATATTATTCCTGTCATTAATGAGTGCAAATCCCTCAATAGGATCAGTGTTGTTATAAGTAAAAGTATAGGTGAACTTAGTCCAACTTAGATCGGAAAAGGAAGTAGCAGAAGGTACGGACCATGCAAAAACTTCTTGAAAGCCACTTGAATAATCTAATCCAAGGTTTAATACCCCTGAATATTGCCTCTCAGTTCCTCCATCAGGTAGGTCGCTTGAATTTAACGAGGCCCTCCAAGCGGCTGCGTAAAAACATAAGGTGTAGGATTCGCCGTTTTCTAACAATAGGTTGTCGTCGAAATGGACATTCGTGTGCCATTCGTCGTTATTGTCGGCCAACCAAATAAAGTGATCGCCCTCTGGGTTGTTGACGGCATCTGCATTGTCGTTCAGGTAGAAAAAATAATTTGAGGAAATGTCAGATTCGTGGGGTTCTATTGAATAATCATCGTTGTCGTTTAACGCAGCAGCAGGAATCCCCTCGATGGAATATCCATACCACCAAACGTTGTTTTGTTCATATCCCCCGTTCGGCAGCAAGTTATCTGAACAACCGCAGGTTAGATCAAAATTGTTACCTCCAAGAGGATCGGTCAAACTGAAACAAAATTCATCAACATAAAGACGTCTTGAAGAGGAACCTCTCTTGTAAGCCCCTACATCGGCGTAAGCAGCATTGGAAGGGGCTGTGCCTTTCAGGGAGAACAAGGCGTATTCAGTTACTTCTCTGAGTACAGGTTGGTAAACGGTTTCTATCAAGCTGCCACTTGCATTCCTCCAATCAATAAATATTTCAGCATAACCCCCATAGCTACCTCCTTTTTTTGCATAAGCAGTCAATTCATATTCCTCGCCTGGTACTACACTTAATCTTTGGAAGATGTAGGTGCCATGACTAATCAGTTCGGCTGCACTATTTCCTGAATATGAATCTGCCACAGTGGTTGCGGAACCTGAACCATACCAATTTGATAAACCGTTTTCAAAATCCGGGTTTTGCACCAAAATACATTCACCAATGACAGGGACTGTTTCTTCTAGACAAATTTCATCTATGAAAACCTCTCCATTTCCAAATTGTGTTGCATAGACTTCAACATATACTGCATTCGTAGGTGCAATACCTGACACTTCAAGGTAATTGTAGGATGAAGAAGTTACCGAGGTGTAATTGTTGGCCAATGAATTGAAAGAAGCATCATAAAATGTCATACCGATGGAAGTCCACCAAGTGGAACCGGCTCTTTTGGTATAAGCTGAAAGAGTATAAATATTCCCTTCAATAATTCCTGATTGCATTTGAGAAATCTCTGAGAAAAAGCTGCCCAAAACAGCTGCATTCGAGCCAGCATATGCATCGGTCGTATCAGAAGCAGAGCCTACGGTAGTCCAATCAGAAAGGCCAGCTTCAAAAGAAGTGTTTTGCAAGAGAATACAGGGCGGAGGAAGTAATGCAGCGTCGCCAGCGATGGGTATTGGAGAATAGTCAACCTCCTCGATTGAGTGGATATCCAGAGTAGTTGGTAAGGGATTTCCAGCACCTAAAGGTTGACCAACAATAAACAACCAGACTAGAGTTGTAAGAATGTTGATCCTGGTTGTAAAAAAGTTCATAGTTCCTTATTGATGAAGAGCATTTGACAAAAGGAATCAGCTGCATTGTAACTTTCTATTTCCTTTTCTGCTCTTTCTTTTGTTTTGAGTGAGTTCGATTTAAGTCATGCTGGAATATGGGGCATATTTTTAATATTATTCCACCTTGAAGAGGAATAGAGCGAAAAACATTTCCATACTTTTAATTATGATTGGGAGAATAAGGAAAGTAAGGGTGTTCAATCGCATAGTTTTCGTTTGAGTATAAAAATTAAAGAGTCTGAATGTTTGCAAAAATGAAAATTTGCCAAAGCGGCCAACTTATTAGGGGAAAATTCAAGGGGAAATGGAGGAGGGAATAATTAAGGAAGATTTAGTGGTTAACGCCAACAATTATACCAAAAATGGACAGAAGAAATTTCTTTGTTAAGGATATGGCTATATTTAAAAAGCTGGAGAAAGGTTGCATCCCAATTCTCCAGCTTTATAAAGGTTTTTGACCAAACGCGTTTATGTCAAGTCAAATCCTTAGGTATAAAAATAAGTCAACTCATTTGAAAACATTGATCTTTTCATACCCGACAATATTGCCTTTTTGGTTTTTTAAAATGATCACAAAGATACCTGAATTGACTGTCGAAAGGTTAAATTGAAATGTTGTTTGACTATTTAATTGCTCGCCGGAAACTCGTTTCCCACTCAATTCATAAAGTTCAACAGTACCTTGAAAAGGCTCTTGAAAGTCCACATTAACAAAATCGCAAGCAGGGTTTGGAAATAGTAATGCTTCTGTCTTGAACAGGTTCTCGGTAGGGGTCAAATTCTTTAACCATATTACGCTTCTGGTTTCATTTATTGGGTCATATTCCATTTGGACAACAGGGAAGGCACTTCCATTGTCAATAGTCCACCAATTATAATTAATAATGGTGTCAGGGTCGAGGCCGTAGAACAATTGCCAGACACCATTGGCCAAGGTGAAAACATCGGAAAGGGATGTTTCCGTTTCAGTTGAACGCAAAGTTTCATAGGTGCCGGAAGGGATGGACATCATGCCATATGCATCTATTTCAACGGTCCTGTTAACTGTGGTAACCAAACGAACGCTGTCCACTGTCGTAGGCAATCCAAATTCAGCACCTGTTACTTGGCCTTGTTGTACAACTGTTTCTTGATAGGATTCACCGTAAGTAGCAGGGAAGCGGATAAGACTTTGACCGGGAGAAATTTTCAGCGCTCCATCTATTAATAACCCAAAGACATCTCTTTTTCCTCCTAAACCAATGATTTCAATTTTGTCCTGATCTTTAATCATATAGGCGTGCAAATTGGTATCTACCTTTGAAGCAAGGTTGGCCATTGGAAAAGTGTCAGCGTACGGGGTGGTACTAGGGTCGAGGAAAACAAAAGTATCTTGCAAACCATCTTGCAAATCGTTGAAGTCCCAATCAATATTACCAAAGCCTCCCTCTAAAATGGTAGGCGCAGGAGTTTCATCAGTTGTTTGCGCAGCAACATAACCTATGGCTGCAATGTCATCGGAAAGAATGGTTATCTGCGAATGGACACTTGAAAAAACAAGGGAAAAACAAAATGAAATTAAATAGAACTTTTTCATAAATAGTATTTATTTTTTGAAAAATTGAACCCGGTTTCCACAACGCTTATACCCAACAAAGACTATTAATGAGAAACTTCTCAATATGGGATAATGTAAATCGAGTTCATCAGCGAACACAAACTTAGAGGATTTTTGGCCTCATTGTCCACAACTATTCAATTTCCTATTGAAGCCGAACGACAATTCCCATTTTTGCTGGGTAATTATTTGGGGGGCAATAGAATGATTCTCTCTCTATTGTTGGCAACAGGGAGCATGCCTTTATGTTTGTATCTTCGCTTTTGATTTAATGATTGATTGTATTTCAAATAATTGTGCGTGTATCAACCAATTCAATCCAGACCATCTCCGCATTTTCCCATCGTTTTTTTTGCCCGTTATCAAGTATGGGGATTGACCCCCATAGAAATAGATGAGATGTTGAATAATGGATGGTTTAGGAGTGGACTCCATGTTCATACTACCTGTGGACGATTTGTTAACAGTGAATGGCTGCCGTGTTTGATGCTAAGGATTTCGATAAAAGGTTTTCAATGGAAAAAAAGTTTGAGTAAACTGTATCGGCGAAATATGGAACGATTTGATGTAAGGGTACAACCATTTGAACCTAGGCAAGAAATTGAAAAATTGTGGCAAAACTTTAAATCAAGGGTACATGGATGGGAAAATATACCAAACCTTGCACATCACCTTTTAAAAGGTAGCCCTCCTTCCTTTTTCAACACTTGGGAAGTTACAGTTTACTCTGATGATGAACTGGTTGCTTTCAGTATTTTTGATAAAGGGCAGAATTGCATCGGTTCTCTTGAAGCGGCTTATGATGTGAAGTTTAGAAAATTCAGTTTAGGTATTTTTACCATGCAGGTTGAGTTGGCCTATTGCATTGGACTTGGATTAGATTATTATTATCCAGGTTTTTACCCAAAGGGCATTTCAATGTTTGATTATAAACTTAGACCAGGAAATGTTGAATTTTTTAGGCAAAAAGAAAGCAAATGGATTCCTTGGCCTGCGAGAAATGAAGATGACTGGTTGTTGGATGAGGTGCTTGACAAACTGAAATTGGCACGTGACTTATTGAAGCACTATGGGTTTGAGGCTGCCATCAAGGTATTCAACATCACCAATTTCCCTGGTATAGTGCCTGCCGTTTCAGATTATAATTTCTTGGCCGTTGGGGAAAATCGTTTAGGCAATTCCTCCACATTATTTATAAGGATAGCTTGGGACCCCCTAAAAGGGGCATTCATGATATTCAGTAAAGAAATTAGAAAACGTACATTTTTGAATGCTCAATTGGGCAAGGGCAAAATAGCTTCAATAGGGATTCCTTTCTATTTTGACAGTAGTCATATCAATATTAATGAAGTAGAAGGAAGGGTAAAAAAAATACTGGCAAATGGACGTTGAACCTCAATTCCCATTTGCCAGTATGAAAGTCCGCCGGGGCGGATCCTGTTTTTTGGCATTTAGTAACCAAAAAGGAGAATTGTTATTAAACCCCTTTTGACAAGCTTTCTGAGGGTAATGGATAATCATCTTATATGATCCAAATGGAATTACATCATTTGCATAGGCTTGCAGGTTACAGCTTTCACAAGGTCAGGGCGGATGTTGTTTTGTATGTTTCAGCCTAAAAGGGGTGAATAAGGATGGAAAAGGGTAATTGTTTGCTTTCATATACATGTGTTTGATCGAAAAATAAAAATGTTTCGTGATGTAGTTTCGCAGGTTCTTGCGCCAATACTATGTTGGCTTTTGAAATAAAATCTTGTGGAAATGAAAAGGAGAAGATAATAAAAGGGAAGTAGGAAACATTTCCCAAAAACCATTCCATAAATCCTTGAATTGCCGGAATCAAAGCAAAACCCTATACCTGCGTTGGTTTAAAATCTTTGTTACGTTATTTATGGAATATTCTCTTCCAATGAATCAAGTTAGGTGAAAATAGGTGTCATCAATCCAAACTTTCTTTGGCTACGGAACGTTTAAAACGAGGTTTTCAAAATTTATTGCTTTTTATCAGAAAGTGTATTTTTTACCCGTTAGGACAAACTATTTGTCAAAAATTTCGTTACCTTTATGTATGCAGCATTTAGATCAAGCACTTTGTTTATTCCCACCTATATTTTTTCCGAGCAATTTGAACAATAGCTGACCTTATATCAATAGGTAAAGATCGTCTTAGTTGATTGATCTAAGATGCAATGACAATAACTGAAATTTCTTAAATAAAACTATACATATGGAACAGGAATATTTTGAAAAAGCAATTGATTGGGCGAGGAAAAGGGGGTTTTCAAACATCAAAGCAGATTTCGAAGATTATGAATCGCCGGCTCAGTTTGCCAGAGCAGGCGAAAACGATGACCCTTTCGTTCCCCACATAACAGGCTTGAAAACGGGAGGAAAAAGTTATATTGAGATTGCTACTAAAACAGACATGGTGATCGACAAAGTGTCGAAATGGAAGTTGTTGAGCACCTTGGCAGCAAGGAAAGGCGGCAAACTGTTCTTGCTCACTCCAAGAGGACACAAACGCTTTGCAGAGGAAATTGTAAAAGATTACAATCTCAGCGCAGAGATCAAAAGCATATAATTCTCTATTTTTTCAACTTTTTTTTCAGAAAACTTGTGTGAATTGCGGATAATAAATTTAAAACGCTATCTTGCGCCGCTTTTTGAAAAAATCAATTCACATAGGCTTTTTAAACTAAGAAATGAGAGCTTTAATTATTACGCAGTCCATTACCCGGCGGGACGCTAAATCGCTGGAAAAATACATGACGGAAGTTAGCCGTTATGACCTGCTGACACCAGAACAGGAAGTTGATTTGTTTCGCAAATACAAAGCTGGAGATCAAGATGCATTTCAGACCATCGTCAATGCCAATCTCCGATTCGTTATTTCTGTAGCCAAACAATACCAACACTGTGGACTTTCCCTGGGAGACCTTATCAATGAAGGGAATCTCGGTCTGTTGAAAGCGGCCCAACGTTTTGATGAAACCAAAGGTTTCAAATTCATTTCTTACGCTGTTTGGTGGATCCGCCAAAGCATCTTACAAGCTGTCGGTGAAAAATCACGTAAAATACGTGTTCCTTTTAACCACCAGTCCAATCTGATGAAAGTACTTCGTACAAGGGATCACCTCTTGCAGCATTTAGAGCGTGAACCAAGCATTAAAGAAATTGCAGCTCATGTCGAAATGACAGAAGATGCAGTGGAAAGGTGTTTGGAAACCAACAACCATTGCGGTTCGTTGGATGCGCCCATCCAAGATGGAGAAGAAACCAGTTTGACTTACTTTTTGGAAGACGAAGCCGTGCCTCGGCCTGATATGAAGGTGGCGCAGGTAGAATCACTTCAGAAAGAAGTTCAAATGCTATTGAACGGCCTCCAGCCCAATGAAGCTGAAGTTCTTTCTATGTACTACGGTATAGGGAGGGAACGCCCTTGTGGGCTGGAAGAAATCAGTGAGCTGATGGGTGTTGGTAAAGAACGAGTCCGTCAGATCAAGTACAAAGGTTTGAAAAAGTTACAGGCAAAAATCCAAAGTAAAGGATTGCACTTTAGCCTGAACTAATTTTTGGAGTCATTCTGATTTTCAAGTACCATAAAGTCGGCTGCTATCTTTTAGCAGCCGACTTTTTTTTGCCTAATAAGCAAATAATGAGGCTGTACATTCTTAGTTGGTTACGGATAAGGCCGAGAATTCCAAAACATTTTAAAGCTGAAATTGAATCCATTGTTGATCACTTCTTTATCTTGCCCAATTCAAATGGACAAAACGGCAAACAATGAATTCAAACAAACTCGTCCTTTGGTCAATCACGGTCGCTCTCGCTGGATTCCTTTTTGGTTTCGACACCATCGTTATTTCTGGTGCTGACCAGCCTATCCAGAAATTATGGAATACTTCCGATTGGTTTCACAGTACATTCATCATGTCAATGGCCCTTTGGGGAACGGTGTTGGGGGCATTGGGAGGTGGAGTGCCTTGCAATATACTTGGTAGAAAGAAAACGCTATTTTGGATTGGCATACTCTTTTTCATTTCGGCAGTGGGGTCTGGATTAGCGACTGATCCATATATGTTTTCCTTTTTCCGGTTCATTGGTGGAGTAGGGGTAGGAGCTTCTTCCGTCGCAGCCCCGATTTACATTTCAGAAATAGCCCCTGCCGGAAAACGGGGGCGTTTGGTGGCCATGTACCAGTTCAATATAGTATTTGGCATCTTAGTGGCCTTTTTGTCCAACTGGCTGATCGGGGCATACTTGGGCGAAGATGCATGGAGGTGGATGCTGGGCATTGAAGGTTTACCTGCCCTGATTTATGTGTTGTTGGTGATAGGTGTACCTGAAAGCCCGAGGTGGTTGATTATGAAAAAGAACGATGAAGCTACTGCCAGGATGCTTTTGCAACAGGCTGACCCTGATAATGACATTAACGAAGAAATAAAAGCCATCCGCCATTCTTTGGAAATCGAAACGAATGAGGACGCTGGCTTTTTCTCTGGAAAATACCGGTTGCCAATTATCCTTGCCTTTCTCATGGCCTTTTTCAATCAACTCTCCGGCATCAACTTCGTGCTTTATTATGCACCCAGGATTTTTACAGAAGCTGGCGTTGCAGCTGATAGTGTATTGGGAGCATCAGTACCAATTGGGGTTGTTAACCTACTTTTTACATTATTGGGCATGTACCTCATTGACCGCTTCGGCCGTAAGCAGTTAATGTATATTGGATCTGTAGGATACATTGTTTTTCTATTGGCGGTAGGATGGGTTTTTTATAGTGGGGCGCAAGGCTTCATGGCTGTAGTATTCATTTGTGGATTTGTGGCTTCACATGCAATCGGCCAGGGAGCTGTCATTTGGGTTTTTATTTCCGAAATATTTCCAAACAAGGTTAGAGATTACGGCATGTCGTTAGGTTCAGGTACACATTGGGTATTTGCTGCATTGATTACCATGATTACACTTCCGGTATTAAATGCATTGGGCGATTCAAAATGGATACTCTATATCTTTTTCGCCTTTATGATGTTTTTGCAACTGCTTTGGGTTGCTTTCATGATGCCTGAAACAAAGGGAGTTCCACTAGAAGAGTTGCAGGAAAAACTTGTAGCGAAGGCTACAAAGTGAAAACCTTATGTTTGATATTTGAATTCGATGACTTAAAAAATGGCATAGGCAATACACATGCTACCTTATGTTTTTTTTCATTGTTAAAAAATATATCGCAGTGGGGTACGTCGAGTGGATAAAGCCACTATGATATCATAAACCATTTTTAAATGCCAAAGAAAAAACATCGCACCCATCGCAAAACAGGGCTTCCTCCCGGTACACTTGTTTTCACTGGCGAACGCTTTGTGGAAGAATCAAATGTTACCCTCATTCAATATAACGAGGTGGATATTGTTGAGCGACATCTCAAGGATGAAAAACCTCCGGCCAGTGATGGTTTCAATGTCACTTGGTACGATATACGGGGTGTTCATGACATTGGATTGATTGAAAAAATTGGGAAGAAATTTTCCATTCACCCATTGGCGTTGGAAGACATTGTGGATACACAACAGCGTCCAAAATTCGAAGAATATAAAGAAGGGCTTTTCATTACCCTTCGTGCCTTGCAATTTGATGAGCAAATATTAGAATTGAAAACAGAGCAGGTGTCAATTTATATTGGCAAAAGTTTCCTTCTATCTTTTCAGGAAGACGACGATGATCTGTTCGTGGCTATTAGAAAACGCCTGATAAACAGTAGCGGACGCATTAGGCAGAGAGGTAGTGATTACCTCGCTTATGCACTTATAGATTCTATCGTGGACAATTACTTCATCGTGCTTGATAAAGTGGAAATGGCTATGGAAGACATCGAAGTTGCCATACTAAAAGACAATGACTCAGGTATTAAAGGACGGATACACCAGTTGAAATTGCAAACTCTTTTGCTCCGCAAATCTGTGTCGCCTTTGCGGGAAGCCGTTAGCCGTTTTTCAAAAACCGATAACCCGCTTATGGCAGAGGACACCCTCGTTTTTGCACGTGACCTGCACGACCACCTCATCCAGATTATTGACATGGTGGAAACCTACAGGGATATCGTGACCGGCTTGAACGACCTTTATATTTCCGAGCTTAGTTTTAAAATGAACAACGTGATGAAAATACTCACCATCATCACGACTATTTTTGTCCCACTTTCTTTTTTGGCAGGATTGTATGGGATGAATTTTGACAATATGCCGGAATTGCGTTGGCAATATGGATATTTTATTTTGTTGGGTGTAATGTTCTTGATTCTGATTGGGTTACTTGTATTTTTTTATCGGAAGAAATGGTTGTGATTTTTACCCATTCATTTTTTGCAACATATCATTTATCCAAGATTTTGTCTCCATCATCATATCATTAGCATTTTTGTTTTTTATGCTTGGTCCATACGCCATTTTAATATATGCCCTTTTTTTTCCAAAGCAACGCATAAAATGAGGTAGGAATGTTTCATCGCCGATCCAGGCATCGCCCTTGTCCATATATTCGATGGCCATTGGCACGATAGGTATGTTGAGTTCGGCGGCCAAACGGAAAGCACCTCGTTGGAAATTATGAGTAATAGGTTCAATATGGGTAGTGCCTTCTGGATAAACAAGAACTGAGTAGCCTTCCTTCAGCATTTTTTCCATTGCTTTTAAAGTATTGGCCCGACTGCTTTTGCTTTCCCTTTTCACATATAATATTCCTGTCGCTTTGGCGCCATAGCCGATAATGGGCCACGAACTAACTTCTGCCTTGGCGATGGGAAGGGCTTCAATATCTTTTAATGCAACAATTGGATCAAGGTAGGAGCGATGATTGCCAACGAAGATAAAAGGGCCGCCCGCTGGTATTTCACTGAGGTATTCAATTTTTACACCTAAAATAGAAAGGGAAATATTGGCCCAATATCTTCTCATGCGGAGAGCGAGGGGCAACCAGTTTTTACTAAATAATAATTTTATTAATCCGGGCAGGATGGTTAAAAGTGCAAGCGGAAAAACCAATAAGCCACGAATAATTGCCCTGATTTTTTTCATAGTGCTGCAATATTTTTTTAGCTATGCAAAATGATGTAATCAGTATTTTTTTTTATTTAAACATGCCAATTTCAAACCTCTCTTTTCAAAGCCTCCATCATAGTCTCTGGCACATCTTTTAAATTTAAAATAATAAACCCGTCCAGTACGTCGGAAAAATTCGGATCTACATTAAAGCTGATAAAACGGGCATTTAATTTTAAATATTGACGTACCAAAACCGGGATTTTAATATGGTCGGGTTCGATGTCTTCAATTAAATTATCGAGGTTTTTTATTTGGTCGCCCAAAGTGGCAGCGAGCAGTTCGATGTCCACCTTATCTACTTTTATTTTAAATGGTTTTTTGGGTTTTAAATATTGGGCTAATTGGTAATTAAAATAATAATTTTTAATAAATGCTACAATTAATCCCCGGGACATATTTGAATAAAATTTGCTGATACTGACGGGGCCATAAAGGTAGCGGTAGTTTGAGTTTTTCAATAAAAAATAAAGAATGCCTTTCCAGAGCAAAAACAGTGGCATCCTTTTTTTTTGGTACTCGGGTACAATGTAGGATCGACCCAATTCCACCGATGCCCGCATGGTCGGGTGGAAACCACTTTTTATTTTGAACAGGCTGCTGATATAAAACCCTTTTGCACCATAGCGGTTGAATATCTCTTCCCCCAGTCCCATTCGGTATCCACCTGCAATCAATTCGGCTTCCCTGTCCCAAAGAATTAATTGTCTGTAATACAAGTCGTATTCATCGAGGTCGATAGGTTTGCCAGTGCCCTCATCCACTTGGCGAAAGGTAAGTTCCCGCAAGCGTCCGATTTCTTTGAGGGCATAGGGTATTTGTTTCGCTTCCACGACGAGGATGTCAAATTCGCCTTGCCGGGCAATTAAAGTTTCATTACGGATAGCATTTATTTCAGCAGTGATCAACTCTTTTGCAATAGGTTTGGCCAATGGTTCTACCTTTTCTTCCCGTTTGAAAAAAGGCCGTAAAAATAGCGGCCGGACTTCCAACCCTGAACCAAGGGAAAATATTTTTGATTGTAAAAAACGGCGAAAATCGGAGGCTTTTTGAAATTTTTCCTGTTCCTCCACTACTATGGCCTTGCCAATGCGAACGGATACTTTATAAGGTTCTTTGCGCTGTTTGAGGATCATCATCTTGCCAATGCGGGGCCGTACAAAATCTGGGAAGGGCGCTTTTAAACGGACAGGCACAATGGGCATTTTTGCTTTCAAAATGGCTTTCATCAATTGGTTCAGCATGTTGTTGCGGAGAGCGGTGTCCAACCCTTTATCCGTGAAATGCAATACGAGGCAGACTGCCAAACTTTCTTCCTTCGCCCATTTTAGTTTTTTAAAAATCGTTTTTACATAATCCTCCAATTGGAGTGGTAAGAATTCCACTGAGAGAAAATGTAAACGAAGGGCTTCATCAAATTTATTTTCCCTGCCAATTATTCGAAATGGTAAACCTTGTTTTTCAAGCAATTGCATCAAAACAATTTCATCTATATATTCCAACGATTGGTTGGCAACGATGAGGAAAGGCGGTTCCCTTTTGAGTATTTTGAGATCGTGTTCATCCACCTCCAAGGTCAGGTTGTTTTTTTCGATGGCTTGTGCCACGGGTGAGTTGGTAGGAAGTCGTGGTTGCATAAATTATAAAATTCAATAGATTTGATAACGGACAAAGTTAATTAACGTGGATTGGCATTTAACTTTAATTTAGCCGCTCAAAGAAAAAACTAATATGAAATTAAAATTACCCTTGGTCACCCTTATGCTATTGGCCTCAATTCTTTGTTCTGCCCAAGACGTCTTTTTAGATATTGATTTTGAGTTTCAAGCCTATCCAACAGGGTTGATTCCTGGCTTGCGGTTGGAAGGTGGAAAAGGAAGAAACGCCGCCCACCTCCGATTGGGCTACAATTGGATAAGACATGGTGATTTTGGGAAACACGATGATGAAAGGGGAGACGGGTTTGGTTTTTCCCTTGGTTACAAACGCTACTTTAAAGATGGCCAGACTGGTTTTTTCGTCGGTACAAAAAACGATTTTTGGTTCAATGAATTGGACTGGAAAGAGAATATTGGAGAACCGGATGAGCGCTCCGGCCAGACAAAAATTACCGTCGTTCAACCCACCGCAGAATTTGGCTATGCTTTTTTAGTAAACTCCGGTTTTGTTATTGCTCCCAACATCGCTTTTGGCTACGAGGTGAATGTAAAAACAGAAGGCGAACCAACAGGGGAAGGGGCTATTTTTTTGCTCGGTGTCCTATTCGGGAAAAGGTTCGGTTTATGAGGCGAAACCTCAACGCCACTCAAATCGCACACCCACCGTCCACTTCTGGACACTTAATTTAATACTTACCAATTAGTGTTTTTTGTAAATTATTGTAAACCAACGATTTAATTGGATGGCATGCCCATTGGAAGGAGTCAGGTATCAGGAGCCAGGTGTCAGGTACAACCCTTCCTGACCCCCAGATTTCCGATACTTGACCCCTCCCAATGTTAAAACTCTAAAGATATGTTCACCAACAATCTGAAAGTCGCTTGGCGCAACCTGCGCAAAAACAAAACCTATACAGCCATCACCGTTATTGGATTGACCGTAGGGATTACCGCTGCCTTGTTGATATACCGCATGGTTTCCTATGAACTGAGTTTCAATAAAAATTTTGAGAATTATGACCGGATTGTTCGGGTCGTTACGAAGGTTGAACGCCCGGGACAGGAGGAGTCCTATTCGGTTTGTATCCCTATTCCGGCAATGCAGGTAATGGAGGAAACAGTGGGTCAATTTGAGGCCATGAGCAGGGTGAAAGAGCTGTGGGTGACGCTTTCCCAACCTGATCCCAATGGCGGCCCACCACTGAAGAAATTCAATATGGAGCCGAATACTACGGCTTTTTTCGTTCAACCTTCCTTTTTTCAAATATTTGATTTAGACTGGATCGTAGGCGACGCCCAGACTGCTTTGGCAGAACCCAACACCATTGTACTCACAAAAAGTTGGGCAGAACGGTTTTTCGATGGCCCTGAAGTGGCCTTAGGTCAAACGCTTTTGATGGACAATGTGGCAGCGGTAACAGTCAAGGGCGTAGTCGCCGACCTGCCCAGCAATTGCGATTTTTCCGTCCCTTTCTTTTCGAGCTATACAACATTGCAAACCCACGCCGATTATTTTTTCTATGATGAGGAGTGGGGCAGTTGCAGCTCCAACAATCAGGTATATGCCCTTTTGAGCGATAAGAACCAAATGGATGCGGCCAACGACGTTTTGGCCAAGGTAGGACAAGAAGAATATGCGGATCGCAGATCAAAAAGAAAACGGACACACCATTTGCAGCCATTTTCTGATCTGCACTTCGATGAGCGTTTACAGCATTCAGGTACTCATATTATTAGTAAATCCCGACTGCGGATTTTGGGAGGCATTGGAATACTTATTTTGATAATGGCCTGTTTCAATTTTATCAACCTGGCAACAGCCCAATCTTCGCTCAGGGCGAAGGAGGTAGGTGTTAGAAAAACGCTCGGCGGCCAACGAAGCCAACTGATCGGTCAGTTTATGAGCGAGACCGCTTTGATAGTTGGGTTAGCGGTGGTCATGGGCGTCAATTTAGCAGCGATCTGCGCCCCATTGTTAAAGCATGTATCCGATGTGCCCGACGCATTGCCATTTCTTACCAATCCAATGGTATGGGGGTTTTTGGCCATTACAACAATTGCCGTGACCTTGCTGGCAGGACTTTACCCTTCCATGGTGTTGTCCAAATTCAAACCAGTTACTGCACTCCGCAATAAGGTAAGCAAGGGAAAAATGGGGGGAGTTACCATCCGGAAATCGTTGGTGATCCTTCAGTTTGTGATCGCCCAGGCACTCATAATCAGCGCTATCATTACCTTGTTGCAATTGGATTATATCCGCACACAAGACCTCGGTTTTTCCAAAGACCTTGTTTACACTTTTTCCATAGGGATAGATAGCTCGACCATTGCAAAGCAGGCGGCTATTAAACAGGAAATATTACAGATTCCGACTGTTGAAGCAGTCAGTTTTAGCAGTGACCAACCTTTTTCTGGTAATACCTGGGCAAATAATTTCAGATGGGCCTCAAGGCCAGAAGATGAGCCTTACTCTGTCACTCTGAAATTTTGTGATGCTGATTACCAAAAAACATATGGGCTCAATCTACTTGCAGGGAAGTGGTACCCTCCTTCCGATACGATCAGAAAAGGCGTAATCAATCATACATTGCTCCGTAAACTGGGCCTTAATGATGCTTCGGAAGCGATAGGGCAGCATATCCAGCACGGCGGAAGGTCTGTATTGATTACTGGGGTGGCGGAAGATTTCCATACCCATTCCTTTCGTCAGGAACATATGCCTTTGCTCATGACACCTCGTCGTGGATTCTATTGGGAAGCAGGCGTAAAGATCCGATCGGGTGATTTGGCCAATACCACAGCAGCAATCCAAAAGGCGTTTGATAAAATATTGCCGGAACAGGTGTTCACCGGAAGGTTTCTCGACGAGTTCATCGCTGAGTTTTATGAAGATGACGATCGGCTGGCTGCCACCTGCAAAGGCTTTGGCATTTTGGCCATCCTTATCTCCTGCCTTGGCCTGCTTGGGTTGGCCGCACATGCTGCCCAGCAGCGGATCAAGGAAATTGGCGTGCGGAAAATACTTGGGGCTACTGCTTCAAGCATAGTTGGCCTGCTGTCAAAAGATTTCTTGAAATTAGTTGCCCTTGCGCTCGTGGTCGCTTCCCCGCTGGCTTATTATTTTATGAAAAAATGGTTGGACGATTTTGTTTACCGCATTGATATCGAATGGTGGGTGTTTGCCATTGCAGGCTTGCTTGTGGTTGCAGTAGCTTTTTTTACCGTCGGCTTTCAAGGTCTGAAAGCAGCGTTGGCCAATCCTATTGATTCATTGCGGAGTGAGTAAAAGGACTAACTTAGGAGGTGATTTACTTACCCCATTTGAGGAATTTACCTCCTAAGTTTTCTATCAAAAATTGCATTATGAAAAAATTGTTTTCCATTCCTTTCCTTTTTTTAATTTTTATTTTAAATCCGATTTATTCCCAAAGCGATTCTATTTTGCAAAAAGAAATAGACGACCAAATATGGTATCCGTTTATTAATGCGTATAATAATTGGAACGCTGAAGCATTTAATAGTATCCATGACAAAGATATGCTAAGGGGTTCTCCGTGGGGTTTGAAAACAGGGGAGGAATATTTTAAAAGGAATTTAGAGCGATTTGAAAAAGGAAAATCATCGGGCAACGAAAGAAATATTTCTTTTACATTTGAATGTAGAGTGCATGAAAAGGATATGGCTTATGAAGTGGGTTATTATAAATTGATTGACAAAAGAGAAGATAAGGAAAATGTTTACTATGGCCAATTCCATGTTGTTTTGGAAAAAATAAATGGCAAATGGAAAATCGTCCAAGATTGGGATATGGATAAATTAAATGGCGAAAAAATAGGGGAAGAGCATTTTATGAAATTTGCTGAAAATGGTATTTACGGGCGTTGACTTAGGGGTATTTCAAATTACCCAAAAGTTATTGATACCTCAAATGTTCCGCTCCATTTCATACTGGTCAATATGATTTTCCATGCCAATATTTTTTAAAAAATTAACTGTATTTATTGATGTTTCAGGAATATTGTTGACCCGTATATTTTTATGTTCTTGTATTAAATGCTGAAACAGTACTTTTCCGTAACCTTTGTTCCTGTAATTTTCATGAATGGCAAATTGCTGTGCCAAGCCCGTGCCGGGCGAATAAATTAAATATCCTACTTTATTATTTTCAAAAAATATTTCCCAATATTCAAATTCTTTTGGAGAAACACGAAATGCGGATTCGGTCATTTCCCAAGTTGGTTCAAAATCTTGACATGTTTTGTAAAAAGAAAAATCAGGTGTAACAATTTTTTTTATGGTAATGTTTTTTGGAGTGGAAATATTTATTTTTGACAATCCTTTAAAACAATGTAATAAATTTGGCCGCAAACTAAACCCGGCTTTTTCATAAGCACGAATGGCTTTTTTGTTTTTGGAAATGACTTCCAAGGTGGAAAATGCCACCCCATGTTCACGAAGAATAGGAATGGAAGCATTGTACATGTTTCCTAATATGCCTTGGCCTCTGAATGGCGGTTCAATCCCCGTGGCACAATTATGTGCCGTTAATTTTCCTTCCCGCATATCAATGCCATGTATTATGAATCCTCTCAAAACATCGTCAATAAAACAACCGAATGATAAGTTAAATTTTACCCGCCCTATTTGCCACCTTTTTTTTAAATAACTTTCGGTCGCATTAAATTTTACAAAATAATCAGAAAAGGATTCATTGAAACAACGGGCGAGTTCTGAAATGGAGGTATTGGAAAGGTCGGTGATTTTTATTTTCATTAAATGCTGATTTTTATATTCAGGCGATTCTGAAAATTTATTTTTTACAAACAAAAATAAGCATTTTAATCTACCATTATTAATTTCACATTTTTTTCAATAAAGCCAAAATCCATCTCTATGCGCCGTCGTCGTTTTATAAAACAAAATACTGCTTTAATAGCTGCAGCAGCTCTGCCCACCGCAACACCATCCAAACGTAAATCCAAAAAAATAAAACCTAACCGGTTGAAAAAAGGCGACACCGTAGCCTTTGTCACCCCTGGCAGCTTTATTGACGATGAAGGCCTGCAAAAAGCTGTGCAAAATGTAGAAGGGTTGGGCTGCAAAGTGCAATTGTCAAAAAACATCCGGGCGCACCGGGGATTTCTGGCTGGTACCGACCAGCAAAGGTTGGATGATTTGCACTGGGCTTTTTCTGATAAAAAAATAAATGCCGTGTGGTGTGCAAGAGGGGGGTATGGTTGCGGCCGGTTATTGACACTAATTAATTATGGATTGATAAAAAGAAACCCTAAAATATTTATTGGTTTCAGCGATGTGACTGCTTTGGTGAACACTATTTTTCAGCAGACTGGCCTGATTACTTTTCATGGGCCGGTTGGGGCATCTGAATTTACGGAATATACCAAAAATCATTTGCAGGCAGTGTTGATGGAAGAAAAGGAAAACCATATTATTCCCTCGCCGACTTTGGAAGGAAGTTCCCCTGGCCACCTGAAATTTAACCCAAAAAAAATAAAAGGCGAACTCGTCGGTGGCAACCTTTCATTGCTTGCTGCAATGGCCGGAACGCCATATGCGATAAACTTCAAAAACAAAATCGCTTTTATCGAAGACATCGGAGAAAAACCTTACCGTATTGACCGCATGCTGACCCAACTCCGGCAAGCCTGCAACCTTAAAATGGCATGCGGAATAGCCCTCGGCGATTTTACGGATTGCGACTCTGACGAGCCTAATTCTTTGACATTAAAAGAGACTTTAACGGATCGGCTAAATTTTAAAAATACTCCAGTCGGATATCGCTTTCCTTTCGGGCATACGGAAGATCATTGTACGTTGCCTATTGGGATTAATGTGGAATTAGATGTGGAAAAGATGGAGATAAAATTGTTGGGAAGTGCTGTTGACTAGTTAAAACATCCGCCTATGAATTTTATTCCCTTTTCGAATGCTCCTGACCAACAACAATAAAAACAGTCCGGTAGCAATAAATCCATAATTAGCTAAATCCTTCTCGCCGCTCGTCCAAAACAGGTATCCGAACGTGGCCGATGCAATGATGAGTATAACAAAAAGGAACTGCTGACCCACTTGATAAAACAAGCGGGCGCTATCCCTTATGTCGGGTGTCCGGGTGACGAGTTTGTTTTTTTCAATGATCTGAAGCACCCGGTGGAGTTCGTCGGGGATGCCGATGGCAGTGGAGAGGCTCTTTCTGATAAACCCGCTCACCATACTTACAAAATCGCTTCCTTCACCCAGCACATATTCTTTGATATAAGGCCGGACGACTTGCAAAGGGTTAAGTTCAGGGGCCAGCGAGTTGGAGATGCCTAGCAGCAAAGTGAGGGTTCGGTTGAGCAGGACGAAGTCTTTGGGCATTTGCACGGTGCCAGCAATGCCGCCGAAGCCGATGTCTTGGATAAGGTCGAAGAGGCTGTTATTAAATGGGTCAACTTGGATACTCTTGAAGTCGAGGCCATTCAGTTTTATTTCGTTTTGGAGGAAATTGCGGAAGGCATTGATCATCTTTTCGGCCATTTCATTGGCCTCTTGACCTTCTGCCAAAAAACCCATGCTCCGCATCGTGGAAATGACTCGGGTATTATCATTTTTTATGGCCGCTTCGATGACTTGGGGGATTCCATCTTTCAGTTTTTGGCCTAGATGTGCCACTGCCCCAAAGTCGAGTAGAACAAGTGTGCCGTCTGGTTTTACGAGGATGTTGCCAGGGTGCGGGTCGGCGTGGTAAAAGCCATCGTTGAATACCATTTTGCAATATGCTTTCAGCAAGCGGGCTACGATGTCCTGTTTGTCTACCTGCCATGTGTCAAGCTGTTGCACGTTGGCAATCTTTACACCCTCATGCCAAGTGGTTGTCAGCACCCGACCAGTAGAGTAGGGGAGGTGGACTTCAGGGACAACCATCCCCTTTACCGATTGCAAGTTTTCTGAAATCGCCTGCATGGAGACGGCTTCTTGTTTAAAGTCCAGTTCTTCTTCAATCATTTTCCTGATCTGCGAATAGACGTAATCCAGCCCCTTGATGTCGAAAAACCAACCGACCAATTTGTTGAGTTTGCGGATGATTTTGAGGTCAACATGGGCGATTTCCTCTATGTTGTGGTGCTGTACTTTTACGACGACGGCGGTACCATCGGGCAAAGTAGCTTTATGGACCTGGCCGATAGAGGCTGCTGCGAGCGGGTCTTTTTCAAAATGGCTGAACAATTCGTTGGGGTGTTTTCCAAACTCATTTTGAATGCGTTGTTCCACTTCGTGAAATGGACGGGGAGGGATTTTGTCCTGAAGCTCTTCGAGGGGTTTTTGAAAAGCATCGGGCAGGAAATTGGAGAGGATGGACAGCAGTTGCCCAATTTTAATAAATAGTCCTTTTAATTCTAAAATAGCATTTTTTACCCGCTCGGCATTTTTTATATGGAGGTTAAATATGCGTTTTTCAAAATATTTTTTGCCAAATATTTTTTTTGCCAAAAACAGCTTTAAATAGCTGAACATGACCACTGTTGTTGTCCAGTATGCTTTGCGGGTTCGCCAAGATGTGCTGTAAATTTTATCTTTCGCCATAGTTGCTGAATGCGGGGGCAAGATAGGAAGAGTTTGCCAGTTGGCGGTTGGCGGTTACCAGTTACCAGTTACCAGTTACCAGTTGGCAGTTGGCAGTTGGCAGTCTCAGGGATTTAAAGAATTTAAATTAGCAAAACTTCATTTGCATCATGAAAAATCAACAGTTGAAAACCATGAACGACATTCTTCTTCTTGGTGACCCTCGCCTGTACGAAGTATGTTCACCAGTACTGAAAAGTGAATTACCTCTCGTGGCAGGGTGGGCGGCTGACCTGCACCATGTTATGGAAGAAGTGCGGGCAAAATATGGTTTTGGCAGAGGTATCGCTGCACCGCAATTGGGTGTCTTGAAGCGCCTTTTTTATCTGAACATTGATAGGCCGATAGTCATTATCAATCCAGTACTTTCAGATTTAAGCGAAGAAAAATTCGAACTATGGGACGATTGTATGAGTTTCCCAAATTTATTGGTAAAAGTCCGGCGGCACCAGCGTTTAACGCTTTCATATAAGGATGAAAATTGGGAAGACCAAAAATGGACAGTTGAAAATGACCTGTCCGAATTGATTCAGCACGAATGCGACCATCTGGATGGCATCTTATGCACCATGCGGGCGATTGATGCAAAATCGTTTAAATTGAAAAGATGAAAAAAAGAAAATTTTATTACGATTAACGTGACGTTTTAGGTTTTGAAAGTCATAGGAATTGTCAAACAATTTTTGATTGCCTTATGTGGTAAATAGATTGTTGGAAGTGTGCAAAATAAGTTGATTATTTAACTATTATTGCGCAACAAACACTTTATCTGTATTTCATAAAAAACTTGTATTAATGAAAAGAACAAACTTACTCCTTCTGATTTTGGTATTCGCTTCAATAAATACCATCCACCTACAGACTGTTGAAGAACTTACCGCTCAAAAAGAAGCCAAAGCAGCAGAACTTGCCGAATTGGAACCACAACTCGCAGATTTAACAGCCAAGGTAGATGGTCTCAAAAGTGAGGTAGCTGCACTAACCGATCAGTTGACGCCTTACCCACGTTGGGACAAAGGCTTGCTCGGCAATATCGGACTTAACTTTTCCTTCTTCAACGATTGGTTGTCAAAAGATCAGTCCAATACCACAGCCGTGACCATTGGAACGGCCATGGGCGCTTTTGCCAATGCGGATTATGAAAAGTCATTTTGGCGCAACAGTTCCAATTTAACATTGGGCTGGTTGAAATTTGATGACAAGGACGTTGATGATGATAATAGTGATTTTCAAGTTACAGCGGATGCTTTCAATGTTATCTCTTTATATGGCTATAAATTAACTGAAAAATTGGCCGTCTCTACCCTAGGTGAATATCGTACTTCTATTTTGGATGGAAAATTCAATGATCCTGGATACCTCGACTTGGGCGTAGGTGCTACCTGGACTCCTATAAAAGATTTGGTCGTGGTTGTCCATCCTTTGAACTACAATTTTGTATTTGCAGATGAAGGGTCCAGTTTTGAATCTTCCTTGGGCTGCAAAGTTGTTGCCGACTACGCCACAAAAATTGTTGAAGGGCTGGCATGGAAATCCAATTTTTCCGGTTTCCTCAGCTATAAAGGTGATCCCCTTCACAACTGGACTTGGATCAATGGAATAAGCACTGCGGTAAGAGGTGTTGGCATTGGGCTCGACTTTGGCCTTCGCGGCAATAAGCAGGAGTCACTGGCTGCCATTGAAGCAGGCAAATTAAATGAAGGAGATAACCCATTACAAACGTATTGGTTACTTGGCTTTTCTTACGCCATTTCTTCGAAAAAATAATAATTGTGTTCCATTGCTTCATGGTTAAGAGCCATGTAACCATGAAGCAATGGAACAATGAAGCCATCTTCAATTGTTTATAAATAAATTCTGTCAGTTCTTACCTATTCCCTAATTTTGTACCTCATATGCAAATTATTGCAAAATAAATTATTGCAAAGCCTGTCTCCAGTCAACCATTTTCATCTCACAACCTTTTCTAAAGCGGTCCGGAATGAAATGATCCAGCCTACCGGACGATTGTAAAATTAAATCTTGCATGAAAAATTTTTACTGCTTGTTCATTGTCCTATTCCTGTTAAGCAGTCGAGGGATAGCACAGGATGATTGTTGCACCGCATTTCCGTTAAGTGATAATAGCACTTTGTTTTTTCCATCAAGCGCTGGTAGTGGGACTCCTGAAGATTTAAGTGCCTGCTCCTGCTTGGCAACTGATGAGCATGACTCTTTTTGGTTCTCTTTTGAATGTACATCTTCGGGCACGTTTGAAATGATGATAACGCCTGAAAACCTTGGGGCTGATTTTGACTTTGCGCTGTATGAAGGTGGCTGCCCTTGCGACAACCACACCTCGGTTGTTTCCTGTGATTATACAGGGCCAATCAATCCTCCAGGTCCTTTTGTAGAAACGGGTATATCAAGTACCCCTAATGCAACTTTTGGCGTACCGGGATTGACGGAATTTCAGGCAACAGTTAGTCTTGTTGCAGGTACGACCTATTATATTATTGCTGATAATATTACGACCAATGGGGCAGGTTTCACCATCCAATTTGCTGGCACTGCTGGCATGGGGCCCGCACCAATTGGGCCACAGCCACCACTAACGCCTTTAGAAGGTGATTTGGCACCTTGCCCCGGCGTTCCATTCAATTACAATGTCCCTGCTAACCCAGCTATCGCAGAGTACGAGTGGACAGTAGACCCGTCAGGGCCAGCCATTGCTGGAAATGGTACCAACTCGGTGGATGTTACCTGGGATGCAGCTGGGGTGTATACTTTATGCGTAACTGGAACAAACGGTTGCAATATGACTCCCCCTTCCTGCGTAGGTGTTGTGGTTTTGGATATTATTGGCGATCCAGTGGAAGACATTATTTGTCTGGACGGTACTTATGAAGCGCCAGATGGCCAGACGTTCTATTCACCGGGACTTTACGATATGGTATTTACTTCTTATCAAGGTTGCGATTCTATTGTCCCTTTACTCCTAAACTTGGCTCCAACTGCCATTAATATTTTTGTTGAAGAAATATGCGAAGGGGAATGCTATCAATTTGCTGGCGAAACTTTTTGTGAAACAGGGATTTATGAAGAAATATTACAAACCTGGCAAGGATGCGACAGCACCGTTGTGCTAAACCTTATTGTTTTTCCGACCGAAGCCATTGTATTAGGTGCTGGTCCAATTTCTTGTAATGGCGATCCAGTCGTTTTAGATGGAAGCACTTCTATAGGAGGCATTAATATGATCTATGAGTGGGCAGATGAAAATGGGAACATCCTAGGAAGTGACGATTCGCTTGTAGTGACTACACCCGGTGACTACACCTTGACCATAACGGGTGAGGTCGGGTTGAACACCTGTTCCGACTCAGAAACCGTCACAGTTGATGACTCCAATGATCCTCCCGAAAATATTACTGCTACTGGTGGCACCATCACATGTACTACAACCTCTATTACCTTGATGGGAAATTCAACTACATCAGGGGTTACCTATCAGTGGAGCGGTCCTGGCGGTTTCAACTCAAACGATCAAAACCCCACAGCTTCTAACGTAGGCATATATACGCTCACTGTAACGGGGCCTAATGGATGTACTGGAACGGAAACGGCCGAAATTGATGGCGATTCTAATATTCCCGATGCGTCGGCAACTGGTGATACTTTGGATTGTGCCAATACAAGTGTAACCATAATGGGCAATTCAACAACCAATGGAGTGGCTTATCAATGGAGTGGCCCCGGCGGTTTCAACTCAAACGATCAAAACCCCTCTGTCAATGAGCCGGGTACTTATACGCTTACCGTAACATCACCAAATGGTTGTTCTGCACAAGCATCTGCTCTGGTTGAGGAAGACACTGAAGCTCCTGACGCCTCTGCTGACGGTGGAGGTATCGATTGTGTAAATCCTTCTTTAACCCTCACTGGCAATTCCACTACGGCCGGGGTCACATATTCTTGGACAGGGCCTAACAGTTTTAACTCAAATGACCAAAATCCCACTGTCAATGCAGGCGGAACTTACACATTAACTGTCACTGCTTCTAATGGGTGTACTTCTTCCGCCAATGCAGTAGTGGATCAAAATGCCGATCTGCCAGATGTTTCTGCAATGGGAGGAATGGTTGATTGCGAAAATACAACGTTGACTTTGAGCGGGAACTCCAACACCCCCGGAGTAACCTATGATTGGGTGGGGCCGAATTTTATCTCCAACGAACAAAACCCGGACGTTACCGATCCTGGTACATACACTTTGACTGTGACCGCTGCCAATGGGTGTTCTGCTACTGCAACGGCAACTGTCACCCAAGATATCAATGCACCCGATGCAGCTGGATCGGGAGGGACAATTACATGTACAACAGGGAGTATTACATTGTCTGGAAATTCTACTACTCCAAATGTAACTTACACCTGGACTGGCCCAGGCGGAAATACTTTTAATGAACAAAACCCCACCGTTGCTCAAATAGGTACTTATACATTGACCGTTACGGCTTCCAATGGCTGTACATCCACAGCTACTGCTGATGTGTTGCAGGATGCAGGCGTACCTGATGTAGATGCGGTGGGCGGCACATTGAACTGCAACGTAAATTCGGTTACTATTTCTGGAAATTCAAATACACCCGGCGTCACTTATTCATGGACTGGACCCGGCGGTTTTTCCTCTACTCTAACAAGTGAAACTGTCAGTGTATCAGGAGATTATGTCCTTACTGTCACAGCTCAAAACAACTGTACAGCCCAGGCAACCGCAGTCGTCCTACTCGATGACGAACTACCAGATTTCAACGTAGAAGGCGACACTTTAAGTTGTGCCGACCCACAAGTAACGCTATCTAGTGCCATCAATACACCAGGGGCTACTTTTGAATGGAATGGCCCCAGCGGTTTTACATCCAATCAGCCAAACCCAATTGTCACAGAGGCGGGTGATTATATATTGACAGTTACAGGGTCAAATGGCTGTTCTGATGATGCAATTGCCGAAGTTTTGGAAGATGTTGACATTCCAAATGTTTCAGCGACTGGAGGAACATTCAATTGCTCTTTTCCAGATGTCACTTTGCAGGGAGGGTCAACTACGTCAGGGGTGACTTACGAATGGACTGGTCCTAATGGTTTCAATACCAACGTTTTGGATACTGCTGTAACGGAGGCTGGAGATTATGTCCTGACTGTTACAGCTGCGAATGGCTGCTCATCCACTGCAACAGCAGTTGTTATTGCCGACCTTGATCCACCGCTTGATGTCGATGCGTTCGGCGGCATTTTGAGCTGTACTGCTAATAGTTTGATGTTAACAGGTTCGTCTTCTACCCCCAATGTGCAATATTTCTGGACAGGCCCTGGTGGTTTTGCCTCTTTTGAGCAAAACCCATCTGTTGCCGAACCGGGTACCTATCAACTGACAGTGACTGGTCAAAATGGCTGTGAAGCCAACGACCAGGCAGTGGTTGGTCAAGATGCTAATGCGCCAGATGCAATGGCTGTCGGAGCAACTTTATCCTGCAACGAACCTTCTGTACAAATTTCAGGTAGCTCGACAACACAAGGCGCTTCTTATTCATGGACTGGGCCCGGCGGCTTCTTTTCTCCTCAACAGAATCCTATGGTGAGTTTGGGAGGTATTTATACGCTGTCGGTCACTGCTCCAAATGGCTGTATTACCGAAGCAACTGCCGATGTTACCGAAGATTTGAATGAACCCCAAAATGTAGAAGCTACGGGAGGTACATTGAATTGCCTTACAAGCTCATTGACTATTTCTGGTAGCTCTTCTTCTCCGAATGTAACCTATGAGTGGAGCGGTCCTGGAGGCTTTACTTCCGATCAGGTCAACACTGATGTTTCAATGGCAGGAACTTACACTTTGACTGTGACGGGGGAAAACGGATGCACAGCTACTACTACAGCAGAAGTTGAAAACGACTCCAATGCACCGACTGCAACTGTCAATGGAGGTGAAGTTACTTGCGACAACCCAACTGTTTCCCTCAATGGGCAATCTACAACTGCCATTTCGTTTGAATGGGCTGGTCCGGGAGGTTTTACTTCAACCGAAGCAAATCCCATGGTCAGTACACCTGGGGTTTACACATTGATCGTTACTGCTGCTAACGGATGCACTGGATCAGTGGATGCCGAAGTTTTGCAAAACAACACCCCTCCGGGAGCCACTGCTGTTGGTGGGCTGATTACATGCCAGCAACCGTCAATTTCCCTGCAAGGTAGTTCTCCTGCTTCAGGAGTGACCTATTCATGGTCAGGGCCTGGTGGGTTTTCTTCTACGGATCAAAGTCCTTCGGTGTCAGTTGCAGGGGACTATACGCTGACAGTCATTGCAGCGAATGGTTGTACTTCATCGGCTATCGCAATAGTGGATATTGACGCTGACGTGCCTATAGTAACGGCTGGAGGCGGAATGGTCACGTGCTTGGTCACACAAATCCAATTGACCGGAAGCGCAGACCAGGTAGTTACTTTATGGGAATGGACGGGGCCAAACGGTTTTACTTCAAATGATCAAAACCCAGGTAACATCACCGTTCCCGGAACATATACTTTGACTATTACTACTGGAAATGGATGTTCTGCTTCGACCAATGCTTTTGTAGAAGAAGATATTGATTTACCTGCCGTGATAATTGCTCCCGCAGAAATGTTGACATGTGATATGGAAACAGTCGTTCTCGATGCTTCTGGTTCGGACAATGGGGCAGGATTTGATATAAATTGGACAACCGCCAATGGCAATATCATCAGTGGCCAAAATACATTGACACCAGAGGTGAACGAGGCAGGTACTTATATTTTGGAAATAATCAACCAGGCAAACGGATGTCAGGACAATGCTTCTGTTAATATAAGTACCAATGGTGACACACCTTCTTCCCTTTCCATATTTATTGATGATGATTTTTGTTTTGGAGCAAACGAAGGAGTCTTGGTGGTCGAAAGCGTGGAGGGTGGTACGCCGCCTTATTTATATGCTTTGAATGGTGGTATTTTTGGAACAGATAACATTTTTTCTGGCCTTGCTCCCGGAAATCACCAGATCACGGTTCAAGATGCATTTGGCTGTGAATATTCCGACTCTTTTCCAATTGATGCCCCGACCGAATTGCAGGTGTCTTTAACAGCAGTTGGCTTAGGTGTGAATCCCATTCCGTTGGGAGATGATGTTGAACTGGTCGTTGACCTCAACATTTCAACTTCAGATGTAGCTTCAATAAACTGGACGCCCGAAACCATTATGGCAGGGTGTGATGAACCGTGTTTGTCAATTGTGGTTACACCAGACGAGACAACTTTTTATGCAGTGACCGTGGCGGATTCAAGTGGTTGTTCTGCATCGGCTGACCTGCTTGTTTCTGTTGACAATAGCAGACCAGTGTATGTTCCCAATGCATTCAGCCCGAATGATGATAAGATGAACGATTTGCTGGTCATTTTTGGTGGAAAAAGTGTCAATTCAATTAAGTCTTTTCTGATTTTCAGTCGATGGGGCGAAGTTGTTTTTCAAGGTTATAACCTTCCTCATAGTAATTTTGATTTTGGATGGGATGGCACTTACCGGGGTGAAATTCTCGATCCTGGTGTATACACATGGTTTGCAGAAGTAGAATTTAAAGATGGTGAAGTCATTATGTATGAAGGGGACGTTACTTTGATTAGGTAACCGTATCCTTTTGATATTTACCTTAAATAATTACAAATTCAAAACGCCTGCTCCTAATATTAGGAGCAGGCGTTTTGAATTTGTAATTATTTTGAATTTGCATTTTCCCGATTGAAATATTAACCTCCACTTCCTTGCCCTAAATTGGTGAGCTATTCTTCCCCCGCCTATGTTTTGGCAAAGTAATTGTCAAAGGTGGAATGTCTTTAAAATGAACTACACCACCTCCTTTCTATAAAGCACTTGAGGTTCTCAATATTTCCCATAGCATACAAGAGAATATTCCCCGTTTTCAATTTATTAAAGTATTTCGTACATACAGTAAAATAAATTGAAAAACTATTTTGCTTTCCCTCAAGCATGTTCCCCTTTCAAAAATAAATTCCTTTAATTAGGAATCCATTTATAAGTCCGGTACAAAAACTAATGAGCAATGTTGAAACATCTACTCCTTCTCATTGTGTTGGCAATAAGCCAGCATGTTTTGACACAAAACTGGACAAACACTAAAAATATATGGCAAAAATTAAATGCCGATTTCAATTTTGAAAAAAAACAAAAATTAAATACTAATTCCGAAAACTTTCTGCTTTATCGATTAGATATATTAGCATTAAGAAAAAAATTAACAGACGCCCCATTATGGTCACTCACTCACTCTATTACTAAAAAAAACAATCACACTTTTACAATTCTTCAAATGCCTTTGCCAGATGGGAGCATGCAGCTGTTCCATGTTATGGAATCGCCAGTCATGCACCCAATTTTGGCAAATAAATTTCCCCAGATAAAATCATATAAAGGCCAGGGGATTTCAGATGCTTCCTCCATTTTATATTTTGATATTTCTGATCGAGGACTCCACGGGGCAATTTTTTCGGGAAATAATAAGCCTGTATTTATTGACCCTATTTCTCCAGATAAAGACAACCAGTATAAAATTTATTATAAAAATGATTTACAAAAAAGCAATGAATGGGATTGTCATGTCCCAGAAAAAGAATTGAAAGGGGGCAAAACAAAAAACAACACTTTTCATAAATCTGGTTTTTGCGGCTTAAGGACTTTCCGGATTGCCATTGCCTGCACTGGCGAATATGCACAATACCATGGCGGCACAAAAGAGCTTGCCCTTGCCGCCATGCACACTACCATAACAAGACTGAATGGGATATTCGAAAGAGACCTTTCCATTTTTTTGCAAATGGTGCCAAATAATGATTTGTTGGTTTTTTTAAACCCTTACAGCGACCCGTTCACAAATAGTGTTGGATGGGATATGCTCGGGAAAAACCAGTCCATTTGTGATGAAATAATCGGGGAAAATAATTACGATATCGGCCATGTATTCTCAACAAATGGAGGTGGTTTGGCGCAGATAAGATCAGTCTGCAAGCCTGGATTAAAGGCTCAAGGGGCAACGGGATATTCTGTGCCAGAAGGCGATGCTTTCGATATTGATTATGTGGCACACGAAATGGGGCATCAGTTTGGGGCCAATCATACCCAAAACAATAATTGCAACAGGCATACCCCGACAGCAGTGGAACCAGGAAGTGGGTCATCCATTATGAGTTATGCAGGACTATGTTTTCCAAATATCCAATCAACCAGCGACACCTATTTTCATGCACTAAATATTCGTGAGATAAATGATTGCCTAAATAATGATGATGAATTGTGCAGTGGAATTTATTCACAAGGTAATTCCCTAATGGCCGATGCGGGAAAAGATTATATTATTCCAAAGTCAACTCCGTTTAAATTAAATGGGACCGTACTCTCGGATATACCAAAAGAAAGAATATTGTGTAATTGGGAGCAAGCCGATAACCAGATTTCTGTAATGCCCCCCTCGGGCCAAAATAAATTTGGGCCGCTTTTTAGGACTTATCCTCCCACATCCGATCCTTTCCGTTTTTTCCCAAAATTACCGTCGCTTATTAGAAATGAACCTTCACAGTGGGAAGTCCTTCCCGACAGTGAAAGGGATATGAATTTTATATTCAGCGCAAGAGGTAATCAAGTAGAAGGGAGTTGCAATGATATGGATGAAATAAAAATTAAAGTGGCTGGAAATTCTGGACCATTTAAAATTATTTCTCCCCTTGATGTTCATTGGATTGGCGGAACGCAAAAAGAGGTTTCATGGGATATTGCGGGTACAGCCGATGCTCCTATTAATTGCAGCCACGTGGATATTTTATTATCAGAGGATGGTGGTTATAATTATTCAATTGAATTGGCATTAAATGTACCCAATGATGGTTCGCATAATATAATTGTTCCGAATATACAAACAGAAGAGGCGAGAATCATGGTTAAAGCGGTCGACAATATATTTTTTGATATTACCGATCACCATTTAATTATTGACCCTGCTACGGATTTTTGGGTTTCACTTAATGTCACAGATTTAAATTGTAAGGATGATCTTTCCGGTTCCATTTCTGCCAGACCTTTTGGTGGTAATGGCGAATATGATTATTTGTGGAGCAATGGCGAGACAGGTAACACTATAAACGGATTGGCTTCAGGAAATTATACTGTAACGGTTACTTCGGATAATATAATCGCTATTGCAAATGCCGTTGTTCACGATCCCTTTCCCATTCAAATAGATTTTATTTTAAACACGGATGATCATTCATCCAATAATGTTCTTACTGCTTTCCCCTCAGGAGGTACGGGTAAATATGATTATAGATGGGATAATGGAAGCTCTGGAAATACGATTAAAATTACCTCACCTGGCAATTATTCCTTGACAATTACAGATTCCAACGGGTGTATTTTTTCCGAGAGGTTTCAAGTAAGTAAGGCTGATTTAAATAAAGACAAAGAGTCAACAGGTTTTCCTTTGGCAAACAAAACGGATGCACTGAAATATGTCAATCTGTATCCGAATCCTAATGCTGGGCTTATGCATGTCGAATTTTTCCAAAAAAATCAAGGAGGGCCTGAATTGATCGTGTTTGATATGGTAGGTAGAGAAGTAAGGCGGATGATATTGCTTCAACGCAAAGAAGGATGGAGGTCGGAATTTATTGATTTATCAGAATTGAATAAGGGGTGTTATATCCTGCAATTAATAGAAAATGACATACGGAAGATCCAGAAGTTTGTCAAATTTTAACAAAAAAGTGAAATAGGCTTTGGCCTATTTATAAAAAAGATATTGATGCGTACTTGAACTTGCAATTTTAAAAACCGAGCTAATTTTTTTATGATTACAACACTTTGAACTTTATTTTTATACACTTATTCCTTCTCAAGGGACAAAACAACAGGCTGGCAGTTTTAACTGCCAGCTTTTTATTTTCGGTCAACCAATTTTTTATTTATGTAATTTTTTATAAAATTATCTTTATAGGTTTTGCCTAATGGAATTTTATTTCCCTCTAAATGGATAAGATCGTTTTCCACTCCATTTATCATTTCCACATTTACAATATAAGACTTACTTGCCCTGAAGAATATTTCAGTGGGGATTTGGTCGTTAATTGTTTTTAGATTCATTGCTGTAATTATTTTATTATTTGAACAATGGATGACGACATAGTCTTTCATCCCTTCGATAAAAAGAACATCTTTTAAAAATATTTTTTTAAACATCCTGTCGGATTTTACAAAAATATAGTCATTGGCGTTAGCCTTTTTGTTGATCTGATCTTTTTGTTTTATCAAATCGTTCAATTCTTTTGCTTTGTTTACAGCTTTTACAAAGCGGGCCATTCGCACAGGTTTCACTAAGTAGTCAACAACATCCAATTCGAACCCTTCAAGTGCATATTGTGGATAGGCTGTTGATAAAATGACCAATGGTTTTTTATTTAAACTTTCTAAAAATTCCAATCCAGTAATGCCGGGCATCTGTATGTCAAGAAACATCAAGTCAACTTCATTGTTGCTAAGAAAGTTATTTGCCAAAACTGCATTGCTGAATTGTCCCATTAATTTTAAAAATGGCACTTCTTTTACATTTAATTTCATTCCCTCTCTTGCCAATGGCTCATCATCAACAATGATACAAGTTAAGAAATCTTTCATTTAGTGAAATTAAAAATCGTTTTTTGACAATTTGGATGGTAAATGATCATTCCAATTCAATAGGGTTTTTTATCCGATACCACCTGAATTGTCAAAGAACCTTAAAAGTTTAACTCAATTGCAACAGGGCTTAGTCTTTTCAGCAATTAATTGCTGAAAAGACTCATGCCTTTGCTTCTTTTCGGAATAGTCAGAATAACGATGTATTTATCATCGTTGCTTTTTATGGTCAATTGATGTTCTTTTGGATAAATAAGCTCTAACCTTCTTTTTACATTGGCCAGGCCAATCCCCCCATTTCTTTGTTTGGGGTTGTTGGGCGGCACGTCATTTTCAATATAAAAATTCACGTTTTTTTGATCAATGTTAATACTGATCTTTAAACTGGACTGGTTGTCAATATTTACTCCGTGTTTGATGGCATTTTCAACAAACGGGATAAATAACAAAGGCGCTACTTGAACACCATTTAATTGGCCAGTTGTTTCAAAAATAATTGATGCCTTGTTTTTTCTCATTTTCTCGAGGGCAAGGTAATTTTCCAAATATTCTATTTCGTTCTTAATTGGAATCAGTTCCGTATTGCAATCATAAATCTGGTACCGCATCAAGTCAGATAATTGGAGGATGGCTTCCGAGGCACTTTTAGGCTGTGTTCTGGACAATACATGAATACTGTTCAAAGCGTTGAATAAAAAATGTGGGTTGACCTGGCTTTTCAATAATGAAATTTCCGATTGCAGATTTTGATATTGTAGATCTTGTAGCCGCTCCCTGTTTTTGGTGAAAATCTTAAATATTTTTATGCACACTGCCATAGCCACGAGGGAAGCATTTGTTACAAAAGTGTTTACTATAAAAGATATCATGGACTGCAATTCATAAGGCGGCTCGTAATAAAGGTAAATCATCAATAATAAATTCAGCAGTACAAACAGGGTAGAGGCTCCGAGATACTTCCATAATTTATTTTTCAATAATAATTTTGGTATGAGTAAATATAAATTGACATATACTAAAAAAAGGTCGCCTATGATTTCAAATGGAAACCACTTTAAAGTTTCAGCGCCTAAAGAAGGAGTGATGGAAAAGAAGGAAAGTATTTCATCCAAATAGATAAAAATCCAGAAAGCGACGTGAAACCCTATTCTGTACCTGTCGTCAATAAGCCACTGGAAGGGTTTGGTGTAATCTTTCTTCATGAATTTATTGGATATAATTTTTATATAATTATCTTATCTAATGCAAATGTATTCATCAAAGGTGAGACATTCTTATCATAAGTATAATAGAATATAGAAAAAGTATAAAAAGGCGGAAAAAAAAGAAAAGTAATTTAAAACGAATGTGCGAACAATATATATTTGTGTCACATTAAGCAACTAAACAACCGGGATCATTTTTCTTGCCCCATTAAAAAAATGTTACTTTTTACATATCCGGTGTTATTAATGTTTTAGTGCTCCTTCTGAATATTTGACCTAAACCCAAAATAAATAAGTTTGGCAATCATTTTTTTTCATAAAATAGATGATAACTAAGGAATGGGCTTAAATGTCTCACCTGTTGGTTTTCAACAGATTGAATTGTTCAATTTTCTTGTTTCATCATTAATTTAAAAACTATTTATCCATGCGAACATCCTACTTGGCTGTGCTGGCCTTTTTGCTGGCATCTCAATTTACTTTATTTTCACAGGGCAATCCTTGGACTTTTGTTTCAGAAAATGAATTCCAAGAAAAGGAACTCTCCGAGCGGCAAATTGTGCCCGGGAAGTACAAAACAATGAAACTGGACTTGGCCCAATTGGAACCAATGCTTAAAAAAGCACCACTTTGGCATACAGAAGCGGCTGCAAAGAAAAATACCACATTAACCCTTCCAATGCCCGATGGCAGCTTTGAAAAATTTAAAATTGTTTATGCTCCGGTTATGCACCCAGACCTGGCTGCTAAATATCCTATGATCCGTTCCTATGCTGGTTATGGTATTGATGATCCAACAGCGTATGTCCGGTTTGATTTGACTCAAAAAGGATTTCACGCTTTTGTCCGATCAGCTAAAAACAGTGATGCTTTTATTGATCCATATGCAAAAGGCACGACGGAAGATTACATCGCATATTACAAAAAGGACTTTTTCAAAGACTCCCACTGGGAGTGTACCTTCGACCAGGTAAATGACAGAAAACAGATGGACGATGCGCATGGTTCAATAAAAATGGCAGGCGACTGTCAATTGCGGACTTACAGGCTGGCACTGGCGTGTACGGGCGAGTATGGCCAATTCCATGGCGGTACTGTAGCCGGTGCACTTGCCGCTATGAACACTACTATGACAAGGGTAAATGGCGTAACGGAATTGGATGCTTCCATCCATATGGAATTGGTGCCCAATAACGACCAAATTATTTACCTAAATGCCAACACCGACCCATATTCCAACAATAATGGTGGTGCCATGCTTGGCCAAAATCAGACTACTTGCGACAATGAGATAGGTTCTGCCAATTATGACATTGGGCATGTATTCTCCACTGGTGGGGGAGGGGTTGCCTATCTTGAAAGCGTTTGTGACAACTCAATTAAAGCAGGTGGTGTAACGGGCCAGGCCAGTCCCGTTGGCGACCCATTTGACATAGATTATGTTGCACATGAGATGGGTCACCAATTTGGCGCCAACCATACCCAAAACAATAATTGTAACAGAAATAATGCTACTGCGATGGAACCCGGCAGTGCTTCGACAATAATGGGTTATGCTGGCATTTGTTCGCCTAATGTGCAGAGCAACAGCGACGCATACTATCATGCGATCAGCTTGGAAGAAATAGGCGATTTTGTTACAGGAGGTGGTAATTCTTGTGCTGCTGTTACTGACATAAACGATGCACCTACTGCTAACGCCGGTTCCAATCACACTATTCCCAGGTCAACTCCATTTGTATTGAGCGGGACTTCCACCGACCCAGATGGCGATCCTCTTTCTTATTGCTGGGAGCAGATGGACAATCAAACAGCTACGATGCCTCCTGTCAGCACCAATACAGGTGGTCCGGCGTTCCGTTCTCTTACACCATCTGATTCTCCTGATCGCTATTTCCCTAATTTAACAGCTATCGTGAACAACCAGTCGCCGACTTGGGAAGTATTGCCCAGTGTGAGCCGTACTTTGAATTTCCGATTCACGGCACGTGATAACCATCCTGGTGGCGGCTGTACGGAAGAGGACGATATGGTAGTAACGGTCAGCGGAAGCTCCGGTCCCTTTTTGGTAACAGCACCAAATACCAGCGTAACGTGGCCTGCCCTTTCCAATCAAACAGTAACTTGGGATGTAGCCGGTACTACTGCATCACCAGTTAGTACGGCCAATGTGGACATTTTTCTTTCTACCGACGGAGGTTTTACTTACCCGATTACACTTGCTTCGGGAACACCCAATGATGGCTCTCACACCGTCAATATCCCCAACAATCCAACTGCTGAGGCAAGGGTCATGGTACGTGGTGCTGGCAATATCTTCTTTGATATTTCAAATACCAATTTCACTATTTCAGCTCCGGCCAATGGATTTACGGTTGATGTTTCACCCAATTCACAATCTGTTTGTGCGCCAGCAAATGCCGTATTTGATGTGAGTGTTGGTGTTGCTGGGAATTTTAATGGAAATGTTACATTATCCGCATCTGGTGTACCAGCAGGCGCATCAGCCAGTTTTTCTACCAATCCAGTTGCTGCGCCAGGTACTTCGCAGCTGACGATCAATGGCACTGGAAGTGTAACACCCGGTACTTATAACATTACTGTTACAGGATCAAATGGAGGAAATAATCAGTCTGAAATTGTTACATTAACGGTTATAGGTGGATCACCTGGCGCTGCCACGCTGAACAGTCCTTCAAATGGAGCTACAGATGTTTCTTTAACGCCTACCTTATCGTGGACTGCGGCCAGTGGAGCAGACAGTTATGATGTGCAAGTGGCTACAGACGCCGGTTTTAACAGTATTGTGATCAATGAAGCAGGTGTAACAGGAACCAGTTATGATGCCAGTGGCCTTTCGACGAATACAACTTATTATTGGAGGGTACGTGGGGTAAATGGATGTGGAAATGGGGCTTACTCCTCTGCGTTTAATTTCACTACTGCTAACATCAGTTGCAATACTTATGTTAGTACAGATGTACCAGTCAACATCTCTGCCAGCGGTACGCCAACCGTCACATCTACATTGACAATCAGTGATTTAGGAACAATTGATGATGTTAACGTGAAGAACCTTGATATTAGCCACACGTGGATAAACGACCTTATCGTTACTTTAGAAAGTCCAGCTGGCACACAGGTTACCCTTTTCAGTCAAATTTGCAATAGCGAAAATGACATCTTGACAAATTTTGATGATGAAAGCAGTAACCCTCATTCCTCTTTGCCTTGCCCACCGACCAACAATGGCACCTATCAACCTTTAGATGCACTCTCGGCTTTTGATGGGGAAGATTTGGATGGTACCTGGACGTTGACCATTGAAGACGTGTTCAATCAGGATGGTGGTTCCTTGAATGCGTGGAGCCTGGACATTTGTTATACTGGTGCCGGAGGGCAGCCATTGAGTGTAACAGCATCCAGCACCGATGTTTCCTGCAATGGAGCAAATGACGGTACGGCAACTGCTTCTCCAACAGGTGGAAATGGCATCTATTCTTATGCCTGGAGCAATGGCGGCAATACACAAACCATTTCCAACCTTGGGCCTGGAACTTACACCGTAACTGTTACTTCTGGGGCTGAAACGGCAACTGCTTCTGCCGTTGTTACAGAACCTTCAGCACTGAATGCCTCTGCTACTGGTACAGATACGTCTTGTGGAAATAACAATGGGTCGGCTACAGCGAATGTTTCGGGCGGTACAACTCCATATAGTTATAATTGGAGCAATGGAGGAAACACCCAAACCATTAATGGCCTTGCTGCTGGCACATATACGGTAACGGTAACTGACGATAATAACTGTGTAACGACTGCTTCTGTAAACATTGCAAGTTCTACTGGAGTAACCGTCTCAGCAAGTGGGAACGATGTTTCTTGCAATGGTGGAAATGATGGTTCAGCAACTGCAAGTCCTTCAGGTGGTACGGCCCCTTATTCCTATTCTTGGTCAAATGGCGGCACTACTCCGACTATCAGTGGCCTTACAGCTGGTTCTTACAACGTTGTTGTTACTGACGATACAAACTGTACGGCTTCTGCAAATGTGACTATTAACGAACCCTCTGCTTTGACCGTCAACGTGACAGGGGTTGACCCTGTTAATGGTAATGATGGCAGCGCTACAGCTAACCCATCCGGTGGTACGGCCCCCTATTCTTATTCATGGTCGAATGGAGGTACCAGCCAAACTATTACGGGTTTATCTGCCGGTACTTATGATGTTACCGTAACTGATGATAACAGTTGTGTTGCCACAGGCAGTGTGACATTAAACGACCCCGGAAGTTGTACTTATGAAGTTATTGACTTTGAAGATTTTGAAGGTGGATGGGGCATTTGGAACGATGGTGGATCCGATTGCCGTAGAAGCAATAAAGATGCTGCTTATGCTTTTAGCGGTAACTATTGTGTCCGACTGCGCGATAACACTTCGACTTCGGTGATGACAACTGATAACTTAGATCTTTCCTCTTATGATGAATTGACTGTTGATTTCACTTATATTGTAAGAAGTTTTGACAATTCAAATGAAGATTTTTGGTTGCAGGTTTCAACAAATGGTGGTTCAAGTTATACCACAGTTGAAGAATGGAACTTGAATGATGAATTTCAAAACAATGTCAGGGAATTTGATGCTGTGGTTATTCCTGGCCCATTTACTGTCAATACCCGTCTGAGGTTCAGGGCAGATGCCTCTGGTAATAGTGACTGGGTTTACATTGATGATGTAGAAATTTCAGGCTGTTTGACTAGCGGTCAGAGACAAATGGCTCCAGATGTGCAGATAACATTGAGGCCTGTAGAAGACGACGAAAAAGTAATAGTTGAAATGGATCAAACGATCAATGCCTATCCTAACCCAGTGACGGATCAATTACAGTTGGAATTTTACCAAAATAATGCTGGGCAAGTAAACTTAGCCGTTTTTGATATGCTGCGCAGGCAAGTTTTACAAGTAGAATCGGACTTCGGTGAAGTAGGGGAAAAGCAAATGACATTAGATGTTGGCATCTTGCAGCCGGGGCATTATGTCTTGCTATTAATGGATGGAAACGAAAAGAGGAGCTTGCGTTTTGTGAAAGTGAACTGACCTAAATTTCGAGGAATAATAGTTGAATAAAAAAGGCCGCTGCAATCGACAGATTGTAGCGGCTTATTTTTTGCATTGGAATAACCAGTTTTTTGTAAATCAATTTTTTCAAAAAATCATAACTCCCACATTTAACCGTTTCGTATTATTTCCCTCCCTGAAGGCTCACGTACATTTAAATTTTTTCAACATGAAAGTATTTCTACACCTCTCTTTCTATATCATTTTTTATTGTTCCCTTCTTGCCCAGCCGGAAAATGACAACTGCATAGATGCCGTTGCTGTCGTGGCAGGTGAAACCGTTTCCTTTAGCACCATAGGTGCGACGACGGATGGCCCATTTCATCCGAACGATACTTCTCCTTGTTCGTCCTCAACAAATAATGATACATTGTTCAGCGATATTTGGTATGTGTTTACAGCTGAATTTACAGGACTTGCAGAATGGTCTTTGTGTGGCACAGCTGATTTTGATACAAAAATTGCCGTTTACCAGCCCGGTATTTCCTGTCCTCCCAAAGAGACTGATGTTCAGGCTTGTAACGATGATGAAGCGGGATGCCCATATGCAACCTCACGGGTATTGTTTGGAGTGACAGAAGGAGAAATTTACCTGTTAAGGTTAGGAGGGTGGGGCTCGGCATCGCCTGGGGAAACAGGTGCGGGTACATTTATCATTGAGGAATATATGGGTGAACTACCAAATGATTATTGCCTGCAAGCAACCAACATTTCCCTTGGCATGGATCAAACGTTCTCTAACATTGGTGCGACTACCGATGGGCCAGAACACCCCTTCAACGAAGCCTGCTTTGGATTTGATGACCGTGATGTACAAGCAGATATATGGTATTCATTTACTGCTCCTTCCACTTCAACCGTAGAGTGGAGCACCTGTGAAATGATAGAGTCATTCGACACAAGACTTGCCGTGTATAATGCCGGCGTAGAATGTATGCCTACCGATGACGACCTAATGGCTTGCAATGACGATGGCGCTGGTTGCAGCGATTACACTTCACGAGTTGTTTTCGATGTCGTTGAGGGCGAAACATATTTGATGCGGCTTGGGGGCTGGAACGGGGAAACTGGCAGTGGGACGTTTGATTTTTTTGAAACGACCCCTCCAGTTCCTCCAAGCAATGACCATTGTGCAGATGCTGGCTTTGCTTGGATTTCAACGCCGAACCAATTGGAGAATATGGGCAACCCAATTTTAGGAACTACCATTGATGCCACTTTTGACCAATCAGCATTTCAATTGCCCAATGCTCAATGTTTTAATGGAGATGCCAGTGGTGATTTCGCCACTGTCTGGTATTGGTTTAATACGCTTGGCAACCCAAAACTTGACTTCCATCTTTTCAAAAATAGCGACCAAGTGGAGTCCGCTTTTTATATGGACTTATTTGACTCCTGCGGTGTTCCAATAGATACAAATGCTATTTTTGGTTCTTGCCTTTTTGTGGATGTTAATGATGATTCTGGGAAAACAACCGTTTCTGGATTGCCAGATGAACCGACGGTTTTCCTTTTACGAATTACAACTTATCTGACGTTTGATCTGCCGGGGGATTTTTCTTTGTTCATCGTAGGCAATGGGACAACAGGGGCGATAGAAAGTTATCCCGGTCAATTCAAACTTTTTCCAAACCCAGTAAACGAAAAACTCCACCTGAAATTGGCTTTAGAAGAAAATGAAGATACTGGGTTCAGAATCATCAATGCAGTTGGGCAAACTGTACTCGCTACATCTATGAGGCAGTTAGAGGTTGGTCCTCACCAATTTGAATTCAATGTGGCAATGCTTCCTGAAGGGCTTTATTACTTGGTTTTGGAATCTGAAAAAGGGATCAGCTCGGTGCGGTTTGTAAAACAATAAGACAGTTTAAAAATTTGTAGGGATGTTCAGCATGCCTTGTAACGCCGAACTCCAGTTCGGCGGTGTTGGCAGTGAAGCACATTTTCCAATCGCCGAGCTGGAGTTCGGCGCCACATTTTGCCTCTTTCCACTGAAAAGTTTCTAAAAAATAACTAACATCGCCTTCATTTTTAAAATAGAACAAACATGAAGGCTCTTGCCAATTTACCCATATACCTATTTTTACCTTTGATGCTATTATTGTCTGCTTGTAATGACCAAACAAAACACACTGAAAACTCGACTGGCATGTATGAACTAATGACCGTTCAGCCACCATTGGCTGAAAAGAAACCCAAAGAATTGACAAACCTTGGGCACACCCGAACCGACGACTATTATTGGTTAAATGAAAGGGAAAACCCACAGGTGATTGCTTACCTAACTGCTGAAAATGAATACAAGGATGCCGTTATGGCCAATCTGAAAGACACACAAGAAGAACTCTTTCAGGAAATGAAAGGCCGCATTAAAGAGCAGGATGAATCGGTTCCTTATTTTGAAAATGGTTATTGGTACTATACCCGCTATGAAGAAGGGCAAGAGTACCCGATTTATTGCCGTAAAAAAGGCAGTCTTGAAGCCGGGGAAATGGTTATGCTCAATGTCAATGATTTGGCAAAAGATTATGAATATTACAAAGCTGCGGGTTTGAAAGTAAGTACTAACAATAAGATTTTGGCTTATGCGGAAGACACATTGAGCCGCCGGATTTACAAAATCCTTTTCAAAAACCTTGAAACAGGCGAAATGCTTTCCGATGAAATTCCCAACACAAACGGCAGCCTCGTTTGGGCCAACGACAACCAGACGGTTTTTTATGGGATGAAGGATGAGACTTTGCGGGTTTATAAAATAATGAAACACCGCTTAGGTACTGATCCGTCGGCTGACGAGGTAGCTTTCCATGAAGAAGATGCAACGTTCAATTTAAGTTTGGGAAAAACCAAATCCAAGGAATACCTTATCATCCATTCATCACAGACCCTCACTGATGAACTCCGATATTTAGATGCGAATAGGCCAAATGGAGAATGGTTGGTCTTCCAGCCACGTGAACGAAAATTAGAATACAGCATTGACCATGCAGGAGGCAAGTGGTATATCCGTACTAATTATGAGGCAAAAAACTTCCGCATGATGTCAGCCGAGGAAAATGGTACGAGAAAAGAAAACTGGACAGAAGTGATCCCCCATCGGGAAGACGTTTTTTTCCAAGGCATGGAGTTTTTTAAAAATTATATGGCCTTGACCGAACGGATCAACGGCATCCGCAACGTTCGCATTCGGTCATGGGATGGCAAGGATGACCACTATGTTGAATTTGGGGAAGACAGCTATGTGGCTTACCTGTTCAGCAATCCCGAATATGATACTGACCAAGTCCGCATTCTTTACCAATCTTTGACCACCCCCTCCACGACTTATGATTACGATATGAAAAACCGTCAACTCGACCTGAAAAAGCAACAGGAAGTGCTGGGCGGGTTTGATAAAAGCAACTACCAGTCGGAAAGAATATATGCCACTGCAAGAGATGGGGTAAAAGTTCCAGTATCCATTGTTTACCGAAAAGGTTTTGAGAAGGATGGTTCGCAGCCTCTATTACTCTATGCATACGGAAGCTATGGCGCCAGTATGGATCCGAGCTTCCGATCAACACGTTTGAGCCTTTTGGATAGGGGCTTTGCGTTTGCCATTGCCCACATCAGAGGTGGGCAGGAAATGGGGCGTGACTGGTACGAAAACGGTAAATTGCTGAAAAAGAAAAACACGTTTACCGATTACATTGACTGTGCCGAGTATTTGATAAAAGAAAATTATACTGGCAAAGACCATCTTTTTGCAATGGGCGGAAGTGCTGGCGGTCTTCTCATGGGTGCCGTTGTCAATATGCGGCCCCGATCTGTTTAAAAGGTGTTGTTGCAGCGGTACCATTTGTAGATGTGGTGACGACCATGCTCGATGAATCCATTCCCCCTTACCACCTTTGAGTGGGATGAATGGGGCGACCCCCACAAAAAGGAATACTACGAATACATGTTAAGTTATTCTCCGTATGACCAAGTGGAGGCAAAGGATTACCCCGCCATGCTTGTTACCACTGGCCTTCATGATTCTCAGGTGCAATACTGGGAACCAGCCAAATGGGTTGCCAAGCTGCGTGAATTGAAAACCGACCAAAACCCCCTTTTGCTCCACACCAATATGGAGGCGGGGCATGGCGGCGCATCCGGCCGTTTCGAGGCTTTGAAAGAAACCGCAATGGAATTTGCTTTTATGCTGGATTTGGCAGGAAAAATAAAAGTGAAAGGATAAAATTTGGCTTGATAATGATCCTATTTGGCGGTTTAAGTAAAGATAGCCGCAAAATATGATTTTGTGTTTTTAAGCTTTTAAGGGCTATTAATTTGGAAAATCTCTAAAATGTAAAATAAATTTATTTAATCCAGCATTGTATATGATTTATTTATACCTTTACGCCCGTTTGTAATCCATGACATATCCATAAGCGAAAAGTCCTATTTTTTAAACCTTAAAATTTTTTAACTAAAATCTGTGCGCTATGGATGGAAAAACGTCTTCAAAATTGACTGGTCTAATTTCCAAATTGACAGCAGCAGCGAACAAAGCCGTCACGAAAAAACAAGAAGACCACAAATTCATTACCAAACGCCCCGTCAACCATGATTTCAACCCAACGTTGAATATTACACAACTCAAAAAGAACTTACGTACCGCGTAACCTTGAGGATCACGTACACGAAAAATTAACACATAATCCAATCCGTTTAGAGATAAAAAGGCTGCCATATCGGCAGCCTTTTTTAATGTTTCATTGTTTCATTGCCTAACTTGTTTAGAGTAATGAAACAATGAAACAATGAAACATTAAATTCACCCTCTCAACCCTCTCCTGATTTTTTCTTTGATCACTGGCTTCAACCTGTCTGCTGCTTGCAAGACAAGTGCTTCATCACTTGGGAAAGGGATTGGGCTATTGCCGATTTTCCGCTTCGATTCTTTGCTCAAAGCACGGCGGTCGCCATCAAAACGGGCAGCATAGTTCTCAAAAATAGCCTCGGCAGTGATTGGTTCTTCATGGATGATCCTATTGGATTTATTGTCAAAAAACTCCAGTGTGCCGCTTACAAGGGCTGATTTTGTTTGAAGTGTTTTCAAAAACCCTTGCCGCTATTTCTACCTTGTTTGGTTCTTTTACATCATTGCCAAGTGTGTCTTTTAGCACGTTCCCATTTTGGTCAAGCACATAGCGCCAACCATCCTCAATGATTTTCTTATCAAAATATTCTCTTTCACGGAATTGCTCAGGAGAAACATCAATGCGGCGGAGGTTCATCACTACATTGTAATCATATTTCGTAAACCTTTCAGGGGAAAGGTGGACTTCCCGCCAGGTACTTTCCATATCACTGACACTGATCCGTTTGATTTCCCTTTCAAAATCCCTTGGCAAGATGGAGTGCGAATTGTTTTCCATGCTGAACAAAACATAGACGATGCCCAACTCATGCGCTTTCCGCATCAATTTATCCTCATCCTTGTAGCGGTTGTAGTATTGTCCAATCCGTTCAAATTGGCGATGGGCTTCACGTGCGGCAGCTTTATCACCTAATTCGGCTTGTGCCAAAAGCCGTTTGCCTTCGATGTAGTAAAAATGAGCTGCCTTTTCCTTCGATTCTCGCAAGAGTCCATCCACTTTTACGAACATAAAATCTGCTTTATAGCCTTCCTTGGAAATCAAAGGGAGGAGGGGCTCGATCAATTCTTGCCGCTTTTGTATTTTTCTGTGAATACGGTTGATCTCTACCCAGTTCTCTGCATATCCTTCTGTTTGAAGGGATTTAATTCTTCGCATGTCAAGGTTAGTCGCCCTTCTGAAAGATTCTTCTACAGCTCTGACATATTTTTCCTTTTTTTTCTTTTTGCCCGATAACTTTCTGGCGCTCAACGAGATGGCTTGGTCGAAATCGCCCCGTTCAATTAATTTTTCAGGACTGGTACATGCGCTTGCCAAAAAGAGGGCAATGGCTGCAAACAATGCGGGTTTTAGATGATTTGCTCTCATGGCTTTTCTTTTTTGGTGAAATGAAAATAGCTCGATTCTTTCACCAAAGACGTTGCCGTCAAATTAATACCCTGCTAAATTGTCGTTAAAAGGAATGAAGGAAGTGTTAATGGTGAATAAAAAAAAAACGGGCTGGAAATGCACCAACCCGTCCTTCAATTGATTATTTTCAGTTTTTCACGACCGCTCTTCCCACACCATCGCCAAGTGTACAATTGTCTCCGCTGCTTTCTCCATATCCTGCACACAAACCCATTCCTGACGGGAATGAAAAGCATGGCCACCTGCAAAAATATTTGGGCAAGGGAGTCCCATGAAAGAAAGGCGTGACCCATCTGTACCGCCCCTTATGCTCGACTTTTTTGGCGTCAAACCTGTACGGCGAATTGCTTCTTCTGCATAATCAGCCACTTCGGGATGGTTTTTCAAAATTTCTTTCATATTGCGGTATTGCTCTTTAATCTCCATTTTGGCAGTAGAACTAGGGTAGTGCATCAACACTTCATTCATAATTTTTTCCAATAATGCCTCATGTTCGTGAAGTTTTTCTTCGGTGAAGTCACGGACAATGAAACTGAGAGTTGCCTTTTCCAGCTCGCCTGTCATTGCAACTGGGTGCAGGAACCCCTGCCTGCCAGAAGTGGTCTCTGGCGAAAGGTGATATTTGGGCAAACGGGCAAGGATTTCCCCCGCAATTTTCATCGCATGCTCCATTTTGCCTTTGGCATAGCCGGGGTGGACGCTCACCCCTTGAATGGTAATGGTCGCCCCGTCAGCGGAAAAGGTTTCATCTTCCAGCGAACCTGCTGCTTCTCCATCCATGGTATAGCAAAAGTCGGCACCGAGTTTTTTTAGATCGGCCTTGTCCACCCCTCTGCCAATTTCCTCGTCAGGAGTAAACATGATTTTGATAGTGCCGTGCTTGATCTCGGGGTGCTTCATAAGATGGGTCGCAGCGTCCATTATTTCAGCAATGCCTGCCTTATCATCAGCGCCTAACAAGGTAGTACCACTGGCGGTTACTACGTCTTTGCCGATCATGTCTTTTAGATGCGGATGGTCGTCCATGCGGATGACTTGACTGGGATCATCGGGCAACACAATGTCATTTCCTTGATAACCTTTATGCACGATGGGTTTCACATCTTTCCCGCTACAATCAGGTGCAGTATCAACATGTGAACAAAAGCAAATGACCGGGACTTTTTTATCCGTATTAGAAGGGATCGTACCATAGACGTAGCCGTTTTCATCTATATGAGCATCAGAAACACCAATTTCCAGTAGTTCCTTTACTAAGAGATTGCTCAGGTCCTTTTGCTTTTCAGTTGACGGGCAGGTTGGCGATTCTGCGTCTGATTGAGTGTCAATTTGGACATAGCGAAGGAAACGTTCAAGGACGGTGTGTTGGATGTTAAGGCTCATTATTACATAGTTATTTGGTATTGGGTATTTGGTAATGGCATATGCCAAATACCAAATACCAAATATCCAATTTCGAAAGTAGTCCGCAATTTTCGGTAAATATTTGAACTTGCCAAAGTTGGTTACACACTGCAAATACTTTTTCTTTGCGGCGCATTAACAAATCGTTATAAGTCTTTGAAGCATCATTGCCGTCATTAGAAACGTTTATGCGGCGGTGTTAAACAACTTGCCCGAACAATTTATTCACTATTTGAACAAAACATATCTGTGACCACCTACTATCATTAAAGTCAAAAAAACTAACGGACTGTTTGAAGGAAACCTCATATACAAGAAAAATGTACTACCAAAACGGTCTCTTATCAAACGTTCTAACCATAATTTTTTAACAAAACCATTTACTAAAATGAAGAAAATTCTTTCTTTCCTTGCAGCATCGCTGCTTTTCCTGAATTTGTTTGTTTCTACTGGCTGTGAAGATGATCCTACTACTCCTGAAGTGAAAGACCCACCACTTCTGGTTCTTTCCTCTTCTGATGTAACTGACGGGGGTACTTATACTGTTGAACAAAGTAATGTGGGCCCGATCTCTTTTAGTTTGATTGCCTCTGTTGGAACTGATGCATTGAGTACCGTTAAAATCAGTGGAATTGAAATTGCTGATTTGGTTAATTTGACATCCACGGGGACTACTGGCATTGGTTCAAATACTGTTTTGATTGATGCTTCAGAGACTTCTGGTTTTACTTGGGACATGACTTATACGTTTGACAATGCCATCGGAGACCAAACGATTACTTTTGAATTGGCTGATGACGGTGGCCTTGTGGATGATGTGTCTTTTACAATTAGCGTGGTTCCTGATCCAGGGACTCCAATTGATGCTGCAAATATCTTGACAGGTGTTTTGTTCAATCAAGCAGGTCCTGCTGGTAGGGGTACATTGGATTTGGACGAAGGAAAAAGTGCTGGCGTTTCTTCAGATGGTGAAACTACTCCCGATCAGGCTGAAATCAGGGACATGGGTGTAGATTGTACCATTCCTGCTCCTGGTCTTAACTGGAGAAAGCAAATTGGTGCTTTCAATGGTACTGTATTGCGTCAAGTTGATATGTCTGCTGTTGAGAATTTTACATTTGATAATGTTGATATTGTAGAGGATATTCAGAATGCTTTTGATACCGGTTTTACATTCAGTGCAGGTGAAAGTGATAATTGCGCTGGTACCACAGCACCAGTTGAACATGTAAGTGGTGTTTTGGCGGTAGGCGATATGTTTGTAGTTCAAAAAGGCACTACCTATTACCTAATCCGTGTTGATGCAGTGACAGAGACAGATACAGATAATAACGACTCTTATGAGTTTTCTATAAAATTTGGTACGCTCTAAATTTTATAAAATAATATTCCTAATGCTGGGACTGCATTTGCAGTTCCGGCATTTTTGTTTACAAAATCCAATTGATAATACGCTGAAAAGCACCCGCCGAACTTTTTACTTTCTTCTTTCTTCTTTTTACTTAAGCGTAATTCCCTAAAATTGCATTTGCCACCAAGCAGCATGCAACAGCCAATAGACATACTAAAGAAGTACTGGGGATATGACGCCTTTCGTCCCTTGCAAGAGGACATTATCAATTCTGCTCTGCAAGGAAACGATACCCTTGCCCTCCTTCCTACTGGCGGTGGCAAATCCATTTGTTTTCAAGTACCTGCCCTTTGCCAACCCGGCATCTGCATTGTCATTTCACCGCTCATCGCCCTGATGAAAGACCAAGTGCAGAACCTGAAAAAAAGAGGCATTCTTGCAGAGGCAATATTCTCCGGTATGCACTATAAAGAGATAGACCGCATCCTTGACAACTGTATTTATGGTGAGACAAAATTCCTTTACCTTTCTCCCGAAAGGCTGACCAACGAGATGGCACAAGAGCGCCTTCGGCAGATGAGCGTCAACCTTTTGGCGGTGGATGAGGCGCACTGCATTTCCCAATGGGGTTATGACTTCCGCCCACCTTATTTACAAATTGCAGAAATACGTAAAGTGATAGGGGAAAAAGTCCCAGTTATGGCATTAACTGCAACAGCTACGAAAGAGGTGGTAGCTGACATCCAAGAGAAATTGAATTTTAAGAACGGCGCTGTTTTTACCAAAAGCTTTGCCCGTGAGAACCTTGCCTATGTAGTGCTGGAAGAAGAAAATAAATTGCAGCGACTGCTCTCCGTTTTGAAAAATGTAAAAGGTACAGGCGTCGTCTATGTGCGCAACCGCAAACGCACTAAAGAAATAGCTAACTTTTTGAAGACCAACCAAATAAATGCTGATTTCTATCATGCAGGATTGTCGCCAGAACAACGCAGTGCCCGGCAAGAGGCATGGATCAAGGGACAGATAAAGGTCATTGTTTGCACCAATGCATTTGGAATGGGCATTGACAAACCAGATGTACGAAGTGTAGTTCACATGGATCTCCCAGATAGCCTCGAAGCTTATTTTCAGGAGGCTGGTAGGGGAGGCAGGGATGGGAAAAAATCGTATGCTGTGCTGCTTTATGCTCCTTATGACAAAGCTATGCTGGAGCGCAATTTTGAACTGGCCTTCCCTCCACTGGAAGATTTGCGGCAAGTGTACCGGGCACTGGGCAGTTATCTTCAATTGGCAACTGGAGCGGGCATCGGGCAGGCATTCGATTTTGACATTGTTGATTTTTGCAAAAACTTCAAACTCGACGTTCTTAAATCTTTTTCCTGCCTAAAACTCCTTGAGCAGGAAGGCTGGATCGTTATGACAGAAGCGGTTTTTTTACCTTCTACTTTTAAGGTAATTGTCAATCGGGAACAGTTGTACGATTTTCAGTTAAAAAACAAGAATCTTGATATTTATATAAAAACCCTTCTTCGCCTTACCGAGGGAGCATTTCAGCATCATGCCAAGATCAATGAGAATGCGATGGCCCGTTTTCTCAAAATACCTACCGAACAAATGATTGCCGCCATCCAGCAACTGCACAAAGAAAAGGTGATAGACTACCGACCCGCTAAGGACAAGCCACAGATCATTTTCACCCATGAAAGGGTGAAGGCCGATAACCTGACCATTGATATTGAGCGTTATAATTTTAGGAAAGATGGTCAAAAAAAGCGAATTGAAAAGGCCATTGCTTATGCAACTACACCCCGCTGTCGCAGCCAGCAATTGCTCGAATATTTTGATGAAAAAGCACCTACTTGTGGTGTATGCGATGTTTGTTTGAAGAACAAGACAAAGGGACTTTCAAAAGATGATTATGAACGGTATAAGGCAAAAATTAAAGTACTATTGGAAAAAGAAAAACTGACTGAAACGGAGCTATTGGAATCATTTTCCTCCAACCGTCATGCAAACGTATTGAATGCCCTTAGCCATTTACTTGACGAAGGGTTAATTGATAAAGAGGCCGACAAGCTGGCTTGGCAAAACCCATGAAACGAATCATTTGTACCGTCACCAACGACCTGAATTTTGACCAGCGGATGATCAGGATTTGCACATCGCTTTCGGGGGCTGGATACAAGGTGATGCTCGTAGGGCGGCAATTGCCCAATTCACCAATTTTAAAAAAACAGCCTTTTCAGCAGAAACGCTTGCACCTTATTTTCGAAAAAGGAAAGCTGTTTTATATCGAATACAATGTGCGGCTTTTATTCTACTTATTGTTTTCCCGTTTTGATGCCGTTTGCTCTGTTGACTTGGACACGCTGTTGCCGGGTTATTTGGTTTCAAAAATAAAAGGCAAGACTTGCATCTACGATGCCCACGAATATTTTTCTGAAGTACCGGAAGTGGTTGGACGGCCATTGGTGAAAAAGGCATGGGAAGGGATCGCTGATTTTACGATTCCCAAATTAAAGTTTGCCTATACGGTCTGTGAAAGCTTAGCTGAAATATTTTACCAAAAATACCGAACACCTTTTGCAGTGATCCGCAATGTACCTGTTAGAAAACCCCTGCTCCCACAAAAAAAGATGGGGAAATATCCTTTTGTCCTCATTTACCAAGGTGTACTGAACGACGGCAGAGGGCTCGAAGAAACCGTCGAAGCAATAGAGCAATTGAAGGGTGTGGAATTATGGCTCGCCGGAGAAGGTGACCTTTCCAATATGCTCCGCGAGAAAGTAGCAGACAAAGGGCTTACGGACCGAATTATTTTTCATGGCAGGGTATCACCAGACAAACTCCATTTGCTTACTTCACAAGCCCATCTTGGCCTTAATTTATTGAAAAACAAAGGGCTGAATTATTACTATTCGCTTGCCAACAAAACGTTCGATTATATGCAGGCAGGCATTCCTTCCTTGTGTATGCCTTTCCCGGAATATAAAAAGCTTTCCCTGCAATCAGGGGCACTCATTATTATTAATGAATTGTCGGCCAGCCAAATCTCAAAGGCTATTGAGTCGATCAGAAAAGACCAAGCTCTCTATCAGGACCTCTGCGAAAAAAATAGGAGGGCAGCCGAAGAGTGGATTTGGGAAAAAGAAGAGGAAATACTGTTAAGGTTTTATAGCAATGTTTGGGCTTCAACATAGAAGATTATTTCAAATACTCCCTTGTTCGTAACATTCACATTTCGGAGGTTGGCTCATCCTCCGATTCCAGTTTTTTGGTTAGAGCCAATTTGAAAGGAAAATTGTGGAATGTGGTAGAAAATATCAGTGTGGAACTGGTCAAGGAATCAATATGGTAGACGGTTTCCTCTTCTCCCTTTTGAGTTATTTGACGGCCATCAAATTCGTACTCATAACTACTTTCCTGCATGTCTAAGTTGAAATTGGTGCTCATGTGGCCATTGTCATCGAAATTGTAATAAGTGCCTACAAGTGTTTCTGTTTTCCGGTTGTTCCGCCAAGCTTCTGTCAGTTCCCATTGACCAATGAGGTCTTGTTTTTCATAGACAGGTGTTTTGGGTTCTGGCTCACAGGCGAGAAAGACAACATTCAAAAAAAAGAGGGGAAGAAATTTGTTCAAATACATGTCTTTTTGGATTTGGTTGATTCCCAACCAGTTAGGGTAACAATAAACTAACGCCCGGCAAAATTAATAAGTATTGGGGAGTTGGAAGATTTATTTTGAAAATACATCTATTTGGTTATGTCAAGTTTCCTTAACAAACATAAATGCTCGCTGTTCTGCCCACCCATACTTTTCCCGTGGTCGCCAAAAACCAACATGTCCTCCATGCTCTGGCATTTCCAAAAATACATTTTGCAGTTTTTCACAAAGGGTAACGGGATAGCATTCAACTGGCAGTATCGGATCGTTTTTCGCCTGCACCAATAGAGTAGGTACGGTGATACCAGCCATGTAGTTTTTAGCAGAGGCGTTTTGGTAAAAAGCGTCGGCGTTTTCAAAGTTGTTCATGGGGGCAGAGTAAAGTTCATCGAAATCACGCCATATTTTTATCGTTCTGAAACTTTCAAGGTCAATCATGTTGGGAAACTGCTCCTTTTTCTTTTCCAATTTGGTTTTCAGATATTTAAGGAAGCGTTTTTTGTAAATAAAATTGGAAGGACGGTCTAATATGCGGGCACCTGCTTCAAGGTCAGTAGGGGCAGAAAAGGCGACGCACCCTTTGACGACATCTGGAATATTATTTCCATGTACACCCAAATATTTCATGCTGATGTTGCCACCCATGCTGAAACCGACCAAGATCATTTTTTCATAATCTTTGATATGGAGTGCATGACTAATAACCTCCCTGATGTCACCGATTTCGCCGTGATGGTACATACGGAGTTTTCGGTTCATTTCCCCACTGCAAGATCGACAGTTCCAAGCAAGGGCATCCCATTTTTGATCGGAAAACATTCTGGCCATGCCGAGTATATATTGCCGGGAGGAATCCCCTTCAAGGCCATGAGAGAGGAGTACGAGTTGGCGGCTGCCATTGTCAATCCAATCGAGATCAACGAAATCGCCATCGGAGAGGGTGAGTCTTTCCCGCTCGTATTTCACATTGGTTATTTTTCGGAAAAGGGCAGGGCAGATGCTTTCGAAGTGACCGTTATATAACAATGGTGAGCGTCGGTAAGTAGAATTTTTTAAGACAGGCATTCAGTTTGACAACAAGATTAATTTTGATTTCATTACCGTACACTTTTGAAAACGACCGATTTTCAAGCCTGAGAGAAAGAACATTTTAGAGAGAGGTGTGTGGTTTTTTGTCCCGATGCCAGTCGGGACAAAAAACCACACACCTCTCTCTGTAGGATTCTTCTCTTTTGGCCTGAAAACGTGTTTGAAATAAAAAGTGTACGGTAGGGAAATTTTGATTCAAATTTCTGGAAATTGTATAAAAAAAAGAGAGGGGGAAATCAATTGATTTCCCCCTCCCATTTATGCAATGATTTGAAAATCATGCTTACCTTATCAATGAAACGTCCCCTTTGTAGAACCGTACTACCTCATCTTCAAATTCCACTTCGGCAGTCCAGGTGAATACTGCTGGGTTCATCATTTGCCCACGGTGGGTTCCGTCCCACCAGCCGTCTATCGGACCGTCTTCCCACAAGAAGTTGTAAGTTTCATAAACTATTTCACCCCAACGGTTGAAAACTATGAAGGATTTGACTTCTTCAATGTTGGTATCATCTGGAGCAAACATTTTGAAAACCTCATTTCTATCATCATCTCTTCCATTAGGCGAAAAGGCATTTGGCACGTAGAGTACATGATCCCTGTTAACAAACACCGTAAGCCGGTCTTCGTCCTGGCAGCCTTCGTCCGAAACCATTACTGAAAAGGTCGTTTGGAATTCCAAAGAGACCATGTTGGAGTCGCAATAGGTGCAGAGCGAATCGCTAAATGGGTTTGAAGTAGTCCAAATTACCGTATCCAGCTCGGAATAAGGTGGGCTAGAGGTGATATTAATGGAGAATGGCGATTGGTACTCTGCAATAGGCGGTGTCCCATCGAGGCTTGTCTCCAGATCAACCGTAACTTCGTCTGGTTCAAACACATTAAAAGTCCTTGTGCTTTCGCACCCCCCTGCATCTCTGACAACCAGACTGTAATTTCCTACCCCCAAATTGATGAAGGATTTATCAGATGTGAACGGCCCGCCATTAAAAGAACAAGTATAAGGAGGTTGTCCACCAGTTATATTATCAATTGTCATGAAGCCATCCCCCAAGCCAAAGCAACTAATATCGGAAACCGTAATAACGGCATTCGGTGTACCATCAGAAATGAAAGCATACGCCGTATCCGTATCAACACAGTCGAATGGAGTGGTGACCGTAAGTATGTACTCGCCCGCTCCGGAAATAGTCGGATTGGGAATGGAAGGGTCAGAAACATCGTCGCCTGTCCAAGAGTAAAAAATTCCCGGAGTAGTTCCGCTGCCACCCAATTGAGTGGTGGTCAGGTTACAGTCAAGTCCTATGTCCTCTCCGGCATCGGCTACAGGAGCAGGATGGATGATTACATCCACTGCAGACATATCATCAGGACAGGGCGCTTGTGCATCGATGGTATAAGTATAAGAATAAGTGCCCGGTGTCAGAGGGGTCGTATTAAGTCCTCCGTTCGGGTATTCAGTACCTGATGCATCTGTCCATACGCCACCATATTCAAAACCAACGAGATTCTCAAATAAGCTGATCGTGAAATTGACATTGTCACAAATTTCAAAGGCATCATAAGGAGATCCTGCCTCAACATTAAGGCTGACCTGAACCTCTACTGTTCCATCAGCAGTGTTCATACAACCTGTACCCAAGTCTTCGATAGAAACTAGGGTATAAGTGGAAGCCTGATCTGTGGTTTCCAAAACAGAAACACCAGAATTGCCTATTGGCGGAGAAGTTTGTTGGACTGTATCTAATTCATAAATAACGGAAAATGGCCCAACGCCTCCAGCAATATCAATGGTGATATCTGTGTTTTCCCCATCACATATGGTCGTAGTTCCACTGATGCTTACCGTCGGAGGTTCATTGAATAAAATAGGAGTACCTGGTGCAACGCTTAAGCAGAAATCGTTTAGGTCAACATCACCGTTGGGGAAGCCGTTGCCAGCCACAGCACTTACGTAATAGGTAACTCCAGTTGACATCATTGTTGGGTCAAAGTCAAAAATAGGTTCGTCGTTGGTAGCGATGATAGTTCCTAATATGTTACCACTTCCTGTGTGTAGCACATAGAACAGATTATCGTCTGCATCAAGCGTACTATCTACCGTGACTCCACCCTCGATCATGTCGCCAGGACAATAACTCAATAGATCCGTTGGCATCACACCTGCATCAGTAATGCAATTACAAATGAAGCTACCTTCAAGAAGTGCAGGGCCACATAGATATTGGTCATCAATTTCAAAGGAAAACTGATCGCCGTCAGCATATGGATTACTGGTGAAAACATTTCCGTTTAAGACCCCATTGGCAGGAATAACGTCATAAGAAGTTGCATCACCACCTGTAATTTCAAATGTTACGGTATATGCCGTAGAGGTTGGGTTGCAATCTAAACTTAAAACCGTTGCTTGTGGCGCCTCATTTACAGAAACTGCCGCAGTTCCATCAACTGTACCTGTACAGAATTTGCCAGACATACTTATCAAAGTATAGTCCGTTGTCATAGAAGGACTGACGTCAAATGTAAATGGGCTATTTGTCGCTTGAAGCGAGTTGACTGTAGCAGAGTTTATATCCTGATATTCAAAATCCCATGGGCCAGAACCCGTAAATTCAACGGTTAGGTTTCCAATGGTTCCTTCACAAATATCATCACCTGCAATCAGCAGAGCTGTAGGAATAGACCGGAAAGTCACCTGGGCACATCCTCCTATGCTCAAACAAGGATCGCTTAAATCAACACAGCCACTGCCATCATCGTTACCGACTACAGGGCATATGAAATATTGGGTTCCAATAGTCATTGTATTGATGTCAAAGCTGAAATCAGGAGAAGAATTGGAAGCTATGGGCGATTGTGGGTTGCCACTGTGGAGAATGAAACAAAGGGCATCATCTGCGTCCAAAAATTCTCCACCTTCATAATTAACTGGGGCAACTTCCGACCCACACACGTCCAGGTCGTCAGCGGTCATATTGCCAGCCTCGGAAAGACAGTTACAGTCAACCAATGGCTTTTCAACTATTACGGAAGGGCAGTCGCGACAATCGGATATTTCAAAAGAATAAGGCAGTCCATCGCCAATTTCATTGCTCGTAAATACGTTTCCATTTAGGGTGCCATCCATTGGCGTTATACTGTAGCATGTAGGATCGCCACCTGTTATTTCAAAAGTAACGGTATAAGCAGTACCTGATCCATTACATATTTCATTAACATTAATAACCATAGGCGAAGTGTTGACGGTAATGGTTTCCGTTCCAGTGGCAGCGTTGGTACAATTGTTACCATCCGAAACTTCAGTCAAAATGTAATCAGTAGTAGCATCAGGATCCACTGTATGGATATAAGGTGAACTGAAAATATTGGTCACAGGAGCGCCATTAATGGTAACTGTCCAAGGAGAAACACCAGTTAAATTAAGTGTCAGGTCAGCACTTTCACCATCACAAATTTCAGCCGTACCTGCAATAGTCGCAGTTGGTATTTCATAAAAAACGACAGGAGTACCTTGTGCTACTTGCAAACAAGGATCGTTCAAATCGATGCCCTGTGCGCCACCTCCATTACCAACGGCAGCCGATAAATAATAGACCTCTCCATAGGTCATTGTGGCTGGATCATAAGAGGCAGTGGCTGTTGGGCTGATGGCCAAGATTGGAGCTACAATTGACGCAGAGTTGCCACTGTGCAAAACATACATCTGCACATCATCGCCATCTAATACCTGGTCGGTATCATCATAGGCAAATGATGTGATCGGCCCATCTCCGCAGGTTTCAAGAGTTTCATCATCCATTACACCTACAGCTGTGGTACAATCGCAGACGACAATATTGTCCGACACATCAGATGGGTTGCAGTTGTTGACATCTGTCACTATGAAAGAATAACCGTTACCATGAGGTATAGGATCACTGGTGAAAACATTGCCAGTCAATGTTCCATTTAAAGGTGTAACGCTGTATGTGTTAGGGTCTCCATTTTCAATGACAATTGTGACTACGAATTCAGTGTTTGTTGCATCACATTCAGTACTAACGGTTGTTGTTGGCGCATCAAAGACATTGACTTCAGAAGCTCCGCTAACAGTACCCAAACAGTCATTGTCATCTTCCACACTGATCAATGTAATCGTTCCAGCTCCTGCTTGGCTAATGGGCAGTGTGAAAGGACTTGCTGTTATGTTCAAGTTCGATTGGTTTCCCGCTCCATTTTCATATACAACTTGCCACGGGGCAGCGCCTGTCAAATCTATAGTAAGGTTTACTTGTTGTCCACTTCCAAGGCAAATGTCACCAGATCCTGATAAAGCGGCAGTAGGCAATTGGTTTTCAATTACTTCTGCAGAGCCACTAACCGTACCCGGACAAATTCCTCCATCAGTTACAGTATTAAGCACATAGGTGCCTTCTTCGGTAACGGATATGATATGAGGGCTCGTTAGAATGTTGTCTTCCACCAGTATAGGACCTCCGTTAGAATAGGTAATGGTCCAAGGTGCTGTACCGGTAAGTTCAATTGTTAAATCAATTGCATCTCCGCTTCCAGTACAGAATTCTCCTTGTCCACTGATTGTTGCAGTTGGAGAATCTATAATAGCAACGTTGAAGCAGGTCTGAGGACTGGGGCCACATTCATTATTGGCGGTCACACAAATATTGCCACCAGACAAGCCTGTCCAGTCAATATTGAGACAATTGGTAGCAGTATCAGGGAAATTACCTGCTGGTGAAGTCCATGACCAAGTAGTTGCATTCGGATCATTATTTACACAGTAAGATTCCATGTCAGATGCACATACTTGATTTGGGCCGCTGGTAAAGGTAGGAGCAGCGGGTGGGGTATTGACTACAACAGGAATGCATGTTGGAGGAGTAGTCCCACATTGATCCATACAAGTCACACAAATATCACCACTTGATGCACCCTCGAAATCAACCGTAATCGTTGTGCCGGATTGAGTGAAGGAGGCACCTAGCGGAACAGTCCACGTACAGGTTGTCGTAGCAGATTGATTTGGGTTTGCGTTTGTGATCTCATAATTTAATAACGCTCCGTCACAGGCCTCTGATGGACCGAGCAATTATTGGATCATCAGGCCCAGTGCCAACGGTAACAGTCAGGCATGTAGGATCGCTAGGGCCACAAAGGTTATTTGCAGTAACACAAAGTTCACCACCAGGAGAGTTAGCCCAATCTACTTCGATACTAAAATTGCCCTGCATCGTATAAGGCTCACCATTTGGAGTTGTCCAGGTGTAACTATCAGGTACTTCTCCTGGTGCCGGAGAAACCGTATAAATTTCCATTCCACCACAAACGCTCGTAGGTCCATTAAGATCAGGAGGACTGAGTGGCTGAAGGCTCTGTTCAACCGTTACACATTCAGTATCTGAACAAGAAACCCCAAAAGTTTCATGCGTAATAGTAAGACAATATTGGCCTGGAACAGTTACAGTAATTAAAATCGCATTAGGATCAGCTATTGGGCCGGGGCCTGTCCATTCAATAGTAGTGGTTCCATTATTGGCAAGAACAGCTGGGGAAGTCCAATCTGGAGATCCCAAACCACTAAGTATGGCTTCCCAATCAGCGCCACATCCTGCCTCAACAGGCGGGTCTAAAATTACGGTTGGGTCTTGTACGACTAAATTTACGGTAAGAAGGTCATCACATCCACTTGGGCCGGGGCAATTTTCCTCCCATATTCCAGTATTGTAAAATTGAAAACCACATGATTCATAAAATTCATCAACACAAACTGCTGCCTCTTCATAAACAATCTCTTGAGGTGGTACTTCGAAGTTACATATCGTTACTATATCACAATCGCCATTAGCCCCTGTTTGTATATCAACTACTTCATACTGACCTGGAGCAAATGCTTCAAAAGTTTGCGATCCGCACATGGTCTCACCGTAAAGGCAAACAGTTTCATCCACATCCTCTACTAAATTTTCACCAATTTCCACATCAAGGCAAGAAGCCATTCCGTTTGCGCAAGCTGAGATACATACTTCAAAATTCCCAGACATCTCCCATTCTACGGTTGCACTCGAACCGGGATTGGCAGATGTAATAATTCCCGCATTAGGGGGATTTATCGCCCAAGTACCGGGTATGTTTGAAGTATAGGTGGCTATATTATTACCAGTTGGACCGCCTACACAAATCGCCGGACCTACTGGTTCGGCAGGTATTGCACCATTGATAATAAAATCACATATGGCTCCTGCGTTTCCATCAAGACACAATAAATAGGTCGTACCTGGGGTAAGTGGCTGCGTATTGATGACGAACGCAGAGGTTCCAGGCGGAATATTTCCAAAACAATCAGAAACGAAATTTAAATTGCAATCAAGTAATGCAGCTTGCAATGCTCCATTTCCACCATTACAATTAAATGCTGCGACTTCAAAAACAACATCACTACTAGATGCCGTAAAAGCATAATAAATGTTGTTTTCAATAGATGTACACCAAGTAGGAGGCGGATCAACAACGCCCCCTGTGGGCATTGTGCCAGAAGCACAGTCAAGTTCAAACTCATCCGACGCAATACATGCGTTAGCGGAACTTTGATCCCATATTGGTGCACCTGGTGGGCAGGGTCCACTACCACATTGGGATATTAGCGTTTTTGGCATAAAGGACAACGCAAAAACGAAGAGGGCAATAGGAAAAGAAAATTTCATACAAAATTTTTTTAGTAAATTGTTGAATCAACCTAATCAAGGTTTTACCAAGGGAAGTCACACGAAGAAGTTTGGAACAGGCTATGTAAAGTTGGAAACAGGCTAAAGAAAGATCAGCAAAGAGCGGTAGGATATAAGACCAGTTTGGTTTTTGGAAATTTCAAGCGCAAATATGGTGATTTGAATTGTTTTAAAAAAATAAAATACTGTTTTGTTTTGTAGTTTAGGCTACTAATATCATAAACTTCCAAGTGGACAATGCAAAATATTGTGACATTCAATCTTATTCAAATTCCTTACAACCCTCGCTCAATCCATTTTTGTTTGCCGATAAAATGTGAACCAGAGGATTCATACATACAAATATTGCGATAATAGATATGTGTATGGCTCTTGAAACACAATCATTTCCAAAAAATAAAGCGTTGCAGAAAATTAGTCTCATTTTAAAACATAAGGCTTATAAGAAGAATTGGAGGGCTCACAAACTGCGAGGCGATTACCTTCGGCAATAAAGTAATATTCCATTCCAGGGTTTCCTTCGACCGAAGCCCGCCATTCGCCGGTTCCATCATCGTTCATGGCTATTCGATTCCAGGGTTGTTGAGGAGAATTGCGGTATGCAATATAAGCTGCTTCGGCATTGTGAACTTTTGCTGAAAAGAAAACAACCCCTTCGGATTGATTGGCGTATGGTTCTGTAATCGAAGGGTTTGTACCGTTGAATAGGGGATGCGCCATTAGGTACTCCGTTCTTTTTTCCATTAACTCTTCTACCCCAATGATATCTGAATAACCTATATTGACAGATTGGGTCAAATTTGCCTTGAATGATTCATACGGATATAACTTGTTAGGGTCGTTCATCACCTCTGAATCAATGATACCTTGAACCTTTTTGGCCAACTCCAGATATTTCCCATTGGCAAAATTTTCTTCTACAATTGTTTTACAATGGCCAACATAAATTTTTCGATAGAGTGGATTTGCCAAAAGTTTAGTAATCAAGGGGCGCTTGTCATTCAATGTTTTATAATGGGCAAACATGCTGAAAGTCTGTAACTCTTCGCTAGTTAATGGGCCTTTCTTAAGCCCATCGTACTGAAAACCGCCAAAGGAAATGTTCATGTCCCAAACAAGTGGAGTAAAGAGTCCGTCAGGTGTTTTATACAAATAATAATTATGACACAACCTGCCTAGGTAGCTATCCAAGTTAACCAGAACATTGTTGAACGCATGCATCCACAGGACCATGTCCACGTTCATCAATTTTTCGAAATCTTCTGTTCCATTGTTTAGTTTTTTGATAAAACTGATAAGTTCCTGCCAATCTTCATCATCATCACTCTCTAATTCATACCATCCTATGTAGCAGTTTTTGTCATCTCCAAGGTACATTAGGGAAGCCTTGTCACCTTCAGGGCAGTTCCGGCTTTCCAATTTCTTTAAGATGCTGTATTCGGGATCGCATTTGAAAAATGCCCCATTAGATGTACCGAAAGCTTCTTCAACCAATATTTCATCTACAGCTTGGGTATTATTATAAAGACCTATGTATTCCTCGTTAACATATAACTTGGCAAAATTGCACCTAGGGGCGGGCATATATTTGCGGGCAATTTCATAGGAGAGGACTTCCCTGGTATAGCTGGCATCCCGAAAGACATTTGAAAGTTTTATGGTTTTGAAACCGCCCTGGAATGTCTGGCCTTTAATTTTATAATTAGCTTTCATATTGAAAGGCAGTTTCTTGGTTCCATTGTTTTTAGGGCTATTGTATGAGCTATTCCCCTTATATCTGACTCCCACTTGATTATAGGCCTTTCCATCAATGGTTACCGTGGCAGAGAGCCTTTTTTTATCCCCTTTGCTTTTCATTTTGTCCAACAGTTCTTCCCAGTTGGACTCTTCAAATGTGACTCTTATTTCCGGGATGTGCTCAAGGTCATAGAACCCTTGTGAGAATACAAAAGCGGTTATAAACGTAAAGACTAAGGCGGAAAAGAATTTTTTCATGAATGGATCGAATGGTTGGATAGTTAAATAGCTAAATGGTTAAGAATAAAGCATAAAACCATTTAACCCTTTAGCCATTCAACCATTTATTTATTTAACTCTTCCAGAGTAGTGTGGTGGTAGTCCCACATATAATTAGGGGGGCTATAGCTAATCATTCCAGCATTCTCAGCTACAATATAGTAATCTATTGCCCGTTCGCCATTCCTAGGAGATACAGTGACCTCAAATTTACCATCAGCATTGGCGACCATATTTGCTGAGGTGAACTCCTTCGCTTCCGAAAAACGGTACATTAATGTCACTTTTTTAGGGAACTGGCCAACATGAGCAGTAATTTTAAAATTGTCCACATGCTTAATAGACATTGGTTGCCTAGTGGCTACTGAAACGTCTGTAATTTCAGAAGGAGAAACAGCGAGGCTAGGGTGTTTTTTCAAAAAATCAGTCCTTTTGGACATGAGCCATTCCAGACCAGGTATTTTGCTGCGTTTCCCAATAACCTTTTCCATGCTGTTGTTAAAATCATCAATTTCATAAAACTTTGAGGGATCATTTATCACATCTATCTTGATCATCCCTTGTAGCTCTTTTGCGCGTTCAAGGTATTTTCCGTTTTCAAAGTAATCATATAAGATGGTTCTCATGTGAGAAAGATAAAGCTTTTTGTAATGGCTATTTGCCAACAATTTACTGATAAGTGGTTTGGTCGGGTTGTCAGCATGAAGCAGCGGGTCTAATGAGTAAAGGTGTCTTGTTTTCATGTCTGAGCCGCCACCCGTGTTTTTATAGCTTCCAAAAGCCAAATTCATGTCCCAGATCACAGGAGTAAACTGCCCACGTTTTCCTTTGTACAAATAGTAATTGACAGATCTGTTTCCTGAATAGCTGCTTAAGTTGACCAATACATTATTGAAGGCATGCATCCATAGAGTAGCATCTACGTTTAGGGCGGATTCAATTTTATCGGGCGATTGGTTGAGTATTTTGGCTAGGTTGATCAGCTCATTGGTGCCACTTTCTGAGAGTTTTTCGAAATTATTGTGATAGCATTTAGGCGATTCATCGTACTGCAAAGACCCATAAATATTATTCTTACATCCTTCAACATCTTCATTTTTAAGCACCTCATTGGCTTTGAAGAAAGCATTGCGTTTGCTATCAAAATACCTTTTCCTGAACGCAGGGTCTTGCACCGATTCAATGTTCACCATCAATCCATAATACTCCCCATTAACGGTCAACCGGGCATAGTTGGCCCAGGGGGCAGGCATATACGTTCGGGCAATCTCATAACCAAGCACCTCCCTTACGAGGCTTGGATCTCTCAATGCACTTGACAATTTGAGGGTGGTATAACCATCAAGGTTTTGGTTTTTGTCAGTATGGTTCAACTGGATATTGAAAGGGTTTCTTGGCGAACCTGTCCTAAATGATTTAGTGCCGCGATATTGGACTCCTGCACCTTCAAATTTTTGTCCGTTAATCTCAACTGTAGCAATCAAGTGGTCGTCTCCGTTAAAGCGAAGCGAATCCAATACATATTGCCAAGAGTCTTCTTCAAAAGTGATCTTGATATCCTGCACCTTATCTGTTTTGTAAAAATCGGGAACACTTGCATTGCTTTGAGAAAGAAGGATTTGTATGCAAGCAGTCAGAAAAAACAACAATGTAAGTATGGTCTGTTTCATGTTTAAATTTCAGTTTGAATATTGCCTAAAATATAAGGTGTTGATTAATAGTTGGCTATGAAAATGATTTTTGCAAATTTGACAGCCAATTTTAAAATGTGCAATAATAGCAAAAAGCAGGAAGTCTTAAGCTAATGTTGGAGGTGGTTTTATAGGCTTTAACACCATGGAGTTATTCTTTGCTGAGCTCCTCAAAGTAACCTGTCCGTGTGTTTTTTTTGACGCTATCCCAACTGTAATACCTTCCATTCATTACGACGTACACACCCGGCGGAAGGGTCTGTAAAAATGCCAATGCACTGCCAAGGTTGAAAAAACCGTCGGAAGAGGTGCCAAATGCATATGGGATCATGGCTCCGGTCAGTACGATCGTTTTGTTTTTAAGATTTTTACTCGCAAGGAATGCAGCCGTTTTCACTATTGTATCTGTTCCGTGGGTTATCAGTATTTTATTACGGGTGGATCTCTCGCAGTTGTGGGCTATGATATTTCTATCTGCATCGGTCATATCAAGGCTATCCACCATCATCAAGGTTTTTAGGTCATAATCAATGTTACATCTGCCCCTTTCCAACATGGACGGGATATGGGTGTTTTTGAAATAAAGACCACCTGAAATGTAGTTGTAATCTTTGTCGAATGTGCCGCCCGTTACGAATATCTGGATCATAGTAATTTTTTTAAAAATCAGACAACAGAAGCCAGGTGTTAAAGGGTTTTCTCATAAAATTGATCTTGTTTTTTTGAAATAATAGCTTATGCTCTTTGCCTCAAATTGTTGATTCTGATCTTTTTATAAGAGAACCCTTTCAGGTGTTAGGAAGGACATGTCTAAACCTGACTTCTGAGACCTCTCATCGGCAAATATTGGGATTTTCTTTGGGGAAAAAGAATTAGCTCTTTTTTATTTATTCGATTGGGCCCGTTAAAGCCATTTTGAGAATGTAGGTCTATGGTTTAATGAATGAATGCTGGCTCTAATTAGAGGCTGTTTCAAAAGACCCATTCGGGCATCAATTTGCTAAATCTCAAAAATTTAGTAAATTTAAAATCAGCGACTTATAGATTTACTAAATTTTTAAAATTTAGCAAATCTAGATTAGAGGCTGTTTCAAAAGACCCATTCGGGCATCAATTTGCTAAATCTCAAAAATTTAGTAAATTTAAAATCAGCGACTTATAGATTTACTAAATTTTTAAAATTTAGCAAATCGGAACTTTTGAGACAGCCTCAATTGATTTTGAATTTGCTTCCGAAAGAATCAGTCAAATTCTTGAACGAAAGCCAGTTTGGCATTTTTGTACTTTTCTTTTTCGATTTCTTCTTTGAATTTGACCATGGTAAGAAGCGGCCCTTGGTCCGCTGCGAGGTTGATCATCCACGCAGGAATGCCGCCGCCTGGATCGGAGGACAGGAAATAGTTCAGCTTCACTCTACCATTACCAATCGGCGTGAAAATCCAGTGTAGATCACACTTTTTCATTCTGACATTGCCATCCACTTCCGGCATTTTTTCGTGGACGGAATATGATTGTGAATGTATGGCCAGGGTATGGGGATCTTGCCAAAACTTGGAGTGGAGCACCAGGTCACGGTTGCTCATAGGCCAGGGAAAATCAATCTCCGTATAATAGATGACTTCTGTATCGGATAATTTCGTAATTGTTTCAGATTTCACGCTCGCATAAACCCAATCATCGAACCCTGCAACATCGGTAAGGATGGCGGCAAGCGAACTAAGGGAGGCTTCCAGCTCGGTTTCGAATTTCAGTTCTTTGATATCTGAGTCTTCCGCTTCTTTCAGATATACTTTGATTCCACCCTTTTCCCTTTTGAGTTCCCATCCTTCATCTATCGGCTGCGCCGATAAACTAATTGGGAGTAAAAACAGGAATAGGCAAGAAATGGTAAGAAATTGTCTGATGGTCTGCATACTTTTGTAGTTGGGATTTATAGCCAGAAAAACCGCTAAAATACCGTAGTGTTCAATTTTCATGGGTGATTTTTCTCTTATTTTTTTCATTACCGTACACTTTTTGGAAATGACTGATTTTCATGTCTGAAAGAAGGAAAATTTAGGGAGAGAGGTGTTTTTTTTGTCCCGATTTCAATCGGGACAAAAAAAACACCTCTCTCCCTCTAGGTTTCTTCGCCTTTGGCCTGAAAACGGATATAAAACAAAAAGTGTACGGTAGTGAATTATTTTTTAATCGGTTGTTCCTTTGAAAGGATATGGCCGGAATAAATAATATCTTTTTCACAATGCGACAATACCTTGACCTTCTTCAACACATATTAGACAATGGAACTGAAAAAAGTGACCGAACAGGTACAGGTACCATCAGCACATTTGGCAACCAGATGCGTTTCGACCTGCAGGATGGTTTCCCGATGGTGACCACTAAAAAGTTGCACTTAAAGTCCATTATCTATGAACTGCTCTGGTTTTTAAAGGGAGACACCAATGTAAAATATTTACAAGATCATGGCGTCAGGATATGGAACGAATGGGCTGACGAAAACGGCTCCTTAGGGCCTATTTATGGCAAACAATGGGTTGCCTGGGAAACAAAAGATGGAAGGCTGGTCAATCAAATTGAACAGGCTGTTGATCTTATAAAAAGCAACCCCGATTCACGGCGCATCATTGTCAATGCCTGGAACGTGGGCGACTTGCCTGAGATGAGGCTAAGTCCGTGCCATGCCATGTTCCAGTTTTATGTTGCCAATGGAAAACTATCTTGTCAATTGTACCAACGCTCTGCCGATGTTTTTCTTGGTGTACCTTTCAACATCGCCTCCTATGCACTTCTGACCTTGATGATGGCTCAAGTGTGCGATCTCGAACCAGGTGAATTTATCCACACCTTTGGCGATGTCCATATTTATTCCAATCATATGGAGCAGGTAAACTTGCAGTTGTCACGTACTCCACGCTCTTTGCCAAAAGTTGTTATAAATCCTGAGGTGAAAGATATTTTTAAGTTTAATTTCGACGATTTTAAATTGATTGACTACAATCCGCATCCTCATATAAAAGCGGTAGTGGCTGTGTAAAAGTTAATTTTTAAGAAAATAAATTAAATTCAAAATTCAAAATTCAAAACACCGACGCTTGAAAAAGAGGTCGGTGTTTTGAATTTTTATATTAGAGGTGTTCATAAATAAGGAACCCTAAATTGTATCCTCCCCCCAACCCCCTCCAAAGGGGGAGATAGCCCCGTTCATTTATTTAATATTCAAGGGGGATTGCTACAAAATTAAATTTTAGCAGGCTTTCTCTCCCCCTTTGGAGGGGGTTGGGGGAGGATATGCCTAGGAACAAATTCCATGTTTTTATTTATGAATATCTCTATTGCTTTCTATTTTTTGACCAATTAATTCCTATTATTATTTAGGGGGTAAAAAAACTGCAACGATGTGGAAGTAAACCCACCTTTGGAATTCATGTGTGCAGTGGGATGTGAAATGCCATTGGTGGTATAATCGGTGGAAATTTCAATGACATTAGTGAACCCAAAATGCCTTTTGACCATAAATGCCAATCGGTATTTATCAAGGATTTGGAATTCAATTCCCCCTCCAGCATGTAATAAATAAAATACCCGTTTTAAATTGGCAGTACCATAAAAATTATCGGAAATGGTCAGGCCATTATTGGTGACAAAAGTAGAAGAATCAGACCAGTCGTTTGGGTCGTCGGGCCAATAATCGAAATTGTAAACAATATCGGCACCGGCAGTAGCCAAAACTTTGAACATATTATCGTTGATAGATTTAGTAGCATTTAAATAAATTGGTGTAATTAAACTATTAAATGCACGATCAGCTGCATAAAAACTTTCACCCTGGTATTTCATTTCCTCCATGTAGGTCTTAAAAATAAAACCAGTTCCTATACTGAGTATATTATTTATTTCTTTTTCTGCAAAAATACCTATATGACCTGCAATTACAGGCTTTTCAGACAAATACCCTCCAGGGTCGTTTATTTTAAAATGGTCGTAGTCAACGCCTGCATCTATGCCCAGCCAAATATTTTTTTGAGAAAATGTATTACCAGATAAAAAGAGTATGAAAAAGAATAAAAAATAATATTTCATAAAATAGGTGTTTTATAAAAATAAATAGAGCTTTTTTAAAAAAGTGAGAGCAAACGCATCGAGATTTCACGGACTAAAACACTGATGAAGAGTGAGATAAAAAAAATGAAAATTTTCAATTTTTTTTATCTCACTCTTTTCTTGTTTTTTCCGCTCCACAAAAATTGTTAAAGAACCAAAATAAAAAAGGGGAAAGCTGTTTAACAGCTTTCCCCTTTAAAATAGTGTTTTGACTTATAATTTTAATTGCCAACATTTATAAAAAAACCATGTATAAGCCAGCTGCCAGCTGTATCACCCTCCCTTCTGCATTTTAGTTTCACACTTTTTGGCGAGGTCTTCGTAAAACTGCGCCTGACCCTGAGGTGCATTTTCTGCTGCTGCCTTGAAATGTTTGGCTGCTGTTTTATATTCTCCCAATGCCATGTTACCTCTGGCAAGACCGACTACGGTAGTGAATTTATCATCTGGGTTTTTTTCCCTATTATATTTGAAAATCTTCATAGCTTTCTCCGGCTTTTCAGCTTGGATGAACCCTCGGCCAAAAAAGTGCAGTTCTTGCATGGAGCCCATGGCGAGTGCTTCATTGAATGCTGCTTCGGCATCCTCGGTTTTGTCCATTTTATCCAAAAGCATGGCTCGGGTACTGACCGTCTGGAAATTCTTTTGCCCGCCAAAATTTGGATCCATGGAACGATCCGACCAAGCAAGGGCTTTGTCGAGGTCTTTGTTGGCACCAAGGCAATACTGGGCTGCTGCTGCATAAGATCGTGAGTTGAAGCCGTCCAACCCTTCTAACTGCTTTTCGATACCAGCCATGGTCACCGCATGTACATCAGAACCAACTGTGAATGACACCTGCGTTTTTTCCCAACGCAGGCGAATGTCGGCACTGTTGTCAGTCTGGTTTACAAAGTCATAAGAAAGCCATTCGGTGAATTGGCAAGAAGTGGGTTTTACCGTTACCCTCAGGGCATCGTCTTCTTCATTGTAAAAATAACTTCCCCAAGAATGATTGTTTTTGGAAAAAATCAAAGTCCATTCATCTTCTGCGGCAATGGCATGGAAGCCGTATTTGCCAGCTGGTAAGTCATGGCCGTTGATCGTTACATCGTTCTGGAAATACATGGTAGTGTTCTCATTGGCACCCGCCCGCCAGGGGAAAGGGTTGCCGCCATCATAAGGTACGACCGTACCGCCGAAAATTTTACCGTCACGCCCCTTAACGCCGGGACGGTGGTAACTAATAGCGACTTTGGACAAGCCAATGTACTCAATCACTGCTGCCTTTTTGGAGGCAGGTGGTGTTTTGATATTCTGTCCTTGAAGAAAGGTGGCTGTTATCAACAGCGCAAAAATGAGGGTGAATACTTTTTTCATGATAATTGATTAGTTGATTAGTGATTAGTAAAAGGGTGATTAGGTGAGTTATTTCTTAAATGTTTTATACTGAACCATAATAGGATTTGTGTAAATCATTTTTTTTTGTTGAGATGGTTGAGGAGGTTTAGACGGTTGAGTTCTCAACCGTCTAAACCTCCTCAACCATCTCAACAATTTTTTTTCAAATGCACAAAATCTAAAGTGGTCGAGTATAATTATTGAAATATTATTACAGTAAAGGTTGCAGCTACTTAATTTTACTGCCGACCATTTGTCAGATTCAAGACATCTTGGAGCTAAGCCTTAATTATTTATTGCTTCATAAAATTGTAAAAAACGGTTAGTCGGTTAAATACCTCTCAAATTATGCTGAAAGTCGCTTGGTCACCCATCTATAAATACACCGTGCCGGAAGGTCACCGCTTCCCAATGGCCAAGTATGAACTGTTGCCTGAACAATTATTATATGAAGGCACGCTGATCGAAGATAATTTATTTGAACCCAAACCACTGACCGAAGAAATAATTCTATGGACCCATGAAAAAACATATTGGGAAAAACTGAAAAACCAGAATTTGTCAAAAAAAGAAATGAGGGCCATTGGCTTTCCTATGACTGAGTTGCTGGTTAGAAGGGGCACATATATTTCAGGCGGTACAGTGCAATGCGCTTTATTCGCCCAGCAATTTGGTTGTGCTATGAATATCGCAGGTGGCACTCACCATTCATTTACGTACAAAGGAGAAGGTTTTTGTTTGTTGAATGATATAGCTATAGCAGCTAACTATCTCTTGCAGAAAAATTTGTCCGAAAAAATATTAATCATTGATTTGGATGTGCATCAGGGTAATGGCACTGCACAGATTTTTGCAAACGACCCCCATGTATTTACATTTTCCATGCATGGAGAAAATAATTACCCGCACAGAAAAGAAACTTCGGATCTCGATATTGGCCTGGCAGATAAAACAGAAGACTCCCTTTATTTAAAAATATTGAGAAACACCTTACCCGCAATAGTGGAGGATGTGCAACCAGACTTTATTTTTTATCTGTCAGGCGTAGATGTACTTGCCACAGATAAATTGGGTCGGCTCAGTATGTCGCTCAATGGATGTAAAGAGCGTGACCGCATTGTTTTTGAATTTTGTAAAAAAAATAATCTTCCCGTTGCTGTAAGTATGGGAGGTGGCTATTCCGAGCGACTTGCGCATGTCGTGGAAGCACATGCGAATACGTACAGGGTTGCTCAGGAAATTTTCTTTTAAATAGAAATGGAAAACCATTTCGTCGAAGAATAATGACTTTGATTTTTGATAAACGGACTATTGTATCCGTTCGTTTTTATTCACTATTCACCAATTTACTAATCACTAAATTTTCCAAATGCAAAATCACGAAATTGATTACAAACTCTACGGCGAAGAAATGCAGTTCGTCGAAATCGAATTAGATCCCCACGAAACCGTCATTGCCGAAAGCGGAAGCTTTATGATGATGAACGAGGACATCGAGATGGCTACCATATTTGGAGACGGCAGCAAACCCTCTGGTGGTGGTTTTATGGGAAAGCTATTTAGCGCAGGGAAGCGCATCCTCACTGGGGAAAGCCTGTTTATGACAGCTTTTACTAATGTGGGAGGGAGGAAGGAACATGTGAGTTTTGCTGCACCTTATTCCGGTAAAATCATCCCCCTTGATCTTTATCAATTGGGTGGAAAGGTGGTGTGCCAAAAAGATGCATTCCTCTGTGCAGCAAAAGGGGTTTCCGTTGGCATTGAGTTGCAGCGCAAACTCGGCACGGGCCTGTTTGGTGGCGAGGGTTTCATTATGCAAAAACTGGAAGGCGACGGAATGGCGTTTGTCCATGCGGGCGGAATGGTCATTGAGCGGGAACTCGAAGTGGGTGAGATGATACGCGTTGATACAGGGTGCGTTGTTGCCTACACGGGGCGCATTGACTATGATATTGAATTTATGAAAGGCATCCGCAATACTATTTTTGGCGGCGAGGGTTTGTTTTTTGCCACCCTTCGTGGCCCTGGAAAAGTATGGATTCAATCCCTTCCCATAAGTCGTCTTGCCAACCGCGTACTCCGCTATGCCAGCAATTATGGTGGTCGCCGAAAAGGGGAAGGCAGCCTTTTGGGTGGCCTCGGGGATATAATTGATGGGTTGGAATAATTTTCAGTGGGCAGTAGGCAGTGAAAAATAGGATGTGTACAAATTGCTCACTGCCAACCGCCCTCTGCTATTTTCTTTTTTTTCAAACAAAACCGCTCTCCATCTCATTTATCTGTTCATATTAGTTGGACAAATAATATTTTATGGCAGCCACTACTTTTAGTACAAAAGAAAGAGAGGAAATTCGCAAATTGTTTGGCGTCCCTTTGGAAGAAATGGATGAAGCGTCTTTTAGAAAGCTCCATCGGGAACTTCGCTCAAAGTACCATCCAGACAATTTCGAACAGTTTGGCAATGAAGCCATTAAAGAAATGGCCACTGAGAAATTCCAACTCATAGAAGGTTTATCCGAAAAAATAGAAAACTTCCTGAGCGGAAGTGCCCCAAACATACCGCTATCGGCCCAGGAAGAAGCAGGTGATTACATGCACCCCGATGCCGTTTTTGCTGGCAACAAAATCAAAATTGAAATCCTGACCGCAGATAAAGATTTGAAATACCACCTTTTTGGTACACAATACCGCTGGCTGGAATTTGGTGATAGTTTTAAAATCCCAAATACCAAAGCTTCCATTACTATTGATGAAGGGCATCGAGGTAGAAGGGTAGGGTTTCAGGAGTCCATCCGCATGTATTTGACTTTTGATGAACAGGACCCTATTGATGCAATTGTCGCTTGGTTGTTTGGGAAAATTTCTGGTCGGATCAATACTTTATTAGTGGCTGGAGAAACAGTAGAGGTAGAAGAAGAAGCGATTGCTGTTGCGATCAAAAAAGAAACTTATTTACGGATTGGCCCTGTAAAAGAAGGTTGATTTAAATAGAGTAAAATTGCCTGCCGATTGGGCAGGCTTTATAATTTGGACATTTATGACTGATCTTTATTCTCGTCTTTACTCGGAACGGCATAGAAAGCAGGCAATGCTTTCCTCGCTTCAATTACCATGCAATAAGGCTGGCAACTATCATTATCACCGATTTCTTCGACAATGGTAGGCAGATAATCATATTTAAGGTCTTTTTCAGTTGAACTCCAAATAAACAGGCTAACTACCAGCACCAGCAACGTAGCGGCAATGGCCATCCACTGCCGCATGGCGACGACCGTCCCGTTTTTTGGACGGCGGTGGTGGTCGAGGCGGCGCTCAAGTTTGCGCCAAGCCTGCGCCGATGGTTGGATGGTCAATTTCTTTTCTTCTTCCCTGACTACGGATTCGATATTTTTTTGTGATTTCATTTCAAATGGAGGGGCCAGGCTTCAGGAGACAGGAGTCAGTGCTGCCTGACTCCCGACTCCTGTTACCTGACTCCTTTTAATACATAAACTTTGTGACTATGCTTAGAAAGAGCTTGATTGGTCAATTGGTAGTTGGGGTACACAGCTTTTTATCTTTTCAGGCCAATGCGATCCACCACCAATTTTTCCATTCGCTTTTTAGCTAAAATCAATTGTGATTTGGATGTATTGATACTGATCCCTAATTCTTCTGCGATTTCCCGGTGCTTATAGCCTTCTACCACATATAAATTAAAAACAGTTCTGTAACCCGTTGGCAATTCGTCCATTAAGTTAATAATTTCCTGAGCGGCCATTTCTTCCACAATCGTCGGGTCTTCGGGCAAATCAATATTTGAATCTATTTCTTCGGTGTAACGAAAGTGATTTACCTTCCGCAAGTGCATCAGCGATTCGTTGATCATGATGCGCCTGATCCACCCCTCAAAACTGCCTTCGCCACTGTACATGTCTATTTTGGTCAATACTTTGAAAAAACCCTCCACCATGACATCCTCTGCTTCTTCCAAGTTCTTCACATAGCGGCGGCACACTCCCAACATGGTCGGGGAAAAGCGGTCGAATAACAGCTTTTGTGCTTTTCTGTCCTGTCTTTTGCAGGCGGCTATGAGTTCTTTTTCAGACAAATGTTTCAGAGTTGGTAATTAGGTACTGAGGTATTTGGTATTGGGTATTTAACAAATCAACGTAAACTTTCGTCGTTTGGTTATGAAGATGCAGAATTATTCATGAATGGTGTGCAGCAGTACTTTTTGTTCTGCAATGTTTTTTGAAGGAAATCCGCTAAGTCAATAAAGATGTCATACACGATGAAGCGGACTTCTTTTTGAAATAAACAACTGATAAATTGGGTGATTGATTAAAATTAAGGAATTTTTAAAACCATTTCTTACAACCGATTTTTGCAATTCTTTCTCATTAATTTAAAATAAATTCAAAAAAATGAAAATTCTCTCCATCTTGTTATTTGCACTGCTCTCTTTTTGTGGCCAGTCTCAATCCTTAATTAAAGGAAAGATAATTGATAAAATTTCAGAAGAACATTTGCCTTATGTGAATATAGGGGTAATCGGAAAAAACATTGGAACCGTTTCCGATATCAACGGCTATTTCGAAATATCCATTAATGAAAAAAATAACAAAGACACCCTGCGCCTTTCTATGATCGGTTATGAAAGTCTGGAAATAATTGTTTCTGATTTTAAAAAGCAAATAATAAATAATTCGATCGTTAAATTAAATCCAAACGTTACTGAATTAAATGAGGTCATCGTTTCTGGCAAGGATTTAAAAGAAAAAATCATTGGAAATAAAACCAAATCAAAAAATGTAACGGCTGGTTTTTCAACGGATAAATTGGGAAATGAAGTAGGGGTGGTGATGAAAATAAAAAAGAGGCCAACTTATATAAAGGACTTTAATTGCAATATTGCTGTAAATAAATATGGCCAACTTAAATTCCGCTTGAATATTTATGAAATGAAAAAAGGAATGCCCGGCAAAAATATATTGAACGAAAATATTTTTGTTGAAACGGAAATTGAGCAAGGTGTTTTATCTGTTGATTTAACCAAATATAATTTATGGGTGGAAACAGATTTTTTGGTCACCCTTGAATGGATTGAGGACTTGGGAAAGGACGGTCTCTATTTTTCCGCCCGCTTTTTAGGTGCGCCGATGATCGCCCGGGAAACCAGTCAAGGACATTGGGGGAAAATAACCATGGCAAGTTTAGGGTTTAATTGCACGGTGCGTTATTGATTTATTGAAATTATATTATGTATTGGGCGGAATCAAAATAACATCTGCCCTTCTATTGTTCAATTTCCCTTCCCAAGTCGAATTATCATACACGGGGTTTAATTCCCCAAAGTCCTCTTTGGAAATAGTCTCTGGAATAAGCCCCCGCTTTTCGAGTACACGGAGGACGGCACGGCTTCGCATCTGCGACAGCCTTTGATTGTATTCCAAACTGCCAATATTATCGGTATGGCTATGGATAAGAATATTATATCCTTCTAATCCGGGAAAGCCATCGAGCCATTCGTTGAGTTCCCTGATTTGTCGGCCATCAATATAATAGCTGCCGCCGCCGAAGTAAATACTTTTGATATAGGGAGGCTCACCCGTCTGAGCCTTGGTTGGTAGAAAATGTAAACAGGAAACAAGAAAAAGGATAGCTGTTTTCATAATTCAAAAATTAACTGTGAAGTTGAATTGATCTTATCACTTAAAGACAACGGGAAATCAGAATCGTTTTATCAATAGTAAATAGAGGTGTTCAGCGATAAGGAATCCTAATTCGTTTCCTCCCCCCGGCCCCCTCCAAAGGGGGAGACAGAGCCGTTCATTAATCTAACCATTGAGCTAAAATTTAACATTTAAGCAGAATAACAAGTAAAAGAACGGGTTCATCTCCCCCTTTGGAGGGGGCCGGGGGGAGGAAAGATCAAAGGGTAAATTCCAATTTTTTATTTATGAACAATACTAATTATTATGATTTTATTCATGATTGTCATTTTAAATACTAAGAAATGAAAAATAATACCATTTTTTTCTTAGCTATGTCGTACATCCAGTTTTTAAAAATGGTATTATGCCGATACGAAAACTGTTTTAAATACGACATCACTCTATTAAAAATCGGTATAAATCTCCGAATTTTAATTTCATTTAAATGTATTTTTATTAAATAAAAAACAAAAGCGCCATTTTATAAAATGGCGCTTTTGTTTTTTGTGAATTATAGAATTGATGAATAATTACCCACTCTATTTATGGTTATACAACTTTGGTGGTTGTTACAAATACCTTTCTCAGTTCCCAATCCCTAAAAATAATCATCTTGCAACGGACAGTAATTCCGTCCTGACTCCTTTATCATTTTCAAAACGAACATAATAAAGCCCCGGCAACCATTGGGTAGTTGAAAGCCTAAGGTGTATATGCCCCGCTGAAATAGGATTTAAATTGCGGTAAATTTCTTGGCCGATACTGTTTTGAACGACAACCGAAAGGGGCTCCGTTCCCGAATATTCAAATTTAAGCTGGGCCCAATCGCAGGCAGGGTTAGGGGAGATGGTCAAATCATTGATTGCCTGCTCAAAGTTTTTTTCAGTACCCTCGCCTAAGTCTCCGATCATAATACTTCCAGCATATTTAGGTTCTGCTTCGGTATAGGCTATTTCTTTGATGATCAATTGTTGATTGTTCACATCGACAGCCATTTTTAACCAGCCATGTTTTATCGAATCATTGTTTTCGATAACCAAGAATCCAATGTACACATCTTCCAAATTATTCCATCCCTCTGCAAACCCTCCTGATATGCTGTAGGCGGAGGTTCGGCCACTTTCGATAAAGCTGGATCTATTTTCAGGTGAGAACTGTAGTAATTCCCCTGCCTCGTAACGCTTCATTTCCCTGGCGCCAAAACTGGCTCTTGAATTTGAACCTGAAAAACAACCGATATTAGGAATGGGGCTGAAGCCCAATTCACCATAATGTCCGTTGATATAAAAATTGATAACCCCATCGCCATCGACGTCCATGGGTGTATGGGAGTTGATGGGAATGGCCCATCCATCGCCGTAGCTGGTGTAATGAATTTGTGCGGTCAGCGAATAAGCGGCAAAGAAGAGAAAGCAAGGAAGGGTATATATTTTTTCATGATACCATGGATTTAGGAGAGGAAGGATGCGTAAAAGTAGCGTGAAAATGGATTGAGAATCCCGTCTGTTACATTTTATTATCCTTAACCCTGTGGTGATAAAATAAGGAATGGCTACAAGATAAGATGATTTCACGGGAAAAACAAAGTGCCGTTGAATAGATATTTCGCAAAATTAATATTTGTAGTTTGGGCTTCAATGGGTCGGTTTGTTCTGTGGAAATTTACTTTTGCAATTCCCAGGCCCATTTCCCATTCATATTTGCATATCCCACTTTTTCACCCATTTCGAGCCTGAAACGATTGCCGATCAATAACTCAATGCGGTCAAATGCGGGGGAGATGATCTCTTCTCCTTCAGGGTTCACCAATCCTTGCAGCACAGGTAGGTTGACGACGGCTTCTCCGTTCTCTTGCATATTTACGAAAGGGTATTTTGGTGGGAGCAAAAACAGGCCATTGCGGTTGAGCATGCCCCAGCGGTGAGCAGATTGGACAAGGGCTGTTTCCCCTTTATAGGGTTTTATTTTTTCAAACAATCGGTCGAAGAGTGGTTTCCCATGTGCATCGGCGAAGTAGTAGTTCAAGCGGCGGTGGCCATCTCCTTTTCCCGTTGGGGGTATAAAGACCGAAAATGCCATTTTCATAAAACTCAAACTGATCGTGCTGGTCTATCGCCAAACGTTTGCCCTTGCGATTAATGACAAACCGACTGCTGGGGTCGAAATGACTGACCTGTACGAACGCCTGCCCATGTTGAAAGGGCTCGACCTTTTCAAATTCGCCATCAAATGCCTTGTTTCCAAGGGTGTCCACGAAATGCCATTTTGTACTATAACGTGACCGAATGTGCAGGAGCCCTTCCGAAACCTGGCCGATGGCTTCGTATTTCATAGGGAGTACTTCCTTCCCTTTGGTATTGATAAGGCCATAAAATTGTCCATTGCTGATTTTTGCAAAAACCCTCTTGAAAGTCACCTATGCTGGCGTATTTCAGCGGTGTCAGCACCTCGCCTTTTGCATCGATGAGGCAGCGCTTGCCGTTGAATTTTTTCCCTTGCTTCAGCGACGCCCCATTGGTTGAAATCGGTAATATATTCGAAACGCTCTGGCTTTAAAATCCATTGACCTGATGTATTTATCAGGCCGGTTTTCCCTTTGTAAACGGCTCGTGCCACACCGAATTTAAAACCAAATACTTTAGTAAAATCAAGAGGTATAGCGAGTTCCCCATTTTTGTTTATATAACCATAGTCAGTAACCCACTTTGAACCATGCCAGTCCATCGCTGAAATCGCCAACAGCACTTATTTCGCCATCAACTTTTAGGTCGAAAGCCTGTTTGCCATCCAAATCGATAAATGACCATTGACCCCTTCTTTTTCACTGCTGCCAAGCCTTCTGAGAAAGCCCGGGCTTCCTCGTATTGGCAAGGGATCAACTCGTCGCCCCTCTTCATCAATGTAGCCCCATAGGCTGTCCAACTGCACTTGGCAGCGTTTTTCCGAGAAAACACCTTGTCGCTTGTATAACTTGGTGACCCGTTCATAACCATTGGGGTTGAAAACCAAGCGGGTAGGGGACTTTACACTGACCAACCAGTTTCCAAAATAAGGATTGATGTTATTGTATTTAAAAGGCAGCACTTCTTCGCCCTCCATATTGATGACGCCCCAAAGCCCCTCCTTTTTGTTGACGGCAAATTTATTTTCAAAATCACCTGCAAATTCAAATTGCGGTTCGATGACAATATGCCCCAATGTGTCAATGTACCCCCAACGGAGTGGTTCTTCTCCCTTTTTTTCGATCATCATCTCGCGGTTTTCCAGCATGCCGTATGACAAAGTAGTATTCATTCCAAACTGAACCATGAATTCATCTACCACGCTCACGGCTGTTTTCTCTTGCTTACCTTCTTCTGTTAAAACCAATCGGCCTCCCTGACAAAAACGTGCCCGTCCATCATTGAATTCACCGATCCATGTGAAGCACAACGGCTTGCCGGATGGTAGGGAAGCTGTCTTTCCTTCCCTGTCAATCAGGCCAAAATGGCCATCTTTATCCAAAAAAACAGCGAATGGAAGACCGTTGTGAAAGTCGTGGCCTCGAAGGCCGATCAAGTCAAAGCCGGTAATGAACTTACCCGTTTTATGGCTAAAGAATGCGGCACGAAAAAATGATTGAACAGAAGATAAAGCGGGCAGGACGTCCGCCGAATTTTCCGTTACTTTTTCATCGGTAAAAACAAGGCTCAGTTCAGGTTCTTTTAAATGTAACACTTCAACTAAGTAAGGTGGGATGCCCCATTCGGGGGGGGCGTTTTGATCGGTCATGCCCCATCGGCCCGTGTCTGTGTCCCGCTTCCAAATCCACCGCCCATCTGTTTGGGCAGTGAAAGGCGATGCCTCTCCGTCCAATACACCTCCTGCAACCCGGATACGTCTTCGAGCAGGGGTAGCTTCTGTGTAATATTTTTTATTATAGCCTACCCTTAATGTCCGAACGTTGGAAAACTCATCCATGAGTGCTACCTGTCCACTATCGGTAATTTTGAAAAGGCTTAAGTTGCCGCTGTCATATCCTTTGATGAGCGAGTCGGACACCACAAGACGGTCAAATGCAGGTGGTATCAGTTCTTGCATGGAAGTGTCCATTAAGCCGAGCAAGTCTGCCTTTTCGATTTTTGCAAAAGGGCCTTCAAAGGCATAGATGCTGTCGTATTCGGTAGGAAGCAGTAACCCGCGACTAAGGGAAAGGACGCCCCAGCCAGCCCCGAACCGCTGCACCCGAAAGAGGGAATCGCCAAAAGTTTTTACGTTGAGGTAAATGGATGGTAGTGCAACATTGCCCGTCGTATCGAGAAGGCCACTTCTAAATCCATTTCGATAGAGGATATATCGCTCATTAAAGGGCTGTAATTCATCATATGGTTCAGCAATGGCAATTGTATCTTTTTGGGCGCAACTAAATAACCGCATCCTGTCGTTGGGCAGTTCAAGGCCGATGAAATGACGGTTAAGTGGGATACATACTGCCCAACTTCCTTTTAAAAACTGTTGTCCCGTGCTGTCCCGTATTTCCCATTGGTCAATGGCGCTCAAAGTGGTGAAAAAATTTTCGTTGACGCACCGAATGTCGAAATATCGGTTTGGCAAAATGATTTTGTTGCGGGTATTTACCAACCCCCAAAGTTTTTCTTCCCCAGGTTTTCTGATTTTAAAAAAAACATCTCCTGCTCGTTGTATTTCGATGTCCAAATAAATAGGTGGCAGTATTTCCCCGACACCCAACTCATGCACGCCCCATAATCCCTTTTTTTTAATTTTTAAATACCGGCCCCACAGTGTGTCAAGGAGCAGGACTTCTTCAAACCCTTCATTCAAAGCCGAATTTCCTGTTCGGTCAACAATGTGCAACAGGGTGTCCTCTTGAACTATGAACAGGGAGGGGTTCAATGGGTAAATCTTGTCGAACCTTATCGGCAGCACCTCTTGGCATTGGTCGTTTATCAGCCCCAATTTTCTATCTGCTTCTACCAAACGATAAGGCGATTCTGTATTGCGCCCATGCCATCGCAAGTATTGGTCGCCTATCGCATCGTACTTCGGCTCTATGACGATGCGGCCACGTTTATCTATATAGCCCCACTTGTGGTTCTTCTTGACTGGGTAGAGATAGGTGACCCTTTGGGAGAAAAGGCAGGTGGTGAAAAAGATGAGAAATAGGAAAATGGATAAGCGCATTATGGGTAATTAGGGAATTGGGGAATTAAGGAATTAAGGAATTGGGGATATAACTGCTGCTCCTCTCATACCCCAATTCCCAAATTCCCTAATTTTCAAAGAGCAGCCAGCCTATCTTCCACTTCTTCTACTGAACGCACTTCCTGCTCTTGCACATTCATTTGAAAAACGTATTCCTGACCTTTTGCCTTTTTGATTTGAGGCAGTTGCTTTTTGAATTCTTCTTTGCAAAGCATGGCCATTTTGTTGCCCGGCAAAACGGCAACGAAGGAGATATCAAGGTCAGGGTTGATCTTCATTTTTTTCCAATCCCTTGGGGGAAATTTGACCACCATGCGGCCGCTACCTGCGATGAGGAACACTGAAATGTCATCCCGAAGGTTGGCTGGTATATCTGAACCAAAATCGAAGTTGGCGAGGATGGGAATGGAGTTGCCTGTTTTCAACAGGATATCATAATTGTATATGCCAAAACCCTGTATTTGAAAGCTGCGGACAAATGCATCTTGTTTATCCTGAAATGCGAATTTTTCTTCTGCTGATGCCAATTTCTTTTTATAATCCGCCAAGCGACGCTGGTAATCGGCGAGGGCTTGCTTCAAGTCTTTGCCTTTCAGGGCTGGGGCGACAGGGAGGGTCACTTTTTCATCATCATTGGCGAGGGTCAGGGTATAGGTTTGACCGTCCGCATTGGGAGTGAGTGCTATGTCGTCCCAATTGTTGCTAAAAAGTTCGGGGTTATTCGCAGGGTCTTTCTTTTTATCTTTTCCTACGTATTGCCAGACGATGCCCTTTTTGTCAGCCAGTTCTGGAAAGTTTTTCATGTTCACATCGAGGTCAATGGGAGGAGTGTTTTCGTTGAACGCAATAGGTGCTACTGGCGCTGGGCCGACATTTACTTTGACTCCCTGTGTGGTTGCATTAGGATTGGGTTGAGGAGTTGAAACACCTAGGTTGTCCCAGTTGCCTGCGTCCTTGTCGAATTTCCAAAAATCATATTCGCCATCTACCGAAGAAACGAGGTTGACATTGAGCGACTTGCCCGGAGCGATAAAGACGGGATGGCCATTTTGTGAGCCGTTTATTTCATACATGCCTGCTGTTTGCATCCACTCTTCTGCACCATTCTCTGAAAGAACTTTCATCGGAATACCGCTGGCGATGATCTCGGCAGCATTGTGGAATTCCCGGAATTGAATGTCCACATCCCCATTGACTGGTGAACCATCTGCATCTACAAATGCAGCTTCCGGCACGTCAATTGACGAGCCGCTGGGTAGTTTGAGCGTTTGAGCGTTTGTGCCTTTTACGGTCAGCGTTTGTGCAGCGACATCCAAATTGGAAAATGCTGGTGCAATGCTTTGTTTGACAGCAAGGGCAATGGCTTCGTTTTCATTTTGGGCATTTTCTTGCGAAATTGGGTCGGAGTTGTTGGTGCAATTTTGAAACGAAAAGGCAACTAATAGAGTCAAGAAAAAGAAACGCATAATGATTGGTTTTTAAATGAACAGTTGGCGAAAACAAAACTTTAGCAATGGAATTTTTTATCACAAAAGGATATGAGCAGACAATTTACTTCCATTTAAAAATTAGAGATTGTTCTTACCAACTTCCGTGATATTTTATGTAGAATTTGGAATGAGTACTTTTCAATAATGTCGAGATGACTAAAAGTGACATATATGGCGTACTTGTTATTAACGGAATATTTGCCTGCCGATTGTTTTTGATTGAGGATATTGTGCCGCCGAACTCCAGTTCGGCGAATGCAATGTGCTTGACTATCCACGCCGCCGAACTGGAGTTCGGCGGCACATTTAGCCATCGCCAACCCGATGGTGCCTATTTATATTTTTTGAGCATTAGAGTTGTTCGTAAATAAAAATTTGGAATTTGTTTCCATACATTTCCTCCCCCCAGCCCTCCCGATATTTATCGGGAGGGCTGGGGGGAGGAAATGTATTAGGATTCCTTATTTACGGACATCTCTATTACTTATTCCTTTTTGAAACATGAAGAAATTGAGACGTTTCAAACATTAAAAATAAAAACCAATTTTATGAAAGACTTTATTTGCATGCTTTTTTTTCTGTTGATATGCTCGGGTATTTCTGCGCAAAATATCCATATATGGAATGGGGAAACAAACGACGACCTGCTCTGTACGCTCAACAATTATTTTGAATATAACAATACGGAAGCCTTTTCCAGCCCTACTTGTTTAGAAGGGCGTTTTGATCTGTGGAATCGTGCTACGGTTTTTTTATCTGACTGTTCCTATTACCGAAAAAACATTGCATTTACCCAAAGCCTTTGTTTTCAAATAAAAGCAAATAAGTCCGATCAGAAAGTTTTTGCTGCTTTAAGTGCATGGCATTCCCCCAACAATAGTTTAAGTACTGAAATTGATATTGCATCATTTTTGGCGAGTGGAATTTTGACGACCCAATACCAACAGGTTTGTATTCCATTGGATGAATTTCGGGACGGCAACTTTACGGCTTTGTGGTTGGAGTCATTGTTATTTAAAGCAGAAAACCCTGAGCCCGACCTCCGGGTATATATTGATGATATTTTTTTAAAAGATACCTTGCCTGCCACGCCGACTCAAGTGGAAAATATTTCAAACCAAGCTATTAGGGTGCATTTTGATAGTAGGTATGACAACGGTTCGGCAACCAAAATTGATAATTATTCCCTAACCAGTTCAGATGACCCAATCTTTGCCAACCCGGTGCATCCCAGTGCTGTTGGTCTCCATTATTATTACAATGGATTAGAGGAAGATTCCCTGTGGCTGGCATTGCCCAAATCCTATTTTACAGTGTATTTAATTTTTGACCAAAAAATGGACGCAGAGAATAATTATAAATTGGAAATAAAAAATATAAGCGACCCTGCCGGAAATCTAAGTGAGGAAAATAATTTTTCATTTTTATATTCTGATAAAAAAATAAATGGCAGCGTAAAAGTGAACCAATTGGGCTATTTACCGGATAGTCCAAAATATGCATATGTAGGGAATTATATTGGTTCGGCAGGTATGCTTGAAATTAGTCCAACTATTTTTGAAATCAGGGATGCGATAAATGACCAAGTTGTATTTTCTGACAAGCATTAATTTTCGTGGATATGATCCGTTGCTGAGTGGTGAAAAAATATATGATTGCGATTTTTCTGCTTTTACGCAAGAAGGGACTTTCTATATTTATGTTCCGGGGATAGGCAGAAGTTATGATTTTGAAATTCACCCAGCCGTTTATAATGAAGCTTTTCATACGGCAGCAAAAGGACTGTTTTTGTCACGTTGTGGAATGGAATTGGAATCCGCTCATGCAGGAGATATATGCCCGATCCAGCTTGTCATCAAAATGATGTATTGGTGCATGGGTCTATTCAAAATGCAACGACATATGGAAATGAAGAAGTAGGTTCAGCGCTTGAAGTAATTGGCGGTTGGCACGATGCGGGCGATTATAGCAGACCATTGAGCAATCAGGTAGTGGTGATTTCGGATTTATTGAATGCCTATGAATCTTTCCCAGGAAAATTCTTGGATGATTGGGGCATTATGGGAATCCAATAATCAGTTGCCGGATGTACTGGACGAAGCAAAATGGAGTCTTGATTTTTTGCTAAAAATGCAATCCAATGATGGCGGCGTTTTTTTCAAAGTTGCAACGACGGGCTATCCGCCTGTTTTGCAGCATGAAGATTTGGAGCAATATTATGTTTCGGCAAAAACCACGCATATTACCGCCATGTTTGCGGCAGTCATGGCAAAGGCCTCTCGAATTTATAAGGACTGCTTTCCTGAATTCGCCGACACATGTTTGGTTCGGGCAGAACTGGCTTGGCAATTTCTCGAAAGCCATCCCCAGGCTACTCCGCCCTTCGGGTACATTGATGATGAACTTGGTTCCGATTTATCTTGTGGGCAAGCGCCTGATGATGGGGACTTTGACGAACGAGCATGGGCCGCTGTTGAATTGTACAGGGCCACTGAAGCGGATAATTATCATACGGCATTTAAAAACAATTGGAGTCAGAATGATCCATTCTTTGGTTGGAGCAGGACGGTTCATTCCCAAAAACGTGCAAGCCGTTCTTATTTGAAAATTGATGATTTACCAGTGGACGGAACTGTCCAAGCAGCCATTTTGGAGGCGATGATTAACGATGCCGATGAGATCGTTGACCGTGCTGCACAAAACCCTTATCGGGGTGAATACCGCTCTGACCATCGACCTTTCATCGGCTGGGGAAATTACAATCAGTCAACCAACCATGCGGCAACTTTGCTGAAAGCATATTTTGCAACGGGAAATGATACTTATTTATATCACGCAAAATTAAATCTCGATCCCCAATTTGGCAATAATCCATTGTCCCGTTCATTTGTTACAGGACTGGGTGACAATCCAAGTTACAAACCCCATCCATTTTCCCTCTCAACTGGATGGAATTGATGAACCTATTCCTGGCCTTACGGTTTACGGCGCCCACCATAATGAGGAATGGCAGTACCGTGAATTAATTGATTCATTTATTACCTATCCACCTTTTTACGACCCTGTTTTAGAGGAATCGGTCTATCCCACATTGCGCAGGCATTTTGATGAGCAACGGGTTTTTTCAATGAATGAATTTACTATTTCTGAAAATATGGGGCATTTAATTTATACATTGGCTTATTTTAGTGATAATAATTTTATTGGTGATTATTGCAATATAAATGCAACGGAAAATAATTCAAGAAAAAGAGAATTAAAGATATTTCCAAATCCAACTCAAAGAGCAATAAAAATAAATATTGATTCGGGAAATTATTCTGTTTGTATTTATGATATTTATGGAGTTGAATTAAGCAATGAAAATATTAAAGGAGCGGGTTTCATTGATTTATCTTGGCTACCTAAAGGTATTTATTTTATTTCCGTAATTGATATGCAAAATAATGAGATGTTTGTGCGGAAAGTGGTGAAGATGTAATAATTTATGCATGAGGCCATATTATATTTTTGAAACCTTTACACCCCTTTGTGGGAAACACATATTTATACAGAGTAGTCCCGGAGGGACGGCATATTATAGCAAGGGATGTGAATCCCTCGAAATAAATCGATGACATCATTTTCGAGGGATTCACATCCCTCGCTATAATATGCCGTCCCTCCGGGACTAAGGGTTAAGCCTGATGGCTATTGGTGACAACCCCGCCTACCAAAAGTCGATTTTAATTTTTAAATGATACCAAACTAAAATAAAAAGCGCCATAATTAAAGTACTATGGCGCTTCATGTTTTTATTTAAATAATTACTTATTCTCCTTTCAAAACCTCCGCCGGATTCGTCCGAACTGCATGCCCTACTTTCACGCTCACTGTTAAAATGGCGATCAAGAAGATGGCCAGAGAAGAAATCACCAAAGTATTCATGGTTACCCCGACATTAATGCGGAAAATAAGATCCATTAATAATTTAGTCAAATACCAACCGCCATAGCAGCCAATAACTGCTGCCACCAGGAAAATCCAAATATAGCCTTTATTAATTATGTACACAATATGCCTGGGCGTAGCACCAACCACTTTTCGGACGGCTATCTCTTTCATTTTTTTCAAAACCGTTTGCGAAATAAGGGCAAATAATCCAATCGTGGTGAGGATCACAGAGATGATGGCAAACAATGAAAAAATCCAGGCAATATTGTCGGTGACAGTTTGAGACTCGGCGATCATGTCGTTTTGATAATATCCTTCAAAGGGAGAATAAGGGAACATTTTTTCCCATTGTGCTTTCATTTGATCCATGACACTTTTGAGCTTGCCAGGAGCGGCTTGTACGACCAATCGGAAGTATTTTTCAGGTTTTACAAAATTCATGGCGATTGGTTCAATTTCACCAAAAAGGTCGTTGACATGAAAATCCTTAACGAGACCAACCACTGTCCAATTCAAGGTGTCAATACTGATGCGTTTACCGATTACTTCCTCTTTTTCCCAGCCAAAATGTGCGGCCATCTTTTCGTTGACTAAAATGGCATTGTCAAAATCGGAAGGCATATTAGAATTGAAACCCCGACCTATGATGACATCCAACCCCACTGTTTCAATGTAGTTTTCTCCTACTGACATGAAGCCTGCTTCCCGTCTTTCTCCCTCTGATTCCATTGTTCGCATCCACCATGAATAACCAAGGTGATGCCTGGTGCCTGCTGTTTTTTCGACGTCAGGTAATTGTCTCACGGCGTCCATATAACCTTGAAATGACTCATTGTCCCTGATTTGGGCAAACACCAAATGGTCGGTCACATAGCCATAATCATATGTTTTTTGAAATTCTGAATTTTTGGAAAAGGCCACACTCGCAATAACGGTCATCAATGAAATCACAACTTGTAATCCAAGTAGCATCCTGCTGAACAGATTCGATCCGCCAAATTTCACCCCGCCCCGAAAAATATGGGTAGGATTAAAACTGCTGATATAAAATGCTGGATAGCTACCTGCGATCAAAGTAGTGAAAAGTATTAGAACAGAAGTGAAAATCAGTAAAGGGGTATCGGTCAAATAATTGGCGTCGATTTCCACGTATTCCCACATTTGGTTATAAGCGGGCAACCAATATTGGTTGAGCTGGATGGCCACAAATACCCCGAGGAGGACAATGAACCCACATTCCATCAGCATTTGAATAACCAATTGGCGCTGAGTGCCACCCATCACTTTTCGGACGCCCATTTCTTTCAACCGTCTATTGGAGCGGGCAACGGTGGTATTGGCGAAATTGAGGCAGCAAACCAGAAATATCAGGAAGGCCAAAACGAATGGCCCAAAAGTGGCTGAATTCGGCGGACGTTCATTGAGGCCATTGCTCCAGAGGTCATTGTCGTGGTTGGCTACCTGCGACAGGGGTTCGAGCATAAAACCAGTAACTTTCAAATCTTCCCTCGCGGCGTTTTGTGGGCCTATGTATTTTTTCAAATCATCTGCCAAGCGGGGCGCAGCACTGGGATTATTTAATTTTAAAAAAATGGCATCAACGAACCAGCTCCAATCATCGGGTTTAATAGGTTCATCTTTGAAGTTGTACTGGTTGTCAAAATGCGTTAGCATTTCAAACCAAATAGATGAGTTAATAGGGCTTTTTTCAATCACCCCAACCACCTTGAGTGCCTTTTGATGCGGTTTGCCTGAATATACAATCATTGTTTCTCCCAAAACAGTTTTGTATTCAGCTTTGGAAACACCAAAGTGTTTTTCAGCCAATTCGCCTGTGATTAAGATGCTATTTTTATCAGAAATATCATTGCTGCCAGTAATCATTGGAAAATCGAAAAGGTCGAAAAAACTTGGGTCAACAAAATGGACATTTTCATAAAAAGGCTGCTCCGTACCTGACTTCACAGCAATGTTTTGCCGATCCAATCTGACAGCTTCCTCAATGCTCGAAAAATCCTCTTTGGCAGACATTGCCAGAGGCATCGGGCAAATCCCTCTCGGTACTTCACTACCTTCCCGGTAGATGTCCACCCTGAAAATCTGATCGCTGTCTTTATGGATTTGGTCGAAGCTGCGGGAGAAGTTGAAATTCTGGTATGCCCACACCATGGTTGCCAGACCGATTCCAATTCCGAATACATTGATAAGGGTGTATAATTTGTTCCGCCATAGGTTGCGGAGGGCGACGGTAAGGTAATTTTTAAACATTGTCGGGTGATTTTTAAAATAGGTCAATCAACAGTTGTACCAGCAGATTTAACTCTTTGGTTTGCTGTTTTTTACAAAAAAAATATTTATGTAAGTATAAAATTCATCGTTCGTGTATGAACGATGGACGTGCGCAATTGGACATGGGTTACGAAAATGGCGTTAGCATTGTTGTTAGTGTAATTAATAAAAATGAATAGGCATGCTATCTTAGGTGTAATTATAGCAAACAAATTTGGGTTTTACTCATGGCTCAGTATTTGCACTTTTTCAGCAATTCCTTCCTTCTCATTTTCCACCGCTATCTATTGTTAACCACTCCCCACAAAACAGATTTCTATGAAAGCACGTATTACTCTACCTACCTTGGTTATGGCCATTTTTTTCCTTTTTTCTTTTGGTTTGGATGCACAGGACTGGTCGCAGATTGGAAGTTTTGAAGGGGTTGAAATAGTTTCCTTTCATTCTAATGAGGCAGGTTATGATTTTGCATTTATCAATCAATCACGCCAATATTATAGGAGACATAAAGATGAAAGTGATTGGAGTCCATTGAATATCCCATTAGCCCTTTCTAATATTGATAAAATCAAAATAGGAAAAGGCGGTAACATTTACATCTATAGCACTGGTTTTGAAGAATGGTATGCCTCGCCTGATAATGGTGATACCTGGGAAGTCATGGTTAATCCATTCCCATTTGAAAATATTGGTTTTTTAGAAGATATGGGAAATGGGGTTATGTTCATTACTAATACCAATAAATTATACCGATCGGCCAATAACGGCGAATCTTGGGCGAAAGTGTTGACTTCAGACCAATCAAGCCCGTTCAACAAAATTGTCACTGATCCTGTTTCGGGCGAAATGTTCATCTACTCAGGTGCCATCGGTCAAGGTTCAATGGTTTACAATTCAACAAATGGGGGGATCAATTGGAATGGGATTGGCCTTTTCTCAAACGTCAATGATATGGTTTTTCATCCTTCAAATGGAACTTTACTCATTGCCACCAATGATGGAATAAAACAAAGGGCGCCTGGCACCAACAATTTTGAATTGATGCAAGGACAGCCCAATTCAGAGGGGGTTCTTAAAATACAGTTTCTACCTTCGGGAAGACTTGTAGCTCTTGACAAAGAGACCTTTTTTTATGGGGATGCCTTTTACAGCGATGATGAAGGAAGTTCATGGACTAAAGTGGATGAAGGAGAATCCAATTCCATCAGCAATTTCCACTTGACACCTTTTGGAGAAATACTGGGTTTTCGGCAGGGTATCGTTTGCTCAAAGGATAATGGAGAGAATTGGGCCTTGGATATGGTGGGCATCAACCACGGAGTTATTTATGATTATTGCGAAAATGATGCTGGCGTCTGGTTTGCTGCTTCCAATTCAGGGGTATTCCGTTCCTTCGACGAGGGTCAGTCTTGGCAGCGTATCAACAGAAATTTTACATTGGGTTTGCCCGAGATAGAAGTTAACGGAAATGGGCATTTGTACATTTATTACAGTGGTGAATTGCTCATCTCAGAAGACAACGGGGATTCTTTTGCTGCTTTCAGTGCACCAGAACTTGGATTGATCAATACAAGTAATTCTTTTAATGGCAGGAGAAAAAAATTTAAGGTTCATCCTTCAGGCGCATTATTGGTACTTGTTCAAGGTGAAATGGTTCGGTCTGTCGATAATGGCGTCACCTGGGATTCATCACCATGCATCAGCGGTGCTTGGGGGATAAATTTGACAATTGACGGGACAATAGTTATTGCCAACAATATGTCTCTCAGTATTTCCAACGACGTTGGGGCAACGTGGAGTACCCAATCAAGGCCTGCTGATACATTTTGGTCAAGTGACAAATTTTACGTTTTTAATGATGGTTTGATTTCCTTTTCACACCAAGCGTTTAGCCAGACTAAACTGTATCAGACTACTGACTTTGGAGCTACATGGGTGGAAGAAGATATACCCAGCTCTTCTGGTAGTTTTTATGACAACTATTTTGTCAATGATGCGAATTTTTTGTTCAAACCTTATGGATATTCTATTCAGTTTTCAGCTGATAGAGGAAAAGAGTTGGTTGAAATCTCCTTTGAATTCCTTTGATCTTTATAGCTGGATAAACTACATTTTTCCTTCGGGCGATCGCCAGATTATAGGCAGTTCAGCGGATGGCAGCAATTTTATTTATAATGCAAAATTTGCTTCTATTTCAGGGTCGCTTAAAGAAGAGTTGGACGTCGATTGTTTGGCAGAAACTGATGATACGCCCATAAATGGCTGGAAGGTGAAAGCGGTTGATGGTTCAAGAGAATATTATGGGTTTACCGATGAGCAGGGACAATTCAGAATGCCTGCCACGGTGGGCGATTATGACATTCAGCCCATTCCGCCAAACCACTTATGGGAAGCTTGTCAAGGGCAAGTTAGTTTGACTGAACAACATCTGTACTCAGATTTCCCATTGGGTGGCCTTGGCACGCATGCTCTATTCGAATGCCCACACATGCAAGTTAATGTATCAGCTGGGGTTTTGCGGCGCTGTTTTGATGGGAGGTTCAGCGTGGGGTATAGCAATAATGGCACAGCCAAAGCGGAAGGTGCATATGTGGTCTTGAACATTGATCCTTATTTTGAAATAAATGCGACCAGTCTGCCTATAGCAGCAGAAAATGGACGTGATTTTACTTTTGAACTGGGTGATGTAGAACCTGGCGAAAGCGGTTATTTTACTGTTGATTTTACCATTTCCTGCGATTCGGAATTAGGTCAATGGCATTGTGTAGAAGCATCCATTTTCCCAAATGAAATATGTGGTGACTTCCCCGAATGGTCGGGCAGTGTCATTGAAGCAACGGGCATTTGCCAAAACGACGGGACTATTTTTACTCTGACGAACACGGGCAGTGGCAATATGCAACAACCGGTGCAATATGAAATATTCAATGAAGATGGCATTTTGGAAACAGGCGAATTTAAATTGGCCGCTGGCGAATCATTGAATGTTCCTGTGGAAAGCACAGAAGGGCTCTACTTCCGCACGGTAGATGAAGAAGGTTATCCTTTTCCCGGTTTTCCGTCTGTATTGGTTGGCAATTGTGACCAGCAAACCAGTCATTGGGACTGGCCTCACACTAATTTAAACCTTGGTCATTCAGAACCATTCAATGCTTCATTCTGCCAACAGAACCGTGGTTCTTTCGATCCAAACGACAAAACTGCTTTCCCTTCGGGCTATGGCAATGACCATCTGCTCGAAGCCAATGTGCCCATAGATTACTTGATCCGGTTTCAAAATACGGGGACGGACACTGCTTTTAAAGTCGTTGTGATCGATACGCTTTCAGAATGGCTTGATCCGGCAAGTATTGAGTTGGGTGCAAGCAGCCATCCATATTTATTTGAAATGTCGGGAAGCAGAGAGGAAGGGGTAGTGGTTTTGAAATTTATTTTTGAAAATATCATGTTACCCGATAGCAACATCAATGAGACTGCCTCACATGGTTTTGTGAAATTCCATATCGCCCAAATGCCAGATAACCCTATTGGAACGAGGATCGAAAACAAAGCGGCCATTTATTTTGATTTTAATGAGCCAATAATTACCAACACTACATGGCATGTAATCGGTGAGAATTTTCACCCCACAGTTAATTCTACAGCATCGAAGTTCATACCTGATATTTCTTTGGATGTTGCCCCCAACCCGTATTCTACTTCTACGATGATTAAATTGAATGGAGTGGGGCAGGGCGATTTTCAATTAAAGATATTTGACTTGACTGGAAAAGTATTATTGGAAAGTTTTTTTTCTCAAAATCAGTATTTACTCCAGCATGACAGACTGCCAAGCGGTGTGTTGGTAATTGGCATTTACAAAAATAACCTACCGCTTGTATTTGATAAATTGGTGAAAGTAGAACGATAATTTCATTTATAAATAATCTTGCAAAAAACGCTTCGGTAATTACCTTTACCGAAGCGTTTTTTTTTGTAACGCAGCCTATAGGCTGTTAGACTAATGGTAGTAGGTTGATCTATACCTGGAAGACAGTACAGCCTGATGGCTGTATTTCGTGGAAAAAGGACATTGCAAAATACATTTCAATTTGTCCTTTTAAATTAAAACGACAGAAATAAATCATGCGAACGATCAAAAACCTAATCATCGGCGCAGGACCGGCCGGGCTGGCCACCGCAGGTCGAATGCGGCAAGCCAACATTGAATTTGAAATTTTTGAAAAAAGCCAAAACGTTGGAAATGCTTGGAGAAACCATTATGACCGCTTGCATTTACACACGGTGAAAAAATGGTCGCATTTGCCTTATATGCCATTTCCCGATAATTATCCCACTTATGTGTCCCGGCAGCAATTTGTTGATTATATGGATAAATATGCCGACCATTTTAATATTAATCCTAAATACGCAATAGAAATTATTTCGATAAAAAAAGCAAACGAAATATGGGAATTAAAAACTAAATCCAGTGAAATTTATTTTGCCGAAAATATAATTATGGCAACGGGTTTAAATAGTTCGCCCAAAATACCTACATGGAAAGGGCAAGAATTATTTAAAGGAGATATTACCCATAGCGCCAACTACAAAAACCCAAAGCCATATATTGGGAAAAAGGTGTTGGTAGTTGGCATTGGAAATACAGGGGCAGAGGTTGCGCTCGATTTATCAGAACACCATGTCGAAACGCATATAGTCGCCCGAAGCGCAATAACGCTTGTCCCTCGTGATTTAAATGGCCGTCCGGTGCAGGTGACGGCAAAACAATTGGATAAACTGCCACTTGGTTTAGGCGATTGGCTCGGTTCGCAAATCCGAAAAATATATTTCGGTAATTTATCGAAATATGGATTAAAAATATCAAAAGGACACCCAGGCGTTTTATTAAAAGAAACAGGGAAAACGCCTTTGATCGATATTGGAACTATCGCTGCCATAAAAGCTGGGAAAATAAAAGTGGTAGGCGATATTGGCCATTTTACAAAAACGGGGGTACAATTTAAAAACAACGGACATATTGAATTTGACAGTGTAATATTGGCTACGGGGTATCGGTCAAGGATCGAAGAGATGGTCGAGCGGGGAGAAGAATTGTTGGATCAATATGGCTGCCCGAAAAGCCCTGTCGGGGAAGGATTTCATAAAGGGCTTTATTTCGTTGGGTTTGACAATTATAAATTGGGCGGAATTATTGGCAGTATTTCAACTGATTCAGATACAGTGGTGAACTGTTTAGAATCGACAATCGGTATTTCTCCGACTTACACCTTATAGGTTCCAAAACCTAAAATGTATGGCTTTAGCTACTAAGATATTTTTCTTTTTTTGAATATATTCTTTATATTTGATATTCCATTTTGCCTACTCAAGCATCTTTATAGACACATTCGCCCCCAATCATGAATAAGGACACCAAAGAAAAAATCTTATCTCTTCTCTCCAAAAATGATACAAGGCAAGCCATTGATCTTTTAGTTGATTTTGGTCATAAAATCAATAATAAGAAGATTGTTGAGGCTTGTACATTATTTACGAGCCGTCTAAATCAGTTGGAGGGCGATCGCAACTCTGGGGCAGTTTCATCTGAAAAAATCCGTCTTGCAGCAAATGCATTAACCCAGAGTATAATTAGGTATGTGTCGGGTGATACGTGGGAATACATTGATGATTTAGGAAATGATTACAATTATGCAAATGGCAATGCCTCTGTTAAAAAACACGCTAAAAGAAATAATATACTTTTGTTGGCAACCATTGTCTTGTCATTTTGCTTACTTTATTTTTTCCTGATAAAAGAAAAACCCAACCCTCAGCAAACAATTTATGTTCACGGTTATGAAAGCAGGACACATTACGTTCTCGAAAATAATGGCAGCCTCACATTTAATGCAGGGCATGATACAAGAACCCACATTATTGGACAAAATGGAAGGGTTATTTTTGGAGAGGTGCCAGATAATTTTAAAGGTAAGAGAATTGAGATTGGAATAAAATCAGATACTTTTGAATTAACGCACAAGAACAAAAAGTATATTTTTAATGGCGACCCAATATATGTTGAAGTGAAAATGAAGGATGAGTTCCTTACGTACAAGGGGAGAGTGAAAAATAAACATACTGGTATAGGAATACCTAAAGTGAAGTTTGATGTAGAAGGGATAATAACAGATTTAACGGATAAAGATGGTCGGTTTGAGTTTATATTGGAAGAAAAATATTTTAAACCGAGCTATCATTTTCGTTTTGAAAAAGAAGGGTATGAAATTAAAGAAGATTATTACTACCCTGGATTGGATATGCTAAATGTCCCATTATTTCCCAAAAAAAATTAAAGACACTGATTTATTTATTTTCAATAAACTCAACTCCATGAAAACACAACTTATTTTTATGCTATTCCTTTTCGGGAATGCACTTGTTGCTCAACAATCGATGACAGTCAGTATCACAATGGCCAGCGTTGATGGCAATTCAGACCAACCTGCTGTAGGGGTTTCGGTCAATTCGCCCGATGCGAATGAAGTGGAGACCGGGGCGGATGGAATCTGCAAATTAAAATTCCCCCGGAAAAAAGCAGGGGAACATGTTTCTATTTCCGTCGGATATGTGGATGGAAAAGGGCGACCTATAAAATTAATCACAGAGCAATATGTAAAACAAAAACAGTTTCTAAAAAAGAATCCCGATGACAACCAAATAAACCTCCTTGTATGCAGGCCGGAAGATTATGCAACCATATTTTCAGGTTTTAACTCGATTGTTCAGGCTATGTTCAAAGGAGTGCCACCTGATGAGATCAATAATCATACTTTAGATACTGTATCAGGTAGGGATCAGACAGTCGCAATTGAGGGTGATAAATCCAGGCCAGATGAGAGGGAATCCGATAAAGCACTTGTTGTGAAGCCTATTAAAGACAAGGATTATAATAAACCAAAAGACGATATTGCAACGACCAAGGAAAGGAAACTTCCTGCCCCTTCTTATGAAAATAAATACAAACCGGAAAAAAATAAAAAGGATCCCAAAATAAACCAGAGAACCCTTGACGAAGAAATATATGATGTTAGCGATTTGGAAATTGACAAATTAATTTTGGACAATAAAATTGATGAGGCGGTAAAAAGGCACAAAGCCAAAGCACTTAATTACGAGAAAAATTCGGATTTTGAGAATGCAGCCATGCATTATGAAGAAATATGTAAAATATACGAAAGGTCAAATAGCGAAAATGAATTGTTGATCAATGCTTATGCAAGTGCGGCGAATGCTTATTTTAATGGCGATCAATTCGACAAAGCAAGAAGTTATTATAAAAAAGGTTTGCAGACCGTATTGTATGAATATGGTCCAGACAATATCAGATTGTCAACTTTTCATGCCAATCTCGCTAATACTTATTATGCAGTCAAGAAATATGAATTAGCGATTGATAGTTACGAAGACGGGATAGAAGTGGTCAAAAGAAATTTTGGCGAATCAAGTTATATGCATTTATTCCCATTGCATCGGATAGCTATATGTTATCAAAAAATGAATAAATTTGAAAAAGCAGAAAAATACTATTTAAAAACTTTGGATATTATTGAAACTGGTGAAAATATGTCCTACTCGGATATAAATAATACCATCAATAATATTATCATATTTTACGAAAATCAAAAAACAAAAAATGCTCTGGAAGAAGCTATTAAATATTATGAATTGCTGGATGAATGGCATGACCATTTTGATGGCGGACACCAACTTGAGCGGGCGAAATTATGGATGGATATGGCTCGGACACTTGTCGTAATTGAGAAATTTGATCGTTCTAAAACAACTGCATTGAAGGCAAAAAACTTATTCGGAAAGTTAGAAGGTACCGATGGTGTTAACTATAAAAAAGCAGAAAGATTATTGATAAGGATTGAAATGGCAAAAAATGCACAACAGAATAGATAAAATAAATTTAAGTCAAAATTAAAAAACGCCTGTCCCTAAAAATGGGAGCAGGTGTTTTTTAATTTTTATTTACTCACTTCGTAAACTCTCAACTGGATTCGACAAAGCAGCCTTTACACTTTGAAAACCCACTGTTAAAAAAGCAACTAAAATTGCAGAACATCCTGCCAATGCCAATACCCACCAGTCCATATCAATTCGATAGGCAAAGTCATTTAAATATAAATTCATGGAAAACCAGGCAAGAGGTGATGCTATTACCAAGGCTATCGCCACCAATTTCAAAAAATCTTTCGATAAAAGACCAACAATGGAAACGGCTGAGGCGCCCAGTATTTTTCTCACTCCAATTTCTTTTGTGCGTAAATAGGTGGTGTAAGAAGCCAAGCCAAACAGCCCAAGGCAGGCGATCAATATGGTCAAGAAAGTGAAAAAAGAGAGGATGTTGCCGAAGCGGTGATCGGATTCGTAATATAGACTAAAGGCTTCATCTACAAATTCATAATGAAATTGATTTCCGGGGAAAAAAGAATCGTAAGTAGCCTTGACATCTGCAATGGTTTTGTCAAGGTCTTCGCCCAAAACTTTGAGTGATAATAAGTTGTAAGTGGCATAGGAAGGAATGTAAATGATTGGTTCGATGGCATGGTGCAAGGTGCGCTGGTGGAAGTCAGGGACTACACCCACAATGCGCCATTCTTTCCTCCAAAACTGTAGCCCCTGCCCAATGGCCTCTTCATTGGATGGGTAGCCCAACATTTTTACAGTAGCTGCTGTCACCACAAGGTTTTCCAGGGCATTCCAATCGGGATTGTGGTCGGTTCTTCTAAAAAACCTGCCTGCCAAAGGGCTAATGCCGTAGGTGTTGGCATAGCTGTGGTCGGCATTGATGAAATTGCTGGTGTAGAGTTGGTCGGAGGCATGTTCACCCGTTTTTTGCATCTGGAAAATGCGGCCCATCCGTTCACCTGGTGCCCGATTCGAGGTGCTGCCCGATTCCACGCCCGGCAATCCGACAAGCGCACCTTTGAACGCCTCCATGCGGTCAATGAACGTGCTGTCCCATTGGCTCATTTCGGGCGGATTGACTGTTATCACTTGGTCAATGTTGATGCCAAGGTCTTGCTTGCTCATGTAGTTGATCTGGCGGGAGACGTACCCTGTAGAAGCTATCAGGGCAATGGACAAGGTGAATTGGAAAACCACCAACCCTTTTCGCAAACCGCCTCCACTTAGGCTCTTCTGAAATACTCCTTTTAGCACATTGGAGACATGGGATGAAGACAATAGCCATGCAGGATATGCACCGGAAACCAACACACCGACAAAGATCAAAGCCAACAGTACAGACGGTAGATAAAGATGGAAGCCACTGTGATTAAAGGTCATAAATCCCAGCACGTTTGCATCCAATCCAAAATTGGCTGCAAACCAAGGTTTTACCAGTTGGACTACTTGCAGGGACAGGAGTAAACTAATCACGTTGACAAGCAGAGCCTCCGTAAAAAACTGCCCAACCAATTGGCTCAGCTGTGCCCCGATCACTTTTCTTACTCCTACTTCTTTGGTCCGTTCGATAGCTCGTACAGAGGAGAGGTTCACATAATTGATCCATGCGATGAGTAGGATGAAAAAGGCAATAACCAGCAGCGTCCAAACAGCTCGGCCACTGGCCGTTTTCCCTATTTCATATTCAAGGCCATTGGAATATAGATGCGCCTCGGCCAACGGCTGTAAAGTGAATATTTCTTCGCTCCCCGAAACTTCTGTCCCGCGGAAGTGGCGTTCGCTAAAACCCGTAAATTTTCTTTCTAACGAAGCTACATTAGTTCCTGGTTTCAGTTCGATGAAGTGATAAAAATCGGAATAGGTCCAACTATTTCCTGCTTCTTCTCCCCAGTACCGGATGCAAGATGCATAGGACAGGAGCAGGTTGAATTGCAATGTGGAATTTGCAGGAACATTTTCGCAAACACCCACTATTTTGAACGGCTCTTGGTAAGTGTCGATCTGCAATGTTTCGCCGATCACTTTTTCGTAATTGCCTTTTGCACTGGGAAAATATTGGTCGGCAATTTGGCGGGTCAGCACCAACTCATTGGTTTCATCTAACATCTTCAATCCATCATTCGCCAATAGCTCAAAATCAAATATTTCCAAAAAATGCTCGTCCACCCACAAGCAGGGTTCAACAGGCTCGATCCGGTCTTTCTGAGTAATTATCACATTGTCGCTATAGGCGATACGAGTGGCGTTCACTATTTCTGGAAATTCATTTTTCATTGTGCCACCAATGGTTGGGTAAGTGATTGTCCCTTTTTGTACGGACTCACCATTTTGAATCCGCTCGTTCACCACCCTGTAAATGTGCTCCTGTTTTTGGTGAAATTGGTCGAAACTCAATTCAAAACTCACATATTGCAGCAATAAAATGCAGGCGGCCATACCTACTGTCAGACCTCCAACGAGGATAGCAGATTGCGATTTGTTTCTAAATAGGTTTCGATAGGCGATCTTTAGATAATTCTTGAACATAGTTGGAATGGTTGACAGCTGATGGTAGAAGGCCAATGGGCTTTCTTAAGGGTATGACAATGGGTATGCCAGTGAGTTAACGAATTGTTTTTCAGTACTTTATAGGGAAAAGATAGAGAAATGAGTGTTCAAAAATGAACGGAAGGTGTTTGTTTAACGGACATCGGTGACAGCTACCCTTCAGTCAATATGATACAACACCCCAAAATCAAAAGGCGACCAAATGGAAGTTTTTATATCGGATTTTTTCAGTGCAATATTTACCCAATTGTTACAGGTCCGAAAACAAGAGTAACTTCCCTCTGCTTCATAAAATGTATCGTGGGCCGAATAGCCGGAGTTTTCAATTTCTATTCTTTCTCCCGTTGCTAATTTTTTAAATGCGCCGTCAATATATTTGGTGAGTAGATTTAATTGTTCTTCGCAAATAAGTAATTTTTTCCATTTATCATGTTGTTGGAAATAATTGGTCAAATGGATGGCCGATTCACTTTTTAAAAATAGGGCTTTTATGGCAGTGGGAAATTTTAATTCTTTCCAGGTCGGCGTATTTAAATAAAACGCTTTATCACCCCAAGCGAAGGAAATATATTTTACTCCTGCTTTTGTGTATATATTTTCTTTTAATGTAGGATTTATTAAGTTTTCAGGAATAATTATTTCCAAATGAAGGCCATTTGTTGTAATAAATATTTCTTTGTCTTTATTGCAATTTAATTTTTTTGGATGAGTGCTTAAAAAAGAAAATAATACAGCATTTAAAAAATAAAATACAATTATAAATAATAGCCACTTTAACGTCTTTAGGAAATATTTAAATAATATTTTCATTTAACTCCATACTAATTTTTTTTGCAAGTTATGCTGCCAACTGCCTTTCAATTCACCAAATTGGGATCACCCATTTTCCCGCTCCTATAATTCGCAATGCATAAATTAATTTGTTCTTTGGTGTTCATTACAAATGGGCCATAGGAGTAAACAGGTTCGTTGAGCGGTTGACCTCCAAGTACAAGAATGTCGGCGCCATTTTTTGAATAAATATTGAGGAGGTGGTCACCTCGTTGGTAGAGGGCAATTTGGTTGGTTTTTAGTTGCCGTTGGCCTTCTATTTCGAGCGCACCTTTTACAACATAGATAAAAGCATTGTGGTTTGGATCGGTTGGAATATCGAGGCGGGCGTCTTCTTTTAAATTGATGTGATAATAAAAGGCGGGCGAGAGCAATTCTATTTTAGATTTTTTTCCAAGGAGCTCGCCTAAAATAATTTTGGCGGTATATTTTTCATCTTCGATCAAACCCATTTTATCGTCCCGGTGAACGACTGTAGTTGGGTCAATGAATTTGTATTTGGCAGGCATGTTCAGCCAAATTTGAAAGCCATGATAATTGCCCCCTTTCTCAAAATTTGCCTGACCCGATTCCTCCATGTGTATTGCCCCCCGTCCAGAACTGAACATCATAAAGTCACCTTTCCCTATTTGGAAATCATAATTTAAGCTATCCTTATGATGTCCGCTACCTGCCACAAAGTAGGTGGTCGGGATTACACCTGCATGGGGGTGGGCATCCACTCGCAAAGGAGCATCTCCTGGCTTGGTATAAACAGGTCCAAATTCATCAAACAAAACATATGGGGAAACATGGTCGAGGTGGTCACCAGCGAAAGCACGAAGGATCGGCAAGGTACCAACTTTTGTTCGGTCAGCGTCAAGGATTTGAAAAACCTTTCGATTGGTCTTGGTTTCAAATATACCGGATTGGCTGACGATTAGTGAAGAGGAGGCGACAGTTGCCCCGACAATGGCTGATCCTTTGATGAATTGGCGGCGTTCCATGAGTTATTTTTTTGAAGTTGAAAAAAAAGGAAATTACATGTACCAACACGTATTTCTTCGATTTGTTTTTGTCAAATGTTAAGCCAAGTCGCCTGTTACATACGCCGCACCAACAACACCCCAACCGCTGAAAACAATGCCACTGCTCCAAATGCCACTGGCAAACTGAAGGTCTTTCCCAAAAATCCAATGAAAACAGGGCCGCCCAAAAAACCGATCATCGCATAAGTATTATAAACGGCCAGCCCAGCTCCTTTGGGCAGTCCGGGCACTTTTGATGAGGCAGCATATAAAATAGGTGACCCCAGCGATACACCCAGACCAATCAAAGAAAACCCAAATAAAAGAACCAGTAAGTTAGGTGCGAAAACGGCAATGAGGTAACCAATTGTCAACATGATGCCAAAAAAGAATAATACCCTTTTACTTCCATAACTGGCGATCAACCCATCCCCAAGCAACCTTCCGGTCATCATAAAAAAAGCATAAGTGGCAAAGCCCCAACTCGCCACGGAAGCCGATGTCCCTAAAACTTCCTTCACATATACGGCTGCCCAATCGGCCATCGTCCCTTCTCCTAAGTTGACGCATAAACCTATGATTATCAATAACCAAAGCGCTTTGTTGGGCCGTAAAAATGCCTTGCTGGTTTTCATGGTCTTCCCTTCTATCGGTACATCGGGCAATTCGGACAGTGCTGCTTTTTGCAACCAACCAGCCCATAAAATAACCACCGCTACTCCATAAACATAATGCTGTGGATGCACACCCCAGCCTTGGGCTATCCCTGCCGCTGCTGACCCAATCATCGCCCCGGCACTCCACAATCCATGACAGGTGGAGATAATGTTTTTTCTTGTATGTACCTCCAGTTGTGAAGCAAAAGTGTTCATGGTGATATTGGCAGCGGAAAAGGACATACCATACAAAAACAGCATGATACCTACCAGCCAAATGGTTGGCATATTGATAGGAAGAACCAGAAAGACAGCCAATGCCAAAAGTGAAAATATAGTAGCCAAGACCATCCCCAGCCGACGGATCAATTCGACGCACATCGGATTCATAATCGCTGCTCCTAAGGGCAACGTCAATAATAAGAGACCCAACTCCGCCTCGTCCAATACAAACTTGTTTTTTATAAAAGGAATAAATGCTGCCCAAGTGCCAAATATAATTCCGACCGATGTGAATATTACCCCAATTGCAAGGGCAATTCGATTATTTAAAAAAGTGGAAAGATGGTTCAGCATGGTGGGGCAAAGAAAGGGATTAAATCATAATAAAAGTGGCCTGATAGCATTTGGGCTTTTGATATTAGAAGTTAGACAAGATTCGATGATATAAATTTTGTAATGCACTGATTTTCAATTGTAAGGTTTTATCTGGATTTCTACAATCTTACGTCTAAAGTCAAAAATCCAGTTAGCATCAATCATTATACATATTCATAATGATTAATTTTCATTTCACTGCCGTACACTTTTTGGAAATGACTGATTTTCATGTCTGAAAGAAGGAAAATTTAGAGGCTGTTTCAAAAGACCCATTCGGGCATCAATTTGCTAAACCTCAAAGATTTAGTAAATTTAAAATCAGTGACTTATAGATTTGCTAAATTTTTAAAATTTAGCAAATCGGAACTTTTGAGACAGCCTCTCTAGGTTTCTTCGCCTTTGGCCTGAAAACGGATATAAAACAAAAAGTGTACGGTAGTGAAATTTTCATCTCCATTAAAACCGAAATTAACCACCATGAAAAATCATATTCGGCACTGGCTCATCATTTTTCAAAAAACGGTCAAACCAAGATGCCAATTCATTTATCATTTCTTTTTCGATGTTCGCTGATTCCGTGGTCGGCTCCCTCATACATAATTAGTCTATAAGGAATTCTATATTTATCAAATTCAAGCGCTAATTTTAAACTCTGGTAAGGTTTTACCCGCCAATCGGAAGTGCCGTGCATCATTAAAATAGGAACATCTTTTGGAAATTGATCGGCCCAAAATACAGCGGAACGTTTTTTTAATTCTTCCTCCCGATTGGTTGCATAATTGGGAATCATTTCCAAAAACATGTTGTCAAATCCAGGGCGGTCTTTGATGCCTGCAAATTTATCGGATGGAGCGCCGATCACCGCAGCGGCCTTGATATTGTTCATTTTTGTCAAGGCCATATAAGTCATCATGCCGCCCCGACTAACGCCGTACATGCCTATTTTATTGGTATCCGCATTTTCAATTTCTGCCAACACTTTCGGTAATATCAAAACGTCATTTAAATCTTTTCCGCCAAACTCCTCCTGGCCCTCACCCCCGCCGTTTCCCCTGTAATTGCTGGCTATCACGACATATCCTTCTTTGGCCAACATGCCCATTATGGTAACAGCCTGGGGGATTTTCAATGCGCCAGTTTCCCTGTTTCCGCCTCTGTTAAAAATGAGGCATGGGTATTTACCAGCTTCTTTGGGTTGTACTAAAAAACCATTTACTCTCAGTCCGTCACTTAAATAATTTATTTTAAATATGTCTATGCTATCAATATATTCAAATCCTTCTTTCCACTTGGTTTTTCCGTTTTCCAGAACAGTTATGCGTGGATAAATAGGTGTATAGGAAATGTCCGATATTAATTCTTTAATTATCAGTAAATTATTGGTTTGGGAATGGCAACTCGCAACGCTTATTGTCAAAAAGAAAAAAGAGAGGATGAGTTTCATGATTTAATTTTTTTATGGTGAATGAATTTTTAAATACCTATGATTTTGTGGCTAAAGATCCGAAATTCAACGATAATGTGTCCAAAATGGACAGTGTGTGTGCGATAAGAATAGACTGCTTGAAATTTTGATTAGTGAGTATCCTCTGCATAATCAAGTATTTCCCCAGGCTTGCATTTTAACTCCCTACAAATAGCATCTAACGTTGAAAAACGGACGGCTCTTACCTTCCCGCTTTTTAGCAGCGATAAATTTTTCATGGAAATATTGACCCTTTCCGATAATTCGGTCAGCGACATTTTTTGTTGTGCCATAACTACATCCAATCGAACAATAATTGCCATTTTATTAATTACTAATGAATAATTACTAATGAATAATGATTAATATTATTCATTATCCATTATCCATTATCCATTATCCATTATCCATTATCCATTATTCATTATCCATTATCCATTATTCATTATCCATTATCCATTATTCATTATCCATTATTCATTATCCATTATCCATTATTCATTATCCATTATCCATTATTCATTATTCATTATTCATTATTATACAGTTTGCTCTTCCAGTTTCTGTAAATAAACTCCTTTTTTAAAAGCTTCGGCAATTGCCAGAAAAACCGCACCAAGGAATAAGGCGATAAAATTAATTTGCCAAAAAGATGGTGCGTTTAAAATGTCAGCATTGCTCACCACAAATTTATCTGCAAAAATATTGGTGACAATTATTTCAAGAAAAAATTCATATACAGCAATACCGATGGTCAATAAACCGATCCATTTAAAATATTTTACATTAGAAGAAATAAAAGGTTGATCTGTATTGAAATTATCGAGTATTTTTGAAAGAGATATAAGAATGCCAACAAAAAAAGAGAGATAAATGGCAGCCTGTAAGTAGCCTAATGTTTGCGGCCAGGTACGGTTGCGTGGCATTATTTCCAGTTCCGCTTTTTTGACTTCTATATGAGTGCTGTAAAATTGCTGGCTCAAATTTTCTGCTGGATAATACGCTGAAGCATTTTGAATATTTATTGGCAACTCAAAAGTGGCGTCCATGTTTTTTGGAAGAAGGCCAATGATTGCTAATAAGGCCATAAAAATTAGATAAGAAGTGATTAAGCCGATGATGCCCGCCCCCGCATTGGTGAGGTGTAGCAGCACAGATAATAATGATTTCTTGCCATTCATACAATCAGGATTTTATGGCGGCAAGATATATTTTTTTACGATAAAAGTAAAATAAACAACGAAAAAAGTAAATTATTTTTGTGAGTTTTTCCAATTTGGTAGTAACTCGGGCGTTTCTTTTGAGTAGGAAATATAATCGTTGCCGTAAGTACGGACGAGGTCTTTTTCTTCAAAATAAATCCCAATGTAGATGTACACAGTCATGCCGAGTGAAAAAATCAAATGACCAAAAGAAAGGGAGGCAGATGACCAAAACAGGATGAAAAAACCAAGGTAAAGTGGATGCCTGACCAATTGATATAGACCAGGAGTTTTTAAATTAGATCTTGCACCAACCTTACCCTTCCAATGGTTGAATATTTGTTGCCATCCCCCAATATCCAGTGCGTCGTTGTATAATACACTCGATAGAACAATTCCAACTCCAATGAAATTAATTGCCCATAAAATCCATTTAATAAAACTATCGGAAAAATCATAAATTAAAATAGGCATAGGCCGCCATGCCCAGCATATAAATATTAAAACAATGCCTGTTACCAATATAAAAGTACTCCGTTCCAAATAAGAAGGAATAATTTTAGTGATCCATTTTTTATAGGATGCTCTTGCCATGCCACTGTGCATTAATCCAAACAAAAGAATGAGGCCAAAATCAACGACAATAGCTCCCATAATTTCCGATGTATTTCCTTTATCAATTGTTTTAGAGAACCATAAATTTTCTTCGAATCCGATCATCCATATTAACCCGGAAATGGCAATTAAATAGCAAATCGCTCCATATATAAATGTGAATGCTTTTTCTGTACTGGTAATTTTCATAAAAGTAGAGGTTTTGGATGTGCTGTAATTATCCTAAAAACATATTGGTCTCAATAGCAGGATTAAATTATTGTGTCCATTTTACTTTTAAAAAAGGAGCGACGTTTAAACCGAAAACGCCGCTCCTAAAAACCGGGTAAATTAGTTAACAAAAATTTTTCTTAAAGAACAGAACTTTCCAACGTCTTATCCGCCCATTGCCAAGCCACATTAAAGCGCTGTTTTACTTTTTTAGCTTCAGTTGTTTTACCTTGTTTATTAAGGCTTTTGTAAAGCCCCATCAGCGCCCAACCGTTGTTTTTTAATTCAGCTAAATCTTCATTATACACTTGCTCTGCCTTTTTGTACTGACCTGCTTTTAACAATACATCGCCCAATAGGTGACGGACGGAGAAAAACCAGTCCGGTGGTTCATTGTAATTCAATTGGTCTTCTATGGCCACCGCCGCTTCGTAGTATTTTATGGATTCGCTGAAATTGCCTTTGCGGTTTGCGATTTCCCCTTTTACTACATTCTCGGCGATGGAAACCAAGTCGGCGAGGGTATTGATATCGAATACGGTCATGTTGGCTAAATTGGTATCCAAAGTAGCCGATGTTACGGCGCTCAGACTTTTTTCCGCCTTTTCAAAATCCTTGTTTGCTGCTGCGGCCATTGCTTGTGCATAATGCCAGATGGCCGTAGGATAGGTCAATTTGGGGTCGGGCTGAGGTTCTTTGACAATCTCATCCCACATGGCAAATTTCACCATGATATACCACGGGATGGTGTAAAAATGTTGGAGCGTTCCCCATTCCGGTTGGTACATGAGTTTTTTATCCACCACAAAATCGGCCATATAGCGGCTGGCTTCCAGCGCCCTTTTGCCTTTGCCTTCCAATGCTGCACAGGCTGCGAGGAAGTGCCAGTTGTGCGGGTAGTATGCCAAAGGGTAGAGGCCATTAGCGCTGCATGCTTCCACATAAGCGCTGTCAATTTTCACAGCTCTTTCATTGGCCAAAGTCCCTTCGTGGTAATGCCCTGTATTGATGTACAGGTGCGAGGGCATGTGCATCAGATGACCAGCACCTGGCACCCGAAATCGCAACTCATTGGCAGCTTGCAAAGCCTTTTCAGGATTGGGGGCAGCTTCCATCGCATGAATGTACAGGTGCATGGCCTGCGGATGGGATGGGTCAATAATTAGAGCCTTTTCGATGAACTTAAGGATTTCCGGAGTCCAGGGTTGGGGCGTTCCGTCCTTGTTCCAAATGTCCCAGGGGTGCAAGTCCATAATTGCCTCTGCTGTCATGGAAGCGATGTCGGCGTCATTTGGGAATTGTTTAGCTACTTTACGCATGGCGTCAGCGTAATTTTCATAAAATGGTGCTGGGTCTTCCTCCTTACTTTTTGGGTAACGTTTGGCGAGCGCATTGATCAGGGCCTGTTCTTTTGGCGTAGCCAAATGCATCCGCAATTTGGCATTGTCGAGGGCATCGTTGGCAGCAGGGAGCAAATCGGTCTCCATCATAGCATTGTAATTAGGGCCGAGGACATATGCCAATCCCCAATAGCACATGGCACATGAAGGATCTTGGCGGATGGCCTCCCTGAACGAACGGGATGCTTCCGCATGGTTGAACCCATAATTCAGCAAAAACCCCTGATCGAAATACTGTTGAGCCAAATTAGAGGTGGTGGTGATAGGATAGTGATAAACATCGAGGCCATCAAATAACGGCGTGAGTTTGCCATCGTACCCTGGCTCGGTATTCAGGTCGGCTTTGGTAGGGCCACACAGGTTGATCGGTTTTACCGAAGTGGATTCTGTTTTTTCAGAAGTCTTTGGCAGACATCCACTCATGAGGAATAGAAAACTGGCGAAAAAAACTAAAATGGTTGTTTTCATTTGAAGTGATTTTAAATTACAAAATGTTAGGTGAGCTGATTTTTTAATTGGTTTTGAAAAAATTGATGCAGCAAAGTTGGGGGCGAACAAATGGGAAGTCAAGTTTTGCAGGTAGAGGAGAAGTGTACGTCCAAGAAAATCAAAACCGACACAAAGTGGACAATTATAAACTGAAGTGAACAATTATGTTTTTTTAAATAAATAAAACACTAAATATCAACTGGTTATAGGCTAAATGGAAGTGAACATCATATAATTGGACATTAGATAATAGACATTAGATTTTAGCATTATCATCACTCGTTTTTACTCAGAAAATCAAGATTTTAGAATCTGTTTTGCTTCTAAATGTCCATTATCTAAAATCTAATGTCCAGTTATTACGAGTGAACATCCATCATGAAAAGCCCGCTATATTTTCCAAATTGATTAAGTAGTCCAGAATAGAATCATGCCGCTCCAGCCCCATTTTTTTTCTTAAACGATAACGGGCTGTTTTGACACTTTCCGGCGAAATGCCCAACATGGTGGCCATTTCTTTGGTGTTTAAATTGAGGCGGGAAAGGACACAGAGCTTGAGATCGTTACTGCTCAGGTCTGGGTGGTGAGATTTCATGAGTGGGAAAAACTGCTCGTGGACATTTTCAAAATAACGGCGGAACGATTCCCAGTCTTCGTCTATTTGGAAGGCATTTTTGAGTTTGAATTCAAGGGTATCTAATTGCCTTCGGGTTTGTCCATTGGCCGATTTGCGGATGGAAGCAAGCGTTTCCCTGATGTCAGAGATCAATTCGTTTTTTTTGATAAAATTGACAGTATATGCCGTTAACTCTTTGTTGCGTTGGGATAGCTCTTTGGTCAGCTCTTTCGTTTTTTCTTTTTCAGTGGCCAGAAGCACCTCCTTGCTTTCCCGCAACTTTTTTTCTGTAGAAAGGGCAATTCGGTTTTTGAATTGTTGGTTTTTTACCATGCGAAACGCGACAATGCTCAAAAGGATCAGCCCGAGAACAGAAGTTAGCAGGAGGAATTTGTTGTTGCGATCTTTTTCTTCCAAAAATCGGATTTCCTGCTCCCTGATTTTCAATTGTTGTTTTTGCGAGGCGAGGGCATGTTGGGTTTGCAGGTTGGCGATTTGTGATGCCATTTCTTCATTGAACAGGCTGTCTTTTATCTTCTCGTATAATTCGAAATAGGCCAATGCCTTCTGCGGGTTGCCTTTTGCTATCTCCAGATTTTTCAAGTATTCATAAATATCTTTTTGCGTCTTTTTAATATTTATTTCTTCCGCCAATTTTTTTCCCCGCAGCAAAAAAGTTTCGGCTTGCGCCAAATCGTTTTTCATCAAATATACGATCCCGATCTGGGCATAATTGGCTGCCATGCCATGTTGGTCAGATCGCAGTTCGCCTGCCTCTAACGAACGGAACAGATAAGATAACGCCTTGTCCAAGTCACCTTGCTCTTTAAAAAGGATACCCAATCGGTTGTTCACTTCCGCCTGTCCATAAATGAACCCATTTTTTTCATGGATTTTTAGTGCTTTGTCAAAATATTGATATGCTTTTTCATTCTCATTTCGCTCAGCGTGGATGGTTCCTGTTTTGGTATAGGCTGTTGCTATCCTATCGCCTTTTTCCAACAGTTCAAAGCCACTGATAGACTGGGTAAAGTAAGAGAGTGCTTTCTCATAATCTTTTTGGTCGCCATATACCATCCCAATGTTTAGTTGGGTATTGGCAATACCAAGGGTGTCGTTTAATGATTTGTATATATTAAATGCATCAAATAAATGCTCCAGTGAAGGGTCGTAATTCCCCCTTGCCCAGTGGGCTACTCCAATGACCCGCTTGGCATATGCTTTACCCATTTGATATTTAAGCAAGTTGGCCAGTTCCAACGCCTGTGTTCCATAGGTTTCCGATTCATTTGGATCAATGATCCAGTATTCATAGCCCAACTGGTTGAGGAGGTCAACCCGATGCTCGTCCAAATCGATGCGGTTTTGCAATACGTTTTTCAGACTATCAACAAGTGAGTTGGCGGCAATAAAAGAAGGGGTTGAAAATAGGATAAAATAAGCAATGTATAGATGTGTAATTTTCATTGGTCATTACCTCGGTTCAAAAGATGGGACAAAATTAGGAAATGCAGTTCATTGCTTTCTCCGCATCTTTTTTTCTCCTAAACATCATCTCATTTTGTGAAAAGATTGAAAGCAGAACTGAACAATACGCTTCTTCTACAACCTTTTAGCTTACGATAGTGAATTATTTGTTTTTGAATTTCCAAAGAAATTTAAAAAACATAATTTAATAATTCAATTTATATGAAACTATCATTATATTTGGCCTTCAACCAGAAAGCATAAGTTTGACACATTTGAAACCCTGAAAACTTATGGTAATTTAGAGTACTTCACTTTTTTCACTTCCCAAGCCGATTTTTTCCACCTACCATTAAGTTTTACTCTATCCTAGCGGATTAATATTTCCTCAACAATTCATTTACGTGGATGCTGAACGCTGTACTCTAATAGATCACTTTGAATCACTATTTAATTTTTGGGCGGAAGCTGAAAAGCCTTTAAACAGAGTAGGCGTAACAATCAAATAACAAGACCATGAAGCAATTGATCTTACTCTTTCTCAGCGTATTTATTTATCCAACCCTTGAGCCCGAACCCTCTTTTGCCACTTCTAATCGGGAGAACTCAGAAACCATCAATTTGGAGGACGGGCAAAGCCGGATTTTAATGGAACTGGATCAGGTTAATAAGAATATTAGGGTTTGTAATCTGAAAATTGGAGAATCCTATACATTTTCAATTTCCGGAAATGCCAACTGTCAACCCCTTGTTACACTGAAAAGACAGAAAGTAGCTCGAACTTCCGTTCAGTTCAAGGCTAATCAGACATGTGAAGATCTCTATATTCGGGCATCCACAGAAAATGCAGGCTGTACAGGAACCTACTGGCTGTCTGTCTATTCCGAACAATCGGTTGAAAAAATAATGACTTTCGTTGTTTTAGATGTGACTGCATCCAGCAACAGCCCTGTTTGTGAAGGGGAAGACATCCTTTTGATGTCAGATGTTTCTGGTGGTACACCTCCTTATTCTTACAGTTGGACAGGGCCCGACGGTTTTACTTCCACCGAACAAAACCCCGTATTATCTAATTCCATTTTAGCCAATGGTGGAATTTATACAGTAATGGCCGTAGATTCTACTGGAGACATGGGTACCGCCGATGTTGACGTGCAAGTTTTAAGTTCGCCTTCCGTAATTGCTAATTGCAACGCCATTTGTGAAGGAGGGGATTTACAGTTTTTTGCCGAAGTGTCAGGTGGAGAAGAGCCATATGTATTTGAATGGAGCGGGCCAAATGGTTTTACGTCCGATATAGAGGACCCTGTGATAGTAGGTGCGACATCCGCTGATAATGGTACCTATACTCTAATCGTAACAGATCAAAACGGCTGTTCGAGTATGGACACTCATGAAGTTGAAGTATTTGCAAGTCTTGAACTTGTAGCCTCCTCCAACAGCCCTGTTTGTATTGGGGCAAATATAGAGTTGATGGCAAACGCGATGAACGGAACTCCTCCTTATTCCTTTAGTTGGACAGGGCCGGATGGATTTACCTCAACTGAGCAGAACCCAGTCATTTCTGGCGCTGCTTCGGTGAATAGCGGGATTTATATAGTGATGGCAACGGATTCCACGGGTAGTTGTGCAGGCACCGCCGAAACAGAAGTTTCTGTTGGTACAATCCTAAATGTAACAGCCTCCAGCAACAGCCCAATTTGCATGGGGTCAGATATTCAATTAATGGCAAACGCAACCGGGGGAACGACCCCATTTAGTTATTCTTGGACAGGGCCAAATGGCTTTACTTCTACTGAGCAGAACCCCGTTATCCCTGCTGCAACCACCGCTGAAGGCGGTGTTTATATGGTTACTGTTATGGATACTACTGGCTGTTCAGGAAGTTCAGAAACGGAAGTTATCGTGAGTACATCTAACCTAACCGTAAACGCTTCGAGCAACAGCCCAATTTGTGAAGGAGAAGACTTACAGTTGATGTCCGATGCTGATGGAGGAATACCTCCTTATTCATTCAGTTGGACTGGACCGAATGGTTTTTCCTCTACTGAGCAGAATCCGGTTATTTCTGGGACTAATACAATGAATAGCGGTATTTATACAGTGATGGTCACAGATTCCATTGGATGCTCAGGTAGTGCTGAAGTGGATGTGATTGTTAATCAGGGCCTGATGGTTGCTATTTCCAGTAACAGCCCAATTTGCGAAGGAGATGATATAATGTTGATGTCAAATGTTGCGGGCGGCATTCCACCTTATTCATATAGTTGGATTGGTCCAAATGTATTTACCTCTACTGAACAAAATCCGACCATTGATGGAGCAACCGCAGCAGCAAGTGGTATTTATATGGTAATTGTCACTGATTCTACTGGCTGTGCAGGTAGTGTTGAAATTGATGTTAAAGTAAATGTAGGTGCTACAGTGACAGCAAGCAGTAATAGCCCTATTTGTGAAGGACAGGATCTACAACTCATGGCTGAACCAATGGGAGGGCTCGATCCATATAGTTTTGATTGGACTGGCCCTAACTCATTTATATCCACCGAGCAGAACCCTGTGATAGCAGGTGCCACACCTACAGCAGCTGGCACCTATGTTGTAATTGTGTCAGATGAAAACGGGTGCATGAATTCTGATACCATTACGGTCGAGGTTTTTCCAAGTATAAGTGTTGATGTATCCAGCAATAGTCCCATTTGTGAAGGAGAAACTTTAGAACTTATGGCAAACCCAATGGGTGGAATTGGGCCATACACTTATACATGGGGTGGTCCATTCGGCTTTAATTCGACTGAACAAAACCCCACCATAGCTGGTGTAATCAGTGTCTTGAGCGGTACTTATTCGGTCACGGTGACCGACACGACTGGTTGTACTGTTATCGGAAGTACGGAAGTTGAGATAAACGCTAATCCAATTGTCATGGCTTCTAACGATGGGCCGATATGTGCTGGGGCGGATGTGCATTTGATGTCTCAAGCTGCAGGTGGATCACCCGGCTACACTTATAGTTGGAGCGGTCCAGGTGGCTTTGCTTCTACCGAACAAAACCCAACCATTGTTGATGCAACGACTGGAGCAAGCGGCACTTACGTTGTAATGGTCACCGATTCAGCTGGGTGTACTGGAGAAGCAAGCACTGATGTGCTGGTTAATCCAAACCCAGAGGTCGCTCCTACAAACAATAGCCCATTGTGCGAAGGAGAGGACTTGCAGCTAATGGCCAATGCCTCCGGCGGAACACCACCATATTCTTATACTTGGAATGGCCCAGGAGGTTTTAGCTCTTTTGAGGCTGATCCAACTATTGCAGCTGCAACAGTTGCTGCAAGTGGCACCTATACTGTATTAGTGATAGATACTTTGGGCTGTATAGCTCTTGATAGTACAATTGTTATTATACATCCAAACCCAACCATAACTGCTTCCAACAATGGTCCTCTCTGTGAAGGGGATGATTTAGAATTGATGTCAGATGTTATGGGGGGCACTGCTCCTTTCATTTATAGTTGGAGTGGCCCAGGTGGATTTACCTCATCTATGCAAAACCCAACCATTGGAGGGGTAACTGCTGCTGGTGGCGGAACTTATACGGTAATGGTAATGGATGCCAATGGATGTACAGATGAAGCTACTACAATAGTTATTGTGCATCCAAACCCAACCGTAACGGCTACCAGTAACAGCCCAATTTGCGAAAATGATAACTTGGAATTAATGGCAGAAGCTATGGGTGGTACAGGACCATATACTTATATGTGGGATCGCTTGACTGGCTCTAACGCTACCAAGCAAAACCCAAAGATTTTTAATGCTACATCTGCCGATGCTGGCAATTATTCAGTAACTGCAACAGATGCTAATGGCTGCACGGCTGTTGCCACCACCAACGTCGTTATACAAGCCAATATCACCGACCCTGGCGAAATTGCAGGTGATGAATATTTCTGTGGCCCAGGTTACGATCCTGCACCCATTACTTCTCTATCCCCTGCCTCTGGTGCTTCGCCAATTGAATATTTCTGGATGAAGCATACTGCGAGTAAAGGTTTTTGGGAAGTTATCCCCGGAGCGACTGGAACCACTTTCGACCCGGGAGTTATTTATGAAACTACGCAGTATAGCCGTTGTGCAAGAAGGGTAGGTTGCCAGAAAGCATTGGAAACAAATATTGTGACCAAAACTATTGGTAGTGAGGTGCTTACGCAAATTGATGGGTCAACGTCCACCTGTGTAGATGTAACTGCCGATTTTTCCGTTCCAGACCAACCGGGTGTAACCTATTCATGGGATTTTGGTTGGGGGGCTACGCCTCAATATGCGAATACCAATGCGGTCAGTGTTAGTTGGAATACGATGGGGGTCAGGTTCATCAAGGTGACGGTCAGCAATGGTACTTGCACTGCCTACAATATGTTGCCCATTTTTGTATCGAATGATCCTACCTATTGTTCCGCATGTTTGGTAGCTCCTGGTGATCGAGACCAAATAGATGAAAACAATTTGCCATCGCAAGATGCGCAGCCAGGGATATTGTCACCAGAATTAGACGCAGTTCCAGTTTTCGATGCACCTGTACTAAATGTTTATCCGAATCCATTCAAAGATATTTTGTTTGTGAAATTTGATCAATTTGAACAAACGCAAACGAAGTATCAGATTACCGATACACAAGGAAAATTGTTGGGATCGGGGACATTGCAGGAAGGCAATTTGCAGACGGAGATTGATATGGTGTCTTTTGTTCCTGGTATCTACATCATTAGTTTGGATTTGGGTGAATATGGCATTTACTATGAAAAAGTAATTAAGCATTGATTGAATTATAATAGTAGAAAAGAGCAATGAATAATGAAACGGGTAGCTGGAATCAGCTGCCCGTTTACTTTTTCAGTTCACCTTTTTCTCGCTACTTTTACCCATTAAAAACATCCACGAGAAAACCTATTATGGACTTCATCTCCAACCCCCAGATCGAACTCGCTTTCGATTATGTCCGTTTCACGGACAAAAATATTTTTCTAACTGGAAAGGCTGGCACCGGCAAAACTACTTTTTTACATAGCATTAAAAGTAAAGCAATTAAGCGCATGGTGGTGGTAGCACCAACGGGCGTGGCAGCCATCAATGCTGGTGGCATGACTATTCACTCCTTTTTCCAATTGCCATTTGGCCCATGGCTACCCAGCCAACCGAAAGATTCAAGCAGGCAGCGGCGGTTTAACCGAAAAAAAGTCAATTTGATCAAAAGTCTGGACTTATTAGTCATAGATGAAATCAGTATGGTGCGGGCAGATATTCTTGATAGTATAGATGAAGTATTGCGTCGCTACCGGGCCACATCAAGACCTTTTGGAGGAGTGCAGTTGTTGATGATCGGCGACCTCCACCAATTACCACCTGTGGTGAAGCAGGAAGAGTGGGAGTTGCTAAGAGAGCATTATCAAACGCCTTATTTTTTTGGCAGCGTCGCCTTGCAAAAGACTGATCCGGTAACCATTCAGCTCAAACATATCTACCGTCAATCGGACAGCATTTTTATTGATCTATTGAACAAAGTGAGGGATAATAAAATGGATACGGAAGTATTGGATACGCTCAATAGCCGCTACCAAAAAGATTTCCAACCCAAAGAAGGAGATGGCTATATCACACTCACCTCGCACAATGCAGCGGCTCAGAATATCAATGCCCAGAAATTGGATTCCATAACAGAAACGCCCCATTTTTTCCAAGCTGAAATAACAGGCGATTTCCCGGCACATACTTTTCCGACAGAAGAAAGACTGGAACTTAAAATAGGCGCTCAGGTGATGTTTGTAAAAAATGACATTTCACCTGAAAAGCTTTTTTACAATGGGAAAATAGGACAGGTTACCCGCATCGACGACGATGCAGTTTTTGTGAAATGCCCTGATGAGCCTTCCCCCATAGCTGTGTCGAAATTGGAATGGAAAAATGTGAAATTTGAGCTGGACGAAAAAACGAAAGAGGTGAATGAGAATATCATCGGCTCATTTGTCCAATATCCATTGAAACTTGCCTGGGCCATCACCATCCATAAAAGCCAGGGACTGACCTTTGAACGGGCCATTATTGATGCCCAGGCTGCCTTTGCACATGGGCAGGTTTATGTTGCACTGAGCCGCTGCAAAAGTTTTGAGGGCATCGTTCTGCGCTCAAAAATTGCTTATTCGAGCGTGAAAACGGACACTGTGGTGAAGTATTATTCCGAAGAGGCAGAGCGGAATGCACCTGATGAATCCCATTTGAAAAATTCAAAACGGGAATTCCAACAGTTTCTTCTTTTTGAGTTGTTTGATTTTAAAAAAATAACCCAGCGGTTTGATAAACTTCACCGTGTGTTTTTGGAACATGAAACTTCACTGCAAGGAAATGCTTTTGACCAATTAAAGGATTTGGCAGGAAGGGCAAATGAGCACGTTTTTACACCTGCCAAAAAATTCATACCGCATTTACATAATTATTTCATGCAAGCAGAAATGCCGGAAGAAAATGAACAACTGCAAGGACGTATCAAAAAAGCAGCGACCTATTTTTCAGAGAAACTGGATAAGGAATTAATTCCATCTGTAAAAAATATCAAAATACTGACCGATAATAAAGCTGTCGGGAAAACAGCTTCAGAACGTTTGGAAGATTTGCAATTGGAAATGTTTATCAAAAATGCCTGTTTCGTTGCCTGCCAGAAAGGTTTTTCTACCCAGGCATATATTCAGGCCAAAGCAAATGCAGAACTGGATTTTCAAGCTGCCAAAAAAAAGCCAGCTTCCTCCTCCTCTTGGATCGGCCATTCCACTTCCCATCCCGAATTGTATGCACTACTCAGTCGTTGGAGACGGGAAATGGCCGATGCCATCGGCGTGGAACAGTATATGGTATTACCCACAAAATCGTTGCTTGAACTGGTACAGAAATTACCGACCAATTCCGCTTCATTGAAAAATATTAAAGGTTTTGGGCAACAAAAAATCAAGCGCTTTGGAGCAGATATTATCAGTATTATTGAGAAATATTGCTCTGCAAAAAATATTCCTACCGATCAATTTTCTTTTGCTGTCCCCCGTGCTGTAAAAACCCCCAAAAAAGATACGAAGACTGTTAGCCTTGAACTTTTTAAATCGGGCAGAACAATGGAAGAAATCGCTTCGGAGCGGGGATTGGCCAAATCAACAATAGAAGGACACCTTGCTCACTTTATTGGATTAGGTGAATTGGATATTTTAAATTTTATAGATCGAAAAAAAGTGGATGAGATTGAGCAGTTTTTTATAGAAAATAAAACGAAAGCAAGTTCAGTGGCCAAAGAGCATTTTGGAGATAAATATTCTTATGGAGAATTAAAAATGGTTTTGAGGAATATGGAACGTGAAAATGTAAATTAACGTGAGGCTTTAATCCATACCTCACGTTAAGTGTAGAAAAAGTGCTTTGCTGGTTGGGTATTTAGAGCAGTTGGAACTGAACTTAGCGCGTCCGATTCGTCTGCCGAAAGCCATATTTGACCCTAATGCCCCCTCTTTATCTAACCAATCGTTTACCTTTGCCACTTTGAAAATCGGTGAATCTTAGCTCGCCAAAACCAAAGATATATTGATTTAAGATTGATGTTAGCGCCCACTAACTTTTTATCAATATCTTAAAGCTTGAACAGGTTTGACCGATAAGTTACTATTGAAACAACAATTGATCTTTTAATGAAAAATAACCTATTGTTTGCCCTATTTGTCTCCGCGATGTTTTGGAGTGCTTGCTCGAACGATTTTGATGTGGCTGCTCCGTGGAAAGATATTCCAGTCGTGTATGGCCTGTTGGATATTGATGAAGAAGTGCATTATATCAGGATAGAAAAGGCGTTTCTTGACCCAGTGAAGAATGCGTTTGAAATTGCCCAGAATGCAGATTCCCTTTATTATGAAAATGCCATTGTCCAATTGGAAAAGGTCGGCAATGGTGAACTGTACACTTTGCAGCGGGTGGATGGGAACGACCCAAATGTGAATCAACCAAGAGATCCAGGGATTTTTGCTACTTCTCCAAATTGGTTGTATAAAATTGAAGCTGACCAAATTAATTTGAAAGAGGGGGAAAGGATCAAATTAATCTTAGACCGTGGGAATGGCCTACCTTTGGTCACTGCCCAAACAGTAGTTCAGGGTCCGATGAAAAAACAAAGACCAACTGGCAACAACTTTAATTTCTCTCCTGGTAAAGAAACAGAATTGGGTTGGGCCGCCTCCTCCGAAGCTAAGGTTTTTGATGTAAAGTTGATATTTAATTATGCTGAATTCCCTAAAACAGACCCAGATGCGTTTGTCCAGAAATCTTTTGATTGGAACTGGGCCAAAGGACTAACATTTAATACTACCCAACCTGTGTATAGAATCCAAAAATTAGGAGAGGAGTTCTATGGTGTTGTCGCAGGTAATATAGAAGATGATCCGAATTTAAACCGTTTTTTTATTGATATTGATATTGAAATTGTTGCTGGGGGAGAAGAACTGGAAAAATACGTCAATGTAGCATTGGCTAATTCTGGAATCACAGGTTCTCAGGAATTGCCTTCTTTCTCAAATATTTCAGAAGGACAAGGGGTTTTTTCTACTCGTAGCGTTCTGACTGTTACCGGATTTTCCTTGACTCCGAGCACTAGGGATTCTTTAATCGATGGCTCAGAAACAAAGCATCTCAATTTTCAATAATCTTTCTTTCCACCTGATATTTTGGGCTGATTTCCCAAAATTTGTTCTCATATCTTCGAGGTTGCTCCCGAATCAAAAATTTGGGTTTATCGGGCTATGAAAAAAGGCAGCCAGATAGCTGCCTTTTGTCGGGATGACAGGATTTGAACCTGCGGCCACTGGTCCCCCAGACCAGTACTCTACCGGGCTGAGCTACATCCCGAAAAAAAATGAGTGATTGGTAGAATAATGGAATGATAGAATTATTCGCTCATTCTTTCTTCAATCAACCACTCAATTTTAGTGGGTCGTACTGGATTCGAACCAGTGACCTCTGCCCTGTCAAGGCAGCGCTCTAAACCAACTGAGCTAACGACCCGGTATATGTATCGGGTACAAAAAAAGAAGGCAGCTTCTTTACTGACATTTACTAAGAATAGTGAGAGTAAATAAGAAGCTGCCTTCGGGAAATAACGCCTATTTCTTTAAACCAATTCTAATACGAACGGGGGCTGTCAAACGCTGCCAATGGTATGAATTTTTTTTTCAGCTAATTTATAATCCACAAAATACATATCCATATCCCCTTTGTTTTTGGCAGCTATCTTCCCACGTTGAATAAATTGGAATTTGTCTTTAACAAGCTCATAAGTTGTTTGTGAAATGTTAATTTCATTGACTTCTCCACTTTGCTCCATGCGGGCCGCAATGTTCACTGTGTCTCCCCAGATATCGTATGCAAATTTCTTTTTACCGACGACTCCTGAGACTACAGGACCTGAATGGATGCCGATGCGACAGAGGTATTCGCTTTTGTTTTCAGCTCGTTGTTTCTGCGAGAAATTTTCCATAAACCGCTGAATGTCGATAGCAGCATTTACAACATCTTCGGCATGGGTAGGGGAAGGGGAGGGGAGTCCAGCTGCACAGAGGTAGGCGTCTCCTATGGTCTTTATTTTTTCAATGTTGTATTTTGAAATGATTTCATCAAAGGCTTGAAAACAGTAATCAAGTTCTTCGACAAGCAATTCGGGGTCGGTGTTTTCAGCAATGGAGGTAAAGGCTTTGAAATCTGTGAACAAGACCGTTACTTGTTCATGAAAACGGGCTTTTGCTTTTCCATTCTTCTTTAATTCTTCCGCTGTCTTTGCTGGCAAAATGTTGAGAAGTAAGCTATCTGATCGTTGTTTTTCTGCCCGGATGATTTTGTTTCGGTTGAGCATTACTCCTATTAATAGAAGTAAGAGGATGGATCCACCAATTACGGCATTTCTGACCAATTTGGACTGAGCGAGTTGGGCTTCCTGCAATTGTAGAGCTTGTTGTTGGCGTTCATTTTCAATTTTAATCTTTCGGTCGCTAAAAAGCGCAACCCTTCTTTCCTCATCTTTTACCCGGCTTTCATTGAAGCGTTTGTAGCGCAGTTCATCATAATCCTTACGATTCTTGTATGCCTTTTTGTACTCTCCCAATTTATAATATATACGGGCAAGGTCTTTCAATCCATTTTGCTGAAATTTTTGATCGTCTATTTCCAGTGCGATAGCGTAATATTGCTTGGCATATTTGAGGGCTTCTTTATATTGGTCTTCCCGCCGCCTTACATCTGCAAGTCCATTATAGACCTTCATAATGCCCGACCTGTCATTTTCTAATTCTAAAATGGCCAGGGATTTTCGTAGGTGTTTTTCGGCCTCCATCCAAGTTGATTTTGCCAACTTCAAATCATCGCTTTTTTTGTGAAAGCTCCCAACATTTTTTAGCACATAGCCCATATTGTTATAAATCTCAGCCATGCCATTGGTGTCCTGCAATTCTTCCCGAATGGACAATGCCTGCTGAAGAATAGCAACTGCTTCGTTGAACAGCGCTTTGGTGGAATCCCCTAATTCGCCATCATCCATAAGGGCCTCTGCCATAGAATCCTTTAGGCTGCCTATGTTGTTCAGGGCGGTGGATACCTCCCAATCGTTTCCCAATTCTTGATGGAAGGCAAGTGCTTTTTCATATGCCTCCAATGCTTCTGAATAATTGTCAAGTTCTGTATGGATATTTCCTGCTACATTCCATCCATTGGCAATATTGTCTTTTTCGCCCGTTCGTTCAGTCCCTTCTAAAAACAGGAATATATAATCAAGAGCTTCAAGGTAGTTGCCCATGCTTTCATGTAAAATGGCAATGTTGTAGTAGGCTCGATGGGTTTTGGTAGAGTCACCAATTTCTTCCCGTATCCGGAGCGATTGCAGGTAATTGTTCAGGGCGGGGATGTATTCGCCCAAATTTTCATTTACGTTTCCGATATTATTATAGAGCGAAGCAACGCCACTTCGGTCTCCAAGTTCTTCCCTGATGACAAGTGCTTTTTGAAAAAATTCAATGGCAGCCTGTGGGTTTCCATGTATGTCCTCTATGACGCCACGGAAGTTGTAGGACAAACCTTCTCCTTTTGGAAAACGAAGCTGTTGTGCCAAAGTGAGGGCTTGGTCAAGATAGGATTTGGATTTTTCGTAGTCGTCAAATTTTAATTCCCAAGCGATATCGGTGAGCAGGATGACTTTGTTTGTATCAGCTTTGGCTGTTTTGGATATTTCAAGTAGGCTGTCAAGAAATTTATTCTGACAAAACAAGAGATTTGGAAAAAGCAGAAAATTGACAACGACCAACCATTTTGGAAGAACCACTTTTAAATCGCCGTTAATTTTAATAAGCATGTGTAAGATATTGATTCTCAATGTTGTCAATCAAGTCAGATGGGATTTGTACATAAAACAATGATTTCTTGACGCTGATTATTAGTTCTTGATTCTGATACTATTCAAAGAACATATCAAATTATACCAATCAGCGTCAAGTGACTTTTTTCACTTCGTTAAGAAGTGGCCAAATACAAAACCTAAGTTCTATTTTTTTCCAGATTCCGGCAACAGTAGTACCCCACTGGCCATGAATTTCATTTCTTCAACTGGTTCCGTGATAGCCTCAATTTCTTCTTTCGATTTACCTTCATCCTCAGCATAATGCCGAAGCTCCTCAACGGAAGTCACCTCTCGGTATGCGTATCCTTCCATAATCACCTCTCTGTCTGAACAATCCTTGGGCATAAAGAACCCATAATCTTTGAATTTGACAAAGGTCTCTGTATTTGCTTGGCTATCGTTGATGTTGATCCAGCAACCTTTAGCTTGACAAACACTTTTTACGGTGCCTCTCACTTTCACTTTCATAGAATCCGCAGTGGCCATTTTGGATATCATTTCGTGGTAAGGGATCGCCCCTTCCTCGGTGATCAATTCGCCAAAAGACTGCGGTTGGCCTGTGTCTTTGGTGGTATCTTTTGGTGTGCTTTGGCAAGCTATGACAAGGGCGCAAAAAGAAAGTAGGACAATTAATTTGTGTAGCATGTTGAAAAATTGACTTTAACTGATGACGTTTGGCAATCCATTCATTTGGGAATGTCTTGCTAAAACGGCATTAAATATTGGGTTGGCAAATTTATTTAAGAAAACACTTGATTTAAGGGATTGGCAAAATTAGTTTTTTCCCCACCTGCACGGAAGTACGTGCTTGAAAAATACTTCATTACTGTACACTTTTGAAAACGACCGATTTTCAAGCCTGAGAGAAAGAACATTTTACAGAGAGAGGTGTGTGTTTTTTTGTCCCGATGCCAATCGGGACAAAAAAACACACACCTCTCTCTGTAGGGTTCTTCTCTTTTGGCCTGAAAAAGTGTTTGAAATAAAAAGTGTACGGTAGAGAAAAAAATACTTGGTGCAGGCATTGGTTGCAAAAGGCAAGTGAGTTTATAATGCAAAATCTGTTCATTAGTGATTCAAATAGCTGTCAAACCTTAGTTTGAACAAAGTTGACAAGGTTCTTTCGGTAGGCAGTTGGTGTTTGTCCGGCAATGGCTCTGAACTGTTTGTTGAAATGAGAAAGGTTATTGAAGCCTGACTCATAGCTGACAGCAGCAATACTAAGGTGCTTTCGTGACAACAATCTGCATGCCCTGGCCACCCGGAATTCATTTACATATGTCATAAAAGTTCGGTGGGTCAGGTTTTTGAAAAAACGGCAGAAAGCTGGTACCGTAAGGTTGACAAGCGCAGCCGCTTCATCCAAGGATATTTTGTGATGATAATTATTTTCAATGAATTCGTGCAATAATTGCATCCGCTGGTGGTCTTGCTGTTTTACTTCAACCGCTATGGAGTTAATATTCAAAGGGCGGCAATCTTTTGCATAAGCCATGATTTGCAAGGTGATCAATAGTTCTGTCATTTTGCTGAAATTGTCGCAAAGATCCATTTTTTGAAGCCGCTCTCCGACTTCCCATTTGGTTTCGTTTTCGAATACCAGGCCTGTCTTTGATCTTTGAAACAATTTTTTCACTTCGCTCATTTCCGGGATTTCAAAAAAATCTTTCCCCAAAAAATCCTCTTTCATTTGCACAACGATTTCCACATAATTATTTGGGATTTCCAGTGCAAATGCAGAGTGGGGCAGGTTGGGGCCCACAAAGATCAAATCTCCGTTTTCATAATTGGAAAGGTGGTCGCCGATCTTTCGTTGTCCATTGCCGTTCGACACAAAAACGATTTCGAATTCAGGGTGGAAATGCCAGTAAGGAAGATTCGTTTTATTTTCGTTTGTGAATTTTAAATAGCTGAATGAACTCCCAAAAGAAGGTTGGATATTTTCGAGTTTAGGCTTCATTTTAAGTTGATTTTGGAGCTAAATTAACCCTATAGGTGGAAATATAATTGATAAATGATAAAATAGCATCAATAGTGGTTAAAATAATGGTAGCTTTCGAAGGGAAGGGGAGGGTAATTTTGCATAGAATTTAAGTTTCATGTATTACCATTTAATTGTGGCATCGCTTTCTAAGATGCCACTCTTTTCTTTCTTTTAAAATAACTTTTTTAACCCCAAAGAATATTTATCAATTTCTATTTGATTATCCTTATTACACAGATTTTATATCCTGTCCTATTTGTAGCCTTTTCGATTTTTATCGCAAAAGGCTTTTTTCATTTGCTTTAACAGCAATTTGTTGTAGTCTAACTAATTTTATAGAGCAATTTCTTTTGTGGCCGAGTAATAGGAATAAGTTGTAGTACAATCGCAGTCTTGTCTCTGTATCCTCGAATATTGTGTAAAAACTATTGATAGGGAGGCCTTTCCCGAAACCAGCCCTGTGAGTTCATTTTTTGAGATCAAGATGACATTGTCTTCGAGGGGCCCTTTTACTTCCTTATTGACCTTTTCGTAATTTGAGTCAGTAAACAACAGTACCAAGGATTCATTTTGCTTCAATTGGAAGGTATTGAGTTGAAGCCTATAGTAATCTCCTTGCTTATCAAACTCGAACCCGTTAATGCTTTTACTTTGTAACTCAATTTTTGACTTCTTTCCAGATTGATCGTTCCAAGCGAATCGGAGGGTTTCAGGAAGATTGATCGCAGCTTTGTATAAATATCTTTTTTTACCATTTGGAAGGTTTTGATTCTCCATATTGCTGCCCATAAAAGATACTCCTCCTGATGGCGAAAATGGAATTTTCCCTTCGCCTTCCCCCTCTTTTAAAAAATCAGCCTCAGCCTTGATCCTCTTTCCATCCTCCTCAAATCGAATGTAGAGGTTACAGTTGACCGTGGCATTTTTTTCTTCAATGCATCCGGTTAATAACATAAAGGTCAAGAGTATGACAATAGGGTTCTTCATGCAAGATGGTTTTTGTCAAATTAAAAATCTGATTTAATGTGCAAGTTCAAATATATGATATTCTGGTTTTTTATTAACCTGATTTAGAACATGTCATACAAATTGCAAATCTGATTTTTGGGCGCATTGCAATTGTTTTATGGCGGACATCCATTGTTCTTATAGGCAATATTATGCTATTGAAACGAAGCTATTGTTGCTTTTGAGCGTTTAAATGTACAATTGCTTTTACTGGGTAGGGAATAAAGAGGCACTATATATATGAAATCAGAAAACTGACTTTTGATAATAATTTGTAATAATTTCTTTGAACTTGTCTGTAGTTTTGGAGCATAAAAGATCACTTGTCTTAGCTGTTATTTTCAAAAACCGGAAATTGTATTTACGACGATCCAGTTGGGAAAACCTAAAACCGTAGCACAGACAACAAATGCGATTTTGTGAGGACTTATGTTTTCACTATTATTGCGCTCTCTCTGGTATGAACCTATTCTTTTAAATTATAAATAAAATTCATGTTTATGGCACGTTATTTACTACTCACCATCGCTTTTTTGCTTGCGGGGATTGCAGCCTCTGCGCAAACCACCTTGCAAGGAACGGTGACCGACGCTGAAACCGGTGAGCCAATCATTTTCGGAACTGTGGCGCTTTTCAAAAACGATGTGCTGCTTACAGGTACCGAAACTGATTTTGACGGATTTTTCAGCCTCACAGAACTGGATGCTGGTACTTACGATGTTGTGTTTTCCTATACAGGTTACCAAGATCAAAAAGTGACTGGGGTAATTGTTAGCTCTGGTAAGTCCAATCAGCTTGACGCAAAGATTTCTGCCGGGATAACCATTCAAGAAATTGTAGTTGTCTATGAGAGGCCCCTTGTTTCCAAGGACGAAACCACCCAGGGCAAAGTCTTTAGCGCAGAAGACATCCAAAACCTTCCAACTAGAAACGTAAATGCCTTAGCATCTTTAGGTGCAGGCGCGTCATCTGCTGATGATGGTGGTGCCATCAACATTCGAGGGTCGAGGTCGAATGGCACAAACTATTACATTGATGGTGTGCGTGTTTTTGGAAATTCCATCCCTACGCAATACATCGAAGAACTACAGGTGATCACTGGTGGTATTGAAGCCAAATACGGCGATGTGACGGGTGGTGTTATTTCCATAACGACCAAGGGGCCATCTGATAAATTTAGTGGCGGCGTAGAACTGGAAAATTCTGAATTATTCGATAATTATGGTCGTCGCTTGGCCAGCCTCAACCTCTCTGGGCCAATCTGGAAAAGCAAAGGCAAAACCATTCTTGGTTATCGATTGGGCGGTCAATATCAGTATAGTAAGGACGATGATCCGCCTGCCACTTCAGTTTTTAAAGCAAAAGATAGCTATATTGAGGAGTTGGAACAAAACCCTGTTCAACAGATTGGAGGAATCCTTATTCCTAATGCAAGATATGCTAATAATGATAATGTGGATGTATTAGATTACAATCCCAATGAAGAAAGTACCACTTACGATTTTAATGGAAAATTGGATGCCAGGCTGGGCAAGAACATTGATGTGACCTTTTCTGGTACGTATACAGATGTGGAAAATCAATTTACTCCAGGCGGGTGGTCGGTATTCAATAGCCATAACAATCCAATTGCTAATAGTACAAGGTACAGGGGCAACTTTAGGTTCAGGCACCGCCTAGGAACTACTAGCGCGGTAGCTTCAGACCAAGACGCAGCCAGAAAAGGTTCTTTGATCCAAAACGCAGTTTATACGCTCCAGTTTGGTTATGAAAGAGCTAAATCAAATAACGAAGACCCACGTCACAAAGGCAACCTTTTCAATTATGGTTATATCGGCAGTTGGGATTTGGATTGGAATCCAACCATTGATAGTTTGTTGTTTCGGGTAAACGAAAACTATGAATGGACTAATCCAAATGGTGAGGTGGATACTATTCCTTTTGTTTTTGAGACTTATGCCGAACAAGTGGACTACACTAGGGAATTAGGGCCTGGTGGCTACCAGCCTGATCCAGACATAAACCCTGTGCTGGCAAATTATAATGTTAATGCAGCAGACTTGTCGAATTTTGATGCATTTGGATTCAGGAATGGCCGTACAGAAAGCACCTTAACCTCGAACTGGTCAAATCATTTTGCAAACGTCGGTACGGTCTATAATCTATACTCCAAAAATGAATCTGATATCTATACATTCAATGCGAACACCTCTTTTGAATTGGTGCCGGGGGGGTCAGGTGGCTCTAGGCACAACATCCAGTTTGGGATTCTATATGAACAGCGTGTTCAAAGAGGATATAGTTTGAACCCAAGGTATTTGTGGACTGCAGCTGAGTTGCTGGCCAACCAGCATTTGGAAGGGGCCGCATTAGATACTTTGAATCCAGTGGGTACTTTTGAAAGTTTACGTCAGCTATGGACACTTGACACTCTTACTAACGAACGGATAGATTTGGTCGATGTCCCGAATTTTGCATACGACATTTTTGCACTGGAACCAATCCTTGATAACGAGGATAGCAGATTTTTCGAACAAGTCAGGGCTATAGATGGAACACCTATTTATCAATACTTCAATGTCCATGAATTGAATCCAAACCAATTACGGCTAGACATGTTTTCAGCCCGTGAGCTTAACGACCAAAGAGGTTCAGGGCGTATTAATATGGACTATTTTGGTTATGACTACCTTGGCAACCCAGTAGATAATGTATCCTTTGATGATTTCTTTACTGCCAAAGATGCTAATGGTGTTCGGACCTTCCCAGTTGCTGCAAACAGACCTAATTATCAAGCAGCATTTATACAAGATAAATTCACTTATAAGGATATTATATTCCGAGTGGGGCTACGGATTGACCGTTTTGACGCCAACACCAAAGTATTGAGAGATCCATACTCATTGTACGAAGTTCAAAGTGCCAGGGATTTTACCGCCGTTCAACATCCCGGTAATATTGGTGGTGATTTCAAAGTATATGTGGCAGGTGAAGGAAGTGAAGATGTGCGAGCTTATAGGGATGGTGATACTTGGTATTTCCCGAATGGAGCTCCAGCTAACAGTGGCGTAGAAATCTTTGGTGGTCAGTCAACTTTCCCGAGCTATAAAGAGCAACAAGCAAGCAGGAGGGACGTGACAGATGAAAATTTTGATCCTGACATTTCATTTGAAGATTATACTCCCCAAGTTAATTGGATGCCACGGTTGGCGTTCTCTTTCCCAATTTCAGACGAGGCAAACTTTTTCGCTCACTACGATGTGTTGGTTCAACGGCCGCCTTCTAATTCGCGGTTTAGTCCACTGACCTATTTTTACTGGGAGTCTAGTGGGAGTTCATTGCGCAACAATGCTAATCTCAAACCAGAGCGTACCATAGATTATGAAGTTGGATTTCAGCAAAAATTAAGTAATAGCTCTGCCATCAAAATGTCCGCTTATTACAAGGAGCTGAGAGATATGATCCAGAGTCGTTGGATTTTGTTTGCCGCGCCTATTACAGAGTACGAAACATATGACAACCTTGATTTTGCTACTATCAAGGGATTTAACCTTTCATATGACTTGAGAAGAACTGGAAATGTTTCTTTGAATCTTGCCTATACGCTACAATTTGCTGATGGAACTGGATCTAATGCCAACACTTCAAGGGGATTGTCTTCAAGAGGTATCCAGCGTGCCTTGTTCCCGATGAGCTATGACGAACGCCATAGGTTGACTGGAATAATTGATTACCGTTACCGTTCTGGCAAGGAATACAATGGTCCACGTATCAGTGGGCTGGATATATTAGCCAATACAGGACTCAACCTCACTACCACTGCGGTGTCGGGAAGACCCTATACCGCTGCTGCTAGTTCACAACAATTTGGTGCTGCCGGTAATAAGGGGGCATTGAATGGTTCGCGTTTGCCATGGAGCTTTAGGGTTGATGCAAGGTTGGATAAATCGTTTAATCTTTCAAAGCCTGGTGCTACCCGCAATATGGGCTTGAATGTATATATAAGAGTATCGAATTTGTTTGACCGGAGGAATATTCTTGGTGTTTACCGGGCAACTGGTTCACCCAAAGACGACGGCTTCCTAAAGTCTGTTCAAGGTCAAACCATATTGAATTCCGATCAGTTTAAAAATTTAGATGGAACGGTTGACCTTGCTTTACAAAATGCCTTCCTATCATCCTATAACTGGCGTCTACTGAATCCTGATAACTATAGTTTACCAAGAAGGATTTATCTGGGTGCTATCGTCAACTTTTAGTAAATAACCTAATAATCAGGACTCACTAGAATTAGCTACTCTTTCTCGTGAGCCTATCAAAAGAAATTAGTTATGCGTAATGCGAAAATACTTTTTACTTTTTTCTTTGGATTATTCTTTTGTACCTCTTCGGTATTTGGCTATTATAATCCAAAGAAAAAAGTAGTTCATAACAATAACAGCAATTCGTCTGTATCGTTCCGGGAACAATGTGTTACAGCGAATAAAGACATTGATCAGGATGTGAACAATGTTCGGGCACGGCTTACAACAGGAGGCGATGTTTGGTGGAATAGGAGAGATGGAAAATATGTCGTTCCCAAGGTAGAGCCAGGCCAGCAAGAAGTTTCTTCCCTCTATGCTGGGGCGGTATGGCTTGGTGGATTTGATAAAGGGGACAATCTTAAGGTTGCCTGCCAAACTTATGGCAACCGTCAGGGCCAGAGTGATTTTTGGCCAGGTCCTCTGAGTGACGAAACAGCAACCACAGATAAAGTATTCTGTGATCAATGGGAGCGTTTTTTCGAAGTTTCTGGTGAAGAAGTACAGCAGCATTTGCTGTTTTTTCAAAATGCCAAGGATGGAATTGCTGAATATACAGAGAGCATGATCCCTAAAGGGTTAAAGGAATGGCCGGCTATTGGCAATCCTTTCTTTTTTTCCGAGGTTGGATTTGAATTGCCGTTTACTACGCAGGGACTAGCAGGGTTTTGGGATGAAAACTTAGATGAAATGTATAATCCCCTTGATGGTGATTTTCCTACGATCGAAATTCGCGGTTGTGAAGAATTCCCAGATGGTACTCCCCGCCCACCTCAGTTTCCTGACGAGATGATATTCTGGATTTACAATGACGAAGGAGGAGGGGCCATTCACGGTGAATCCAATGGATTGTCAATAAGGATGGAGGTGCAAGTGCAGGCTTTTGGTTATGCAACGAATGACGAAATCAACAATATGACTTTCCAAAGGTATAAATTGATCAATAGGGCAAAAGAAGACATCGATAGTACCTATTTTGCCATGTGGGTCGATCCTGATTTAGGCTGTTCAATTGATGATTATATTGGGTGCGATGTAGATCGAAGTCTGGCTTATGCTTACAATATTGATGCCGTTGACGGCGATCCGCAGTGTACTGGTATTGGGGTTTATGGTGAGAACGTTCCAATTATTGGGATAGACTATTTCAGGGGGCCATTGAATGAATTCAGGGAGGAGTTGGGAATGTCTTCGTTTACTTATTATAACAATGGGGCGTTTAATGATCCTCCTCTTGGAACACGAGATCCTGAAGATGCTCAGGATTTTTATAATTACTTGACTGGTAGATGGCTTGATGGAACACCTTTTACTTATGGTGGCAGTGCATATGATCAAACCAGCACTGACTATATTAATTATGCTTTTACAGAGCCACCGAACGATCAGAATGGTTGGTCTATGTGTACTACCACTCAACCTGATTATGATCGTCGGACTGTACAGGCATCCGGTCCATTTAAATTACAACCTGGTGCTGTTAATGAACTAATCATTGGTGCAGTTTGGATGCCTGATCTTCCTTATCCATGTCCAGATATTAAATCACTGCTGGATGCGGATGATATTTCCCAGGATTTGTTTGATAATTGTTTTGACTTGGTTGATGGCCCGGATGCCCCAGATGTTGACTGGATCGAATTGGATCAAGAGTTGATTGCAATACTGACCAATAAAGCCAGTTCTAACAACTTTAATGAAGAATACGAAGAGATAGGTATCGGTTTCCCTCCAGCAGAAGACACAACTTATAACTTCGAGGGGTACTTACTCTATCAATTAGCTGGTCCAAATGTGGATATTGCTGCGGATATTGACAACCCTGAAAGGGCTAGGCTGATTTATCAAGTGGACGTTAAGAATGGCATCAACTCACTATACAATTGGGTTGCTGAAGAAAATCCCAATTATGACCCCGAGGACTTGACTTCGCGGGAGTTTGTGTTCTTTCCAGAAGTAAAAGTAGAAGGTGCCGATGAAGGTATTAGGCATACATTTAGAATAACTGAAGACCAGTTTGGTACGACTGACCGCAATCTTCTTAATCATAGAAGGTATTATTTTACTGTTTTGGCTTATGCTCACAACGAATATCTACCATATAATTATCTTACGGATAAAGGCCAAAAAGTCACCTATCTTGAAGGACGCCGAAATATACAGACATATGGTCCTATTCCCCGTCCGATCATAGACAGGGTATTAAATGCAGACTATGGGGATGGTCCAGTCATTACCCGCACTGATGGGATAGGCGCAGGTGGAAACGACCTGGAAATTTCAGAAGAATCATATGCTGAAATCGTTGAAAGTATCCGGAACAATACGGACCATTCAGGAATCATTACCTATAAAGGAGGTAAAGGCCCGATTGATGTTACCGTTTATAATCCACTTGATGTAGTCGATGGAGAGTTCCAGTTGACTTTTATCGATGAAAATATGGGCAATAGCAAACTTGATAATAATGTTTCATGGTTATTAACCAATGTGACTACGGGTGAAACCTTCCAGTCGGACAGGACAATAGATAAATTGAATGAACAGATCTTTGGTCAATATGGATTTACGATTACGATAGGGCAAACAGCTGACGTAGGTGACTGGGCCGACCCATTTGATGGAGCTATTGGATACGAACAGACTTATAAGGATTTTGATAAACCATTTTGGTTTAACGGTATTCCATCTGGTCATGTTCCTAACGAATTGCCAGGCTTCGTCAGTGATTATTTTACCTATATTTCTCATCGTGACAATTGGGAGAACAGAGAGCATGAAGTGTTGGGAAATATTGGCCCAGGCTTTTTTGTGCCTTATCAAGTTTGTGAGTATGAAGACAAGGGCCAATTTTTCATAACACCAGCTTGGCGGAGTTATGGCGGAGGATTAGGTCAATTGATCATGACGGATGAAAGCGAAATCAACAACCTCAATAATGTGGACATTGTTTTCACTTCTGACAAGTCATTATGGAGCCGTTGCGTGGTCGTTGAAACGATGGCTCCTGAATATAGAACATTGACTGACATTACTAACCGACCGGTTAAAGCTGAAGACAAAGCAAATATTGGTGAGGATATAGCGCAATTTGACTTGAGGGCTCATCCATCTGTAAGCAAAGAAGCTGGAGATGATGGATTGCCCCTTGAGGACGGTGATGGGCATGGTATGGGTTGGTTTCCCGGATATGTCATTGATGTGGAAACAGGTAAGAGACTGAATGTCTTTTTTGGAGAAAATTCAGCTTATCGTGAGGATATTTTTGGCCCTGAACTCGTTGACCAACTGTTTGGGGGAACAATAAGAGGGGCTGATATGATGTTCAACCCCGATGATCGGGCTTTCGTTAATTTGGGCGTTCAAAATTTTCCCTCCTATTATGTCGGTGGTCAGCATTGGATGTATGTTACTGATAGTGAATATGATGGGTGTGCTGAAATAAGACCTCTGTTAGAGCCAACCGTAATTACCTTTGACAAACGGGAGGCACTTTTACAGATAACATGGGCTGGTATGCCTGTACCCCAAGGCACTAGTTTGCTTTCTTATGAGCAGGGCTTGATCCCGAATGATGTGACTGTTAGATTACGCGTTGACAACCCATATGATGTGAAAGTTGGTACAGGGGATTTCAATGGCTATCCTACCTACAAATTCAAAATTGAAGGTAAGCAAGCATCGGAACTGGATCAGGCAGGAGAACAAGCGGCACTTGATGCCATAAACGTTGTTCCAAACCCTTATTATGCATTTTCCGATTATGAAACTGCTACCAATGCGAGTATTGTAAAAATTACCAACCTACCTCCAAAATGTGTCGTGACGATCTATTCATTGGATGGTAAATTCATTCGTCAATACAACCGGGATGAACAACCTGGAAATCCTTTCGGATCAGGAATCAATAATGGGCAGGTTATTCCAGACTTGGAGTGGGATATCAAAAACAACAAGGGCATCAAAGTAGCGGCCGGTGTGTATTTGATCCATGTTGACTCTGAGCTTGGTGAACGTACTCTCAAGTGGTTCGGCATCAATAGGAGGTTTGACCCATCAGGTTTATAAAGGTGCTTGGATTATTTTGGTTTGGGGTTTATGGTTTTGGTTTAAGAACATCGAATATGTTAGAGCCAAAACCATAGACCCCAAGCCAATAATCTAATGCCAGTTTTTTAATTTATCAAAGAAAAATATATGAACAAGTCAATATACAATTTGTGTTCATTGGTTATGGTGCTGTTTGTCACGGCCACCGTTTGGGCAGGAAACCCTGATCGGCAAGGTGAAGCAGGTGCGCCTGAACTCTTAATGAACCCATGGGCGAGGAGTGCTGGCCTTCATACCATGACTACTTCCATGATTACTGGTGTCGAAGCCATGCGGCTCAATATAGCAGGCCTGGCCCGGATCAATAAAACGGAGGTTATCCTTGCCAATACTAATTACCTAAATGGTACTGATATTCAGTTCAATGCAATAGGGTTGGCTCAAAAAATTGGAAAAAACAGTGCGCTGGGTATTTCTTTGATGTCGGTTGATTTTGGGGACATCCTGATTACCACTACAAACCAGCCTGATGTGCTTGATGGACAAGGAGCTACATTTCGGCCACGATTTTACAACATTGGGTTAGGCTTTTCTCATATTTTTGAGAATAGGGTAACAGTAGGTGTTTTGGTGCGAGCCGTTTCGGAAAGTATTGAAGATGTAAGCGCCAGTGCCGTTGCTCTTGACGCAGGCGTCCAATACGTAACTGGAGAACAGGATAATTTCAAGTTTGGAATTTCACTCAGAAATGTTGGTGGAAGAATGGAATTCAAAGGAGAAGGATTGGGCAATCAGTACACCATTTCTCATTTCGATGGGACTAGTGATCTAACCATTAATCAGAGGGCAACTCCCTATGAATTGCAATCTGTCCTGAACATTGGGTTGTCCTATGATTTTTACGTAGGTTCGCAAAACAGGATTACGGCTGTAGGTAACTACACCTCCAATGCATTTTCAGAAGATCAAATCGGTGGTGGAATAGAATTTTCCTTCAAAGAATTGGTAATGTTGCGAGCAGGCTATAAGCTTGATTTTAGCCAATTGTCCGATTCGGCTGTTGATGATGACCCACTTTACACGGGCCTTGCTGGAGGGGTAACATTGAATGTACCTGTTAGCAAAAAGGAAAATTCTCCTCGGATCGCATTTGATTACGCATATCGTACCACTAAGATTTTCAACGGTACACACAATTTTTCCGTAAGGATAAATTTATAAAAATTTCATCGTTAACATTCCATTCCTTATTTTTGCGCAACGCAAAAGGCAAGAACGTTTCTATCTTCATCTGGTAGAAACGTTTTTGCCTTTTGATGTATAGGATAACCTTAATTATAAAGGCAAGCGTTCCCTTTTGTTTATTGGGTAGGAACAACTTTTCAAAATCATTTGCCTTTATTTTTTCCAAAACAATTATGATTTCCGTGCTGATTTGAGGTGAGAGCCTTGGATGACACTAAAATTATTTAACGATCTGAAACAAGAACCAGTAAATTACACTGTTATGGCAACATACAATTATCTGACAAAGGGGGGCCACGATAAATTAAAAGCGGAACTTGATGACTTGAAAACGAGAGGTCGGCAAGAAGCCGCTGCTGATATTGCAGAGGCAAGAGAGAAAGGTGACCTTTCTGAAAATGCAGAATACCACGCAGCAAAAGATGCTCAAGGATTACTTGAGGCAAAAATTAATGAGCTGGAGAAAGCTTTAGCCAATGCACGTATTTTGGATGCCGCTGATATGGACACGTCTGAAGTTAGATTGTTGACCAGTGTTAAGATTAAAAATATAAAAGTAAATAAGGAAATGGTCTATACCATAGTTTCTGAAGCAGAAGCCAATTTAAAGGCCAAGAAGATATCGGCCACTTCCCCAATAGGGGCTGGTTTGTTGGGGAAAAAAATAGGAGAAGTAGCTAAAATCCAAACTCCTGCCGGTTTGATGGAATTTGAAATCCTCGACATCTTTATTTCCTAAACGCTAAATTTTTCCAGCTGAAAAATCGGCAAACCACAAACTGAAAAGTATGGCCAGTATTTTTACTAAAATTGTTAACGGGGAAATCCCCTGTCATAAAGTTGCCGAGACGGATGAGTTCCTTGCTTTCCTCGATATTAACCCTACTGCAAAAGGACATACCCTGGCCATTCCAAAAAAGGAAATAGATTATCTTTTTGACCTTGATGATGAATTGATGGTGGGCTTAATGTTGTTTGCAAAGCGAGTGGCAATAGCTTTGAAAAAAACCATTGACTGTAAAAGGGTTGGGGTGTCAGTCATTGGGACAGAAGTTCCGCATGCTCATGTCCATTTAATACCATTTCAAAATGAAACGCAGGTCAATATTGTTGGCGTAAATAAAATGTCTATTTCACATGAGGAGCTTGCCCAAATTGCTGCTGACATAAGGAGTAACTACGAGTGATGTGTGTTTTTCTTACCCCTTCCTTTTCGGGTTATCTTTTATAAAACCCGCCCAATCTTTATATTTCTTCCTGCTACCCATAGCTGATGATGACTGGAAAAAATGGCATACCGCTGTTGCCAAAGCATCCGTAGCGTCGAGGTAAGTATCGTCAATTTTAACTTTTAAAATATTTTCCAACATAGCTGCTACTTGTTCTTTACTGGCATTTCCATTTCCGGTGACTGATTGTTTTATTTTTTTTGGGGAATACTCGATTACATCCACATTGCTGGTAATAGCTGCTGCCATTGCTACGCCCTGTGCCCTTCCCAATTTGAGCATGGATTGTACATTTTTGCCATAGAATGGAGCTTCGATGGCCATTTCCTTGGGTTGGTATTTTTGGATGAGGAGTTGTATTTCTTCAAAAATCATTTTCAATTTCAACTGGTGTTCTTTCAAATAACTCATGGAAATGGCCCCCATTTCCAATACCTTCGCTTGTTTTTTATTGATTTCAATGATGGCAAAGCCCATTGTGTTAGAACCAGGGTCAACCCCGATGAGGCGATATGTGGTCGTTGTTGTCATAAGATGACACAAAGCTAATTTTTGTAAGTGGATTTCTCATTTACTTATTTCCTAAAAACAACCGATTCGATTTGCCGAAAAAAAAACTGCTTAACCTTGTAATTAAAGTCCTCATTGCTGGTTTGTTAGCATGGGCGATATATCAACAGGTTTTTGCTCGCAAGAATGCAATAGAACTATGGCAAAATTTATTGGAACGGTTCAGCTACCCAAATTTGTTTTGGTTTTTGCTTGTATTCTTGATGGCACCAATAAACGTGGCATTTGAAGCATTGAAATGGAAAGAATTGATCCGACCGTTTTCGAATTTGGGTTTTGGACAAATATTTAAAGCAGTATTGTCAGGTATCACCGTCGCTATTTTTACACCCAATAGAGTGGGGGAGTACGGAGGTCGTATATTATTTGTTCCCGCCGAGCACAATTGGAAAGCAGTCATTGCAACCTTGGTTGGAAGCCTTGCTCAATTGTTGGTGTTATTATCAATTGGCCTACTTGGCCTGCTTTGGTTTTCCAGCCAGTTTATAGATATGGAACTGTATATGCTCTCCGTTGTTGCCAGCTTGGGATTAGTTTTGATTGGAGGTATGTTTTTCTGCTTTTTCAATATTGATCTTTTGATACCTTTCGTTAAACGGATCCCCTATATCCATCATTTTCAACGATATTTCAAACACTTATTAGTATTGAGGAATTATTCAGGCAAGGAGCTCAGGACGGCATTGGGTTTTGCCTTCTTTCGTTATCTGACCTATTCACTTCAATATTATTTTTTGTTGAAATTTTATGGCATACCAGCCCCATTTTTTTTGGGATTAGCAGGAATAGCTACCATATTTTTTGTGCAAGCAAGCATCCCTTTGCCTCCTGTCATGGGGTTGCTTGCCAGAGGGGAAATCGCCTTATACATCTGGGGTTTTTTTTCTAATGATCAGTTAGGGATACTGGCAGCTACGTTTACGCTTTTTGTAATAAACATTGCTGCGCCTGCGTTACTCGGAATGGTATTTATTGTGCAGGCCAACATTCTTAAATCCTTGGGTTATGAAAATGGAAATGATGGTTAAATGGTTGGTTGTTAATTGTTTATTGTTGACGGTGTCGGTGCATGATACCACATCAAGAGGCAATTTGGGTAAAACAAGTATGTCAACAAATGCTGATCCTTGCCATACCCATAATAATTCTTTTACTTCGGGCGAATTACTGACTTATAAGATTTATTACAACTGGAATTTCGTTTGGCTTTCAGCAGGTGAAGTGACGTTTAAAGTGTTGGATGAGGGCGACCAATACCATCTCCAAGTTGTCGGGAAAACATACGAATCCTACAACTGGTTTTTTGAAGTGGAAGACTACTTTGATTCATGGGTAAATAAAGACGATCTTCTACCCACTCGTTCTATTAAATCCATCAAAGAAGGCAAGTACAGACTTTACGATGACCTTTCTTTTAACCATTCAATTAAACAAGTTTATAATGAACGAGGAAAGGCAAAAGACGATATAAGGGAGCGTCACAATTTTAAATTGGAAGGCTGTATGCACGACATGGTTTCCATTCTATATTATTGCCGCAACATTGATTTCTCCGATAGCCAACCCGGCGATTCTTTTCCTATAAAGATTTTTGCCGATAAAGAAATTTGGCCACTAAAAGTAACTTACAAAGGCCGTGACGGAGAGAAAAAAGTAAAAGGGAAAGGATATTTTAAGACTATGCAGTTCAGCCCAAAAGTGATTGAAGGGGATTTGTTTCCCGAAGGGGCGCAGGTGAACGTTTGGGTAACCGATGATAAAAATAAATTGCCATTGATTATCGAGTCTCCGCTTTCAGTCGGATCGGCTAAAGCAGTGTTGAGTGAATACGAGGGCTTGCGTCACCCCATGCATTCCAAAGTGGGAGATTGATAGCTTTTGCCAATCCGTTTCCCCATCGCATCAACTCTAATCCCAAACCTCCACACCATTTTCTTTTGCTATTTCCCATATGACTGGCGGCGCTTCAAAGTTCTTATAAAAACGGTAATAAGGCTCAGGCCGGTTTTTCATGAATTCGTAATACTCTCTAAGCGCCTTGGTATTTTTCCCATAAGTATTAAAAATAGCGTACTTGATCATTAAAGGTTTTCCTATTGGCGAGGATGCCCGATGCTCAGTGCGTATGTCAAAAACAGCCAGGTCGGTAGCCTTTCCAGGTAGGTCGAATGCCTCTTTATTCTTTTCTATTTTTTGAAAAACAGTTTGTCCTAAAGTCCGCATGGTTTTTCGCTTGATGCGGGTCAGCAGGTCAAATTTATACATAGAAAGAAAACGGTCAGGTCGGCGGTGAGAGCCCGGTACAATGGTAATGCCACCACCTTCATCCAGCGAATAGTCCTGAAAATAAGTGGAAACCTGCAACATCGGAGATTCCTCATTAATGTGGCTGGTAACACCTCCGATTTCTTGTTCAGTTGTATCCTTATGCCATTTGGCATAGCGATCCCGGTGAATGGCACATTCTGGAAGCCAGACTATTTCTTTGCCCAAAAGCGAGCGCACTCCTGCGAAATATTTTTTATTGAAGACCAGTTTTGCCAACTCGGGGCAATGGCGATAAATATCATTGATGATAAATTCTGAATCAAAAGGGGATCTTTTGATTGTTTTTGAGGCAAAAATATCATCGACCAGTTCCCGGCACCGGGCAATATCATCGCGGGTATAAATGTTTTTCAAAAGCGCCCAACCCTGTTCCCTAATGGATGTGTGTGGGGAAATGCTTTCTAATGAGGTAAGTGTTGGAGGGTTCATCTGACTAATTTTTATTGGTGAAATTAGTTGAATAATTCCAATGCATGAGACCTTTTTCAAAAAAATGTCAGAGAGTAGCTTTAGAGACTGGCCTTGCTCATTGTTTATAAGTTTGTGGCATTGGTTAGATTTGTTTCGAAAAAATCACACTTTATTCTTATGCTAAAAAACTATTGGTTTGCTATCCTTCTGCTTCTGGGCATTTTGGCCGCATTTTACATGGGGTATCAACTGAAAAATTGGTTTACCATTAAAACTGAAAAACAGGTAACTGAAAATGCTTCAGTCTTGGTTGAAAAAATCAAGCAGGCTACAAAGCTTATTACTGTTGAAGGTACTTTTTCAGAAATATATGATTATCAGGATTACTATGGCTATGACCTGAGTATTTTCAGGAAAAAGGCTTTGATTAGGGTAAAGGCCAAAGTGTCAGTAGGTTATGACCTTGAAAAGATAAAAATTACTTCTTCTTCGGAACGAAAGACAATTACTATTAGCGAAGTCCCTCCACCAGAACTATTATCTATTGAGCATGATCTCGACTATTATGATATCCAAGAAGGCATGTTCAACCCATTTACCAAAGAAGACTACAATAAATTGAACACTAATGCTAAAGGTTTCATCCGTCAAAAAGCACAGGAAAGCCAGTTGTTCGATCAGGCCAGTTTGCAAAAAAACAATCTGTTTGAAATGATCCGACTGATGGTGGAAAGTGCAGGATGGCGTCTACCTTTTTGAGATTGAACAAGAAAAAGAAGTACTGCCTGATGACAATTCTTTTAATTGATGCCCATTCATAATTTTTTTTTCAAAATAATCCACATTTTGCTGCGAGAAATATCTTTCTGACTGCTACTGTTTATGAATGCCATTGCAAATGGACCCTCTAACATTGAAAAATTACGACATAATCCTTGCTGAATTGAACAACCTGAACAAGCAGGCAGCAATAGAGCGGTTGTCCGAAATGGACGATACGGTCATATGGAATTTGTATAAGGAGGGTTGTAGCGATGCGTTGGTCACTTTGTTCAAAAAGTACCATCGTCAAATAGTAGTGCTGGTTTATAGGAGGCTTCGCTCAAATGAGAATATCAGTTTGGCCATGGTTCAAGATGCTTTTAGTGATTTTTTAGAAATGATTTTATCTGGCCAATTTTCAGCCGAAGAGATCGAAAAGAATTTCACCGCATTCTCAGTACATCACCTATCTTATTTGGTTCGTTCCCGGGCAAGGTTAAGCGTAAACTGCAAAGTGCAAGAGTTGGGGATTCGTCAATCCAATTTGAAAACTGTTGATCCTCATTTACGGGTCGAAGAAAAAATGGACATGAACAAAGTTATTGACTTGATCCCGAATATCACGAACAGGGTCTATCGCATGGTGCTGTGGTTGGTCTTCATTCTTGGGTATAACAGTCAGGATTTGACGCAAGTTTTTGGACAGCGGGAAAAGGCTTACGACAAACGTTCAAGGGCGATGAAGGCCTTTCGGGAAATGTTGAAGAGGGAGGGGATTTTGGAAGAGTTGAGATGAAAAGGAATTGTTAGAAATTTTAATAAAAGAAGGGGCAAGAATTTTTAGGAAAGCTAATTTATTAAAATGAAAAAAGAAAAAATATTGCCGTTCAGAACGCTTATGGATTACGCGGATGGGAAGCTAAATCCAGCAGAAGCAAAAACCGTCGAATCTTTGTTGAGGAACGACCCTGAATCCAAAGAATTGGTAGAGGGGATACAAGCTATTTATGCTGATGAAGGGCTGGATAGTGAGTCGCTTGAGTTTAATTTTTCCAAGATAGAAAACCGCATGGAAAAGAAAATTCAGTTTCATTCTAACCTAAGTGATTATCTGGTAGAATTAAACTTACAACTACGTGCCGCAGCTGCTGTGCTTATCCTTGTCTTTTCTTTTTCTTTTTTGGCACCTGACAATCACAACTTGGATTATCAAGCAGCAGCGACTAGCCAGTACGGCCCATACGATTTGGCTCATGGAAGCAAGATAGCACCTTAATTATCAACATCTTATGCAATATTTTCTGAAAACACTTTCTTTCCTCATAAAAACTTCTATTTTCGCCGATCTGACAAACAAAATTTTATTCACTAAAACCTATTTTTTATGGCTCCTGCTTATAGATTAATGCTCATAGCTTGGCTTTGTGTTGCTGCTTGGGTGGCATTTGTAATTTTATCAAATAAAAAAGTACACCCGAAAGCGTTGTTTGCTTTGTTCATGGTGGAGCTTTGGGAACGCTTCAGTTACTACGGGATGCGGGCATTGTTAGTCCTTTATATGATTGCCAAAATTTCTACTGACGTGGATGGTGGTTTTGGGTTTAGTGATGCTAAGGCATATGGGATTTATGGCGCCTATGGAGCACTTGTGTATTTGACACCAATCATAGGTGGGTATTTTGCCGATAAGATGATGGGCTTCCGAAAAGCGATCCTATGGGGGGCACTCTTAATGGCAGCTGGACAATTTACTTTGTTCATGGACAACCAGACCACCTTTTTTCTTGGTTTGGCTTTATTGGTGATCGGTAATGGCTTCTTCAAGCCAAATATCTCCAGTATGATCGGCCGATTTTACCCTGATGGTGATCCTCGTCGGGATGGTGCCTTTACCATTTTTTATATGGGTATCAACATTGGAGCTTTCCTCGCTCCGCTTACTTGTGGTGTTATAGGGGAAATTGAAGGCTGGAAATATGGCTTTTTGGCAGCTGGCTTAGGAATGCTTGTTGGTTACCTTACCTTTTTGTGGGCACAGGGTAAAGGGATTTACGAAGAATATGGTTTGGTTCCTGAAGGTGCCGAGGAGGTTAAAATGGGAGGCATTGGCAGCAATTTGTTGCCATATGTTGCTACCTTAATCATGATTCCTATAATCTGGCTACTGATTATTCAAAACGATGTTGTAGATGTGTTGCTTGGCATTGTTGGAGCGGGGGTGATTGGTTATTTACTTTTTGCGGTGGCTCCCAAATATGAAAAGAAACAAAAAGAAAGGATATGGGTGATTGTATTACTACTCTTTTTCACAACCGTTTTTTGGACTTTCTTTGAATTGGCAGGTTCAGCGCTCAATGTCTTCACTGCCCGTAACGTAGACAAAAACATTTTGGGTTTTGAGGCACAAACGACTTTGTTCCAGTCTGTCAATCCATTTTTCATAATGTTGTTTGCCCCGATTTATTCCTGGATGTGGATCAAATTATCAAAAGCTGACAAGGAGCCTGCAGCACCTTATAAATTTGGTGTTGGCCTTATTCTACTCGGCCTCGGATTTTTAGTCCTCAATTGGGGGGGGGCTGGTTCTCTTTCAGGATTGGTACCTGCATTTTTTCTTATTATGCTTTATTTGTTGCATACCCTTGGTGAATTGACCTTATCGCCGGTAGGGCTTTCCTTGGTAACAAAATTGGCACCCATGAAAATAGTTGGGTTTTTGATGGGGATTTGGTTTTTATCTTCTTCCATAGCGCATCAGGGAGGAAAGCACATTGCCAAAATGATGGCCGTTGACGAGGGAAAGGTTGTGGCAAGTGAAAGCTTTCAAGGATGTATGGAAAACCAAGAGATAAAGTTGGCATTAAAAGCACCTTTTTTCCAAAACTGGTTGACAGATAACCAAGTTGTCAAGAAGGGCGAAACGGATCCTTGTGCCGGCTTGGAAGGAAAGGCACTTGAGCTTTGTCAAAATCAACTATCCCTTGATGATGGATTGGCCGATCCAGAATTTGCCAGTTATCTAAATTCAAAAGTTGGCAGCACGAAGTACTATGCTGCTAAATTGCAGATTAAAGAATTAAAGGAAAAAGCGGATGCAATCAAAAATGAGCGTGCTAAGAATAAAGAAATGAAAAAAAGTTACGTGACATTCCTTACGACCAACCCTGCCCATGCAGCCCCTTCTGACGGTGGTTCTGTCAAAGTGATGTCGAAAGCGGATGTGGAAAAAGCAGCTTCGGAAAGCAGCTCTGCCGAAGTGATTCAATGTTTGCGGAAGGATACATTAACTCTTGCCCTGAGTGTTTTCCAAAAACTTGGTTTCATTGCCATCGGATGTGGTGTGCTTTTATTCCTGCTCGGGCCAATGGTTTCCCGTTGGATGCACGGCATTAAATAAAGACATTAAGGAACGATGAAAAAACGAGTATTTATTTTTTGAGCGTTCCTAATTTTAAAATATTAAGCCTTCTTCCAAGTTACTATGGTAGAAGGCTTTTTTAAGCCTTAAAATTTATGATTGCCAAACCGCCTCCTGCCAGTTTCAAGCAAACGCAAATCCTTTATTATGCCCTTTTTGCTGGGCAAGCAATGATAGGGCTGATTTTGTTTTACTTGATGCAGGATAATCCTCAAGATAGGGAAGTAGTACCTCCTTTTAGTTTCATCATACCTGGGGCGGTATTATTTGGGATAGCCGCGGCTTATTTCATTGGTCAAAAACGGCAAAGTGATATACCAGTTAATGGAATTGTACAGGAAAAATTAGAACATTTCAAATCTTCCAGCATCTTGAAATATGCGCTGGCAGAAGGTGGCAATCTCATATCGCTATTATTAACATTTACAATGGCCAATTCCAATTATATGATTTGGTTTGTCATAGGCTTGGCTGTATTCATTTTATTGAGACCTAAAAGAGATCAATTTATAGAAGATATAAGGCCAGGAGAGGAATTTGAATAAATTCAGAACCAAAAAAGCCAGTTCCAAAAAAAGGGAACTGGCTTTTTTGGTTCTGAAATTTAATTTGATTGGAAATTAATCAAATTATGGCTTCGCCCTATCTTCAATCCATTTAAGCAAATTCGGGCATCCTTCGTATTTAGGGTCTATCCTTATATAAGTTGCATTTACTTTCTCACCTACCCAATCCGACATATAATTGGCTTTCTTTTGTTCAATTGTAGCCTCTTGGATGCGAGAATAATCCCTTTCCAAGCTGGCTGAATGAGGCTCTGTGCGGCTCTGCAATTGAACGATTCTGTAATATGTGTCACCTCGGGGATCTGAATACGAATAGGCTGATGAAATGCCCATTACTTCCATCGTATCAATTGTAAAATAAACATCTGGCTCTAAATCGGCTATTTCAAAATAAGTATTGCCTGATGCCGGATTGATCATCTTACCGTCATTGTTATAACTCTGAACATCTTCATTGCCAAATTTTTTGACAGCAATGGACCAAGAAATTGAATCCATTAAGATTAAATTGCGCACGGAATCCAACTTTGTACGGGTTAATTCAAGGTCGTTGTCAGTGATCTCTGGTTTTATCAAAATATGGCGGGTATTGATGGAATTCCCCCTCCTGGCGATGAGCTGAATTAGATGGAACCCAAAATCGCTTTCTACAACATCAGAGATTTCACCATCAGCCAATTTATAAGCTGCGGCTTCAAATTCAGGTACGAACTTCCCGCGCTTCGTCCACCCAAGGTCACCACCAGCCCTTGCGCTGCCGGGGTCGTCGGAGAAGATTGAGGCGAGCTCGGCAAAATCTTCTCCACCTTCAATAATTCTTTGTCGAAGGCTGTTCAATTTGTCAATAGCTTTTTGTCTTTCTACTTCATTCACTTTGGGTTTCATGACAATTTCTCCTACTTCAACTTCTGAATCAAAATAAGGAAGGCTATCTCTGGGTATCCGCTTGAAAAATCGTTTTACTTCAGAAGGAGTGACCGTTACGCCATGCATTACTTCATTTCTCATTCTTTCAGAGAGTAATTGGTTCAATAGGTCTTCCCTGAAAGCATCTTTTACTTCTGCTACGGTCTGTCCATAGTATTCCTCAAATTGTTTCAGGTCGCCGCCCATATATTCCAAAATTTGATCAATACGAGCGTTAAGTTGCGCCTCTACTTCCTCATCGCTGACTTCAACACTGTCTAGTTTTGCTTGATTGACGAGTAGTTTTTGGGTCAAGATGTTGTCGAGTATCATACAGCGAGCTTCGGCTGGGAGGTTGCCCTGCCGTTCATTGAGAAGGGCATATTGTTCTTCGACTTCGGAGAGGATAACGATCTCGCCCCCAACTTGTGCAACGACTTTTTCGATTATTTCTTTTTGTGAAAAAAGAGAAGTGAAAAAGCAAATGAAAAATATTACATGAATTGACTTATTGATCATTGTTCATTTTTTTATCGGCTTTCTTCCATAGGATGGATTTATAGAAAACCGGTTTATTCTCATTGTAGGTAAATTGAAACGCTATTTTTCCGCAAGGCTTCATCGTATAGTTTATCTTTCATTTCTTCAAGCAGTCCCGTTTTCCTTTTATGTAGTATTACCTTTCTTGCTTGATCTTCTATATAGGCCAACGGCGCAATTTTTTTTTGGGAAATAAAATCAAGCAACTCGAACATGTAAACAAACTCATCATCTTTTTGGGTAAATTGTTTCTTATTGTTCACATTATCGATTGTCAGAGAACCTTGTGGCATGTAAGCTCCAATATCAACAACTTTATACCAGGTACTATCATTGAGGTGATGGATTATAGCGTTAGCGTTGCACCAATTTTCCAGAGCCAAGGCATCTGAATCTTTTTTACCGTTCCACCATTGTTCTACTTGTTTCAATTGTGGCGCATTCAATGGGGCTTTGATAAAGCGGCATTGAATGATTGGGGATTCCAGTTGGTATTGCTCTTTGTTTTTTTCGTAAAAATTTTCGAGCTCGGTTCTGGTAACCACTGAGTCCAATAGTTTTTCTACCAAAATATTCTCATAATTATGCTTTATAAGTGATGCTCGATAGTTTTCAACCAACTGGTCAATGTCAAGTCCCTTAGGAATGTTCCGTTCTGCTTCATGCAACATAGCTGTTTCCCTGACCCAATTACCAACAAATTTGTTTATGATCAATGAGCTGTCTTCCGATGAAATCCCAATCGGAAGCATGCCATCCATGTCCGATAAATACAACGATTTATTGTAAACACGGGCAAGCAATCGATCGCCTTCTTCATGGGCTCCTTTAGTCTGGCAACCATTGGTGAGCAAACATAGAAATATAAAAATTGTCAAATAATGAATGCTGTTCCTCAAAGCTAATTTGTTTTTGTTGAGCGAATGGTAAGGAACAAAGCTTCCCAACACAATTGGCTAAAAGAATTTTATCGCTTAATCATCTTATTGAATATCTTTTCGTTGATATCCACCTTGTGCTCATTTTTCAATTTTTTCAACCATTCTTTCTCCAGGTGGTCTTGGTAGTCGGCCACTACATATCCACGGGCATCTTTCAGTGTTTTTTGACTAGGCGGAAGAATCTCCTCAATTTTAAAAAATTCATAAGCTTTATTTCGCTTATTGATTTCAATAGCTGAAAGTTGCCCAGGCTCCCATTTCATTTTATCTAACATTTCGTTTCTCCCTTTTTCATATTGCTTCGTTTTGAATGATAAAATTTGTTCTGGGCCAGTGCCATTAAAACTTGAGAGTACATCTTCTGGTTTGTGGGTCTTTGAGAAATCACGTATCACATTGATTTTTTCTTTAGAACTTTCAACTAAGGCATATTCACTGACAACAGCCCGTTCATCCCATTGGTATTTTTCTTTGTGTTGATCGTAAAATGCTTGCAGGCCAACTGTATCTTGGGAAGCTTTGTCCCATACCTCCATCTTTGTAACTTCGAAAAGCAGCACCCCTTCTTCATATTCCCGCATGAGGGATTTGAATTCTGGATATTTTACTTCAAGTTGTTTTTCTTCAAACTTCAGGGCATTTTCTCCAACGAATTGGTCATAAAGATGGTGTACCACTGCTTCAATTCCTTGCCTAGCTTTCTGCTGCCTGATTCGGGATGTACCTTGTAAGTGTCTTTCGAAATCCCCAAGGGAAACATTCATGCTTTTTCCAAATGAAAACAAATTCTCAGATGAAGGCTTGGTCGGTGCTTTCCATTTGTAGGTCAAAAAGGTGTTTGAAGTGTCCGCCTGTAAGGAGGCAATGAAATTGTCCAGGGTTGTACGGTTTTCTTTGAAGTTGCCTTCTTTTTTGATCCTTTGTACCATGGCTTCCTTGGCCAACCCGAAACGGGCATCAGCTTTGACTTTGTTCTGCAGGGAGGACTTCATCATTTGCAATGACAGCCCTTCTTTTTTACTGACCCGTTTGATAATGTGCCATCCTGCGGCAGTTTGGACAGGCTTGGAATAATCACCATCTTTGGCTAAAGCAAATGCGGCATCCTCAAAGGATTTCTCATATCGATTGATGCCAAAGAACCCCAGGTATCCACCTTTTTTAGCAGTGATTTTATCATCAGAATATTCTTTTGCAACTTCGTTGAAATCTTCCCCGTTGGCCAATTTTGAATATGCCTCATCAATTTTTTGCCGGGCTTTTATTGTATTAGGGTTTTTGTCTAAGCGGACAAGAATATGGGCAACTTCAACTTCCCCTCTTGCGGGGCGGCGGTCATGTACTGTTAAAATATGATACCCCGCGTTGGTGCGGATTGGACCCGCAATTGAATTTTTTTCGATTGAATAAGCAGCAGTTTCAAGGGCATAGAAGCCATTGGGGAACAAGACCGTTACCCAACCTATGCGACCATTGTTTTTTGTAACTGACTTGTCTTCTGAATACATTTTTGCAACATTTCCAAAAGGCTTACCTGAATCAAGAATCTTTTTTGCTTCGATGGCTTTGTTCCATGCTTTCAAAGTATCTGCGGGCGTTGCGTTGGGGGCAAGTTTCACTAAAATATGACTGATGTCCACATCTTGTCGTGATCGCAGATAGGCTTCCTGTACCAATTTTTCCGTTACCTCTCGATCTATAAGGTAAGAGTCGGCCAATTGGCGGCGGTAGCCGTTTAATTCTTGTTGGAGGGAAACGATTGTATCAAGTTTCATTTCCTTGGCCTTTGCCACCTTCAATTTGAAATTGACATATAGATTAAGGTATTCATCCAATGATTCTTTCGAATAGTTAGCATTAGGGCCATTGGTCTTTGTATAAATGTAATCAAATTCGGATTTGTGGACAGGTACGCCATCCACACTGAATAATACGGGGTCATTTTTTTGACCAAATACATTTAATGAGATTGATATTGCAAATAGCAAAAACAAAATTCGGATTAACATATTGGATAATGTTTAGATTAAATTATTCGGAATTGGCGTTTAGGTTAAAACCAGTGGCAATTCATTATGATTGCGATTGATATAAAACCTTGAAAATTTGTGACTATTCAGAATAGCGGGAGAGAGAAAGAAAAAATTTCTTTTTTTCTTTCTCTCTCCCGCTGAAGCTGGTTGTTTTTTGAGAAAAATTTTTAATTTTTCTCAAAAAACAACCCATGCTGCACAGTTACGAAAACTTTACTTTTAGAAAAAACGCTGCAAAAGTAACATTTTTTAAAGTGGTTAAAACGCCAAAAACCCAAAACGTAAAAGGCGCTTCATGTTTCAATTTTCCGAGTATCGAAAAACCGGAAAGGTTGTTTAAAAGGGTTTTGGAAAAAAGCCTTTTAAACAACCTTTTGAAATGTTTTATTTTGCAACCTTGTTGAAAATTGCTGTAACTTTTGTTTTACCCTTGTTATGATGAAAAAAGTAATCGAACAATATAAGGATGTAGTAATTCAAATAGCGACTCCGTTTAGCACTGGGACAGGGTTCTACCTAAAAAAGGAAGGGATTTTGATTACCAACGAACATGTGGTCAGGGGGAATAGGGAAGTAGTAGTCGAAGGGGCAATGGTATCGAGGCAGATGGCAAAAGTATTATTTACGGATCCTCGTTTTGATTTGGCTTTTTTGGAATGCCGTGCAGAACCCGAGATTCCTGACATTGATTTATCTGAAGGCAAAAAAGCGGTAGAAGGAGAAATGGTATCTGCTATTGGGCATCCTTTCGGCTTGAAGTTCTCTGCCACTCAGGGAATTATTTCAAATGCTGCACATCGTGAAAATGACCTTCTCTATCTGCAGCATGATGCAGCTTTAAATCCTGGCAATAGCGGAGGGCCTTTGGTTGATATTCATGGCTTTGTAATTGGAGTTAACACTTTTATCATTAATAATGGTGAAAATATAGGGTTTTCCCTGCCAGTTGAATACCTGAGCAAGTCGATCAATGAATACAAAAGTGATAGTAATGGCCGTACAGGAGGGCGATGTATCAATTGTTCGAATATTGTGTTTGAGGATAAGGTTGATGGTCAATTTTGTCCTCATTGCGGTTCAAGAATAAAACTTCCGCATCAGGAAGAAGAATATGAAGCAGCAGGCATCCCCTTGACGATTGAGCGGATCCTCCAAAAATGCGGGCATGAAATAAAACTTGCGCGAAGGGGGCCAAACCTCTGGGAGGTTATTGAAGGCAGCGCAAAAATATATGTCACCTATTATGAACCCAATGGTTTGATTGCAGGCGATGCCGTTCTATGTGACTTACCGCAAAAGGAGATAATACATGTTTATGAATATTTGCTCCGGCAAAACCATAAATTGGAGGGGCTCACCTTGAGTGTCAAAGGGCAGGAAGTGGTTTTGTCACTTATTATCTATGATCGTTACCTCAATACGGATTCGGGCTATAAGATGTTCAAACGACTTTTTCAAAAAGCCGATGAACTGGACAATATACTTGTAGAGCAATACGATTGTGCTTGGAAAGAATAAAACTGGTGACTTCTGATTGAAACGAGTAACAGATGCCGCACATCTGGCATTTCGTGATTTAATATGATTATTACAATACTATTTTTTGTCAGCCCGATTGATAGGCATTAACTTTGCGAAAGCCTTATTAAAGTTATGGAAATCCTTCCCTTTGACCTCCTGTTTTTTTGAAAAGTATTCCTTTGACATTTTGTTTGACAATAGTCAGGTCGCAAGTCACGTTTTAAGCGGAGAGTATCCATCAAAATTTTGGAGTTATAATTGCATTAGGGGAGTCATTCTTCTGGTTGGGCTGCTAAATTTCCAGTTTTAACAACCAAATCCCCTTCTAATTAACTCGGATTATCTATAATTGCATACTGAAAGTCCTGCTGGTTAAAAAATATTCCCTCTTAAGATCAGGCTTTTAAAATACTATCACATGAAATTCAAGCATTTACTCATTTTCCTTTTTCTCATTTCCGGGATTTCACTGAATGCGCAAGACATTCACTTTTCCCAGTTCTATCTTTCCCCCCTTAACTTGAACCCTGCCATGACTGGTGTCATGAACTGTAACATCAGAGTGGTCGGGAATTACAGAAACCAATGGGCCAGCGTGCTGAAAAGCAATGCTTATTCAACTTATTCTGCCTCGTATGACCAAAAGATCGCTGTTGGTCGTTATGATTACTTTGGCGTTGGGGCAACTTTTTGGGGCGATGTAGCTGGAGAAGCCAATTTCGCTACTACTACTGGAAAATTATCAGGTTCTTATGCCAAACGCATGGGCGGTGGCCGCAAAGAAGCACATTACTTGGTGTTCGGTGTGGAAGCGGGACTTTCCCAGCGGAGCATAGATTTTAGTAGACTTAAATGGGGTACTCAGCATGATGGAGAAGGACAGCACAACCCTAATTTGCCATCTTTAGAAACTAACCTTTTCAACGATCAGTTTTTATTCGCTGATATGGCTGCTGGTTTGCTGTGGTTTTCCGTTTTTGATGAAAGCAACAACCTTTATATAGGTGGTGCTTATCACCACTTGAACCGTGCAGACCAAACGTTTTATACAAACAATGCACAGAGGGAAGACCTTTACAGCCGTTTCACCATTCATGCTGGAGGTGAATTTGAAATTGCTTCACGTTTGGGCATTGTTCCCGGTGTGATTGTCATGAAACAAGGCCCTTCTTTCCAAGTGAATTCGGGTGCTTCACTTAAATTCATGCTAGGAAGTGGCAGAGGCGGCTTTAGTAACTACCAAGCATTTCAGTTCGGTACGTGGGTAAGGGTTTCCAATAAAGTTGAAACGGGGTATCTGACAGATGCAGTCATTCTATCAACCCGGTTTGATTACAATCAGTTTAGTTTGGGCTTTAGCTACGATTTAAATGTTTCTGCATTGCAACCAGCCAGCAGTAACAATGGCGCTTTTGAGTTTGCATTGCTGTACAAGTTTTGTGGAAACGAACGTCGTGGTGTTTACTGTCCGAATTTCTAATTTTAAGAAAGATATTTTTTAGGATATTTATCCTGATCCGAACAAAACCTCCCGTCGACACTTACTGTTGACGGGAGGTTTTTTTTATGTTCTTTGTTAGAGGTTTTTTCATATTAATATGATTTTCAATATGTTGTAAGGCCAAAAACTTATGCAACAGGTGTTAACAACATTTTTAGCTGGACGTTATCCCGATAAAAGGAAAAGTCATATCTTCGGCCTCTAAAGAACATCTGAGAAAATTACATCAACTGGTTAAGCGGTCATTTGTAATCCAGAATTTATCAAAGACAAAAGGGAAAACTTACAATTATAAGGCAGTGAATAACTACAGTTTATTGCTCTGTCATCTTTATACTTACGAATGAACGCATCACTTAAAAATACTCGAACCTATGTTTGGAAGTAACAAACCTAAAAAAGTTGAAAGCAAGCACGTCAAATCTTCATCTCCGTCTACCAACGCGCTGAACAGCCTTGTACAAGGAACGTTTGTCGAAGGTAAAATAAAAGCAACCAACGATATTCGTATTGATGGTACGATAAAAGGAGAACTATTCTGCGATTCCAAGGTCATTATTGGACCATCAGGAGTTGTAGAGGGCACGATCAAGTGCAAAAATGCTGTTGTAGAGGGCCGTTTTAATGGTAACCTCATCGTCAAAGAACTCTTGAATATCAGGGAAACTGCAAAAGTTAAGGGCGAAGTTAGTTATGGTAAGCTGGTCGTTCAATCTGGTGCAGTTATCAGTGGTTCTTATAAAGTAGCTGACGAAGGGAGCAATGGTTCCTATAAAAACATTGAGGCCAAGAAAAGCATTACAAAAGGCAAATCTGAAGTGCAAGCAATAGCTGGCAAAGCTCAACTCTCCGGTCAGTAACTCTTCTGACTGAGAGATTTGATTGCTTATTAATCAGGACACAATAGATTTAGGGCGTCCGAAAGCTGATTCGATTGAATTTGCTTTCGGACGCCCTCTTTGTTTACACCTATGAACAAGTATCTTTGTAGCTTTATGTTAGGCCAGAAAGAATGATGAATGAAAAGTGTGTGTAAACGGCTTCTATCCTAAATTGAGTTTATGAACAGGCGAAAGTTTTCATATCAATTGGTCGTACTTACAGTTTCCCTTACTGTGGTAGTTTTGCTTCTTCAATATTTCTCGGTGTTTAGGGCAAGTATTGGTTTCTCCTTGTTAAGTATAGGTTTTTTCTTCTTTTTGAGTCTGCTGATGTTTTACGCGGCTGCAAAAGCAGCAATCAGTAAAGATAAAAATGCATTTACACGTTTGATCATGGTCTTTTCAATGGGTAAATTGTTTTTGACAATTATTATTGTTATTCTTTATCATCGAATAGCACAGCCTGAAAGTATATCTTTCATAATTCCTTTTTTTGGGATATATATTGCTTATACTGTTTTTGAAACTATTTTTATGACCAAGCTCGGTAAAGTAAAGGCAAGATGAAATTTGGGTTAGACTTTTAGCAATCTATAAAATGACTGTTTGAATAAATAAAAATTGATGCAAGAAAAGAATTACAAATTGAATGTTAATGGGAAATTCGACCATTCTTTAAACGAGGAGGATTTGAAATATTTTGACATTGTCAAAGGTGGCCATGGCGAGCTTCACGTACTTAAAAACGGCAAATCCTATCAAGCCAAAATTGAATATACAGATGAGAAAAAAAAATCTGTTGTATTACGGATAGGCCAAGAAGAGTTTCAAGTTACTCTTTCTGATGCTTATGACAAACTGGTAGAAAAGCTCGGCCTGAGCCTTCAAGTATTTCATCAAGTCAATGAAATAAAAGCACCGATGCCAGGTCTTGTTTTAAGTATTGAAGTTGTTGAAGGTCAAGAAGTTGTGACGGGCGATCCCTTATTGGTATTAGAGGCCATGAAGATGGAAAACGTTATTAAATCGCCCGGTGAAGGAATCATAAAAAGGCTTTTGACAGAAACGGGAAAACCAGTGGAAAAAGGAGAAATATTAATTGAAATGGGTTGATTATGTATTGCGTTTAGGCAAGAATCCCATACCGGAACAGATAATAGTTCAAATAACCAAAAGATTACAATGGCCAAGTCTAAGAGAAAACTAAAAAAAATAAAAAGATATTTGTTTAGTGCTGAGAAGATGAAATTCTCGAGCTCTTACAATAATAACCGAAAATCCGACATGCTAAAACGCCTCCTTTACATTGCCTGTCTGCTTGGAGCAGCGGCCGTCATTATTGGTGCCTTCGGAGCACATATTCTTAAAGAGATACTTACAGATGCAGAACTTCAAACCTATAAAACAGGAGTTGAATACCATTTTTATCACACCTTTGCCATTATAAGCACGGCAATCATCAGTCGGTATACAAGTAAAAGATGGACAACAGTTGCGGGTTTGCTATTTCTTGGCGGCATTATTTGTTTTTCTGGTTCACTCTATCTGCTGTCTGTCTCAAGCAGATTTGGATTGGAAAGCCTAAAACCTCTTTTAGGACCGATGACACCATTGGGTGGCCTATTGTTTATAGGCGGATGGATTTCCTTATTTATTGCAGCTACTTCCTATAAAAGACGATCAAGCAGTTATAGATCTCATCGCAAGGCGGAATCAAGTACTACATAAGCGTGACCGGGAAGAAGTCGGCTAAAGAATAACCTCTCTTTGTCCAAAAAATTTTCACTTCGATCATCATTTCCCAATATTAGGTTGTTTACCTTTTGTTGACTAACAACTTTAGGATTACTTAATCCTAATTTAGATATCCATAAAATACCCTATCATGATGACTTTCCTCTATCCAATCAGCTTTTTAATCAGCTTAGGTGCGTTGACATTTTGGTTTTACTTTCAAGACAATGAGCTAAGAAGCAATATTCTACGAAAGCTATTTTTCGCAAGTATCGCAGTATTTGGTATAAGTTTTATTCTCAGCCAAGGGGCGTGGGGGTATAAGTTCCAAATGCTTGGAAGGGAAATGCTCGTTTTGATGATAGTCCCATTGTTCCTTAGTTTTTTTAGAAAAAACAAAATAGCTTTCATCGCTTTGTTGTTTGCTGTCGTAGGAGGTATGGATTATTTTTATTTTGAAAAACTTCAGACAACCTATCCACAAAATGCTGCGCCAGAAGAATCGGAAATATCATTAGATAAAGATGGCGAATTGCTCATTGAAATCTTAGACCACCACAACGTTTCGGAAATAAAAGGTTTATTGGACGAGTATGGGCTTTTAGCATCACCTGCATTTGCCCCTAAAGACAAGGATGCCACCGATCTTGATGATTATTACTTGATAAATATTCCTTCAGGGCAGGAAGCCAATTTTTCAAAAATAAAAGAAGCATTAGAGGAAAATAAGTTTGTGGAATGGGTAGAAATGAATGAACAATACAGCCTTTCACCTCTTGAATTGACACCTCAAAAGCGATTGACTGGTTTGAACAAAAAATATGGCCTGAATGACCCCGGCATCGACAACTTATGGGGATTTGAGGAAATGAATGTCAAAAGCCTATACGAAGTTTTAAGAAACGTTATGCCTAAAAAACAGGCGCTCATCGCCATTTTGGATACTGGCATTGATGCAGGCCATGAAGACCTAAAGGCCAATTTCAAATCCATTAAATCAAAATATAACAATGACCCAGCTGGTCATGGCACTCACTGTGCTGGCGTTGCGGCAGCCGTTTCAAATAATCACAAAGGTGTAGCATCTTTTTCACAAAACAATGAATATGTAAATGTTACCTCTATCAAAGTTCTAATGGGGAGTGGATTTGGCACACAGAAAATGATCATTGATGGAATGCTCGAGGCGGCCGATGCAGGAGCGGATGTCCTGTCCCTTTCACTTGGTGGCCTTTCCAATGATAGTCGCCAGCGCGCTTACAAGAAGGCAGTTGAATATGCTAATAAGAAAGGAGCTATCGTTGTGGTAGCTGCTGGCAACTCTAACCGCAATGCTAATGAGTTTGCCCCTGCTAATACACCAGGGGTGATCACTGTAAGTGCCATAGACACCATGCTCAACAGGGCTTCATTTTCCAATAACGTAAAAGACCTTGATATGGGTGTGGCTGCCCCGGGCGTGAACATTTATTCCACTTTTCCTAATAGTGAGTACCGCACTTTTAATGGCACCTCAATGGCAACCCCATATGTAGCTGGCTTGGTTGGTCTGATGAAAAGCTTGAAACCCAACCTCACAACAAAGGAAGCTTTTGAAATTATTGAGAAAACGGGTAGGAAAACAAACGGCAAAACAGAAACTGGGAACTTGATTCAACCAGGCGCTGCTGTCAAAAAATTACTTGACAGTAATCAAACCATTTGATTATTTTTCTTTTTCAAAAACATAAAACAGAATGGACAAAACCAATGACCAGGCCTTTCACCTCCGAATGGCAAAAAAAGAAGATGTTCCACTCATTCTTGAATTTATTAAAGGGTTGGCCGAATATGAGAAACTGTCTCATGAGATGGTAGCTACGGAGGAAGTTTTAGAGAAAACACTGTTTGGCGAAAGGAAAGTAGCAGAGATTATTCTTGGTTTTGAAGGCAAGGAGCCTGCTGGGTTTGCCCTTTTTTTTCATAATTATTCTACTTTTTTAGGAAAACCCGGTATCTACTTGGAGGATCTATTTGTGAAACCAAAATTCAGAAGGAAGGGGTATGGCAAAATACTTTTGTCTCATTTAGCTAAAATCGCAGTGGAACGAAATTGCGGGCGGCTTGAATGGTCAGTATTGGATTGGAACACTCCCGCTATTGATTTTTATAAAAGCCTTGGTGCTGTCCCGATGGATGGATGGACAATTTTCCGCCTGACGGGGAAAAAATTGGAATATTTGGCTGGTTGACAACAAACGACCAGCAATCACTTCCCAAATTTTTGAATCCAGTCGCTTTTTAAAAGCCCTCTTTGCCCAATATTGTAACATGCAACATACTTCCAATCCTTCTTGAGTATGGTGCGTCGGTGTACACGGTTCGTTACATTTTTATCCAATAATAAAATTATTATGCAATCCCTTACATTATTAGGACCTGCTACAAGGTTCTCTTGCCCATCTGTCATAAAAGGACATTCCCTTCTGACCCTATCCCAGGGGTAAGAACCGTCCGTTCCGACATGATCTGTGCTGCCTTTTCTCTTTTGGTCTTCGCCGTGTTTTTTGGCAGCATTGTATAGGCATTCTTTTGGTTCTAAAATAGCAAGGGGAGGTGTTCTTTTCAATTCGGCAATAAGTTCATTACATACGGCAATTGTTTTACTGTCTCTTCTGTTGGCTGGGTTGTTTTTATACTCCTCAATGTATTTTACGTAGTTAGAAGGATTGGAACGGAGCAAATTGATTTCATTGATCATTCCAACTTCATCTGCCTTCATATACCTAACGACAGCTTTACTTACAGTAGGTCCTTCAGAAGGGGAAGGATTAATCCTTGAGGTTGTTGGCGCCATCCTTCTTTGCTTTCTTATTAATTCTTCTTCTGGGGAAATATAAGTCCTGTTTGGCGCTCCTTCCCCGCTTTCACTTCTCCTTACTTTGGGGTCAAGTGTGGGAGTCGCTTTTTTGGATGCAGTGGGATGGGGGCTATTTGGAGCTATGATTTTCCCAGAATCCTTTCTATAAGTAGAAGGTGTAGATGTTCGCTTATCTTCTTGCTTATAGATAGCAATGGAAGGGCTGCTTTCTGAAAAAGGGTCTTCACCAAATGGGCTGGTACGGCCAGAAGTGGCTGGGTTTTCTTCATTGACAGCCATGGCTTCTTCCCAAGTGGGGAAAGCTGGATCGGTAGGAGCGGGTTTTGCGGAAGGGTCAGAATTATCAATATCCGTATAAACGGGGTCAAATTCACTTTGTGGGTCTGTGCAAATGCAATCAGATGTTTTCAAAACCAAACCAGGCCAAGCCGGCTCAGAAGGGTTAAGTCCATTGAAGTGGCGGAATCGCTGTTCAGTAAACCCATAAAGTTCTGCCAATCCAGCAATGGTTTCTCCAGGTTTAATGCGGTGGCTTCCTCCTTGTTGTGGAATAGCATTATTGTTTGGATTGAAAGGAGGGTTTTGAGGGTTGTTCAAGGCGGGAGGAGTTACCCGCAATTCTTGGCAAATGCTCAATATGCTGTTTTTTTGCATACCGTTCCAGGCCGAAAGCTGATCAACGTTTACTTTGTATTTTTTCGAAATTTTGTACAATGTTTCTCCTTTTTGTACCCGATGATGACCCAATGCGGCAGGAGGGCACTGAGCATAAAGCGCTTGAATGCAGCAGAAAAAAAGAAAGATTTGTACTACAGATTTGATGGTAGTTTCCATTCTGGACATAGTTCGTTGTTTAATTATTGATGCATTTGGCAATTTGTTCTAACGCCTATGGTAATCAAGTATTTAGCCAAATGCATAAGCCTCAAGAAGGATGTGTTTAGGTTTTCCCAGTTCAAATGTATGTTTTTTTGTTAAAACGAAAATAGATGCGTGAATTAATAGGGTATCTTACTTGCATTCATAGAAAAATAACCATGCCTTTTGGCGGTCATTTTATCAAAACCTTTACATTAGCCCAATTTTTTCACAAAACCAGTTTTTGGAGTAGATGTTAGGCAAAATTTTGATTTTCCGAACAGTATCCACTCACTACAATTACGAATAACCATATTATGACAGATTTAGACATTGCCAGGCAAGCTACACTGAAACCTATACAGCAAATTGCTTCCCAACTCGGCATTTCCGAGGACGATCTCCAACTCTATGGGAAATACAAAGCTAAACTCCCGCTCAACCTGATCAACAACGAAAAGGCAGATAAAAACAACTTGGTATTGATGACCGCCCTTTCCCCAACACCAGCGGGTGAAGGAAAAACTACCATGAGCATCGGCCTTTCCCAAGGGTTAAACCGAATCGGGCGGCAAACCTGCGTTGTTTTGAGGGAACCTTCGCTCGGGCCGGTATTTGGCATTAAAGGAGGGGCTGCAGGTGGAGGGTATTCGCAAGTGCTTCCCATGGAAGACATTAACCTCCATTTCACAGGCGATATTTCCGCAGTGGAGAAAGCGCATAATTTGCTTTCTGCCCTGATAGACAACAATTTACAAAACAATAAATCTTCACTAAATATCGATCCCCGACGAATTACATGGAAACGTGTGCTCGACATGAACGACCGCTCCCTCCGTCAAATTACTATTGGGTTGGGCGGAACTGGAAATGGCATTCCAAGGGAATCGGGTTTTGATATTGCTGTGGCTTCGGAGGTAATGGCTATCCTTTGCCTTTCCAATGACCTTATGGATTTGAAACGACGGCTTGGAAATATCCTGATCGGTTTCACGATGACCAACGAGCCAGTTTATGCCCGGCAACTAAAGGCACAAGGAGCGATGGCAGCTTTATTGAAAGATGCGATTAAGCCTAATTTGGTACAGACTATTGAAGGTACACCAGCCATCATTCATGGTGGCCCGTTTGCTAACATTGCCCAAGGAACCAATTCTGTAATTGCAACCAGAATGGGGCTCTCCTTGTCAGATTACATAGTGACTGAAGCTGGTTTTGGATCGGATTTGGGTGCAGAGAAATTTTTGGATATTAAATGTCAAAGCGCTGGTCTGAAGCCCAAGGCAATGGTGATAGTCGCAACCATTCGTGCATTGAAATATCATGGGGGAGTTGACTTGAAATCTCTCAGTGAAAACAATGCCGAAGCTGTAGAGAATGGATTTGTGAATTTGGAAAAACATTTGGAAAACAGCCGATTGTACGGTATCCCAGCAATTGTTGCCATCAATAAATTCACAGCTGATTCAGATGAAGAAATAGCCGTTGTGAAAAACAATTGCGATAAAATGGGATTCAAAGCTGTGGTTGCTGATGTTTGGGCAAAAGGCGGCGAAGGGGCTATAGATTTGGCGCATGCAGTAGTTGATGCAGTCGAAAATGGGAACAGTGATTTCAAGCCATTGTACAGCTGGGAGTGGTCTGTGGAAAGGAAAATAGAAACCATAGCCAAAAATATATATGGCGCTGATAGTGTGAATTATGGACGAAAAGCACAACTCCACCTGAAGCGAGTTAAACGCCTTGGCTTGGAGCAACTTGGAATTTGTATTGCCAAAACTCAAAAATCATTGTCTGACGACCCGAAAAAAATTGGAAAACCCACAGGGTTTTCAATAACTGTACGGGAAATTGAAATAGCAGCTGGCGCAGGATTTTTAGTGCCCATTACTGGCGATATGATGCGGATGCCCGGCCTTCCCGGTATCCCCGCTGCCGAGCATATCGACATTGATGAAGAAGGCAATATCACAGGGTTGTTTTAGAATGGTTCTAAGTGATTTCATTTGGTCAAAAGATTTACTAAATTTTTGAAATTTAGCAAATCATTTAGGCTTTTTCCGTTTTGTTAAATCTCCAAGGTTTAGTAAAATTTTTTCCTTAAAATTTTTGACCAAATGGATTCATCAAGAATCTTTAGAATTGGTTTAAAAGAAAAATAAAATCAAATTTAATTCTCTTCGATAGGTTCTAAATCTCGTTAAGTTGCAATACACTTTTTATATTTGAATCCGTTTTCAGGCAAAAAGTAAAGAAACCAATAGAGAGGGAGGGTTTTTTTCTCAAGCATGAAAACCAAGTCATTTTCAAAAAGTGTATAGTAGCTTAAAATCTCATAGACCTTTCGGATTTTTTTCATCAGATTCACTATTGTTGAATTTCCACTAAATATGTTTATGTGGCGAGCCGTCCACCATCCTCCATTGAAGTTCTATTCTTCACTTTAACGTTTTCAAAACAAAATTTATTAAAACTGGATAAATAAATCCATTAATATTGTGTGTTGAAAAAAGTATTGCTTGTTACAACATTTCTCTAATTCTAAAAATATGTTGTTATGAAGCAATTATACACCTTTCCATTTTTTATTCTTCTTCTTTTCTTCACTCAATGCCGTTTGCCGGATTATTATATAAAACATGAAAAGCCGGATGCGGCATTTCGTTACGCTTCGAATAGATTAAAAGGTAAAAAACATAAAACTAAATATTTGCAAACTTTGGAATATGGATACAATGTGGCGAACGAGAGAGATATTTCCTTGATAAATAATTATAAAAAAAATAGGGACTTAAATAGCTGGAAAAAAATTCATTATTTAAATCAGCAGTTATTATACAGACAGCAGAAAGTCGAACGGTTAATGCCATTGGCAAGCAAAGAGGGATACCGTCCTTACATTAAATTGAACCCCGTTAAAGAATGGGAGGAGGAAAGTTTTTGGAAAGTTACGGATTTATATTTACATGAAATAAGGAATTTTTTGTGGTTGGCAACTAATGGTGAAAAATTGCAAGCGAGAAAAGCAAATAAATTCCTCCAACAATTGGTTTTAGAGCATGGATATAATGCGCCAGAAATAGCTGAAATGAAAGATAGTACCTATATGCTTGGAACAACTTATTTTTTGATGGATATTTATAGCAGGCCAGGAAATAGGATAGATCATGCAATATTAGAGTGGGTGTCAGAAAATAGATATTCGATAAAAGATAAATGGAAGGTAATTCATTTAATGCCTCAAAGTGGAATTAATTATGATTTTATTGTTGAAATTAATATCACGGATGAATATGTGTCAGGAGATGACATCAGCTCTTCTTGTACAAGTTATAGTAAAGAAATAGAAGTTGGTAAAAAAGTAGTAAAAGATACTTCTGGAAAAATAACATATGAACCAATAATGAAGACAGTTCATGCGACGGTGCAAGAATATGATTTAAGTAAAAACGCAAGGATTGATGCTTACCTAAACATTTTCAATCCTCACACAGGTCAGGTTTCTTTGGCAAAAAGGATATGTGGAACGGATTCTTTTTCAGGCAGCTATTGTGTTGTTTCTGGTGACTCAAGGGCTGTAAATAAGTGTTGTAGTGGAAGTGCTTCTTTTCCGTCTGATAGGTATATGTTAAAGCAAAGCGCCAACAGTTTGAGGTGGGTGATATTAAGCTATTTAAAAAGGGTTGACGTTGAGAAATAATTAGATAGGATAAGAGCTATTTTTACTAAAGAATTTCATGAGCCATTTTCCAGTAACCCAGTATATGAAAAGCACGGAAACTGCACCTATATATATGCCATTTGTGACCAATCCTTCCACGCCATATTTCCAAGTGAAAAGGCTTATGGATATTATGGTGCTTAATGCTGAATAAGCTATATTTGATAAATTGCCAAAGCCAAACAGTCCAAGAAAACGGATGTTCCCATACCCAACCAGCATATGTGGCATGGCGTTCATGATCGTCAAACCAATAATAAAATCTATCAACATTTTTTTAAGATTTTTCCAAGGTGAAATCAGTTTTTGATTTTTCTTCTCCATTTATTTGAATAGCCAATTGATGCTTCCCCATGTAGTAAACCCGAGTGGTGATGATTTTAAATGAATGTCGCTTGCTCAATGAAATTGTCTCTTTTTTTGAAATTTTTTTTGTGGTCATTTTAAAAACTTTTGGGGATAATGAACCGTCTGATTTTTTAAAATAAATTATATAATCAACAATGAGATTTTGAAGTTTATTTCCAGTTGAAACGATGTTAAAAGAAAAATTTAAATAACCCCCTATTTTAATTTTTTTATCTACTGCTAATTTTTTGACAACTGCGGCAGCCCCTCTTTCAAAGCCAAGCAACTCCAACGCACCTGCATGCCCATTTTTTATCAAGGTACGTGTGGCATGTTTTATTAGCCTGTCCATGTTTTTCCCAGGGTGTTCTTTTTTCCATTTTTTTAATGTTTTAACAATTAAATCAGGATGGTTTTTTGTATGATCGTTTAAGTGGTTAGCTACGGAACGGCGGACATATTCAGAAGGGTCGTTTTTTAACAATTCCAATAATTCAAGTGTGAGCATTGGGTTGTCTTTGATATTGTTTAACCTTTTTCCCCAAGGAAGAAATGGGCGGCTGCCCTCTGATACTAATCGGCGAACATGGGGGTTTTTGTCTTTTGCCCATTTTTTTAATATAGCCAATGTTTCATCGGGATATTTATCCAAAAATATCCGTATATCGAATTCAGCAGTCAAACGTTTTGTCATTTCGTATAAGGCGTTCATGGAAATATCGAAATGCTCCAAACCATTTCGGCTGATAAATGCTGTATTGGTAACGGTAATAAATCGCTCATTTGGATTTCCTAAAATATCGGAATCATAGGGAGGCAATTGAGCAGAGAGTAATATTTCGACAGCTTTAGGAAAATCGGTTGGCAAATGTTTTTCTAAATTAATTGTAATTAATTTCAAGCGTTCGGAATAGGTCAACTTTGGCAATTCTGGATTTATTGATTTTGTGAATTTCTTTTTATCAAAAACTGGCCATGTTTTATGCAACCTATCAGCCATTTCATTGACTGCTTTTGGACTAAACACATCACGGATTTGAAAATTTTCGGGCATTGTTATTTTATTCTATGCTGGGGAAAAATGCGTCTTTGATATGTTTGATTCCCCATTGGTTATTGTTTTTTAAAAGAATTGCAACTACATCGAACCGGATGGCCCAATCATGCTTGACCAAGGCCATATATTCGACAGCGGCTTTGGATAAAAATTGTTCTTTTTTAGCATCCACAAATTCTTCGGGTTCTCCAAAATATTTGCTGCTTCGGGTTTTTACTTCCACAAACACTAAAACCTCTTTGTCCTTAGCGATTATGTCAACTTCTAATTTTCGGAAACGCCAATTCCTTTCAAGAATTTGTAATCCTTGCGTTCGAAGAAAATCAACAGCCAGTTCCTCGCCTTTCTTTCCAATTTCTAAATGCTTTGCCATAGTTTTCTCAAATTTGCGCCTCTCAATACGAAACGGACGGAAAAATAGGAAGTAAAAAGTAAAAAGGACAAAGTAGAAAGTTATGGCTGAATATTGAAGCCTAAACTTTCTATAAGTTCTTCAATGAAAATAAAAATGGAAAAACTGACATTCAATTACTCCTACGCAAATTCATTTGTAAAAAATCACGAGGTAGCTATTATGACTCCTCTTGTCGAACAGGCCGCAAAATTATTGCACAGTAAAAAAGGGCCGGGCAATGATTTCCTCGGTTGGCTCGACCTGCCAAGGAAATATGATAAAGCTGAATTCAATAGAATCAAAGCAGCGGCCAAAAGGATACAGGAAAATTCTGAGGTGTTGGTGATTATCGGTATTGGTGGCTCCTACTTGGGGGCTAAGGCGGCGATTGAAATGTTGACGCACTCCTTTTATAACAACTTGCCGAAAGAAAAACGGGGCGGACCAGAGATTTACTTTGCTGGGACTAACATATCCGGTACTTATTTGACTCACCTGATAGAATTGATTGGCGACCGGGATTTTTCTATAAATATAATTTCCAAATCCGGCACGACAACTGAACCAGCAATTGCATTCCGTATTTTGAAAAACAAACTTGAAGAAAAATATGGGAAGAAAGGAGCGAAGGATCGGATTTTTGCCACCACGGATAAATCGAAAGGAGCATTGAAAAAACTGGCGAATGGGCAAGGTTATGAGACATTTGTTGTGCCAGATGATGTGGGAGGAAGCGATTCTCCGTATTGACTGCTGTTGGATTGTTACCAATCGCAGCCGCTGGCATTGACATTACAGCTTTGATGAAAGGTGCGGCCAATGCCATGACTGATTTCAAAAAGCCCTTTGATCAAAATGCCTGTTATCAATATGTTGCGCTCCGAAATATTCTCTATCGAAAAGGGAAAAGGCATAGAAATGCTTATCAATTACGAACCAAGATTGCACTTCATCGCCGAGTGGTGGAAGCAATTGTTTGGTGAATCAGAAGGCAAAGATGGGAAAGGCATCTTTCCCTGCGAGCGCAGACTTTACTTCCGATCTGCACTCTCTTAGGGCAGTACATCCAAGATGGGCATCGGCACTTGTTCGAAACTTTGATTCAAATTGGGAACCCAGAGGAGGACATCGTTTTACAAAAAGAAAAGAAAGACCTTGATGGGTTGAATTATCTTGGCAGGTAAAACAATGGATTATGTAAACAAAAAAGCAGCGGAAGGTACATTGGAAGCCCATGTGGATGGAGGTGTACCAAACCTGATCATCAACTTGCCAGAGGCAACACCTTTTCATCTTAGGCTACTTATTTTATTTCTTTGAAAAAGCATGTGCTTTGAGTGGCTACCTTTTGGCTGTCAATCCTTTTGATCAGCCGGGTGTTGAGGCTTATAAGAAGAATATGTTCCGTTTGCTGGGGAAAAAGTAGAATTTACGGTGAAGGGTAGACGGTTGATGGGCCACATAGTTTAAGATGGATCGGTTGGCCGTCTTCTTTTCCATCGTCGGTGCGACCATAGCCAATAGGCTGGGGCATTATTTATCATTTTTTCTAAATGGCGGGCATATTCTACTGATATAGCATAAGGCTCTTTAGTTTTTGGTGATGAGCTGATTTCCTCAAATTCAACTTCGTAATATCCCCTTTTTACCTTGTTTATTTTAAAATGAAAAACAGGATAGCCTGTACGGTGAGCAAGTTTTGCAGCGCCATGCAGGAATGGAGTATCCTGATTTAGGAATTGAACCCAATGAGCATTGACTACATCAACTGGTGTTTGGTCAGCAATAAAAACATAAATCACAGGCTCGTCTTTATTTTCAATGATAGTCCTACCCGAATTTTTCATACTAGTCAAATGCAATCCCCATCGCTTTCGAAGGGTATTCAGATAGTTTTCGACTTTCTGATTTTTTATTGGTTTGTAAACACCGATTACTTTGTGCTTCACCGAAAGAGGGAAGGAGAGGCTGCCCCATTCCCAATTGCCGTAATGGCTGCCCAGTAAAATAGCACTTTTACCTTGTTGGAAGAGGTCTGCAAATATTTCTGGATTTTTATAAACAAACCTTTTTTGCAATTCTTTTTTGGAAAGTGACAATCCTTTAACTGATTCCACTATTAGGTCTGATAAATAGCGATAATACTGTATAGTGATCTGTTTTATTTCTTCATTAAGTTTACTTGGAAATGAATCGACTAAGTTCTTTTGGATAACAGTTTTTCTATAATGAATGATAAACCTGAAGGAAAAATAAAGCAAATCGGAAAAAGCATAAACTGCTTTCATTGGGAGGAAAGCAAAAAGGTTTACCACAATTTTTATTAAAAATATCATATAAGGCTACATAAAATAAATTTCTTAAAGCAATGCAAAGATGGCTATGTTTGTGCGATAAACACATTTAACTTTTAAACATGTCATCAAGGAGAAAATTTATAGAGCAAGCCTGCCTTGGATCATTAGCCACATTTGGCGTCACTTCCAACTTAACCTGTTCCCAACCTTCAGAAGCTGAAAGTCCGACCTTAAAAAAAACAGATAGCCCAATTGTCGTTTCGACATGGGATTTTGGCATTACAGCTAATGCAGCTGCCATAAAGGTTTTGAACGATGGCGGTAAGGCATTGGACGCTGTGGAACAAGGTGTGATGGTTATAGAGGCAAACGGAAAAAATAGCTCAGTAGGGTATGGCGGTTTGCCGGACAGGGACGGCCGGGTAACATTAGATGCATGTATTATGGATTCGGATGGGCGTTGTGGTTCGGTCTGCGCACTGGAGCATATCATGCACCCTATAAGCGTTGCGAGGATGGTGATGGAAAGAACACCCCACGTAATATTGGTAGGGGAGGGGGCATTGCAGTTTGCCCTTTCCCAAGGCATGCAAAAAGTGGACTTGTTGACGGATAAAGCCAAGAAAGCTTGGGAGGAGTGGAAAGTAGAGGCTAAATACAAACCCGTTATCAATATTGAAAATCACGATACCATTGGCATGTTGGCAATGGATAAATTTGGGGATATGGCCGGAGCCTGCACAACTAGTGGCCTTGCATTCAAAATGCAGGGGAGGGTAGGAGATTCCCCAATAATTGGAGCTGGGCTATTTGTAGATAACGAAGTAGGAGGGGCAACAGCAACTGGACTTGGGGAGGCTATGTTGAGAACATTAAGTTCTTTTTTGGTGGTAGAATTAATGCGACAAGGCAAGTCACCAACCGATGCCTGTAAAGAAGCAATTGACCGGATCATTAAAAAGCATGAAGATTTTGAAGAATTTCAGGTAGGCCTTATTGCCATGAACAAAGACGGTGAGACTGGTGGTTACTGTATCCACGAGGGATTCAGTTATGCTAAAACATCCAACAGTGAAAATCATACAGTAAAATGCCAAAATGTCATATGAGGGTTCTTCATATAAAGATAGCAAGAGCTTAAGTTACTATACACTTTTTTTGCCCAAATCCGTTTTCAGGCAAAAGGAGAAGAAACTCATAGAGAGGGAGGTGAAGCTAACTATAACATCCGCTTTAATCTCAGAAACTTTTTAATTACTAATTTTTATATATTTTTGCGGCGAAGTCCTCTAATTTCCGATTACTCCCAGATTCTGATTATTCCCCTTTAATTTACTACATCTATTGGATCGGCACTATTAAGTGGCATCATATTTTCATTATTATTATGTGTAAAATTTTTAACATGATGGAATGAATGTATCATGTTTTGATTTATTGATAACCCATGAACGTGTACTAAATTATGGATCAACCCATTAGGATTGTCCTTGTCGATGCACATCAGATTTTCATCGAAGGACTGAAAGTTGTACTTAGTCGGGCCGAGGATATAGCGTTTGAGATAATAAGCGAAGCCAATACAGGTAATGCTTTGCTGAAACATATTGATGGGCTGGATGCAGATCTCATTTTATTGGATATGAACCTGCCCGATATGGATGGATTAGAGGTTCTAAATAACTTGAAATCAAGAGGAATTAAGACAAAGGTGATTACCCTCAGCGTGTACGACGAACCAAAAATAGTTAAATCCGCCTTTAAGGCTGGTACGTATGGTTATGTTTTGAAAAGCAACGGAATCACTGAGTTTTTCAAAGCTATCAAAACCGTTTTAAAAGGTGAGACATACATGAGCATTGGCCTTTCCCTGACCAATACCTCTGGCATGCATACCCAATTTATGCACAATGGTAAATTGTCCTCTTCATTTGAAGATCGATTTATTAAGAAATACAAATTGACAAAAAGGGAAATTGAAGTCCTTAAATTGGTAGGCCAAGCAATGAGCAATAAAGAAATAGCCAAGGAGCTTTATATCAGCGACCAAACCGTAAGTGTTCATAGGAAGAATATCATGAAAAAATTGGACGTAAACAGCACGGCCAGCTTGATCAAATTCTCATACGAGCATAATTTAATATGATTTTTCATATTTAAATCATCCGACAAGTGTTTTTGGTCTCATATTTGCAAAATAACAAATAACATTATTTTTATATTTGGAAAACAGAAATACCTTGTTTCAGGTATTCCGATTGGTGGGAAGCACCGCTACATTTGCAGGTGTAAAAAATATAAAAGTTAATTTTATAGCTGATATTTTAGATGGAAGCTAAAAATGAATTAACTTTGTCCCTTTAATCGAAAAAGTTTTCCCATGAACTACAAAGCGTACACTCCTACCCAGGGTTTTTTGCCCATTTTCCTTTCATCTCCTATTCCTGTTATTACATCAAAGGGTTATTGTATTGTTTTATGTAGTCTCTGATCAGTTTTCACTGGTGGAGGGTACTGAAATAATACCCTCCGGTCATACTTTTCTAAATTAAGTTCTTTGTCAGGTTACTCAAAAAGTAACCAGGACTTACACACTAAAAGAACACCGTTTGGATTAAGTGCTTGCCGCTTGGGTGGCTGGTTATTGATTCTATGTCCTCAATAGCCCTTTTGATAAAACGATACTATTTTCCATCCAAGCATTCACCTGCAAGACTAACCCCAGGGGGTATGGCGGAGCCGTACAGTCTGGGACTTAATCCACTATTAACAAATTTTAATTTACACATGTTTAAAACGAATTTTACAAGAGCACCTAAGCAAAAGTGGGCATTCTTATGCTTTCTTTTGGTGGTTTTGGGCTATACGGACATAGTAGCCCAGCCAATGGCTTGCAACGACTTGGTACATGTATCTATGGACGTTACTCCTAATATCTGCCAAGCTACTGTGAACACTGACATGATTCTCGAAGGCGATCCAATTGTGGGTCATGATTATGAAATCGAGGTCAAACACAACTTTACGATCATCGCTTCTGGGGTGAATGAAGTGACGATTACCAATGCTGGACAATGGTTGGGCGTTACCCTTACCACTATCCTTACCGATTTAACCACTGGCAATTCTTGCTGGGGGTCAATGATTCTTGAAGATAAGTTTGCACCTGTTATTACCTGTTCTGATGTCACGGTTGGATGTGCTGACCCACAAAATGCACCTGCGCCAGATGCAGATGATAATTGCGATCCGCTTCCTTCTGTCCAAATGACAGGAGAAACCACGAATACTTCAACGATTTGTACCAATGGTTATGCCACCATTACAAGGACATATGTGCTGTGGATGACGAAGGCAATGTTTCTGCTCCTTGTGTGCAGACTATTTATGTTGAAAGGCAGGATGAAGTTGATTTTCCCAGCGATATTATTTGGCATTGCCATCAATATGATATATTCCAAAATATTGTTAGCGCAACTCCAAAACACCCGTCTGTAGTAGATGCTGATCTTGCAACTCCTGATATTATTGATGTATCCGCAAATTTGAGCAACAGTATTTTGAATAATACTGGTTCTGGTATTGTATCCAATATTGTCGGACAATACTGTAATTTTCAGCAATCTCACAGCGATCAATTGCTCAACACCTGCGGTGAAACATTTAAGATCGTCCGTACCTGGACAGTACTTGATTGGTGTTCTGGCCAAGTAGTCACGACAGGCGTAAACGGAGAGCAATATTCAGATAATCAAGGTGCTGGATACAAGGGATCCTGCGATTCAACGTGCTCCTTTTACAGTAAGTGCAAATATTCCAGGCCAACATCCTCAAGTTTGTAGGTCTCAAGCATTTTTGCTTCCTCCTACTTTAGTTAGCGATGATTGCAGTACAGTTGAAGTTGAAATATTCACTCCTGTTGGGGAAGCAATTTACGTGAATGGCGGCGGTGAAATGGAGGACTAATTCCTGCTCCAGGTCTTCCAATAGGTATTCATAACGTTACCTATCAAGCAACGGATGCATGCGGCAACCAGACCATCCTGACTGTTCCTGTAACAGTAATCGATGATATTGTACCTATTGCGATATGCGATGAAATTACAGATGTTAACTTAGGTACAGATGGAAGGGCAGTTGTACCCGCCAATGTCTTTGATGATGGGAGCTATGATAATTGTTGTTTGGACAAATTTCTGGTTCGCAGGATGGAAAATAATTGCAGTATTTCCGGTGCTACATCTTTCAGCCCTACTGTGACTTTCTGTTGCGCGGATGTAAATACTTCGGTAACTGTTGTTTTTAGAGTACTTGATTGCGACAACAATTATAATGATTGCATGGTCTCCGTGAATGTTAGTGATAAAATTGCCCCTGTCTTGATTAATTGCCCAGCATCTGTTAGTAGAAGCTGTGATTTTTATACCGACAACCTCGAAACCCAATTAGCTGCTGCTGCTAATGAGGAGGAGCAATGTGAATTCCTAAACGGATTGTTCGGAGAAGCAACTTTTCATGACAATTGCCAATTTACCGTGGAATGCAATGTTGATATTGATATTGACCAATGTCTTGAAGGTAGAATCAGGAGATCATGGGAAGCAACTGATAATTCAGGTAATAAAGCATCTCAGGATTGTATTCAAAGAAATTGAAATTGATCATGTTTCTGATTGGGTAGTTGAATTTCCTGCTGACATAAGTATCGACTGCGGTACAACCGTTCCAGATTTCGGAGAGCCAGAAATTTTCTTTGAGACTTGCGAAATGATTGCCGTTTCTTATGAAGACGTGGTGTACAACTCTGTCCCTGGGGCTTGCTATAAGATTGTCAGGAATTGGGAGGTCATCAACTGGTGTGTTGTCGGTAGCAACATCGACCAGGAAGTTATTGAAAAGCCAGAAAATGAACTTGGGCTTAGCTTCCCAGCATGTGACTTGGATAAGATGGAAACTGTGACGATCGGACTTTTAGGGATAGTTGGAACGATGTACACATGCCGAATGCGAATGCGGCTTCTCAATCAGTAAACCCAGATATTGATCCTGATTCTGACCCTTGGGATGGTTATATAACTTATGAACAAGTTATCAAAGTGTCTGATACAGTTGATCCCATTTTGCAGATGGTTGTGCCCTCCCAGATGTTTGTATTGAAGGAATTACTTGTGGCACTACTTTGTTTTTACCAACACCTGCCATCGACGAGTGTAGCCCAGATGTTAATATAACTGCGGAAATTCTATTTGGTAATGTATGGTCAACTGGATTCGGTCCTTATAATAATGTTGCGCCTGGTGTATATCAGGTTCGTTATACGGCAGAAGACAACTGTAACAATCAATCAGTTTGTGAAACAGACATTAGAGTAACTGATTGTAAAAAGCCAACCCCTTACTGTAAAAATGGTGTTGTGGTCGAACTGATGGTGCCCGTTGATCCAAATGACGATCCGATGGTTCAAGTTTGGGCTTCGGACCTCAACGCAGGTAGTTTTGATAACTGCGCTGGAACCCTCAAATATTCATTCTCGCCTGATACCGATGATACGGGCATTACCTATGATTGTGGAGATTTGGGACAACAACCAGTGGAAATTTGGGTGACAGATGCATCGGGCAATCAGGACTTTTGCGAAACTTTCGTTATCATTCAAGCCAATATGGGGCAATGTGGAGGTAATCCATTGGTAGCTGCGAGCGGTGTTATTGCTGACGAAAAATGACCAGAAGGTTGAGAACGTGACTGTCAGCTTGAATGGCCAAAGTACAGGTGTTTGGAACACAGACAACAATGGGGTATTTAGTTTCACCAACATCCCTGTTGGAAACGACGTCACGATCACCCCAGAGAAAGACGACGACCCGCTGAATGGAGTAACTACTTATGACTTGGTATTGATAAGCAGGCACATACTAGGTGTGCAATTGCTTGACTCTCCATATAAGATCATCGCAGCTGATGCCAATAATTCAGGTACGGTCACCACTTTTGATTTGGTAGAAACCAGAAAGCTGATTTTGATGATCAATACGGAATTTCCAAATAACACTTCTTGGAAATTTGTTGACAAGAACTATATCTTCCCGAATGCTTCTAACCCTTGGGAAGAGGTTTTCCCAGAAGTGATCAATTATAATAACCTGTCCAATTCAATGACGAATTCAGATTTCATCGCTGTGAAAATCGGAGATGTCAATGGAAGTGCTGAAGCTAATTTAGCTGCTAATGGAAATGATGACCGAAGCACTTTTGAATCGCTCGTTTTGGATGTTGAAGATAGGATGTTAAGTGTTGGTGAAGAAGTAAAGGTTGAGTTTGGTATCAAAGAGACAGACTTGTCAGGATATCAGTTCACTTTGAACTTTGACCTTGCCAAATTGACCTTTCAAGAGGTAGAGAATGGCCTTGCCAGTGAGGAAAATTTCGGCTTTACTATGCTCGACAATGGGGCATTGACCACAAGCTGGAATACGAGTGATCATGGAAAATTGAAGCAAGGAAATGTCTTGTTCAGCCTTGTTTTCACGGCAAATCAAAGTGGTATGTTGAGCGAAATGTTGGATGTCAATTCTCGGTACACAAAGGCTGAAGCTTATCGGGTGGATGGTAGTCCTTTGAATGTTGATTTATCGTTTAATGGGCAGGCCTTACCATCTTTCGAGCTTTACCAAAATACACCTAACCCTTTCAATGCACAGACAATGATCGGGTTTAATTTACCGGAGGGGGGATTTGCGACTCTAAGCATCACTGATTTTTCAGGAAGGTTGTTGCAAAGAGTGGAACGTGAATTCACCAAAGGTTACAATGAAATACAAGTTAACAGCAGTGATCTTCCATCGAGCGGAGTATTGTACTATACCCTCGAATCCGCTACTGAAACTGCGACCCGGAAGATGATTGTGGTTGAGTAAATAGTGGATGGTTATTGGTGAAGGCCTGCAACCATGCTGGCCTCACCAATTACCTTTCACAATTTTGGCAAACTACTTGCATAACCATACAAATATGAAAAATTTAAATGCGTTTACCCTGTTCTTCCTCCTTGTAGCATTTGGAACCAATGCTCAAACACTGAAAGTAAATACCATGCCCGACAAAGTTGTTCAGCCGGGCGAACTGGTTGATGTGAAAATCAATGTGCATGGTTTTGATGCTATCCAGTTGTTGCAGTTTGGTATTGTTTGGGATCCTACTGTTATACAATACGTTGGAGTTAGTGGACACAACTTGCCCGATGTTACGACGGATAACCTTAATGCGATGTACGCCAATGAAGGGAAGTTGCGCTTCCTTTGGGAGGATGCTCCTTTGTACCAGGGCAAACATTGGATGATACGACTCCTATTTTTACGATAAGGTTTAAGGCCATAGGAGAGCCTGCATGGAAAACAGCTGTTGAAATATCTGGAGATTCTATCCCTTCTTATTTTCCACTTGAATTCGTCAATGTTGACGGAGTTGATTTGGCAGCAACTGGTGAATTGGAAGTTGAGACAGGCACCATTACAATTGATGGGATAAATGCTTCTAAAGAAACTGTCACTCAAGATTTTACTCTTTTCCAAAATAACCCTAACCCCTTTACAACCCAAACGAATATTTCATTTTACCTCAACCAAAAATCTCAAACCCAATTAAGCATCCACGACCACGCAGGTAGGGTTATTTTCGAAAGAAATAATGACTTTACCGGTGGGTTACATACAATCCAAGTAAGCCGGGACCTGTTCACAAGCGCAGGTTCCTACTTTTTTACCCTAAAAACTGAAAATGCAACTGCTACCAGGCAACTTGTTGTCCAGTAGCTATTGAGAATGGCAAAAATGGTTGAAATGGCTAAATGGTTTTAAAGGCTTTCATCTCATGACCATTTAACCATTTTAACCATTCAACCACTTTTAAGCAGTTCAATCTGCGGAAACCGATTCTGGGGCATCATAAAAAAAATCAAGGTTCTGCAGGTTAGGATTGCGGAATTATAATCCGATTACATTTTTAACCAGTTATCGTCCCAATCCGAACATATGAAAAGACCGATTACCAACCTCGTCTTGGGGTGGATGGCGCTGTTCTTCACAGTATTCCAGTTGAACGCCCAAACCACCTTTTCCGTGGATCCACAAAACGTAACCGGCAATCCTGGGGATCAATTCACGGTAGATATTACAGTATCTGACTTTAACGACATCCTGAGTTTCCAGTACTCCATGAACTGGGATCCAAATGTCATCCAATTTGTCTCTCCTGTCAGCGTTCCCGGCAACTTGAACGGCTTGTCTGCTTCTAGTAGTTTTGGGACAAACAATGCTGCTAATGGTGTCCTGACAGTGTCATGGCTTGATCCTGATGTTGCAGGAGTGACCTTACCTAACCAAACGGTTATCTATTCTCTGACCTTTAACGTCCTAACCTCTGATGGTACTGATATAACTTTTGGGGGTAACCCTACAAGTATTGAAGTAGTTGATGGCGACGGTAATGCTGTTGTTTTTAATGGAGAAGAAGGCATAGTAAATGGTGGCGGCTCCGGCGGCGGCGGTGGCGGCGGCGGAGGTAATCCGGGCGACCTTGTCATAACAGCCTCTGATGAAACTGCTGCTGCAGGGAGTAATATCTGCGTTGATTTTTCTGTAGAAAATTTTGATAATATTCTTAGCATTCAATATTCCATGCATTTTAATCCAGCTGTCCTTGCATTTACTGGGGTAGCTGGTTTGAATTTGCCTGGTCTTGTTGCTTCTCAATTTGGTACAAACGGAGCATCCAATGGAACGATAACCCTCTCGTGGCTTGATCCTGACGTGGCAGGTGTCACGGTGCCAAACGGTACGGTAATTTATCAGTTATGTTTTGATGTGATTGGTTCTTCTGGTCAGTCAAGCAGCATGACCATTGATGGCAATCCAACTACCATTGAAGTAGTGGATGGCAATAGTGACCCGGTCGGCTTAGCTGTTAACCAAGGATCAGTTACAGTGAGTGGCGGAAATCCACCACCCCCGCCCCCCCCTCCTCCAATCAACGGTTTTGCAATTATTGCCTCTGATCAAACAGTGGAAAGTGGTGAGAATTTCTGTATTGCATTTTCGGTACAGGATTTCGACAATATCCTCTCTATGCAGTATAGTATGCATTATGATGCAAGTCAATTGATGTACACAGGCGTGCAGGGTTTTAACCTCGATGGCTTGGTTGCGGCTCAATTCAATGCAGCCAATCCTGGAACTATCACTTTGTCATGGCTTGATCCAAATGTAGCCGGCATCACCTTGCCGAATGGGACGGTTATATATGAAATTTGTTTTACCGCAATTGGACCCAACAACTGCAACAACAGCACCCAATTGACATTCGACGGTACACCAACGCCTATTGAAGTATTAGACGGTAATGAAATGATGGTGGATTTCAACAGCTCTCCAGGTGTTACCACTATCTGCGACGACCCAAATGGCGGCGGTGGCGGTGGCGGCCCCAATTATACTAACATGACGTTTGTGGCATCCAATGAAACAGAGCTGCCGGGAGATGAGCTTTGTGTAGATGTTTTGGTTTACAATTTCGACTGCGTGGTGAGCGCCCAATACTCTATGCATTTTGACCCTACGGTATTAGAATATACAAGTGTCCAAAACTTGAACTTACCCGGCTTGGTAGCTTCTCAGTTTGGTGTCAACAATGCCGGGAATGGTGTGATCACCTTTTCTTGGCTCGATCCTGATGTTGTGGGTGTTACCGTTCCTGACAGCACGTTGATCTATTCGGTTTGTTTTAATGTAATAGGTTCATTAGGGGAGACCTCCCCATTTACATTTGATGGCAACCCAACTCAATTAGAAGTGACAGATTGTAACCCCAGCAATCCAAATCCCGACTTTATTGCAGGTACGCAAACAGTGGGTAATTCCTGTCCTGGTCCAGTTAGCATTACTAATGCGTTAGTGACAGACGTCGCATGTTTTGGTGCTAATACAGGTAGTGTTGACATTTCAGTAAATGGAGGAAATAATAGTTACTCATATACCTGGAGAAACGCTGGAAATAATATTGTTGGTAGTGACCAAGACCTAACAGGTGTAGGCCCAGGCACTTACACGGTAGTCGTATCAAGCTGTAGCGGCAACGAGACCGCTACCGCTACTTATACTATTACCCAGCCTCAATCAGGGATTAGCATAAATGGATTGCCTACCCCCGTAACATGTTTTGGTGAAACAACAGGGGCAATTACATTAAGTGTAACAGGTGGTACGCTCAATTTTCCATCTTGCAGTAGCCTTACTTATGCTTGGAGCAATGGCCCTACTACTAAAGATATTTCCAATTTAGGGCCCGGCACATATGTAGTGACAGTCACCGACTGCAACAATTGTCAGGAGACAGCTTCATTTACCATTACTGGCCCGCCCTCAGATCTGCTTCCGTCAGTTGACCTTTCCCCAACACGTTGTGCTGGTGAATGCAATGGCCAGATCAATGCGTCTGCCACTGGCGGTATTGGGCCGTATCAATATATGCTGAATCAGGGCGCATGGCAGAACATTGGAACTTATGATAACTTATGCGCAGGAACTTATCTGTTAAAAATAAGAGATGCGCTTGGTTGTGTGAAATCCTCTAATGTGGAAATAAATTCCCCGCAAGCCCTTACTGCTACTGCTACGGCTACCAATGCGATTAATGGGAATGATGGGGCAGTTGATTTAACGCCTTCTGGTGGTACTACACCACGAACTTTCAGTTGGTCTGGACCAAACAATTTTAGTGCAACTACTGAAGATATTAATAACCTCACTCCCGGAGATTATTGCGTAACAGTTACTGATGCCAACCAATGCGTGACTTCCCTTTGCCGTACCGTACAAGCTCCTTTAGAGTTGACAGGCATAGTAGAGACACCCTCATGCTTTGGCCAATGTACTGGACAATTGGAAGTTGAGTTTACAGGTGGTACTGCTCCATTTACTTATAACTGGGGGCCAGGTACTGGCAACCCGGTAACTGGACTTTGCCCTGGCAATTATACAGTGACAGTCACTTCTGCTGACGGACAATCAGCAACACTTTCAGGTACCGTGGATGGCGCATCTACACAAGTTCAGATAAATAGCGTTGATATTACCTTGTTGTCAGAACCGGGTATGTGTGACGGACAAATCCAACTTTTAGTTGGTGGTGGATTTGGAAATTATTCTTACGAGTGGAACGGTCCAACTCCTTCAACGGACAATCCAGCTACTGGTCTCTGTGCCGGCGATTATACAGTAACTGTAACCGACCAGTATGGTTGTACCGCTACTGGCGGAACAGCGCCCACGCCTCCGGACTATCCTTTCGTCCTGTTTTTTGACCCAAGCCCATTGAACTTGACTGCCGAGGGTAGTAACATTTGCGTGGAGGATATTACAGGAGGTGGGTCATTAAGTATAACAATCGATGGAGGTCTTGATCCTTATAAAATTGAATTCACAAGTACGGATTCTTCTGGTGTTATTGACAACCATCCAGGAGGTATTTTGGATTTAACTGACTTGCCAGCAGGCGATTATACTATTACGGTATCGGATGCTGCCCCGGGGGCATTTGGTCAATCGAAAGTGAAATTTGCTGAAATACGAGTGATAGACATCAAAATTGATCCTATCGTTATCACACCAGTAACAGGTACTAATGATGGAAAAATAGACATTACAGTTACTGGTGGAGATCCCATTTATACCTTCCAATGGAGCAATGGCTTTTCTGGGCAAGACCCTTCCAGCTTGGCTGTAGGTACTTACTCATTGTTTGTTGAGGACGTAAACGGTTGTGTCAAAGAGTTTACCGGTATTGAAGTTCAAAGGTTTGAGGCCAATGGAGACGTAACCAAAACTGATTGTCCTAATGACATAAATGGTTCAATTACTTTGAACCCAACAGGTAGCAATAATACTCCATTTACTTACGAATGGAGCAATAGCGCAGGCAACGTTTCAACAATCAATAATTTAAAGAATGGACTTTATTCAGTAACGATTACTGATACTGTTGGTGCTTCCGTCATTGAAACCTTCAATGTCTTTTCTGTTTCCAATCTCAATGTGGACGTTGACCCATCTGGCGAAATCCTTTGCAATGGAGATGATACAGGTGGCGCCATTGCCATGCCTTTTGATGGAGTCCCCCAATATTCCTATGTGTGGGGCAATGGAGAGACGACCCAGAATATCTCAGGTGTAGGTGCTGGAGTTTATTCCGTTACCGTAACGGATGCCGCTGGTTGCCAGATAACTGGAAGTGTTGAAATAAATGAACCGGCTGAAATAAAAGTCAACGTAGCTACCTCTAATTCTGGAGATTGTACGGAAGGAAATGGAAAAGCTGTTGCGAATGTCAGTGGCGGTGTTTTCCCTTATTTCTACCTCTGGAACGATCCATTGAATCAAACAGCAAAAACAGCCATATTACTTGAATCAAATAGCCAAATTTCTGTCACAGTTACAGACGACAATGGATGTGAGGAAACAGAATCGGGGTTTGTTGATCCAATTGATGGATTAGTTGTAGAAGGACTTTCGGTTCCTGATTCAGGTGGTCCTGACGGTCAGGCTATAGCAAATGTTATCAGTGGTACTCCTCCTTTTTCTTATGTATGGAGAGATTTCCCAGAACAGGACAGCATTCTTGCTGAATTGACACCTGGCATTTATTACGTTGCTGTTTCTGATGCCAATAATTGTGAAGAACTGGTTTCGATCAGGGTGGACGATGGAACGATCTGCCTTGAAGCCTCTACTATCATAACGCCAGAAGGTGACGGATTCAATGAAGAATTTATGATAGGTTGCCTCTCCCGTTACAGCGATAACCGCCTTGAAATCTACAACCGTTGGGGCCAGTTGGTTTATCTGGCTGACAATTACAACAATGGAAATCTTTGGCGGGGAACTAACCGCCGCGATGGAGAAGTACCGGATGGAGTTTACTTCTATGTTTTCAAATACGTTGATCCATCTACAGGTGGTGAGCAAACCCAAAAAGGTGCTGTAACAGTTCTTCGCAAGTAAGTGAATAGTGACCAGTTGATTAGTGATTAGTAGTGACTTTGTTTTTGAGTTCCTAATCACTGATCAACCAATCACCGATCACTAACCAAAAATAAATAATAATGAAAAATATATTCATACTCTTTGTCACTCTGTTTGTTATCAATTCTGCTTATGCCCAGGAGCAGGGTGCTGTATTCTCCCATTATTTTCTAAATCCAGTTTTGGTAAACCCGTCAGTTGCTGGTTTTGATGATATGCACAAGTTGCAAATGAACATCCGCAACCAATGGACTGGTTTTCCTGAGTCCCCAAAGTCCTATCATATAGGCTATAACGGGCCTATTGGAAAAACATTGGGAGTAGGCCTTGGATTGATGTCGGAAACATTGGGCAACCGCTCCAATATTCGTTTTCAAATGAATTATGCATTTAGATACCAAATCAAGCATGTGAAATTTGGCGCTGGTTTTTCAACTGAATTCCATACGCTAAAAGTAGCCGATTCTGTGCAGGATGACCCCCATTATCAATCAGGAGACCCTATCGTGGAAGATGCTATTGAGGGCAATAAGATTTTTGATGCTTCTCTTGGTTTCTGGTCAACCTTTTATGACAATACATACGTTGGTTTGTCTTTTTCCAATTTGGTTGTTTCCAAAATTGGCGAAATCGAGTCAGGTGATCCAGAAGGTTCTTTCTTCAAATTCGTAACCATGAATTTTGGCCACACCTTCGATATAGAAGAATACAATTTCAAACTGACGCCTTCTCTGATGGTGCAGCACATAAAAGATACTCCTTTCCGTGCTGACTTCAACATCATGGGGTCGTTCATTGATGACAAGTTGATCGCAGGTGTTTCCTATCGGGCTGGCCTTGGTGGTGCAGTTGGTTTGTTGTTAGGTACGAATATAGACGTGTTCCGTATTTATTACAGCTACGACGTTTCATTCCAAACAGTGCAACAGTACAATGGCGGGACACACGAAGTAACTATCGCGTTTGATTTTGCCAAAGGCAAAAAGAAGTATGACAGGGGATAGAAAAGGTAGATGACTGATGGTGGACTATCTATGTTTAAAAAATAGTTGATTCGCCCACGGAAGGGATATGCAGTGGTCTGTTTGTCAAACTTTTATAAGAAATAAAATAGTTGTTGGAAAAAAAGGGTCATCGGGTTGAATCTCAAAACCCTCCAAATCAATAACTATCAAGAATAGATGTCCTTTAACAATTGGTTTTTGGGATGGCCTCTATCGAAATGTCGATTAGAGGCCACTTTTTTGATATTGAGGTATTACGGTATTAGGTATTGAGATTAATACAGCAATACCTAATACAGCAATTCTCGCTATTAAAAAAATTGAAATATGTGGAGAAGAAAACAAGAGGAGAGAGGTGTGTTTTTTTGGTTTTTTTCAAAAAAAAACCAAAAAAACACACCTCTCTCCAAAAGTTCCCTTCCCTTTTGCCTCAAAGAACGGCTTTCATATTTCAAAAAAACTAATAGCGAGAATTGCTGTACCTAATACTGTAATATCTCAATACCAAATATCTTATAATCCATGCTTCTCAATTTCCATAATGGCAGCGATGTGTGCATCTGCTACTTTCTGCCGGACGGAATCTTTCATGAGTTCCTTTACTTCTTCTTTGTTGTTGTAAAAACCATTTTCGGTTAAGATGGCGGGCATGACAGTTTTTATGAGTACATAGAGGTTTTTAATCTTAGTTGATTTAAGCTTTCTGTTTTTAAAGCCCGTTTTGGCCAAAATATGCTTTTGAAAAATAGCGGCCATTTTTTTGCCCTTGGTGCTGTTATGGGCAAACCACGTCTCTACACCTTTGATACTGGAAGAGACCCATTTGCCAACAGGGGCAGGGCCAGCATTTGAATGAACAGAAACAAACAGTTTAGGTAGTTCGGATTTTTCTTTATTTACCCGAGCGACCCTTTCTTCCAAAAAGCTGCCGACCTTTTTATAATCAGGGACAACATCAAAATAAGCGACGCCTTTTTTATCCAATACTTTAATAATGCGCTCCACAATGTCCCGGTTGAATTCATATTCAAAGAATTGCATTTTACTATCTTCTTCCTCCCAGATCGGCGACCGTTTGCCTGCTTGCAATTTCCCATGCCCATTGTCGAGACACCATAGGTAGCGTTGTTTATGTTCAGGTTGCGGTGGCGTGGAAGGTACGGACGAATCATCGCTGGTGGATGAACCCGAGTCACCTGAATCTGGTTGAGGATCACTTGTAGAGGAACCTCCATCGCCGGAAGCATTTGGGTCGGTAGTAGGCCCGGAAGTGGGGGTGTCGTCAATCGCCCCTTCTTTATCTTTATCGGCAAATGGACCTGGGTCATTGTCTGAAATGGGGATGTCCACATCCATGACATCAATGACCATGACTGTATCAACAGGAACGTCGGAGCTGTCTTCAATTAAGTTTGGATCTTTATCAGGTTTAGAAGTTGGTCGGTTGTTGCTGACTGGTTTTTTGTTTTTGTTTCCTCCAAATAATGAACTGAAGAAACTCGAAAATATCTCGGCAAGTCTTTTGAACATGATGTTGCTTTTGATTTGGTGAGTGAACGGGTGCTAAAAACGAAATCAAAGATATAGAAAGGTTTGGAAATCACACATTATCAAGAGCCTGCCCCAAATCCGTAATAATATCACCTACATATTCAATCCCCACTGACAGCCGGATCAGCCCATCAGTAATTCCATTCCTTAAACGGATTTCCTTAGGGATATTCAAATGAGACATGGATGCCGGATGTAATATTAAAGTGTCCACATCGCCGAGGGTAGGGGCAAGGGTACACGTTTTTATTGCATTCATAAAACGGATACCGCCTTCCAAGCCTGCTTTTAGTTCAAAACTCAACATGCCTCCAAATGCCTTCATTTGTTTTTTGGCAATAACATGATCAGGGTGGGAGGTGAGGCCGCAGTAATTGACTCTTTCCACCTTTTCGTTTTTTTCCAAAAATTTGGAAATGGCCAGCGCATTTTCACTATGTCTTTCCATGCGTAGGGCTAAGGTTTTCATGCCATTGTGTAAAAGCCAGGCATCCCACGGATTGCAGTTGGTGCCAGCCAATTTCATGGTCTGCCAAATGCGACCGCTCATGCCCGTCTGCTCGACATGAGGTGTAACCAAAGCACCTGCGATAGAATTGCCATGCCCATTGAGGAACTTGGTTGATGAATGAACGATGAAGTCCACTCCTAGAGTGATGGGTTGCTGTAGGTAGGGAGTTGCGAAAGTGTTATCAATTGTGCTTAACCGATCATATTTATGTGCTATCTCTACCAATGAGTTTATATCCACACAAGCCAAGGTCGGATTGGCTGGCGTTTCAAAATAAAGCATTTTGATTTTTGGATCATGTTTTACTAAACCCTCTACATGTTCAAGGTCATGCAAATCAGTAAGGGTCGTTTGGATGCCTAAAGGCTCCAGCACTTTAGTAAATAGCTCAGTTGTTCCGCCATATAAATTGCCTTGGGTCAATATTTTATCTCCACTTTTAAGCAACCCCATTATTAAAGTTGAAACAGCTGCCTGACCGGAACTGAACAACATGGCAGCGGCTTCTTTATTTGTGCCAGCAGTTTCCAAAGCAGCCAATTTTTCAGCGACGGCATCAATGGTTGGGTTGCCATAACGCCCATAAACGTGGCCTTTTTTCTTTTGGGAAAAAATCTCTATCCCTTCATCAATGGATTCAAAAGCGAAAGAGGAAGTAGCATATATGGGCAGAATATGTGGCTTCGTAGTGCGCTTGTCTTTTACTTCTTTAGCGCAGATGGAATTGATGTGCAAAGACATAATATTAGATCAGAAAATCAGAAGTCAGTTCGTTTCACTATCAGAGGTCAGATGTGTCCCGTCTGACCTCTGATAGTGAAACGATCTGACTTCTGACCTCTCAAAAGGCAAATATAGTGTTCCAAAAATCTTGTTCAGACCAATTGGTTAAAACTTGTTTATTTTGCGGTTGTTGAAAAACGAAATGTGAAGATCGGTAGAGTCGGGAGCTAGGGAGCAGTGATCACGTAAATCTTGCCTGACCAATGCTCCCTGACTCCCGACTCCTGAAAAAAGACAACTATGAAACGTGCTATGCCCGGCCCTACCATGATCGAAGAAGAATTTCTTCAAAAGCATTTATTTGTGGCCGACCCGAAACAAAGTTCGATACGGCTTGATAAATTTCTTACCGACCGTGTTTTCAAAGTCAGTCGCAACCGCATACAGGGAGCGATCAAGGCGGGACTTGTATTTGTAAACGGTGATGACCTGATCAAAGCCAATTATAAAATCAGGCCTGGCGATAGAATAGAGCTGCTTATTCCCAAGCCTTATGATGAGGGGGGGTAGGGGTGGAGCCAGATGAAATCCCACTTGATATTCATTACGAGGATGATCATTTATTAGTGGTCTATAAACCTGCTGGCATGGTAGTCCATCCAGGTATTGGTAATTATCGTCGGACACTTGTGAATGCGCTTGTGTACTATTTCAATGACTTACCCATTATGCCAGGAAACCCTGAAAACAGACCGGGGTTGGTACATAGGCTTGATAAAAACACTTCGGGGCTTATGGTGGTAGCCAAATCGGATGAAGCAAGTTTTGGTTTGGCAAAGCAATTCAGCGCACACACTATTCATCGGCGCTATCAAGCCATTGTGTGGAGTGAGCCAGAGGAAGATGAAGGAACGATCCAATGCTGGATTGGGCGAAACCCCCGCTACCGCACCAAAATGGCGGTGCTTCCAGATGAAAAACATGCCAAGTGGTCGGTCACTCATTTCAAAGTACTGGAACGGCTTTACTATGTAAGTTTGGTGGAATGCAGGTTAGAAACAGGACGTACCCACCAGATCAGGGTTCATTTTTCCCATAAAGGCCATCCGCTTTTCAATGATTATAAATATGGGGGGGACAAAGTAGTGAAGGGGACTATTTTCAGCAAATACAAACAGTTTGTAGAAAATTGCTTTAAAGTGATGCCCCGTCATGCTTTGCATGCTAAAGAGCTGGGGTTCATCCACCCTGTCACAAAAGAGGAAATGATGTTTACCACCGAACTGCCGCAACCCATGCTGGACTGCCTCGACCGTTGGCGCAATTATGTAACAGATAGAAAATCAAAGTTGGCATTGAAATGAAACCAAATTTCAGCGGTTTGAAGACTTAACATCGAATGAACATAAAACATCGAATTACAGCCCTTGCTCAGTTAGGCGAACGACTCCTCCAAAAGGACGACTACCTTGAAGCCGTCATGCAGCGTTCCCATTTCAACAACCAGTGGTTCACTGTCGAAAATCAACAACGGGCGCTGAATGCAATCGCCACTCATTATTTGCAAAAAGAAAAATTGGAAAAATGGGCGGAAGGTTATGGCTGGCCAGAACCAAAAGATCTGAGAACGATTGGCCTTGTAATGGCCGGCAATATTCCTTTGGTCGGGTTTCATGATTTGCTTTGCGTTTTTGTAAGCGGACATAGAGCAAAAATCAAATTATCAGAAAAAGATAAATACTTGTTGCCCTACTTATTGAAATTGCTATCGCAAGCCAACCCTATATTTGAAAGCTACTTTGAAATAGTCGAAAGGCTAAAGGGTTTTGATGCTGTCATTGCAACTGGTAGCAATAACTCAGCCCGGTATTTTGAATCCTATTTTGGAAAAGTGCCTAACATCATACGGAAGAATAGAAATGCCGTAGCAGTATTGGATGGATCTGAAACCGGAGACGATTTGCATGCATTGGGGAAAGATATTTTTCGGTATTTTGGTTTAGGTTGCCGTAATGTATCCAAGCTATATTTGCCTGAAGGATATGATTTTCAATTATTGCTTGAAAAACTCCACGAGTACAAAGAGATTATTCTACACAGTAAGTATAAAAACAATTATGACTATATTATGGCATTGTTGATCATGAACAAAACAATGTTCTGGAACAATGGCTGTATTATACTTACCGAAAATCCGTCCATCGCTTCCCGCATCGCTCTTTTGCATTATGAATTTTACAACGACAAGGAAAAATTGGCGATTGAATTAAAAAACAAAAAAGAAGAAATCCAATGTATCGTTTCAAAAATCGAAGTAGAAGGATTTGAAACGGTTGAATTTGGAAAAGCGCAGGAGCCAGCACTTAATGATTTTGCCGATGGGGTTGATACAATGGCTTTTTTAATTAATTTACATTAAAGTTAAGATGGAGAAACCAATGCCTAAAATAATGGCAATCAGCTTTTTACGAGGAATATGATGATGGTTGGAGCTATCCATTTCAAATAATATCACTGTGGCAATGTGAAGCAGCGAACCAACTGCAAAAGCGAGGATACCTTTTTGTAATGCTGGAGTAATGGCAGTGAAACCAGATACGGCTGCCCCTAATGGTGACATAAATGCAAAAAGCCCCAAGCACAGCCAAATCACCCACCTTTTTACTCCTGATATTTTCAATAGTAAAACAAGTGCAAGTGCGGCAGGTATGTGGTGAAGTATTATTCCGTAAAGCAAGTGGTTGTGGGTATGACCATGACCATGTGCTTCCACATGGAATTCTTCATAATAACTCAGAGGAATGCCTTCCATAAATGCATGTATTCCAAGACCAAACATAACCGAGATGACAAAACCTGTTGAGTATTTATGAGGTGCATGTATATGCCCATGCTCAACTCCAACGGAAAATTGCTCAAGGATCAATTGGATGAAAAATCCTGCTATTACCCAAAGTCCGATCAGCTGGTCGCCTGAACTGAACACCCAAGGCATTAAATGAAGGATTGTAATCCCTAAGATATAAGCCCCACTGAAAGATAGGATAATCTGCAACCAGCTTTTGTTTTCCTTACTAAATAAAAAGCCAAGGCTGCCACCTAAAAAGACCGATGTGAAGAGTAGAATATATTGCCAAATGGGCATAGGGTATTTGAGTTTGGCGGCAAAGGTATTTTTATATTTGGAAATAGCCAGTAAGAAGATTTCGAGACCTTCGATTCAGCAAATTTTTTTTATAGGCAGGTTTAAATAAAAGTTGCTTTTAGTGCAAGCAATTCTTATTCAGCTATAAATTGATTAAATAAGGCGGTTTTGATAAATGTTTATAAAAAATATGTTTTATGGCATAGGAATTTACACTGTTTAAATATTAATTTATTTTATATTTTATAAAATGTTGACTGATAAACTCTTGGTTCGATCATTTCTTAAAATGGATTCCTTATTGTTAAAAGAGCATACTCAAGCTTTGCCCATTTAATTTTTGGAAATTTGTATAGGACATTAGTTTTTGCAATCTTTGTGCTTTCTTTCCCCCTACGTCTTAAACACTTTTCTGGTCCTCACACTTACTTTTCACAACTACATTAAGCATTTTCTGCGAGTCATTTAATATTCCAATTCTTAGGTCTTACTCACGTATTAATATCAAATAACAAACACTTTTAACAATTATGCGAATCAAAACTTACCTGACCTTGGTCTGCCTGTCATTCTGTGCATGGCATGGCCTAAATTCTCAAACCCAATATATCGGGCCTGACAATGGCGATTGGTTTACTGCCGCAAACTGGAACAACGGTCTCCCTGCCAATGGCAATGATGCGTTGATAGGCGGCGGTATTAATGTCGTCATCGGAAGCCCGCTGACCATTGATTTTACCATTACCAATTTTGGAGGAGTAACGGCCAATTCGCCCTTGGTCAATGACGGGACTATTTCCAATTCTGGAACGTTCAACTTTTCAGGGACAAGCGGCCTGACGAACAACGGGGCTTTCAACAATTTCAACTCGTCTACTTTTGATGGGTCGTCAACTTTTGTAAACGAAACAGGGGCTTCCTTTACCAATGGCGGCACGTTCACGCTTTCAACTGTACTTACCAACCGGGGGCTCGTTACCAATAATGGGACGATTGATGCTGCGGCAGGGACTTTGGTTACGGAGGGTTCATTTGATAACAGTCAAACACTGACGACCGAATCACTTACAGTAGCAGCGGGTAGCACCTTTACCAACAATTTTGGTTCGAACTTGAACATCACGGGGGCATCGGCTTTGCTTCAAGTGGATGGCAATTTCAATAACCTTGGTACTGTCACTGCTACTGGCGATTTCAATGTGAACGGAAATTTTTCCAACAGCAGTGCAGTGGTTACATCAGGTTCGCTGACAATTGCAGCCGGAGCTGTGTTCAATAATGCCAGTGGCATCGTGACAAATGATGGCGCTGCTCAAAACCTTGGTACTTTTATCAATGGTTTCCAATTGGTCAATAATGGCAGTTTTATTAATGATGGAACATTTAACAACAATAACCTGATAGATATTAGTTCGACAGGTTCTTTTACCAACAGTAGTGGATCGTCCATTGCTATGGGTTTTGGATCAAAAATCCAAAATGCAGGCACTTTGGTTACCAATGGTTCAATAGATAGTTTTGGAAATATTGAAAACAGTGGCAGCTTTACAAATGGCGGAACGATCAATAGTTTCAGTGGTTCACAGATTAATAACCTCGTAGGTAGTTTTACCAATGATGGAACGATCAGCACGAATGATCAAGTGAACACCAATGCTGATTTTTTCAATAATGGTGTAATCAATGTAAATGGTGGATCGGTCTGGATGAACAATGGCAATTTTACCATAAACATTTCAGGGAGTATCAACAACCAACAAGATTTTCAAAATAAATCGGCAGGAGCGCTGACCAATAATGGCCGTTTCACCAATTTTGTACGGACGTTGAACGAAGGTATCTTTACCAACAATGCCTACTTGGAAAATATGGGCATTTTTACCAATGAAACAGGATCACTATTAACTAATAATGAGTTGTTGCAACAGGTGTCCGGTAATATTTTGAATAGTGGTGCTTTGGAAAATACGGACTTTTTATTGAGTGATGAATGCTCGACTATAAGCAATGATGGTACAATTAATAATACTGGATCATTAGAAGTCCATGCTATCATTTTCCAAAGGGGTACGTTGAGCGGAACAGCAGTTGATTGCCAAGGTTGTTATGTGCATACGAACACAACTTCCGATGCACCAGCTATATGCCAAGATGGGACTTTTGGAGCTGATATTGATGGGGAAGTGAAGGTATACGCCCCTGAATTGATTGCTTTCGCCAATTTTGATAGTTGCGCCAACTTCGTGTATCTCGCTGATGGCATAGACCGCCCGGTATTCACTTGCTCTGATATTGGGACGATCATAAATGCCAATATTGTACTAAGGGTTCCAAATACAACAGATAGCCTTACCTGTACAGCTTCTATTACACCTACCGATGTACTTGAACCACAATTTGATAGTTGCCCAAGGGATATTGTTGTTTTCTCCGATCAGGCGGGTGTGGTAGTTGACTGGGTAGAGCCAGTTTTTACTGACAATTGTACGGCCTCTTCTGTAACGAATAGCCATTCACCCGGTGATAATTTCCCCTTCGGAATTACAGGGGTAACTTATTCTGCCACAGATGATTATGGTAATATTGGAAATTGTCAGTTCAGGGTGGATGTACGGCAAACACCGCTGGGTGCCGGTTGCACAGGAGATGCAACAGCACCTGTTTTTGTTGGTTGTCCAACAGATATAACATTGGTGACAACAGGTACTGGGGCTAATGCAAGTTGGGTAGCACCAACCGCCACGGATGATTGTTATCCGCTCTTTCTCGATTCTGATTTTGTTCCGGGTCAGTTATTTGGAGTTGGGACTACAGCAGTTATCTATACTGCAACTGACGGCAATGGAAATGAAGGGACATGTAGCTTTGATGTAATAGTGGATTTTGAAGACCCATGTGCCGTGGACAATACACCACCTTCCTTCATCAATTGCCCCGCAAATATTTTTAAGCCGATAGATGCAGCTACGGGTGGCGCAGTAGCGGTGTGGGTCACGCCAAATGTATTTGACTTATGTGGGGTTGCTTCTGTAAGTGCGAGCCATATATCCGGAAGCGTATTCCTGGCTGGGACGACCAATGTTGTATACACAGCTGATGATGTGAATGGAAATTCATCTACTTGTAATTTTACCATTACTGTCGGTAATGACCCATGTCCGGGCGTCACAACACCTCCAGTTTTCAATAATTGCCCTGCTAATATCACTGTACAGGCAAATGGCAATTCAGCTGTAGTAAACTGGACTGAGCCTACTGCAAGTAGCTCTTGCCAACCTATTACTATTACCAGCAATTTTTCACCAGGAGCAACTTTTCAGTTAGGCCAAACGACAGTCATTTATCAAGCTTCTGATGTAAAAGGAAATACTTCTACATGCAGCTTTACAGTGACAGTTGAAGGTAATTGTACCGTAGACAATGAGCCACCTGTCATTTCCAATTGCCCGGCAGATATTACCGTTGGTGCGACCAATGGAAGTGGAACAGCCACCTGGACAGAGCCGACTGCTTCTGACAATTGTGCGCTGATTTCTTTTAGCAGCACTTTCTCACCCGGAGCATCATTCCCAGTTGGGGTCACGACTGTGATATATACAGCTGGTGATTTGAGTGGCAATGGCTCCACTTGTGAATTCAATGTCACTGTGGTGAATGCACCGGCTTGCACCACTAATGCTGCCCCGATAGATCAGACCACTGATGTTGATCCTGCTTCTGTTGACCTATCTTGGAATTCTTCTTTGGACGCAAGTGCTTACGATGTCTTTTTGGGAACGGCTAACCCGCCATCAGCCATTGTTGCCGCAGACGTATCAGGTACGTCAACAACGGTAAATGGTTTGCAGGGCGGTACAACTTACTACTGGTATGTAGTGCCAAAAAATGTAGCGGGAAGTGCCACTGGTTGTTCAAGTAGTGCAACCAGTTTTTCAACATCGGGAAGTACAGGTAGCGGATGCAATTTTGAAGCATTATTTGTCGCTTCAAGCACCTCGTTGAATACTTCGGACGCTAATGCTAAAGCAAGATTAGAGGCACTTGGATTTAATGTGACCGTTGTTGATGATAACCAAACGACAACAGCCGATGCAGATGGTAAAGGATTGATTTTTATTAGCTCGACAACTTTATCTTCGAATGTCAATACAAAATACAGAGATGTTGCTGTGCCTGTTATTTGTTATGAAAGTTGGTTGTTTGACGATTTTAATATGACTGGCTCAACGACTGGGACAGATTATGATTCACAGGGCAGCTTGTCGCAATTGACCATTGAAAATGCTTCTCATCCTCTGGCTGCCGGGTTGAGCGGCACCGTTCAAGTATATTCAAGTAGCAACACCATGTCATGGGGAGTTCCTTCTGCTTCTGCCATTTCGATTGCCTCTGTACCAGGCAACTCCACCCGCAAATTAATTTTTGCCTATGACACAGGAGATAACATGGTAGGTTTGACGGCTCCTGCACGAAGGGTTGGGTTTTTCTTGCACAACTCGACAGCAAATTTGCTGACTATAAATGGATCTGCTCTGTTTGATGCAGCAGTCCAATGGGCAGTGGGTATCCAACCTCCGGGCACACCCTGCAACGATGGCAACCCCAATACTGAAAATGATGTAATACTTGCTGACGGTTGTACTTGTCAAGGAACATTGTGTACAGGAGCGTTTACAGGTCTTTCCTTTTTTGATATTAATGCTGGAACTTCGACTATTAATATCGTTGATGGTGGAACTTATCTTTTAAGTGATTTGCCAGCATCATATAATATATTGGCTTCAACTACTGGTACACTGGAAAGTGTACAGTTCGATGTAAGTGGGGCACTGGTTGATACGCATATCGAAAATGTAGTTCCTTATCATTATCCTGGTGATCCAAACCCGCTTGCTTTGACTGCGGGTAGTTACACCTTTGTAGTTACAGTATATAGCCAAGATGTAGGGGCAGGTATTATATGCGATCAACAAACAGTCAGTTTTACCCTTGAGGATGAGGTAACTTGTTCTCCTGTTGGCCAAAACATTCAAGTAGATGGAGGGGCCTTTAATCCGGGAACTTCGGTGGCTGTTTGTGAAGGACAGGATGTGGTTTTGGACTTTGATGGAAATGGCTATGAGCAGTGGGTTTTTGTTTATTCAGGCCCAAATGGTTTTTCACAAACCAACACTGGTAGCTCTACTTCCGACCAATTGCTACTGGCGGATATTATCCTTGCACAAGGTGGTGTGTATAATGTCGATTATACTGACCCGCAAGGATGTACACTTTCTACATCATTTACTGTAAATGTAACTGCTGGCGACCCAATTGCTGTCTGTAGCAATTTAACCCTTCAACAAAATTTTGTTGGCGAAACGCTGCAAATCACAGGTAACGATGTGGACGGAGGTTCATCACCAGGCTGCAATGGAACAATTACCAGTTTGGATGTTTCGCCCAACAGCTTCAGCCAACCAGGAAATCATACTGTTACATTGACTGTTACCAACTCTTTAGGATTGACTGCGGATTGTCAAGCCACTGTTACCATTATAGATCCTCCACAGGCGGAAAATTGTTCCAACGGTATTGATGACGATGGCGACGGGCTGATAGATTGTAATGATCCTGATTGTGCTCAGAACACAGTCACTATTTCGTCAAGAATCAATAAAGGCTCCGATGATGCGGAAGAGCTTATTGTTGATGGAGACGTGTCCAGAGGTAGTTCTGACCTTGAATTTGTTTACGATGGAGGAGACCAATTGGTCGGGATGCGTTTTGAAAATATCAGTGTGCCGCAAGGGGCAGCAATAATAAATGCCTACATTGAATTTGAAACAGATGAGACCAATAGTACAACCACCAATCTGGTGTTCAAAGGCGAAGACAACGACAATACTTTGACTTTTTCATCGATCGATTATGACATTTCAAACCGCCCAACCACATCTGCTTCCGTTGCATGGAACAATGTCCCGGCATGGAATACGACGAGTCAAAAACACCAAACGCCTGACCTTTCTCCGATAGTTCAGGAAATTGTCAATAGAGGAGGCTGGGTTGATGGAAACAGCCTTGTCATTATAGTGAGTGGTACAGGTGAGCGGACTGCCGAATCTTATAATGGGGAATCTGCCAACGCACCACTTTTGGTCATCGAATATGGCGATTGTAACGTGAGTACTTGTGATAACATTACAGACGGTGGTGAAATAGAAAAGACCTGCCAAGGAAGTCAGGTGGTATTAGTCAATGATGACCTTCCTACTGGCGGAACAGGAGATATTGAGTACCTATGGATTTCAGGAACGCTTGATTGTGATCCTGATAATATGTCGCCTGTTTCAGGGGCCGGAAGTACTTCAGAGTTGACAATAAACAGCGTTTCTCAAACAACTTACTTCCTTCGCTGTTCACGCCGTGCTGGCTGTACGGATTGGGATGGTGAGAGCAATTGCATTATAGTGCAACCCAATGAGTGCAATATCCCTTCTCCATCCTGTGATGGTAATTTATATGTAAATGGAGGATTTGAAGATGGCATTGGTGGTGCTACCTGGTATAATAACATCGGGATAACTGCAACAGATGTTTATAGCGGATCTCAAGCATTGAGCATTTGCGGAGGATGGGGAGAAGCTGACCAATATCTTGCGGCATTGGGTGGAGAAACATATACTTTAAATGTTTTTGCGAAAAAAGAAAGCGGTGCAGGATGGTCAGGAGTTGGAATCGTTTATTATGATGAAAATTGGAATGAGCTTGGAAGAGAGGAGACTGAAATTACAAGTACTGGTTTTCAGGAATATACGGTTCAGGTTTCTTTGCCATCTCAAGCCCGTAGAATTACCACTTGGATTTATAAAGGTGATGGGGGATGTTTGTATGCGGATGATTTTTGTTTAACAAGCAGTGGGCCATCAACAGAATGCTCATCAAACCTTTTGGCCAATTTAAATGGAAACTTTGAAAACAATCTTGATGAATGGGATTGGGTAAATAATGCCGTAATTACAACGTCAGATGTTTACGAAGGCAATAACAGTGTGCAAGTTTGTTCTGGACAAGGAGGTGGCGGCAATCAAATCATTGCAGTTCCGGGTGCGGTTTATACGCTTAATGTAGCTGCCAAAGTAACAGGCAATCCTGATTGGGCTGGTGTTGGAATTAAGTTTTACGATTCCGACTGGCAGAGAATAGGCAGCGATCACGACAGAGGAGTGACAGCAACTATTTGGACTAACTATATTGTTCAGGTTGAAGCACCTAGTAATGCAGCATATGTGGAAACATATTTTTGGAAAGATAACAATGGCTGCCTCAAGTTGGATGAATTTTGCTTAACTGCCAGTGGAGGCAACAGTGGTTCTTCACCAATTTTACAAACAGGTGAAATTGTTATAGAGCAAGCCAACTCAAGCACTTGGTACTGGGTCTCTTTTGACCAGCCGTTCGATAATACTCCAATTGTTATTTTAGGTCCGCCTTCTGCTAATAGTACGGACCAAGTTATCCCTCGAATTAGGAATGTAAATACAAATGGGTTTGAGTTCCAGATAGACGAGTGGGATTATTTAAATGGCTATCATCCTATAGAGACTTTATTTTATATGGCCATGGAATCTGGAAATCATACCATCGGCGGTGTAAACTTCGAAGCTGGGAATATCACGGCAAATGCTTCATTTTCTACATACAATTTTGATGTTGCATTCAGTAGCAGGCCGATTGTTTTAACGACTGTCGCTTCTTATAACGATGCCAATGCCGTTGGGCCAAGGACGAGAAATGTTGGCAATAGTAGCTTCCAATTCAAATTGCATGAAGAGGATAATAGTAGCCATAGCAATGAAACAGTTGCGTACATCGCAATGACGCAAGGATCGTTCAGCTATAATGGCGACAATTTCAAATCAGGCCTTACCTCTAATAGCGTCACCCATAATTGGTACACCGTTAACTTCAGTTCAAGTTTCTCCAACCCTGGTTTTCTTGCCAGTTTTGACACTTATGATGGTGGGGATGTTTGCGCTCTCAGGCACCGTAATTTGAATACCGACAATGTACAAATCAAAGTAGAAGAAGAACAATGGCTGGATTCAGAAGTAAGCCATACTACTGAGGCAATAGGTTGGTTGGTTTTTTCCACTTCTTCAGCAAGCAATCTTGCTGCACAAACAGCCGAAAACCTGCAATTAGAAGCAGTGAAAGAACTGGAGCATGCAGCTTTATATTGGACGCACAATGAAGGCTTTAAAGTAGGAGAATACATACTTGAGAAGTCAGTTGATGGTGGCGAATTTGAACCAATAACAGCACTTGAGTCATTAGGTAGCAATCGTACAGAAGTATATGAAGGGTATGATTTTGAACCCGTTGTAGGAGAAAATATATACCGGGTACGGTTAGTGCATTTGGATGGGACGGTCAGTTATTCAGCAACTCGCACTGTCCGTTATGACGACTTGATTGATTTCCTTCTTTTCCCAAATCCGGCCAATGATTTTGTTACGGTTAATCTCGAAGCGATTGTCGGAAAGGAAGATGTCAGTTTAACCATCTACAATAACTTGGGTGTACTGGTAGATCAGGTCGATATTGACAGGATTTATTCAAAATATTACCAAGTGGATTTGAGGAAAATGAAAGAAGGGCATTACATTATTTGGTTAAATATTCCTGAACATAAGCCAGTAGCTAAACAATTGGTTATCGGCAAATTATAAAATGAACACTTGAAACCTTTTGTTTAAGGGGAGGGCTTAGGCTCTTCCCTTTTTTTATGGCAAATATTTCAAAGGTCATTTCATGCGACCTAAAGTTTTTCCAACAACAAATTAAGGTTATTTAGCATGGTTAAGTATATTGCGCTCTGTCCGGTTCTTTAGGGACAGATAGTTGGAATTGATCATTTACATGGACATATGATTTCACAAAAAATGAAGACAATGAAATACTTAAAAATCTTACTTCCACTTTTCTTGTTAACAAATATATCTTCCGCACAACTAAGATGGGTCAACTATACTGGCATAGCACCTTCTGACATAATCATTTTCCAATTCGACACTGAGGATGAAATCATGATTTGTTTGGCCGATCATAACGGCGGCATGCATCCAGGCGAATACTTTGATGGTCAATGCTATTTTGAATATGGGGGGCAGGAACTGGAAGCAAGTGAATTTATGGTTTTGGTCGAGAGCGGTAATGCCCAATTGGGTTGGGAGCAACCTATTGGGGAAAATATTCCGACAAATGCATTTGTAGCAGGAAATGAGAGCGGTCAACCATTTTATATAGGCAGAACAGATTATCCTGACCGTGAAACAGGAGATGAGTTTATTTGCGTTGGTAAAGTTCATTTGGTGAACGGAGACTTGGTTCTCAGCTATACTTTTGATGGCCTTGCTTTGAGGGAACATGAAAAATTTTACGTGCTGCAAGAGCTTTCACCTTCATCGGCAACTGAAGAAGGTTCGAACCTGGACGGTGAGGGTGCAATGCCGAATGACTATTATGAAGATGAAGGTGGAGGTGGTTTAGGAATATGGCCAGTTCTATTATTGGCTGCCCTTGCCATTGGTGCTTTTTTTATGTTTAGAAAAAAGAAAAGCAAACCTTTGGTAGTTAATGCTGCTACAAGCCCTGTTTCCAAAGCACCGAAAAAGAAAATAGAAAAAGAATCTAGAGTGGCCTCCAAGGACGATGTATTTGCTATAAAGCTATTGGTTTCAGAAGACCGTACAGACGAAGCCATAGATAAGCTTCTGAATTTGTTAAAAGAGAAATCATCTGACTATTTCAACCAGATCATTCTTTTCAATTCGCAACTGAGTGAACTTAACCGAAAATTAGGAGAGGGAACTATCAGCAGGGATCAGGAAGGGTTGGAAAGGAACAGGATCAAGAAGGCACTTCTGAATATTTTAGATGACTTAAGTGGTTGATTTTTCTTTTGATGCGAATCAAGGGTTAAAAAATAAAAGAGTATTGATTATCGGGGTTTTAAATCATGGTGATTTTAAAAATCACCATGATTTCACCTTCTAAACAGCTAACTATCAAACAGATAATTTAACCCTTAATTCGCATTTTTGATATAAGTAGGTGAACAAATATAATCGACACTTTATGACGGCCTCTTTTTCCGTTATACTTTGTTAAAAAATATTTCCGTAGCTACGGCTCCCGATATAAAATGCGGGACAAGTTATGCAAATATTTTTTGCCTCGTCTAACGAAAAAATAGCCTCGTCAAAAGTGGCGATTATATTTGTTCACCTACTTATCTTTAGAAATATGTAAGTATTTTCTTTTTGAAGAAATTTTGAATAAGAAAAAAAACTGGAAGGGAATATTTTACTTCTATATCTTTGTTCCCGTTTTTATAAAGCATATTGTTGTTTGACCGTTGGTATTGGCCGACGGTCAATCGTTTTTTTGGCCAACACCAAATCAGTAATTCTTTTAAAATGAACAAAAAGCTCAAAGTTTTCAAATTTGGAGGAGCATCGGTCAAAGATGCAGACGGTGTTAAGAATGTGGCATCTATTTTACAAAATTTCAAAGATGAACCATTGGTCATAGTTGTTTCAGCAATGGGGAAGTCAACAAATAAGCTGGAAAAAATTGTTGCTGCTTTTGCCAACATGACGAGAGAAGCTAATGACCTGTTCAATGATTTTAAACATACACATTATGAGTTGATTGGAAAATTGTTTGAGGTAGGAGACCCTGTTTTTGACGAAGTGAACGATGCTTTCGTATCTGTTGACTGGATATTGGAAGATGAGCCTCATCCAAATTATGATTTTGTTTATGACCAGATCGTCTCAGTCGGCGAGCTGGTATCCACTAAAATAGTAGCAGCCTACCTAAATAAAATAGGGTTGCCTACCCATTGGCTCGATGCAAGGGACATTATTTTAACTGACGATATTTACCGGGAAGGTTGGGTGCAGTGGGATCAGACTTTGGAAAATGCCAGAGCAAAGGCTCAACCATTGGTTGATAAAGGCGGTTTTGTTCTGACCCAAGGATTTATAGGCAGCACCTCTGAAAATTTCACGACCACTCTGGGAAGGGAGGGGTCTGATTATACGGCGGCCATTTTCTCATTTTGCCTTGATGCAGAAGAAATGACCATCTGGAAAGACGTTCCCGGTGTTTTGACTGCCGATCCACGTGAGTTTGATAATGTAACCAAGCTTGATCGTTTGTCTTATAAAGAAGCCATAGAGATGACCTATTATGGTGCCCAGGTCATCCACCCGAAAACGATTAAACCACTGCAAAACAAGAGCATTCCTTTATATGTAAAGTCATTTAAAAATCCGGCAGGGGAAGGGACTTACATCGGGCCTGAGGTGGATGACATGTATCCTCCCATGATAGCCGTGGAAAAAAACCAAGCGCTCCTCAATATCTCCACCCGTGATTTTTCCTTTGTAGCCGAACACCATATCAGTTATTTGTTTAACAAAATAGCCGAATTGCGATTACAAGTGAATTTGATGCAAAACACCGCCATCAGTTTCGCTGTCTGTGTCAACAATATTGACGACAAAGTTGAACATTTTGCAAAGAGCATTGAAAAAGATTTTAAAGTGACCATCGACAATGAGGGATTGGAGCTGATTTCCGTTCGTCATTTTATGCCCCAAACTTTGGACATGTTGAGGGATGGAAAGATTATCTTAGTTGAAGAACGGATTAGGAAGACAGTTCAGATGGTCGTAAAGGAAGTGCCGAGAATGAAGCGGAAGGCTTAGTTGGTATTGGGTATTGGGTATTTAGGTATTGACATAATACCCCAATACCTAAATACCCAATACCCAAAATCAATTTGGCAAAATTCCTGCATAGATGGCCATTGAAACCTCCACAATCAGTATTTTTGCCCTCCATATTTTACCCTCAGATCGAATAATTTTTTAATCTGTTTGCCGTTTAAACAAATCATTCCCCCATTCTTGCACCAATATTTTAGAACAAACTTTTTTACTCAACCCTTGAATGATGAAGACTGTTGGCACTTTTCTCCTTCTCGCCCTGCTTCCCTATTGGGCCATTTCTCAAATCCGGTTTGCTGTAGAAGTAAAGGGACTTGAAAACGATTATATCTTAGTTGAAAAACCTTTTAATGGGGCCTACTTTCCTGCTGCGCCAGAGAAAATATACAGAGGCAAAAAAAATCGTTTCTTAATAGAGTCCAATGATGACCAGCACGGTTTTTTAAAAATTGATTTTGGTGGAGGTAATACTGCTCGGGTATTTCTGGAGAAAGGCCAAACAAATTCGTTGTCGGTTGACTTTGATAATTTTGAAAAATCACTCCATTTCGGAGGGCCAAAAGCTGCTCAGAACAAATTCCTCAACGAATTGGATCGCACTCCATTCTTTCCAAATAGAACCGATTTAATAGCAGCCCGTTCGGGAAGTGGGTTGGAAGAAAAGCCTAAAGATTCTTACCTGAATATCATTGATCATATTGAAGCAGAGAAAAAAATTCTGGAAAGAAAAGGCAAAAAGAAATTTAGCCGTGCATTTATTGAGGCGGTGCAACAGGATATCACTTATTATTACATCAGTAAATTTTCTGAAAAGGTGGCCAATGATTACAGGGCACATGTACAAAACCAACCTTCTCGTTTCACTTCAAAATGGGCTCATTATTGGTCAAAAATTTACGAACATATGCCAGCCGTTCCATCGGGGGCTATCTACTCGCCTTATTATTTGACAGCTCTGGATTATTATTATGGAGATTTTCGGCTCGGGCACAATAACGAAGCTATCTACTCAGATCCTGACTTGGCACTTGGAGAGCAGTACCTAGAGTACGACCGTTTGCTTTGGGAAGATATTAAAGGTCCTCAACTTGAATATGCCCTTGCTGCTTTATTTTCGCAACGAGCTCTGTTGGGAAATAATGAACCTGTTTTATTTGATCTTTTTCAAAAATACAAGAATGATTTCCCGTCCAGCCCATATTTAAAATTATTTGAAAATGCTGTTGCATCCATTGGTGAGAGCCTTAAAGAGGAGGCGTTTAAATTTCCGGAAGGTATGGTTCAACTCGACGCCCGTGGGGAAATAAACAGCATTGAGGACATCATGAAAATATTTAAGGGCAAGGTAGTTTATTTGGATATATGGGCAACGTGGTGCAGCCCATGCTTATTTGAATTCCGGCAAAAAAAGCCTTTAGAAGAATTTGTTGAAGGAAAGGATATTGCCTTGGTTTTTGTTTCAGTGGACAATGAAGATAGGAAAGAAAAATGGCAAAAAACCATTATTGACAATGACCTTAAGGGGTATCACGTCCTGGCAAATTATTCCTTGCGTGACGAATTGATAGATAAATTTGGAGATGGCAGTAATTTGGCATTGCCACATTATATTATTTATGACAAAAAAGGACGATTGGCCGATAGGAACGCAAAGCAGCCAAGTCACAATTCTGTTCTTTTTAGCGATTTAAAGCGTTATATTGATTAAATTTAAAATCATAAATAGCATTAAAAAATAAAGAGCGGTATTTTATAAAAATGCCGCTCTTTATTTTTATTGCTTAATAAATAGCTTGTTTAATTTTTGCTCATTTATCCTTAATTGAAGAAAATAAATACCATCTGGTAAAACGTGTATTTCAATTTTTTCATTTATCTGTTTTTTCCCAAATAATACTGTTTGGCCAAAAGAATTAATTATTTCGAAATCGAAACTGCCATTTGTTTTTATGTTTTTCCAGTCGATAAATATTTCTTGATTAGTAGGATTAGGATAAATAATTATGTCATTATTTTTTTCAGCAATAACTTCATGATCATTAACGATTCCATCCACGGTGATTGGTGACTGGAAAAGCGAGACTCCTCCCCGGTCGTTACCTATGATAGCATCCAAATTATTACTGCTATTAATATTGGCGAATGCAATGCGTGAAACAATTCCTTCCCTCCAGTGGCCAAGCCGTTCATTAATTAATTCGAATGTTCCGTTTTCTAAACTATCTGGGTTAATTTTATAGCGTTGCAGCCATCCTTCGACCGTTCCAGTTACTACATAACTTGCATCATTAAATGCTAAAACAATGGGCTCACTAAATCCAATACTGGAGTTTTCAGGTTGCGTATTTATCCTTCCAAAATAATTATTATTGGGAGCTTCTTCTTCCGTTGGATGAAACGCAGGGTTGCCCGTTGACCCTATATTTGGAAAATAATTAACTGTCCCTTGGCGCTCCCCAATGAGGAGGTCTTGCAGCCCATCATTATTAATGTCATAAATAAATGGGGTTGCATGGGCACCCACATTAATATTATTCCATCGAAATTGCGGAGGGTCAAATTGCATTGGTGCCCCTTCTCCGGCTATATTTTCAAAATAATTTATAAACCCTTGTCGGTCACCAACTAATAAATCCTCGTCACCATCGTCGTCCAAATCACCAAATGCTGGGGCAAATGCCCAAATTTCTGCATTATATTGCTTCAGCCCCAGCCAATCCCTGTCTATTACTTCAAATTCTGGATTGGTTTCAGTACCAATGTTTAACAACAATACAAGATAGGATTTTATAGAAGTAGAATCCCATTCTTCCCGATTGCCAATCACTATATCCAAGAGTCCATCCGCATTTACATCAACAAACGTTGGATGGGCACCTGTCCCAAAATCAAGCATGGTTTCAGCAATAAAATCCCGTTGTTTAAAATGAAAATCAGGATGCTGGTCAGTGCCATTATTTTCATACCACCAAGCTGTTTCCACATCTGGTGTGTTCAATGCTTGGTTTGGGGAAAACAAAAGGTCATGTGCGCCATCATTATTTACGTCCAAAAAATAAGGAGCAGGAAAATCTGGTATGTCAACAGGGGCATTATTTGAGGGAAACATGGTGTCTTGTGATACCATCCAGGCGTTGTCTTCATCGCCGCCATTTTCCGCAAAAATAACAGAGGGGAATATCAGGTCGCTTATGAGCAATTCCTTATCACCATCGTCGTCATTGTCAAAAGTGCAGATGGCTGAACCTCCGTGAACGCGGTCATTTTCAGTATCAGGCTTTCTAAAAAAAGCACAAACTGTTGACTCAGTGCTGAGGATTAATTTTTCGGAAAATGGCAAAATGCCAAAACGGCCCCAACAATCGTCAGCAAATTCAAACATTAAAACATCATCCGTCAACCCGCTTTCCAATGCTATATTTTTAAAAAATAGAACATTGGAGCCATCACCATTCATTGTTAAAATATCAAAGTCGCCATCGCCATCAATATCATCGATGGCTGGATAATCCTGATTGTTATTCACTTCAATTAAATCTACTACTTGACCATTTACATAAAAAGGAATTATATCGTGATCAAAATCAGGGAATTCAACCCGGTCGAAATGCAAATACCCATTTTGAAAAAAACCTTTATAAACTTTAAATCCAAAACGTCCTTCTGCAAAAGCACTGACGAACATATCAGTTGCACCGTCATGGTTGAAATCCCGCATTAATACATAATCCTGGCCATCAGGAAAATTGGCAAGCCAATTTCTGGAAAAATGATAGGAGGTGGCTCCGGGGCTTTCGTCCATATTGATAAAGGAGAGATGCACATTCCCATTTCTATCAAATGCATATAAATCTTTCTTGCCATCGTCGTTAATATCGAACTGAGACCATTGTGGGGCATTCATCCCACCCACCCAAGGGTTGACCAATTGATGCCCATTTTCAAAAACAGGTACATCAAGGGGTATGAATAATTGGGCATTTATTTGAATAAAAATAAATAAGAAAGAAAAAGCAAGAATAACGACTTTCATATCTTTATATATTGGGTGCTTTATTTTTGAATAATTATTTTCTGCACGCCTGTATTTTTTCCTTGATTTAAAAAGAATAAATAAAACCCATTATTCAGTGGGTTAATGTCTATTTTATTTTCACCCATTGATAGCGTCCCATGTTGCACAATTTGTCCTACTGCATTAATTATTTGATATTCTGATTTTCCAAAATACATTGGATCAGGTTCAATAATTAAAAAGTCATTCGCAGGATTGGGGAACAATTTGAATCCCAAACTATTTATGGATTCCACTGCATCTACCGACCCATCTATTTTAAAAGGCGAACTAAAAACACCAACGCCTCCCCGGTGATTTCCAATGATGGCATCCAGAATTTCGTCGCCATTAATATTTGCAAAAGAAACACGGGAGTGCGTACCTGTACGAATGTTGGCAAATTTTTTATCAACAAGATTAAAGGAATCACCTACTTCTAATTTGGAAGTATCCACTTCATACATTTCTAAATACCCCAAAACAGAACCTGAAATTAAATATATAGTATCCTGAAAATCTAGGATGACAGGAGCAGAAAAACCATTTGTAGAGTTGGGAACTTGGGTTGAAATTTTCCCTAAAAATTCATTATTGGGAAATTCCTTGGGATTATCGTGGAAATTAGGATTACCAACCGTTCCAATATTTGGAAAAAAATTAATATTCCCTCCTTTTTCACCGGCCAATATGTCGGCCAACCCATCTTTATTCAAATCATAAATAAATGGAGTAGGATAACTACCTATCCTGATATTTTTCCATAATGGGAATATTGGGCCCCATGTAGCGGGGGCATTCGGGCCAGCTGTATTTTCCACAAAAAACAAGTAACCTCCTTCTTCCCCAACCAATAGATCCAAATCTTCATCCTGATCCAAATCCCCAAATGTGGGTGCATAATGTTTGGTGTCATTTTCTGGGGAACCTGTATTTGAATATTGTTTGAAACCCAGCCAGTCTTCGTCTATTAATTCATATGCAGGTTCTGTATTTGTACCAGTATTTTCAAATAAATACAATGATGCTTCCACTACGTTGTCGTCGGGGGTAGAGGTTTTTTTTTGGAAATTGCCAATTACAATATCCTGTAACCCATCGGCATTGTAATCAAAAAAAACAGGGTGCGAACCTGTACCCACGTCTATCATTTCATCCACCATTGCATTTTTCTTGGCAAGGTTGAAAGTTGGAAATTCATTGGATGCGATGTTTTTATAAAACCAAACTTCTACATCTGGACTGGTATTATATTCATTGGGTGCAACTAGTAAATCATTCAGCCCATCGTTATCAAAATCGAGGAAAAAACTGCCCGGAAAATCGGGCAGGTGGACTGGTGCATTATAATTAGGAAAGGTGACATCTTGGTCAGTTGCATAAGCATTTAATGGCGTCCCACCGTTGTAAGCTTTCATTAGTTGTGGGAAATTGAGGTCACCGTACAATAATTCCTTATCACCATCATTGTCCTCATCAAAAGTGCAGAGTGTGCTTGCGCCGTGCAAACCACCTCCTCTGTCATCATTGGAAGGATTAGGGGCAAATTGCACGGCACATGTATCTGCACTGCCGCTTAGATTAAATTGGGTGGTTTCAATTGGCAAAGCAAGATTGCCCCAGCAGTCATCTTCTTTCGTAAAAATAAGGGTGTCGGTCGTGAACCCTTGTTCCAAGGCATAATTCCTAAAATAAGTAATCTTAAACCCTGAATCAGGATTTAGTACTAAAATGTCAAGGTCACCGTCGCCATCCATATCGTCTATTGCCGGGTAATCAGTAAGGTTTACATTCAGGTTTGCGTAAGTGCCATTATTAAGTTTATAAGAAATAACATCATAACCCCAGTGGCTAAAAGTTTCTTTTTCAAACACCAATTGGTTATTCTCCAACTTACCATTATACACTACAAAACCAGGGATTACCTCTTCTTTTTGGGCATGCGTAAAAAAGTCCATGGCCCCATCTTGGTTGTAGTCCCTTAATAAAACAAAATGAGAGGTGGGAGGAAAATTAGGTACATATTCGGGGGCAAATACATAATTAGATTGCCCAGCATTTCCTGTGTTTAAAAATGGAATGTGAATAAACCCGTCTCTGTCAAAAGCATAAAGGTCTATTTTTCCGTCCCCGTTTAAATCTACTTTCGACCATTGGGGCGCACTTACCCCGCCTGTCCAAGGGCTTAATAAAGTATGTCCATTGTTGACTACAGGTGCATTTATCCTTTGGAAATATTGGGCATTGACAGCCGCCCAGGAAAGGAGCATAGAGAAGAATAAGATAGTTAGTTTCATCTAGAAAATTTATATTTTCATCTCAAAATTAATGCAATTCTCATCATAAAGGTTTTGTAAAGAAGGCTAATGTAGGACAACTTGCCAATAAAAAACCCCCGATTTATAAGATAAGCCCGGGAGTTTCATTTTTGAAATTCAACAATGCTTGAGGCCTATTTCATTTCAAACAAGCATCAACAAATGCTACAAACAAAGGATGTGGATTTTCAACTGTACTTTTTAGCTCTGGGTGGTATTGCACTCCAACAAACCAGGGGTGACCTTTCAGTTCAACAATTTCAACGAGACCTGTTTCAGGGTTGAATCCAGTTGGCACGAGGTCTGATTTTTTGAACAGCTCCAAGTATTTGTTATTGAATTCGTAGCGGTGACGATGCCGTTCGTTTATTTTTAATGACCTGTATGCCTTCTGTGCTTTTGAGCCTTTTTTTATGTCGCAGGCATAGGCTCCCAACCGCATAGTACCTCCTTTTTTAGTGATTTTCTTTTGGTCTGGCATGAGATCAATCACTGGATTTTCAGTATTGGGATCAACTTCTGTGGATGAAGCGCAAGGCAAGTTCAATACATTTTTTGCATACTCAACTACTGCGCATTGCATGCCTAGGCAAATGCCAAAAAAAGGCATGCCTGTAGTACGGGCATATTGGATGGCATTCAACTTCCCAGAAATGCCGCGTTCCCCAAACCCCGGAGCAACAAGAATGCCATCAAGATCCATGAGTTTTTCTCCGATTTCCTCTTGGCTGCCGTCCAACATTTCGGAATGAATAGGCACTACCTCCACCTTACATTCATTGACTGCTCCCGCATGTATAAAGGCTTCGAAAATGGATTTATAGGCATCTTGCAATTCATGGTATTTCCCTATCAAGCCAATTGTTGCGCTTTTAATCGGATTTTTCAATCTGCCAAGAAATGCCTTCCATGCAGTAAGGTCGGGGGCTTTCCGGTCAGGCAAACGCAACTTGAGCATGACCGTTGTGTCCAGGTTTTCTTTTGCCATTAGCAGCGGCACGTCGTAAATGGTTTCGGCATCAATGGCTTCAATGACCGATCCTACATCTACATTGCAGAACAAAGCGATCTTCCGTTTAAGGTGCATGCCAAGAGGATGTTCTGTGCGGCAGACGAGAATGTCAGGCTGGATACCTGTATTGAGCAATTCTTTGACGGAATGTTGGGTCGGCTTGGTCTTTAGTTCTTTTGCTGCACTCAGATAGGGCACCAGGGTTAAATGTATGGCGAGACAGTTATCGCTGCCGAGTTCCCATCTGAATTGACGAAGCGCCTCAAGATAGGGCAATGACTCAATGTCGCCGACCGTGCCCCCAAGTTCTGTTATGATTATATCAAACTCATTTGAAGCACCAAGAAGCCGTATGCGGTGTTTTATTTCGTCCGTGATGTGTGGTACGACTTGCACCGTTTTGCCTAAATAATCGCCTGCCCGTTCTTTTTCGATAACGGTTTGATAAATCCTGCCTGTGGTGACATTATTGGCTTGGGAGGTCGGTGTGTTTAAAAATCGTTCGTAATGTCCAAGGTCAAGATCCGTTTCAGCTCCATCATCGGTCACATAACATTCACCGTGCTCGTATGGATTGAGCGTTCCAGGATCTACGTTGATGTAGGGATCAAATTTTTGGATTGTGACCGAGAAGCCTCTTGCTTGCAGGAGTTTGGCGAGTGAGGCGGAAATGATTCCCTTGCCCAGAGAAGAAGTTACGCCACCCGTAACAAAAATGTATTTAGCCATCTATTAATGAATAATGAATAATGAATAATGATGAATACCTTGAATGGGAATTCTTCATCTTGTTACGGGATGCAAAGTTAGGGAAAGAGTACGGGGCGAGAGAAAGTAATAAGAGGGTTTTTTCAACAATTATTTTCTTGGCTTCCAAACCACCTCGTTTGCTCCTAAGTCCTGTCCTAATTTTCTTCCTAAGACGAATAAATAATCTGAGAGGCGATTAAGGTAGCGAAGTACCAATGGATCAACGGGTTCTGTAAGGTTGAGCGCTACCACTAACCTTTCTGCACGGCGACAAACAGTTCGTGCAATATGACAAAAAGAAACCGTAGTGTGGCCTCCGGGTAAGATGAAGTTTTTAAGTGGAGGCAGGACTGTTTCCATTTCATCAATCTGATTCTCAAGTAGTTTTATATCTTGGGAAGTTATGTCGGGAGGGTCAATATTCTTGGAAGGGTCAGTTGCAAGGTTGGCGCCCAAGGTAAATAGACGGTCTTGGATATTCTTTAAAATTTGGCGATAACCATCATTTCCAATCACATCCCGAAGCAGGCCTATGAAACTGTTCAACTCATCCACTGTGCCATAGGCCTCGATCCTCAAATGACTTTTTGGAAGGCGGCGGCCACCGAAAAGTGCCGTTTCTCCTGTATCGCCAGTTTTAGTATAGATTTTAAATGCCATGAAGGGAGATTGGGTATTAAGGAAATTAAGGTATTGTGGTTCATCTCAGATTTTTACGGGGAGGAAAGAAAATAGAAACCTCTATTTTCTTTCCTCCCCGTAAAAATCCGTGAAGACCCGGCATTGTCTAAATATCCCAATTTCATGAATACTCTAATGCAGAAGCTGGATTGGGGTTTACTTTGTCTGATTCCACGTAACCATCTTTCAAGCGAACGACCCGATGGGCAAATTCAGCGATGTCAGGTTCGTGAGTTACAAGAACTATTGTATTTCCTGCACTATGTATTTCTTCAAAAAGGCCAATGATTTCATGGGAAGTTTTTGAATCAAGGTTACCTGTTGGTTCGTCAGCCAAAATGATGGTAGGATCATTGACCAATGCCCTTGCTACAGCAACCCGTTGTCTTTGACCACCAGAAAGTTCGTTTGGTTTGTGGTCCATCCGGTCCAACAGGCCTACTTGCTCCAACACATGGGCAGCTTTTTCGAGGCGTTCTGTTTTGTTCAACCCGGCATATACGAGTGGCAGCGCCACATTTTCTTGGGCGGAAAGCCTTGGCAACAAATTGAAAGTTTGGAAAACAAAACCAATCTCCTTGTTCCTTACCTCGGCCAGTTCGGCGTCAACCATTTTGCTAACGTCATTCCCATTTAGGAAATATTCGCCTGACGTCGGAGTATCAAGGCAGCCGATCAAATTCATCAATGTGGATTTTCCAGAACCAGAAGCCCCCATCAATGCCACATATTCATTTTTGTAAATATCAAGATCTACATTTTGAAGTGCCTTGACGACGTTCACACCCATGTAATAGATTTTTGACAATTGACGTACAGATATAACTGGTTGCATTAGAAAGGTATTTGGTTTTTGGTTTTTGGTTTGGAACTCAAACCAAAAACATCCAAACCTATTTTTGTAAAACTTTAGGTACCCTGAAATAAGTGCCATCCTGATCGGGCGAATTGCTGAGGGCTTCGCTTTGAGGGACTTGGTTCTTTACCTTGTCGTCCCTCAGTTTATTGGTTTCTTCATTAATGTAGACCAAAGGCTCTACCCCCGTTGTATCCAACTCCTGAAGCTTTTCCACCATAGAAAGGATGTTGTTCAGGTCAGTGGTCAATTCTTCCCTTTCTTTTTCTGACAATTCAAGCTTCGCCAGATTTTCAAGTTTTAAAATTAGATGATGATCTATCGTCATAATGATTTATTAGATGATTGGATACGTTTCATGGAGGAAGAAATCTGGTTTTTGGTTTTTGGTTTTTTGTTTGGAGGTTTCAAAACCAAAAACCTCAAACCAAAAACCAAAAACCCTGTCCCTTTTGCTACTTTAGCACCTTCTTGGGAAAACACAAAATTTTCATGAACTCATCAACTAAACCTTTTGTGAAACATGTTGCAATTGCCGGTAATATTGGTGCCGGAAAAACTACTCTTTGCGGAAAACTGGCCAAACATTTTGGATGGGGTACTCACTTTGAAAGTGCCGATGACAACCCTTATCTCGAAGACTTTTACATGGATATGCAAAGATGGTCTTTCAACTTGCAAATTTATTTCCTCAATAACCGATATCAACAAGTACTTAAGATTTTACAAGGCGATATAACTGTCATCCAAGACAGAACGATTTATGAAGATGCCTACATTTTCGCCCCAAACTTACATGATATGGGATTAATGACATCCCGTGATTTTGAAAATTATTTCAGCTTGTTCAAAACCATGTCTTCCCAAATCCAAGCTCCTGACCTATTGATTTACCTCAAGGCGAGTATTCCTACGTTGGTTTCTCATATCCAATCAAGGGGAAGGGACTATGAGGGAAGTATGAGCCTCGACTATCTGAAACGATTAAACGAGAGATATGAAAAGTGGATCGGAGGTTACAACTCTGGTAAGTTACTTATTATCAATTCGGATGAAGTTGATTTTCAAAACAATGCAGAAGATTTGGGTAAAATAGTCAACCAAGTGCAGGCTGAACTGCATGGCTTGTTTTGATTTTTTAGGGGCGGGGCGTGGTGTCCAATGGTGCATCTTTACTTTGCACAAGTTCTTTAATAAAATCAGGAACTAATTCTACCAATTCCTTGTCATTAGAAATGGCTGCAAAAATAGCAGCATGTAGTAAGATGGCCGTAAAAATAGCGAAATACTTCCTTCGCCTGGCAGCTCTTTCAAATTTCATATTATTTCTCATGATCTTAGTTTTTGGTTGACGATAAAACGATTGTATGCTTTCCATATTACCCGAAATCCATATTTAAGATAAGTTTATTGTTTGCCAAAAACTCCTTATTCCTTCAATTTACTAACCATTACTGTGATGACCAATCTCGAACAAATTAAGAAAGAATACTCCGACTTTTACGATGGTATCCCTTGGTATGGCCGCAACTTCAAAGAAATCGTTGAGGACATAACTCCCAAAGAAGCTCTTGCCGTTCCCGGTAATGGCCAATCCATTGCCCGCCTGCTCTGCCACATGATAAAATGGCGTAAATCTCTGACCATAAGGCTATTGGGTAATACCGATTTCAGAGCCAGCGACAAAGATCCCGATAACTGGCCTCCGCTTAACTCACTAAATGAAGAGGTATGGGAAAATTCGAAGAAGGAATTTGGAGAGTTGCAGGAGGTCTTGATTAGTGAGCTGGAAAAAAGAGACGATGATTTTTTAGATCAATTATTTCTTCCAGACAAAGAGCGATTCACCTACCGCTATTTGTTTATCGGTGTTATCCAGCACGACATTTATCATCTTGGGCAAATTTCCCTTTTAAAACAATTGCTACGTACTGCCAACTTAAAGGATTGATTTTCATTGCTTTATAAGAGTTTATTTACAATTCGTTGTTAAATGAATATTGAAGAATTCCGCGACTTATGCCTATCATTCCCTAATGTTACGGAAGATATAAAATGGGAAAATGACCTATGCTTTTGTATCGGAGAAAAAATGTTTGCCGTCACAGGACTTTCAAAGAATCATGAAAGGGCATCTTTCAAAGTTTTCCCTGAAGAATTTGAAAAACTGATTAGCATAGAGGGTATCAAGCCAGCTCCATATTTGGCTCGTTATAAATGGGTGCTTGCAGATTATGATTCGCTAAGCCATGAAGAATGGTCGTATCACATTCAGAAGTCATACGAGATGGTAAAAGCCAAATTACCTGCGAAGATTCGCAAAAAGCTAGATTGATTGTTCTGCTTAAATACTTAAAGCAAAGAATTAAAATGAAACGAATCGCCATTAGCCTTTTTTTATCCTGTTTCCTTTTTGCAAGTTGCAATATCAAACCTTTATCAAAATCTGCACTTGGTGAAGAAGAAACCGAAGCTCCATTTTTTTGGGAAAATGCTACTATTTATTTTCTTTTAACAGATCGATTCAACAATGGGAATACTGCCAATGACGTTAACTTCAATCGTACTGACTCTACTGCCGTATTACGGGGAATGATGGGCGGAGATGTTCAAGGTATTACCAATAAAATAAGGGAAGGCTATTTCAATGACCTCGGAGTTTCTGCCATTTGGTTTACCCCAGTCTTGGAGCAGAACAAGGGCATCGTGGATGAAGGCACTGGTCCGACTTATGGCTACCACGGCTACTGGACACAGGACTGGACAGCCCTTGATCCCAACTTTGGTACTGAAGCCGAACTGGAAGAATTGGTTGAAACCGCACATGAAAATGACATTAGGATTTTGCTCGATGTCGTCATTAACCACACAGGGCCTGTGACAGAAGAAGATCCCGTTTGGCCACAAGAATGGGTGCGTACTGGCCCTAAATGCGAGTTTAAGAGTTATGTTACTACCGTGAATTGTACTTTGGTAGAAAACCTTCCGGACATAAAAACTGAAAGTGATGCTCACGTGAATCTTCCAAATTCCTTAAAAGCAAAATGGCAACAAGAAGGGAGACTTGAGCAAGAAATGGCAGAGTTGGACGACTTTTTCAATAGAACAGGATACCCCAGAGCTCCCCGTTTTTACATCATGAAGTGGCTTACAGATTACGTCAGAAAATACGGGATTGATGGTTACCGGGTGGATACCGCAAAACATACCGAAGAAACCGTTTGGTCTGAATTGAGAAAGGAAGCTGAGATTGCCTTTGCAGATTGGAAAAAAACAAACCCGGATAAAACCCTTGACGATAATGGGTTTTATATGGTAGGTGAAGTTTATAACTATAACATAGCATCAGACCGCCTTTTTGATATTGGAGATAGAAATGTAGACTATTATGCCAATGGTTTAAATAGCCTCATTAATTTTGGATTTAAATATGACGGAAACACCACTTACGATTCAATTTTTTCCAAATATTCTGCAAAACTACATGGACCACTTAAAGGAAAATCTGTTGTCAATTATGTCAGCTCGCATGACGACAGCGGACCTTTTGATATAAATCGTCAACGACCAATAGAGGCCGCTACGAAACTATTGCTTTGTCCAGGCGGCACTCAAATATATTATGGTGATGAAACGGCCCGTCCTTTGGAGGTAGAAGGCGCAAATGGCGATGCTAATTTAAGGTCCTATATGAACTGGGACGAAATTGGAGCTGACGTGGAAAGGGGTGGACACAAAATAAAAGATGTGCTAAATCATTGGCAGAAACTGGGCAGGTTCAGAAATGCCCATCCCTCTATAGGTGCAGGCGTACATGAGATGATTTCCGAAACACCTTATTTCTTCAAAAGGATTTTTCAATCAGGTGAATATAAAGATGCAGTTATTGTTGGTCTTGATCTGCCTAAAGGTGAAAAAGAGGTAGAGGTCAATGACCTATTTTCCGAAGGGGAGATACTGGTTGACTATTATTCAGGCAAAAAAGTAAAGGTGAAAAATGGGAAATTAAAGATTGACTCTGCCCATGATATTGTCCTTTTTGGGAAATGAATTTATCGAGTGTCCTTCTTGGAAAATATTCCAGTACTTCTCCTTCTACTTCCACAACTCCATTTTTAGAAAAACAAGCCGCTCCCCGAGAGGGAAAGAAGAAAAAATGTAATTTTTTCTTCTTTCCCTCTCCATGCAGAACAGTTACGAAAAACTAAATAAAAAACAATCATGACGAACTTGAACTTGCTGTTCATTTTTTCTCTTCTCCTTTCTTTCCTCACTGCTTGCAATCAGTCCGAATTCACACCTTACGGCAATCCAGCCGCTCCCAACTTTGACCTAGCTGGTTCGGATAAGAAAGCGATTACCATTGCCGATGAAGTAATGGAAGCTTCTGGTGGTCGTGAAAATTGGGACAATGCGCGTTATTTTTCATGGGTTTTTGCCAATAGAAGAAAACATTATTGGGACAAACTGAAAGGCGATATCCGAATTGAATCCTTTCCAGATAGTACGATCTATCTTATGAACATCAATACGATGGAAGGTAAAGTGAATTATAAAGGAAAAAACATAGAAAATCCTGACTCACTAAAAACTTTCCTACAAAAAGGGAAAAGCATTTGGATCAATGATTCCTATTGGCTGGTAATGCCGTTCAAAATGAAAGACGACGGCGTCAGGTTAAAATATTTAGGGGATGGAAAAACAGAGGAGGGGCGCCTCTCAGATGTTTTAGAAATGACTTTTATCAATGTGGGCGATACACCCAACAACAAATATCATATTTGCGTTGATAAGGGAACCAGGTTGGTGACAGAGTGGTCATTTTTTAAAGAGGCCACACAAGATACTGCAAATTTCACCATGCCTTGGAACAATTACCAACAATATGGCAAGCTTTTCCTGTCAGATGACCGGGAGAAAATTAAGCTATCTGAAATAGCCATAATGGAACAATTTCCAGACAGCATTTTTACGGCACATTGATTGTTTCTTCTAAATACAATTAAAATTTATTTTATAATAAAATTTTATAATGTATTTTGCTGCATAATTCCAACATCCGGTGATAGCTACCACTATCATGAAAAAAATCAAATTATTAATCCATCCACTATCTTGCATGCTTATACCAAAAAATTCCAGAACATATATTTTCATCTTTGTCATTGCATACTCATTGTTTCCAACCCCCCTTTTACCACAATCTGAAAAAAAAGCCAACAAAGCATTCGAAGCAAAGGAATACCAAAAGTGCTACACGTTTTACCAACAACATTTAGAAACCAGGAACCATAGTATCCATTCATATTTTAAATATGCAGAAGCGGCGCGGCATGTAAATGATTATATTGATGCTGAAAAATATTACATAAAAGTGATGGAAGATGGAGACAGTTATCTTTACCCTATGGCTGTTTTTTGGTTGGCTCAAGTGAAAAAAAACCTTAGCAAATACGATGAGGCTTTGGAGCTTTTCAAAACCTTTGCATTAAATGGAATTGATGATTATTACACCAATTGGGCAGCTAAAGAAATTCAAACTTGTCAAACCTTGGTAAATGCTAATGAATGGGATTCTACCATTCAAATAGACTTGTTACCTGATGACATTAACTCCGATTACTCAGAAACAGGTGCAGTTGAAATGGGGAATAGATTGTTCTTTTCCTCCTCACAGTCAGTGTATAAAGAAGACAAACAAACTCCTAAACGTCATTTGTTTAAAATGATGGTATCTGAAAATTTAGAAAAAGCCAAGTCTATTCCCAATAACTTCATTGGACAGGGTAAGCATTTTTGCAATACGACATTTAGTAAAGATTGGCAAAGAATGTACTTCACCGTTTGTGAATATGTCAACTCGGAAGTAGTGACATGTCAAATACATTTTATGGATCAAGACGATAAGGGAAGGTGGGAAAGGAAAACACAAGCATTGCCCAAGCATATCAACCTCCCAGGCTATACAGCCACTCAACCGGCTATTGGATATAATCTATTCACTCAAAAGGAAGTCCTCTTTTTTGTTTCCGATCGACCTGAAGGAGTGGGGAAATTGGATATTTGGTACAGTGAAATTGAGGATAATGAATTTTCTGAACCTGTCAACTTGACTTCTATCAATACACGGGAGGATGATATAACCCCTTTTTTTCACACTGACTCCCAGACGCTCTATTTTAGTTCGGAAAGCCATCCCGGCTTTGGTGGTTTCGATATATTTTCTACGATGATTAAAGATAATAATTGGGGAAAGGTTAAAAATGCAGGAATGCCAATAAACAGTAGTTTTGACGATCTTTATTTTTCAAAAAACACAATAGGCAATCGGGGATATCTTTCGTCAAACCGTCTTGGTACGCGATTCCCTCGTGGAATGAAAGAAGGCAGTTGCTTGGATATTTTTAGAATATATTATAAAGATAAACAAGTAAGGCTTTCCAAATTCTAAAACTTGGAAAGCCTTCTTCATCTAATGTTCGTCTTCTGATCAACTGAACACTTCCGTGCCACCGAAATGGAAGGCACCTTCAATGGCAGCATTCTCATCAGAGTCAGAACCATGAACTGCATTTTCCCCAACGCTTTTGGCATATTTGGCACGGATGGTACCGGGAGCTGCATCAGCAGGATTGGTCGCCCCAATAAGGGTGCGGAAATCCGTTACAGCGTTGTCTTTTTCCAAAATTGCAGCCACGATTGGGCCAGAAGACATAAACTCAACCAACTCACTGTAAAAAGGACGCTCCTTATGCACTGCGTAAAATTCGCCTGCTTTTGAAGTTGTCAATTGGGTCATCTTCATAGCAACGATCTTAAAACCTGCTGATGTGATGTCATTTAAGATGGCTCCTATATGGCCTGCTTTTACAGCATCTGGTTTGATCATTGTCAAAGTTCTATTTCCGGACATATGCTAAATTTTTTAAGTATTAAGGTATTTGGTATAAGGTATTACGACTCATTTAACACCAAAGTTTCCAAATACCTCAATGCCAAATACTTTGATACCTAATTCTACTTTGATACTTTAAAATTAAGTGCGTGAGCATTCATTGTTTTTCACGCCTGAGAGAAATATCTATTAGAGGGAGGTGTGTTTTTTTATCCCGATTGAAATCGGGATAAAAAAACACACCTCCCTCTGAATGGTTCTTAACCCCCAGCCTGAAAACGGATGATTATTTTTTAAAGTGTCAAAGTAGAACTAAGTACCTTTTTTAAAAACGGGCGCAAATGTAAACATTAGAAGTATTCATATCAAAGCGGAGTATTAATTTTGGAATAAATGTAATTTTTGGGAACTTCGCCGCCCTATTTTGGAACGCTAATCATGGAAAATTTAAACGACCTAAAATCACTACTTTCAGTCCCGAAAAACGTTGTGCTTACTTCACATCGCAACCCTGACGGAGATGCTATCGGATCGGCACTCGGCTTGCAGCATTACCTTGAACAATTGGGGCATAAAGTAACAGTGGCCGTTCCATCTGAATTTCCAGGATTCCTTGGTTGGATGCCAAAAGCGGGAGATATACTGATCTATGATATTTCCCAAGAGGAAGTGAAGGAATTGTTGGAGTCGGCTGATATCATTTTTTGTCTGGATTTCAATTCCCTTGAAAGGATAGATAAAATGGGGGAAATTATAGCCCCCCTTAAATCAACAAAGGTTTTGATTGATCACCACTTGTACCCAGAACCTTTTGCTGATTTTATGCTCACTGACACCAACGTAAGTAGCACAAGTGAGTTGGTTCACGATTTAATAACTATGCTGGGCGATGTGGACAAAATAAACCACCCTGTTGCTGAATGCCTGTTTACTGGAATCCTTACGGATACAGGTTCTTTCAAATATGCTACTTCACCAAAAGTGTTCAGAATGGTAGGAGATTTGCTTGAACTGGGGGTAGATGATGTAAAAATCCAGGACCATGTTTTTAATAGTTTGGATGAAAAACATCTTAGACTGCTTGGGCATGTATTAAATAACCGTCTGGAGGTGTTGCCGGAATACAAAACAGCCATTATCTGTTTGACCAAATTGGATTATGAGCATTACAATATTCAAAGGGGCGATACGGAAGGGTTGGTGAACCAATTATTACAGATGAAGGACGTGATTATGGCTGTATTTATTCATGAGCAACCAACAATTACCAAAATATCCCTCCGGTCAAAGGGCGATTTTTCTGTTCAAGAAATTGCCCGAAAACATTTTAGGGGAGGAGGGCATAGAAACGCCTCTGGCGGTTATTCTTATATCGGTCTGCGACCAACAGTAAAAAAACTAAAATCCATTTTACCCGAATACAAAGAAAAGTTGTTGAAAACCATTATTTGAACCTCTATGTTCTAAATAAATTTTCAATTGACTTTTGATTTGATAAACACGTTTAATTATGAGAAGCTTAAATATTTTGCTGATGCTGGCCACCACTTTCTTTTTTTCATGTGGTGAAAAAAATGTTACCCCAAATGGTTATAAAATTACCAAATACAGTAGCTCCAATGGCCGAAAGCCATCCCCGGGCGAAAAGGCCTATGTCCATGTTTATGCCTATACTGATGGTAAATTCCAAAATTCAACTCGTCAAAATGACCGGGTCATGCCTGTCCATATCTATTCCAAAGAAGAGCTTTTAAAAATGAAGGAAACAGGTGAATCAAACCCGGTATACGAAGCCGTATCCATGATGGCAGTAGGGGACAGCATTGCCATTGACATTCCTATAACAGCTGATATGCAAAAGAATCCTCAAATGGCCAATGTGAAAGAAATGCACTACGATATTGTAATGATAGAAGCGAAAACAAATGCGCAAATACAGGCCGAAAAAGAAGCTGAAAAAGCTGCTATTGAAAATATCTCAAATCAGGTCGAGGATATGGCAGCCCAATACACTTCAGGCAAATTGAATGATAAATTGATTACCACCGAATCTGGCCTAAAGTACATGGTTTTAAAAGAAGGCAATGGCGCTGTTCCTGAATACAACAGGATGGTGCAAGTAAACTATTATGGAGCTTTGACCACTGGAGAGAGGTTTGACGATTCTTTTACTAGAGGCAAACCACACTCCTTTCCACTAGGAAAGGGCCGAGTGATCAAAGGATGGGATGAAGGAATTGCACTTTTGAAAGGAGGGGACCAGGCCATGCTTTTCATCCCATCAGAGTTGGGATATGGAAAAGCTGGAAGTGGTAAAATTCCACCTGACGCTGAACTGATTTTTTATGTAGAGGTTTTATAAATTGAAAAACGACTGCATGGTTATATGGTTAAATGGCTAAAAAAAGCAGCAAATGATTTTCTAAAAAAGCCCTTTAACCATTTAACCATCCTACCGTTTGTCAATATTTCCTAAAAACAAAAAACTGTTATGACCACCGAACAACTCGCTGCGATGAAACAAAGGTTGGCTTCTTTAAGGGGGTATCTTTGACGTCCCTGGCCGACTTTTAACCATCGAAGAAAAAGAACAACTTACTGGAGATCCCAACTTCTGGGACGACCCCGCACGGGCGCAGGGCATTCTCAAGATCATCAAGCTCAACAAAAAATGGGTAGAACAATTTAACCAAGTTGAAACCGCTATTGGCGATGCTGAGGTATTGTTTGAATTTCAAAAAGAAGGAGAAGCCTCTGAGGAGGAAGTGGATGCCCAATACTATAAAGCAGTGGAAGCCATTGATGATCTTGAATTCCGTTCTACCCTCAATCAGCCCGAAGATGAACTTAATGCTATTCTCGAAATCAATGCCGGGGCAGGTGGCACTGAAGCTTGTGATTGGGCTGCCATGTTGTTGCGCATGTACGTCATGTGGGCGGAGAAAAACGATTTTAAAACTTCAACCCTTCATCTGGTAAACGGTGACACGGCTGGTATCAAATCGGTAGGTATTGAGGTTGGTGGCGATTATGCGTATGGCTTGCTAAAAGCAGAAAATGGCGTTCACCGATTGGTGCGGGTGAGTCCTTTCAACGCTCAGGGAAAACGTATGACTTCTTTTGCATCTGTTTTTGTCCATCCTATGATTGATGACAGCATTGAGGTCGAGATCAATACGGCTGATTTGAAATGGGATACATTTCGGGCAAGTGGTGCAGGAGGGCAGCACGTCAACAAAACGGAAAGCGCGGTGCGGGTAACGCACATCCCGAGCGGAATAGTAGCAGAATGTCAACAAGAACGTTCCCAACATCAAAACAGAGAAAAGGCTTTGCAGTTGTTAAAGTCCCGCCTCTATGAAGTGGAACTTGAAAAGCAAAAAGCGGAAAAGGATAAAATCGAATCTGGAAAAATGAAAAATGAGTGGGGAAGTCAAATCCGCAGTTATGTGCTTGATGACCGTTGGGTAAAAGACCTCCGAACAGGCTATAAAGTCAACAACCCAGACAAAGTGTTGGATGGGGATTTGGATGGATTCCTAAAAGCTTTTTTGATGAAAAAAACTTTGGTGAATGAGGATTGAAAAGTATAAATCTGAATAAATCATAAAGTGAAAAAGCGCCAATTCCCCACATCGGGAATTGGCGCTTTTTCACTTTATGATTTATTCAAACTACTTACTCTACTTTAACATTGTCCACCCGGTAGGAAGCAGTTAATCCAGAATTATTATTACCATCATACTTAAACCCAACAGCAAGTTTACTGCCTGCAAACCCTGACAAATCAATATTGCCAGAAGACACCCAATCGTGGTCTGCATCATTTTGACCAGCAAGTGTTGCATTTAGAGGAGTCCAAGTTGCATTCAAAGGATCACAGTCATAATCAGTAGAGGTCCAAACAGTAAGGCCATCATGTGTCCAGAATGCTTTAGCTGTTTCAAAACTCAATGTTGTTGAAGCGGTTACGTTGATAAGTGGGGTTACCAGCCATGCACCAGTTTCAGGGGCTGCGTCATTAAAGGCAGTGGCTTGCACATATACATTGCCATTGAACTCTTTATAAATCCAGTTACGTGTTCCTACTGCTGCGACATTGACCCATCCGTCTTCTGAAACTTCATCGTTGCTGGAACCACTTGAAAAATCGACATCAATGGCATCGACCTCCAAGGGGCCATTGCCGTTGGTACAAGGATCGCCACCACCAGTATTTCCACCTCCGTCACCAAGTTTTAAGTTGTCCACTCGGAATGTACCCGTTTGGCCTCCAGTTCCACTTCCAACATATTTGAAACCAATAGCAATTTTTTGGCCTATGAGCGGTGTTAGGTCAACATCTCCTGATGGAACCCAATCATTGTCACCGTCGCTTTGGCCAGCAAGGGTAGCATTGAGCGGCGTCCAGACAGCCAGAGTAGGATCGCACTCAAAATCAGTTGATAACCAAGCCGAAAAGCCATCGTGGGTGTAGAATGCCTTGGCCGTTTCAAATGTCAGGATTTTCGTTTGATCAGATATTTGGATCAGTGGGGTTACAAGCCAAGTTTCCATTTCTGGTGAATTGTCATTGAATGCAGTTGCCTGGGCATACACATTGCCTTGATATTCTTTGAATTGCCAACTTCTTGTGCCTTTGATCACAGCATTCGTCCAGCCACTAATGACAACAGGGTCATTATTGCCACCGCTTTGGAAATCTTCATCAACTCCCGTTACGGTAGGAACTGTGACGCCGTTGCAGTCAGGGCCTCCACCTGTTCCATTGCAACGTGGGCCAGTCATATCGAGGTCATTCAGGTCACGGATGAGCAATTGAAAATCATCTCGAAATATGCTAAGTACACCTATAAAGCTTCCTCCGCCTACAGCTACTTTATCACCAGCAAAATCTGCAAAGCCGCTGGTACGGACGAGGATAGTGTGGCCATCGCAATTTGTTAAATCAACATTCAGGGAATTTTGCCCAACTGCATCGGCATAGGTGGCAGTTGTGTCAAGGAACATGACATCATTGAGTTGGATGAGGGTATTCACATCGTCCAGTGTCAATTGTGTGATAGTTTTAACTTTGGGCTGAGGGGCTTCCTTTTGCACTCCTCTTACTAAGTGACCGGTCACATCAGATATATCATCCAATTCCTCAATTGTTTCATTGTAATCACCCAATTGGACAAGGTTATTGTAATCGTCCAGCGACAGGCCTTTTAATTTTATGTAAACTTCTCTTCCCACTGGGTAAAAGAAATAAGACTCAGTAAGGTCTATCAGAACGGTAATCCCACCAGTTTCATCTGCCAGTACAAATGAGCGAAACCAATTGCCAGTGAAATCATCTGCAATGACAGTGCCTTTGATGACCAAGTCTTCAGTGATTTCTGTATGTCCGCCACCCAGCGTATGCATAGCCACAAGCTCAGCTATGGTGGTTGTGACATTCAGGCCTGGGTCAATCCCGTCCACTGGAGGACGGTCAAAATCTTCCTCGACACAAGAACTAAATGCAAAGGCAGAAATGATGAAGAGGAGTAAAATTTTAGATAGATAATTCATTTTGAGTATTTTATAAATTTCTTATTGATCAAATTTTAAGTGGTACTTTTTTAGAGTTAAAACCTTAATGCCCCCATGATAAAGAAGTTAGTACCATATGCAAAGAAATACCGAGGTGCAAATGGATCATCATTTGGGGCATAATTTATTTGCCCTGTTAGTTCTGGATTGTTCCTTTCAAGACTGACTACTACAGCACGTGGATTTGATCTCAACTGTTCGTACCCACCTTGAATAATGGTCGCATTTAGTAAATTGGTAATGCCACCTGTTAATGAAAAGAACATGTCCCGATTGAGCCTAAAGGATTTATTGGCAAATAAATCAACTGAAAAATGGTCAACATCAAAACCCGTCCTGGATTTATCATAAACATTAATCTGATTGATAGTAGCTTCATATAAATCAGGATCGTTTTCTGTTCCAAAAACTCCCTCCACACGCCTTCTCACTGGATTGAAATCAATATAGTTTTTATCAAAATAATTGACTGTTGCACTTATTGACCAATATTTGGGGGAGCGGTATTCAAGCTCCGCACTGAGTGCCACCTGAGGTGTGTTTGGTACGTAAAACCCTTTGGTGTAAATAGTACCCAGCGATTCTAAAACACCGCTGTTCGATTCGCCATCCCCGTCGTAAACAAAGAAGCCGTCCGCACGGGAAGTATAAATGTTTTCACTAAAAGATGCAGCACCAGAAAAGTTAAGGGTGGTGGTGAGTTTGGCTTCGAGTGCCAGTTCCACGCCTCTATGCCTTTCTCCAAGGCCTGTCAAAATGAAAGCCCCAAAATTGTTATTACCAGCATTTGCAAAATAAAAGCGGTTGAACCTAACGCGGTCTTCAATTTGGTTATGATAATAAGTAGCTCTTGCTTTCAACCCAGGGGATCGATGTTGGAAGCCAATTTCGAACGCCTTAATTTTTTCGTCAGTAAGGTTTGGTGTTAGCTCGTCCCTGTTCCTCGGCGAAACGTAAGCATTCCTTAAAGTAGGGGAGCGGCCAATACTTGCTCCATTGAGATAGATATAATTTCGTGCATCAAATTTATAGGTCACGCCTGCCTTCGCTCCGTAATTGGCAAATTCTTGTTTTTCAGAATCACCAAAGGAAGAGTCGGGAAACCTGCCGTTCCTGAAATTTCCTGTGCGCCAAAATTCCGTGGTGGTCATGTTAGCTGCGGCGAAGAAATCCACTTTTCTTAAAGTAAACTGGCCTTGCAGCCAAGGGCTTATCCGGCGGGCGTTTATGTCGTAGTCCCAGCCATAGGTTTCTCCCTTTTTGATGACCACATTTGGGTCATTGAGGTTAAACTTAGCCGTTTCAAATGAAAGCCCATCACGGAGCGCAAATGGATCAATGTTCAAAAAGAAATCACCTCCCAATAGGTCTTCAGCAGTTTTGAAATAATGGGTCTTTTCGATTTGCCAGGTGAGGCCTGCATTTAAGGTGAACTGGTCAGAAATGATACTCTCATAGGTGGTGCTGCCATTAAAGTTGTTGGCATCGGAGCGTTGGTTGGAAAGGACAATTTGTGACCAGTTGCCCGGTTCATTTTCCCATTTTTTGCCATGCGTAGAATTGCCATCATAAAAAGCGTCCCATTGGATTTGCAGCAAATCTGGATTTGCCAAAAGGGCGGCCTCCAGGTCATTTGCCCGGTCGGGGAAGTTCAAAGCGACTTCGGGGTAAATGGGCAGTTTTCTGTAATAATCGGCTCTAGGGTCTGGAGCATTTAACCAATCAATCCTGGTTCGGCCATAATGTCCAAATAAATAGCCTACTGAGGTGGTCAGTTTGGAATGGTCGTTTATTTCCCAGTCATGTCGCAAAATTGTTAAGGGCTGGTGGGCATCAACCACCCTTGCATTTCTTTTCACCCTGCTTCCGTCAGCTTGTGTTTGCCAACCCCAGTTTGGGTTGTAAAAATTAGTGCCCGCCAATTCGTTGGCCTTTTGGATAGAGGCCCCTTGGGAACCCCTTCTGATGGGTGCAGCCAAAACCGATAAGTTGAGCAGATGTTTATCCCCGATTTTTTTGTCTACTCCAATCATATAGGCATAGGCATTGTAAAATGTACCAGGTACATAACCTTCCTCCGCCCATCGTTTGGAACCTGAAAAAGTGAAAGCCCAACCTTTTTCATTCATCCCGGTTGACCAAGTACCCATGATTCGCCCAGTGTAACCCCTGTTGGAAAAAAGATAGGAAAAACGTTTTTGAGTTCGTTGTTTGGAAGCACGGATATCAATTGTCGTATATCCTCCAATGCCTCCAAACGTATTGGCATTGGCGCTGAGGTCAATCGCTGATTCCCTATTGCGCGTAACATCATTCAAACCGCCCCAGATACTCCAATAAACCGATCCACTTTCTATGTTATTAAAAGGAATGCCATTGAACAAAACAGTCGTTTCTGATCGGAACCCTCGAATGTCGAAGCCGCCAGTACTAAGGTTGAAAGCCGCAGCAGCTATGAATGGATCACGTGAAGCAGATAGTATGCCTGAGATATTTTGCTGGCCTAATTCAATTTCTTCGTCATCGCCGGAAAGGGTGATAGTGGGAATGCGGTCTTCGCCAGTGATGACGTCTTTGCCAGTTGAGGGTTCTGCAACTTCAATAAATGGATCAGTATGCATAGGTTCCGGATCATTAATAAAATGAACTACTCCCATTTTGATTCGGGACTCGCCTGTTGGATTGATCGTTTTTTTAACAGTATCCCCATTTTTTTCAGTAAAAATAACCGTGATCTGTTTATTGGTTGCAGGAAAGCTCAGGCGGAAAAAACCGCTTGCATCCGTTTTGGTTTCAACATTTTCAGCCCTGACCTCGACACCAGGCAAAGGAACATTTTCAGTGCTTTTCAAAATGCCACTGATCGCGACTCTTTGACCATAAATGAAGCAGGAGAAGAAAAGAAAAATGGAAAGGGTAAAAAAGGATTTCTTCATACAGTTAGTTTTGAATAGGCGAAGTTAGAAGGTTCGCACCATACTTTTTTTTATAAATAAAAATTTGATCGAGACTTAACCGATCCGACAGGGATTTGTCGTATATTGGACTGGATCTGGGAGAGTGTATAGGCTCTTGGTGGCGGTTGATTTTGGATAGGCAAAATTACCATAAAGATTGGAATGGACTTGGCTTTCCACAAATATAACTTTAGATATTTTCCTTCAAATAATTCTTTATTATCAATTACTTTGATAACTAGGCGCTATAGTGCTTTTTCCATCAACATATTATGAAGTCACGCCTGTTCTTGACTCTAAAAGGCGGGTTTAACTTCCTGTATTAAATTAGCTTTGCGCCCAACAAAGAGCAAATCCAATGGTGACATATAAAATGAAATTTTCTTTCCTACTAGTCTTATCATTTTTCATATGCCAAAGCCTGCTTGCCCAAAAATCCCAGTATAAAGTGGCAGCTATGGGGTTTTACAATTTCGAAAACCTATTCGACACAGAAGATGATCCCATCAAAAAGGATGAGGAATTCACTCCCAATGGAAAACGTAGATGGACAAATAAACTTTACCAAGACAAACAAAAAAACTTGGCAAGGGTCGTCTCCGAATTGGGCACAGAACTGACCCCTGACGGACTTGCCATCCTTGGCGTGAGTGAGGTTGAAAACCGGAAAGTGCTGGAAGATTTTGTGGAACAACCCGCCTTAGCTGATCGAGATTACCAGATCATCCACTACGATTCACCTGATGAAAGGGGTATTGATGTGGCATTGCTTTACCAGTCAAAATACTTTAAAGTAACGAAGAGTACCCCTATTCCATTAATTATATATAACGATAATGGAAAACGGAATTTTACTCGTGATATCCTTCATGTGGAAGGTTTATTAGATGGAGAACCATTGCATGTGCTCGTCAATCATTGGCCATCAAGGAGTGGGGGAGAAAAACGCTCGCGTCCGGGGCGAAATGCGGCTGCACTCATTTGTAAACAGGTAAAAGATTCTTTGTCGCAAATTGATCCAAATGTAAAAATAGTTGTGATGGGTGACTTAAATGATGATCCTATAAGCCCTAGTGTCAAGGAGGTATTGGCAACCAAATTCAAAACAAAAGACGTTCGGGAGGGTGATTTGTACAATCCCATGTACAGTTATTTCAAAAAAGGGTTTGGCACTACGGCGTGGCGGGATGCTTGGAGTTTGTTCGATCAAGTTATTGTTTCATCTGGACTTGTCAAAAAGAAACAAAGTGGGTATAGATTTTACAAGGCAGTGGTTTTTAATAAGCCTTATTTAGTACAAAAAACTGGTCAGTACAAAGGCTATCCTTTCCGAACATTTGATTTTGATAATTATATTTCTGGATACAGCGATCATTTCCCGGTTTATTTGTTTTTAATTAAGGAGTTGCCACAACCTTAGGTTCATTAACTTAAGCACAAATGTTTAAAAGGCATATAATTTGCAGTTATACAGAGTAAATCTCCAATAAATTATTGTTTTAAATAATGAAAATTCACAATATTTCTGAATAAGCTTGAAAATGATCGTTTATTGAAACTGCTACTTGATCGTGCCTCTTATTGTTCTTCTATTATTCGGATTTTCACTTGTGCCCTCCAAAACACTTCCCGAAAGATTTAGAGACAAAATCTTGCTTCCAATACCACCTTATTTGAAATGCACCTATTGTCAACAATAATCGTGTTCTTATAGACTTCGAAAGTCTTTGTTGATCCTAATATGTTGGCGTATTCTTAAATCTCTTTATTTGAAATGAAATTCAAACGAATGAAATTTTGAAGATAAAATAAACCAAACGTTAATCAAATGAAACGCTTCATATTCCTCATAGTAGTTATTTTGGTTTTTTCACTTATGGGCCTTAATGCCCAGCCAACTACTCAGACATACTCAACTGCAGGAAATTATTCTTATGTTATTCCCGTTGGATATACAGCAGATTTAACGGTTCAAGTATGGGGCGCGGGCGGTGGCGGCGGCACGGGTAATAATGCTAGGGGCGGTGGTGGCGGTGGAGCATATGCAAGTACTACTTTCACTGATGTACCGGCTGGGGCTTACGCATTAGTAGTCGGTGCAGGTGGAACAGCAGGAGTTAGTGGCGGCGCATCTAGTTTTTCATATGGATCTAATGTAATTGCAGTTGGCGGCAGTTCTACAACAGGAACAAGTGGAGGGACAGGTGGGTTGGCAAGCAGCAGTACTGGTACAACTACCATGTCTGGCGCGAACGGAAATGCTACTAGTGGAGATAATGGCGGTGATGGCGGCAACGGGGCTAACATCGGAGGCTCAGGAGGACCAGGTGGAATTGCTAATAATGGAAATGGTGGAAATGGCGATGCACCTGGTGGAGGTGGAGGTGGAAAGGCAGGGCCTGGTAATGCCGGAGATCCTGGAGTAGGCGGTGATGGGCAAGTCATTGTTATTCCTAGCAATTTCCTGCCCATAGAGCTTATTAGCTTCAGCGGCCAATTGAAAGATCAGGTAATTATGCTTTCTTGGACTACTTTGTCTGAATTGGATAACAATAAATTCATTGTTGAAAAAAGCAATGAGGGTGGATTGTTCAGGCCTATTGGTGAAATTAAAGGCGCAGGAACTTCATATGAAAGACAGCGGTATCAGTATTTTGATGAAAACCCAAATGTGGGTATAAACTATTATAGGTTGAAACAAGTTGACTTTGACGGAAAATTTGAGTTTAGCTCAGTAATTAGTGTCAACTTCCGAAAAAATAGTGAAATCCAGATTTTGCATTCTGTAGGTTCAAATAGATTAATTGTTCAATTTGAAAGAGAAGAAAATGCGTTTATCGAAATCTTTGATGTTAATGGTCAATTAATATTAAGCAGAAATTATGATGGTGTACTGGAACCTGGTATTGACCTCAGTGATCTAATTAGCGGTTTATATTTAATTCATATTAAAACCGAAACCCAGACCGAAACTTTTCGCTTTTTTAAATAATAGCCACTTTATTTTTAAATTTAGATGCAGCAGGTTGGTACTCACTAACCTGCTGCATTAGTTTATATCCCTGATTAATGAAGCACTTGTTACATTTGCTCCATCTTCAATCGTATATGATAGTGTAAAGTATGGCCATAAACAAAACACCACTCGAACTCAACGGAGACTTCAAATATGCACTTGACGTTTTGGAGAAAACCGATAAAAGCCTTTTTATTACTGGCAGGGCTGGTACTGGCAAATCCACATTGCTGAATTTGTTCCGTCAAACTACCCGAAAGAAAACTGTTGTGTGCGCCCCCACAGGAATTGCTGCCCTTAATGTGAAGGGGCAGACCATTCACTCCCTATTTGGATTCCCTCCTCGGTTTATTTTGTCAAAAGATATAAAAAAGAGTGGAAAGCGGAAGTGGTTCAAAAAAATGGAAGTTTTAGTAATTGATGAAATAAGCATGGTGCGCGCTGATTTATTGGATGCTATTGACCGTTCGTTACGGATAAACCGGGAGAACCCAATGCCTTTTGGTGGGGTACAGATGGTATTAATTGGTGATCTTTTTCAGTTACCACCTATTGTTTCTTCTAATGAGGAAAAAAGAATATTTGAAATAGCTTACGAAAGTCCTTATTTCTTCTCTGCAAATGTGCTGAGAGAGGTTGAAATTGAAATGTTGGAACTTCGAAAAGTGTACCGCCAAGAAAACCGTCACTTCCTGCGGTTGTTGGATGCTGTTCGCCTTAACCAAGCTGATTGGGAAGATCTTGAAGACCTCAATATCAGGTATATGCCCCTTTTTGATTTTCCTGGGAATTACATTACCCTTTCTCCAAGAAATGCAACCGTTGGCCGGATCAATAGAAGGGAACTCGCCAATTTGGAAGCACAAGAATTTGTTTTCTCGGCCACAGTTACTGGTGTTTTTGATCCTCGTTTGTATCCAACTGAGAAAGAACTCCGATTAAAAATAGGGGCGCAAGTCATGTTTATTAAAAATGATCCCGATGGCCAATTTGTAAATGGTACAATTGGGAAAATTATTGAAATATCCAAAGAAACAATTAAAATCCTATCCGATGAGGGGGGGGCTACCAAAGAAATAGATGCTGGCAGAATGGATTGGGAAATCATTAAATACAAGCCAGGCAAAACGGACGATGAAATAGAAAGCGAAGTAGTTGGTACTTTCAATCAGTACCCATTAAAATTGGCTTGGGCCGTCACAATTCACAAATCACAAGGAAAAACGTTCGACAAGGTTATCATTGATATGGGTAAAGGGGCATTTGAATCTGGGCAGACATATGTTGCTCTCAGCCGCTGCCGTACTCTTGAAGGAATTGTATTAAAACAAAAATTGCAGCATAGGGACATTATGATAGATGATAGGGTCGTGGAGTTTTACGAACAAAATTTCCGGTAATTCTTTTGCGTTTGTTCAGTCCGAATAATAACAACTTGCCAATTAAATGAAATCTGACGCCGAACTCCAGTTCGGCAGTGTAAGGCAACTTAACTATGCGCATTCAAACTAATATTCATTTATTCGGTTTTTTCAGTATTTTACACTAATCACTAAATTATTTATTTAAAAACTTCATCAATGTCTTCCTTTCTGTTTTTCCACCAAAGAAAACCAATAGTACCGACCAATAAATAGGGTAGTGCGAGCATATACAGAATCCCTGTGTTCAGGCCTTTTCCAGCAGTGCCACCATTTTTCAAATTACTTTCAGCACCGATTTTACACATCGGACATTGAGCAGGCAATATTGTCGGTGAACTAAAGCTCAACACAAAAAATAATGTGAGTATTTTAAGAATGCGATTTTTCATATTATTAATTTTTTACAAAATTAACGAATTCCCTTCAGCAAGTCATTTACTTTCTTTTTCATCTTTTATTTCACCAAGGATAATAAGGCCTAATCATTAAAAATAAAATGGGTCCTGTTATGGCAACATAAAGCCATATCCAATATACCCATCTCGCTATTTTTTTATGCCTGTCAAATTGATTAGTAATTGCACGAATAAAAGTAAATAAAATAAAAGGGAAAATGACAGCTGCAAATATGATATGTGTGATTAGAAGAAAAAAATAAATGTACCTGATAGCTCCTTCCCCACCATATTTGGTGTCCTCATAAATGAGGTGATAAACCACATAGCCCAATAGAAACAGTGCTGATGTAAACATCGCAGTTATCATGGCCTTGCGGTGTTTGGCCATATTTCTTTGTTTTATAAAATAAAGTCCAGCAATTAAGATTATTGCCGTAATTGCATTGAGAGTGGAATAAAGTGCGGGTAAAAAAGTAAAATCAATATTGGTAGAAATTTTAGGTATTTTATGCATGGTAGCTACCATTACAAGTACAATCCCCGAAATAACCCATGCCCATCGGTTCAATTTCTTTTCAAGTTTTTTATTAGGCAAGTCTTTTTCCATTACAAATCAATTATTTTAAATACCCAATACCCAATACCCAATACCCAATACCCAATACCCAATACCCAATACCCAATACCCAATACCCAATCAAAGCCCACGTCGTTTTTGTTTAGGCATAACGATCGCAATTTGCTCTACCAGCCTTCCCATTTCTGGATTGCTACTAATATCATAAATGCGCCTGACAGTCAAACTTGTATCAACAAGTGCAACGCCGGTTTTATTATCAGGTATTTTAAAAGCATTAAAGGAAAAGTCCTCCCATTGATTATCGTTGGTTGATAAAAGATGCCATTGTTTGTTGTTCTCAATACCCATTTGAGAAGCCAAATCAATCAAGCTTTTAGTGGAATCATTTTGGATAAAAGAAATGAAAACCACGTCATCTACACCGTTGTAATTTTGGTGGACTTTGGCAATGCGGTCAGCTTGGTATTTTGCAGTGGAATCATTTTGTGAAAGGAAATTAACAACCGTTACTCGGCCTTTCAATAATTCAGGCGTGATGGGAAGGTTGTTTTGATTTTTTAAATTAAAAGCCCCTATTTTCCCCAAATCCCCAAGTTCAGCGACAGATGTCTTGCGGTACTGGAGGCCAGAGTTCAAAAAATAAATAGACCCTAACGGCAGAATAAAAAGCACAATGAATACGAGGCCGGAAATAAGGTAAACGTTTTTTTTCTTTTCAGGTATTTGATTTTCCATTACCATTTTTTTTTCAAAACAGTGAAAAAGAAAATAGGTTTTATCATATCAGGCTAAAACTAAAAAGGCGAGCCTTTATTAGGCTCGCCTTTTTTTATATTAGCATGGTAGACGTCCTCTCGTCATAATCAATGTACCCAGTAGCTGGCGGAACTTCTATTTTATCTTTTTCTTCGATTAATTCCCGACTGGATTTCCAGGCGCCACCTTCTTGGAAAAAGGCAATGATGGCCCAAACCAACAACAACATTGGTAATAATATGCTCATTCGCAACCCCTTCACCTCTGAGCCTAAGTGCATAAAATTGTAAACGATAAACCGAGCCTTATAAAGGCTAAAGCCTATCATCGCTATACCATAAATAGCTAACAAACCCATTGTTACCCACTTTGATGTACTAAAATGGTCTTTGTGGAAACCCGATAGAATATGTCCGTTAAACAGCAAGGCAAGGAACACTTCTGTGATGGTAACAATGGCCAATATTTTCAGGCCCTTCATGACCAATTTTTTCTGTTCTTCGTAACTTAAATGCATTTTGTATAAGCTATTGGCTTTTAATTGTTGGCTATTGGTTAAGTGCGAATTGCCAACAACTAAAAACATTAATTTTTAAAGGAGATAAAAAACCAAGAATACAAATACCCAAACCAAATCCACAAAGTGCCAATACAACCCGATCTTTTCCACCATCTCGTAACCGTTCCTGCGCTTAACATAGGTACCGCTCAACACGTTTATCATTATAATAGTGAGAAATGCTACTCCAGAAAATACGTGAAACCCATGAAAACCGGTGATAAAAAAGAACAAAGCACCGAATGCTACTGGCCCAAAAGACTGCCGGCCTTCGTGGCCACTAAGTTCGCCTGTATAGCGATATTTCCTTTGAATAAATTCTCCAGTTTCGTGGTCAGCATGGATGAGGTAGCCATCTCCTTTCCGAAATTTTTCAGCTTCATCCCCTGATTTATAGGGATGGCCATGAGCATCTTCTAAATAGACGCCTTCATCAAGATGCGCGCTGAACGGATTGGTATGTATTGTTGTCTTTTCATGGGCAATTAGCGTAGTCCATTCCCACGCTTGGCAACCAAGGAAAGTTGCACCACCCAGAATCGTTAAGAACATCCAAAAGGCCACTCCGTTTTTATTTTCCCTGTGCCCTTCTTGCACGGCACGAACCATCGTGACCGAACTGACAATCAGAACGAAGGTCATAAAGGTTACGAATACCAATGGTGCTTTAGCGTCTGGGAAAAAAGGTACTTTTTCGAAAACCACATCTGCTACTGGCCAGATATCACTGCTAAAACGCAATGCCCCATAGGAGATTAGAAAACCTGCAAATGTGAAAGCATCCGTTATCAGGAAATACCACATCATCAGTTTTCCATAACTCGCTTTGAAAGGTTCTCTTCCACCTTCCCAAAGTTGTTCTTCCGTTTCATGCTCATGCCCGTGGGCATGCATTACAGTTGCTTCAGAAGCCATATTAAATTTAATGGTTTAATGGTCAGATGGTTAGATGGTTTAATGGTACAAGGTTTAAAAAACCATTTAACCATTTAACCATCTAACCATTTAGCCATCATCTATACATTGTCAAGAAAAAGAACAAATAGACCCATAGCAAACCAATGAAATGCCAGTAGGTCAATGAAAGTTGAAAACGCAATTTGCGCTTTTCAGTTACTTTATAATTCAGTCCAAAAGCATGGATCATCGCCACTATCAAAATGGCAATTCCTCCTATTACGTGGGCGGCATGAATCCATGAAATGACATAAACAAAATCTCCAGCGGGATGTAAAGTAAAAGGAATGCCAGCTGCTTCAAGTGCTTGCCACCCTTCAAATTGGAAGGAAAAGAACAACATGCCTAATGCGAAAGCTGCAAACAGCAATATTTTGTAGCCAATTTCATTTTCTTTTTTAAATGAAATGTAAGAGAATTGCAAGGCTATACTGCTCAAGACTATTGTAATAGTACTATAATTGAAAACGCTGGGCAATGCAAATTCTAACCAATTGCCTGCTGACTGGCGGACGATATAAGCACTGGTCAGGGCAGCAAACATCATCAGCAAACTTGTACAGCCCACCCACAAAGCGAATTTGTGCGGATGGATTTTGTTTCTGCGGCTGATATTTTGTTCGTAAGCCAAATTCATATTATTAAATTTTATCCAACAGCAAGGCTATCAACGCCAAAGGCAAATAGAAAAATGAACTAAACATTAATTGCATAGCAGATTTACGGTTGTCATTTTTATGCAAATTCCAACCAAACCAAGCATAAACAATTGCTAACACTGAAAGGAAAATAGCTGAGTACATTCCAGTATAACCACCATACCAAGGCAACCAACCAATCGGCACTAAGCATAAAGCATAAATGAATCCTTGGATGCCAATAGTCTTGTCCCTTTCGCCATTTTTTGTTGCTACAAATTTGAATCCTGCTTTTTGGTAATCCTCGAAACCTAGCCAACTGATTGCCCCAAAATGAGGAAACTGCCAAAAGAATTGCAAGGCAAACAAGGCCAAGGCTAAAGAAGTCAATTCATGTTGAAACGCTACACAACCGATTAGCATGGGTAATGCCCCGGGGAAAGCTCCGACGGCAATGGCAGCAGGAGAAATCCTTTTCATTGGCGTGTACAAAAACGCATAGCTCAACAGGGCCATCATCCCAAAAAAGGATGCCCAAGGGTTGAACAATGCCAACAGCATCAAACCGACAATACCTAATAAGCCTGCAGTCAATACTCCTTCTGAAACTGTCATCCTTCCAGCAGCAATAGGTCGTTCGGCAGTACGTTTCATCAATTTATCAAAATCCCTTTCAAGGACTTGGTTCAGCGCATTTGCTGCACCTGCTACAAAGAACCCACCAAATGCCAAGATGGCAACCGCTGCCCAGTTTACTGTTCCAGTTGAAGCAATCAAATAGGCCATTACTGCTGAAAAAACAACAGTCAGGTTCAATTTGAATTTGACCAGTTCACCAAAGTCCCTCACTTTTTGCGAAACTATATTAACTGGCTTACTGGTAATTATTTTAGTCCTTGTCTTCAATATAAATATTGTTGATTGTTGATAGCTGAATGTTAGTCGTTACAATAATCAGCTATCAACAATTATCAATCAATTAATGCCCTCCATCTTCTTCCCCTTCCTTCAATGGCTCGATCTGAGAAATGAACTCACGACCATCTTTACCATAATCGTAAGGCCAGCGTTGAACAGTTGGAAGTTTACCGGGCCAGTTGCCATGCCCAGCATGGATGGGGGTCGTCCATTCAATGGTAGAGGCACCCCATGGATTCTTAGTTGTTACTTTTTTACCTTTCCAAATACTGTAAAAGAAGTTGATGACCATAATGAGCTGACATCCGAAAGTCAGAATAGCAGCAATGGTAATGAACATGTTTGTGTCCGCAAATAAGGAAAAAGTATCGAAATTGTCGAAGCGGTAGTAACGGCGAGGAACACCTGCCATTCCCAAATAGTGCATCGGCCAGAAGATAGCATAAGCGCCAATGAGGGTTCCCCAGAAGTGGATTTTTCCAAGGGTGTCGTTCATAAAACGGCCAAACATTTTGGGAAACCAGTTATACACCCCAGCGAACATTCCGAAGAAAGCTGCAATACCCATCACAATGTGAAAGTGAGCAACTACAAAATAAGTGTCGTGCATTTGAATATCAATGGCTGAGTTTCCAAGGAAGATACCGGTCAGGCCGCCAGATATAAACATGGAAACGAACCCAATGGCAAATAGCGAAGCTGGGTTGAACCGGATATTTGCCTTATACATGGTAGTAATCCAGTTGAACACTTTCACCGCAGAAGGCACGGCAATAATCAATGTGAAAATCACAAAGAAATTGGAAATGAATGGATTCACACCTGCCATAAACATGTGGTGTGCCCAAACGATGAAAGATAAAAAGCCAATTGCCAAGATGGAATAAACCATCGCCTTGTACCCAAATATTGGTTTTCGGCAATGCACCGAAAGCACTTCCGAAACAAGCCCCATCGCCGGAAGGATAATGATGTAAACTTCAGGGTGACCTAAGAACCAGAATAAGTGCTGATACAAAATTGGACTACCACCAACATGGTCAAGGGCTTGGCCCCCTATGAATATTTCACTCAAATAAAAACTGGTATCCAAACTGCGATCAAACATTAATAGCAAGAAACCTGATACCAATACTGGGAAAGAAAGCAGTGCAATGATCGCCGTGACAAAGAAAGCCCAAACAGTCAATGGCATTCTCCACATGTTCATCCCTTTGGTGCGGAGGTTTAAAACGGTAGTCACATAATTCACACCTCCCAAAGCTACTGAAACGACGAAGAAAACAAGACTTAATATCCAAAGTGTCATCCCTGCCCCCGAACCGTCGGATGCTTGTTCCAAAGCACTTAGGGGAGGGTAGGCGACCCAGCCTCCTGAAAAGGGCCCTGTGCTAAGGAATAATGAATAAAACATAACAACACTGGATAAGAAAAAGAACCAATAAGACAGCATGTTTAGGAATGGCGAGGCCATATCCCTTGCACCTAATTGCAACGGTATCAACAAGTTACTAAACGTGCCGCTCAACCCAGCCGTCAGGACGAAGAAGACGATGATCGTACCGTGCATGGTCACCAAGGCATAGTAAAACTCAGGTGCCAAAGTGCCAAGGCCAGAATCAGGATTAACCTCGATCCATTTGCCAAGCAGAGGTTTCAACCATGCCATGTTTTCATCCGGGAAACCAAGCTGGAGGCGAAAAATGATGGACATCGCAGCGCCAATAATGGCCCAGATCATACCCGTAATAAGGAATTGCCTGGCAATGATCTTATGATCCTGGCTGAAGATGTACTTCATTATGAAGTTCGACTTATGCTTGTCGCCATGCTCATGCTCGTGAAAATGGTCGTCAAATCCCAGTTCCTGAATGAGCTTTTCTTCTTGATCGTGTGCGATGGTTGTTACGTTAGCCATATCACTTTATTAATGAAATTGAAAATGAAAATCAAAAGACACCGATTTGCATTTTCAGGTATATCTTTTTTATTTCTATTGAGTCAAAATTTGGAATTCTGTCCGGCGGTTTTGTTGCCGTCCTTCTTCCGTATCGTTGGTTTCAATGGGCTTTGTTTCTCCATAGCCTTTTGGACTCATACGGTCTGCGGATATGCCTTTACCTGCGAGGAAATCATAAACTGTTTGTGCCCGGGCCTGCGATAAGGCTTGGTTTACTGCATCATCTCCAACATTGTCCGTATGACCAGCAACTTCGATGGTCACATTAGGGTATTTGTTAAGCGCAGCAACCACGTTTTCCAGCTCATACCGTGAAAGTGGGGTTAGATTGGCAGAACCAGTTTCAAAGGTCACATAGTTTAACCTAATGATTTTTTCTTCAATCGTAGCGGCAGCAAGAGCTTTATCAACGGCGAGGTTGAATTCTTGTTTTCGCTGTTTGATTTCAATGTTGAGGAGTTCATCTTTGCGTGGGTCATAATCTTTTCCCCGAACGTTGCTCATATAAAATGACTGCTGTTGAGCCAGCCAGTCTTCGTATTCATCTTCAGAAACAATTCTGACTAACTTTTTCATACTGAAATGACCCTTGCCACAGAGTTCAGCACATGCCAGTTCATATTCAAATACTTTCCAGAGTGGATCACTATTAGGGTCGTTTGGATCTGAAGGAACTTGGTATTCAGGGTATTCCCTCAACATTTGTCGGTATTCTTCAGTAGTTTTTGAAGGCGTAAAAACAAAATAGGTGGGCATACCTGGCACAGCGTCCATCTTTACCCGGAAATGCGGCAGGTCAAAATTGTGCAAGACATCCAGTGCAGTGATTCGTACCCTTACTTTTTTACCAACTGGCAAAACAATTTCAGTTGCATGAATATCGTCTAAATTTTTATCATCCATCCAGTCTTGACCCAATGGGTTTTCACCTGCAACAATTTTCCTGAAATCCCTAGCCCCCAAATTGCCATCAGGACCAGGGTACCGGAGGTGCCATAAAAATTGTTGGCCAACAGCTTCAATTTCTATGTGTTCTTCATCAGGTGCAACGTCGGCCATGACCTCATTCCAAGCAACCAATCCTTGAATAACCAAAAAGCACATGACAACGGCAGGCACGGCAGTCCAAATAACCTCCAATTTGTTGTCGTGAGAAATGAAAGAAGCCTTTGCACCTTTTCTACCCTGATATTTATAAGCAAACCAAAACAAGGCGACGTGAGTAATAAAGAAAACAGGTACCGTACACCATAATGTTTGGTTGAACAAAGAATCGAGTGAACCACCATGCTCAGAAGCTGCCTCATGAGGGCCGTACCCTAACATCCAAGGTACATAATACACTGCTGACCAGACACATCCAATCAAAAAGATGACCCCAAAGACGAGGAAAAATATGCCGCTTCTTCTATTGGCTTCATATTGGACTTCCTCCTCACCCCTGATTTTAGCAGCCAGTTCAGTCACTTTTCCAAGCTGGACTACCACGATGGTAATGAGTACGATACAACCTATGATTATTAATCCAGTGCTCATTTATATATTGGTTTTTGGTTTTTGGTTTTTGGTTGAGGAAACCCATACCAAAAACCAAAAACCAACTGATTTTATTCGTAAACTTGAACTTCGTGATGGAGGCTTTCTCCTAAATATGGATCATTCTTCGGAATTAATGGTGCTTGGGTTAATCTACTAAATATAAAATAAAGGAAGAACCCAAGGAAACCGACCATAACCCCTATTTCTAATAAACCAGGAATGGTGAAACCTTCTACAAAAGAAGAAGCATGATGTCCTGCTTCATGCCCTGCATCGTGATGACCACCACCTACCATATCCTTAGCAGTTATCAATGTCCCTGGCTTGATCATATAAAAATAATCGAACCAGTGGCCGAAGAATACCACTGCACACGTGAACATCAATGTTCCATAGCGTCGTTTAGTGGTATTACGCATGAAGATCAGGAAGGGAAGCACAAAATTGATGACCAGATTGCCATAGAAAAGGACACCGTAATTGTCAAGTCTTTCTCTAAAGTAAATCGTTTCCTCACCTACGTTGCTGTACCAGATCAACATATATTGGCTGAACCAGCAATAAGTCCAAAATATACTGAAAGCAAAAACATATTTAGCAAGGTCATGCAAATGTTCTCTTGTTACCTCCTCAAAATAGCCTTTTGTTTTCAGGTAAATTAAAACCATGATCGTTAAAGAGCTGGCCGCCAAGAACCAACTTGCCATGCAATACCAAGCAAACAAAGTACTATACCAATGAGCATCTACCGACATAACCCATTGCCAGATCATAGCTGGACCAGTGAAGGCTGCTACGGGCAACAAAAATGCACACCACTTTCTTAAGCTTCTTTGATATTTGAAATTTTCAACCTGATCGCCGTCTTGTTCTTCGGCTAAAGAAAGTTGACGGAATTTATAGGCACAAAAGGCCCACGTACCACCTAAAATAACAGTGCCGAATAAATACCAGCCTTTGTTCAAAAAGGACGATTTGCCAGCGATGATTTTATCATATGCTTCACTACCTATTTCGGTAATGCCATCTGCTGCCCAATGATACAAATGGTGCAGGTGAGCGTAATTGCCTATGGCCAAAATTGCCATTAAAATGAGACCCGGTATCAGGAATAGTGCGAACGCTTCCCAAAGCCTTTTAAAGGCAACGTACCAACCAGCATAGGCTAGTGTAAATGCCGCAATGACAAATGTGATCATAAACGCCATGCCAGTAAAAAAGGAGGCATTGTGCAGAAAGTTCGACCAAAATCTTTGGTGGATACCTGCCTCTGCAATGGCTGCTGGCTCATTGATATAGGAAAGGATGAGGCATATCAACCCCAATCCCATCATGGCCATAAATAAGGTCTTTTGTTTTGATTCAAAAGTGAACTGCTTCATTCTATGCAGGTATTTTATATGCCGGCAAGCCGGTTTTGAATTAGTTTTTTTTCAAAAATATATCAATGGCCGTGGTCAGCATCTGAGCCGTGGCCTTGGCTATGATTCCCTTCACTGGTAGTTTCTTCGGAGTGTGGTTCTTCTTGTGCCTCGGCAACTGTTTTTACCATTGCTTGAGGTACTCCGAAATCAGGGTTCAGTTGGTTCGTCTCGTGGTTGTATTTCACCTTCAGGGACTTTGCCTGTAAGGAACGGATGTAATGGATCACGTTCCAGCGCTCCTCGTAAGAGAGTTTATCTGCGTAGGCACCCATCGCATTTTTTCCAAACATGATGCTGTGGTAATAACGACCATTGCTGGCATTGACAAATTCTTCCAATATGAAATTGGCTGGTTGGGCGGGATATTTACCACCGTTGTCTCGCACCAAATACCCATCACCTTCGCCTTTATCACCATGACAGAGGCCACAATAATAATTGTACAATTCTTGACCATTTGCAATGGCTGTCTGCGTAATTGGAAACGGATTATATTTTATCTGTTCCATTGCGAGGTTGCGCCCATCCTCTGTATCGGGGTAATAGTAGGGCACCGAGCCATTTGGCGTATAAACGACTCCACTGTTATCGCTCATTTTGCTCATGGTATGAGCAATTGCTTGATTAGCATTCTCGAAGGTACCATCATTAATGGCCATGCCAGAATACCCTCTTGGAATAGTGCCTTTAACTGGCAATCGAGGTTTTGACAATTCCCTACGACTGACAACTGATTCATTATCCCATGAATTGAGCGAATATTCTGTATTTACATTTGCTTCGTAAGCAATTGAATGCGCCATATCCGGAATCAATTCACTGCCTGTGCTTTCCCCACCAGGTTGTTGGCAAGCATACATCCCAGTTAGGAAGAATAGGGATATGATTGCTAAATATGATTGCTGACTGGATTTCATTTATGAAAAATGATTTAAAAAATTATCAATTTTTGTCTTTCCCGTAGCTCCGATTTGTATTCGGAGTTATGGTTATATCTGACGGGTATGAACTTCTTCTGCCCCTGTTTCTTCAAAAAAGCCTTTCAGTCCTTCCACGTCATCCTCACTCATATCATTGGTTTGGAAGGCAATGCAGAACTTATCATCGGATATTCTTTCATCAAGGATTGGGTTATCTACCCCAAAGCCCATACCGCAGATGATGTAAAAAACCACGGTCATCCCAATTCCACAGAACAGGACTGTTAATTCAAATGTAATTGGGATAAAGGCAGGTAAAGACCAATAAGGTTTTCCGCCAAAGATGGTCGGCCAATCACCTTCGAATAGTAAACTTCCTCCAAAGATGAACGAGATGCCACAAAGTGCTGTCAATGTGCCGATCATACCAAAGATGAAACCTACAATATGCAAACGGCTTTCCTCCAAACCAAGCAAAGGGTCAAGCCCGTGAATGGGAAACGGAGAATAGACGTCCATGATGTCAAGGTGTTTTGTATTGGCCACTTTGATGGCACTCATCAGGACAGTCTCATCGTTGTAAAGCCCAAATAATACGTCTTTATAATTGGCTGCCATATTATTGAAATTAGTCCCTCAAAAAAGGGTTATTATTCTTATTTAAATTTTTCAACTAAGGTTCTTCTCCCTGCTTGCTTCAAGCTGTCCACTGATCAATGTGCATGCGAATGTTTATCATGAGATTGCTCGGTTGCATTGGGCCCTAGGTATTGATCGCCATATTGTTTGAGAATGGCTTTCACCTCTGCAATTGCAACTACCGGAGCTACCCTTGCAAAAATCAAATAGAGCGTAAAGAACAATCCGAGCGTACCCAAATAAATACCGATTTCTACCCATGATGGCCAGTAATAACTCCAACTTGATGGCAGGTAATCTTTAGCCAAAGTAGTGGCAATGATGACGAAGCGTTCGAACCACATTCCGATGTTCACAAAGATGGACATGAAGAACGTCCACCAAATACTACGGCGAATTTTCTTTGACCAGAAAACTTGGGGTGCCAACAAATTGCAGCCCATCATACCAATGTATGCCCAATAGTAGGGACCCATGACCCTGTTGTAGAATGCAAATTGTTCATACAAATAACCTGAGTACCAAGAAATGAAAAGCTCTATCAAATAGGCAGATCCGACCATTGTGCCTGTTACCAGAATAACCTTGTTCATGCTTTCGACGTGGCTGATCGTAATGTATTGTTCCAATTTCAAACATTTTCGAGTCAAAACCATCAACGTCTGCACCATCGCAAAACCTGAGAAGATCGCACCCGCAACGAAGTATGGAGGGAAAATAGTAGTATGCCAACCGGGGATTACAGAAGTGGCGAAGTCGAAGGATACAATGGTGTGTACGGAAAGTACCAGTGGAGTAGCAATACCAGCTAATATAAGTGAAAGGTACTCCCAACGTTGCCAGTGTTTTGCCTTGCCTGTCCACCCCATAGCGAAGAAGGAATAGATTTTCTTTCGAACACCTTTTGCCCTATCCCGCACCGATGCAAAATCAGGTACTAAGCCAGTGTACCAAAACAATAATGAGATGGTGAAATAAGTCGAAATCGCAAATAAATCCCAAAGGAGGGGAGAGTTAAAGTTAACCCATAAAGGTCCACGTGTGTTGGGGTAGGGGAACATAAAAAAATCAAACCAAGGACGGCCTGTATGTGTTGCTGGAAACAAACCAGCGCACATAACCGCAAAGATGGTCATTGCTTCAGCTGCCCGGTTTACCCCTGTACGCCAACGCTGGCGGAACAATAAGAGGATCGCTGAGATCAAAGTTCCTGCATGACCGATACCGATCCACCAGACAAAGTTGGTAATATCATAACCCCAACCAATAGTCCTGTTTAGGTTCCAGGTACCGATGCCGAAATAGAAAGTCCAGATCAGGCAGAAAATTCCATAACCCAACAAACCTACTGAGATGATGAATGCAACCATCCACATTGTATTGGGGGCTTGTTCGGTTGGCCCTACAAGGTCTTCCGTAATGTCGTGATAACTTTTGTGCCCTTCAATTAAGGGTTCACGTATTCTTGAAACTGGAGCACTCATATTTGAGTTGGCAGTTTTGCAGTTGGCAGTTGGCAGTCTATTCAAAACACTGCTTGTTGCGTTCTGCTATTTTTAAAAAATTAATTCAAAATAAACCTTTCCTCAATCTCTCTTAACTCAACGAATCGTCTCTATTCACCACCTTTGTGGTATATTGAACAGAGGGGCGGGTATTCACTTCCTCTAATACCATATAGTTCAGCGGATCATTGAATTTTTGGTCAATGGCTGAACCTTTCATATTGGTATCACCAAAAGTGATTGCACCTGTTGGGCAGGCTGTCTGACAAGCAGATTTGACCTCACCATCTCTCAATGCACGGCCTTCCTTCTTAGCAGTCAATTTACCTTCCTGAATTCGTTGAACACAGAAGCTGCATTTCTCCATGACTCCACGGACACGAACTGTTACATCTGGATTTAAGACCATCCGGGTCAAGTTATCAGCACCATGTGGTACAACTTCACCATTGAGCGCTACTTCGTTTGCGGGGAAAAGGTCAGCTGTGTTGTAATCCAGCCAGTTGAATCGGCGGACTTTGTAAGGACAGTTGTTGGCGCAGTAACGGGTGCCAATGCAACGGTTATAGGCCATTTGGTTCAAACCTTCTGAACTGTGGTTGGTCGCAGAAACAGGGCAAACATTCTCACATGGAGCGTTATCACAGTGCTGGCACATCATCGGCTGATAGACCACATTTGGATTTTCATAATCGCCATAGAAATATCGGTCGATGCGCAGCCATGTCATCTCGTGGTGACGGTACACCTCGTGTTTCCCAACAACAGGAACGTTGTTTTCTGCGACACAAGCAACTTGGCATGCGCCACAGCCTGTACATGAATTCAAGTCAACATGCAGGCCCCAATGGTGGCCTTGGCTATATTTCTCCGCAACAAATTCGCTGTATGGATAAAGCGTTTGTTGGTTCAAATACTCATGGTGGTGACGCCGTACTTCCAATCCTTCTCGTTTTCCATCTTTGCCATCGTTGTGGAGGAAATGCTCCATGTCATTGATATGGGTGCGCTCAATAACAGAACGCTCAGTCAATGCACCTTGATAACCTTTGCCCAAAGTCATTAAAGCAACTTCGTCTACATTCAAGGTTTCATCCGATCCTTCCACCTTGCCGGTTACACCCATAGTGTGGTGATATTGAACGCAGGCAAACTCATCGTTTTTACCAATGTTGGTATTGACTTCGACCCCAGTGGCATAATACTGTACATTGCCATCTTCATCCCTATCCATCCAAGGATATACGTTGTGGCCAATACCAATGCCACATTCACCCGCAACAGAGCGGCCATAACCTAATGCCAGGGAAACTGTTTCTTTCTTCTGGCCAAATTGGCGGATACAAGTGATCGTCTGGGCTTTGCCACCAATGGTTACTTCTACCTGATCGGCAGATTTGTAATATTCATCTTGGTTAAGTCCAGCAAATTGGCCTGCCCCATCAAAACGACGGTCACCATCAAACTCAATTGGAATAGCGAGGTAATTGCCCCAAACGCAACGGTTGATAGGGTCTGGCATTTCCTGCAACCAAGGATTGTCAGCATAATTACCGCCTCCAATATTGACAGTTTCGAAAAAAGAAACCTCTAAACCGCTTTTGGGAGTTGACACTTTGCCTGCGGCGGAAGTAACATCTCCCGCAAATTCGTATGCAGGCTCTTCTTCTTTTATTTCAAAAACACCATCGTGCAAGGCGCTGTCCCAAAAGGCACGGAAAGTGGCAAAATTATTTTGACGTGGGAATACATTGGCTTGCCAGTTTGCATTCAGATATTCGTAATAGGGTTGCTCAGCGTCGGCATTGATGTTAATGCTTTTAGCCCAGCGAAGCAATGTTTCCTCTGCCTGACGGGTATCAAACAATGGGGAAATGGTAGGCTGGATCAAGCTGAAATGACTACTTTTTGCCTCGGCATCTCCCCAGCTTTCAAGGTAATGGTGGGTCGGTGCGACATAATCACAAAGTACAGAGGTCTCATCAGGGGAATAACCAAGGGAGATTTTGGTTCCCACTTTTGACAACCCTGCTTGGAAAACATCAGAATCTGGAAAATCAAAAACAGGATTAGCACCCCATACAATCAGTGTCGTTACTTTCCCTGTATTCATGTCTTGAAGCAATTGCTTCACGTGGCTGTCATCCCCTTGCCTTTGCACAGAAATATTGGCAAAACTGATGGTCTGTCCATAATTGCCAAGCATATTGTTGATAGCATTTACCAAAACTTGCTCCCCTGTATTGTTAGTGCCAGAAACGACCAGTGATTTACCACGGTTTGCCCATAACTGATCGGCTACTTTTGAAAGTGCAGATGAGGCTTCGCATTTGCCACCACTTACTGTTTGTCCGCCAGCTTTGCCAGCTATAGCATTATAGAGTGCAACAATGGCTTGGCCCATTTCCGATGGTTTTACCAAAATCCTGTTATCGGCGTTGGAGCCAGTAAGGGTCATCGCACTTTCCACTTGGATGTGGCGGGACATGCTTGGTTTTTTCGCATCCACTTTTCTATTAGTGGCATACTGACGGGCATATTCTATCGGAGAAATCCAAGTGCCCAAGAAGTCAGCTCCAAAACTCACTATCAATTTTGCTTTGTCGAAACTGTAGTTAGGAACCACTTTACGTCCAAATGATGCTTCATTTGCCTGAAGGATAGCGGAGGATGAAACTGGGTCATAAGTAACTACATCAGCACCAGGATAGGCAGTGATAAATTCTCCCAAAGCTTTTTTGGACGTAGGGCTTATGAGGGTATTGGTCAGCACACGGATAGCACCGCTTGATAATTTTGCACCAACTTCTTTGTCCAAGTCTGACCATGAAGTCTTCTCCCAAGCATCATCTGTCTTTTTCATCGGTGACTGATAACGATTGGTATCATATAGGCTCAAAACACTGGCCTGTGCCCTCGCACTTGTACCACCTTTGGTAATACTGGATAAAGTGTTCCCTTCAATTTTGATAGGACGACCTTCCCTTGTTTTCACTAATACGGGGCAAAAGTCTCCACCATTAACAAAAGTAGAAGCATAGTAGGTGGCTACTCCCGGAACAATTTCATCTGGCTTGGTCACGTATGGAATTGCCCTTTTCACGGGGATGTCGCAACTGGCAGCAACGGTTGCTGCACTAACACTGAACCCTAGGAATTTCAAGAAATCACGACGGTTGGATTTTACTTCCATTGCTTCCTCTTTTGCGAGAAGGCTTTTATCGTCGGCAAATTCTTTTTGAACGGACTCCAGATAATTAGGGTCATTCTCCAAATGCTCCACCCCGATCCAGACGTCCTTATTTAGTTCTTGATTTTTCATCTTATATATTAATGTATCGCTTGCTTTTAATGATTAATGAATAATTGATAAGGATGAATGGGTTATAATTAATCATTCATCATTATCAATTATTCATTAATAATGGCATTTCTGGCATTCAGTACCACCGATATCTTCAACGGTCACGCCTTTTCTTTCCAGGTTTTCGATTTCATTATGGTAGTTTTCATAATAGTTATCGTAGTAACCGTTTTCGGCAAATTTCACATTGGTTTGGCGGTGGCAGTTAACGCACCATCCCATGCTTAGGGGAGAGTATTGTTTCATGACTGCCATTTGCTCAACTTTACCATGACATTGTTGGCATTCAATCTTTCCCACGGAAACGTGCTGCGAGTGGTTGAAGTAAACGTGGTCGGGGAGGTTGTGGATGCGTACCCATTCGATGGGGCCTGCGATTTCATTATCGCCAGCATCAGGATTGGTTAAAGCTTCGACGATGCCGTCCCATTGCTCTTCCATCAATTCTTCCCCTTCATTGTCCAGTTGACCTTTATCTTGGATATACTGGTCAGCAATCCACTTGGTATATATTTTTTTAATTTCTTCCTCGGAAAGGTTCTCGTAATTCTCAATATACTTGTCAGTGCTTGGGTCGAACCCAATGGAAGCATATATTTTGGTCAATTCCTTTGTTCCCCATCTTGATCCGTTCTTGATTGCTTTATGGCAGTTCATACAGGTATTGGCCGCAGGAATGACGGCGTGCTTGGAGCGGCGGGCACCGTCGTGACAGTAATTGCAATCAATTTTATGTTCACAAGCATGGATGATGTGGGAGAAATTGATCGGTTGTTCGGGTTGGTAACCTTGCTGGCGCCCAAGGTTGGTTGCGTTTTGGACTGTAATGTAACCGCCAATTACGATGGCCAAGAAAATGGCAAAACTGATCATGCCCCGGCTGGTCAAAGTTTCAGCCAGTGTTTTGCGTTCAGGTTCAATACCCGTTTCCTTAACTTGATTAATATGGTTCAGATTAGAAATAATGCGGGCAAGCACCAATGCTAATAGCGCAAGAACTATGAATAAGAAGCCGTAAAGGAGACGGTTGCTGTCTTCTGTGGCAGTCGGCACTGCACATTCGTCTGGTCGAGGAGGCCCATCAACTGGCCCACCACATGTACCTAAATACGTACAGTCAATATATCCCAAGATATTAGCAATATCCTCATCCGTCAAATTAGGGAAACTGTTCATCACAGTAGGCCCCCATTCTGCCCATAGTTCTATACCACGAGGATGAGTGTTGATCATTGATTGGGAATTCCTGATCCATGCATATAAATCAGCCTCATCATCCCATTTATCTTGCACCCCACCAAGGGCAGGTCCGGTCAACTTGCTCTTCATGTCCTTATTGTGGCATGCGGCACAGTTGTTTTTGAAAAGCGTTTTTCCAGCGTCAATATTGACCTCTTGTGCAAATGTGGAAAATGTATGGAAGGAAAGTAATAAGATTAAAAGCTTGTAACTCAATCGTTTGAATGCCATGTCAAGCATAATTGTTTTATCATAAAATTGACAGAAAAATGACTCATCCCGTCAAATCGGCGCAAAGATATAATTCCAACTATTTTTTTAACAAGAATTTAAGAAGGTTAAATTTATTTAGATAGGGTCTAAATACCCGTCTCGGAAGAAACTTGTTTAACAATGGCCTGTTACTCAAATTTGAGGCTGAATGTTTCGTTTTTTACACCTTAGTAATGTATGATCACAAGAGACTCTGTTAATTGGATAAATTTCGATTTTGGCTTCCTTTGTTTGTGGGCCATTTGAAATACCCCGCTATAAGCCTTTCAAAAACTATAAGAAATAGTAATAAGTACCCAGACAGAATTAAGACTAATCTCGTCCATCTACTTAAGTCAAATTACCGTGGATCATTGAGACAAAACCTAAAACGTGTTTTCCATTCGATCCAATCCAAATTTGATAGATCATCTCCATGGTTTTTAAACACTTCGGATTCAGCTTGGAGTGCAAAACAGATTTGCTGAATTTCAAAATTTAGCAAATCTGTCCTGTACCCCTCCAGCTTTCCCTCTCGGGGAGCGGTTTGTTTTTAGTGAAAAATTGAAAAATTTTTCACTAAAAACAAACCCTGCTGAATAGTTACTATGTTAGTTTCTTTCCATAAATAAAATACCTTTGGCGCACAATTGGCGAAATTAATCAAAATGTATCTGTTAGGCTACGACATTGGTTCTTCCTCCATCAAAGCATCTTTGGTAGAGGTGAAGACAGGTGGTAAAACTTGGGTAGTACAATCCCCTGAGTCAGAAATGGAAATTCTTGCCCCACAACAAGGTTGGGCGGAGCAGCATCCAGAAACTTGGTGGAAAAATGTATGCCTTGCTACCCGAAAACTGCTGCAACATTCACATGTTGACCCAAAGGACATAAAAGGGCTTGGCATTTCCTATCAAATGCACGGGCTGGTTTTGGTGGATAAAAAAATGGAAGTGTTGCGGCCTTCTATTATATGGTGTGATAGCCGTGCTGTTGATATTGGCAATAAAGCATTTGATAAAATAGGTCATGAAAAATGCCTGTCCCATTTCCTCAACTCGCCCGGAAACTTTACTGCATCAAAGCTCAAATGGGTACAGGAAAACGAACCTGCCGTTTATGGAAAAATCCATAAAATGATGTTACCTGGCGATTATATCGCCATGCGCTTAACAGGTGAATTGGTTACCACAACAAGCGGCCTCTCAGAAGGAATTCTTTGGGATTTTAAAGAAAACAAACTGGCAGATTTACTGCTCGACCATTATGGAATCAGCGATACGCTTATTCCTTCAATAACACCTACTTTTTCCCTACAGGGTCAACTAACTCGAACAGCGGCGGAAGCGACGGGACTTGCCATTGGCACGCCCGTTGCTTACCGTGCCGGCGACCAACCCAATAATGCCCTGTCCCTCAATGTTTTACAGCCTGGCGAAGTCGCCGCAACGGGTGGGACTTCAGGGGTGGTATATGGCGTGGTGGACCGCCCTGAGTATGATCCGCAATCAAGAGTCAATGGCTTTGCCCATGTAAACCACACCTGTGAAAAACCGAGAATTGGCATCCTGCTGTGCATTAATGGAGCAGGGATTCAGTATGCGTGGGTGCGTCAGCAGATAGGCGAAAATGGCATGTCGTATCCAGATATGGAACAACAAGCCGAAGCAGTGCCTGTTGGTTCAGATGGGTTGCGTATTTTGCCCTTCGGAAATGGGGCAGAGCGAATGTTGGCCAACAAAGACGTCGGCTCAAAAATCAATAACCTGCATTTTAATACGCATACCCGTTCACACCTTTATCGTGCAGCTTTAGAAGGTGTAGCATTTTCTTTTGTGTATGGGATGAATATTTTAAAAGAAATGGGGCTAAATGTGGAAGTAATTCGGGTTGGCAATGACAATTTATTTCAGTCCAATATATTTTCTTCTACCATTTCCAATTTAATTGGTAGCCGCATTGAATTGGTAGAAACTACCGGGGCTGTCGGAGCGGCCAAAGCCGCTGGGGTAGCAACTGAAATTTTTTCTTCTTTGGCCGAAGCCATGCGGGGGGGGGGTATTATTCGGGTTTTTGAACCTGTTAATGTGAATGATATTTATGAAAAAAGTTATCGGCTGTGGGAAGCGGATTTAAAGGCGGTTATTTGAATGAAATAATGAGCCGTTTAAAAATAACAAATCATTTTTCACAAATCTAAAATCACATAAATCTTACATCATATTTCATAAGTCTGTCAAAATGGATTAAGTTACTATACACTTTTTTTGCCCAAATTCGTTTTCAGGCAAAAGGAGAAGAAGCTCATAGAGAGGGAGGTGTTTTTTTTGATTTTTTTCAGAAAAAATCAAAAAAAACACCTCCCTCTCTAAATTGACCTTCCTCTCAGGCATGAAAACCGGCCTTTTTCAAAAAGTGTATAGCAACTTAAAAATGGATAAGCGTTTTCTAATTAATTCATATTAAACGGAGTTATTTGATTTATGATTTTAGATTTGTGAAAAATGATTTATGATTTACAACGATTGAATAAACGCTTAATCCCTTCAAACTTTACGATGAATTAATTGAAAAAAATAGATGAATAATGGCAAAAATCAAAAAAACAAAACCTGAGAAAACTACTAACTCCATCGTCACGGGCGACAAAGAGTATTTTAAAGGAATAGGAAAAATAAAATACGAAGGAAGGGAATCCGATAACCCCCTCGCCTTTAAATGGTATGACGAAAACAAAAGGGTAGGCCGCAAAACGATGAAGCAGCATTTCAAATTTGCTGTCGCCTACTGGCATACCTTCTGCGGGACAGGTGGCGACCCATTTGGCCCCGGCACAAAAAAATTCCCTTGGGATGCTTCCCCTGACCCAATGCAACGGGCGTATGATAAAATGGATGCCGCATTTGAATTTATCACCAAAATGGGCATTCCTTATTATTGTTTCCACGATGTGGATTTGGTGGACGAGGGTGAGAATTTGGCTGAATCAACTGTTCGTTTGCGAGCCATAACCGAATATGCCCAAAAAAAGCAAAAAGCATCGGGGATAAAATTATTGTGGGGCACAGCCAATTTATTTTCCAACCGCCGTTATATGAACGGTGCTGCCACCAACCCTGATTTTACTGTGGTTGCTTATGCAGGCGCAACAGTAAAAAATGCGCTTGATGCAACCATCGCATTAAATGGCGAAAATTATGTTTTTTGGGGAGGCCGGGAAGGATATATGTCGCTATTAAATACCAACATGAAACGAGAGTTGGATCACCTTGCCCGTTTCCTGCATATGGCAAAAGATTATGCCCGGCGCCGTGGGTTTAAAGGAACATTTTTTATTGAGCCAAAACCAATGGAGCCGAGCAAGCACCAATATGATTTTGATGCGGCAACCTGTTTGAATTTTTTGCGGGAATATGATTTAATGAAAGATTTTAAATTAAACCTGGAAGTGAATCACGCTACACTTGCCCAACATACGATGCAGCATGAAATGCAAGTAGCTGCCAATGCGGGCATGCTCGGCAGTATGGATGCCAACCGGGGCGATTATCAAAATGGTTGGGACACTGATCAATTTCCGGTAAATGTTTATGAATTAACGGAAATGATGTTGGTCTTGCTGGAAAGTGGTGGCCTGCAAGGGGGCGGTATTAATTTCGATGCAAAAACCCGACGCAATTCCACTGATTTAGAAGATATTTTTTATGCCCATATTGGCGGTATGGATGCCTTTGCCCGTGCGCTTTTGGTGGCAGACAATATTTTAAAAAATTCAGATTATAAAAAAAAGCGCAGGCAGCGCTATGCCTCATTTGATCGGGGCAAAGGAAAAGAATTTGAACAAGGTAAATTGAAATTGACAGATTTGGCTAAATTGGCGGCCAAGAACGGAGAGCCTGTACAAATTAGCGGACAGCAGGAATTATTTGAAAACATTATTAATCAGTATATTTAATGCTGTTGGCTTTTGGCCAACGGCTTATAGCCAACAGCCAATTGCAATGCAGAAATACAACATCAATTCCATCCTAATAATCATCGGTTTTATTTTTCTATTAATTGGTTTTTTTATGAACCAGAACGGAACGGTTGATTTTCAAATTCACGATACCTATTTGGTTGTTGGAAAAGCACAAATCATCAGGACATTGGGGATTTTGACGGTGTTGAACGGTTTGGTTTATACTTTATTTGACAGGTTGAATTTTTATTTTAACCAACGGTTTAAAACTTTCGGGATCGTTTTATTTTTTTTATCCCTTATGATTTTGGCAAATGGAATTATGTTCTTTAGCGAATCCAATGGCTTAAAGGATGGTTTGCTATTTAGTTTAAATACCAACAGAAATAGTGTGGGATTTTTAATAGTTGTGGCAGGATTTGTAACATTATTAATGAGTTTGTTTATGCCACTTATTATTTGGATCAATGTTTCTGTACGGAATATTTTTTCCAAACCGTAACCGACAAATTTATTTCATGGGCTGAATTAAATGTAGTTGCTAAATTTATTTAGCAAATTGGCAAGTAATTAAATTAAGTTGTTAACTTGACAATGTCATGTTGCGATTTTCAAAATATAAAACCGTTTTCAGGCCTGAGAAGAAGAGGGGTTTCGGAGAGAGGTGTTTTTTTTTTCACATTAAAATATTTTAAACATGACATTGTCAAGTTAATTGAAAGATACAAGTTAACTTCAAAAGCCTGCCAAATAAATTTGGCGGCTACATAACAAAATGAAAAAAAACACCTCTCTCCAAAAGCCCCCTCTCTCAGGCCATGAAAAACGGTTGCCATATTTTAACAAAAGCTAATTTAACAACCCGTCCCGTATTTTACATCGGGATTGTCAAGGTATAAAGATACTTTAGGAATTTTTTTTTATTGAGATAGGCAACTGGATTAAAAGCCTTCACCCCCGTCCTGTTTTTTCTATCCATAGGCTGTGAATTTCACGGCCAAAATGTGACGGGAGGAGATGGATGACGATCGGGTACCTCCATGTCTCTGAAAATTTGATTGGTATCTGTGAGGGAAATAATTAGCAATGTGGAAAAATGAACCACTTATTTTTTATACCCAACCTCAGATAATCCTTTTATTTGCGCTATTAAGAAAAAAGGCGCTAAGAACACCAGTTGTATGATAGGGATACTGGTTTTTTTAGCGCCTTTATTTTTTACAAAACCTAATTGAGTATGCATAACGAACCCACCAACGATAATTCGCTTAAAGCCGCTGATAACATCCGCATCCTCGCAGCCGCCATGGTTGAAAAGGCCAAATCCGGCCACCCTGGAGGCCCAATGGGCGGTGCTGATTTTATCCATATCCTTTTTTCTGAATTTCTAAATTATGACCCTGACGATATGGCTTGGCCTTTACGTGACCGTTTCTATCTTGATGCAGGCCATATGTCCGCCATGTTATATGCCCAACAGACACTGCTTGGCAACTACTCGATGGAGGATATTAAAAATTTCCGCCAATGGGGCAGCCCAACGCCAGGACACCCCGAACTGGATGTGCAGAGGGGGATAGAAAACACTTCTGGACCTCTGGGATTGGGGCATGCATTTGGAATTGGTTCGGCCATTGCAGAGCGATTTTTGGCTGATCGGTTTGGAGAAACAGTGGCGCATAAAACTTTCCTATATATCTCCGACGGTGGGGTGCAGGAGGAAATATCACAAGCTGCTGGCCGCATTGCTGGCCATCTTGGTTTGGGCAATATCGTTATGTTTTATGATGCCAATGATATTCAACTTTCCACGGAAGTAGACGACGTGACGAGTGAAGACACAGCTAAAAAATACGAAGCTTGGAACTGGCATGTAGTGACCATCCACGGCAACGACCACCATGCTATTCGTAGGGCATTGAAAGAATGTTTGGCGGTAGAAGATCGCCCTTCACTGATTATTGGCAAAACTTTAATGGGCAAGGGTACACGAAAAGAGAATGACGAACTTTTTGAAGGGGAGGTTGAATTACATGGAATGCCATTGAGCAAGGCAGGTGGCTCTTTTTCAGCTACGGTAAAAGGTTTGGGTGGTGACCCTGATGATCCGTTTCAGATTTTTCCTGAGGTGAAAAATGAATATGCACAAGTGCTGAAAAGGAAACGAGCGCACGCTAAAAAAAGCAAAAATGCATTCAAACGCTGGGCCAAGGAAAACCCCGAAAGCGCTGGCAAATACAAAGCTTTTATTTCTGGCAAAACGCCAGAAATTGATTGGAAATCCATTGAACCGAAATTCAATGCTGCTACCAGAAACTCTTCGAGCAATGTGCTGGCCGTACTGGCTGATCAGGTGGAAAATATGATCGTCGCCTCTGCCGACCTCAGCAACAGCGACAAGACAGACGGCTTTTTGAAAAAAACAAAAGCGTTCAGCCGCAACGATTTCGAGGGGGCATTTTTACAGGCGGGTGTTTCCGAGCTTACCATGGCGGCGTTGGCCGTTGGCATGTCCTTGCATGGCGGCATTATTCCTGCTTGTGCCACCTTTTTTGCGTTTTCCGATTACATGAAACCAGCGGTAAGGGTAGCAGCCTTGATGGAAACCCCGGTCATTTTCATCTGGACGCACGACGCCTTTAGAGTAGGGGAGGATGGGCCAACGCACCAACCCGTAGAGCAAGAAGCACAGTTGCGGTTATTGGAAAAACTGCAAAACCATTCCCACCGCAACGCCCTGCTCGCCCTCCGCCCTGCCGATGCTTGGGAGACAGTGGCCTGCTGGAAATTGGCCTTTGAGAACAAACAAACGCCATCTGGGCTGATTCTTTCCCGCCAAAATATCAACGACTTGCCTGGCGACCGCCAAAGCCAAGCATTTGAAGCCTCCAAAGGTGCTTACATTGTTCAGGACTGTGACGGCAAGCCAGACGTGGTATTAGTGGCCAATGGTTCAGAGGTTTCAACTTTAATTGCTGGTGCAGACAAATTACGTGTCGGAATGAACCTAAATGTCAGGGTCGTATCTGCTCCCTCAGAGGGACTATTTAGGAATCAATCAAAGAAATACCAGAAATCAGTGTTACCCGGTAATGTGCCTATTTTTGGCCTTACTGCTGGCCTTTCAGTTACATTGGAAGGATTGGTCGGGCCAAGGGGCAGAGTTTGGGGGCTCAACCATTTTGGGTATTCTGCACCTTACAAGGTGCTGGATGAGAAATTTGGATTTACAGGTGAGAATGTTTTTAATGAGGTTTGTAAATTGTTGAAATTGTAATTTAAAAATAAAGCAGTTAAAATAAAAACCTGAATTATGGATTTTTCCATAATTCAGGTTTTTATTTATCTAAAATTGTTGATGAAAATATTTCTCAATTTATAAATGAACAATTGGATATGTTTTGGAAATAACCTTCCTTGTGACCCCAAAGCTATTTACTCTAATAAAATCCTACCAAATAAATCGGATTTAATTTGACCAATTTAAACAAGCAACATTATGAATTTTAACTCAATCGACGTTACCGTATTTATTGGCTATGTACTTTTAATTGTTGGATTTGGGGTTTATATTTCCTATAAAAGTGGAAACAAAAATTCGAAGGATTATTTTTTAGCAAGCGGTGCATTGCCCTGGTGGGCAGTGGGCGGGTCGTTGATCGCTTCCAATATTTCCACAGAACAAATTTTGGGGATGAACGGCTCAGGGTATGTGATGGGACTGGCCATTGGAGCTTATGAGTTAATGGCAGCCTTGACTTTATTGGTAGTCGCTAAATTTTTCTTGCCAGTATTTATTAAAAACGGCATATATACCATGCCACAGTTTTTAGAAAAAAGATATGGCCACACAGTACGTACCATCATGGCTTTTTTCTGGGTCGCATTATTTTTATTTGTAAATATTACTTCTATATTTTATTTGGGAGGACTGGCTATCCAAACAATGACAGGTTATCCATTGATGACCGGGATACTTTTTCTCGCATTATATTCTGCTGTGTTTTCCATTTTTGGTGGATTGAAAGCAGTCGTTTGGACAGATGTTGCACAAGTGGTTGTTTTGGTGGTTGGAGGATTAATGGCCAGTTATTTTGTGGTAAGTGCTGTTGGCGACGGTGGCTTTTTTGCTGGCCTTTCGACATTGTTTGAAAAAGCACCAGAAAAATTTGATATGATTTTGGATAAAAGCAATCCCTCCTACAGCGACTTGCCGGGCATCAGTGTTTTGATTGGTGGGATGTGGATTGCCAATTTATATTATTGGGGAAACAACCAGTATATCATCCAAAGGGCATTAGCAGCAAAGAGCATTGGCGAAGCACAAAAGGGAGTAGCGTTTGCAGCGGTGCTAAAATTGTTGATGCCATTAATCGTGGTCATTCCGGGTATTGCCGCATTTGTGTTGCAGGCTGACATTGACAAACCTGATCAGGCATTTCCTTGGGTATTGAATAATTATGTTGGGCCGGGTTTTAAGGGGTTGGTTTTTGCAGCTTTGGTGGCAGCTATTGGATCTTCAATTAGTTCAATGGTCAATAGCGTTTCCACTATTTTTACTTTGGATATTTATAAACCATTGATTAATAATTCGGCGAGTGAAAAGCAATATGTAACAATAGGTAAAATATCTGCTGCAGCCTCTTTGGTCGTGGGAATTATTGTCGCCCCCATGCTCGGAAATTTAGATCAGGTTTTCCAGTATATTCAAGAATATACTGCTTTTATTAGTCCAGGGGTGGTCGTTGTATTTATATTAGGTATTTTCTGGAAACGGACAACATCCAATGCGGCGCTGGCTGGCATTTTAATTTCTGTCCCTTTAAATTTTTTATTAAAAGAATTTTTCCCAGCATTGCCTTTCCTCGACCGGGCAGCCTTTACCTTTTTATTAATTACCACTTTGGTGGTTGCTATATCATTAGCTGAGACCAATGCAAAAGCCAAACAAGTAATTAGTGATCGGCGCTTCCGCTGGGGGGTTATTGTGTCATTGATTGTTATTTCCTTGCCTTCGGGAATTACTTTTTTAATAGACGGCGGCGATGTGCCGACTTCATTTGGTATTTTAATAATAGCCTTATTTGCGATAGTTGTTGGTTTAATGATGATTGAGAAAAATGGCGATTTTGAAAAACAATTAAAAATTAGTGATGGCATGTTCAAGACCAATAATGTCTTCAATATTTCTGCATTTGGGGTTTCATTGGTACTCGCGTTAATATATGTGTTATTATGGTGATTTTTGTGAAGGTAAATATCAGGTGTCTTTGGCAATGTGGCACGGAATTCCAGTCCAACCGAATTATTTACCCCGCTGAACTAGGGTTCGATGCCACATCCTACGAGAGTAAGCGGGATTATTTCAAAGCAAAACTATAGTCCACGGTTATTGGGAAAAAATAATCGCTTTCCTGTCTCAAAATATCAGCCGTTGTTTCAGGAAATGCGGCGATCTCCACCCGGATGCCGTCATGCTTTAAATGCCGGACCAATTCCACATAGTCAGCATCGCCTGAAAGAATGATAACCGTGTCCACTTTGGAGGCTACCTGAACGGCCTTTATACTTAAAGGAATATCTGCAGATTTATGGCAGGGGACGACAGAGCCATGAAACATCTTCTGCAATCGTTCCGCAAGTTTTTGCGAAATGCTTTTCCCCTCCCGGAAATAGATCAACCTTGATAATGCCCGGTTATTGAGAAGGACAGGCACCAATTTGTCGAAGTTAATCATTGATGAGGTTTTTTTTGAGACTGCGTGGAGGCTCATTTCTATATTGTTTCCATCTATTAGGATTGCAACTGATTGGTCGAGTTTGATATTGACCCTTTCCTCGAATTGTTGATTGGCGGGTTCTGGCTTGGATTCTATCTTTTCAGAAGGCGTGGCCAGGCGAGGGGGCAGTTTGGTCAGTGGCCTCGATTGCTGAGGTTGAGGCGTTCGTAATGTACTACCCTTTGGTAGGGGCTTCGAATGAGTTGTGGTTTTTTTCTTGGCATGGCCCTTAGGCTGTTGGGAATGAGTGGTTTTCTTGCTGGCAGTTGATTTGGATTTACGGGTGGAAGAAGCTTTTTTCCGTGAGGTATTACGACTTGCCGTCCTTGTAGATGGTTTATTGTCGGCTGTTTTTTTAGATACATTTCTTGATTTTGCCATACGGCAAATGTATCAATATATTTTCATTGTTCTTGATTCAAAAGATTGTCTGAGCATTTCAAGCAAACGGTTGTCTTGTCGGAAGAAACGCCCAGGGGGTAAGCCTGTAAACGATCGGAAATTGTGGACTAGATGTGCCTGGTCAAAAAACCCTTTTTTATAAGAGAGTTCGGTGAGTGAAGGAGAAGGATCTTTTTGATGGCTGTAAATAATACTATTGAAGCGCAGGATATTGCACAAGATCTTAGGGCTGAGACCAACGTGTTCTTGGAATTTCTTTTCAAGGGTGCTCTTACTAACACAAAGCTGTTCGAGCAACTTTCCGATTTTTAGGTTGCCCCCGTTTTTTATCATAATTGAAACAGCTTCCTTGACCAATTTATCTGGTTTGGCAATTGTTCCAAGCCGTTTTGAAAATTCCAAATCTAAAATTTCTATGCGTTTTCCAAAGTTATCGGTTGCCCATAAAAGTTGTTCCAAATCCCCTATGAATGGTTCAAGCGCTTTGCCTTTCAGCGCAAAGGGGGTTGGGTAGTTTGACATTTTCACTTTGTAAAATGACGCCATACCGTACGGCTTGAACCTTACTCCAAGCAGTCTAACTGGGCCTGTCTGGGTTATCAAAATACTGGATTTACCTTGGTGGGAAAAACTGCTGCGGCCAAATTCACTCTTAATATTTGGTTGATGGCACTCGGCCCTTAAATAAGGTAGACCAAAATTAAATAGTAGGGAAGCCGAACCATCTGGAAGGCAAAGTTCTTCGTTTAAAGAGAAGTCGGAAATCAGAGTCCAATAACATTCTATATACTCCATCAAGTGTTCAGAAGGGGGGGCTTCCTCGTATTTCAACATCACATTTACGGGTTTGGTGTGAAACCCTTCGGCTCGAAGATGCAGATTTAGCAGTAAGTTTGCATTTAAAATTGTAAAAAAGAAGAAATGGATAAGGATTAACAAAAATTTTTTTCTTCGAAATGGAATTTGTCTTCCTATGTCTTTTTTGTTCAAAAACATGGAAACCTTTAAAAAATCTACTTTTTTACAATTATTGCCTGTTTCATTCTGCCATTTTTGTATCGTGAAAAAATACTGTTGAGAGTTTTTTTCATACTAATTCATTTTGTGTGTTGTCGCTTTTAAGCGGCAACCATTTCGACTGTTATTTAGTAGGAATTTAATTTCTACATTTAAATAATTACAAGGGCTGGAGTCAGTGGTGTTTATTGAAAATAGTGATCAAGGCGTTGTTCCTTTTTCTTTCTGCTCCACTTCTTCGGCCGGACTTATAGGAATCACCCGTACCTGCCTCGTGTGCAGCCTGCCGTGGTATTGACTGTCTTTCTACAAGTACCACATCATCAGCGGTTTTATTGCCGTGTTGATAAATTAGCTAAAGGAAATAACGGCCATTGGGATAGGCATTTGCCTTCCTTAGCAAGGACCAAAGGGATTTTGTTCGCAACCCAAAGATGGTTGGTAAAAGGACTTTTTGGTTTTTTTGGGTTTTAGGTGAAATTTGTATTACAGAATTTTACATCCGACTGTGATCCAAAAGACAACCTGATAATGAATGTCCCTATATCATTTAAGGACAATTTATTAACAGGGATAACAACCATTCTAAAGTTCTTTTCTGGATACTAAATACTAATTGTAAGAAATCACTCGGCTCGATTTGTCAGTTCAGTATTTTGGAAATTAATGCGGCATCAAAAATTATTTTTGCTAAAATTCTTTCCTTGTACGTTTCCATCTTAACTGCATGAATTCTTTTCTTGATTTGTTGGCCAGATTTAATCCATAGCTTGGTTATTCTGAATATTTTTTATCTAAGAAGAAGATTATTGGAATTGCCGTTGCTCGGATGAAACCTGCCCAATTTCTTTAAACCTACCTTTTTTACTCCGACCCGGAATACCTGGCGTCAGGTCACTTGATGACTTACAGATGCATAGGATATCTGTGTCGTTTTTTCTCACTAAATAAATCATTACAGTATGAAAAGATTTATGCTTGCATTACTAACAGTGCTATGCTGTGCTGTTGTGGCCGATGCGCAAAGGACGGTGACCGGTGTCATTTCTGACACAAAAGGCGAACCGCTCATTGGGGCCAATGTGACGTTAAAAGGTAGTTCCTTAGGAACCGTCACGGATATTGATGGGAGTTATTCGCTCATTGTTCCGGCTGACGGGGGCAATACCCTTGTCATAAGTTACACGGGATTTACAACCACGGAAGTTGAATTGGGGGTTTCAAACGTTTTGGATTTAACCTTAGAAGAAGGGGTATTATTGGAAACTGCAGTGGTTACTGCCCTAGGAATCCAAAGGGAAGAAAAAGCTTTAGGCTATGCCGTACAACGATTGGAAGGTGACCAGATACAACAAGTGGTTGAACCAGATGCGATACGTGCCCTCCAAGGTAAAGTAGCGGGTGTCAATATTTCGGGAAGTAGTGGAGCGCCTGGTAGCGCTACCCGGATAACCATTCGTGGAAATTCTTCCCTTTTGGGAAACAACCAACCACTGATCGTTATTGATGGAATCCCTTACGACAATTCTGAATACCGCACCAACCTCGGCCTTGCAGGCGGTGGCGCATATTCAAATCGTATGGCGGATATTGACCCAAATAATGTCAAGTCCATTAACGTGTTGAGAGGTGCAGCAGCTGCTGCTCTTTGGGGTTCACGGGCCGCTAACGGTGTTTTGATGATTACTACTAAAACTGGCTCTAAAACGAACCAAAAAGGATTGGGTGTAACCATTTCTTCTAGTGTTTTCACAGAGCAGATTGCTAATTTGCCTGATTATCAAAATACTTATGGTGTTGGGACAAATTTTAATTATGCACAAGCCAACGGCTCATGGGGACCTCCTTTCATTGGTACAAAACCATATGCAACACTTGATTCCATTCCTCATTGGTTTGCAGGCCGTCCTGGCATGTCAAATTTTGACAATGTAAATGTACCTTACCGAGCCTACCCAAACAATGTTGAAGACCTCTTTGATACAGGTATTACGTTCGACAATTCAATAACCATCACTGGTGGTAGCGATAAGAGTTCAGTCGGTGCAACTTTATCTTATTTGAACAATGAAGGATATGTGCCAAACACTGGCTTTGATCGTTTGTCCATTTCCGTGGGGGGGAATACCCAGCTTTCAGATAAGATTAGTTTAGGAGCCAATTTGAATTTTACCCGTACAGATCAAAATGGAGTGATCTCTGGCGTCGGTAACAGTGGAGGAAACAATCCTTCCGCTTTTTCCCGGGCTTTGTATTTAGGCCGCAATTGGGATGTACATGGGCAACCATATCAAAATCCTATTGATAATGGAAGCGAATTCATGGTAGGCCGAGGTAATGCCGACAACCCATTATGGTCTTATGAGAATGCAGGTTTCAAATCGAACGTGGATCGAATCACGGCGGTTTTGATTCCGCGTTATCAGATTACAGAAGACTTGTCGCTTAATTATCGGTTGGGAGTAAATTCTTATTCCCAAAGAAACATCCAGTTCATTCGTCCAGGTTCTACGGGGCCAAGTTTGAACCCTGGGGCTGGAGAAATATTCGACCATGACATTGCTTACCAAGAATATGAAAGCAACTTTTTTATAGATTATAAGAAAGAATTGAGCCCGCAGCTTTCCTTGAATGCCTTGGTTGGGCACAATGTCAACCAATCCACAATTGAGCAACAGGCATATAGAGGTATCAATTATGTGATTTTTGATATTGATGACATTGCAAACACAAACAATGTTGTGCCTTTCAATTTGCCTGATGGAATCAATTTCTCACGGAGCAGGTTGGTCGGTGTTTATGGTGAATTGGGACTTTCGTACAACAGTTGGGCCTATCTCAATGTGTCTGGCCGCAACGATTGGTCTTCTACTCTACCTGCTGATAACCGCGGCTATTTTTACCCCGCTGTTTCTGCTTCTGTAAGTGTTTTGGATGCACTTGATATGAACTCAAATGTTATTGATTTTCTTAAAGTCAGGGCAGGATGGGCACAAGTTGGAAATGCAACCTCTCCATATCTTTTGTCCAATGTTTATCTTGTAAACCAAACCTTGGTAACTTCTCCGGTTCCTACAGCTTCATTTCCTTTTACTCCTACAGGAGGTGTTACAACACCTGCTTTGACCTTGACAGATGTTGAAAAAGATCCAAACCTGAAACCTGAGCGCACCACTGAATTGGAAGTTGGTGTGGATCTCCGTCTTTTCAAAGGAAGGGTCACTTTGGATGCAACCTATTATGATAAGCGTTCAAAGGATCAGATAGCAAGGATCAGTGTTGCGAACTCCTCAGGTTTTGAACAACTATTGACCAATTTTGGTGAAGTGTCCAATAAGGGGTTTGAGGTGGCTTTAGGTATCACACCTGTCAAAAACTTAAATGGCTTTACATGGAATGCGTTTACAACATTTACTAAAAACGACAACGTGATCGAAGAATTGATTGAAGGTGTGGATGAAATCCAGATCGAAGCTGGTTCTTCCTTTGCGGGTGGTGTTATTCCTGTGTTGAGGCCAGGTGAGGATTATGGTGTTTTGCTAGGCAGCGCAAGCCTTCGTGACGAAAACGGTAACTTGCTGATTGATCCGAGCAACGGTCATTTGATACGTAGCCCGACACCAGAAATCATCGGTAATCCAAACCCAGACTTTAGGGTCGGACTTATCAATACATTTAACTACAAAGGAGTTGGCCTCCGGGTCGTATTCGATTGGCAACAAGGTGGTGATTTGTTCTCCAATACCGTATTGTCCCTTATGGGGCGTGGTGTAACTACGGATAACGAAGACCGGGAAGTCATGAAAGTGATCCCAGGTGTTTATGGCGATCCAAATACAGGCATGCCTATTTTGGATGAATCCGGAAATCCGGTTCAGAACCAAACAATGGTAGAAGTCAACGAATTGTGGTTTGGTGAAACGTTTGCGATAAACGCAGCAAATGAGTGGTCAGTTTATGATGCTACTTATTTGAAATTACGTGAAGTGGCGGTGTCCTATTCTTTGCCAAACAAGCTATTGGGTAATTCTCCATTCCAAGACATTACAGTGAGTTTGTCTGGTCGTAACCTTTGGTTCACTGCTCCGGGCTTCCCGGATGGTACCAATTTCGACCCGGAAGTCAACCAGTTCGGTTCTTCTAATAAACAGGGTATTGAGTGGAGTTCAACACCTACCGTAAAAAGGTATGGTGCGAGTTTGAAATTGACATTCTAAATGGTTTGAATGTTTTAATTGATTGAAATAGTTTTTTCTAAAACGATTCATTCCAATTAAAACATTTGACAATCAAACTATTATAAAATGAAAAAAATAATTTATAAAATACTTGTAGTCGGTGCAGTATTGGCTTTTGCCTCCTGTAGTGATTTTTTGGATATCAATGAAGATCCGAACAACCCTTCGGAGGCAACCTTGGTATCCATCCTTCCCAGCGTCCAGATCAATTTGGCTGGTGCAATGGGGTCAAGTGCCCAATCTTTGGGGAATTTTTCTTCTATGTATATGCATCATGTCGTTCAGCGGGGAACAGAAGAGAACGATTATGCATTTAAAGGAGATGACTCAGGTGTAAATGCACCCTGGCGAATTTTAGGAACATTTGCCCTAAACGATTTGGAACAAATGCTGATCAAGGCAGAAGAGCTGGAAGCATTTCCATATCTTGGAGTAGGAAAGATAATGAAAGCATACATGTATTCCATCATGGTTGACCTGTGGGGAGATATTCCTTTTTCAGAAGCCCAGCAAGGAGCGCTTAACATTTCTCCCAAGTTCGATGATGACGAAGCTATTTACGATGCTATGTTGGCCTTATTGGACGAAGGTGTTGCTGACCTTGGACAAACTTCCAATTTCACACCTGGTACTGATGATCTTTTTTATGGAGGTAACCTTGGCAGGTGGGAAAAGTTCGCCAATACGTTGAAGTTGAAAATGTACACGCAAATGCGGCTCGTTCGCAACGTTTCAGGAGAAGTCAACAAACTGTTGGAAGAGGACAATTTGATCGGCAGTGGGGCTGATGATTTCGAAATGCAATATGGGACAGGCGCAGCACCGGAAAACCGGAACCCTGGCTATGCTCAGGAGTATGCGGCAGGCGGTGCCAGAAATCAGATCAGTCCTTATTTCTACGAAATATTGACCGGGATGAATACCTTCCACGACAACGAAATTTATAAGGATTTGGAAGATCCCCGTGTCCCTTATTATTTCTTCAATCAGATCAGTGAAATCGGCCCAGGTTCACCGCCAGAAAATCCATGTTCATACTGTTATGGTTATGAACAGGCAGGGCAGTTCATCGTTCAGGTACCTGAATTGCAAGGTACTGGCATGCTAGGTATTTACATGTTTACCTTTAATATTGATCCAAATGAAGGCTTTGACCAATCTTCCTCTCAGACCGTTATGGGTCTTTATCCTCTAGGGGGACGCTATGACGATGGGAATGGGGGAGCGGTGAATTTCAACGGTGCAGGTGACACCCCTCAGCGCCTACTGACCTATTACGCTCGTAAATACTTAGAAGCTGAACTGGCAATTACTGGTGTTTCTAATGGCGATGCAAGGGCTGCATTTGAAGAAGCCATGATAGCCTCGTTTGATAAAGTAGACCAAATAGCTGCAGCTGCAAGTGCGCCGGCATTAGTGGATTCTGTTGTCACGGATTATATCACAGAGGTGCTTGCCCGTTACGATGCAGCCGATGACACTGGCAAGTTAGAGCATATAATGACGCAGAAATGGATCGCGACTTACGGCTTCGGCATTGATGCCTATACGGACTATCGAAGGACGGGATTCCCTCGTTTGCACGATCCAGCTACAGACAACCTGAATGTGACAAATTCCATTCGGTTGTACCCTGTTGCATTCCCTTATCCACAAGATGAGTTGAACCGCAATCAAAATGCGCCTGACCAAAGAAACATAACTTCGGATGGCGTTTTTTGGGATCAATAAGATGAATGGATTGGATGGTTAAACGGGGTTCATTGCGTCATTCGTAAAAAACCATTTAACCATTTCAGCCATTTAAACCATTTAAAATTAATAAAATGAAAATGCTAAAATATATTTCGTTGTTCTGTTTTGGAACGCTGCTGTTGACATTGTCCTCTTGTGTCGAGGACGAACGGAAAGGCGGTGACTTCCCTGATTTTCAGAACGCTGCTAATATGCGGATCGTCGTTGATCCGAACAATTCTTCTATCAATGCTGACGACCCAGGTTCAGCCAAGGTGGTCATGGATTTATATTCGGAAAATCTGGACGAAATAGCAAGTGTTGACTTGTCCATTGACTTTTTTGATTTTTCTGAAGGAACAACCACTAATAAAGTTTTCTTGAAATCTGTTCCTCTTGGCAGTTTCTCTGATGGTGTGTTGAATGGATTTGAAATTTCTTTTGCAGAGATTAGAGATGCTTTAGGTTTTACTGATAGCGATTTTGACGGATTGGATGTGGTCACTGTTTACAATGTAACTACAATGGCCGATGGCCGGGTCTATCCGTCCACTATCCAGATCAACCAAAATGTTTCAGTAAATACTGTTGCTCCTAACGTGGCCAATTCGGCTGCCACTACGAGCTTCACTTCGACCATTCCCGTGTTTGTGCAGTGCCCATTACCAGCAGGTTTTGCAAGTGGTACCTATGCAGTAGAGCAAATTTCTGGTCCTTCTGATCCATTCTTTGGCAATCCAACGAGGTTCGGCCCTGGCGATTTTAATATTACTGAGGCTGGTCCAATTCAGCGAACTTTCACTGCGAAATACTTGACTTTCGATGTCGCTTTTAATTTTGTAGTGACTTGTGGAACTTTAGTTGTACCAAAAACGGATACAGGCCTTAGTTGTGGCGGCCCTTCGTTAGGTTGGGTGCAAGACGGTGTCAACACCTATACGGATGATTCGGAGTTTACTATCACTTTATTGGATAATCCAGATGGTGGGTGCGGATTGCCTGTGAACGATCCGCTAGTTCTTAAATTGACGAAGAAATAAATAGAAATTAATATTAAAATCGAAATCAAAAACCTCCTTGTGCGGGGTTTTTGATTTTTTTTATTTTAATTCAAAAAGAAAATGTAAATAAAACTTAGGAATGAGGCAACAATAAAATGCATATCTTGACGCCTCTTTTTCCTTCTATAAAACTTTAAAATAAGCCCCTAAGCTATGCACTGATTTTTAAAATGCTTTGCAAGAAAAAATAGTTCACTCAATCTTGTGCGTTTTATTATTCCCTCATTACTTATCACAAATCGTATTATTAGAATTTTAAAATATAAATATGGATTCATCTTTTTGACCCGTTATTTATAAAAAAAAACGGTTCTTTGACAATTTTCACCTCCCTCTCCATCAGGGTTTTAGAAGAACCAAAATAATGAAATAATAAAATAATAGGATGATAAAAATATTTTATTTTGAATTTGCAAGTCAGTATATTTAAATAAAAAAAAGCGCTCACCAATTGGCGAACGCTTAATATAAAGAGGTGCTTTTTTTTATTTCACTATGATTTTTCCGTTAGCCACTGACATTCCCCCTTCCATTATTTGGAAAAAATAAATCCCAGCTGGTAAATCACTGCCGTCAAATTGGAATTTAGAGCCTTGGAATTTTTGCGTTTTCACCAAACTACCATTTAAGTTAAGGAAGTTGATCTCTCCATTTTTTATTTCTAATCCATTTATTTCGAAAGTGGCGTTTGCATCAAATGGATTTGGGTAAACATTCATTTCCACATTCGGGACAAAAATCTCCGTGGAGGTAACTTCGATCAATTGTTCACCAATGGTATGCAAAGTCCTATTGGTAATAACCGGATCATTAAAGTCGAAATAGATGGCAGCTTCATTTTCGATAGTTGTCCCTATTTCCAATCCTTCTTTTTGGGAAATGTTGAATTTGACAAAACCGTGTGATAGAGGTTCATTTACATTGCTGTCAGGCAACATGATATTTGGGAAGATGAATTTAGCAATACCCTCGCCCATCAGTTCAAATTCCATAAGGTGGCTGCTTCCTTGCAGGCGAATAGAAGCTGGGTCGAGGTTGGCAGGCAAAGTATCCAGAATCATCACGTTAAAGGCGGTATCCGTACCTGTATTTTGAAACCGGATAAGATAGCTGATGTCCTGCCCTCGTTCGATAAACCTTTCATCATCGTAGCCAAAGGGAAAGCTAGCCTTATCATTTGGATCAAAAGAACCTTTGTTTTCCTGGCAGTCTTCGTCCTCGAATGGTTCTTCATCGGAAAGTGGGTACTGATTCACAAAACCCAGGCTGAAGGTGCCGTTTCCATTGGTGCCGCATCCTTCTACTGCTGCACTGGAAATTGTTTCAAAAGGATGATGGCCAACTTCATTGGCCTGCATGCGCCATGTAGAACCATTTGCGGTTTTAAAAATTTCATCAGACTGGCCATTGTCAAGATGTATTTGACCAGTCATTTGGATCATTATGTCTTCGATCACGATGTAATTAACGGGTTCGGTCATATCGTCACCATGGTTTGTTGCAGTGAATTTGACATCTGTGCCCAGGCATTCGCCCGTAATTTCGAGATCGCCACCCTCCCATTGTGCCGGTACTGGTGTACAGGGCGGTTCAGGGTAAATATGGGCAGAGGAACAATGTGTTTGCCCTAATGCCGCACTGCAATCCAATTCAAACCCAATGGCAAATGAACCGCAGAAACCAACCGGAACATCGCCAATATCAAATGTATAAGTGTTCCCATTTACACTTGACCATGGAATGGAACTGGTCACGTTAATGAAATATGGATCGAGGGTCACTTCAATAGAAGTATTTGTTGCATCCTCTGTTCCTTTGTTACAGAAATCAACGCCATATAAATTGTTGAAACAACGGCGCAGATAAAAAGAAGTCAAGTTTACCTCCATATAAGGACAAGTATCAACACTCTGGGCAGCGAAGTTGGCTTGGCCAAAATTCTGTGGAGTAATTGTGATACCTGTTATAGAGGCTTGACAAACTCCCCAAAGTGCATTAGGAGCTACCACTCTTACATCGTAAGTGCCAGGTGTGGCTGTCACAGTATAATTTCCAAGTACACTGGTTGTGCCGTAATATTTGTCACCGTTGCTTCCCTCTGCAATTATCGTCCATCCTTGCAGCCACGACTCTCCCGAATCATATTGACAATTATTATTTTCATCGAAATATACCCTTCCTTTTATCAAAGCACCAGAAGATGGATTGCCACCTCCACCAGTAGATGCCGTCGCATTTATGTCACCTATTTTAACGGCGATGAAATCCAAATCGGTTATGTCACCATTTAAACTATTGATATTGATAACTTCTGGAAAGACTTGTGCGAAAGGGTCTTGAGGGTTTGCAAAAGCGAATTCTGCATCAACGAAACGCCATGAGGTGTTATTGGGAAATGCAGCGGTAATGCCCAGGATAGCTTCTTCAATATCAATTATATCCTGATTTGTAATGTCGCCCGATCTATTAATATCTGCGGCTATCAACTTGTAAGGCGATGTTATCGGGGTTTCGTTGTTGATATGCTTTTCGATGAGTAGCCGATCAAATGTCGAAACGCCATTTATTAAAATGTCATCTCTGATAGGGGCGATGGTATAATCGTTATTACCGGGCAAGGAGAGCGAGTAAAATCCATTCTCATCTGTTTCGACGGATTCATTGTTTGGGCCACCAGAAAAGACCGTTACACCCTTTACGCCCTCTCCTTCTTCTGTGGTGATCTTTCCAGAGACAGTAAATTGGGCAAGAGAAACATTTAGTAATGCCAGACTTGTGCAAAGCGTGATAATAATTTTTTTAATAATAAATGTAAAGTTGTTGTAAATCATGGGATATTGGGTTTTGTAGTTGAAAAGAATGACTGGACAAAAATTGAGTGCCCATTTCTGGGTTATGTCCTTTCATCCATTAAGCTGAATAATTTTCACAATACAAAAGTGAGAGAAACGCAGGTTAGGAACAAAGACAATTTTGCTCGTTTGTAAAAATATTATTCAACTAAAATGCCATAACATGTAGTAATTAATGCATTTATCAGGTATGTTTGTCGTAAAAAATAAATGGAACGTAAGCCAATTGGTGTTGATTTTTCAGGAATTTTTTTTTCCTAAAAACCTCTTATATCTAATTATTTATCAAATCATGGAAAACAGCCGGCTCCTTAAACTACTCCGAACCCTAACTAAACAAGAGATCAGTGAAATGAAAAAGGTGCTGACTTCCCCATTTTTCAACCACCGAGAAGACGTGGCTAAGCTCTACAATTTTTTGGTGAAATATTTAAAAAGAGGCATTGCCTCTCCAGCGAAGGAAGATACTTTTGCCATAATTTACCCAAATGAGAATTATGACGACCATCGTATCCGCCTCGCCATGAGCTTGTTGCATCAGCTCACTTGTCAATACTTAACTTACAAGGAATTCACAAATGATGAGGTAGCTATGAAAATGAGGCTTGCCTCTTTGTTCCGTAAGCGAAACCTGCAAAGTCATTTTGATGCCACTTGGAAAACCCTTTCAGAAAAACATGAGCGGCAACCTTTGAGGAATGCTGATTATTTTCAACGCAAATACCTGTTCTCATTGGAGAAATACCGATCCGATTACAACCTAAGAAATGTGGACAGCGGTTATCTACAAGGGTTGTCTGATCAATTGGACACGGCGTTTTTAATTCAAAAACTTGCACAAGCCTGTTTCTTGATTTCCCACCAGTCCATTTCGACTGCTGTTTATGATTTTGGACTATTAGAAAAAACGCTAACCTTTATAGAAGAGACAGATGCAGAAAAAACTCTTGCAGTCGGCATTTATTATCATTGTTACAAAGCACTGACCAATCCGACGGAGAAACATTATTTCCAAACTTTTAGGAAAATGACATTACAACATGACACTTTATTTTCCAATGAAGAACTAAGGGATTTGTACATATTGGCCATTAATTTCTGCATCCGCCAATACAATGAAGGCAATTCGGAATACCTGCCCGACCAATTCTATTTTTATAGGGATGGTTTGGAAAAAGGATATTTCCAAGTAGCAGGTTGGTTGTCCCGGTATACTTATCAAAATGCGGTTACCATCGGTTTGGTCACAGAAGAATATGAATGGGTGGAACAGTTTATCCATCAATACCATTCACAACTTCAAGAACCCTATCGGGACAGTGTTTTTAGTTTCAACCTCGCCCGCTTGGAATATCACCGCAAACAATTTGGCCATGCCCTCCAACTGTTACAAAAGGCTGAATACAAGGATCTGATGCTCAACCTTGCTGCGAAAACCCTCCAAATGAAAATCTTTTATGAAACCAACGAGTATGACCTTTTGGATTCGCACCTCCAAGCTTTCAAAACATTTATCCGAAGAAAAAAAGCATTGGGCTATCACCGCGAGAATTATCTGAATACCATTTACCTGACCCGTAAATTATTGGAAATCAACCCTTTTGACAAAGAAGAAAAAGATGCACTTCGAAAGGAGATAGTAGAGACAAAAGGGGTGGGAGACAAGGATTGGTTGTTGGAGCAAGTAACTTGAACACCTCGACTGTGGGCAGAATGAGCTGGTCAGGTTAATCAAAAAATTGCAACTCCACATAAAACTTAGGGTCACGAGCACCTAATAGTTTGGCGATAGTAGGGGAGAGGATGATGATGATATCTTTTCCATATGCTCGATCAGGAATGGGGGCAATTACCTTAGCATAAATAGTCTTTTGCCTCATTGGGTTTTTGATCCTTACAACTGAACCTACTTTGGCAGTGCGATGCAGGCAATAATAATCTTTAGAGCCTTTCTTTTCCCGCTGCCAATAGGCCGCCCCGTTTTGGAAAGTAGTATTTTCAAGGACAGACTTGTGTTCAAATTCTCTTTGCAAAGCCTGCATGAGGGAACCTATTGGACTGGCATTAGCAGCTTGAAGTGAATCAGGGATACCATCGAGGCTCATGTAGCCTACATGAAGTTTCATGCCAGTGAACATCATGGTCTTTTCAAGTCCGTTCCATTTTTGCAGCGTATCAAGCGGGATGTTGAAATAATGCTTTGCTATTCGGTAGAAATTGTCGCCATGTTTGACGACGTAAAGGACAGGCACATAACCCGCCTTTGGATAGCCATATTCGCAAACCTTTAAGATGCTTGAATCTGGAATTGGAATATTGATGGGAGTACCGGGGTTGTATCCGTTCTCAGGTTCGATTTGGGAATTGAAAGCAACGAGGTTATAAATTTTCAGGCCATAAAATTGGGCGAGCGAATAAAGGGTCTGCCCTTTTTCCATTTTATGCACGAATATCTTATTCCCAAAATCGTCTATCTGGAGGAAAACGGTATCTTTCGGCGTGAGGTAGTGGATGCTGTCACCCGTACAATTGACTATCGTTAGAAAGGAAGTAAAGAAAATAAGGGAAAATAAAAGTCTTCTCATCGGATAAAGATTGGCAAATTGGATTAAAACATTTTGGAGTATTTACTTTTTCAATTCGGAAAAGTAAAAGTTCAAATACCCAGTTTCAGATTTTCATTAATTTCCACATGGCCAAAAATATACAATCGTTAGGAATAATTCCAGCCCGTTACGCATCGACCCGTTTTCCAGGCAAACCCCTTAGTGGATATTCAAGGGAAATCCATGGTACAAAGGGTTTACGAACAGGTAGTAAAAAGCCAGTTGGATACAGTGGTCGTTGCTACAGACGATGAGCGCATTTTCAGCCATGTCAAAGGTTTCGGTGGAAGAGTGGTCATGACTTCTGATTTCCACAAATCTGGTACCGACCGCTGTGCAGAAGTAGCCGATAGAGATGAATTTTCATTGGTAAAATGGGTCGTGAACATTCAAGGCGATGAGCCATTTATCCAACCTGGACAAATAGATAAGGTCGTTTCTTTTTTGCGAAAAAATAATTCATTCGAAATAGCAACACTTGCGAAAAAAATAGAGAGTACTGAAAAAATTGTTGACCCCAATACGGTCAAAGTGGTTTTTGATAAAAAAGGTAAGTCACTATATTTTAGTCGTTCAGCAATTCCTTTTGTAAAAAATATTGAACCATTGCAGTGGGCAACTTCAACAGGTTTTTACAAACACATCGGAATCTACGGTTTTCAAAAAGAGGTGCTTTTGAAAATAGCGAAGCTCCCAACCAGCCCATTGGAAAAAGCTGAATCTTTGGAGCAATTGCGATGGTTGGAAAATGGGTTTTCCATTGGAATCCAAACAACAGACCTTGAAACTGTTGGAATAGATGTGCCGGAAGACCTAATTAGGCTTAATGAACAGAAACAATAAATATCCCAACACCTCAACGCCTAATTTCCCTAATTTCGTTTTATGAAATTTTGCAGCAATTGTGGATCAGATCAATTGAACAAGACAATTCCACTCGGCGACAACCGCCTGCGGAAGGTATGCAGCAATTGCCAAACGGTCCACTACCGAAATCCCAAGATCATCACTGGTTGCTTACCTATTTGGGAAGACAAAGTACTGCTCTGTCGTCGGGCCATTGAACCTCGCAAGGGGTACTGGAATGTTCCTGCAGGGTTCATGGAAATAGGAGAGTCGGCAGAGGAAGGGGCAGCAAGGGAGTTATGGGAAGAAGCAGAAGCGAAAGTAAAGATATGGGGCATTCACACTGTCTTTACTTTTACCCGTTTTGCCCATGTTTATGTACAATATTTAGGTGAATTGGTAGATGGCAAATATGGTGTAGGGGAGGAAAGCACCGAAGTCCGTTTATTCACTGAAAAAGAAATACCGTGGGGAGAAATCGCTTTCGAATCATCTGTATTTGCTTTGCAAAAGTTTTTTGAAGATAGAAAAAATGGAACTCGTCAAGCCCATATAGGTCATTTGTGAACCACTTTGCCATCTAACATTAACTGTTTACCTTCCACCGTGTCTTCTACCATTTTTAACACCAAGTTCAGTTGTTGCTGATGGTCGAGATGAGTATTGTCAACCACGATGGCATCTTCTGCTTGCATTAGTGGACTGTCAGCCCTTGAAGAATCAATTCGGTCTCTTTCCAATAGGTTTTTCTTCACCTCTTCAAAATCAACATCCATTCCTTTTTGGATCAGTTCCACATAGCGTCGGCGGGCACGTTCTTTCACTTCAGCGGTGAGAAAAATTTTCAGTTCGGCATTTGGGAAAACGACGGTGCCAATGTCCCGCCCATCCATCACGATACCTTTTTCCAAACCCATTGCCTGCTGTTGTTTGACCATTTCCCGCCTCACCTCTGAAATGGTTGATACTGGGCTGACCAAGTCGTTTACTTTCATGGTACGTATTTCCCGATGGACATTGCGGCCATTGAGGAAAATGCAGTTGCCCTCTTCATTCAACTCAAAATGGAGTTTGATTTTTTTCAATGCCATTTTCACTGCTTCCAAATCATTTATATCTATTAGGTTTTCGATAAAATAAAGTGTCACAGCCCGATACATGTCGCCCGAACTGATATAGGTATAGCCGATTGCTTTGCCCAATGCTTTGGCGAGGGTACTTTTTCCACAGGAGGAATGGCCATCAATAGCAATGATTATTTTTTTCAAATGAGACAAATTAGCAAGTCCTTCCTTTTCATCTTTTTGGATGACAAAATGGGACTGGGTTCAATGGGCAAAGAAATGCGTTTTTTATAAAAACAAAAAAGCCCTATGGTAGAAACCATAAGGCTTTTTTGTTTTCAAGAGAAATCCTCCTTAGAAAGGACAGCTATCGCATCTATCAACTTTCGGATTCGGGTTGGCTGTTGAAATGACTTCGTTCGATTTATCACAGTCCCGGCAGCCAATCACTTTGAACTCCGTGCGGCGGTTCATTTGGTGCTGGCCTTCCGAACATGGGACATTATTGACACAATCATTTACATTGACTTTTTCACCATAGCCCCTCGCTACCAGTCGATCGCGTTCTACACCTCTTGTTACTAACCATTTAACCACCGAGTCTGCACGGCGTTGTGATAGACGGTTGTTGTAATGGTAGCTGCCACGGGCATCTGTGTGAGAGCCGATTTCAATGATGTATTGTGTGTTCTCTTGCATCAGTTTAAGCAACTTCTCAAGTTCTGGAATGGCTTCATTTCTTATGTATGCCTGATCGAAGTCGTAATATATATGGAGTAAAAAGGCTATTGGCCTATCTCCTTTTGGCATTTCAATCTCTCCATCGCCAGGAGTTTTTTCTGTATTTATTACAACTTCATCAGTTTTTATTATTTCACCATTTTCATCATAGGTGATTTCTGTAAGTGGATCGCCACCTATAGTAAAGCCGTCATCTCTCGCTCCTTTTGTATAAGTAATTCCATCTGGGTATTCTCCATCGGCAGGTAATCGTGTGTCTTTATCCATCCATAGCCTTGTTGATGGATCTAAATAAGTATGTTCTGTTTCGGTTTTGCCGTCAGGATTTGTACCAATTGGTGGTAAGGTAGTTTCTGCGGTAACAGAAGTCGGCATCAAGAACAAATTCTCAACCAACGTCTCTGATTCTTCCAACCCTCTTGTACAAACATCCTCAGCTATTCCAGCAAAATACCCTTCTTGAGTAGCTTTCACTTTATAGCAGCAGTCTTTATCCAATTTAAAATAATAGCGACCAGTAGAAGAAGTGATAAATGGCTCAGCCAATGGCATTCCACAGTCGTTTTCTATGGTAACGGTAGCGCCTTCCATAGGCAGCTTGTTCAAGCCATCGAAGACGATACCTTCTATTTCAAATTCAGCCGTGCGTCCAAGAGGGATTTTTACTTCTAATTTATCAGCTAAGGTCAAATCTTTGGTGCAAGCCTCTGATTCATTAGGATTGTAATTTTCCATGCTGGCTTTCAAGTTGCAGCAATCATTGAGTTTCATGTCAAAAGTCACCTTGCCTTCTATGTCCGTCAAAACAGAATCACCATCACAGGTAATCACGACCAAAGCACCTTCAATCGGCAGGTCGGTTTTTTCATCATAAACCAGCACCTCAACTGGGATGGCTGTTTTCTTAAAACTGTAAACATCATCTCCTCCAAGACCACCATCCCGATCCGAAGAAAAGAAGCCACAAGTTCCATCCACATTGAATATCACCCCAAAATCATCTGAAAGGGTATTGATGGGATAACCCATATTTTCAGGGGTTTTCCAAGTGCCACCTTCATCTTGACTGGTGTAGTAAATATCAAGGCCACCTAAACCAATATGCCCATCTGAAGAGAAGTATAATTTGCCTTCAACATCTACGTGGGGAAATAATTCATGGCCTTCCGTATTTATTTCTGGGCCAAGGTTGGTAGGAGGTCCCCAGCGCCCACTTTCTTTTTCGGAAACATATAAATCCATACCACCAAACCCACCAGGCATGTCAGAAGTAAAATATAGTTTATCACCTTCGGCAGAAAGGGTAGGGTGGGCAACGGAATATTCATTGCTATTGAAAGGCAGGCTTTGCAGCTCTCCCCAACTGCCTTCCCCTTCGCTACGGGCGTAGAGTACTTTCAAACGCATGATGCCGTCATCGTCGTAGTCTTTTTTCCCATCGAGAAAGTTGTTTCGGGTAAAAAATATTTCTTCACCGTTCCTTGAAAATGCGACTGCGGCATCATGGAACTTGGTGTTTATTTCATTGGAAAATTTTTCAGGGCGTCCAAAGACGTAGTTGCCACAACCTTCTTCTGTTCCGGTTTCCCGCATGTCCACATAATAGAGTTCAAGGAAGTTATTATTGGTCCAGGCGTGGGTGCGTTTAATGATAGGGTTGGTGTCCCTTTCAGATGAGAATACCAGACCACCTTTGTAAAACTGCGGGCTGAAATCATCGGTGCCAGAGTTGAAATCAACCTCTTTTACCTCGTAGATTCCGGCAGATTTGGTCATGAGTTCATCCTCATAATCACAGGCACGCAACAACAATTGGCCGCGTTGGTCTTCCGGTGCACTATCTACAAATTGCTGGTACCACTCTCTTGCAATGTCGCATTTGCCATTGCGCTGGAGCATCATCCCGTAATATAGTTTATGGATTGGTTCCGACTCAGGTAAACGAACGACCTGCCCATACCAGAACTCAGAATTAGGTGTGTCGTTGACTTTGCGGTAGGCTTCGGCCAAGTTGATCTTTGCTTCTGCTACATCGCCGTTTTCCAATATTTGATTGTAGAGTTCGATGGCATCCATGTATTCCAGGTTGTCCATCTTTTGCTGGGCTTGTTTGAGCTTTCCGGATTGGGCAATAGCGCCGATAGAGAATAGGCTCAAAAAAACGAGGGCTGTTAAAGTACGCATATCTATTATGGTTAATTTTTTCCGGGTGAGGATTAATGAATGAGAGAATGAGTGGATGGGAGAATGATTGAATGATATTCACTCATTCAATCATTCTCCCATACATTCATTAAAAATATCTTGGAGTAACAACTTTTCTTTCATCGAAGCTGAACTCATACCCGAGCATGATCTCGAATGCACCACTGGTAACATTTGATAGCTCAGTTACGGGATAGTCATAAGCTGCGCCGATTCTGAACCCGTTTTTTAGTAAAAGGGAAGCCCAGATGTCGGCAGAGTCATGTGAACTACGGCCTGATTCCAATTTTGCCCATGAAGTACGGAAGGAAGCACCAAGCCATAGGGACTCGTGAAAGAGAAAGGAAATATCAAAATCAACTTCGTTGGGAGCGCCTATGTCTTCGAAGGCTTGGATTTTTGCAAATCTTTTATCCAACCCAACATTCTTCCATAAAATAGAAGGTCTGAAAATAAGAGCATCACCATTGATCGGAATCGCTGCACCTGTCATGAAATAATAGTGGCGAATCTGGCGAGCGTATATTTGTGTAGTTGCCTCTGGCCTAAGATCATATTCGATCAAATGAGGAGAGGCAGCACCGAAATAAAAATTCTTACTATAGAGGTATAAACCAGCACCAAAATTTGGCCTAAATGAACTGAGATTGTTTGCATAAGCTTCATCAACAGTATTTTCCAATAACAGCTCGCCCCAATCGGCTCTGGTATTTTCTATCCCCCCTTGCAAGCCGATACTGAGTTTTACGGCATTGCCAAGCGGGATGCGATAGGCATATATAAGATTTGCTCCCAAAGTATTGGTTGGCCCGATGGCATCATTTATCATGCTGAACCCAACTGCAACCCGTTCATTCCTGAGTGGAGTATGGGCCGTGAGGGTTTGCGTAGTAGGGGCACCATCTATCTCCCACCATTGCGAACGGTGGAGCAAGTTCATAGACATGTGCTCTTTCGAACCTGCATAAGCGGGGTTGAATATCAAACTGTTGAACATGTATTTTGTGAACATGGGTTCTTGCTGCGCAAACGCCACTTGTCCTGCCAAAATAAGGAACATGAGGAAAGTCAAGGTTCTTTTCATCATTGATAGATTTTTTAACAAAAGCCTGGTTATGGAGGGTGGTTATTTGTTTTGGCTGTTGGCATTTAGCATTTAGCTATTGGCCTTTTATGAAGCCAACTGCCAACTGCCAATAGCTAACAGCCAATTTATTTATTGATCTGTAAATAGCCTTTGAACTCTCGCCTTCCATCCAATTTCAAATAATAGAAATAGGATCCATCAGGAAGAGGGCGCCCCTGGTAATCGCCAATCCAGTCATTTTTGTAACCAAGGGTCTGAAATACCAAATTGCCCCATCGGTTGAAAACGCTCAAGTCACTTTTAGGAAATTTCTCGATATTGAGGATGGTAAAAGTTTCATTTACACCATCATCGTTTGGAGAAAAACCATTGTAGATTATGATCGTATCCAGACTCTGGCAAAGGACTTCAATCGTGACTGTAGCCGTATCGCAGCCACTTGGATTGCAGAGAACGTACTCAAAAGAGTCCAATCCACAGAAATCCGTATCAGGCAGATAATCAACCGTTTGATCTGGGTTCAGCACTGTCAGTCCGTTATAAGGGCCGTCTCCACCAGAACTTTGGTCGAGTACAGTGAGGATAATGTCCAAACAGATGCCGAGCGTATCATTGGCCAATATGTCAATATTAACGAGGGTGTTCAAAGGTGCGGTGGCCGCATCATCAACGGCAATGGGGGGAGGGGCATTGAAACAGGGATTGCTCACGTCCGGTACAACGGTGATGTAGAGATATGTGGTGTCACAAACCCCATAGTCATCACATATGACGATGCAGGCTGTGTCGGTTCCAATATCGAAGCCCATAGCTTCGACGCATAAAGTTACATCATCTAACACAAAATCCACTTCGTCGCCTGATAAAGCAGGACAGAAATTTTCTATATTTAAAATATTGCCTGCCAATTCAGTAGTGTCAATGCAATAGGTCTCATTCGTACCGATCAGGATGGTGTCAATAATTGTACCAACCTCTGGCAATAAAACATTGATACAAACATAGGCTGTATCAACGTTTCCCAACTCATCCATCATCAAAAAACACCCTTGATCGAGGCCTGGAGTAATGCCTGTGAATGTCACACAATGCGTATTTTCGTCATATTCGAATACAACACTCTCCCCGCTTTCGTCAGGGCAAATATTTTCCACGGAAATAATAGTGCCCGGAAGTGATGTCGTGTCCAGACAAATAGCCTCTGTAAAATTGATGAGCAAAGAGTCTGTCCATTTTTGTGAAACGGCTGAGCAGACGTCATCTCCCACTGTGATGGTTAAGTAAGTGGTATCGCACATGCCCACATCATCGCAAATCACGATGCATGCTGTTTCAGTACCATTACAAGCAATGCCTTCATATTTTACGCAATGATCTATGGTGTCTAAGTAAAATGAAACAAATGTGCCGCTACTATCAGGGCAAATATTTTCAATGGAAGCAATTCCTCCAACAAGTGAATTCTGGTTGACGCAATACACATACGGCAAACCATCCGCTTGAATGGTATCAGAGTAATAATTTGGAGGCAATGCAGAAAGGCACTCAATCATGACCCTCAACGTATCGGACATATTGTTCATATTGTCGTGAACTGTCAAAGTGTGCAGCCCTTCCCCAAACGACATTTTTGCACCCATGGGTAGGAGGCCAAAATTTAACCCAAGTGTTGAAGGCGTCCCGTTGGTAAGGACGGTGATTTCCATATTACTGTAGGAATTACCTGGTGCCCCTCCCTCAATGCTCAAGCCAGTTAAGTTATGTGTCCAATTTCCCTGAGGGTCCCAATTGTTCAATTTGGTTACCAAGTCGTCGATGTCGTTGAAATTGCCGCTAAACACAGACCCATTCACCGACCATGAATCCAACTTGTAAGGCCCCATATTGCCCAGACCGAAAAGGGAATTGTACGAGTAGTTGATCGTTGTATCGAAATCACAACCACCAATAATGGAAGTATAAGGGTTGCCGTCCATAAAAATGGAATAGCCTGCCATTTCAGTTGCTGGGACTGGCAAACAAATTTCCATGTCTGCATTGCAATCAAAGGTATAATAGTGGATGGAATCAACCTGAAAAACAGATTGGGCTACTAACGAATTTGTTAGTAACAAGGCGAAAAGGGTGAAATAATGACGAACAGTACATTTCATGGGAATGTCCTTTTTCGGAAGGCATTTCACAGCAATCGGTAGATGGAAAACTGGACGTGCCTATTGTTGTATAGTTTATTTAAATTCAGACAACAGAAAACCGGTGTGCCAAGCAGCACAATAGGTTTGATGCCAGTAAAAATTTGTGTTTGGAACAGGGTGTTTGTAAGGCAGGTCGCTTTCTAATAGTATGTTATGTGCGTGGTGTTCTTGTGGAATTCAAATTATCATTTTCCACCATATATCTAATTCTGTGCCAGAATTAATAAAAAATTTAATATGTATTGAAGTGTGAGTGAGAAGGGTATTGACGGTTGCGGGTTGCTCAACTGGCAACTGGCAACTGGCAACTGGCGACCGTCCTCAATACCTTATATAATATAACGGCTGGTAATACCTTATTTGGCCTTTATAATCTATTACGGGGATGATAGGAGTTATGGCTTTAAGGCGATTGGTAAGCAATTTTTTCTCAGGAATGTAAAACCAATCTTGCACTAAGTAGCAATTGTTGATCTGTGTTGGTTTGAAATTACTCATTACAATTTCCACATTGTCGGTATAAGTAGCAGGGTCGAAAGTAATGACCGAATCAATTCTATTGGTGTAAACTTTTTCAATTTCTTGTTTGGTAATAAAATGGGAACTACCATAACCTGACCGCCCATCTTCTACTTGATGAGACCCATTAATCGCATTATCATAAAGAAACTTTCGAAAATCAAGCCCTCCTTTTACCACTTTTAATTTGCTAAAATCCAAAGGGGTAGCATTTGTTTCAATGGTTGCTGCCCAGGTTACGGCCGATAAATTCTCAGAATAAACATTATTGGGCAGATCATCCATTTTGATCCACCCTAAAGGTTCTTTTTGCATAGGGCTTTCATCGGGGCGGGATATTTCCATTAAAGGGGCGATGGCAATTAAATAGGTGCCAAGACTATTTGTTTTACCGTTGAAATAAAGCGCTTGCTTGGTGCGGCAGGTTTTAAGGGATGAATGGTCAAATTCATTTTTAACTATTTGCTCTTTCTCTTCAGATGTTGCTGGATCGACGTTAGTTATGGTATCATAAGAAGAGACTTTGTCCAAAATTTGGTCAAAACCAAAGGGCATGAGGAGGGAGGATGTTTCATAAGCAAGCACTTCACCATTGGTGATATGGTCATACATAAATTCAGCGATAAGATCCCTGCTATCACCTGCCACTCCTTTGGTTTGCAGGCTTTTTTTAGGGGTAACTTTATTGGTATTTTCCCCACTTTGCTCAAGGTTAAAACTTAGATCCATTTCAAATTCAGCAATCCAAGTAATATCACTGTTTTTTAACAGATCTTGATATTGAGAAATGGCCAAATAAGGCAAGGAAAGGCATAAAATAACAAGGGAAATGCAAGTACGCATGGCATTAAATTGATTTGTAAAAAATGTCCTAATAATAGATCGGGGATTTTAATGTTGCAAGTTTAATGCAAAAAACTAAGAAACAGACAGGGTCGGTCAATATTCAAATATCCCGTTGTCACTTTCTATCCGCACGTGTTCCCCATTTGCAGCTTCCACATAACCAACTATTTGCGCGTCTATATCAAAACTCCTTGCAATGTCAATAATGGACTGTGCATTGTTTTCTTTTAGATAAAATTCAAGTCGGTGACCCATGTTGAACACTTGGTACATTTCCTTCCAGCCCGTACCTGATTCATTTTGGATCAACTCGAAAAGTGGTGGTAAATCCATCAAGGCGTTTTTTACTATTCTTTTGTTTTTTATGAAATGCTGCACCTTGGTCTGCCCTCCGCCGGTGCAATGAATGAGGCCGTGGATTTTCTTGCGGCTTTCTCCTGTAAATTCTTCCAAGACCTTTTTTAACACTGGCAAATAGGTGCGGGTGGGGGACAGTACCAATTTACCGACGGGGATTGTATTTCCTCCAATTTCTATTTCCTCCGTCAACTTTTTCCTGCCAGTATAAATCACTTCAAGAGGGGTATTGGAATCAAAACTATCAGGATATTTTTCAGCATATATTTTTGAAAAAACATCATGGCGGGCACTTGTCAGGCCGTTGCTGCCCATACCGCCGTTATACTCTGATTCGTAAGTTGCCTGCCCAAATGACGCTAAACCAACAATTACATCTCCTGCCTGTATATCATTGACGATCAAATTGCTGCGCTTCATGCGTGCAAAAGTGGTATACCCAACATCTATCGTTCTTACGATGTCGCCTACGTCCGCTGTTTCCCCCCCGGCAAGGAAAAGGCCAATGCCATGTGCTGCCATGTTTTCCTTAAAATCAACGGCAGCTTGAATGATTGTCGCAATCACATCGCCTGTGATAAGGTTCTTGTTACGACCAATAGTTGAGGACACCACTATGCCATCTGTACAGCCCACACACGCCATGTCGTCAAGGTTCATGACGAGTGCATCTTGAACAATGCCCTTCCAGACGCTGAGGTCGCCCGTTTCTTTCCAATAAAGATAGGCAAGACTGGTCTTAGTACCCGCTGTATCAGTATGCATGATGTTGCAATGATCGTTGCTTCCGCCTGTCACATCGGGCAAAATTTTACAAAAAGCCAAAGGGTACAGCCCTTTATCCAAATGCTTGATGGCAGCATGCACATCTTCTTTTTTGGCGGAGACGCCACGAAGGTCGTATTTGTAGTTGTTCATTGAAATGATTGACGGTAAATGTTCGAAAGTGGTGGAGGCAAAGATAGAAAGGTCGGAATGAAAGAATCGGGGTGATTTCTCCACATTTAGAAAACTGACTTATGAGAAATATTGGTGTGAATAACAGATGTATCATGCGCATTTTTACAATTATTGATTCTCTCAAAAATAGATGATATGAATGCTAAAACTTTATTTTTCCTTATTGCATCCCTTTTCTCCCAAATTGCTTTATCTCAGCTACCATGCTCCAATGAGCCTGTGTTCGAATTTATTCATGCAAATGAAATTCGTACAATAATTGGCAATGTGGGTATTAATTTTAATGATAGGAATTTCGACAATTTTGAGGTGTCCTATGGACAGGAAGGGTTGTTTTTCAGAGATTTAGGTTTCCATCAAACGCTTTGGCTTGGTGGTTTAGACCCAGGAGGCAATTTGAAAGTAGCCGCCAATACCTATGGAATATCTTCTGGCCAGAGGGATTTTTGGCCGGGTCCGTTGATTAATGGTTTCACGGAAAATTTTATCTGTGCTAATTGGAATCGGCAGTGGACGGTGAGGCGACATCAGATTGAAGCTCACGTCGCAGATTTCGAAGAAGATGGAACTATATCAAATTTGCAGCCTGACATTTTTGGCTGGCCGGGTACTGGCAACCCTTATTTTTTATTAGTCAATGGATTCGCATTGCCAGATTCCCCTCAAGGGTTTGCTCCTTTTTTCGATCGGGATGAAGACGGAATTTACGACCCTATTAAGGGCGATTATCCCTTACCGGACAAAGTGGAACGGATTCCAGAGCAAATACTTTGGTGTGCCTTTAATGACGAGGGGGCAGGGGCTTTACATGGAGAGACAAATGGGGTTCCCATTAGGATGGAAACCCACCAAACCGTTTGGGCTTATTCATGTGAAGCGAACCCAGTATTAAACCGTACTTTATTCTTTTCTTATAAATTTATTAACCGGGCATTTGAAGATATTAATGATTTATATGCAGGTTTTTTCAATGACATTGACATAAGGTGTCACAACAATGATGGTTTTGGTAGCAACAAAGAATTAAATACAGTATTTGCCTATAACCTTACAAATGACGACAGTACGCAAGGATGCCCGGATCTCAGTACAGATGAAGAAAACCCTCCTGTGATAGCAAGTACCATTTTAAACAAAGACCTTGCGTATTCTGTGCAGGTATCAGTGGCGGGTAATTTGTGCTCTGGCGCTCCTCAAGATGCCCTTGATTACTATCAAATATTAACAGGTAATACAGGAAATGGACCATTGACTTTTGGTGAAAATGGCTGCAACCCTGACAACCCTCCAACTAATTTAATTTTTCCAGATGACCCCAATGACCCTGATGGCTGGTCTTATCTAAATGTTTTTCCTGATACTTTGCTGGACTCCAGATTTGTGTACAGTATAAAACTCAATGATCTTGGCCCTGGAGAATTTGATGTCGTTGAAATGGCCATTTCTCACCACAGCAGCCCTAACCTTTCGAATTTGGAAAATGTGACCTTAATGTATGAACAGGTTGGCGAAATAATAGAGCGATACAATAATCATTTTATAGATAATTGTGAACAACCCTTTTGCTTTGATGATTGCGTTTGGCCGGGCGATGCCAACAGAGATAATATTGCCAATCACTGTGACCTGCTCGATATAGGGTTAGCCATCAGCGAATCTGGACCTGTTCGTCCTAATTCTTTTAATTGGGCGCCGCATGATGGAACTCCATGGAATGGAAGTTCAACCAATGGGGTAAATTTAAAGCACACGGATTGTGATGGCTCTGGCACGACCGATCAGAAAGATTTTGAAATTACGGTAGCCAACTACAACCTAAAAACGCCTGACTTTACTTTTATAGATGATGTTTATAACGATGGGCCTGAATTGTATATCGAAGAGACAGTTACCAATACTTCTTTTGAAAATGTAGAACCAGGTGAGACAATAGTTACTGGGGTTTTTATAACAAATGTTCCTGATCTTTTTGGTCTTGCCTTTCAGTTGGAATTTGATGAGCGCTATTTTGAAAAAATAACACCAGGTGAATCGGAAAGTTATTTTTTTACCGACGACGAAATGACTTTTAATAGTGAATTAAATATTTCGGGAAATGATGGTATCGTGGATCACGCTATTTGTATGGCTCAAAAAGACAGTACTATTAAAGAAGGGAAATTGTTTAATCAATTTATTAAAGTAACGGATGATCCCAATATTTTTTTACCATCCAATCAAACCACTATTCGTTTTAAAAATATTAAAGCAATAAAAAGCGACGGTTCTATTATTGATATTGGCGGCACTTCACAAGAAATAACTTTTAGTGGTCTGCCGATTAATTCTGTTGATGAAAAAATTAAAAACCCATTATCTGTTTTTCCCAATCCGACCAAACAATTAATAAATTTAGAATTAAAAGGGGGTGAATTGGACGAAGCTGTAATTTATGATGCATTTGGTAAAATAATTTTTTCGGGAAAAATAAACCATTCTTCCAGTACGATAGATATTGCCCAGTTTTCAAATGGGATATACTGGTTAAAAGCTTTGTCGGGGGATGAGATTTATTTTAAAAAAATTATTGTCTCTAAATAAATTAGTAACAATGAAAAATAAATTACACATGTTGTATGCAATGTACTTAGGAGGTTATTCCAAATAATCTCCTAAGTTGTGTCCTTTGTTTCTTGCTCACTTGTGAGATAAAATTGAAGCACTTTGATTATTTTTTATCAAATAATTATTGCATAAAACAATAAATAAAATATAGTATGAAAAAGGCCATTTTTATTTTCAATTTATTGCTGGTTTTCACAAATATATTTTCTCAAAATAATTGTGAAGAACCTCAACGGCATATCATTAAATCCAATCGGATTGGGGCTTATATTTATAATGATGGAACATTGTTTAATGATGTGGAAGGGAATGGTGGTTTTAAATTTCCATACGCTGAGACCGGAAATGGCCCTTCAACTATAGCTAATGCCTCCTTATGGTTGGGTGGTTTTGACTTGGGCGACGAATTAAAAGTAGCTGCCGGGTCCTATTATGGCAGCGGCTTTCAATCGGATTTTGCCCCTGGTCCCCTCGACCCGGCAACCGGGTTGCCCTATGCAAATTTTCCTTGCCAAGTATTTAATAAAATATGGGTTGTGACCGGGGAAGAGATCGCTGCTTTTTTTGAGGATTGGAAAGATGATAAAATGATTCAAGGCGAACATCCAAGCATATTCCAATGGCCTGGAAATGGCAACCCGCATTTTTATTTAGAGGGATTGCCCACAACTGACCATGGGTGGGCACCTTTTTTCGACTATAATGTTGATGGCGTTTACGACCCGATGAAAGGCGATTTCCCTATGCAGGAGATTGGTGATGTCCATCCAAATTTTTTTCCGGACGAAATAACATGGACTGTTTTTCATGATAACACCATGCATGAATTTTCCAAGGGCTACCCATTGGGATTTGAAGTGCAACAGACTGCTTGGACGAGAAATTGCGATAGCCAACCTGAAATTGAAAATACTGTTTTTGTTGATTATAAATTGATTAACCGGGGGATGGAGGATATTTATGGTTTTTATGCAGGGATTTCAGCGAAGTTTGAAATCGGATGTCCCCATAATGAATACATTGGGAGTCTCCCAGATTTTGATACTTTTTATGGATATAATGTGACACCTAACGATTCGAATGGCTTTTGCGACGAAATGGGATATGGTGATTTGCCTCCCGTAATGTCCGTGAAGTTTATGGGTGGGCCTAGAGGAAGGATGGATAAGTTCATCTCTTTTGCTGGCTTCAATTTTGATGACCCGCCATTGTCTATGAATCTCCCAGAATCACCTGTCGAATTTTATAATTATTTAACGGGTACTTGGAGGGATGGCACACCTCTTACTTTTGGCGGTAATGGATACAATCCATTAAGTACAGATTATACTGATTTTGCATATCCCGGAAACCCCAATACCCCTGGAGAGTGGTCTATGATGGACACGAGCGCCCCTCTATATATTTATATGGGGCAGTCGGATCAACGACCTGGTCAAACATCTGGCCTTTCAACGAAGGAGCAAAAATAGGGGCTGGTAAAACCTTGCGGCTGTCCATTGCATTCACCTGCCATAGCGACCCAGACTACAACAATATCTCTATTATTGACAAAATGATTGATGATGATTTAAAGAATATGGAATATGCCTATTTCGGCGAAATCGGTGTAGACGATGTCTATTGCCAAAGTTATGCAAAGGAAGAACCCGAAGAAGAAAAAGAAGGAGAATTCGTCTCCGGTATTTATCCTAATCCAACCGATGGTAAACTGACCATCGCCGTCGAAGAAACGACCATCCAAGAAGTAGCTATTTACAACACCGCATGGCAATTGTTGTATTTTGATAAATCACCTAAAGAAGAACTGCAAACTATTGACATGCAAGGGTTTGCACAAGGGCTATATTTTTTGAAAATCAAATTGGACGGACAAACGCTGGTGCGAAAAGTAGTCGTTAATTAAATAAGCCTCACCCCTTTTCATCATCTACGAACATCGTTAAACCTGCTGCTATTACAAACGAGACTCCACCGATCAACATGGCATTGATAGCATCGTTTTCAAAAAAGCGGGAAATGATAAAACCCAGTACCGCCGAAGCAAGTATTTGCGGGATGACGATAAAGAAATTGAATACACCCATGTAGTAGCCCATTTTATTGGCAGGCAAAGAACCGGTGAGGATGGCATAAGGCATGGACAAGATGCTCGTCCAGGCAAAACCGATACCAATCATAGAAGCCAGTAATAGGCTTGGATTTTTTACAAAAAAGATAGATGCGAGTCCAATTGCCCCCATCACCAAACAGATTGCATGGGTTGTTTTACGACTGGTTTTCCTTGCCATGATGGGAAGGAGGAAAGCAGCCAACGCAGCGATACCATTATAAACTGCAAAGCAGACCCCCACCCAATCTGCTCCTTCATTATAAGTGGCAGAGGTCGTGTCCGACGATCCATATATGTGACTGGTAACAGCGGCGGTAGTATAAATCCACATAGAAAAAAGTGCGAACCAGGAGAAAAACTGCACATACGCCAACTGCTTCATGGTTTTGGGCATGTTCAGCAGGTCGGACATGATGGTTGTGAACCCACTTTCATTCTGATTTTTCCTCAAAAAAGAAGCGATGAGGAATAAAACGCCTGTTAAAACCAAACCGATGGATAGAATGTACAGGTCTTTTTTAAGCGATTGGCTGATAAACCAGACATTAAGCAAGGCTCCAACTCCCAAGAATATCAATCCAAATTTATTCATTTGATTGACCGTCCTGTCCCTTTCTTCCAAGCTTATTTCTTCAGCAGCTGAATGCTCTTCAGCTCCTTCAAAAGCGGCCAGTTTTTCGGGAGGATATTCAAATGATCTAAATACAGTCCAGAGAATAGCCAATAGAAAAATACCCCCCCCAATATAAAATGACCATTTTACCGAATCTGAAATCACCCCTTCCGGTGCTTGGTTGCCGATCGCAAACCAATTGGTCAACATCCAGGGGAGCATTGAGGCAACGACAGCACCGACACCGATGAAAAAACTTTGCATGGCAAAACCGGTAGTCCGTTGCTCGTCAGGGAGGTTATCACCTACAAATGCACGGAAAGGCTCCATTGAAATATTAATGGAAGCGTCCATGATCCAAAGCATCCCTGCGGCTACCCATAGCACTGGCGAGTTGGGCATGATAAATAATGCAGCAGTAGCGAAGACGGCCCCCACTAAAAAATAAGGGCGTCGTCGTCCCCAATTATTCCATGTCCGATCGCTCATGTAACCAATAATCGGCTGGACGATCAAACCTGTAACAGGAGCAGCTACCCATAAAATTGGAATGTCATCAATATTGGCACCAAGGGTTTCAAAAATACGGCTCACATTGGCATTTTGCAGGGCAAAGCCGAACTGGATGCCCAGGAAACCAAAGCTCATGTTCCATATTTGCCAAAAGGAAAGTTCAGGTTTTTTCAGAGGTGTTTGAGGATTGCTTGTGCTTGTCATCTTGTTGGTCAACTTGTTTGTCCGCCAAGGTAACAGATTTATTGTTTTAACCGAAAACAATTACGGGACGGGAAGGCGAGAATGACCAAGACAAAAAAATAACAAGCGATAATAACTGTATGATAACCAACAGCTTACTATCGCTTGTTAGGAAAGAGACAAACTACTGGACATGAGACAAGAGACGTTAGATTTTAGAAACGACCACGCTTGTATTCGTCATGAAAATCAGATTTTTAAAAGTTTGTTTTTCTCTAATGTCTATTGTCTAAAATCTCATGTCCAGTAGTATAGGAAAGAGAAACGCTGAAACGCTATAGCAATTATTCCCTTACTCCAAGTTCTGCCCTGGTTTTGGGAACATTGACAAAGCGCTCCAATTTCAATGAAATATCAGTCGTGGTGAAGCGCTCGGTACCGACCCACACCATTACTTCTTCACTGTTGCCCATTTGAAGTTTCCATTGGCGGTCATCTCCCTTCAGTTTTGAATCGAGGTTGAGCATTCCTTTCTGGCCATCGAAGTACCAAGTGCCAGAGCTGATTGGCTCGTCCCAAAACCCATATTCATAAGTCCCGTCCATTTTGAATTTGAACCAAGTGCCTTGATTGGCCCGGGTGGCAGGTTTGTTATTGATCCTGATAAGAGACCAAACCGCCCACAAATCTGTGGTCAATACCCTAACTACTCTTTCCTCCTGTGGAGTTTTAGGATCTGGTGGGGTGGATTTTGGTGGGATTTGGTCAATGATCTTTTTGGGCGATTCACCGATGGCAGCACTAAGGGCGTTAATCGGTTTTTCGGCCAACATAGGTCGGCCCGTCAAAGTGTCAACAACGGTAACCGTCTGTGTAATGCCCTCTGAACCAGGTGTTTGTGTAGGCGGTGCCGTCAAGTTGTTAGGATCGTCTTTTGAAGGTTTCAGGCAGGTAGCAAAAAGGAAACTGAATAAGAATGCAGAAATCAGGTATTTCATAATCTGATAATTGGGTTTATAATTTGATAAATTCGGTTGCAAAGATATTCCTTTCTTTAAAGGCAACCGTTAAGGAATTTCAAATTACAATAAAAAATAATACCATAAATTTGGTTTAAGGTTTTTGGTTCAAACATCAAACCGAAAACCAATTCATGTATGCCCCCAATTTTCTTCATCGTAATTGTCACTGGGTGAAAGTCCGAGTATCTCATTTTCTGTGGTAATACCAAGGCCAAGCACAGTGCGATTGGCATAGTTGAAATAAGCTACCACTTGATTGATCTCCAATATTTCCCCATCATCCAGTCCGGCATTGCGGAGCAGGGTCATGTTGTTTTCATCAATGGCATAGGGCATCAGCGTCAGTTCTTTGGCGTAACGGAGACCTGCGTAATATTTGCCATCAAAATGTTGGGAATAAAAACCGCTTTGCAGTACAGAGAGGATTTTTTCAGCCAAATCGTTGTCTTGTAAAAGTCGTTTCAATCCGTGGAAGTGGTGCTGTACACAATATTCGCATTTATTGAGTAGGCTCACCAATGTCCCTATGGTTTCAAGGTACCATTTGGGTAAAGTATTGGTACTATTGTGCAATACATTTTTATACAAGGTCATGTGACCAACAAGCGTATGAGGGCGAAGGCTGTGCGCCGTCAGGATATTGTCAATTTGGCCGCCAGGACTTTTTACCCGGTCATATATTTTTTGCAACTTTTGATCGGCTTCTTTGTATGGAATGGTTTTGATCCAAGTCATTAAGTTATCTAGGTTTTTATGAAAAAGGAAGCCGTGAAGATATGTGTTTATTTATAAGAAATTCGTAACCGTTCAGCACCTCCCCGTAGTTGGGAAATTTATCTCCCAACTACGGGGAGGTGCTGAACAGTTAGGACTCTTCTCTTTTGGCCTGAAAACGTGTTTGAAATAAATAGTGGTAGAGAAAAAAAATAAAATTATCTATAACTGAACCCGTAATTGGAAAAAGTTACCTCATATATGATGGTTATGACATCGTCCGTTTTTATGGCGCCAAACATATACGCTGGAGGCTCTATTTTAAAATCAGACATTTTTAGTTTTTTTAACCCCCTAAATATAAAATCGTTTGAGTAATTATTTGTTCCGGTCGCCTGAAGGTTTACGACCTTGGTTTCGCCGGCAATTGTCAATTCGCCTTTTGCAGTGAGGTAGGATTTATTCCCAACATTACTCAGCGATGATACTTCGTTTAAGTTAAATGTAATATATCTATGTTCATTGGTTTTTAGGGCTTTGAAAATGTTATTATCCATTCCCTCTTTTAGACCTGAAATTGATTTAGCATCCAATTTCATTTTTAAATTAGATAATCCGGTCAATCCCCCATCAATTAATTCCAAATCCACAGATCCTGTAACTGTATTGACATTAGCTGTCCAGTCGTGCAAAGTGGAGGTGCCTGTTATACTAACTTTGAAATTGGAAATTTGAAAATCAATTTGTGAAAGCATAGAAACACTCCAAAAAAAGACGCAAATAAAAAGGATGTGTTTTTTCATATTTATTGAATTATTATGGTGATAAATTGTTCCCCAAAATTATTGCAGGGTATAAAGTGGCTGACTGAATATTATCAATTTAAAAAGTGACTTTTATTAATTTAGATTTTTGAACAATAATTGGTTGAATTAAATACTGTAAATAAATAGCAATAAAAAAACCCGAATACTGGACTTGGCCAAAATTCGGGTTAACCTATACAGTCTATTTATAAAATAAAATAAATAGTAGAAAGGGTAAGATTTTAAAAGTTCCATAACCGGGTCATATTGAACCCGATTAAAATCTGGTTATCGTCAAAACTATTCAAATTGTAAAAATGGTTGTATTGCGGAACAACCCATTTATAATTTCCAATAAATATCTGAAATGCATGCGAACTGGAAACAAATTCGACACCAAAACTAATATTGGGTTGGAGGTCATCGAAGTCATTTTCAGATAGTGGAATGTCAAAATTGACAATTAAGCCTGTTGCTGTACTAATTTTATAACGTCCCAAAAAGGAGGTCGAAAAAACATTATTATCCCTACGTCCTAAATATTCATTTTCTTCACCCAAATGTGGCCGAACATAATTAAAATAGGATAGGTTAAACGCTGCCTGCAAAGAAAAAGCATCCGTCAATTTCCTCGCCACCATTATTTGATGGAAATAGGAAAAGTTATCCGTTGTTTCCTCAAAACCAGACTTTTTATTTTCCCTTGAATCAATGGCCATGTTGACCAAATAGGTTAATGCAATGGGCGAGCCACCTTCCCTTCCCTGTTGTAGCAGGGCATATTTCCCAGAAAAGTCCAACAGCCTATTGTCTTTGGCAAAACCAAAGCCCAACATTAATTTATTGATTGGAACATAGTTCAGCCCCAAGCGGATGTTGGAAGGTGCGAAAACACCATAGAAATCATCATAGCCATTTTCCCAAGTTCCAAACCGATGTTGAATGTCGAACTGAAAAGTCCCTTTAATTGGAACGACTGCTGTTTGATTATCAATCATCAAAGTGCTTTCGAAAAGGTTTCTGACTGGACGTGTGTCTTTTTTATTATCCGTTTCAGCCTGACTCCAAGCAGTTTGTGCGAGGGTGAGTGAAAAGATAATTAACAGGGATAGAACCCTAAAAGGAGCATTCAGGAAAGGAAAAGATGCTATCCTTTTCATAGTTGAAGAATATTTAGTGAAAGATGATGATGCAGGAAAACTCAAAGAAAAAGGTGGGCTCAATTTCTAAATGAATCCACCTTTTCCAATGGTTTTGTGGCTACCACGGGCAACACCTGTGGAAGGATATTGCCTTGGTAATTAATTCAGAGCAGCGATTGAGTTTTCCAACAGTTTCTTGGCGAATTTGTAATTGTGAATACCCAAACTTTGATCTTCCCGTACATATTGGAAATTGTACAGGGCGCCGACTTCATCAGTCGTCAATTCCAGAGGATTGCTACTGCTTGCATTTGCATAAGGCAGATCATTAGGATTTAAGATCCCCCTATCCAATAATTTTTGCTGTAGTTCATCCAGCAATGCTTGGATTTCCGCTTGAGTATCAGCTATCGCCGTTTCAAGCTCAGCTGAGTTATCGTGGCACTGGACACAGCCTGCCTGGTTAATTTCCCCATCCTCATTACTTACATTAAATGTGTGGGCTCCAGCTTCCACACCATCAGCTGTAGCCATATGGCAGTTAACACAGGCATTTTCGATCAGGTTTGTGTGGGCAGAGTTAGTATACCCGTCTCCCACCAGATAGGCACCAGAGCCTGTGAACATCATACCCTGGGCTCCATGGTGAGGACCATAGCGCTTGTTGGTTATTGTAAACGTGCCGCCTGTACCTGGTGCTGGGAGAGCAGGGCTCTCAACTCTGGCTTGGTGACAGTTGATACACTGATTACTGTTGCCCAGATCGACCGTTTCATTGGTAGCCCAGAAAGTGACTGCATCACCTCCGGTCAGTGCCCAGTCTTCTTCAGTAAACGTTGCATGTATCTGGTGACAAGTGTAGCAGTTTACAGGTAGCGGTTCTTCGATGCCCATGGCAGGTGCCATTGTTCCATCAGCTATGCGTTCTAGGAAACCCTGGCTGGAGTGGCACGCAGCACAGGTGGCATTGGTTCCTCTGACCCAAGTACCTCCAGTAGCGTGCGTCGAATGATCGTATTGGAACATTTTGACAGCGATATTTTGTGATTGGTGGCAAGAGATACAGTCTTGGTAGCCAGCACCTTCAGGGCCTTCGGGGCCTTCGGGGCCTTGAGGTCCGGTTACACCTGGTATGCCGTCCTCTCCAGCTGGCCCTTGATCCCCTTCACATGATACCATGCCAAAAGCGAGAATAATACAGAAAAGTGAGAAGAAAAATAGTCTGATTTTCATGACGAAAGGTTTTTATGTTTTGAAATTTTTTGTCTCTATTGAAAGCACCTGTTTGTCACAGGCATGTAATATTTATGGCATAAAGGTGGCGTAAATAGAGGCTGTAATTAATGATGATCGTCAATTAGCAAGGTGACGTTTATCACAATTATCAATCACTGGAATAGGTGTGCAAACTTTCATTGGCGGTAGGCAAATAATCCATGCCAACGTAGGTGAAAATAATCGCCAAAACTCCTAAAATGACCACCCATGACAACCTCTTGCTATCCCAGTCACTTATGTTTCGGAAATGGAGGTAGGCAGCGAAGATCAGCCAAGTGATAAATGCCCAATTTTCCTTTGGATCCCAACCCCAGTAGTTGGACCAGGCGTTCTGTCCCCACCATGCTCCAAGCAATAAACCGGCCGTTAGAAAGAGAAATCCGAATTTGGAAATTTGATAGGTGAAATCATTGAAATTTAAAATTTGACTTTCACCCAGTGCATGGTGCGAAGCAATGCCATTCGGATAAACCAAATGCAATGCTGCTCCCAAACCAGCCACAAACAACGCACCATAGGCCAGAAAATAAGAAATGACATGCGGGATAAACATCCAAGTTTGCAAAGCGGGAGGTAAGGCTATTATTTCAACGTCCCTTTTTGTCAATGCGAATAAAAAAATACCAATAATACTCAATACTGAAAGCAGGCCAATTAATTTGACCCTGAATTTCATCTCAGCAATTACACTGATCAGGGAAATTGTCCACACTGCGAAGATCAAGGATTCATAAAAACTTTTGAACGGCGGCCTGCCTGCTTCTATCCATCTCGAAATAATTAAAACGGTGACCGAGAAAAAAGAAATGGCAAAAAATGCCAGTGCTATTTTTGTAAATGAGTTTTTACTGCTAATTATACTTATTAAATAAGCAATTAATGTAACTGTATATGAAATAGATGTTATTTTAAAAAGTAAATCCGTGTAATAAAAACTTTCCAACATGGTATTCTATTTTTTAAAATTAGTTTAGGAATATTTCCCATAAAACATCAATCCTACCCCAGCCATCAATACATAAAATCCAAAATAAATTAAATAAAGCCCTGGTTCGTGGGTAACGCCAATTCCTGAATAACTTGGATTATTCGGATCATAGTCGGTCTGATAAAAGCGGTGGCCCCGACAGTAAAGCGGTTCATTGACTTTTATTCTTTGTTGCTTAAAAACTTCCCCATCTTGGTTGACCAACGAAATATCACTTTGGTAATATTTGCTTTCCATATCCTTTACAGAAGTATAGGCAAGAAAATGCGCTGAACCGGGAATATTAAATGTGCCACCAATTTTACCACTTTTTCCTGGATATAGATAAGCCTCCTGTCCAGCTTTCCCTTTATGCCATATTTCAACCCTTGCAACTGGATTGACCATGTTTTCATCTTTGGTTGAAGGTACAGCTTTTAATAATGAGGCATCGGGAAAAATATGTAGAATATTTAAAGTAGTGTTTTCATTGTTGGGTGTTGTAAAATCTTCATTGGTTTTCAGTCGAGTGGAAGTTACGTTTCCATTTACAACAAAATAGGCTGTACTATCTTTTCCAGTAAAAATGATCCGATTGTTTGTTGTTGGATTTTCCAGTGTGGCTTTTACCTCATTCGGCATTTCCCAATAAAATTCGATCCAGCCGCCAAAAATTTCTTCGTCCAAAACTTTATTTCGGTTAGGCTTATTGGCGCGCAACTGCAAAGTGCCATCCCCCATTGGTGATTTAAGATCGATTTGGATGCCAGGATCAATTGGTTCGATATCTTCATTAATATGGGGGTATGTATATTTAAAAGTGAAATTTGGATATATTTCTTTCAGCCTAAAATAAATTTCCGTCCCATAGATGTGCCTGATTTTCATGGCCTCTGCCGACAGGGAAGCGACTATTGTAGGTGGTTTTTGATTGACCATTTGGCCACCATGCGCTACCTGCATGGTGTGGCTGTTCGTATCCCGTTTCCATATTTGTATCCGGTAATCAGGATCGTGTTTTTCAAATTCAAAATTGTCCAAACGGACAGCAAAATCAAGGGCAGTGCTATCATAAATATAATTGGTGAGGCCATTGTATAATTGCACTGTATTTTTACTTTCACCTTCTTCTAATTTAATGATGCCTCTATATCCATAAAAATAATCTATCCAAAAACCTGCAAGGATTATAATTGGTCCAAAATGGGCGAGGTGGAAACCCAAGTTATTCCAATTGAATTTTTTCCTTAACCCAATTTTAATTAAGCTCGCAGATAAAAGGACAAATAAAGCTACATACCACCAACTATGGAAAACATCATCCATCTGTAAAAACCTCAGTACTTCACTTCCCGTTTCACCGTATCTCTGGGTAAAAATATTTTCAGAAGCACTTTGGGTAATAAAAGTACCTAATGCAGTTCCCAGCGCAATTCCCAATAATCCTGAAGTGGCGAAATAGGGACTGTCAATTACATGGATAAAATGTTTGGAAAAAACCAATAGAAAAATACCCATTAAACCTGCAACTGCCAATCCAATGCGAATGCTCGAACCAAAATAACCTGCAATATTTTGCAATAAAACACTACTAATTATAATTATAGAAATTAATAAAACTGCTTTACTAAAATTAGGCGGCTTAAGCGAAGTTGATCCTTTATTCTTAATTTGATAATCATTGGTGGATTGTAATTCTTCCATTGGAGAGGTTTATAGTTGGTGTCTTTTGTTGTGAATTATGATTAAACAAGATTAGAACTATTTAAAAGCAGGAAAGGTGAGATTTGTCATTAATTTGATTGAGAAATATCAAGTTTCAAATTTAAGGAATGGTGACCAAATAAATGTACATTTATTTGGTCACCATTCCTAATTATAAATTCCTGAAAATAATGTTTTGGGATGATTATGTTTTTATTTGAATGTAGCTTTTAAATAAATAGAATTAATTTATTTTGTGTGTTAATAGGATTAAAAAAAAACACCTTAAAGGCGAAAAGCCTTTAAGGTGTAGAAGTTTGACATAGTGTACAGGTTTTCGGGTTATTCAAAAGTTCTCATCAAATGTACCAATTGCCAGATGTCTTCCTCATCTGGTATTTTTTTCTTGTAGGCTGGCATGTCGTCACGGCCTTCAAGCGTTTTGTAAAACATGGCGCCATCGGATTGGCTTTGGAATTTTTTGGTCGTGAAGTCACCAGAAGGGGTATCCAGTTGGGCAGCCTTTGGCCCATCTCCCAAACCTTCTTTGCCGTGGCAGGACTTACAATGTTTTGTCCATAGGGCATTGGCAACTTTCTTATCAAATTTTACCGGGTTTTCCATTTTTTCGTATTTGGCGGGTACAGGCCAAGGATCACCCTGATCACTGCTCATAAACGCAAGTCCCAATATGGCTGCAAAAAGGACGGTTGCGGTTGAAAGAATGCTGATTTTCATATTTCTTAATTGTTTAAGTTGTGAAAGGTTTTATGATCTTTTGTGGTTTCGTCCTTATGACGTTGTATCTTGAATTTTGGCACAAGATAGGACGGCACAATTTGGCCATAAATGACAAAAATCATTTTATCCGCCCATTTTTCTCATCTTAAGAAGTTTGGATATAATAACGAAATAATGTCCCCACACGGCAGCCATTAAAATGAAAAAAGTAAGTACCATCCAAATGGGCGGATTAGGACTCCACAATGTTCTTGGCAGGTCTTCTACTGCATAAGATACAGGCTTTCCCCATGCTTGTACGGAAGTGGCAGCGAGATTGCCATACTCTTCAAAATCTTCAATAAAGGCAGTAATATAAAGGTTTCCTTTATCGTCACCAGACAGGTCGGTGGGGAATTCAATGTCCACTTCCCCATTTTCATCTGTGGTTTCTTCACTTACTTTCAACCTGCCGATCATCCTTTTGACAAACAAAGAAACATCTGCCTCTGCCAATGGAACGATGCTGTCCGCGCTCGGGGCGATGGCACTTATTTTAATAATTAATAAGCTGTCTTCTTTAACCGGTGTTAGGGTCAAATTTGCTTTAAGGATAGCCACATCATCATCGCTTGCTTTTAGTTGATCATTACCAGCAAAGCTAGCGGAGAAATTCATATATCCCTCTTCATCTTTTTCGATAGATTTGGAACTGATTTTTATTTTGGCTGTTCCAAGGGCGTTGGTAGTACTTTTTCCCAAGGCAATGTCATCTTCCGTGCCGACTGCAAAAAATTCAATTTCCGCATCCCCGATTTTTTGATAAACATTGTCAATCTTGGCTCGCAAAAGGGCACTTAATTCAATGGTGTCCCCTGGCATCTGAGTGGTGGAAAGGCTCATTCTTGACCTAACTTTTTCGACTACCTCTTCTTCCTCTTCCTGAGCATATATTCCAAAATTTGGTGCAGTGAATAAAAGAAATGCAAGGCACCAGGTTAAATGATGGATTCCCAAGAAATGTGAATGTTTATTATTTATTTTGAACATGAGTATATTTTTTTATACGATTAAGACAAAAAGGTTATCACATAACCGATATTAATTTTCAACTGCTGCTTTTTCTTCGTCAATGTAATCAGAGACGGGAACGATGGTCACGAATTTTGACATAATTATAAAAAACAATAAAAGTGAAGCAACTCCACCTATCGTGAGTATCCATTCTTGCCAAGTTGCTGAATAATGGACGTATTCCATTCTGGTATCCTGAATCGGGAGCAGGGGAGTTTCCAGCGTTGGCACGACGATCAGATACCGCCTGACCCACATGGCGAAAACCATTAATGTAGCAGCTAATGTTATCTTGCCAGGCGTTCTAAATTTTTTAATTGCAACTGTAATTATCGGTAGAATTATCCCAAATATATTCACGAGCAAAAACCACCAACCATATTCATGTGGGTCAAATAATTTTCCCAAAACTTCACTGTCCCATTTCTCAGAGCCATACCATCCTGTCAGGTATTCCGAGAAGCTGAAATACCCATACCCAGCGGCCAACACCAACATCATGAAGCCCATGTATTTGAAATGCTTGTCAGTAATATAATCTTGAAGTTTGTAACGTTTTCTGAAAACCCACATGCACATAATTATAACGCCTATTCCGGTGAGTATGGAAGCGATAACAAAGTAGGGTCCGAAAATAGAACTATGCCACCCTGGCCTCAGGGTCATTCCAAAAATCCATGAAAGGACGGAAGAAATAATCACGACCATAGGCACCATGATAATCGCCAGTAAGCGAGTCATGGATTTGAGCACTTTTTTCTGCTTCTCAGTACCACGGTAACCGAGCGATAACTTTTTGTACAAGTTTCTTTTCCAATTTGGAATGTTCAAATATTCTGCATCACCATAAATGGAAAAGTCCCTTATTACGGTTAGGTAAAGGAAAATGATTGCGCCCACCAAATAGGTTGAAATAGCGAGCACATCCCAAGTGATGGGTGATTGCAACCTAGCGTATATCAACAAGTGATGCAATCGGTCGAAACGCCCAATACACAATAGTATAAAGAAAGGTCCAATGCAACCGGCGACAATTGATAATAGTACGGAAATCCGCACGATTGGCCGACGCCATTTTATATCAAATAGGTACAGCATGCCCGCCAATATCGCCCCAGCATAACTAATGCCAATAAAAAAGATAAAGTTGGCGATGAACAGCCCCCAGACCACGTGGTCCCGCATGCCCGTAACGATGTGCCCTTTTGTGATTTGTTGGTAGAGTCCAACAAAGCTTAATAAGATCAACAATATCAATATGCCAATCCAAAATTTAGTGCCGCCACTAACCTTTTCTATTTGAGGTGCAAATTGTTTAAGTCTATTATTTGCTGAAATTGAAGCTTTCATTTTTATAGCTGTTGGCAATTGGCTATTAGCTGTTGGCCATTTCACTTAATTGCTAATAACCAACTGCAAACAGCCAACAGCAGAATTTACATGATGTCTTTAAATCGATCCCTAATATCATCCGGCAAATCATCCAATCCTCTTTCTACTGGGAAAATACGGTCAACAGGCGGCAAGTAATAAACACGTGGCTCGGTGCCCAAGTCTTCCATATAGCGGTAGCCGGCCCGGTCTTTAATAAGTTGACTGAAACGGACGGTTTCTTCACCGTTGTTGACGGCATCTTCGTTTTCATCACCGAAATAAAAAACGCCATTTGGGCAGGCTGTCACACAATCGGGAAGCATGCCCATGCGCACCATATCTGGGCAGAAGTCGCATTTTTCCACAGTGCCTATTTTACTTGGTACACTTGTCTCAGGCGAGTACGTCAGGCCTGCAATTTCCTCTGGTTGTTCAGGTTCGTCCCAGTTGAAGACACGAGTGGAATAGGGGCAGGCTGCCATGCAAAATTTGCAACCGATGCAGCGGTCGCTATCTATCAAGACCAGGCCATCCTGCCGCTTGAATGTAGCGTCAACTGGACATACCTTAACACATGGCGGGTTGTCACAATGGAAGCAGGTTTTTGGAAACCAATAGGGGGCAGCGTCTGGGCTGTCCATCATCAATTTGACCTGTAGCCATTCTTTATCTTCTGGCAAGTGGTGCATTTTTTGGCAAGCAGTGATGCACTTCCGGGCATTCTTGCATTTTGCCAAATCAACCACCATGACAAACTTGCGCCCGGGGATGCCTTTTCTGGCTTCTTCGGTAGAAACACCGACTGTTTTATGGACATGTTTGAGATGTTTTTTATCAATTTCCACCATCTCACCTTCAGGTGAAAGGAGTTGGACTTTTTCGCCTTCCCCTGTTTCCGTTTGATTACCACCACAGGAACAAAATGCACTTCCGCATGCAGCGCCAGCTGCACCCAATACAGTGAGTTTGATGAAATCACGGCGTTCGTTGTCGGCTTGCTTATTGGAATTTTGCATGATTGATATAAGTGAAATAATAAGAAGGTAGATTTGACAAATCTTTTCCCAAAGGGATCGCCTTGCGAAAAATTCGTCAAATCCCGTTTTTGCCTTTTGCCCAATTAAATATGTCTTTGTTGCTTACTTGTTTGCGGTTAGAGATCTGATCAAATACGCTCTTGTCCACCTCGACTAATTGGCCGTCAGGTGTAAGCATTTTTATTTTCTCATTATCGTCGGTATTTTGTTGGGCGGCCACTTTTCCAGAGGCCAGTGCAGCGCTGCCCGTTAGGGCCATCGAAAGGAATTTGCGGCGGGAGTTGTTTTTTGTTTTGCTCATTGAAAAAAAGGTTGAAGTGGTTGAGGTGGTTGAAAAGGGTCGAGCTAAACCAACTAAACTCTTCTCAACCCCTCAACCATTTTATCAGAAATTCCAAAGTCTGGTGATATTAAAACCAATCAAAACGTTGCGGTGATCCAAGTCGTCCTTTTCCCAACTATTTTGATTGAATACGTTGTTTCGTTGTGGTGTTATGTTATAAAAGTTACCACAGAAAATCTGGAATTGGTGCGAACTGGAAGTGAGTTCCACTCCAAATGATATATTGGGTTTTGGGTCAACACTTTCCAGGTTGTGGCTTGTGATAGGCTGATCGTAATTTGCAATGAGATTCACCCACGCACCAACCTTATATTTTCCAGAAAAAGAAATAGCTATGTGGTCATTTTTGAGCTTTCCTTCTGATTCACCATTGGGTTTTTCATAGGCCTCCACGGCATTGAAATGGGACAGGCTACCTGCTACCTGAAAAGAAAAATTTTCGGAAAACTTCCGTGCAACCATTAATTGATGGAAATAGGAATAGCGATCTGTGCTATTGACAAATTCCCCTTCTGCCTTGTCCCTGGTGTCAATGGCCGTGTTAACAAAATATGTAACGGCAATGGGTGAGCCACCTCTTCTCGCCTGGCGGATCAACGCATATTTAGCATTAAAGTCCCAGGTGATGTTATCCTTGGTCAAGCCAAAACCAATTTGCAGCCGATCAATTGGAACATAGACAAATCCGAGCCTGATATTTGAATTGGCGTAAAGGCCAAAGAGATCTTCGAACCCATTGTGCCAAGGTCCAAAACGGTGTAGGATGTCGAATTCGAAAGTACCTTTAAATGGAACCAAAGCCGTTTGGTTGTCAATCAGCCAAATACCATCAAATAGGGTTTTGACAGGGCGGAGGTCTTTTTCTGTATTTTCCTCTTGTGAAAAAATGGATTGCGAAAAAGAAAAAGCCAGTAAAATAATAATGATGATTCTTGATAGGATATCGAATTGATTTTTCATTATTAATTTTTTTTAAATAAAAAATAAAGGTTTTCAAAAAAGCTAAACCTAAAAAGCCTAATTGTTTTTGGCACCGAGCTCAATCCATTTAAGTATTGTTTCACTATCAGAAGTAGATGCTCCAGAAGGGGGGGGCATTGGGGTAATGCCATCACCAATCATTGATCGGTAAAGCACGCTATTTTCAGGGATCATTGTATCAATGTAATTCCCCGCCCACAAAGCGTTATAAGCCCTTTCTGGCGACAAATCTGGTTCGAAATCTTCGGGGCCGCTGTGGCAGCCAGAAGAATTGCAGCCTTCTTCGAAAATGGGAATGATGTGATCTTGGAAACGGACATCGTCCGGTACGGGTGGAGGTAATATGGCGTCATATTCACAACCAACGAAAAAGGCAAAAAAGCAAAACATCAATGTGAGGCAAAAGGTGATTTTAAGGTTCCTCATGATTCAAGTATTACAAGAGAAAATGATAGAATGATATTCTGGGAAATGGCTCAAAATAGATTGGATTGTTTATTTCGAAAGCCATAAACTGTTAAAAATGCCTTTGGGAGAAACTGAGATTCGTTAAGTCCAATTCCCCCTTCAGTTCTCAAGGGTCAAATGTATTGTCAGCATTTTGCCCCAAAGCTGACCTTTGTCAGTCCTACATGTGACATTTATCACGAGTGAAAAAAGGTCGGGACATAGGACTGATAGGAAGGTCGTTAATAAGTCGAACCAAAAATTTTTATTCCACGTACTTTAGCGGCGAGGATTGGGAATTGTGCAATTGTGGAATTTGAGGATTGCAAATCAATAATAATGGGCCCATTGGTCATCATTTTCCAAATTCCACAATTCCCAAATTCCTTAATTTCAATTTCCGAAATCACATTGATGAAAAAATATTACTCCCTACTATCATTTATATTACTGTCAACTTCGCTCTTATCACAAGATCAAAAAGCACTCCTTACCGGTACGGTGAAAGATGCCCTTTCTGACCAACCAGTTGACTTCGTAACGGTCTATGTGAAGAACACTTCCAACGCTGCTGAAACAGATGCCAATGGCAAATGGCAACTCGAAGTGCCTGCGAACCAAAGGCTTATTATCGTTTTCACTCGACTTGGATATAAGGAAACTTCCATTGACGTTGAACCTTTACCTGCCAATGCAAAGCAGCAGATCGACATTGGTTTTCCGCCCGAAGATGCCAGCATTGAGGTAGTGGTTACAGAAAGCCGCATTGATCAGGGAGGCATGATACGGGAAGAAATGTCGGAAATGAAATTGCTGCCGTCTACCACAGGCAACCTTGAATCCGTCTTGCCACATATCGCATTGGGCACGAGCAGTGGGAGTGGGGGAGAGCTGACCAGCCAGTATAATGTGCGGGGCGGCAACTACGATGAGAACTTGGTCTATGTCAATGATTTTGAAATATACCGCCCGCAACTCATCCGTGCAGGTCAGCAAGAAGGATTGACTTTTCCGAATATTGATCTGATCCAAAGCCTGACCTTTTCATCTGGAGGTTTTGAGGCACGTTATGGCGACAAGCAATCCTCCGTTTTAGATATTCGGTATAAGCGGCCCGAAAAATTTGCGGCCAGTGCGAGTGCCAGTTTGTTGGGGGGCTCAGGGCATGTGGAAGGTAGTTGGCAACCAGGTACAGATAAGTATAAAAAGTTGCGCTACCTTTTGGGAGGCCGTTATAAAACGACCAAATATTTGCTCGGTTCTTTGGATGTTACAGGTGAATATGCACCTAACTTTGGCGACATTCAAGCCTATTTGACTTACGACCTGAACAGGGAATGGCAGGTAGGCCTACTGGCCAATTACAATCGGAGCGAATATTCTTTCCAACCCGTTTCCCGCAGCACCGCCTTTGGTCTTATCAATTTTGCATTGGAATTGTTCTCTGTTTTCGAAGGGCAGGAAGTGGATGATTTTACCACCACTTTGGGGGGCGTTTCATTGACCTACCTGCCTGACCGGGATAAAAACCCCTTGTTTTGGAAATTTCTTGCATCCACCTATACGAGTGACGAAAACGAGCGTTTCGACATCATTGGTCGTTACAGCCTTCGGCAAATAGAATCCAACCTCGGCAGTGACGATTTTGGTGAAGTAGTAGCAGAATTGGGTGCAGGCACTCAGCACCAATATGTTCGTAATTTCCTCGATGCACGGGTGACCAATGCAGAAATAAAAGGTGGCCTTGAAATCCAAAAAGGTAAGGAAGAAAACGGCGATCCAGCTACCAAAAGCCACTTTCTACAATGGAGTGCCAAGTACCAACATGAATCTATAGATGATCGTATCAACGAATGGGAGCGCCTCGATTCATCTGGTTATTCCCTTCCCTTTGACACTACGCAATTGTTGTTGTTTAGTGTTTTGAAAACTACCAACTCGCTCAGTTCCAACCGTTTGAGTGGATATTTACAAAATACTTATACTTGGAGGAAAGACAGCATTGGTGAAATGAAGGTCTCCTTTGGGGTGCGGGGCAGCTATTGGGATTTGAACAAGGAGGCTACCATCACTCCCCGGGCGCAATTTTTATACAAACCTTTAAATGGCAAAAGGGACATCTCCTATCGTTTGGCGGCGGGCATGTATTACCAGCCGCCATTTTACCGGGAGCTTCGCCGTTTTGATGGGGTAGTGAACCCCAATGTCAAGGCGCAGAAATCTGCTCACGTCGTCGCTGGTTTGACCTACGATTTTTTTATGGGCAAACTTAGCCCGACAAAGTTTCGCCTCATCATAGAAGCATATTATAAGCGGCTTTGGGATTTAGTAAGTTATGAGATTGACAACGTACGGCTTCGTTATGCTGGTGAAAACGATGCTACGGGCTATGTTGTTGGGATTGATACCCGACTAAATGGCGAGTTTGTACCAGGCGTCGAATCGTGGTTCAATCTTTCCTTCCTCCGTGCCCGTGAATCCCTCGACGGCATTCAGCACAAAGACCGGGAAGTTGGTGCAGAGGACGGGGTCAATGTAAGTGACGTTCCTCGACCGAGCGATCAGTTCCTCCAATTTTCCACCTATTTCCAAGACTACCTGCCGAAGAATGACGCATTCAAAATGAACTTGGCCTTTACTGTTGGTACAGGCCTTCCTTATGGCATATTAAATAATAACCGTGAGTATCGCAACACCTACCGCTTCAAACCTTACCACCGAGTGGATATTGGTTTCTCCCTTCGCCTATTTGATGAAAGTAAACGGGCGGAAAAACCCAAGCACCCATTTCGTTTTACCAAAGCCTCATGGATTAGTTTAGAAGTATTTAATTTGATGGAAGTACAAAATGAAGCTTCAAGAACTTGGATCAAAACCATTTTTGAGCAGCAATTTGCGATACCGAATTATTTAACTTCGAGGCGGGTGAATTTGCGGTTTAGGGCAGAGTTTTGATTTTAATATTATTGGTAAATTATTTCAGAGAACCTGAATAAAATTTTATTTATTATGAAAAAACAAATGGAGAAAGGGGATTTTGCGTAAAAATAAAAAACACTCTCTTTTAAAGCCACCATTTAACAAGAATGAAATTCTATTTCATCTCTTTATAAAATTAATTTAATGCTGATAACTTATATTTTGATTTATATTTTTTTTTAAATCACTTCAAAATGTTTTTTAGTTGCACTATTTTAATTTTCCTGATTGTAACGTTTTGTGTAGCTATTAATAAAAGTGGTTTCGAATCTATAAATTTTGATAAATTCCCAGAGTGGCGGGGTTATTTTACCCCGCATGCAAGCACAAATTTTTTAATCTTGCTGGAAGTGCGGGGTAAAATAACCCCGCCGCTCTGGGAACTGCCTGAAATTTTATAGAGCTACGCAAAACGTTACAACCAGTAATTTTCAATCAGATAACTACTTGCTTTCGTTAATTTTATTCAATTTCAACCTTATGTAAATTATAGCATTTAAATAAAAAAAAATCAGGTAGATAAGTAGGTTGAATGAAATAATCGACACTTTTTATAAATGCCATTAGTTGTTGGCTTTTTGCTATTGGCTTTTAATAGCTAAAAGCAAAAGGCTAATAGCCAATAGCAATAAAGCGAAAAAGTGTCGATTATATATGTTCAGGTACTTAATGAATAACCAAGAATAATTTTTCAAAAAATACTTTTCCATATTTTCCAAAAATAATTCAAACGCTAATAGTTTTCCGCCACTATCTCCAAAGTCAGGTAGGGGTAAGAAAATTAAAGGAAAAAGAAAAGTTGGACTGATAAATAATATTTTATCTTTCAAAGAAGGGGATGTTAATTCCTTGTCTAAACATAAATAGAATATTTGTAATGGAAGAAGCACAATAATGGGTACAATTCAATTATTCCGAGCCAACCCAGTACAAAAGGCCCTATACCCAATACCAAAAAAACACACCTCTCTCCTCTTGTTTTCTTTTTCACATATTTCATTTTTTTTAATACCGAGAATTGCTGAATAGTGTTATGTAATATTAAGTTACTATACACTTTTTGAAAAAGGCTGGTTTTCATACCTGAGAGGAAGGTCAATTTAGAGAGGGAGGTGTTTTTTTTTGATTTTTTTCAGAAAAAATCAAAAAAAAACACCTCCCTCTCTATGGGTTTCTTCTCCTTTTGCCTGAAAACGGATGTGGGCAAAAAAAGTGTATAGTAACTTAATGTAATATTCATTGTAATTCTAAATTATAGATGCTTGAGAAACAATTGCATGTGTATTTAAAAAAATTATACACCTTAGATAGGTTAGGATAACTTATCTTTTTAAAAGATTGGTTTTCAAGCGATTAAGGTACATGGGTCGAAATTTTCTTAATAAATAGCTGATTGCCAATGGATTATAATTTAATAATAATAAATTGTAAATTTTACCCTTTATCAGTTATTTTCTTTGTTAAATGTGAAAGAAAATGTTTATATTTGCCCCAATATTTTTTCCCTGTAAGTGACATCTATGGCTAATGCAAATAAATCGACTAATAAGAGCGGTAATTGTCACTCAAGTTTTTTTGTAAATTTATTCCTTTCGAGAAACGTTGTTCCGCTTTATCTATCCCCTTCAATTTAATTATTCCATTTGTTAGAGGCTGAATTTTGGAAGGTATGCTATTGCCCTCCAACCATAACCGTATTCCTTTACCAGAATTTTTATAAAGCTGATATGCGTATCTTAAACATCTTGAGATTTTATTTGACTCAAAACAGGGCTTTAACTGCGTGGGAGATCCACCAAAAAAAGCAACTAATGCGCAAGATTGCCTATGCATTAATTGTATTGTTCTATCTTGCTGTCGGGGTATTAATTTATTTATACGAAACAGGTGGGCTGGACTATACCGTACCGATTGTTCAAGTTGAAAATGGCAAGGTGGTGCAAGTTGAATTGAAAGAGGTTGCCCTAAAGCCTGAGCCAGTTATTTTGCCTCCTGTTAAAGGAGATTCCAGTTTGTTCATTAATAGCAAACAATACAATTCCCCTATGATGGATGACAAGTTGCAAGAGGCAGAAATTGTTGATCCTCCGATTGAACACATTGAAGAACCAACCACACAGACAAACACAACGGAAACTTGTGGCATATTGGTCGAAATGCCCAAAATGAAGAAACAGCTTCCCAATTCTACATCTTATTGGTATGCCCCAACTATCGACATTGATTATGCAAATAGAATAAGAAACAATTATACAGGGTGTGTATTAGAGCATTTAGAACAACCATATGCTTCCGTTGCTTTGGCAGTATCTGCGATATGTGCTTACCATCAAGGTGGACCAAAGGATTTCAATTTCCTTGGCGAAGAAGTCTGGGGTGTTAGAAAATTTAGCAATGCAGGCGAGTATTTCGAAGAATTTTCTCAAGTTTACAATCCTGCCAAAATTGAGGACATGTACTTTGATCAATATCAAGGAAAGGATATAACCTTGGTAGAACAGTTTTGGCGCGCTTATTTGAATAAGTTCTTTCCTGATGTACATCCGAAAAAGGTAAAAGATTTAATGCAGAGTTGGGGATATGAATTCACAGAATTATAGGAGTTCTCAAGAATGTTTGCCTATCATTTTTATTTTAAGGAGCCTTATGCTTTCAAGAACTTATTGGTGTTTCATTGGCCACCATTTTGCTCTATTTCAATATATTAAGCATGTTAAAATAATTATATAAATATCAACTTTGAGAATTGATGAGTTGGTTTAATTAAAATATTACTCTTATCCAGGTTTCTGAAATCTAATGGCTATTGTCTTATTCCAAAAGTCCAGTTATTTTTTAAACATATTCAATTTGGAATAAGATAATTATATTTGCATCAATTTTTTCCAATCTTCTTGTTGGAGCATTTACTAATGCTAGTAGAACACCTGTATCCATAGCATTTGCCACACAACCACTTTTCGTATGTGAGTAACCCTTTTGCGAAGTGTTTTGCCACATACATCGTGATTCACTATACATAGTTGGCTGTTTTTTTTGGAAAGTAGGCAATGCCAAGCCTGACTATTTATTTCATCCTAAACCGAACATAAAAATGACATGCGCCCTATTAATATCACAAAAATAACTTGGTTTCTATTTCGGAATTTGAGCCCATGGGAAATTCACGAAAGAAAACAACTATTGCGCAAAGTTGTGAATGTGTTGATTATAGCCATATATGTTGTAGTAGGTATTTTTATTTTTTTAAACGAGACTGGCAGATTGAATTTCATGAATTCGAAAAGTCAGGTTGGCAGTATAAAAGGTGGGCCGGCCAGCTCGGACAATAATATAACCTTTATTTCTGAGAAGGATAGCCTATCGAAAGGAGTACAAGCTTTAGAGGCGATTTCTGCAAATCCGTTGACTGACACTTCGATGCTGGATGGCCGGTTAAAGAAAAATTCAGGTGATAGTATGATGTCGATAGTGCACGTAGAATTGGCATCTAAAAAAGATTCATTATCTGTTGGAGCTGATATATGCAGTATAATTATTGAAAAACCGAAACCTAAACAGGTTTCAGGGTCTCAGGATTATTGGTATTCACCACTTGTTGACCTTGCTTATGCGGATAAATTGCGAAGCAGCTATTCGGGTTGTGTTATGGAACATTTAGAACAGCCATATGCCTCCGTTGCCTTGGCGATTTCAGCAATAATAGCTTATCAAGACAAAGGACAGAACGGATTTAATTTCCTTGGCGAAAAAGTTTGGGATAAAAAAGAATTCAATAATGCTAGTGAGTATTTCAAAGAGTTTTCACTTATTTTTAACCCGGCTGACATAGAAGACAAATACTTTGACAAATACCAAGGAAAAAAAGTGCCTTTGTCGGAACAATATTGGCGGGCTTATGTAGAGAAATTTTTCCCTGATGTTCAACCCAAGACGGTAAGGGATCTAATGCAAAGGTGGGGTTTTCGGTACACAGAAATAAAATAATTATTCCCCTTTAAAATTAGCCCGTCTTTTTTCTATAAAAGCTGCTGCACCTTCTTTTGCATCTGCTGACCCCATCAAGTTGCCAAATTCTTTTACCTCTTTGGCAAAACCATCCTCATCATATTGGAAGTAAGCATTGACAGTTTCTATTGTCTTTGCAATAGCCAGTGGCCCTTTGGTGGCTATTTTTTGAATAATTTCTTTTGCTACAATCACTTCCTTTCCATGGGGCACGACATAGTTGGCGAGGCCAAGCTGTTGGGCTTCTTGAGCGCCGATCATATCGCCTGTAAGTAAAAATTCCATTGCTTTCCCTTTGCCGATCAACTGGATCAATCGTTGGCTGCCGCCATATCCGGGGATCAGGCCGAGGTTTACTTCAGGTTGACCAAACCGGGCTTTTTCACTGGCTATCCGCAGGTGGCAGGCCATCGCCAACTCGCACCCTGCACCAAGTGCAAAACCATTTACCGCAGCAATGACTGGTTTAGGAAAACGCTCGATGTCGAAAAAAATGTCATGACCACGTTTAGCCATTTTTGATCCGGATGATGTGTCCAATCCATTAAATTCGGTGATGTCTGCGCCTGCGGCAAAGGCTTTTTCACCAGCACCAGTCAAGACGATTCCTTTTATCTCGGAGCGCTTTGGGGCATCTGCTTCAAAAAACAATTTAAGTTCCAGCATGGTAGGCGTATTCAATGCGTTCAGTGCTTTTTCCCGGTTCAGGGTTACGACGAGGATGCCTTCTTCTTCCGTGATTAATAGGTTTTGGTATTTCATATTTACTAATGATGAATGGTAAATGGTAAGAGGTGAATGGTGAATTAAACATCTGTTTTGGTTCCCCATTTACCTCTTACTATTCACCATTAAAACAAGGTGGTAGTCCCACAGCCCTTGTTTCCAGCCTTTGTATTGGGCAAACCCTGTTTTATAATGAATTTTGGAAAAATGGGTTGCATTGTGAAACAGATTGTACCAAACGGTTCCAATCATCCCAAGCCAAGCCAACCGATAGTATCGCTTAATGGAAGGCATGATTTCTTTAGTTGCACACCTGTTTTGGGCGGTGGCGAAGTTATGCTTTTTGCTCAACTCCACAAGCTCAGGAATAGAAAGGATATCACTCATGGCCCAGCCGTTGAGCATAGTTTGCATCACGGGGGATTGGGATATCTCCCAATTCCCTCTTTTGAATACATCAGCAATAAGCAAACGGCCACCTGGTTTCAAAACCCTTTCCATTTCCTTGAAAAACAAGGATTTATCGGTAGCCGTTTGCATGCTTTCTATAGCCCATACAACGTCGAAATGATTATCGGGAAAACAGGTCTGAGTATAGTCCATTATCTCAAATACGGTCAAATGGCCTACGTCTCTTTTTTCAGCAAAAGAAGTCGCCGTCTTAACTTGCCGCTCGCTCAAGGTAATACCTGTGACCTTACAGCCATATTTTTTTGCCAAATAAATGGCTGAACCGCCGACACCACATCCGGCATCCAAAACTTTATCTTCTTTGGAAATTTGCCCTATCGCCGCCAATTGAGCATTTGTATTGACAATGGCCTCTGATAAAGTTTTGGTAGAATCGTCCCAGATACCGTAATGTAGGCCCATGCTTTCCTCCATCCTCCACCATTGACGGTAATGAGGCTGTGTGTGGTCATAGTAATTAATTATGTCTTGATTGGAAAAGGTCAATTTGATTAATTATCGGGTATTATGGTATTAGATATTGCAGTCGGCAGCAAAACTAACGAATGCCACAATATCTCAATGCCTAATACCTTAATACCCAATATCTTAATTCTTCTTTGTGAATTCTTTAAAATTGGTGGAAATACCCAAATGCGTTTGCCCTGCTTGGAGGTGGGTGAAGCCTTGACCAAGGTCAATACGGAAGCGGTTGATTTTAAGCCCAACGCCAAAAGCAAAACCTGCAAGGCTACGTAGATTTCTGACCGTCAGTTCTTTACGGTTCAAATGACTGTATCCTAAACGCATTCTAAAATTGTCTTTTTTCCCAAATAAAAATTCGCCATTGACAATGAAGTGCCGGGCGAGGTTGTCCACAAAGTTGTTGTCGGAGGTAGAGGGATCTTCTCCGAAAAAGAAAATATCTTCCGTGGAATTAGGGTCATCGTAAGTGATGTTCCATTTATCCAAGTACCTATATACAATAGAAAGGCGGAAGGGTAAGTGACGCAGCCTTTTTGAAATGCCAACCTGCATTTCGAAAGGGATTGGTTCTCGATTGCTATCCGTATAGGTAGAGAACTGTGTTCCGATGTTTTTCATGACCAAAGTCACATTCACTTGGCGAGCAGTGTCGTGGAACATTGCGGCAAGGTCGGCACTCATGCCAACCGAGTTGTAGCTTTCAAAGCTGGAGGTAATGAATTTGAGGTTTGCACCAACAGAAAGCCGCTCATATAATTCTTTGCCCGCTCCGATCGTAAATGCATATTCAGCAGCCTTGAATTGGCCAGTAATATTACCGATTTCATCTGTTGCTTGAAAGTCTCCGTATGAAATGTAATGGATGCCGCCGTGCCAGGTTAAGTCCCACTTTTTGGCAAAATGCCCATAACTGAAGTAACCGTGCTTAATGTCCGATAAATAAAAGTTGTTTCCAAATTGTATTTTCCCACTCATTTCTGGATTGAGTGCTGCTGGGTTATTGTAAGCGAGTGCCACATCATCATCTTTAACTGTAATCAAATTTCCGGCAAGTGCTGTTATCCGGGCAGAAGAGGAAAGGTTGAGGAATTCATAAACGTTATCACCACCAACGACTTGCCCCCAAGCAGTTTGTGTAGTGAAATAAATTAGGAAAGTGAGGCAAGTACAATGTTTTTTCATAGAAACTATTATCTTTTTTCAATCGGAATTCAACTGGTTTAAAGGCCAAAAGCCTTTAAACCAGCCTTATTCGTTTGATCCTTTTTTCATCTCGGCCAATTTTTTGATGCGTTCCATATCAACTTCTATATCCCCCTCACCCTGTCGCCAAAAAGTTGCACATACTCCATATTCACAAATCATTTTTTCGGAAAGTTGCCCGTTTTCATCATAAATCAACAGCTCACCTTGTTCATTATCACCATTGATATATTCACCAGTGGTTTTGAGCTTGCCGTTTTCATGGTATTCCTTAAAAGGGCCATTTTCGTTATTGGCAGCGAAAGTGACTTCCTCCCGCAATTGGCCGTTTTCGTACCACCGTTTCCATATGCCGCTCATTTCGTTGTTGACATATTGGCCTTCATTGGCGAGTTGGCCACTTTCGAGGTATTTTTGGTATAGCCCTTCATACTGTCCGTTTTTATGGTTTTCAACGTAATCCAGTTGGCCGTTTTCATAGTACACTTTACTTTCCCCTTCCAATAGGTCGTTTTGAAAAAAACGTTCTTCATGGGTCTTACCGCTTGGAAAGAAGGCAGTATATTTTCCATGTTTGGCAAAATCGTCTTTTTTGCGACTGTACCTTTCAAGCAATACCCCGTTTTCGTCCTTGTTTTCGATGGTTTCAATTTTACTGCAGCCTGAAACAAGGGAAGCGGCTGCGAAAAAATAAAGAAGGATTCGCATATTTTTCTTTTTGACTCAAACGAAACGAATGTTTGGTAGTTAGATTTTATAAAAAATTACATTTAGAAGTATTTGCAAATAAACGACTTTTCGGTGGGCCATTTGCTCATGTCCATTGCCCACTGAAATCTCCCTGACTTTCCCTACTTTTGCGGCTTTCTGAAATTGGAGCAAATTTCTAACACTTGAACAGTTCGTATGGATAAATTGAAATCCTTTTTAAAAGAAGTCTGGTGGTTTGTGTCCAGCGGCTTTTTTTTGGGCAATTTTGCAAAAATGGCCGGGTTGGCAGTCCTCCTTTTTTTAATATTAAACTGGTGGCTGAGCTGTTTTACAAATCATGGCGAATCAGTTCAGGTCGATGACTTTACCTGGATTCATTTGGCCGATGCAAAAAAGAAGGGATCGGGCAAGGACTTCCGTTTTGAAGTGATTGATTCTGCTTGGGTGGAAGGTAAGCCTAGTGGGTTGATTATCAATCAAATACCCAAACCACTTTCGAGGGTTAAAGAAGGCAGGATGATCTACGTGACCGTAACTGGTGAGCCCAAAATGGTCTTTTTACCATCGCTTGCAGAAAGTAGCTATGATTACGAGGAGTACAGCAGGCGGTTGCGGCTGCGGCACGGAGTAACTTCTACGATCAAGGAAAGAGTATACGACAGCAAACAGGCTGAAAACATCATTAAATACTTTTACCATGATGGCAAAAAAATAACAGATAATGATGTGAAAAAAGGCTATAAGATACAGGAAGGGTCAGAACTTGAATTTGTTATTACAGAGCGTCGAACCAACCAGATGAATATACCAAATTTGGTTTGCATGGGATATGAGGAAGCGGATTTTCTGGTGAGCACCCACAATTTGAACATCGGTCAAATCTTTGAGGATGCCACCGTTATTGAAGTGGACAAAGCTTATGTTTATAAACAGGAGCCTGCCTTTGAAGACGGGGGATTCATTAAGATGGGCGCTCAAATTAATATATGGCTGACGCAAGACCTTCCAAGGGATTGTGAATGATATTAGACCTTCCTTGTTCTTAATTCGGCAACAATTCATAGGAACATTCGTTTTTTCCCACATCAAATCGAACGATTAACAACAGGTTTCACTAAATAAAAAGGCAGTTTACTACTGCATGAATTCAAACCCAATGAGATTATTTTACACCGCTTTTATTTTTCTGTTTGCCGCTCCAATACTTTTTTCCCAAGAAATAGATATCAGGCCCGTTCAGAGCAACAACGTATTGAGAAGTTATGCTGCCAAAAAACAGTTGGAATTGGAGTCACGTTTAGAAAGGCTCACCGGTATGAATCCCCATCATATGGACGGCGAAAGGGGAGGAGATTGTCCTGATGATTTTCCTCCAAATGTTTTTGTTGTTGAGTCGGGCAATTCAATAGAAATTGAAATAGATACTTTTGGATTGGCTGTTGATTCCATGCCACCAGTTATCACGATGTTGTCAGATCCGCCGCTTCTTTTTGGAAACGCTGAATATATCAGTTCGATTATTACCGTCAAATACCAAGCGAACCCAGGGTTGGCAGGGATAGCAGCGGATACTGTCTTGCTTAGATATACGCAGGGAGGCTCAGTAGATACTATTTTGAAAATTGCCGTTGATATAAAACGGAAAGGGAGAACCATAGTGGCAGATGGCGTTACCCTTGACCCCGAAGAAGAAATTTCTTATTGTCTTGATGATGAAATTGATTTTCCTAAACCTAGGTGCAGTTATGAGTTTGTAAATTGTTTTGATGGTTATGAAGGGGAAGGACATCAAGTCCAATATTTTTTTAAAGATACCTGCATTGTTTACATTGCCAGCAGGTTTCCCGGAACAGATACCGTTTGTATAGAAATATGTGATGAACTGCTGATCTGTGATATTTTCAAAATACCCGTAACGGTGCGTGGGGATACCTTGTCCATTTCTAATGGCGCTGTTTTTTTTGAAGATTTTTCAACTTCCAACGGCCCATACCCATCGCCTGAGCGTTGGCTCGACGACGATGTGTATATTAATACAACTTTTGCGAAAGATCCACCATCGGTAGGAATGGCTACGTTCGATGGATTGGACAGGGGGGGGGATCCTTATAACTTAGTGAATGGGGGAATCGGTGACAAACTCACATCAAAGCCTATTGACCTTTCTTCTTTAAGTCCCGATAGCAATATTTACATTCGGTATTTTGTCGCTCCCAAAGGGTATGGGCCAGAGCCAGAAGAAGATCCGTTTTTTTTAGAATTCAGGAACAGTCAAGGGCAATGGATTGGCATGGATACTATTGAGGGGACAGGTGGCCTTGCTCCTTTTGTTGTACCTCCTTTTGTTTTTTATGCTTTAAAAATTGATGATCCGACCTTTTTCCACGAAGCTTTCCAATTTCGATTTAAAGCCAACAACTCGCCAGGGGGGCTTGGCGATTGGTGGCACTTAGACTATATTCATTTGGCAAGTGGGTCAACAGATGTCAATCGTTTTCCCGACATGGCGTTTAGGGAACTGCCTTCATCCGTTTTGCGAAATTATACGAGCATGCCTTGGTCTCATTTCGTGGATAATGAAGAGCAAGAGTTGGATTCGGTTTTCGCCTCTTCTTTATTCAACCATGAAAACTTTACACAAGAATTGGAAGATTCGCAAATTGAGATTTCCGAAACAACGACCCCTAAGGTTTTTGCGACTACTTTTAGTCTTTCTTCAAATACAATAAATGTTGACCCTAATAGCGGCGTTAATGCTCAATACACGTTAAATGACGCTCAACAAGATGGCTTGGTAAGCTTCTTTGAAAGTATTAATCCCAGTTCCTTTAGAAATGGCAAAACATCCTACTCATTTGATGTAGGCGTCCAAGGCAATGAGTTTTACATAAATGACACGGTGGAATTGGCCACACCGTTCAATGATTACTTTGCACACGATGACGGATCTGCTGAGTTTCAAATCGCCTGGAAAGATCCCGAAGGCGGTGAGGAAATGGCGGTCAGGTACAAGGCCAATATAGACGATAGCCTGACAGGTATTCGCATCATGTTTCCCCATTTTACATTTTATGATGTAGGCGGGCAGTTTTTCAACCTTAAAGTCTGGTTCGGAGGTGAAAATGGGCCAACAGAGAATGCCGATCCAGTGTATGAAATGGAACTTGTCAAGCCATTTTTTGTGGATGAAAAGTTTGATACCCTTGAGGCATTTACCACTTATCGATTGGAAGATGTTTTTGGAATCGAGACCCCTCTTGCAATAAGTAAAGGTCAGCACTTTTATGTGGGGCTTGAGCAACTGACTACGGGGCCACCATTTGGTATTCCTGTTGGCTATGATGTCAACAACCCTTGCGGTTGCAATTTTATAAAAGATAAAGATACTAATTGGGGTAAAATAGGCATACAACCCCAGGGGGCATTGATGATTAGGCCCGTATTTGGACCGGTAACCAACAGTTCTAACCCAACCAGCGAAATAACTGCGAGTGAGAACTGGTTGACTATTTACCCTAATCCAGCGATCGATGAGTTGAATATCCATTTAGAATCTGAGGAACATACAAATTTCCAATATGCCATTTTGAATCAATTGGGGCAATTGGTGCAATTGGGCGACCTACAACCTACTATTTCGCTTCACCAATTGACGGGTGGAGCTTATTATTTGCAAACAATGAAAAAATCAACAGGTGAGATTTGGATTGAAAAATTTATTCTTTCAAAGAAATAGTAAAAGCTTACCCGTATTTTCACCGTACTTTTTAAAATCAAAACAAAACTGATATGGACATAACTGTTCAACAACTAAAAGAAAAACTTGACAAGAATGAACCTTTTGTTCTCATTGACGTCAGGGAACAATGGGAAAACGAGGAATTCAACATTGGTGGCCAATTGATTCCACTGGGTGATTTAATGACCAAAGTACCTGAATTGGAAACGCATAAAAATGATGAAATTGTTGTCTACTGCCGCTCAGGCAACCGAAGTGGAATGGCACAACAATTATTACAGTCGGCAGGTTTTGCCACCGTGAGAAATTTGATTGGAGGGATGATACATTGGCAAGAGGTTCATGGCAATTGACCAACTACGCTCGGTAGTCAGCAGTCAGGTGTTGGCATTGTTTGAATGAGTCGAGGAGGGTACTGAAAATTATCAGTTCTTAAAACTTAAACCAGGATTGTCAGTTGAACAAAAAAAGCCAGGGGAACTGGTTCCTCTGGCTTTTTTTCGATTGTTTGCTACTGAAGTGCCTACTGGCTTCTTTCCTTCATTTTCACATAACTTTTTATGTCTTCGGCCGTCAAATCTTTCACAAGACGTTCGGCATCAGCCATGTTGTCGAACCTTCCTGCCAATACTACATCGAATTTCCCTCTGTCAAATGGCTCAATGGTTGCGTCGCTATAGCCCATTTTTTTGAGTTTTTGGAGTTGCTTTTTTGCCGATGCTTTTTGGGCAAAGGTTCCTGCAATCACCATATATCTACCAGAGGAGGGCCGAGGGGTTTGAGAAGAAGAAATCGTATTTGTTGGGGGTGGCGTTTTATCCTCCTCATCATAATCAGAAGTTGTTGAAGAATTGTTAGAATCAGAATCGGCATTTTCATCGGCAGACGAGGTAGGTTCTGTGTCGGTTGATGCTTCCCCTTCTTCAGGACTGTCTTCATCAATGTTATAATTGTAGGTGCTGTCTTCTTGCTCTACTTTGTCAACTTCCGATTCTATGGGGTCAACGACTGGCTGTTCATTGAAAAGATCAGTCATTTTGTAAACCAGAAAAATAATGGCCAGAATACAAGCCGCCACAATGGCTATAGTAATGTAATCAAGTCTTGACATGGTATGGATATTTAATGGTTAAAAACGATCCCTTTAATTTTGAATCGTCCTGTTGCTTTGCGTTTACAACATTTTGTTGCCGGGGTAAAAATAGAATTTAAACTTGGAAGCTGCAAGTGTTCTCTCCTGCTTACATTTACGGCCATTCTTTGTGAATAAATATTGAATTATAAAGTCAATGATTTAAACCCACTAACCAAAAACCTCAAACCAAAAACCAATTAAAAACTATGAACCTAAAAATCATTTCAGCTGGTGCAGGATCAGGTAAAACTTACCGTTTGACCCATGAAATGGTCAGTCTGTTGGCCAATAATAAGGTAAGGGCGAATGGAATTATCGCGACGACTTTTACCAATAAGGCGGCAGCAGAGCTTCAAGAAAGGGTACGTGTGAAGCTATTGGAGGAAGGGCTTTCCAAAGAAGCCAATGACCTTTCAAACGCTTTGATTGGAACGGTGCATGGCCTTGGGGTAAAATTGTTGAAGCGCTTTGCCTACGAAGCAGGTGTGGCGCCAGATGTTGATATCATTGCGGATGAAGACCAGCAATTTATGTTCAACCAATCATTGGCGATGGTATTGACCAACGAAAGAGTGGAAGAAATGGAAACCCTTTCTGACAGGTTAGGGCTGAACAAATCGGCGTTCAGTTCGCTTGATTGGCGTAAGGTTTTAAAAGATTTGACGGAAATTGCCCGTTCCAATAATTTCTCAAATGAAGTACTCGAAAAAAGCAAAACACTATCATTTGCAACCTTTTGCGATTTTTTGGACGATGAAATAAATCGCTCGGACGAAGAGTGGCATGATATGCTTGCCAAAGAATTAGAGCATGCCATTTCTGTTCTGGAAAATAATGAAGATACGACCAAGGTGACGGCAAATGGCATCAAATCCCTTAAAGAATTACTGAGCGAATTAAAGCTGCGGGGTGGATTGCATTGGCATCAATGGGTCAAGGTAACCAAAACCAAAGTGGGGGCTAAAAGCAGGGACAGCATTGCCCAATTGGTAGAATTTGCCCAAACCTTGCTTGGACATCCTGGTTTCAGGGCGGATGTCCAAACCTTTATTTCAAATATTTTTGATATTGCACAAAAGGCCATTGAGGAATACGGTCATTATAAAAAAAGCAGGGGATTGATAGACTACACCGATATGGAGGTACTTGTCAACCAACTGCTTGATGATCCAGTGGTAAGAGGATGTTTGCAGGAAGAACTTGACCTGCTTATGGTGGATGAATTTCAAGACACCAGTCCACTACAACTGGAGATATTCCTGAAACTTTCCAAACTTGCTCAACACTCTATTTGGGTGGGCGACCCCAAACAAAGCATTTATGGATTCAGAGGGGCGGAACCCGCATTGATGAAGGCCATTGTCAAGCAACAAGGAGGTTTGAAAAAAGAAAACATTTTGAACTACTCGTGGAGGTCGAGGGAGGATATTGTGCATGCCACAAATGCCATTTTTACTAAAGCTTTTGAAGACCTGCCAACGGAGCAAGTGACCTTGAAACCGAAAAGGTGTAAGAATTCCCACCCCAATTCTATCAACAAAATGGACGAACCCCCAGAAATTGGGAAAGCCCTCGTTCATTGGCATTTTAAATATGATGGTGAAGGCCGCAAACCAGGGCGCTCTTGGCTTGACCACTGTATTGCAGAGCAGGTCAAAATGATGTTGGAAAGGTCTCCAATCATTTTGCCGAAGGGAAAGAAAGACCACCGCCCGGTCATTCCCGGCGATATTGCCATTCTATGCCGTTCCAATAAAAACTGTCAGGCAATGGCAGATGCTCTACATCAGGCAGGGTTAAAGGCTGCAATTTCAAGAGCAGGGCTTTTGAATACCGCAGAAGCAAAATTGGTGTTGGCCTGCCTGAAATTTATCCTACATAAAAATGACGCTCTATCAATTGCAGAAATCTTAGTACTTGCCTCTGCTTTAAGCATTGAGGAGGTTATAGAAGATCGACTAACTTTTTTAGAAAAGTTTGAAAATGGGGGCATAGCCAACCGATGGGGGGATGATGATAAAATTATCCAACAACTGAATTCGATAAGACCGCAGGTGGTCGAGCTTTCGAGTGCAGAAATATTGAATTTATTGTTAGAAGAAATGGAACTCCGTCGTATCATAATTGCTTGGGGGAATACGGAGCAGCGTTTGGCCAATATTGATGTTTTGATAAAGCTGTCATTTCAGTATGAAGAGGCTTGCAACCGCTTGCATTCTGCTGCTTCATTAGGAGGATTTTTATTGTGGTTAAATGATTTGGAAAATAATGGCGACGACTTGCAGGGAGCTGGCGAGAACGAACAAGCTGTCAATGTTTTGACCTACCATAAAAGCAAGGGGTTGGAATTTCCCATGGTAATTTGCCACAGCCTCGACCAGCCACTTCGTGAGGATGTTTGGGGTTTAACAATTGTTCCCGAAACAGGACAAGTTGACCTTAATAATTTGCTCGGCAACCGATGGTTGCGCTATTGGGTCAATCCCTTCGCTGACCAGTACAGAAATACCCTTTTGGAAGAGCGGATCAACGCTTCTTCCGCCAAACTAAAGAAACGGAAAGAGGCATTGGAAGAAGAGGCGAGGCTATTATATGTGGGCATCACAAGAGCCAGGGATTATCTCATCTTTCCTACTTATCACAAGCAACCTATCTGGCTGAACCGGGTATATTTCCAAGGCAAAGAAGACCAGCCGGTATTGGATCATGGTTCAGATATTTCAATTTTGAAATGGGATGGAAACCCACTACTTTTCAATATTGAGCTGGTACATCAGACAGCTGATTTTACCCACGACGATTTTTTTGACCCGGCCATTGAATTGTTGTCTGAACCCAGTGCAAAATCTGCTCATCCAGTTTATCACATTGACGAAGTAGCTGTAAACTCAAAATTGAAATTCGAAGAATATCAATATGGGCTTGCATTATCCCTCCCTGAAGTCATTGAACGACAAGTAGTCGGAAAAGCCATTGTTTCTTTTTTAAAAGCCAAAAGAAAATTATTGAACAAGGATGAACAATTGGAAATGGCTTGTCAATTATTGCATCGTTATGATGTAGAGCATTTAATAAATAATAAACAAGTGGTCAATTTAGTCATTGCTTTCGAAAAATGGATGACTTCCACATTCCAAATAATAAAAAGACACCAAAACTATCCGGTGAAAGCTCATTTTAACGGCCAATTGTTTTCGGCAAATATTGATCTGGTATTGGAAACAAAAAGCGGCTTACAAGTAATTACCCATAGTCCATTTGTTGGTGAGAAAAAATCAATACTTAAAAAAAGTAAAGACATGGAAGGAAGAATGGTCGGCATTCAGCAAGCAGTACAGCAAGTGTTTGGAGTGGTTACAGTTGGGCTTTATATTCACTTTGTTTTATCAGGTTCGGTAATAAAACTGAAGAAATAAATTAGAACGTTTTTCAGAAATCCAGTGGAATAAAAAATAATAGGAGTGAGGTAAAAAATCAGTCTTTTATTTTTATACCTCGCCCCTATCTGTGTTTATGGGAATAAAAATATTTAAATATTTTTATTCCCATAAACACAGATACTTTGAATTTTCATAAACTTTATTTCAAATTATGTAACTGTACAGCATGGAGAGAGAAAGAAGAAAAAAAATCATTTTTTCTTCTTTCTCTCTTCTAAGAGGCGGTTGTTTTTTTAGATAAATTTTCAATTTTTCTAAAAAAAACTGCTGAATAGATGCAAAATTTAGCAATTAAAAAAAGGATGCCGAACCCGCGACACCCTTTTTTAAGAAAAGCGTATTAACTAACTATGTCCAATTTGTTATTTATCATCTTCATTACCTTCACCCTCAGATAGCATCACTGCCATAGCGCCTTTATTTTTGACTTCATAATTTCCGCCATAATGATAGGTTAATACCTGAGCGCCTATGCCAAAATCCAGCATGCCAAAGTCATTTCCAGGGTTGCTGCTCCTTGAATTGGGTGCCTTAAACGGATCGACGCCATTTTCAAATAGGTGAAAAGTCCCTTTGAAAATTGAAGCTGTTGTAAAGGTGAAAAGCAATGTCTCTTTTTCTGGGGTCAACCCTATTTTTGGATTGTCAGATTCAAAGCCAAAAGAGATGTAAGCATTATTGATTGCTTCCTCTGGTGCAACAACCCTTGCATTTTCGACCCAACTCCCATTGAAATTGGTAAAGTTGTCGTACTCAAAATCTATTGGTGCAACAATGGTCACTTGTCCTGTGCCTGTGGCAGTGCGCCCGGTTGGAAAAGTTGCATTATCAGGTTTAATAAATACACCCCAAGATTGGTCTGGGAGTTGCTGCAAAGAAAAGAGGATTTTGCCGTCTTGGCTGAAAAGGCAGGTAGAGAATGAAATTACGGTGACTGTGAAAAGAGCCCGAAGCGTTGTCATATTATTAATTTAATTTGTGAGAGGGGATTCAGTTCGTTTGCAAAACAAATATCGTCAGTTGGCTACTTCTATATTTGCCAAAAAATATTAATTATGTGACTGCATAAAATCAATGAAAATGAAATTGGTTAATAAAATATTGTGGAAATAATTAATTGGCGTGACACTATCTTTTATGTTACTATACACTTTTTATGCCCAAATCCTCCCTCTCTAAATTGATCATCTTCTTAGGCGTGAAAATCAGCCTTTTTCAAAAAGTGTATAGTAATTTAATTATTTTTTTATGCCGGAATAAATTGTTAGGCTGGACTTCTGCGAAATTACAAGGCACGGGATTGGAGATCAGTAATCTGATTCATTTATTCCTTTGGGGCTGCATGATCATTTTCTTCTTTTGAAACCATTAATGCCCTTCCGTAATAATTGTACTGATTATTATTTTTAGCAAATAATTCAGTTGCTGGGTCAATAATGTTGGAAGCATAGGAGTAATGAACCAATTGTTTGTTGGAATCTATGTCCAACATGCCCAGATCGTTGCCGGGGTTCGTGCCATAGGAATTTGGCGTTTCGAATGGGTCGTTACCGTTATTGAAAAGGGAAAATGTTCCTATATAAATATCATCTGTTCTAAAAGAAAACAGCAGGGTTTTTTCATTGGCAATCAATTTTATTTTAGGTTGGTCGTGAACGAAGCCAAATGAAATATAAGATGTGCTCGCTGCCTCTATTGGACTTGTCACTTTTGCATTTTCAACCCATGTACCAGCATGGTTTTCAAAACTAAAATAAGTAAAACCGGCAGGTGCTTTTATGGTCACTTGCCCTGACCCTGTTTTCACCCGGTCAGATGGAGCAATTGAATTATCGGGCACTACAAAGATTCCCCATTTGTTTTCTTCAAGATGTTGTAAAGAAAAATATAGTTTGCCAGTTTCAGTCGATTGAGGAACTATATTGGCAGATGAATATATTGAAGATAAGAGAAATAGCAGTATTGCAAATTTTTTCATGAGTGAGTGAGATTAACTTATACTATTAAGGGGATTGCCAGTTCGATTCGGCAAATATGTCATCTAAATATTTTCAGTGCTATAGGTTTTTGACTGATTTGTGACAGCTATTTATTGTGAGAATAAACCAAAACTATTTGTTCTTTTGCCTTATTATGAAATATTATGATTGAATAATCAATGCCAGTTTTTAAATAATTTGTGACATTTAGCAAAAAAAATGTGAAGCTGGGGAGGTTGCATGACTTTCTAATTTCTTGTTTCCAAACGCCCATAAAAAAAGCCCTATCCTTAAACGGGATAGGACTCCAAATATAAAGCTATGAAAACTAAAACTATTCGAAATTGGTGGGACGGTTATTCCTCTTCTGCTTTTGCTTTGATAGGCTTTCCACCATCCGATTCATCTTGCCATTTTTTCAGGTCGTCCCAACGGCCTTCAGCGGCCATTTTTGCCTGATCCGGCCACGTAGTTGGATCGTGGAAACCGTAACGTGAACCGGCAGCTACCAAGATTTCTTTGACTTTACTGGACTCCGTAGCAGCTAACTCTGCAAATGTAAGGATTCCTGCATCATTAAGCAAGGAAGCGATTTTCGGGCCGATGCCTTCAATCTTCCGCAGATCGTCTTTGCCAGAAGAGGCTTTTTTAGCGGGCGCAGCAGCTTTTGGTTTTGACTCTACCTTTGGTGCTTCTTCTACCTCAGGAGCCGCCGCCGCTGGAGGTTCTTCTTTTGGTGCTTCTTTTACTACTTCAGGAGCAGCAGCCATTGGAGTAGGTTCCTCCAGTGGTGCTTCTTGAACTTCGGGGGCTGCATGAACAGTTTTAGCCACAGGAACCGATACTGTTTCCTTTTTTGGAGTTGGCTTAACATCCAGCCTTTCTTCTACTTCACCTGAAGGGATGATGTAAACGTAGGTGCGATTGCGGCGTCCTTTTTTATAAGCGACCGTCCCATCCACTTTGGCATGAACAGTCCAATCTTTGCCCAAGTAGACGTTTTCACCGGGATGGTACTTGGTTCCACGCTGCCGGAGAATGATATTACCTGCAACTGCAGCTTGACCACCAAATAATTTTATTCCGAGGTATTTGGGATTACTGTCTCTCCCGTTTTGGGTTGAACCTTCCCCTTTCTTATGTGCCATTTCTAAATATTTTTAAGATTAAATAATTGGTTCAAGGTTTCAGCTTTTGTATTGCGAAAACCAAAAACCTTGGTGTGTTGCTGTTTCAATAATCAACAAGCGATAGAATCAACTTTGATTTTTGAAAAATGCTGACGGTGGCCTTTTTTTACTTTGTAGCCTTTGCGCCGCTTCTTTTTGAAGACGATGACTTTGTCTCCTTTGACTAGAGGCTCAATGACGGTAGCACCAACACTGGCACCTTTCACTACCGGCGTGCCGATCTGGGTAGAGCCCTCGTTTTCAACGAGCAATACCTCATCGAAGGTGAGATTATCCCCTTCTGCGGCTTCTAACCGGTGGACATAAAGCTCTTGCCCTTCTGTCACTTTAAATTGCTGACCGGCTATGTTTACGATTGCGAACATCTTTAATGTGTTTTGTTAAAAAATAAAATTTCAACTCTGAATTTGGATAAAAAAGAAGATCATTTTCATCCAACTTTTAAAACGGGCGCAAAGGTAAGGTTCGCTTTTGTGATTGCCTACATTTTGATCCTAAAAATGACCTGCCCATCGGGTTACTTACTGATAACGATTTTACCAATTTGTGTTTTCCTTTTTCCGTCGGTTAAGTGGAAAAGGTAAATCCCATTATTCCAGAGGTTTGTCTCCAGCTTTATTATGCCTCTATCTTTAACTTTTTCCGAATGAATGGATTGCCCTAAAGTATTGAAAACAAGGAGGTTGTAGTCGGTTGCATTGCCCATTTCCCCTTCGATGTCAATATAAACGAATCCATTGGCAGGGTTGGGCCTGCTTGTCATCCTTAACATACTCGGATCAATAACATGGCTTGAGCTTATATATCTTTCTACTTCCGTTATTTTCAGATCATCAAAATAAAAACCATCTCCTGTTACATATTGATCGGTAAAAAGCAGAAATGAAATAGTAAGCTCAGCGTTTCCATCCATTGGCAAATACTCAGTCAGGTCAATTTCTTCCAAAACCCATTCATCTTGTATGCCATCATAAAGGGGTTGGTCTAAAGGCTGAGGGGAAACTCCATTGTTCGTGTATTTGCCGCAGAGTGGTACAGGTGGGTCGCTATCAACAGTCAATAGAACTTGCACAAAATCATAATTATTTTCAATATCCCACTTTGCATGAAAAGAAAGGAAAGCTGCTTCTGCGTTGACCAATTGAACAGGTTGCTTCATAGTGATTTGGCTGAATTCGTTGTTGGCAGTGAATGTACCTGGCGAGTCGGTTATACTGGTTGGGGCAGAAACGAAATCTTCATTTGTCAAGCTCCAAGGGTCTGAAACCGACCAATTGTCAAGGTTGTCAGCCGAATCAAAAATGGTTGTTTCCATTTGGGTTGAGTAAATTCGGTGGATGGGAATTTCCCACTGATACTCCCCATTATCAATGATCAAATTAAAATCAACAATTTCACCTTGCCCTATTTCAGGTTTCAATGTGTAATTGATACTGCCAGAAGTTTCTTCCAAATTGAAAAGGCCAAAATTGTCGGAAGAGCCTATACTCAAAACATTGTCGCTCACTGGCTGTAACGTTACGCTCAAGGTGCCAGGTTTTAGCCCAAGTTTTCTGATGGAATAACTGAGTTCCCCATTTAGGTTGTCTATCAATAAATCCCCATGGGGCGTGACCAGGCCGTAGTTTAAAAGCAGATGAGCAGCTATTAAATTCATTTTGGTAGTGGTCTTGTTCAGGCCATCGATCTGGTTTTGCGACGGCCAAAATGCAGACCCGACTTCAGGTGTCATGGAAAATATTTTCTCTTTGGAGTCTTGTTCGCCATACATCCAATCATCTGAATCGCCATTGACCGTGTATCCCAATGTCTCCGATCCATAGCCTGCCAGAAATTTATTTTCATCCACCATTGCTGCGGCAAAACCCTTAAATGTACCATCATCGGGAGAGGGGCCATCAATATATCCCCATGGGTAGATCAAAATGTTGCCGTGGGTGTGGTAATTCAGGGCAATCCTAAAATTATGGGCGTTACAGAATTCCATGATCATCTGGACTTCTGGTTCAGAACCGGGAGAAGGGCCTCGGTAGGTTTCGTCAGCCGGATTGGGACTAGAGCCATCATTATTGAAGCCCCATTGGAAAGGGTAATTTCGGTTGAGGTCAACCCCAAAGGTGCCGTCGCCGTTGTCCCTTCTGTTTTTTCGCCATAAGCCACCTCCGTTGGGGTTGGTCGTTTCATTATAAGCATAACCATCTGGATTGATACATGGCACGAAATACATTTCCACATTGTCCACCAAATATTTGACTTCCTCACTGGTTTCATAATTTTCCAACAAATACCATAAGTAGAAAATCATTTGTGAAAGGCTATTGGGTTCACGAGCATGGTGAAGTGCCGTGTACAATGCTTCTGGCTCATTTTCATCTATGTTTGGGTTGTCCGATATTTTCACCCAGTAAATAGGGCGGCCTTCGTGGGTCGTATATGCCGTTGTGATTGGTTCTTTTGCTTTGAAAATATTGGGATAGAATGATGCCATTGAGTCAAGCTGGTCGAGCATTTCCTGATAGGTGTGGTAACCGCCCATTGATCCGAAGGAATAATTGATTGGCATTTCGTACTCGGTAACCCCATTTTCCTCGCAGGCCAAATTGCGCTCCGAAACGTTTTGGAATTCCTTGTTGCGCGCAAGGAAATCTGCTGCCATATCATCTATCAATACCTCGATTTGAAATCCTTTTTCATGGATCAATTGGATTTCACGATCGGAAAAAACATTGGTGATGTAAGCGCCGGGCCGGTATTCTCCGTGGTCTACCTCCACCCCTAAAAGGGCGAGATCTTTTATGGAATGATCGTCATCAAAAAAGACTTTAACCTCGGAATATCTCTGGGCAGTGATGGAAATCGAAAAAAACAGAAAAGTGGCAAGTAAAAATAGACGCATAAATCAGGTGTTTATTTTGGTGAAATTTTATCGGGCAAACCTAACAAATGGCTGGCATTTGGCATTGAGAATTATATCGGCATGTCATTGTCAGTGCAAATTCATATAAGGTTGTTGACAGGCCTGCACCAGGCGATATAAGCATTCTGCAAACCTCATTTCAACTTTGGCGCGGCCACTCATATGGGTGACAAAAATCATTGGTTTATGGTGACAAATCGCATCTTTCCGATGGGGCATGAAAATTAATTTTGCTTGCGTCAATAGATTTTTTCACCAACAAAATAAAGAGATATGAAAGCTTTTGAAGCAAAATTTACGACTGTAATTAAACGATTTTACCTGATGATGGCCGTGGTGTTGGTAGCGGGGTTTACAGGTGTTTGGTGGCTGGCCGTTTTGGCCTTGCCGATTTTCCTAAGCTCCATGATGTGCGTGAAGCTGTTTGATAAAAAAGATGATGCAGGCAAAGGCAAGCATATTAAAATGGTGCAGATGAAAAAAGAACGCAAAGAAATGAAGGAGGCTGTATAAAAATAAAAGCTAATTCAATCGTGATACAGGGGCGCATATCCTTTTTGAGGGTGTGCGCCTTTTTAATTTGCCTTCCATTCGCATTTTTACCATTCCTGCCCGCATCTTTATTTCCCTCTTGAATGTCCTTGTTGTGGACTACCTTTGCATTTTCCCACAAATTTCAATTGACAAAATTTATGAAAAAACTGACATTCACTTTTCTCACATTTTTATTGATAGCCGCTTTTACATATGCTCAAAATGAAGCAATATGGCTTCGATATCCTGCCATATCTCCCGACGGCAGTACAATCGTATTCAATTACAAGGGCGATATATGGAGGGTATCCTCTGATGGTGGTTTGGCCACTCCAATGACCCTCCATGAAGCCCATGACTATCAGCCTATCTGGTCAAACGATGGCCAGCAGATTGCTTTCGCTTCTGACCGCTACGGCAACTTTGACATTTACAAAATGCCTTCAAACGGTGGTGAAGCAACTCGATTGACTTATCATTCTGCCAATGACTATCCAAGTAGTTTTACAGCTGACAACCAATCGGTTGTGTTTTCTTCCAGCCGATTGGACGATGCCGCCAACCAACAATTCCCTTCAGGTGTGTTGCCTGAATTGTATCAGGTTTCGGTAAAAGGGGGCATGCCTCGGCAGGTCATTACCACGCCTGCACAGAATGCTATATTCAATAGAGATGGGTCGGTGATGGTCTTTCATGACAGGAAGGGGTACGAAGATGAATTTAGAAAACACCATACTTCTTCTGTTACCCGCGATATTTGGAAATATGAAACCAAAACAGGAAAATACACCCAACTAACTACTTTCGATGGAGAAGACCGCAATCCGGTTTTTGCGCCTCACCAACAGACCATTTATTATTTGAGCGAAGAAAAAGGGACGTTTAATATTCACAAAATGAACATCAATGTGCCCGGCCGTTCCACGCAGATTTCTTTTTTTGACAAACACCCTGTCCGCAATTTGAGCGTCAGCGACAACGGCACAATGTGTTTTAGTTACGATGGAGAGGTTTACACCATGACCGACGGTGGCGAACCACAAAAAGTTAAGGTCATGGCCAGTGCCGACAACCGTTATAATCCTGATAAAATAGTTTCAGTAAATAAAGATGTCACTGAAATTGCCCTTTCCCCTAATGGTAAGGAAATCGCTTTTTTGCACAGAGGTGAAGTATTTGCCGCTTCAGTGAAGGAAGGTACCACCAAACGCATCACCAGCACACCTGAACAAGAACGGAACATCAGCTTTAGCCCCGATGGCAAATCTATTTTGTACGCAGGTGAAAGGGACGGAAGTTGGAATGTTTACCAAACTTCCCTTGCCCGTGAAGAGGAGAAATATTTTTTCAACTCGACCATTTTAAAAGAGGAAGCTCTGTTGACCACAGCCGCCGAAGAGTTCCAACCTGCTTATTCCCCTGATGGCAAAGAGGTGGCCTATTTAGAAGAAAGGACTACTTTGAAAGTTCTAAACTTAGACTCAAAGCAAACCCGAACAGTGATGCCCGGCGATAAAAACTACTCCTATTCGGACGGTGATCAGCATTATGCATGGTCGCCCGATAGCAAGTGGTTGTTGGTGGAAATGCTGCCTGAAAAACAATGGATCACCCAATGCGGGCTGGTCAGTGCTGAAGGTGGTAAGGAGGTGATAAACTTGACACAAAGTGGTTATAACAATGTTATACCTGAATGGGGAATGGAGGGGAAAATGATGGTCTATGCCAGTGACCGGGATGGCATGAAAAACGATGCAAGTTGGGGCGGTGAAATGGACATCTACGGAATGTTCTTCACCAAAGAGGCTTTCGATCAGTACAAATTGGACGAGGAAGAATACGAACTGACGAAAGATGAGGACGAGGATGAAGAAAAAAAGGACGATGAAAAGAAAAAAGAGGATGAAAAGGAGGAAGACAAAGAAGTGGAGCCAATAAAGATTGAACTCGATGATATTGATGAACGCAAAGTGCGCCTTACGGTTCATTCTTCCCGCCTCTCCGATATGATCCTTTCCAAAGATGGCAGTAAACTTTACTATATGGCTCGCTATGAAAAAGGAGCTGATCTGTGGGAAACCAATCTGAGGACAAAAGAAACGAAAGTGTTGCTAAAGATGGGCGCCAAAAGTGTAGGTGACCTTCTCATGGATAAGAAAGGCAAAAATTTATTTGTACTTGCTGATGGTAAAATTTCAAAAGTAGAAATTGATGGTGGAAAGAAAAAAGGCATTAATGTCAAAGGAGAAATGGTGCTGAATGAAACCATTGAGCGGGAGTATCTTTTTGAGCATGCATGGCGGCAAGTAGAAAAGAAATTTTACAAAATAGACCTCCACGAAGTGACCTGGGATTTTTACAAAAAAGAATACGCCAAGTTTTTACCTCATATCAATAACAACCATGATTTCGCTGAACTCCTGAGCGAAATGCTCGGCGAACTGAATGCTTCCCACACTGGAGCTCGCTTTCGCCCCAAAAAAGAGAATGGTGATGAAACTGCTTCATTGGGACTGTTTTTCGATGAAAAATATAATGGCGCTGGCCTAAGGGTAATAGAAGTAATGGATAGAGGTCCATTGGACAATAGCAAGTCGAAAGTAAAGGCAGGTACAATAATCGAAAAAATAGACGGCGTATCACTGACCCCCACTGAAAATTACTACCGCTTGCTCAATCGAAAAAAAGACAAAAACACTCTGTTATCATTAAAAGACCCGTCCACTGGAAAGACTTGGGAAGAAACCGTGAAGCCTATCTCGCTCGGCGCTGAGGGCCAGCTCCGCTATCGCCGATGGGTCGAAAACTGTCGCAATATGGTGGATAGTCTTTCAGGAGGTTCAGTTGGGTATGTCCATGTGAGGAGT
>CBDCVJ010000029.1:0-244112 GCA_965222975.1 Saprospiraceae bacterium | reverse complement strand
ATCCCTAACACCATTATTATTTTTATCCTCATACTCTGTAATCGTATATGTTCTAGTGACTGATCCTTCGCACCCAGGATCTGGGTCATTTGCTGCTGTGATTTCAACGATGCCACATGGATCGTCTCCAATTTCACCGTCGCCATTCCCTAAAGCTTCAAATTCGGCTTCTGTAAGTGTTGTTGCTGTTGGGATGTTGGCATAGCAATCCACAACAGTTGGGTCTGGATCAAAGGTTGGACACATGAATGTAAATTCGCAGCAGTCAGGTGCAGTGCCCGAAATAGTAATAGGGTCACAACTGTTTCCTGTACCAGAAGGTGTCAATGTAATATTATAGTCAATACCTGCCGGATATTTTACCGTTACTGTACCCTCATTGACATTTGCAGGAGGCCCAGGAGTAACATCTGTAAATGTCAAAGGATCGGGATCAGTTACTATGGATGAAGATCCTGGAGCGGAAACTGTAACGGTTGTGCTTGAACCAAACAATTCCTGAACCACGGTATAACTTCCGTCAGGGTTACAGGTTACTTGTTCATCGCCGTTTTCAAACAATGCACAATCCTCGGCCGCAACCATATTGAGCTTTAAAGTTGATGCTGAAATCATCATCATTGTCTTCTCCTCTGCTATATTCTTGATCCCAAGCAACAAGATATACATTGGAAGTTATCTCAAAAATCGGGGTAAGGAACTCCTGCATTGCCCACCCATTGAAGTTAGTACCACACGTATAATAGGTTAAATTCGAGCAATCTCCAGATAGTCCCGTAGCTCCATCCACACAGTTTTCGGGATTATCAGAATAATACAAAACCCAGGCTACATCGTCAGGGCCTCCAATTACCTGAAAATCATACCCACCTGCAAAGGGCCTTACATCAAAGTTGAACCAGAGTACTTTCTGGTCTTGTAGGGGCAGTGTGATTGAAGTATTATTTCCGGTCTTAGGATCTATGCATGGATCAGGACCAGGAGGTAAGTTGATCGTGAAACTGGCCGGGTCATAGCAACTATTGGGCATAATGTTCGATTGCGTTTCTGCTGAGCTACCCACACCGTACGACGCCACCATTTGCCTGAGGACTGTCATCGATCAAAATATCATTATTGGGACATGCGTCATCCCATCCAGCACCTCTCTGGCCATCGCTCAGCATCACATGGGCCGCCTGTACATTGAGCAGTAACAGGGTTGCTGTAAATACCTAATATAAAAATTAATAAGCCTAACCTTGCAAAGGAAAGCAGCTTATTCCTAACGATATTTTTTCTTAAACAAAAATATTGTTAGTGATTTTAAAAAAGTTTGAAGAACTCTTGCATGTAAAATTTCCCAGAATAGGGACATACAATGAATAAATGAGGTAAAAAAGTTAAGCCTTCATTACTAGGGTTTTAAGTATCCGGCAAGTAGAAAGTAGGAGGTGAAACAAGTACGAATGCCAGTTGTATTGTCAGGTGGCTGGGTCGGTAAAACGTTGATTTATAATTTGTTAAATCTTACCTGTGCCAAATGAACTGGGACTTGGTTACCTTAAGCCTTTTCCAAATGCAGGAATGGTCATAAAATGATTTAATTGGGAATTCCAATAAAGTTGCTTGAATTGCGGTACGTAAAAAATCGGAAACAGGTAGCGGTTCGGTAGGTTTGGAAAGCGTATGCCAAAGCCTTTGTCGGTTAGTAAATCGGTTCAGAGAATAATCTTTTTGTTACGGTTCTTTGTAGTTTTGAAAAAATAAAATGAACAAAACGTCCCAATAAATAAGAGGTTATTTGTTCTTTTTACTTTTTGCTTGCCTTTGAAAACAGACTCTTCGGGTTCATTTCTTTTACGAAATAGTCATACCGTACAATTCTGTACAGTGTTGCGGTGTAATAGGGTTTTAATTTAACCAATATGTGAAGTGTAGATAATGGATAGAGCCTCTTTCAGTAGCACTGAAAGATCAAAAATCGGCAATGATCAAATAGCGGTGAATGAATGTCCCGAATTTTCTTGGAAAAGGTAATAACTTAAACTGATGAAAATAGAAAATAATTTGTCCCTAATATAAAATGTTCATGCCCCAAATTTATATGAAAAAATTAGATAATGCAACATAATTGCCCTAACAAGCAAATATTAGTCGTTTTAAATCATTTTTTTTCAATTGCCTATGATGATACCGACGTGAAAGGAGAATAAAGGTACTTGCCTTCATGCAGCTCACTTGCCATTCCTCCGCGCTTATCATTGGGTAAATCAATTAAAAAACGCTTTACCACTTGTCAGGTTTCTCCAATAGGATGGATATGCGTTTAAGTTACTATACACTTTTTGAAAAAGGCTGGTTTTTCATGCCTGAGAGGAAGGTCAATTTAGAGAGGGAGGTGTTTTTTTTTGATTTTTTCTGAAAAAATCAAAAAAAACACCTCCCTCTCTATGAGTTTCTTCTCTTTTTGCCTGAAAACGGAATTGGGCAAAAAAAGTGTATAGTAACTTAATATGCGTTACATTAAAATGCGATTCCAGTTACTTAGGCGAAAAAAAGACAACACTATTATTCCGGAGAAATAATGTGCGAAAAAACAGGCAACAATTAAAACAGGCATTGTTCAAAATAATAGCAACAATTAAATTGTTGAATTTAAAATTCACAAAGAAAATTTGACCAATTATGAATAATTATCAAAAACAATTTTTTGAACACACCTCTCTCTGAATGATTCTTAACCCCAGGCCTGAAAACGGATGGTTATTTTTTAAAGTGCCAAAGTAGAATTAGGAATAAACAAAAATTAAATACTCCAAACATAGAGCATTCTATGAGAGCAAAAATGTCAAATTAATTCTTAATCATTCCATAAATGTCGTTCTTAAATCCAATTGATCTGGAAAATGATAAATAAATAAATAAATAAATAGAATTGCAAAATTTTGTGATAAAATGCCCCATTGCAAAAATGGTCAAAGAAGGTGGGAAATCAAATAGCAATCAGTGTTAATAATCGTTTTAAACGATTAATATTTCTGTTGCGAACGCTGCCTCCTATATTTGCATAACACAATGACTATTCGACCAATTGACAAACATTCCCCTCATGAAAAACAAATGCCTAAAATGCCAACAGCCTTTCATTGGCCGATCTGACAAACGGTTTTGCTCCATTGTTTGCAAAAATGCCTACCACAACGCCAAAAGGAAAAATGATTTAGTTTACAAAGTAGATGCTTCCCTGCACCGGAATAGGTCGGCTTTGGAAAAGCTTTTATCTGATGGTAAAGATCCCAAGGTTTTGGAAAAAGAAACTCTGAAAGACCTTGGGTTTCGATTTGAATATGTCACTCAATTTGAGGTGACACCAGAAGGTGAACTAGTCAGGGTCGTTTATGATTATGCCTGGAAACAAATATCTGATAGCGAAATTTTAGTTCAGAAAGTGAAAAAGCTGAGCTTTTGACAAAAGACGAAAGACGTTAGAATACCAGATAAGGTCACATAATTGAAAATCAGCGTACTACAAAATTTATATTATCGAATCTTGTCTAACTTCTAATGTCAAAAGTCCAGTAAAAAAGGCTTGATCTTTTTAAAGAACAGGGTGAACATTTTTTTGCGCCGACCCTCATTTATTGTAAAGCGTTTAAGTTTATTTCAAAAACACATTACCAAAAACCACAATTGGCACAATTTTTTAAATTAAACAAATCAAAATGTGAAATCATCAGAATTCCCGATGACACATTTAGTAAGCTTTGCACATACTATGAGAAAGTCCGGAAACCGAGATTACTTTACTCGACCTATCTTCATCCGACTTCCTAATTCCAGGTTCCCTGGGTCTTTCTCAAAAAAAAAATTGATTGTTGATTGTTAGTTGCTCCAAGGGAGTTCCTTTGGAATTGATTGTTTTTTAACAGTCCTATCAAATAACAATATCTGTATTTAACTTACACAGCACCCGTTCGATGAGATGGAACAGGGATGAATGGCAATGGTGTGCCTCAGCGATTTTTGACAAATTCGACCAAAACACAATACTTTTTATACTTAATCTAACTGGCTAAACGAAGTCAGGGAAAAAACGAATCTTATAAGTCTGGTACTCAAAACCTTACACCATGTTTCAGTCTTCAGTCAGCAGTCCGCAGTTGGCAGTCATGCCTGTTGTGGATTGCAATGCACTGATGACCTTTTTTGAAATATCGGTATTCTTTCAATTGGCATTGCCAGTAATATACCCTCAACGGGTACATTGACTAGCGAACTGCGAACTGAGGGCTGCCGAACTGAAAAGGACCTACTATTAACAATTATAATCTCATGGTAAAAGGTAACGGTTTTGCTCCACGCAGGATGGCGTGGCTTATCCCTCAAGCAGCCCCCCGGCGACAGAATGATTGGTCAATGTTCATGTTAAGGACTGTCCAAATAGCGGTCAGGCTGTTCCTGTGTGGGCAAACCCCTTTTGCTTTTTTACAAGCAAAAGTCAAAAGTGGTTTGCCATTTCTCTTCTTTCTTACACTCTCAATTCTCAATTCTCAATTCTCAATTCTCAACGCCCAATGCACCCTCGTGTGCCACAACGACATTACGGTCAACCTTGACACCGCCGGACAGGCGACTGTTTTTGCGCCCATGTTGTTGCAGAGTTCGGTGGGCTGTTCCAATAATTTCGTCATAAGCATAGTAGATACGCTTGGCAATCAGCAGGGCACTACGCTAGGGGCTTTCCTGCTCGGCATGCCGTTGACGGCCACCCTGTTGCACCCGGCGAGTGGCAATTCTTGTGAAACCGGAATTTCACTCATTGATGCCATGTCACCAGAATTGGAATGTGAGGATACCATTTTTATATGGTGCAACGAACTTCTCGAAAACCTCGACACACCCGCTGTCAACGATAATGTGACAGAGACTGATAGCATTGAGGTGAGCTTCATTGACCAGTTCACCGAATTAGATTGTTTTGAAACCATTGGAAATGAGGCCGTTACGGCTTATGTCCAAAGAACTTGGTATGCAGAGGATGAAAGTGGGAACATCGATTCCTGTACCCAGCACATTTATTTGAAAAGGGCTTTGCTTTCGCAAATCGTTTTCCCAGACCATCGAGATGGAGTTGAAATGCCCGCACTCGAATGTGGGTTCGATGATCCTGATGACCTCAATGTGGCTGGCCAACCTACTGTAGAAGGTATGCCTGTGAACATTGCCGGAAGTTGCGAATTGATCGTTTCACATAGCGATCAAGAAGTGCCTATTTGCGGAGGCTCACGAAAGGTGATCCGCACCTGGACGGTTTTCGATCTTTGTACGGATGGGTTTCTCGTTTATGCACAAATTATCAGAGTGGAGGATAATACCCCTCCCGTTGTTACCTGCCCTGATAATGTTGTTTTTAATACTTTTAATAGTTCATGTACTGCTCAAGTTTACTTGCCACAAGGCACAGCCGAAGATGCCTGCTCTGGAGCGATCATTACACCGACATGGTCTTTTGGAACTGGCTATGGGCCTTTCAACAATGTGCCGGCAGGTGTTCATGAAGTGAAATACAAGGCAAAAGATGGGTGTAACAATAAATCTAATTGTAAAATAACCGTAACAGTCAATGACACTAAAAAACCAACCGCCCTCTGCGAACTGCAGGTGCAGGTTTCATTGGAAGAAGATGGCACGGCACTCATTTTTGCTGAATCATTTGACAACGCCAGCTACGATAATTGTGAGATTGGGGAATACCTTGTTAAAAGGAATGGTTCAGCTGTTTTCGACAGCTTCGTCTCATTCGATTGTGAGGATTTGAACACCAACCTACAGGTCACCTTAAAGGTGGTGGATGTAAATGGTTTGGAAAACAGTTGTGTGAGCAATGCGATAGTGCTTGACCAAATTGAACCAGAGATACTTTGCCCGGCAACGGCCAACATCAACTGTGGTTTGAGCCACACCAATTTGGCAACCACGGGCGAGCCTTATGCTACTGACAATTGCAGCGTGGCCTCGATTACTTATACTGATTATGTGGACTTGAACAATTGCGGGAACGGCACTGTGGAACGCACCTGGAGGGCAACCGATCAAGATGGAAATGTTTCCCAATGCATGCAATTGATAAATATTTCTGACAACACCGACATTGCTATTGTTTTCCCTGACAATGTTGACATTTATGAATGCCAACCCAACCTCGAACCTGCCCTCATGGGTGAGCCGATCGTTACTGGGCAGGATTGCGAGCAGTTGCAAATTACCCATACTGATTACTATTTCTACACGGCGGAACCTTCTTGCTTTCAGTTGATCCGCAACTGGGCCATTGTGGACTGGTGTTCTTATATGCCCAACAACCCCAGCGCAGGTGGTTTTTGGGAACATACCCAAGTGATAGAGGTGCGGGACAGCGTAGCGCCAGCATTGAGCTGCCCCACAAAATCCACGGTTGGGATTGACGACAATGGTTGTGAAACATTTGTTGATGTGCCTTTGCCAGATGTGGATGATTGTAGCAACCAATTGATGATTACGAATAATTCTGGTTATGCCCAAAGCAATATTGGTGCTGCAAGTGGTATTTATCCAAAAGGCGTTCACACTATCAAATACACTGTTTCGGATGGCTGCGGCAACACCTCCCAATGTTCTACTGAGCTGACCATAGTCGATTCGGAAGCGCCTAACCCCATCTGTAACAATGGTGTTTCCGTGACCATTCAACAAACTGGTTACGTAACGTTGACCCCAACCAATATCAACAACGGCAGCCACGACAATTGCTCGCCGACCAACACGCTGATCTTACAGGTCAGCCCAAATACATTTACTTGTCAAGACCTTGGAACGAAGGTGGTCACTCTAACCGTAACGGACCAATCGGGCAATAGTGCTTTTTGCCAAACCAATGTAGTGGTACAGGACAATTTCAACCTCTGTGGAAACGGCATCGTTGGCACCATTGCTGGAAAATTGGAAACTGAAGGAGGGGAGGCATTGAGCCAAAAACTTATCGGCCTCTCAGGTGGAATTACTATGGCTGTGCAGACTGATGTGGACGGCACGTTCGATTTCCCCAACTTGCCACTGAATCAGAGCTACACATTGACCCCTTCTTATGATACGAACCCCATGAACGGGGTCACAACTTACGACTTGGTACTCATTCGCCGCCATGTATTAGGAGTGGAGGCCTTGCCTTCCCCCTATAAAATTATCGCTGCCGACGCCAATAAATCAGGCACGGTAACAACTTACGACCTCGTTATTTTACAAAAAATGATACTCAATGTGACGACGGAATTTCCGAATGGCCTTAAATCCTGGCGTTTTGTGGATGCATCACATGCGTTCTCTAACCCTACGAATCCGTTTGCGGATGACTTCCCTGAGGTCATTACCATTAATAAACTGACCAGCAATATGTGGAACCAGGATTTTGTGGGCATCAAGGTGGGCGATGTAAATGACAGTTCAGATCCATCTGATCTTATGGGACAGGTCAATGACGACAGAAATTTAGATAAAACACTGGTTTTCAACACCAAAGATATAGAACTGGTTGCCGGACAGGTAATAGCCATCCCCTTCGTGGCGGCTACCTCCCAACCGATGGCCGGCTTCCAGTTTACTATTGGTTTTGACAAAAATATACTGGAATTTCAGGGGCATGAAGCAGGCGTATTACCATCCTTGAAAGAGGACAATTTCGGGACGGTATATGCCCATGACGGCATGGTCACCATGAACTGGGAAAACGTTGTGGATTTTGAACCCGGCGAAGAGGACGTGCTTTTCTCCCTGGAATTTTCAGTGAAAAACAATGCCCGTTTGTCGGATGTCCTGTCCTTCCACTCGAGGCTCACACCCGCCGAGGCATACTTGGGAAGTTTTGATGAAATAGCAGACTTGGAAATTGCCAATGTTTCGCTTTCATTTAAACAAACACAACAACAAGCGTTGCAACTTTTTCAAAATACTCCAAACCCATTTTTCCAAACAACCGATTTACACTTCTTCCTTCCGGAAGCTACCAGCGCGACCATCCGCATCTTTGATGTATATGGCAAATTGATCAAAACTTACACCGATGATTTTTCGAAAGGCCAGCACATATTCCACATTGACTTGGAAGGTGCTGCGACTAAAGGTATGCTCATATGCGAACTGAACGCTGATGGATTCCAGAGACAAACGATTCGGATGATCAGTGATCAGTGATTAGTTATTTCAAGACAAAGCACTAATGATTAGAGCAAACAGTGTTGAATTAACAAATCACTATTCAACTAATTACTAATCACTAAAAAGCACTTTGACCGCATTACACACAACTAACATTATTCTAAATTCTATCTGATTTACACCGCTATTTATCAACCAAAACACGCAATGCGGGTAGTGGCGAAGACGTCCGTTGCTGCCCTGGGCATTGCCGTACTTTGAGAAAGCATTTTAACCGACTGATGCGAAGAAAACGGATCCCATGAAGAGAAGGAATTGAGGAATTAGGGTATTGGGTATTTGGTATTAAGTTATTGCTCATTATGAGCTTAATACCCGAATATCCAATACCTAATACCACAATACCTTTTTGAAAAAAGAATTTTTACAAAAAAACACTAGGTCAACACGTTTCACTTAATTATTCATTAACCAATTATGATTCCCATGAGAAGAATCGAGTTTACTATTCAAACCCAAAACCTATACAGTGGGAAAAAATGGCAAGGGAGTGGCCGCTTCTTGCGAACGCTGACCTTATCCTGCCTGCTGTTACTTACCAACTGGGGCACTGGGGCTTTTGCCCAATGTGCCTTGGTCTGCAACGACGACGTGAACGTATCCTTACCTGGAACGAATGTACAATGCACTGTTGAAATACTGATTGATATGGTATTGGAGGACCCTGCAAGCTGCAACGAACCACTGCAGGTAGATTTGATGAACATACAAGGTCAGCCCTTGCCGTCCAGTCCTTATTTGAATGCTTCCCACATCGGGCAAACTTTCATATACTCTGTGACCGAACTGAACAGTGGGAACTCCTGCTGGGGCACGATTGCCGTGGAGGACAAATTGGGGCCAAATACAGCCGACTGTGTCCCTATGACCCTTCCATGTGTGATCGACTACCGCCCTACAATGGATGGTGGTGATGCGCCATACCCCGACTTTTCAGATTGTTCGGGCGTGATGAGCGAGGACTATACCGATGTCATTACAGCTAATAACTGTGGTGGTCAGGGCTTTGTAGCCATCATTCAGCGCTCTTGGACAGCAGTTGATTTCTTGGGCAATGTTTCTACTTGTGTCCAGACATTGACTATCGAAAGGGTGTCTTTAGAGGATTATACACCTGAGTGCCCCCCCAATTTAACTTTGCAGTGTTCGAATGTAGTGCCCAGTACCGACCCAGCGGATACAGGATATCCGATGATTGAAATCAACGGGGAAGATTACCCAGTTGTGCCAGGTGCCAATGGCTTTTGCGAGCTGGCTGCTTCTTATACAGATGAGGTTTTTGATATCTGTGGCGGCGGTTTTAAGATCATCCGTACATGGAATATTTATGATTGGTGTTTGGCTACCGACCCTTCCATCCCGAATCCATTTACTTGTATTCAAGTGATCAAGGTAGAAGACCAGACGGCGCCTTCACTCACTTGTCCTGCCCCTATCGTGCATAATGCGGCAGCGGCTGGATGTTCCGCTTCATTGAATTTACCACCCGCAACAGCATCAGATGTATGTTCGGATTGGGAGATAAAAGTACTGACGCCATTTGGCATAGTACCTGGTAATGGTGGTATGCTCCTAGATGTTCCCGTCGGGTCACATACCATTACATATGTAGCAACGGATGAATGCGGCAATATCAATACCTGTGACGTCTCCCTTACCATTGAGGACAACTCTCCGCCTGTGGCTGTGTGCGACGAACATACCACTGTGTCGCTGACGATAGATGGAACAGCCATTGTTTCAGCAATGGTATTCGACGATGGAAGTGAAGACAACTGCCAAGTAGATCGTTTTGAAGTGCGCCGTATGGAAGACCCTCAATTCAGTGACTATGCTTCATTTTTCTGTAGCGATGTTGGGGAGACCATCATGGTTGTCATGAGGGTTTGGGATACCGCCAATAATTATAATGAGTGCATGATTGAGGTAGACGTGCAGGATAAGATAGGCCCGCAGATTACCTGTCCGCCTGACAAGACGATTCAATGTTATGAACCGGTACCACCAGTAGAAGACCCCACAATTGAAGACAATTGCGGGAATGCTACCTGGACACATTCGGAGTTCGACAATCTATCCAGCTGTGGAGTTGGTACCATCACGCGGACGTATGTAGCCACAGATGTGGGTGGATTTACAAATGCCTGTACGCAAACCATTTTTGTGGAAAATAATTCGGTGTTTGATTTATCGAATATTACCTGGCCGGCTGATTATAATACCAGTGGTTGTGGCCTTACCGTTGAGCCGGAAGATTTGCCATTAGGCTTTGATATGCCAACGGTAGATGAAGGCCCATGTGACATGGTTGCCGTTACACATACAGATCAAAATTTACCGATCAATCCGCCAGCCTGTTTCAAGGTATTGAGGAAATGGATTGTTATTGACTGGTGCCAGTACGACCCAAATGTCCTGAACAGTCCGGGATATTGGGAACACACGCAGATCATTAAAGTCGAAGATGATACCCCTCCAACTATCACGTGCCCCGACGATGTGGTAGTAGATGGGACGGATGCGAATTGTTTGTCTGAATTTGTAACCATCCCAATGGTAACAGCCACGGATGATTGTAGTGCCAATTTTTATTACAACACCACAGTTGACCTTTTCTCCAACGGCTCTACTGATATTGTAATTGATGGACCAGATGCTTCCGGCAGCTATGCGTATGGGTTGCACACCATTACTTATCAAGTGGAGGATTTATGCGGGAATACTGCTACTTGCTCTATTACGATAGACATTCAGGATACCAAAAAACCATCGCCAATTTGCGCCAATGGTCTGGCCGTTGAACTGATGGCAGACCCTGTAAATGGAGGTGGAATGATCCAACTGATACCACAAATGTTCGATCTTGGTAGTTTCGATAATTGCACCGATGCCGACGACTTGGCCTTTGATCTTACACCTTCATTTTTTGACTGTGATGATGTAGGCACAAATGTTGTTTATCTCTATGTGACCGATGAGGCAGGCAACGTGGATTTTTGCGAAACTTATGTAATTATCCAGGATAATATGATCACCTGCCCAAGTCCATTAACAGCAGATGTGAGTGGCAACATTTCAACACCTGCTGGAAGCGGGCTCGGCAATGTGACAGTAAACGTAAATGGCAATGGCCCGTTTACGCCATCCATAACAACAGGACTGAACGGACAGTACCAGTTCATTGACTTAGGCTTGGGGCATGACTACACCTTTACCCCAAACCAAAATACAGGCTTCATGAATGGGGTCACTACATATGACCTTGTGCTGATGACCCAGCACATTCTCAATGTAACACCTTTTGATTCTCCATACAAATACATTGCGGCGGACGTCAACAACAACGGCGCTGTCACAACTGCTGATGTGGTGCAACTGAGAAGGATGATCCTCCAGATCATCACCGAATTTCCCAACAACACATCATGGCGGTTTGTGGATGCTGGCCACGCGTTCCAAAACCCACAGAACCCTTTCCAGCCATCTTTTCCTGAGTACTTCAACGTGAACAACTTGGCGAACAATGTGGCAGGAGTGGATTTTGTGGCAGTGAAAATAGGAGACGTGAATGGAACGGCTACGACCAATTTCACCGCAGGCAATGATCCTGATGACCGTGGACTAACAGAAGAGCTTACTTTCGTCGTGGAAGACAAAGAAGTCCAAGCTGGCGAGACCTTCGAAGTAGCATTTAAAGCCAACAATTTTATCAACCTTTTCGGCTACCAGTTTGCCCTGCAGTTTGATGCATCGACCTTACAACTGGCAGACATCGAAATTGGCGATTTGACAAATTTAACCGAAACAAACTTTGGCTTAACGATGCTCGATCGGGGTATCATCACAACTAGCTGGGACAATTCAAAAAACATCTTACACGACAACAACACTGTTCTTTTCACTTTGGTCTTCGAGGCAAACACCAACACTACTTTGAGCGAGGCATTCCACATTTCCAAAACGACCATTCCTGCTGAAGCATACCAGAACTCAGGCGACAACGGCACTGAATTGCTCGATGTCAACCTGCAGTTCAACAATCAATCAGCAGATGTGGGAGCCACCTTTGAGTTGTTGCAAAACAACCCGAACCCGTTCAAAGAGTCAACGACCATTGGTTTCCGTTTGCCGGAAGCAGGCCAAGCGACATTGACAGTTTACGACTTGTCGGGTAAAATCTTGGCTACTATTTCAAATATGTACGCCAAAGGCTACAATGAAATAATCATCGGCAAAGACCAACTGGGTAGCGCCGGCGTGCTTTTCTATCAATTGGAAACGCAAGGCCACACTGCCACCCGGAGAATGGTCAGGCTATGACAATGAGTGAATGAATGGATGGGAGAATGAAAGAATGGTTATAACTATTCACTCATTCCATCATTCTTTCATTCAATCATTTAAGAACAATGTGCGTTACCCAAAACCGGTTTAAGTATTCTCAAAATCTGGTTTTTGGGATGACCTCCTCTGGCTTCGGCTGGGGGGGGTTTTTGTTTTTTACTGTAGTTCATAACCTCCTAAAAAATAACGTATTACAAAATTTCCCGAAGTCGAAAATTTTCCCCAACTTACCGTTTTCAATGAAAGAAAAAGGAAAAAACAGAAATTCAACAAGTTCAAAAAAACCCAAACATTTAACAGCCCATCCATTCAAACATTATGACAAACAGAACCACCCTTCAACGGATCAAGGACATTCAATCTCGACTCGGCCTCACTGCTGATGGCATCATCGGTCCGGCTACCCTCACTGCACTGGAAAATGTTATCGAAAAAGCACTGGGCCACCAGAAGAACCGATTATGCACACCATGTCCGTCTCCCGTATGGGGTTGGAGCAATTGGTAGCTTTCGAGATTGTTTCCAAAGCTTATTATAACAGGTTTTTGAAATCGCCCATTTGGCCGGGAGGAGAAAGTGGTGTCACCATAGGCATTGGTTATGACCTTGGGTTTCATTCCAAAAGCCAGATCGAAAAAGATTGGAAAGGGAAAATTGATGACAAGGATCTTAAAGATTTGCTCAAGGTATCCGGCTTCAAAAAGAACGATGCCAAAAAGAAGATCAAAAAACTCAAACACATTTCCATATCACTAGATGCAGCCCAAGAAGTATTCCTCACCTCGGTGCTGCCCAACTGGGCAAAGAAAACGGCAAGAGCCTACCCAGGTGTGGACAAACTGCCTGCCGATGCTCAGGCTATGCTCCTGTCCCTTATATTCAATCGTGGAGCTCAAGCCTTGCCAATACGAACAGGCGTCGGGAGATGCGTGCTATCAGTTCCTCTCGTGGCCGCTAAAAACCTCGCTGGCATTGCCGATCAAATCCGTTCCATGAAAAGGTTGTGGGAAGGCAAAGGATTGAGCGGTTTGTTGAAACGCCGAGATAAAGAGGCAGAGTTGATCGAAAATGCAAGGCCAGATAATACTTTGCCGGAAGAGGAGGTTATTTTGGTTTAGATATTTGGAAATTAGAAAATTGGAAAACACATTTCCTGAGTTTTGCATTAATTTTCAATTTCTTAATTTCCAATTTAGTTTTACGGGAAAATACACCTCTGAATTTAATTCAGGAATCTATGACATGTCTGACCAATTAAAAAATTCAAATCCACACTTCTTACTGCATTATTTCTTCTAACTATTTTCAAACGCTTTTTCGCAGACCCTCACAGCCTCCAAGCCCGACACTGGAAAGCCCTTATAACACCATGCTCGTCCACCTGTACTACCTACAACCCGACAGTTATCAGCCAGACCGTAGCGGCGAAAGGTGTTTCAGACTTGGCAGATAGCCTGAGAGCGCAACGATTAGCTATCCAACTCAAGCAGGTACTTGATGGGAAAGGGCTTTTTGTCCACTTAAACCTTGTGCCACAGGATGCCGATTATCCAGGACTCATTGCCGAATAAGTCATACTGTACACCCCTTTCCCCCAACAATTGCCAGAAGTATATTTGGAGAAAAGCAGATGGGAAATGGTACTACTCGCAGCAGACCACTAATGCCATACCATCAGCTCCACCGGAGCCTCTACCCGTTCGGCACCGACTTTTTGGTAAACCTATTTCCCTGATGGAGCAAAAGGGGAATTTTTAGGTTTGGCCACCTGGCAATGGGCGGGCATTGGAATGATGCTGTTTTTCGCGTGGCTGTTGCAGTTTTTAATGTCGAGGTTGTTTCGGCCGATTGTGCGGCGGTTGGCAAAGTCAAGGTATAGCTCACCATTAGAGGACAAGAGTATGTTGTGGAAAGTCGCTCAGTTGGCCAGTTTTGTGGTATTGATCTGGTTGCTGAAATCGGCACTGCCACTGCTTCAACTCTCCGTGAAAACCAATGCCTTTCTGATCAATGGTTTGGAAATAGCAGGCATCATCATGGCCGTCTGGCTGGGGTTGAGCATCATAGATGTGGTCATGCAATACGCTTTCCGCTTCGCCTCCACCACCGAACAAAAATTGGATGAACAGCTCATCCCCATCCTCCGCCGCATGATGAAAATATTGGTGGTCATCGGTGGGTTGATTTATATTTTGCAACTGCTAGATGTAAATGTGACAGCGCTCATTGCAGGTGTATCCATCGGTGGTTTGGCGCTCGCCCTTGCCGCACAGGACACGGTGAAAAACCTCATCGGCTCGGCCATGATCTTTTTTGACAAACCCTTCCAAATAGGCGATTGGGTGGTGGCTGGCAGTAATGAAGGTGAAATTGTTGAGGTCGGTTTTCGTTCCACACGCATCCAGTCGGTGGACAGCTCTATCATCACCGTTCCCAACAATGAGATTGCTTCCACCTCTGTGAAGAACATGGGCATCCGCCGCTTCCGTTTGATGAAATCGACTCTCGGCATCACTTACGATACACCACCTATTTTAATCGAAAAATACATCGCTGGCCTGCGCCGACTGATCGAAAACCATCCCAGCACTAAAAAGGACAATTACGTTGTGCATTTTAACAGCTTTGGTGACAGTGCCCTACAGATTTATTTCCGCACCCACTTTACGGCTGAAACTTTTGCAGAGGAAATGGTGGTAAAAGAGGAACTGGCCTTCGGCATTTTAAAACTCGCCGAAGCACTGGGTGTGCGTTTCGCTTATCCGACGCAGACTTTGTTTATTGAGGAAATGCCGGGGAAGACTTCTTTGACGCCGACGTATGAAAAGGATGCGGCGACATTGGATGAAAGATTGGAGCAATTTTTTAGGAAAACATAGGCGGTAAATTAAAATTGTCCCTTAAATTGATCTGGTCAATTTATTGATCATCAAAAATTGCTGGTTGTAACGTTTTGCGTGGAGAGAGAAAGAATAAAAAATAAAATTTTTATTCTTTCTCTCTCTTGAAAGTCGGGTGTTTTTTGATGAAAATCGAAAAATACAATATCAAGTTCATTCTGGATGTAGGAAAAAAAGGTCTTTAATTTTTATTTAAAAAAACCGCCATCCATTATTTATATTACTTAATAATTCGGCCACATTATCCACAAAAATCAATTTATTTTTTATTCAAAATCTCCGTCAATAAATTTTCAGGTGCCGATCAAGTGGCAAAGAGCGTATCCTCAATCCAATGGCATCATATATAGCATTACACACCGCTGCAAATGTTACGGCATTAGAAAGTTCTCCTACTCCTGAAGCGGGGCGTTCGGACGCTAAAATAAATGTCTCTATTTCTGGGCATTCTTCATAGGTCAAAATTGGATAATCCCAATAACTGTTTTCAATGACTTCTCCATTTTGAAAATTAATGGAGGCCTTCATCATGGCAGAAAGGGCAAAAACAACCCCGCTTTCAATTTGCGCTTTTATCATCGAAGGGTTCAGGGCAAATCCGCAATCAATGGCGCAGGTTATTTTTTTAATAATTAATTTATTTTTTTTATCAAAACAAACTTCAGCAACCAGCGCTGCATAGGAATCAAAAAAAGTAGAACATGCCGCCACGCCCATTCCATATCTTTTCTTGCGCTTTTTATTCCATTTGCTTTTTTCTTTTATAGCATTCAATACCTTTTTAAATATTTTTTTATCTATTTTTTCTTCTCCATCCACATCATGGGATACCGCATCATTTTCCAATAATGACAATCTGAATTCTATTGGGTCGGTTTTCGTTTTTGCAGCCAATTCATCCATCCAACTTTCCAGAATAAATACAGCTGTATTGACAAAAGTGCCCCGCCACCATGTGACGGGAACATTTAATTCATTGGCCAAATGGTGTTCATATTTTTTGCTTTTTATTTCATATGGTGAGCGCAATAAGTCGCTGGCAATGGTCGAATCAATTCCATCCTTTACCATTTGCGGCTCTTTTTGTTTTGCAGCACTTATATGAACGACCCGCAGGCCAAGTGCGGTTGGCCGATTATTTTTTATGGCGCTTTTTAACAGGTATTCTCCGGCGGACATAAAATGCCCGAATTTTGTTTCATCTATTCGACTGTACAACATTTGCACCGGGGCATTTGCAGCTTTTGAAAGCAATACAGCTTCGATGGCGTAATCTACTAAAAGCCTTCGGCCAAAACTTCCGCCGAGGTGAGGGGTATATATTTTTATTTTTTCTTCGCCAAATCCAGTTATTTTTTTGACTGCCTCCATCAGCCTGACCTGCATGTGACAGGAAGCCCATATTTCAATTTTATTTTCTTGATAATGGGCAATGGCATTCATGGTTTCCATGGGACTGTGCGACCAAAATGGCGTTTCATAATACTGCTCTATTATTTCATCTGCTTCATTTAATGATTTATCATAATCATCTTCTTCTTTAAATATCGTTCCTTCTTGTTTTATTTTTTTACTAAAATAATTTTGAATAAAATCATTGTCCAATTTTATATTATCTCCTTTTTCCCATTCTATTTTCAACGCTTTTCTTCCTTCTTGCGCTACCCAAGAATTGGTTGCCAACACCGCAACTCCTGCTGGGTAATAATCATGTGCATCCCACGCTGTTCCTTCAATTGGAATTATTTTTATAACTCCTTCTATTTTCAATGCTTCCGATGAATCCAATTTTTTTAATGTACCACCAGCCACGGGGCAGCGCTCTATAGAAGCATATAACATCCCTTCCACATACTGGTCAATGCCGTATTTTAATTCCCCAGTCAGCATTTCATTTAAATGATCGAGGTCATTTGATTTGCCCAAATATTTATATTCATTTTTTGAAATCAAGGGAGCGCTTTCGGGAATTTCCATTTCGCTGGCCCTGCCCAACAATTTTTCATAAGCGATGCTTTTTTTTGTCGGTAGATAAATAACCTTCCCATTCTCCGCTTTGCATTTTTCCGGTGAAACCTCCCAATACTTTGCAGCGGCATTTATCAGCACCTGTCTGGCTGTGGCAAATACAGGCCTCACCGAACGGTAATAACCAGCCGTGCCCCAACTACCTCCAGTACCGACAAAAAAGCCTTCTTTGGGCGATTGGATTTCCAATGAAATTTTATCGGGATGTACACATAATTCCTCAGCGGCCAAGTACCTGATATTGGTATTGGTGCCCTGCCCCATTTCCGACCGGCCGCTAAAAAGGCGGATAAATCCATCTTTCTGAAAAACCAGAAATTTATTTGGTTGAAACGTATCGGCATCATTGGATGGAAATACCGTTGCTATTTTTTCCAAACCAAAAGCCAGCCCTCCGCCAGTCAAAGAAGATATTTTCAAAAAGAACCGTCGGTTGATTTCAGTTTTCATCTATTCATTTTTTTCGAAGCTAATTCAATGGCTTTTTTAATTCTTGGATAAGTCCCACAACGGCATAAGACATCGGACATGGCTTCATTTATTTCCTGTTCTTTGGGGTTTGGGTTTTTATTCAGCATTGCCGCCGCCTGCATCACCTGGCCTCCCTGACAATAGCCGCATTGTGGCACTTTGGCCATTTTCCAAGCCTCCTGTACAGGGTGATCCCCCTTTTCCGACAACCCTTCAATGGTTGTGATATTTTTACCCGCCGCTTTATTTACGGTAATCCGGCAGGCATTTACGGCCTCATCATTGATGTGAACTTTGCAAATTCCGCAAACGCCGAAACCACAGCCATATTTAGTGCCTGTCAGGCGAAGCAAATCCCTCAGCACCCAAAGCAAAGGCATATTTTCATGGGCAATGACGGTGGTTGTTTTCCCGTTAATGGTCAGATTGTATTCAGGCATATTTCATTGAATTATGGCGGAAAATTAAAAGGAAAATTAGGTGGGATGCTGCGGAAAAGGGGCAAGTGGCGGAATTGAAGTGGCGAGTCGCAGCGTATTTAATGCTATTGCCATTTGGCAATTAACTATTGGCTACTTTTAACAACTCTTTTTTAAAGGAGCGGCTAAACTTAAGATTAATTCCATTTTTCAAAATAAGCAATCCATCCCCATTTTGATTAGGTTGTATTTTAGTAATAAAATCCAAATTCACCGCTGCTGAGCGGTGTATTCTTTTGAAATTAGTTGGAAGTACTTCTGTCAAAAATGAATTCAGGCTTTGATAACGGACATATTTCTTTTTCTGCTCGGTAAATATAGTGATGCAATTATTTTGCACTTCGATATGGGTTATTTCTCTAAAATATACTTTTGAAATGCTGTTCTGAAAAGATAAGAGGACAAATTCTTTTTCAGACGATTTTTCCTTTTCTTTTTTATTGGACGAAACAGGGGGTAAGCCCGAAACTGTGCTTTGGTTTTTTCTAAAATAATCGTGCGCCACCAAACCAACCAAAGCCGAATAACACAATAGATTGCCCACTAGGTTGTTCGTCAGGGAAGCAGTAAGCGTATTAAAGGAGGGGCTCTCACAGTCAAATAAAATGGCAAAAGATCCGATCAAAAATAGCTGGCAAAAGAAAAGGTTTAAAACGACTGACACTACACCTATGCCCAACAGACTCAATAAACTTATTTTTTCAAAGCCTTTTTTTTGAATAAAATTTAAAGTGATTTTTTTTAAAGGTTTAAATAACAAGAGCCAATAAATTATGCTGCCAAGGCCTATAAAGCTCAACTCTGTAAAGCAGGTTATTCCATTACTGATTTGGAACAGATAGCCCACAACTAAATTTATAGCAACAAAAAAGAATGTTATATAATATACTTTTTTCACATCAATTTTTTTCATTTTTTAAAACGAATCGGCATCTCATGCCACTGTAGCCCATCACAAATACTTCACCTCCAAAAAATCATCCAACCCATACTTTCGGCCTTCCAGTTCAATACACATGTTTTCCTCTTGACCAACCATTTTTCGACAGATATTTATTTCCGTCCTCCGCGGCAGGTTCTTCTATTTGTGTTCCCATACTGTCGTTCCATCGGTTCAAATAACCGAACAGCGCAACCACACCCAGTATTTCGACAATTTCCCCGTCATCCCAGTGTTGGCGAAGGTTTTCTGCAATTTCATCGGTCACGCCATTTGGAATGGAAGAGGCGGCAATGGCAAAATCAAAGACCGCACGCTCCGCTTCTGAAAAGGCAGGGTAAGTTTTATATTCAAAAATGTGGTTTAACTTATCCTCGTGCGAACCATAACGTTCGGCTGCTCGTATGGCATGTGCTTCACAATAGCGGCAGCCTGCCGTCATGCTGGCCAAATAGGCCAATAAGCGTTTCAAGGAGCTGGTCACCCGGCCTTTGTTTTCCATGACGGCCTGGTTCATTTCCAAAAATGCCTTAGCGATACGGGGGCGGTGCATCATGGTGAATAAACTGTTGGGGGTAAAACCCAACGTCTCTTCATAAAAATCTGCCATTTCCTGGGCCTCTTGGTTGGCGTTTCTGTCAAGGGGAAAAACTAATGGTCGTTTCATTATTATTTTATAATACGAATAACGAGTTAAAATAAATAGCTCATTTTCGGGAGGTTAGAACGCTAAATCATGGTGATTTTGAAAATCACCATGATTTAAACCCCAGATAATCAGGCATTCAAATTTTAACCCGTTATTCGCATTTATAAGTGAAGAAGTAGGCGCAAAGCTAATTGCAATTTTCTGCCTTAACTATTTAAAGCGTTCCACATTTTCAAATCCCGCTCTGCCGTCCATATTTGTGGATGCTCGACGCCTTGCGCTTCATCGAAGGCACGTGTCACATTGAAGGGCATGCAATGTTCAAAAATGACCCAATGGCCAAATTGTGACGACATGTTTTTCATCAAATTATCATAACACTGCTTCAACGATTCACCCCGAATCACGCTCAACAGAGCCTGTTGATAGAGCATCTGCGTATAGTTGAAAGTGCCAATGATGGCATCCTGACAGGTCTCTTCAGTTGTGAGAGCCTCACCCCTACCCGGCACGAGCGCCTTGGGTTTCATGGCGCTCAGGCGTTGTAAGGTCGACCCCCAATTTTTTAGTTGGGCATCACCGCAATAAGGCGTCGCACCATACTCTACAAGGTCTCCGGCGAACAGCACCCGCTCCTCTGGCAACCAAGCAATGGCATCACCTCTGGTATGGCCTTCGCCGACATGCATGAGTTCGACCTTTCGGTTGCCGAGGTCAACAGTCATTTTTTGCTCGAAAATCAGAGTGGGCCAAGTGAGGCCAGGAATACTTTCATGACCACGGAACAGGCGGGGAAATCGTTGAAATTCGGAATCCCAATCTTGCTGGCCACGTTCAACGATCATTTCAAAAGTCTTTTGGGAAGTAATAATTTCTTGTGCCTTATATGCAGATGCACCAAGTACCCTTACAGCATGATAATGCGTCAGGAAAAGATATTTGATCGGCTTGTCAGTAACAGAACGAATTTCAGCTATCACCTCTTGTGCCAATTTTGGTGTTGCCTGTGCCTCAATGACCATCACACTGTCTTCGCCGATAATAACCCCGCTATTGGGGTCGCCTTCGGTAGTATAGCCATAAACGCCATTGGCCAACTCAACAAACGATTTTTTCTTTTCGCTCAGATCGCTCTGGGATGCAAATGATTTTGCCATTTGAATATAGTTGATTTATGAAAGAACATTTACCGGAATAAAATTAAAATTAGATTAAGTTAATAAACCGGGCAAATTAATCTGTTTTGATGAGAGGCGACAAATCCCAACTCACCCTTTGCCTATTCGATAAAAATTTCCCACAACATTTTCCTAATATTGCTGATAATTTCCCGCCACCATGGAGTATTAAGGAGTTCCCCCGATTTACTGTCGAAACAAAAGAAATCAAAAAGAGAACTTTTGTTGATATTTCCACCTCTTCCTAACGGGAATCACCCAAGTCACCTAAAGTCATGTAACACTGAATTTTCGGCTTACGATCATGGCGTAATTTGTAAAAAAAACTTAAACCCATAGATTATATGAACCAACTGTCAACCCTAATCCGACTTTTATCGTTATTGGTCATTTCCATTTTTTTGCCCGATAGCAATTTTGCCCAAGCACCTACTATTCAAGACTGCCTAGGGGCTATTCCGGTTTGCCAGCAAATTTATTCGGAAGCCAACTCTACTACCGGTCAGGGCAACTACCCTAATGAAGTGAATCCATTTTCCTCCTGCCTTTCAGGAGAAGACAATTCCGTTTGGTACACATTCACCGTCAACCAGTCCGGTGCATTTGGTTTTTTGCTGACCCCTAACAACGCTAATGATGATTACGATTGGGGCCTTTACAATATCACCAATGCCAATTGCAGTGAGATTTACACCAACCCAAATTTGCTGGTCAGTTGCAATGCAGCCGGAGGCACTTTTGGAACCCTTGATTGCGATGCACCGACCGGGGCTACCGGAGGCACCAATTATAATATTCAGGGCGGTGGCTGTGGTAGCGTTGCCCCTAGCGTGAATGCGGGGTTTTCACCTGAAAATGCTTTGATCTTCGTGCTTGAAGGCAATACCTATGTCTTGATGGTGGCCAATTGGACAGGCTCACCTTTTGGATATACCATTGATTTTGGGATTTCCGATGTGGGCATTTTTGATTTCGAAGGCCCGGAAATTGAGGAAATCGTTTTCCCTGATGAATGTACTGATGATGAAATCAATATTGTATTCAGTGAAAATGTGCGCTGTGATGGTGTCAACCCGAGCGATTTCCAAGTGGATGGCCCAGGAGGCCCTTACTCCATTTCCATTGGTTCAGACAACTGTGACATCGGAGGGCTGTACGACAAAGAATTTACCCTGACCACCGACCCGCCCATTTCCCAGTCTGGCAGCTATACTCTTTCGGTTTGCTGTGTCCCGGATGTCTGCGACAATGAACTAGCGCCACAAACATTTGTTTACGACATCACCATTGTAGAGGAACCTACTGTTGATCTCGGCCAAGACACCTCTTTTTGTATCGGAACTGTCTTGAACTTCGATGTCACCAACGATCAGGCCACCTACCAATGGCAGGATGGAAGCACCGCTCCGACCTATGCCATTTCACAAGAGGGTGATTACTCTGTGACCGTCTCCAATGTCTGTGGAACTACCTCAGATGACATTTCGATCATCTCTATCGAGTTCCCTCCCATGATTGATTTGGGAAACCCCTTCGAAGAACTATGCGACGGTGAGACTTTGGCATTGGATGCCTTTAGTGAAGCCTCTACCTATATATGGAGCAATGGACAAACCACGCCGAATTATACAGTCACTTCTGAAGGGACTTACGGCGTCTCCGTCACCAATGCATGTGGCACCTCCACCGATGAAATAATAGTGGATTACATTGCCCCCATTGTGGTAGACCTCCCACCTAACCTCTCTCCCTGCTCCTTTGATGATGTGATACTGGATGTCACCAACGAAACCGCTAATTATTTGTGGGAAGATGGCAGTGTTAGTGCTGTCAGATCAATTGATATGGACGGCACCTATTCAGTTACCGTGAGCAACAACTGTGAGGTGATTGAGGCAACGGTAAACATTGAATTTATTTTCCCACCAGAAGTTGACCTCGGAGACGACCAAGTGCTATGCGATGGGGAAACAGTAATTCTGAATGCGACTTTTGCTGGGGCAAATTACACTTGGCAGGATGGGCAAACAAATGCCACTTACGAGGTCAGTCAAGAAGGCCAATATTCCGTTACTGTAAAAAACCCTTGCGGAAGTATTGCCGATGCAGTGGATATTAGTTATGTGCCAAATGTTTCTTTTGACCTGGGTGCAGATACCTTTTTTTGCAATGGCCCTTTGCTTTTGGACGCTGTTCCCTATTACGATTTCGCCAAATACAAATGGCAAAATGGACTTGACTCCAATAGGTTTTGGGTAGAGGCACCTGGCACCTATTGGCTGCGATTGGATTCTGGTTGTAGCGTTGAAACAGATACGATCACTTTCTTTCCCTGCGAAATCTGCGATGTGTATTTTCCAAACGCCTTTTCACCTAACGACGATGGGTTCAATGATCTATTCCAGCCCTTTACGCCTTGTGAGATGGAAAACTTCAACATGAAAGTTTTTGATAGATGGGGCGGCCATATTTACGATTCAGGCATCGGCTTGCCCGGCATGTGGGACGGCACTTCCCGTGGCGAAAAACTACAGCCCGGCGTTTATTTATGGGTGGCGAGTTTTGATGTCACTCTGAATGGAGAGACCTTTTCGAGGCAAATGGAAGGGTCAGTGAATTTGATAAAATAATTTCTAAATGTTATTGGCTTTTAGCTGTTGGCATGTGGCCAACAGCTAAAAGCCAATAGTCTATTTCCCCATAATCCACTCTTTCAATTTTTCTTCCAACCAATCCCGGTGTAATACTTTTTGTGCAGGTGGTAAATTTTTCAAAAGCATTTTTAAACGATCAATATCCAATTCAGCTTTTACTATTTTCGTGCAAATTTCAACGAATTTTTTTATTTGGTTCTTGGGATGAACATCCAGTGATTTATCGCGGAGTAAAAAAATTCGTGTTGCTTCTAAATATGGCATCAATAATTCTGTTTGCCCAGTTTCAAAATAGATTTTAATTAAAAGCCCTCGTGCTGAAATATTGAGCAGGACATCAGCAAATTCGACACGGATCAATTCTCGTTGGGCTTTGTCAAAATCTTTTTGATGGAAATAAAATTGGGCTAAACTATAGTGGAATAAATTTTCGGAATAATCTTCAGGCAATTTGTTTTTATAATCATAAATAAATTGTTGCGTCCATTCTATTTGACCTATCCGAAGGCCGACAGCTACTAAGTTTGTATATCGCCAAGGAGATAATTGACCTTTTTCAAAAATGATCCCATTCGCAAGAAGAGCCTTATTTATTTCTAAATATTCTCGCCAATGTTTCTCCTCATTAAATTGATTGATTCGACGAGCGCAATAATTCAATAACAAAGTGTATAATTGTTCCAATTCTTTATTGGTAAATATTGTTGCATATTCATTCAAAAGGGTTTTAACCTTATCAAAATAATTTTGATCTGCCGAACCTTTCATTAATAAAAATAATCCTTGATAAATTTGAACTGCTGGCTCTTCCTCGAACTTTTCATTATTTGCCCAACCAGCTACCTGCTCAGCGAAATCAATTTGGTAATCCAAGTCAAGGCTGCTGGAAAAATTCAACATTTCACAGGCATAGCGCAATTTTTCGATTACATAATAAGTATCCAAAGCATCGGTAGCTTCCTGTAATTTTTCATTGAACCTTCGCTGGTTAGGGGCGGAGTTTTCATATTGCAGGCGTCGGAAAAGGAATTGTTGTTGGTAAAAACGAGCATTTCGGAACGGCAGCTTTTTCAACCATTTTTCTACAGCAGCTTCTGCCGATTTTTCCTGGCGGGGCAAGCCAAGTGCATGGTATTGTTCCATTAAATGTAACGGTGGTCCAGCTTCGTCTGATTTCAGAAATTCTATGGCCAAAAATTCGTCCAGCAATTTGGTGAGCCGGGTCATTAAATAGGCGAGTGATTTTTCATCCAATTTTTTGGAGGTAGATAATTTTTGCAAAACAGTTTTCTTTGATAAATTTCTGTGTTCAAAGGTAGGGGCGTATTTTTTTAGATATTTGAAAAACAGGATATTTTCTTCGTTTTTGTTAAAATATGGCGACAACAAAAATTCTTCGAAGCGGGACAATTGTTTTGCGCTTAACTTGCGGAAGGATTCTATAAGTTTGCTTTGCTGCATGCTAATGGTTATTAGCAGTGATTAGCGATCAGTTGATTAGTGATTAGATTTGGGATGCAATTCATATTTAAAAGCCTTTGTAACCTGTAATCGGATTTCGGCAACCGCAAACTAATCACTAATCAACTGATCGCTAATCACTACCCTTCAAGTCTCCAACAAAAATACTATGTACCGTCTAACTTTACTTTTTATTACCATTTTCCATTTTTTGGCAACCAGCCAGCCTATTGTCATGTTCCCCGGCGATGCTAATAATGATGGCAGTTCCGACCAATACGATATTCTGCCAATCGGCATTGCTTATGGGCAAGAGGGCTTTCCACGTCCTGGCGCTACTTTGGATTGGTTGCCCCAATTGCTTCCAGACCAGTGGCCGATCAATCTACCCGTGAGCGGCATCAACCTTGGCTTTTGCGACAGCGATGGCAACGGTTTTATTGATTCCATTGATATTGATGCCGTCGCCTTGAATTTTGATAGCATGCAGGCAGAATCAGATCCACCGCCGCTTCCATATATTATACAAGACACCTGCTTTAGTTGCCCCAAGCCCGACCTGCTGATTACTTTCGATCGGGACACGGCTATGATCACCGACACTTTCTACGCTTTTTTGGATTTACGCTACCCTGCCGGACTTCCTCCAGAAGCAGGCGCATTGGGCATTGCTTTCGAATTGAACTACGACCCCGAAAATGTAAAAGATTCCCTCACCAAAGTATTTCCCGACACCATGCCTGGCGACCTGATGTTTATTACAGCAACCTCGACGTTGGCCAAGGCATGGCGAGTCGATCCAGGCAATATTCGTTTTGGTGCAGCAGGTAAAGGCATGAATACTCTCTTTTTTACACGCCCTTTGGGAATAGTGGAGTTAGTGGTAGACGACATGATCTTGCGGTCAACAGAAGCTGATTTTTGGATGGATGCTGCTGGCATTTTGGTCCTCAATGAGCAAGAACAAGTCGTTTGTTTTGGGCAAGTGGCGGTGGATACAATTACCCTATTTGACCCGCTGGATGCTGTGGGTGAACGGCCCGCTTGGCACGACGATGTTCATATTTTCCCAAACCCTGCTTCTGATTGGTTGGCGGTGGATTCCCCAAATGCCATTTTGGAAGGAGTGGAATTGTTTTCGGTCAATGGAAAAAATCAATCTATAAAATGGGCTGGGTTTTCAAATAATATTACGATGGAATTAAATGACTTGCCAACAGGGATTTATTTTTTAAAAATAAAAACGCAGAAAGGGGTTTTATCGAAAAAAATAAAATTGGTTAAGTGATTTTTCTGTAAGTAAATTTTACTAAATCTTTGAGATTTAGCAAAACAGGAAGGGTCTGATCGGTTTGCTAAATTCCCAATATTTAGTAAATCTTATTGCTATAAAACAAGGTCATATAAATAATTTTCCCTTGATTTATATCCTTTTTTTCTGAAAACACATTTTTTGTGTACAAAAATAAAAAGGCACTTAAACAACTGTTTCCCAATTATTTAAACAAATTTAAAAAACTACATATCCCTATATCTTCCTTCATATTAGTATTTATCCCTGCCTGAATTCTCCAATAAATTGTACTTGAAACCGCCCTCCCCTTTGCTTTAAACTTGCAACATGTTTTGCGCAAAACACCATTTTCTAAAACTAATTTTTTCATTTAAAAAATGTAAATCATGAAATCGTTGTATAAAATTTTTGCCATCACACTATTTGGTTGTTTTTTAATGACAGCACCTGCTTTTTCCCAAAGTGACAACCCACCTTACAAAGTAAAAAAAGTGCGGGAAGCAACAGATGAAGTGCGGGAGGCCACAGATAAAATAAACGAACTGGTTGAAGAGTGCCAGGAGAATAAAAGCAAAATAAAAGAGCAGATCAAGGACGCTAAAAAAGCACTGGAAGAATGTGAAGAATACGTCGGAAAAGCCAAAACAGAAGCCGCCAAAAAAGGGAACAGCGACATGTCACAAGAAGTACAAGACTCGTTGGAGTCTGCCCAAAAAATGCTGAAAGAGGCATTGGACAAACTGGAGGGCATCAAATCCGCCGACGACATCATTTCTGAACTCGAAGGGGTAGATACAGAAAGCGAATTGAAAAATAAAAGGGACAAGAAAAAAGAGGAGGAGAGTAGGGAAAATGCCATTGATGCGCTGAAAAAAGAAGCAAAGGAAGCGGGTTATAAAAATCCGTGCGACTCCAGCAATGTGCGGCATTTGGTCAGGGAGAAAATCAAAAAAATGAAAGAGACAATGCCCGACAATTTGCAGGAATGGCTGGAAGAACTCCGCAAAAGCATGAAAGATAGCGATTTGATTTCCGTGCCTGCCAACGATGACCGATACTTATTCGCCCAATTAGATTTAAACGATGAACACAAGCGCCCACGCTATGCTATTGAGATATACGGCAACCAATACTTTACCCCTTCAGAGGTTACCCAACGACACCTTGACCGCTTGTACAAAACAACGGTAGATCATATTTATTCAGACCCCACCACTTTCCAGAACCTGGTTGAATCGTTGAACGGGGAATTTGTCATAGGCGATCTCTCCGGTGAAACGAAGCCTGTATTTGAAGAACCCAAGAACACCCGTGCCATCGGCCTCGGCGGCCAAATCAACCTGACTGATAGGTGGATGCTCGAAGCCAGCGTGAACCGGGCGAAAAGTGAAGCAAACGCAAGATTCCCGGTCACTGTTTTCAGTGACTTCACAAGTGAGCCTACCACTTTAGAGGGACTGCTAAGTATTCACCTCACATGGCTTCGGTACGCACTTGGTGGCGGCTACCGGGCAGGCCAAGGCACTATGCGCCCATTTGCGACAGGCGGCATCCAGTTTACCAAACTATCCACTTCGGGTGGGGAAATACAAATTGATGACATCATCTTGCCAAAGGGGCTACATACGGATATTTCCCAATTCAGCATTGGTGCCTATGGCACAGCAGGTGTGGAAATTCATACGGGCAGTGGCCTGTATTTTACTACTTGCATGACGGGGGCTTGGGAAAAACAAAAGGGTGGCAGTTTGGAAGAGGCAACGGTTTTTGTGCCGGGGGTACGGATTGGTGCTGGGTGGTGGTTTTGACATAAAAGCCAATATGTGTGGCCCGCTTTAGCGGGCCGATTTTTTATTCGACCAGTATAAACCCCGCCCAAAAAAATGGATTGTCAGCGTTGTTCTTTTTCATCGTTTGTTGCGCCCGGCGGAATGCCTCTGGGATTTCCAAGCCCTTTTCCAGCCATTGCCCATAAAACTCCGTCATGAACTCACGGGTCTTAATGTCGCTGACCTTCCATAAGCTCATAATCAGATACTTCGCCCCAGCGATCTTGAAGGCCCGCTGCAAGCCGTAAACCCCTTCACTTTCAATGTCGCCCAAGCCAGTTTCGCAGGCAGACAGCACAACCAGTTCCGTATTTGACAGGTCCATATTTTTTATCTCATAGGCAGTTAGGATGCCATCTTCCCTGCCTTTTGGGGCTTTACCAGTAGTCCATGCTTCGTCCGCCCCGGCCAGAAACAGCCCAGAACGCATCATCGGGTTGTCGTTGGAAGGGGGTGGTTCGCCACCATCTAAAAAGGTATTTTTTCTGTACGTGGTATCCTCTGGGCTGGGGAAAAAAAATCCATGTGAGGCAACATGAAGGATGCGCGGGGATCGCTCCCTTTGGCCGATATTTTTAAAGGCCTCTTCGGTAGCATGATATCCGGTATTGAGTTTTACTGTCCAATCGGCATTTTGGAGCAGGTCATTGATAAAGCGTACTTCCGTAAGTGATTCGGGGAGAGAATCCAAGTTACCGCCCCGAAATTGTTCCTTGTTGGATTGTGGAAGGAAATTGTTTTCGGGATAGTGCCAATCTTCTGCCTTGATCTCTTTGTTGGCCTTGGCAATGGCGTTGGAGTCGGCGGCATAATGCACTCCGCCAAAAAGCACGGCTTCCTTTCCATTGGGACGACCGGCATGTGGCAGGACGAGACGGCGGGTGCTACCAAGGACGACTATCTGGGGGGCTTTGCCGTTGCTCCCCAAAGGAGGTGCGGCTGTGGCTGCCAAGTTGATCCTATGCAACAGACCGGAAGGTGAGCAGTAGATGGTTTTGAACCCTTTTAGCCTGTCTTCCATTGGCTTCCATATCAGGTCATAAAGAGATTTCTGTCCACCATCGTCCTGATGGGATGCATATAGCTTGTTGATCCTTGTGTCATTGGCCCTTGATGCATTCGTTAGCAATGGCGTGATTTCCCGTTCTTCAAACAGTGGGAAAAACCCAGGTGCCGCATCGCCATGCCGCTGTAGCAGGGCAGCGTACATGATACTATCAGTTGATTCCGGATTGCGGTATTGAAAATGAACGAACTCAACGGAAGCCTCTCCGGGTCCTAGTTTTTTCAACACTTCTTTCCAAGAAACCTGCCGCAGGGCCTCCCCAAAACCAGCAACGGTACGCACCAATTCCTTTTCGATTTCATTGGCTTTTTCTTCCAATTCTTCCACTCCTTCTCTTTTTAATACGGGCTTGGCATACTCGGAGGCGAGGCGACGTCCATAAGATTTAAGAAGGTTAAATTTTTCAATAGTGACAGAATCCGTCAGTGCTAACCGCTTTATTTGGTTGGAAGCGTTGAGCAAATAACCTTTATAAAAAAGACTATTATCGTAACATAAACTATAGTTATGAAAAATACTGTTAGAGGAATCGTAGTTGAAAGAAAAAAATTGTGCTTGATGTTCAGTTAATCTATTTAAATAATTACTTAATTCCCATTCAGATAAGTGGTTTACTCCTTTGGTTATTAGGGATTGGCTCAAGTTCATAAGTTCATCAAAAAGTGGTTTGGATTTCTCAAAAAGGCTCATTGCCCAGTACAAATTTGACAGATTTTTCAGACTATAAACGTTATCTGGATGCTCCTCTCCCAGGTTTTTGTTTAGGATGGATTTTGCCTCAACATGAAGAGGTTCAGCTTTTTTGTAGTTTCCCATCTTCGCATATAAATTAGCTAGATTGTTCAAGCTATTCACATAGTCAGGGTTGTCTCGTCCAAGTCTTTTTTCCCGAATGGCTTTTGCTTCAAGGTAAAATCGTTCGGCTTTCTCGTAGTTTCTTAAAGCCGCATTCAATATACCTAAATTGTTCAAGACACTCGCACAGGCAAGATGTTCATGCCCAAGTGATTTCTCAAAAATTGATTTAGCTTCAAGGAATAGCGGCTCAGCCTTACTATAGTTTCTATTATCTTCGTACAAAAGCCCTAGGTTATTCAATATATCTGCATAATCAGGGTGTTCTTTACCGAGTTTTTTTTCTCGGATAGTTTTGGCTTCAAGATATAGCTTCTCGGCTTTCTCATGATTGCCTATATCCTCATATAAAATTGCTAAATTGTTCAGGGTATTCGAATAAGAAGGATGTTCCTTACCAAAGATTTTTCCTTTGATGGCCTTAGCTTCTAGGAGGAGTTGCTCGGCTTTTTCATAGTTGCCCAAATCCACATATAAAAGTCCCAAATTGTTCAAGGTATTTGAATAAGAAGGATGTTCTTTATCAAGGTTCTTTTCCTCAATACCCTTAGCTTCGAGAAATAGAAGTTCAGACTTCTCATAATTTCGCACATACCAATACAAATTTGCCAGACTGAACAGGCTTCTTGAATAGTTTAGATGCTCTTTGCCAACAATTTCTTCTTGTATGCTTCTAGCTTCAAGAAGAACCGATTCTGAGTCATCATAATTTCCAACCTCCATATATATAACCCCTAAATTATTTAAGATATTTGCATACGTAGGATGTTTCTTCTTGAGTACTTTTTCTAATATGTGTTTAGCCTCTAGATTCCACTTTTCTGCTTCCATGTAATCGTTTCTTAACAGATTCACCCTTCCTCGATAATAACAGCATTTACCATAAATTTCTGATTCCCTTCCAAAATTATCAAAAGCTATTTTTTCAGCTGTAGCATTGACTTCAAGGGCTTTATCAAAATTCCTTTGCTTAGTGAAGTCTTTGGAAATTTGAATTAGGTTATCCACCTCATTAGCTATTTTTATGGAGTCCACTACTTGAGAAAAACCAAAAAATGAAAAGAACACCAAATAGAAAAGCAGAAAAGTTTTCATATCGAAAGTGTTTGAAAAAATGAATTAACTGAAAGAACTCTACATTGTAACGATCCCATCAGGTTTTGACCAATCAATGATCAATTTAACATTTATGCATACCTACTCCACCAACACAAACCCCGCCCAATGATAAGGGTCATAATTATTCCCTTTCATCATCTGCTGCGCCTGCCGGAAGGCCTGTGGAATAGTCAGCCCTTACTCCAACCATTGACGGTAAAATTCCGTCATGAAAATGCGGCTGCTCATGTCACTCACCTTCCACAGGGTCATAATCAGGTACTTCGTCCCGGCAATCTTAAAAGCCCGCTGCAGACCATAGACCCCTTCATTGTTTTCGATATCACCCAAGCCGGTTTCGCAGGCGGATAGCACGACCAGTTCCGTGTTCGAGAGGTTCATCTGGCTGATTTCGTAGGCGGTGAGGACGCCATCTTCCTGACCTTCAGGTGCTTTGCCGCCAGACCAAGCCTCTTCCGATCCTGCCAGCAACAGTCCAGAGCCGATCATCGGGTGATCGGAAATGCGAAATACGACATCATCCTGCCTGAAAAGGGAAGAACGTTTCCTGGCAGTATCTTCTGGGTCTGGGAAGAAGAAACCATGAGTGGCGATGTGAAGGATGCGGGGCGATGGTTTTCCTCGTCCTATATAGCGGAAAGCTTCTTCCGTGGCGTAATAGCCAGTATCCAGCTTTACGGTCCAATCAGCGGATTGAAGGTGGGCTTGAATGTTCTGCACTTCGGTAAGGGAATGAGGGAGGTAGTCCCAATTGCCACCCCTTGAACCATTTGATTGGAAGGGAAGGTTGTTTTGATTAATCCAATCTTCCTCCTTGATATCCTTGTTGACTTCTGCAACAGCGGTGGAGTCGGTGGCATAGCGTACCCCGCCTATGAGCAATGCCTCTTTTCCCTCACGGTGTGTGACATCCGGCAGGACGAGACTTCGGGTGCTGCCCAAAACGACTATTTGGGGGGCTTCCCCTTTGCTCCCTAAAGGAGGAGCAACCGTTGCAGCCAAGTTGATTCGGTGTAGTAGGCCGGAAGGAGAACAATAAATATTGCTCACTCCTTCCAAGTTTTTTTCCATTGGCTTCCAGATTAAATCATATAGGTTTCTCCGCAAGGCATTATCCATTTGTCCAGCATATAATTCGTTGATTCTATTATATGCTTTGCCAGTTGCACCCTTGAGAAGCGGCATTATTTCGCGCTCTTCGAAAAGAGTAATAAACAACGGAGCCGCATCATCAGGGCGTATGATAAGAGCTGCATATAGCACACTCTCCATAGGATTTTCTGAATCAAACCTAAAATGGATAAATTCTATAGCTGCCTCTTCAGAACTAAGCTGTGTTTGAACTTGCTGCCAAAAGACCAACTGCATGGCTTCGCCAAAACCCGTAATTGTACGAGCCATTTCTTTTTCCAAAGCATTGGCTTTTTCTTCAAGTTCTACCAACCCTTTTCGCTCGGTTATTGGCTTAGTTAATTGAATAGCAATACGGCGACGATATTCTTTGAGGCTTTTGTATAGTTCTCCTCCTTTCGGGTTAAAAGCAGTTAGAGTTCGAATACGATTGGTAGCATTAAGTAGAAAACCTTTGTAATAAAGGGAGTGGTCATAGTTTAAACCTGACAGGTCTCCTTCAAAAGTGTTTTTTTGCCGACGAGAAAATAGATATGATGACAGGAGGTCTCCGTCTTTTTGGAAAGTAGCCGAGTATTTTCCGAGTTCCCGTTCTGATAAAAATGTAGTGGCTTTAGAAAGGTAGTTGTGGTTCAAATAAGCTATTTCTTCTAGCAAAGGCTCGGATTCAAGAAACATATGGTGTTTTTCAAAAAAATAAGTCAACCCTTTTAGGTTTGCGGCATAATCAGGGTGTCCTTTGCCTTGATTTTTTTCAATTATTGCTTTAGCCTCTAAATAAAAGGACTCAGCTTTTTCTTTAGCCCCCAGATAATCATATGCAATCGCTAAATTGTTTAAGCAATTTATATAAAACGGATGTGAAGTTTCATTTAATTCCAATTCAAATACCCGCTTGACTTCTAATAACAAAGATTCCGTCTTTTTGTAACCTCCCATTTTCCCATACAAAATCGCTAAATTACTTTGACAAGCTATGACGTTAGGATGCTCTTTACCGAAGATTCTCTCCCAGTTAGCTTGGGCTTCCAAAAATAGAGATTCGGCCTTTTCATAAGAACCTATGTCACTATACAAATTTCCAAGACCAAGGAGGTTTGCGGTATAAGCATAGTATTCCTTATCCAATTCTTTTTTAAAGATAGCTCGGGCTTCCAGAAACAGGAGTTCGGCTTTTTCATATAAACCCATGCTACTGTACAAACCAGCCAAGCTATTCAGACATGCCGCGTAATTTCGATGTTCTTTGCCAAGGCTTTTTGCAAAAATGGCTTTGGTTTCCAAAAGAAGTGGTTCGGCCTTTTCATAAATACCCATTCGTTCATATAAGTCTGCCAAATTATTAAGGGAAACTGCATAATTTGCGTGTTCATTACCTTTGGTTCTTTCCATAATATCTTTAGCTTCAATAAAATGAGGTTCTGCTTTTTCATAGGCACCTATATTCTGGTATAAATTAGCTAGGCTGCTCAGATTCATTACGTAATAAAGATGCCCGTCCCCTAAGGTTTTTTTTGTAATGATCTTCGATTCCAAAAAAAGCGGCTCTGCCTTTTCGAAGTTTCCCAAATGATTGTATAATTCTGCCATGTTGTACAGGGTTGCAGCATAATATCGATGGTCTTTGCCCAGAGTTTTTTCAAAGATGGATTTGGACTCTATATACTTGGATTCTGCTTCAGAATAATCTCCTTTACTTTTAAATATTTGACCAAAATTGAAACAGCAACGCCCATAAATCGCTGTTTCCGTTCCCAGTTCGTCTAAGACCAACTGTTCTGCAATAGCATTTATCTCAAGTGCTTTATCAAAATTTCGCTGTATAGTGAATGTCTGAGATACTTTAATGAGGCTATCTACTTGGTTAGCAATAGCAATTGAATCAATATCCTGCGAAAAACTAAGAAGTGGAGTAATTGTAAAAATGGAAAGAATAAAATTTTTCATGTGAATTAAAAATAATGAAAAGACATTTCTATTGACTACCTATAAAAAACCTCCCCACCACCAACGGCTCTCCCGATTCCATTTCCTCAATCCTGAAATAATACAAGCCCTTTTTAAAATCCACCTCTTCCCGAATATCAAAGGAGGCTTTCCCTTCTGCATCGGTGTTTATTGGGAGCGGCAAGATTCGGATTGGTCGTTTGCTTTCCTTGTTGTCGTAAATCTTTAAATCAAGCGTAACGGACATGTTAGGAGCAGCTTTTTCCACCATCCCTGAAAAATGCAGCTCGGTTTTGCCATTGTTGTTCGGGTCAAAAGTAGTTGTCGCCTGATTTGGCGGGGTTAAGGGTTCTGTTACTGTTATTTCTACCAAGGCGCTACTCCGCATTTGCATATAGGCTTCCATATTCGGATTTTCGGCAAAGTCAGCTGGGTCAGCTTGGGCTATGGGCCGGGTTTCTTTGGGCGGCGGCGGAGTACTCGGTGATTTAGGAGGCGACTGCTTTTCTTTTTTCACTATAGGTGTTTCTGGGTGTTCACTTGTTTTTGGAGCTTCATCTTGTTGTTCCACAGGAGGTTTGTTTTCCTTTACAGGCGGCACTGGATTTTCAACCATAGGTGTTTCCTTTGGAAGTTGAGTGGCCGTCGGTCTATTGAAAAACCAAAAACCAACTATCACAAGAATAGCTACTATGATTGCCATAGCCCATTTCCAACTGCCTGTTGGAATTAAATAACCAGTTAGGGTTTCTGTCCACCATTTTCTTCTGCTTCCAGTGTTCCTGTGCAATGTTGAGGTAACAGACTCATCGGAGGGCAGCGGTTGCTCCATGATTTCCGACAAGGCAGAACGCAAGTGCCACCTGTCGGGGTCGGCGTAATCTTCCTGCAAGGCACGGTGCAGTTCCACCTCTTTACGGAAGGCATCGTCTATAGCCATACGTTGCTCCACTTCCTGCTGCTTTGCATCCGTCAGGGTATTCTCCAAATAAGATTCTATTAGTTCGTACAGGTCCGTTTTTTCCATATCATTCAGACGTTTCGCAATTCCCTGTACTCAGGGTAGCTTTTAATGATTTCAATCAAGCGTCCCTTACAGGTGTGTTTGCGTTTGCGGGCGTAGTTTTCACTGGCCAGACTGAGGCGTTCAGCGATTTCCCTCATGGGTGTTTTTTGGAAAAAAAGCAGCAGTAAATCCCGGCAACCTGCATCCAGTTTGGTGAAGGCTTTGTCAAACAACGTTTTTCGTTCCAGCTTAAGATGGTCGAATTCGGGCTGCCCATCGGCTATGTATTCCATACCCTCCGGAATTGTTACCTCTTGATTGGATTTTTTTTTCCGGCGACTGCGCCAGAGGTTGAAGGCAATGCTGTAAAAAAAGGTGCTGAACTGGCTCGTAACCTGAAAATCCGGTTCTTTGGCCTTATGATAAATGACCATGACGGTGTCTTGGAAAACGTCTTTAGCATCTTCTTCCGTTCCACCGTTTTTCTTCACCAAACTTTTGACCATTGGAAACAATTGCTGGTATAGCTTCGGGAGCAGGGTGCGGTCGCCTGTGAGGATAGCGGCGACGAAGTCTTCTGTCATAGTCTGTTGCATGTGTAGTAGGGTTAAGGCTGTGCCGATTGTCACAAATGTAATCAACGCATCCAACAACAGAGGAACACTAGTTGAAATTTTTGCTTTTAAAGTTTTTTTGAAAAAAAATCAAAAGGAGGGGTAACGATTTATGTATGTGCGAAATGAAAGAGTGACAAGCATGGAAATCTCTAATCCCTTTTTCCACTAAAACAAATAAACACCTCAGCTACACCTAAATACTCCCATTCACATTTAGCGAAATAATTTGAGAAAACCAGGTTTCCTGTCAACTAATGTTGATGGGCGAACAAGGATACCTATTTATTAACTAAACCTTTTTTTAATCATGCCAAACTCAGATCATTTAATTTCCGACATGGACGTAATGCCCGATTGGGATCAGCAAATGTCCGTTGCACAAGAAGCCCTCGAACAAATTGAAGCCAAGCTTCAGCAGGCAGTTGAACTTTCGGATGAAATCGAACAACGCCATGCAGAAGTTCAGGAAAACACTGAAGCGGTTCTAGAGATGCGCCAAAACGCTACAGAGGCCAACGAGCACATTGAAGACCTTGCCGCAAAAGCTACCGAAACACAGGAAGAAATCAACGGTATTTTAGAGAAGGTGGTACAAACGGAAGAAGAAGCCGCCAACCGCTTGGAACACATCAATGAAGTAGCAGCCAATGCCGACGAAAAATTGGAATTGATAACAGAAAGGGAAAGCCAAAGTGAGCAGTTGCTTGATCAGATCCAACAAACCGGGGAAAAGGTGGAGACTATCGCCGGTGAAGCCGAGGAAAACCTTTCCAGGGCGGTACAAGCTGCGGACGACACAGATCAGATGTTGGCCAGAGCTACTCAGTCAGCTGATGAAACAGATCAGATGCTGAACCGGGCTTCTCAGGCTGCGGATGAATCTGAAAATCTGATGGGGCAGATACAAGTACTGACTAACCAATCCGAAACTCTGAAAGGAGAAATTGAACAACTTTTTGCAGTTTCAGAAGGATTGAAAGATGAAATCGCCAACCTACAGGTGCAATCCGACAACCTGACGAACGAAATTATGGACATGCATGGCAACGTGACGATCCTGCAAACCGAAACCGAAGGAATGAATGCCCATGTGGGCAAATTGCAGGACGATACACAAGGCATGCACACCTATGTAGGACAGTTGCAGGATGATTGCGCCAACATGCATGGGCAGGTCGAAGGGCTGCGCTCCGAGACAGAATCCCTGCATGCCGAAACCATGGAACATAAGAACGGTGCAGAATCTGCCCGCCAGGAAAGTGAAGGCATTTTTGACAACATCAAAGGGATTTTTGAAGATGCCGGAAACATTTTGGAAGGCATCCTTGGCATCCACTCGAAAGCAGGCAGTGTTCTCGACGACATGTTGTCCATCTTTTCTAAAATCCCTTTTGGATTCTAATCAATACACCCGTTTTATTTAATCCTTCCGGGAGAATATTTAATTAATTCTCCCGGAGATTTAAAATAAATAATAATGAAAAAATTCAAGCTTTTGCTTTGGTTGATACTGATTGGAATTTTACCGGCCTTGTGTTTTAATCTGATTTTATTTTCTCATTGGAAAATAGTACTACTAATTATTGCGTGGTCTTTTTTGATTTTCATTGAGCCAATTAAAAACGAAATTTCAATCCCAGAAAAAAGAATAGAAAAAAACTACGACCGCATCAGGATCGCATTTGCAGGGTGGATTTCATTGTTATGCCCATTGTTTATATGGGTTTATTTCCAACCTCAGCATCAATATTTAACCATTATTGGATTACTGCTTATAAGTATTGGAATTGGAATGAGAGCTTGGTCTATCAGGATATTGTCCAAGTTTTATTCGGCTGATGTAAAAATAATTGACCGTCATAAAATCATTAAATCGGGGCCTTATAAATTATTGCGACATCCGATTTATCTGGGCTCATTTATTTTTTATATCGGACAGGCGCTTTTTTTAAACACTTTTATTGGTGCTGCCGTCGCAGCATTGACAATGGGGTACGCGTATGCAAAAAGAATTACCCTAGAAGAAAAAATCTTAATTGAAAAATTCAGTCAATCTTATATTGATTTCCAAAAATCAACTTGGAGATTAATTCCTAAAATCAATTGAAATGAAAAAGCAAAATTTAGCAGCCACCTTCTTTCTTATTTTTTCTGCATTCTTGGCACAGTGTATTGGTCAAACAAACACACAGCAATACAAAAAACAAAAAAAAGTAACTTTTTATGCCAGAATATCCGACTTCAATGATTGGTCTGGACATGTTTGGGTAGGGTTCGACGACGGAAGCCGGGAAATGGCTTATGGTTTTTACAATGGGAAGCATATGGTAAACGGAAAAATAAAAAATGAGGCAGGTAAAAAATGGGATATCAATTATTCATTTCCAGTAAGAGATGATCAATATTATGACGGCCTGCAAGCGCTGATTGAATATAGAAGACTGTACCTGTTGGGCAAAAAAGATTGCCGAGACCTTGCCCGAAAAGTGGCTATAGCAATTGGATTAAAAACGCCTTCCTTTGGCCTAAAAAGTCCTGCTGAATGGATGGCAGATTTAGTTGACATGAATTAAAACTGCCCAACTGTAAATTTCACCAATTTAATTATCAACACCAATTTAAAAACTATGGAAGACTTGTCTTTCATGCAACAGCAATGTCATGAATACGCAATTAGATAATTTAAAAGAAATAGTTTTTGCTCTTCGCCAGGATTCATTACATAAGATAAATCCAGAGATAGAAAATGAATTTGCCCTGCTCGAATCCTGGTTATCAGAGGCTGCATCTTTCAATGGAGAAGAGGACATAGAGTGGCAACAAATAAAAATAAAAGACATTAGGTTGAAGCTTCAGGAAGTGATCAAATCGATCACGGAAGAAGTAAAAAATTTGTTGACACTAAAGGAAGAAGAAAAGAGAAAATGGTGTGGCTTCACCAATCCTTACATAAAGAAAATAACGGAAGTTATCGAAGATTCTGAGTTAAAATTCCAATATCAAGAAAGCAAGCGTATGTTTCGTATTACTCAGTTTATTATCAAAAACATTAAATCAAGTAGTTTGGAAACTTCAGCAAAGGGAAAGCGAAATTATTATACCGTACCAAGCATATTGCCCGAAAAAATAGCTGGAATAATAACCAAAGAGTACAAGAATTTTAAATCGGAATTCGAGTCAGATGCAAAAAATGAAATCATTAAAGCGAGGGAGTTGATTTTTAAACAATTTGCTTCAATCCCCCCAGCCACTTTATATCATGTCTCTTTCAAATACACGCCCAAGTTAATAGACAATGCTAAAATACCGGAAGAAGACTTGACCATAAGTGCTAAAAAACCAGAAAGTAAAATCTCACTGGCCGGTAAAAATTTTTTGAAAACGCTGCGTGCTCCTATGATGCTGATGTTTGGCGCTTCCTTTATTATGTCTATGCTATTCAATGTCGGGAGTTTAAGGCAAATTGTCGGGGGCTTTACCGCCCAATATCCAATAGTTGTGTGGCTTGTTTTATTGGCGTTGCTGGGCTTTTTCGTCAATTCCATTAAAAATGATTTGGAAAAAATAAAAGAATCTGAAGAGGACAAAAAAGAGAAATTATGGGACTCCCTGAAAAGGGTGGTAAATGAATATTTATCCGGTCAGATGAAATACTACCAAGAACAGATTGTAAAAACATTGAAAAAAATTCCTGATGGAGAAAAAGACTGGTACGAGTCAGTAAAAACATTGCACATCATCCCGCATTTTGATTCTACCATGCAACCTCTAAAACAAAAATTTGAGCAAATCAGTCAACACGAATCATCCCTCCTTAAAGCGGGGATAGGTCTGAAAAATAATTTCAGTGTATCCAATTTAATTTCTAAAAAATCCTTCCATCATGTTAAGTAAAATAAAACATATAAAAATAGAAAACAGCATTTATCCCATTGTAGATAAATTATCCATAAAAGCAAAAGGGGAAAATGCCATTGAAGTAGCCGATTTTTCCGAATCAAATGAAGGTGTACTGGTAGATCTTGAAAAAAAATCAATCACTAACAGCCACGAAAACATTTGGATAATACCCAAATCAGAAAACGGAAGCCAAATTTTATTGAACGGCCAATTGCTCAATGGTGGCGGACCATTTAAGTTGCTGGATAACAACAAACTGGATTTTATTGAAATTAAAAATAGTCCTACTGTCAAGCCATTTAATAAAATTGAAATCAAGGTCGAGCGGGAATTGCATTTGGCGGGGAAAGTTGCAGTACTTACCCTGATGGCACTCTTGATATTGTTACTTGGATGGTTTGGCATCAAGATCAAAGACTACAACCAGCATTTAGCAAACAGTAAATCCGCTGGAGGGAATGCTGAATTTATTTCAGCCTATAAATCACTTGATGCAGCTAGAGAAATAAAAAGAGGATTCTTTTTATTGGGACACATTCTCGTAAAAGACAAAGCTACCGAATGGACATTGAATAAGAGTTTATTGAAAACCGCCGCAAATGAAAACTATCCTGATGACGACTCCTTTTTAGCAGTTATATCCGAGCCAGAAATAATTACATTATTCGATTTTTTTAAAAACAGATCCACAGAAAGAGAAGGTCATATGAAGTCTTATTTGAGCGTCAATAATTATCAGACATTTTATTCCACTATCGATAAAAAAATCGAATCACTGTCCGATGCAATATCAATAATTAAAAGGCACTCTTCTTATACAGCCCTTTTGGAAGAAGACATAATGTACTATAAGAACTTAAAAAAAATTGCCAAAAATAAATGGGCTTACACTAAGGCTACTTCATTTACATCCAGACTGGGCGCAATAGTTCGAGCAGCAAAAACATACAGTGAATTGTCACTTTCTTTTTCAATTCCTGAATTCATAGAATATAAAGAAAAAGTCGTTTCTCAATTCCATAAAATGGCAAACAGACTTCGTCCTCGAAACGAACGAGAAACAAATAAGAAAAATGAATTAATTAAAATAATCGAAAACGTCTAAAAATGAAAAGTTCGAATTTTCAAATCATAATCTATTCGCTCGTAGGTATCATGATTTGCATTTGTATTTGGGTCGGGTATAATATTATTTTTTCGTCATCGGCAAAGCCAATTATTGAGGAAAAAGAAAAAGCAAAACCTAAACTCGTGGAAGATTCAATTGAGATTTATAAAGAACCAGAATTACCGGAAAAGTTGGGTTGTGTAAATTTTAAGACGAACGAAGAATTAAGAATTAATGCAGTTGAAATGGTCAACAATTTGGGTTCAAAATTGTCCAATCTCGCAAATAAAAAAGAGTTTACAGAAGCCAGGAGAAGAAGTTTTGTCAAATCTATTAGAAAACACTTTGAAAACCCAACAAGTAATGAGATTGAAATTATCCTCAGTTACGAAAACCCTACTGTGAAACAATTCACAGTTGACGAATACCTTGATTATTTATTGAGGAACGAAAATCGTAGCTATAAAATTTATTGGATCATAGACGAATATGTGTCAAAATTTGAAAAAATAGCTAATGATAAATATCGAACCAGTATAAACATTGTACAAGTGCTAACGAGGGAAGAATTGGAAGGTGATCGTATGGTCAAAGAATGGATAGAAAAGTATGGCGATAGGACTACAAAGAAAATTGAAATAGCACTAATCATTGGAAATAACGGTCAATGTGAAGACCTGAACAGTAGCAATAACACATTTGAAGAATACTGCTGCTTCATAAAATTAGGAAATATTAAAGCTATTAAAGCTGAAAAACTTAACCAAATTCTTAACTAATTATGAAAAACTTAATTGCCATCTTCGTCTTTCTTTTCGCATTTAATAACACATTTACATTGGCGCAGTCAAATGATCAGGGGAAGGACTACATCATCGAATTACAGTCCGAACTTATTCATGCCTTGGATCAATATATTTCCGTGATGGACAATATAGGAACTAAAAAAGCTGAAGAGACTAAGTTTAAAAAACTATTTGCTGACTGGAATAGCATTTATATGGAAGACTTATTCGTTGATGAGAAAACAAGTTTTCATCCGCGAGAATATCCTTCTATTTTATATCCTACAAAATTTGCTGCCGATAACGAAAGTATGTATTCGTTCGTCAAATTTTCTTTTCCGGTCGTTACTTATTATTACGACAATCCCATTTTGTTTAAAAACACCAATTTGACGGCAGACAATCTTGTGCGCAGTTATTTTGCTGAAGAATACTTTGATAAAGAGAAAAAATACAATGAATATTATTATATCAGAACGGGAATAGAAATTCAATATTTTACTGCGAGATCATCCAACGAGTCAATCCAGCGGAAGGACAATATCATGATCCACTGGTTGTTCAACAAAAAATCGAAATCTAATCTCAATGATTTCAAAATAATTTCAATCCACAATTATGATGAATATACATTTAAGAACACATTGCCAGACACTCCACCAATCAAGGAAAAGAAAAAAGTTGAATTCCCAGAGGAAGATAAAGTTGAAGCCATTGCAAAAGCCCAAAAATATTTAAAAACATATTTCAATGCATTTGAGTCCGTCCCAAAAGACCGGAGAACACAAAATGAATTTGCTTGGAAATATTACAGTGACCCTACTTCTAAAGTGGCTATAGATGTATCAATGGGAAATAAGGAATCAATTTCAGCCAAAGGTTACCTTTTTAAACTTGCTGGCCTTGATTCATTGAATCAGTCTTTTGAGCTTATTAAAATGTCACCTGAAGTAAATTATTCAGGTAATAAAAATTATTATTGGGTTGTAGCTCAGACTAAAGCGCACACTTCTTTCAAATCTTCTGATTCAACTTATATAAAAAATGAAGTCTTGTTAAATATGGTTGTCAAATTTAAATATGAGGACGGAATTTATAGTGAATTTAAAATCAACGAAATAAAATACAAGCATAACAATCCTATTAAGTCTCAGTTGTTTAAAATTAAAAAACCCAATCCAGTTGTTGAAGAGACTCCTAATCCTCCAACTATAGAAAATACAAAGCCATATCAACTTACTGATGAAGACACTACAGACATATCCTCCACGGCATGGTTGTTAGCCAATGAATTTCTACTAAATTGTTCGCAATATATTCGAGGTGCAAGCGTAGATATCAATAAATTTCACGAATTATTTGATAACCCTGCCTTAAACACAGTAGAAGTAATTAATTGTTGGACAAAAGATACTACCGCTTATAGCATTGTGAATTATTTACCTCATCTTGATTCATTGGATTATACTGCGAAATATTTTGTTCCCATTAAAACCGACACACCTGAGGAAATCAGATTTGATGCTGACCGGAACGAATGGTTCACACATATAAATATCGAATACAAATTCACGGGCATAAATAGCGATAAGAATCTAAAATATAATGACTTAACTGTAAAACAGATAAAAGTTGTCATCCGAAAAAACAAGTCAAATTTCGATGTTTTATTGCAGGACATTTTAGTTGTTGAAAACGAGTGCTTATCACCGGAGCACAAATTAGACTTTGCGAGCAAATCAGGGAAAAGTGCAGAGTGATTTTTCGGGCTTAAAAATGGATATAGGAAAATAGCAATTATTCCAGTGATTCACTAAAGGCTTACAAAGCTCGGTATCTAATGTTTCTGAAAGGTATACTGGTTAAGATCGTACTTGTATAAGAGGTCAATTTAAGAGTATATGAGGTGAAATATGAAACACAAACACCGAAACTAGTAAGCATTGATTTCTTTAAAAGATTTTATTACTCTTACTATGCAAACGCCCTTTCCACCACCTCTGCCTGCTGCTCATCATGCTTCTTCTTATACCCCGTCGCAGGTGAAGCACTCGCCGGACGGCTCACCAATTGCATAGGATATTTTCCACAAAGGTGAAAAAGGATATGCGTCCAAGCACCATTGTTGGCAGGTTCTTCCTGCACCCAGCGAACTTGGGCTTTAGCATATTTTTTAAAAATAGCATCCAGTTGTTTTTCCGGCAATGGATAAAGCTGTTCGAAGCGGACAATGGCTACATCTTCCCGTTTGTCATTGCGCTTTTTTTCCAATAAATCATAATAGATTTTGCCGGAGCAAAGGAGGAGGGTTTTCACCTTTGTTTTTTTCGCCGTCGGATCGTCAAAGACCTCTTGGAAGCAGGTGCCGGGGCCAAAATCTTTTATTTCTGAAATCACTTCTGGATGACGCAGGCCGCTTTTAGGTGTCATGAGAATCAGTGGCTTGCGGAAGGGACGGATAAGCTGGCGGCGCAAGAGGTGGAACAAGTTGGCCGGGGTGGTCACATTGGCGACGGTCATATTGTAGCCGGCGCAAAGTTGCAAGAAGCGTTCAATGCGGGCGCTGGAATGTTCAGGCCCCTGACCTTCGTAGCCGTGGGGCAGGAACATACAGAGACCGCTCATCCGTCGCCATTTGGTTTCGGCAGCAGCGATGAACTGATCCACCATCACCTGTGCGCCATTGAAGAAATCGCCGAATTGGCCTTCCCAAATAACAAGGGCATCGGGTCGGGCGAGGGAGTAGCCGTATTCGAAACCAAGTACACCATATTCTGACAACAGGGAATTGAAAATGCGGAACTGGCCTTGCTCTTTCTTCATCGTATTGAGGCGATTATACTCAAGGTCGGTGGTCGCATCTTCCAGCACAGCATGTCGGTGTGAAAAAGTACCACGGCGCACGTCCTGACCGCTGAGGCGGACATCGTTGCCTTCAAGCAGCAATGTGCCATAAGCGGTCAGTTCGCCCAGACCCCAATCGAGCTTTCCCGCATCCACCAATTTTTGTGAGGACTTCAAGATACGCTTGATCTTGCTAACTGGATTGAAGTCCTTTGGCAAGGTGTGGAGGTGTTTCAAAATGTCTCTAACTACCTGCTCATCTACACCCGTTTCAGGGGACTGCTCATAATCTTCAGGCGTAGTGATTTTTTTCAATAGCCGCCAAGCCTCTTCACTTTCCTGATACACATATGGCAGTTTATTCTGCTTTACCTCATCAAGGCGGGCTTGGAGGTCGCCCCAAAACTCCTTTTCCATTTTTTCGGAAATAGCCTTTTCGAGGTCGCCTCGGTCTGCTAGGCGATGGCTATAAATCATCCTCGGATCGTCGTGGTTATCTATCAGGCTGTAGAGATGTGGCTGGGTAAACTTTGGATCATCGCCCTCATTGTGGCCGTGCTTGCGATAGCACACCATGTCAATGAACACATCGTTGTTGAACAACTGCCGATATTCGAAGGCGAGCTTACAGGCGAATACAACTGCTTCCGGGTCATCGCCGTTCACGTGGAAAACGGGTGCTTGCACCACACTCGCCACCGAGGTACAGTAGGTAGATGATCGGGCATCCTGCCAGTCGGTGGTAAAACCGATTTGGTTGTTGATGACGAAGTGGATCGTGCCGCCTGTATAATAGCCCTCCAAGTTGCTCATTTGTATCACTTCGTATACGACGCCCTGCCCGGCCACTGCTGCATCGCCATGTATGAGGACGGGCAAAATGCGGTCGTAATCACTTTTGTAAAGCACATCAGCCTTGGCACGGGAGAAGCCTTCCACAACGGGGTTTACCGCTTCGAGATGGGAAGGATTGGGGGTCAGTTTCAAATAAATCTCTTTATCATTGGGGGTTTTTACCAAAGAAGAAAAACCGAGGTGGTATTTCACGTCCCCATCACCAAAGCTCTGATCCTGAGGCATTTCCCCTTCGAATTCACTAAAAATCTGCTCATAAGTTTTGCCCATGATATTGGCCAGCACGTTGAGGCGGCCACGGTGCGCCATGCCGATAACGACCTCCTCCACCCTATCGTCGGCAGCAGCAGTGATCATGGCGTCAAGGGCGGCGATGGTCGTTTCACCCCCTTCCAATGAGAAGCGTTTTTGGCCTACGTATTTTTTTCCCAAAAACTGCTCGAAGATGGTCGCCCCATTGAGTTTTTCGAGGATGCGTTTTTTCTCGTCCAGTGTCAGGTCAAACTGGCGGTCGGGGGTGTGATCTTCGATGTGCTTGCGAAGCCAACGACGCTTGTTGCGATCTTGGATGTGGTGAAATTCAAAACCGATATTGCCACAATAGACCTCTTCCAAACGGTTAATGATCTTCTGCAGCGTTGCGTTTTCGAGGCCTATTTCTTTGCCAGCCATATAGGTCTTGTCCAAGTTCTTTTCGGACAAACTGAAATCTCCGAGATCAAGGAAAGGCATCCGGTTTTTGCGCTTTTTGATGGGATTGGTTGTAGATTTCAAATGCCCCCGGTTGCGATAACCGATGATAAGAGCCAACACCCGCAGTTCGTCGATGTCGATCTGGCCGGGCGTGATGGCCGTGCCGTTTGTAGTGGCTGCCCCGTTTCCATCTTCTTTAAACCCATAGTCGAAGCCACGGAAAAAGAGCCGCCAGCTTTCGTCAAGGGCGTCGGGGTTGTCCTGAAACTGTTCGTACAGGGAGTCGATATAGGATGGATGTGCGTTGGCGATGAAAGAGTAGTCAGTCATTTTATTGCTATTAACCATTGGCTTTTGGCTAATAGCTAATTGCCAATAGCCAATAGCCAACGGCTTTGATTGATATGTGTTAGACGGTTTTGTGGAACTGAGGTTTTGTAAAAATGAAACCTTGTTCGGAAAATTGCGGCAAATATCGGAGGTTGGGAGAAATGTTGATAGCTTGGCAACCTGACATTATCCACTAAAATTCGACGCCCGCGACGTTAAATACAGCAGGTTGTTAAGTTATGATTCTCAAAATTTGACTTCGTTTTCCATGCTTGACAGGAGATAGATTGTGGAAAGAAGTGTTTTTTTTTAGATGTCTTGATTTTTATAAGTAAACGACCTACCGTATTTAAATCGGTATTGTCAGGGTAAAATAAGTCTGAATGAAAAAGAGATATTATCTATCCATGTTGAGTCTATTCTTATTGATTTTGTTATTTGACATCATCTATATACCTGCACACAAATCGTTTGAGTTATTCCTGGTTCTGGCGGCAGCACATTTCATATTGTTGGGGCCTCTCAATTTTCTTGGAGTTTATTTTTTTTACAAACCAATAGATCACGCTTTTCAACAACGAGTGGATACTCAGCAAGCAAGAAACAGGATAGAAACATTAACGTTGTATTCTTCAGGGTGGATATTTTTTTTAGGCTGTATTTATTTTATCAGCATGCTTGTATTGATATATACATTTCCGATAAACACAGGGGATATAACCATAGAAAAAATGCCAGCCAAGATATGGTTGACGGCCATTCCATCTGTACTATATATGTATGCCATCCTGCCAGCTTTCATTACTTATTTTTTAATAAATGATTTTGTTCTTGATTTAAAATCAAAAGCTTTTTCAGAATTTAAATTTATCTATCCAGCAGGCAAAAAGAAAATTGGGCTGACTTTGTTGTTCACTTTTATTATTCTCGGTTTTTTCCCTTCTATATTGGTCATTTTAGAATTAATCGCTTCGAGTGCTGGTGATAAATATGCACAGTTTTCCGACATGACCCCATTGGAGGCTATATTGCCAGACAGGTTCATCGTTTTCATTGGGATGATATTCGCAGTGGTTTTCATTACCCGTTCTTTTACCAAGCCTATTTATTCCTTGTTAAAAGAAATAAATAAGGTACGGGAAGGGGATTTTTCAGCTCAGGCCGCTATTATTACAGAGGATGAAATTGGTGTGTTGACCAATGAATTTAATGGCATGGTAAAAGGGTTAAAAGAAAGAGAGTTAATTAAAGATACCTTTGGAAAATATGTTACCAAAGATGTGGCAAAAATAATTCTTGAAAAAAAGATAAATATAGAGGGTGAAAACCGACACTGTACAATTTTAGTGACAGATATTGCAAACTATACTTCCATCTCTGAAGTGCTGGAACCGAAAGAAGTCATTAAAACATTAAACGAATATTTTTCTGCAATCGTAAACATTATACAAAATCACAAAGGCGTCGTAAATAAATTTATGGGCGATTCGGTTTTCGCCATGTTCAATGTACCTATGGACGATCCCAATCATGCTATAAATGCCATAAATGCTGCACTGGAAATCGAAAAAACCACTACCACAAAAACATTTGGCAACAAACATCAACTAACCACCCGCATAGGTATCAATACTGGTTCAGCTGTCGCAGGAAATATCGGCTCGGCTGATCGTATGGAATATACAGTAATCGGTGACGACGTGAATATTGCAGCCCGGTTGGAGCAACTAAATAAACAATATGATACACACATTTTAATTGGTGAAAATACTTTTGAGATGACTAAAAACCAATTCGATTTTATTCAAATAGGAAATGTGCAACTAAAAGGAAAAAAGAAATCAATTAAAGTTTATAGAGTGGAAAAATGATTTCAAAATAATTTGCCTTGAACCATTTCTGGCAATAATTTAAATGATCTTCTATGGTGCTTGGTTACCCCATACAAACGAATAGCTTCCCGGTGTGCCTTAGTGGGATACCCCTTGTTTTTTTCCCAACCATATTGCGGATATTTTTTTGCTAAAAAAACCATGTGTTCGTCCCGGTGCGTTTTTGCTAAGACAGAGGCCGCTGCAATGGATAAATATTTTCCATCGCCTTTTACAATGCAATGATGGGGGATATTGGGAAAAGGTTTGAAACGGTTGCCATCAATTAAAAGGGAGGTGGGTTTTTTATTTAATTTTTTAATCGCCCGGTGCATACCTTCAATGGACGCCCATAAAATATTTAATTCATCAATTTCCTTTGGCTCGAGTTTTACTACCGACCAGGCAAGGGCTTTCTTTTCGATAACGAGTCGCAACTCATCCCGCTGTTTTTCGGTGAGCTGCTTGGAATCGTTTAATAATGGATGTCTAAATTTTTTAGGTAAAATGACGGCAGCAGCGAATACTGGGCCTGCAAGACAGCCACGGCCAGCTTCGTCGCAGCCGGCTTCGGTTTCGTTTTTATTTAAATAAGGCAAAAGCATTGACCCATTTTATGAGAAATAATATTTATTTCATCCAATCTCAAATATTTCTCCTGATCGAGATAGCTATATATCCATTTTTACATTTTAAATGCTGCAATTAGTTTCTGCCTCCATTCTTTTATTACTGCATTTGTTACAGATTTGTCCAAAACATCTCGCAACATTTTAGCCATGTAATCTTTAGGCCACTGACTAGGGTCGTTGGGTTTACTAGGCGGATGTTCTGCAACGTAAGCACGCACCTTTTGGATTGCTTCGTCTTCGCCTGAACTTTTTTCAGCGGCTGCCTTTTTCGCTACTTCCAGTGCAGACATATCGACTGGAATACCGAGGTCGTTAAAAGCGATTAAAGCATCATGCACTGACGCTAATTCCATCTGGTTCTTATATACAGCATTTAGAATCGTTGAGTGCTTTTCTAAGTGCGGTGATAACGGAAGCCCTTTATACAGATAGTGCATTGGCATTTTTTTGTTTCCCATTGGCACACTTGTCATTGGCGAAACATATCCTTCCATTAACAAAAATGCGATTTCCCGGGCATAGGCACTAAAAGCTATTATTCTTTTTCCATAACGATCATCAGACTGCCTCATCATATTTCGGCCATTAAGTGGCAAATCAGTCAGGGCTACTTTGGGGAACGTTTCATTGATGTACCTCAGCCATTCCACATTAGAACTCCAATTATGAGACGTATCCGAGCCAAAATCTGCGGGATTGTACTTTGATCTAGTCTTTTCAAATTTATCTTTGACTTGTTGTTCTTTAAGATTTGGGTACATGGCTCCAGCCATTTTATTAAAAGAACCTCCTTTCAATCTATGTAGTACTCCCCAATTATTCGGGTTCACAAACAATTCATTCATTGTTTTACTCCCTCCTTTTGTTAATAGCCTTAGCTTATTCAATATATCAGGTTGATCGTCAAACTCTTCTTGAAACCTTGGGACTTTTAAGACCTTTGACACAATGTCATCGTCTTCCCCTATATTCTGACCAGGGCCAGACGAACCTGAGGCGGCACTGCTCCCACCAGTTGCTGAACTACTAGCTGAAGCCGCCGCTGCGGTCGGCATCAATGCTTGCTGAGCCCTCTCTGCTATTGGGGTTAAAGCTGCTGAAAGATGAGGGCCAAAACCAGTTTCAGGCAAGCTGTCACTATTTCGTAATTGGAATAGGATTCTTTGGCGAATTTCAGCATGGTCTGCTTTCAATCTATCTTTTACAGCACTTCTAAATGCGGCAACAAAGCCCTCATCATCAGTTACATAGTTGTCACTATCTGCTTCAATCCTGTCCCGGTTTAAAATAGCGTGGGCGGCATAAGCCGCACAATTGCCGTCGGCCATTGTCTTAATAGTAATGGAACTCCCTTCTTTACTGATTGTCACATTGAAGTGATTTCCAGAATGGTTCAAAGTAACCCCTTCCGGAAGTTTGCCAAAAAATTCAATTATGTCATCTTGGTATAAATGTGTAGTTGAATGACTTAGGTCAACAATATATAGTTCAACCCAATCTTCAGGTATATTATCGACACTTTTATATTCCTTAAAACCAGGCACATGCCTTTGTACAACGGGCACAGTTTGCTTCACCTTTCCATTTTGCAGAGTATCGAAATGCTGTCTCTGTAAAGCTTTAGCGCTCATTACGTCCGCCTCCTTCTCCAGCCTCACATCATCATTGATATTTACCGTCCCTTTCAATTGCATCGTCGGCTGCACCCTCCCTTGTTTCTGCTGCACCACATGCCACGCTTCATGTGGCAGGTGTTTTTCCTGGCCTGCGGCCAAATGGATGTCCGTGCCTTGCGCAAAGGCATGTGCATTTAGTTGGGTAGGTTTGGAAGAGTTGAAATGCACCTTCACGTCATCCATGGCATATCCCGACAAATGCTCTATGCCTGTCTTTAGGTTATCAGGCAGGCCAGTGTCGTTGGATTTTGGCTGAATCGGTTCCTCTTCCTTTGTTTGTAGTTGGGTGGACTTTGAAGAGAAAGGCCAACCTTTCTTTTTAGGCCGGAAAAAGGGTTCCTCTCTTTCCATCTGAAAAACAGGGCCATTACTTTTCATAAAAAAAGGTGGGTGTTTTTTGACACTGGCCAAATGCCCTTTGGACGTTGTTGTTTTGAGTGACTGATCTTTCATGTCAATAATTTCCCGCTTTTTGAAAATTCCCTGCGAATGCCCATTTGAACATCACGGAGGCTAATAGTATCATCGCCTCGTTCCAATGCCCGTAAGCAGCAGAACTGCACTATGTTCATAATGTCCGCCCCAGTGAGTTCGAACTGCTTGGCAAGCCTTTCCAATTGAACATCACTTGCCAATTTAACTTTCAGAGGAAATGCTTTTTCCCAGAGCATCAGACGCTCTTCCGGGCCCGGCATCGGAAAATGGATGATGGCCTGAAAGCGGCGGATGAACGCCTCGTCGATGTTCTTTTTGAAATTGCTGGCAAGAATGACCAATCCTGCATATCCCTCTACCCGCTGCAATAAATAGGAGACTTCCTGATTGGCATATTTGTCATGTGCATCCCGCACATCGGTACGCTTGCCGAAAAGGGCATCGGCCTCATCGAAGAAGAGAATCCAGTTTTTGTTTTCTGCTTTCGCAAATAGGTTGGCGAGGTTTTTCTCCGTTTCTCCGATGAACTTTGAAACAACCATAGAGAGGTCAATTTTATAAACGTCCCGGCTCGTGTATTTTCCTAAAAGGCTCGCTGTCAACGTTTTGCCCGTACCAGGTGGGCCATGGAACAGAGCTCGGAAGCCCGGCTTCAATTTGCGCCGCATGCCCCAATCATTGAGCAGGGTATCGCCGTGTTCGAGCCAGGTTTCGAGTTCTTTTACTTGTTGGCGGGTTTGGGCATTGAGCACAAGGTCGTCCCATTCCTGTCGTGTTTCGACCAACTGCGCCGGGAAGTTGAGGCTGAAATGTGGGCGGGACATTTTGCCCGTGATGAATAAATCCACATAATCATCGGCGATGATGATCTTGCCGCTCATGCGGGGTTCGCCTGCGGGTGGTTCTTCCAGCCAAAGGATCCTGTTTTTGGCAAAAAAATGATCGGCGCTGAATAGCTTTTGCACTTGCAAGCGTTTTTCCATTTCACCTCCCGCAAGAACGAAAAGGGCCGTTTCCCCAGTTGGCAGAAAACCCCGGAAATTTTTGCCCCGCACCCCACCGAGCTGGGGGAAGTCGCCAGCCTCAGGGATGTTAGACTGGATGATGTCGTCGAAAAAATGGGGCTGGATATGGGGAGCAAGAGCCATGAGAAACAGCAGGAGTTCTTCTAATGAAAGTTCTTTTTTTAATAATTTTTCTATCGCTTTTTTTTGCTTTTCGCGCTCCTTTTCAATTTCGGGGTTTTCGTTTTGGGTTTTGTTGAAATAGTTGGCGAAGCGGCGGGTGGAGGTTTGGTGCAAAAAATGGAGAACTTGGTCAAACTGGATTTTCATAAGTGATTGTTTGTGTTGCCAAAGTGAAAATATTAAAAAAAACCTCATTCATTTCTAAGGCGGAATTTGGCTGCTAGCGAGGTCGGTATCCTTATATTGACTGTATCTTCTATTCTTTCATTATTCCCAAACTGTGTCCAAGTAGCTACTAAACGAAGCCTGCTGGGCACCAATTGGTCTTCTTGTTGCCAAAGGTCGTGGTTTTCGCCCATTCGATAATTTAGGCTACTAAGTGTCATTGTTTGAAAATTCGGGTTTGGAGAAACAGCTCGCAAAACTGTTTGGAGATTTGGTATTCCCTGAATTTGCCCAAGCAACCAAAGTTTTAAATTATGAGGCAAAAACATAATTTGAGCATCAATGGACGGCCGCGCGAAATGAGTACGTAACATCCTGATCATTAAATTCCTGTCAAACGCATTTTTTTCCCCTGGAAAAGGTGAATAATCCGTCACATTATTCCATGCATTTACGACTGTTTGGTCATCTTGAAGTTCAATGCCATCTATTTGGGGGTCGTTCTGATTGCTTGCCCTATTGACAAATTCATTGAATATTGTCTTAAAGTTTTGTGTAAGCTGCCCAATTTGAGCTGTTTGGCCACGGGCACCTCGATTAAAATCAGCTATTACTTGATAGCGAAGGTTAGTTGCCTCGTCTTCCCGGCCATTATCTACTAGAAGGTACATGCCCTTGACTGTTTCTTCAATAGACCTTGAATGAACACCGTTTGCATCGTTTGCCCCCCATGCCCCAGATTGGGTAAGTGGCACCATATTATAATCAAGGCCAGGGCCCCCCAAGTGTCGGTTGAGTAAATGCCCGCGTACATAAAGCGAACGGTTGCCGTTGTCTACGCGTTGCTGTAGGTTGAGCATCCATGCAGGATCTCCTCCGGCATCTGAACCAAGACCTGCGGCATCAGGCCGAAGCCGCGCTCTTACAGATGTCCCCATCCCTGGGTGTCTCGTCTGTCCCCAGGTAATTTGGCTAAAATTGCCAGCGTTGTGTCCATGCACAAGTCTACTCATTTCAGCCATCAACCTCCCAGAATCCATAAAAATTCCTGGTATCATACGGTTAACTGTCAATAAGCTCCTTGCAAGGGATTCTAGATCAAATGAAATGTCCCTTTCCTGCAATCCCTGAATTATAGAATCAATAGTTGGATTAGCTTGTGTTCCTTGCTCATGCTGAATCTTATCCATCAATTCTTGTCTCTCGTATTCATTATAGTCAAGCAAGGCTCCAATGTGGTAAGCCAAATTATTATCGTTGCCAGTAAAATGCTCAACGTAATCTTGAAAATCAGTGGCCAATTGTATACCAGCAGAGGGGTCATCTTGCAACAAATTGGTTGATACTAATGCATTTTGTCGAAATGGAGAATTGTTTTCTTTTGCGGTCATCTGTAGTGCCTTCTCTCCCATCATATCGGCCTCTTGTTCCAACCGAACGTCATCATTTATATTAACTCCACCTTTCATTTGCCTCGTCGCACGCACCCTTCCCTGCTTCTGCTGCACCACGTGCCATGCCTCGTGCGGCAGGTGATTCTCCTGGCCTGCTGCCAAATGTATATCTGTACCTTGAGCATAGGCATGTGCATTTAATTGTGCTGGTTTGGCAGAGTTATAATGAACCTTCACATCATCCATGGAATAGCCGGAGAGGTTTTCTGCGCCTGCTTTTAATTTGTCGGGCAAGCCAGTATTGTTGGCTTTTGGCTGAATGGGTTCTTCGTCTTCCATTTCCATTTTTTGTGAAATAGATTTTCCCTGTATGGGTTCTTCATCCAATTCTTCCCCTTCCATTTTTTGCAATACGGATTTAGCTTGGAGCGGTTCCTCCTCTTCCATCGCCTGGCGTTGTGCTACTTCAGGCATTTGTTGCACCATCATTTTGGGTCGGAAAAAAGGATCAGTTTTTTGCCGCACCGCATTTTTTGCAAAAAATGGATTTACTTTTTTTGCCTGCAAGGCATGGACACTGTTCGACTTGGATTTATTTTGACTCTCTCGCATTTTCTATAAAATTTTAAAATAATATGAAATACTTTCCAAATTAAGCCCATTCCACTTTCAACAATTCCTCCCGCCAGGGCAAGCGGATGATGCTGATGTTCCAGGGCAGTTTTTCGAGCAAAATATCTATGGTTTTTTGTTCGACCATAAGGTACCAACCGCCCTCTCTTTTTTCCAGTTTACCATCCCGCTGTAGGAAACCCTCCCGCAGGGCATCTGGTGAGGACTCTCCCAGTGCCCCCCAGTTTTTGATGACTGCTTCAAGCATTTGTTCACTCTCTTCCAATTCCTCTTTCGTCAGTTTTATCTCTCTTTCGATGGGGATTTCGAAAGGCATGTTGCACAAAAATTTCGGCAAGATCATTTTGTATTCTGGCATTTTTGTCTCGCCTGAGGCCAAGTATTGCAGCAGATGGACTGCCCGATGCCTGGCTGGTTCATCGACGAAATCTTTTCCCTCCACCAGCCCAAGCACTTTGAAAAAATGCGTTAAAAATGGATGCAATAGCACCAAGCCCGCAGCATTCAAATACCAACTGCTTCCAATGGGAACCATCTCTTCCGCCGCATCATTGCTTTTTCCATAAAGCGATTCCCACCACTGCTGATACTTCGCCTTGGCCGCTTCGATCCAATTGTTCCTGCTAACAGGATTGGTCTCGGATAACAAAGCAGTATCTTTTTTTTCAGTTTTTAATTTGGGGGTAGGTTCGCTGCTTTTCGGTATATCCCTATTTTCTGATATTTCTTTTTGCTTTTTAAAATTTCCATCATCAGGTTCTTTCCCTTGAATGTTTTTAAATACTTGTTTTTCATCCAGGTCCTTGTCTGAAGATTCTACATTTTCACTTATGACGGGGCTTTCCTCTTTTTCTATTTCTGGTTCTTTTTCTTGCCGGGAACAGGCAGCATTGTTTTGATGTTGACTTTCTAATTCACCTACCTCCTTGTCTTTTGTAACCTGACTCCCCGATGGCTTATATTCCCGATCAAAAGAGGCTGGGTCGCTACTCGTTTCATCTGAATTTTCTTGATGCATCATTGGCATCTTTTCCGACTCCATAAAACCTTCTTCATCCGATTGATGCACTGTTATGTTATCTACTTGCTTTTTTGTTTTTTTTGCAATTTCTTCTGCTTTCGTTTGATGTTCTGTTGCTTTAATATTTAAATTAGAAGAATCATGTAATTCTGATTTTTGACCTGCGCTTTTTTTATCCGTTGCTATATTTTCCTCACTTTGACCCGATTTTAATTCCTCCACATATTCAGGGTTAAATTGTTTCGCATCTTTTATTTTTTCAGGTGGCACTTTTATTAAACCCTCGCCTTTTTCCGATTTTGATTCGGAAGATGGAAGCTTTCCAGTTTCCAGTTTATCCATGTCCTTTTCGTGAGAAACATTTGCTTCACTGAAATTATTTATTGATTCTTCTTCCCCAAGTTCAAATTTATTTTTTCCGCTTTTGGAAGTTGAAACAAGTTCTTTCCCAGCTAGGTCGTTTTCTTTTTTTTCAATAATTCTGCGATCACCTATTGTGCCGTCCTGATTGACCAATTCCTCCTTTACATTTTCATCTTTTCCAGTTTGCTTTCCGAATTTTTCCTTGATCTGTTTTTCATCAGGCATTTTATCTTTTTCAAAAACCGATTGCTCACGATTTCTATTTTCTTCCTTTTTTGAAACAAATGAGTCCTCTTTTTGGACGACCTCTTTTTTATGCCCAGCATTTTCTTTAGTAAATTCTTCTTCCCCTTTTGCAAAGTGTTTGTGCTGCGCAACCACCTCTTTGTCAATCGTCTTTTTATTCTCCTTTTTACCCGATATTATTTTCTCCGAAGGTTTAACAATGTTTTCTTTTTCAGTACCGTAATCTTCACCTTCAACCTTTTTTTCAACTTGTTCTTTTTCCTGTTCAACCGGAAATATTTTTTCGCTTTTTTTGGAAAACAATTCATCGCTCGAAAATTCTTCTGGTTGCCTAATATATTCGCCCTCCTGCTTTTCTTCAATCTCCCGTTCAATGCTATCTGTTTTTGAATCTTCGAAACTATTATATTCCTTTTCGCCTTTCTCCTCCCCTACTTTCTTCTTGATTTTCCGTTCATGTTCGACACTTTCTTCGTCAAGTATATTTTTTTCTTGCTGAGGCAACTCGCTTTTTTCCAGATTCGCCGATACCAATTCAATTTCATCACTTTCTCTTGCACTCAACCCACTTACCTTTTGCCTGATCAAAAAATCATCTTCAATTATTTCTTCGTTTGCACTATTCACTTCATCTTTCTTTAAATCTACCTTTTCTGTCACTTCATTTTCTTTATCAATTAAAGAACCGCTATCATTTTGTTTTGTCGTTTCAGGTAGAGCTTCTTCGTCTTCATTCAATTTCAATCCGCTCTTTTTTTCAACTTTTTCCGGGCTTATTTCTTTTTCATGCACTTTTTTTTGCCATAGGATTTCATCACTTATATTTTCAACTTGTAAAAATTCTTCTTTTTCTTTTTTTGCATTTTCATCGCCTTTGTCAATTCCGATCTTTTTTTCGCTTGTTAAAGTCGCCCCTATTTCATTTACTCGTCCTTTTTTAGAATCACTCAATTCTTTGATGGTTCTTTCGCCTAAAAGATTTTCCAGCATTTTCAATTCTCTCTTGGAATATTTATGATTTTCAAGAACATTTTGAAATAGCCGATAGACAGCATATTGCCCAAATTCTTTTTCCAAAAAAAGCCAAATAATTTTCCGAAAATTGGAAACATTATTTCTTTCGATCACTGCTTTTACAACATTACGCCAATAATAGCACTTGAAAAAAGACGGATCAATTAATTGAGGTATTTTTTCATTTATGCTTTCCTTGAAAAAATCCGACAAAATAACTTGCAGTAATTTTCTGTACGCTATTAATTCCCCGGCATCCCGACCAGTGAGTGTTCTCATAAAAACAGCAAGTGTATTTTCATCATGCTGCACCACAAATCGCCGTAGTGCCATTTCATTGGAAACCAACAATTGACGCAGTTCAACCGATTTTCCCTTCTCTTTTTTGAGCGTTACAATAACATCTTTTTTCCAATCGTCCATAAATAAATTCGAACCATTCCATGGCAGTGTGCCCGTTCGTAAAAAATACATCCATTGATCTACTGTACGAGGCGCTAAAGGCTCCCCATCTCCCCACTTTGGTTCGTGTCTCAACAATTCCAATTTTTCCCGCAAAGTTTTTAAGACAAGATCGATGAAAGAGCCATTTAATTCATTTTCATTAATTGTCCCAATGTCCAGCTCTAGTTTGTCTAGTTGCAACAATCGGTCAGCAGGCACAAATTCATCAAATACTTTTTCCATTTGTGCCAGCAAATACTTTTTATTGACCTGTGATATTTCCTGTTCCAGCGCAAACGCATCCTCCACCCCATTAAATGCAAGATCAAATATTTGCTTGTTGACGATATGGTAATTTTTTTTTGACACTGTTTATTCTTTAACGCAGAAGAAGGAAGGGTTTGGGGGCTCAAAAAATATCTTCCCACGCATTTGATCTATATCGTAGGATAATCAAAAAATTGTGAAAAAGCATTGATTACTGTACCATCTTTATTTTTTGAAAACATCCTTACTTCGATTTTTTTGCTGGACAATGTTTTGTCCAATTTCAATATTTTCTCTACTTTTTCCCCTTCCAACTCAGCAGTCGGAAGACGCTCATGAAATACGCTTCCTCCATTTAGTATTTTAATGCACAATTCCACCCACTCTTTTTCAGGAACTATCAAGTCGACCAATGCAAGTTTAAAAATACCATCTTCGTTCTCCATTGGCTTTACATCAACTTTGAAGTATATGCCCTTGTCATTTATTACTGGATAATAAAATGCTCCATAAGCAACTTTTTTGCTTTCTGGATTTTCAACCTTGAGCGTGATTTTTTGGCCTACCAATTTTTTATCCCAAATTATCCGAAGGGAAAAATTCTTATTTTCTTTAAAAGAGAAGTTAAAATTATTTTTAATTGTATCAGGGGCAGGATAGTGTTCTATTATTTTTAAAAGTTTCTGATCAATAGACCAATTTAAATGAACATCAGCAGGTTCAATATTAGATACCTTAAGGTAAAAAGAATTTTCGCTTTGTTTTGCTGGCAATGCAAAAGGCTGCTTTATGTCGAAACGAATATCAGGTTGTTTCTTGATTTCAAAAGGCAATTCTTTTTTAAGCTCCCCAACTTTATAAATTAATTTATATTTATTCGGAGGCATACCCCCCATTTTAAGTCGGTAAGAAATGTCCGAGGTTTTAGCCGCTGGCATTTCTATTATGTTTTCTTCCTCTATCCATGAGGAAAGAATCGGCACTAAATCAAAGGTGCCCCCGACCGGATTAACGGCCAACGCCTGACTTGCTTCTTTTGAGGCATCGGTAAAAAATAACGGCTCGCCTGTCTCTATAAATTCAAGCTTAAAATCTGAATCCTCCAACTCGTCAACCAGGGTTATTCTTTTTTCGTAAATTAAACTGGAGCCTTCGCCTTTTACATAATAGGGGTTGCTTTTGTAACCTATTGTTTGCTCTGTCCCATTTTCCACTAAAAATATAAAGGCAAACTGGTTGGGAATATTTTCATTTCTTTCCAATTCATTTTCATCAATTTTCTTGCCGTCGTTAAATAAAAGATAGGACTCTTTTGGGCTATTGGTATGCATGATGAAATGCACCTTTACACCTTTTAATTTTTGCCTTCCAGCAGCGTTCGGTTCAAGAATTAATTCCCGGTCGATTGGAGCTTCTTCCAATAATGTATTAGTCGGCCTGACTGTTATTTGAACAGAAGTTGTTTTACCCTTAACGCTGTATTCCAAGGTTACTATTTTATCTTCCTTATCATCTGTAGTGAATTGCGACCTCATTAATGAAGGTTGGAAATAAAAATGCCCGCCTTTTGCGATTATCCCAGGTATATTTTCTGAAAATTGTCCGCCTTTGGGAAAAACATTAATTAAATATTTCTCATCATCATTGGCATAAAAATGCAAGCGGGACAGATGAATAACAGGTTGGGCCAATTTGCTGAAAATGGGTTTTATCCACATATCGGCAACTTCCACTTGGTAGGGCAGGAAAAAATCCCCTACTACATATTCCTGATCAATAAGCCTTTCTTTTTCAACAAAGTCAGAAAACCCAGTCAAATTCTGACCATCAGTAGCTACCACCACGAAAGTACCGCCAGTTGGCACGCCCGATCCATACTCAATACCGGCATACCGTTGGGCAAAGGAAGAAAAATCTGCATTCGGATTTTTCTCTTTTTTATTTATTAAATGGGAAAGCTTGTCCCAGAAACTTTCCTTATCATTTTCCATATCATCGAGTTGGACGGCAGTAATCCAAAAAGGCAAATTGTAAGAGGTCCTTTTAATCGCCAGCACATTCATCACGTCCACAAGCGGAAGTCCTACATGACCTTCAATGCGGTAAAAAGAGCGGTCGTTTGATTTGATGGAAAGAGGCTGCTCGTTGTACCCCTTCACCGTCTCGGCTTTACCAAAAGAAAATGCCTGATAATTCCAATGCTTCAACAGCTTTTCGTCCCCCTGTTTGTAATAAAAGGGCAAACGGCTTTTTTTACCTGCCCCTGGTGTTATGAGAACGCGTTGAGCCGCCGCGGGTGATTTGGACTCATCGGATGAAATAAACACAGTGGGCCTGAAACATTTCAGGTTGCCAGCTTCATCCACATCGGTCAAATACAAAAGGCGGTCGTACAAAAAATTCGCTTTGGCATGTTGACCGTCCTGCTGTGCAATGTGAGAAGGGTGAAAGAACTGGCGTCCCGCGTCCGGTCTATCTTTATTTACCAGATATCCCAAAACAAGAAAATTGCCTGTGCGTGAGGCATTGGTCTTGGCTGGTTCCGAAGAAGTATCAATGTCAAGTGCAGCCAGTTCCTGATAGGTGTCGGCCACATCTTCGAGATAGGCATAGATGTATTGAAAATGCGGATGCTTATTCGCCAAAAGCTCTTTTTCAACTGCTTTCGAAAAACGGGTAAACGGATGGTCAGTATTATCGCCTATTGCTTTGCCAAGTAATTCGTGCATTACGCTCAACCGCTGAATCAATACACGTGCAAGCCGCTTGATCAATCCGCTATAATGAAATTGAAAATCCTCGAATGTATGAATGGCGTCCAATTGCATAGCGCCATTTTTCCAGCCAAAACGGGGGATCGAAATGGGGGTCAGGTCACGGGCACCATTGACAGCAGTTTGTCCGGATGGACTGTTTTTTTCTTTGAGAAGTTTATCATCCACTATAATCTTACGGGCAATAATTTGCTTACTGGCTCCTGTTTCATAAAGGCTATAAATTGGTTTCTTATTTTGTTCAATTTGTTCGTCCAATAATAGAAAAAGTATTTTGCCGTCCAGTGTATCCAAGGACGAATTGGATTCTTTTTTTTCCGCCTCCGAGCCAACAGAGTTAAGATTTGACAAGGGCGTTCCATCTTTATCCTTAGTCAGCTCCCATATATCGGACTGCAACGCTTTTTTGCTGAGGCCCAGCTCCGCCACTATTTTCTCTTTTTCAAAAGCATCGATTTTTTTATACCGACTGTATTTTTCATCGTTCTCGATTGTAATGGATTGCCCATTACCAGTCAGTCCCTTCCCTTTGGAAATAATTACCACGATTTCACCCTTTTCCTTATCAGTAGAAACTTCCATCCCTCTTATCACTCCCGAACCAACAAAATCACTTTTTATTTCCCTGCTTTGATCTTCGGTGAAACGAACCAAACTATTGAGCATATCGGCAGTCAGAAATTGGTTTCTGACAAATTTTGGAACTCTTTTGATTGCTTTTTCCATGATACTTTTTTGTGGCTGTTCAGCAGGGTTGCTTTTTGATAAAAATTTCCAATTTTTATCAAAAAGCAACCGTCTGTCGGGAAAGGGAAAGAAGAAAAAATTCTATTTTTTCTTCTTTCCCTTTCCATGCTGAATAGATACGCTTTTTTTAAATGAACTCAATGGGTCATGAAGCTTCCATCCAAATGATGGAGCGGCAGCGTGTTCGTAAGGCCTTGTAAAATAGCTATCAATTTGCTTTGGGCTGACAATAGGGCAGGATTGGTCTCAGCCCCAAGTTCTTTCAGCCAGGCTTCGTAATGTTTTTCAAAACCCTCCATCTCATGAGGGGTAACCCAGGCAATCCGAAGAGTCACATGGGCGGGACATTCCGCACGGATGGTGTCCTCAAAAAATGCCCTGTAATTCAAATCCTGAAAGCGCCTCGGCCAATAGGGCAATACGACCGTAGCCCAAAAAGAATAGGGATCAATCTGGGACAGGTCAGTTTTAGAATTATGCTCTTTATTTAACTCAGGCCCTTCTTTTTCAGATGCGTCGCCATAATTAGAAAATTGGTCGAACAGCCCTTCCATCCTGCGTGTAGCATTGAGGTTAATGCTGGTAGAGCGTAATTCCGTTTCGATGATAAAACGCAGAGCCGCTTCTTTTTTCTTTAAAGAGTGGTAAGAGTTAAGTCCCAACGCCAACGGTACTGATAGCTCATCCTCTGAGAATAAATCAATTTCAAAACCATCGGCCTTTAAGGCTTCCTCAGCAGCTTTATTCAATTCCCGGTTGGCCGCTTCTTTCACTTTTTTAATAAACTCAGTGGTTTGCTGAAGGCTCGGTTCTTCGCTGAACCGCTCCGAGCTTACCAAAAATGGTTCTTCATTTTCATCCAAAATCTGAACGACATATATTTTTTCGCTTACCGTTCGGGGTCGCAGCAAAATATGTTCGACCAAATGAAAACCCTCCTTGTTGAGGTGATTTAAGGTAAGCTTCCTTGCTTTTTTCAGTTCATCATAAAGAAAATACTGATGTGGATGTACCGCCAAAATTTGTTCGCCATTTGCCACCCGGAACGAAAATGGCCCACAATCAGAAAGCTCAGTTCTCTGTAGGTTGCTTTTTTCCTTCAATAATGTTTTCAGTAATTCAAGGTCTCCTTTTGCGGCTTCCAGATTGCGGTTTTCCCCCATTGATTCCGAATTTGACAACCTGTTCTTTTTAGGCATATTTACTCCTAAAATCATTGCGCCCAAAGGCTCTTCCAATGGCATGTCGGGATCATTGGAGTCGTTGGAGTTGGGGGTAACTTTCGTGACTCCTTCCACCGGAATAGGTGTTTGTTCTGCGCTTTCTGGAAAGTACCATAATTGAACCCCCACGTTTGGCTCCTCCTTTTTCTCTGCTATGCCGTCGCAAGTCGCCATTTTTTTCAAAGGGTCATAATTCAGGTTAACAAACGGATACAGGCGGGCATATTTAATTCTTTCCAACACTGCCTGCCTGGCTTCTTCTCGGGTGTTGAAAAGCTGCGGTATTTTGGCCACTGTTTGGTCACAATAATCCAGCAGGGACACTTCATATCTTAGCCCTTTTTCAGAAATCAAATAAAAATCAAGCTCTCTTGCCATTTCCATAAAATCGAGAAGGTCAACCTGTACATCATCCAGGTTGGCCACACCCGGCCAACACCGCCATAAAGTTTTTCCGAAAGTCGTTTGAGCATCCCGATCCGTTCCTGAATAAATAATAGGAGATAATTCAACATACCATAGTCCTCCGTGACAATTTATTTGAAAAGCTGTATCATAATCCACGTATAACACTTCCGCTTTGCGTATATATTGATAAATATAATCACGTGCTTTTTCCCTTAGTTTTAAGGTGGGATAAAAATGGGGATGGTCCGCAAAAAAATATTCTTCGCCAACGAATTTAAATGTATAACCGCCACCGCCAGAAAAATTGGTTTCCTGGTTAAAATTATCGTCTCGTACATTAATTGCTAAAAATTGATCCAATGCATCCCAGGCCTCCTCTTCACTGTTGAATCTTCCATTACTTTCAATCAGCACCTTTTCCTTAGTCTCTTGTTCTTCCCATCCAGTATTGTTAGTGGGCACATCTCCGGTCATTTGAAAAACCCATCCCTTTTTTTCCACAGGAATCTCCGCTTCAAGTCCGACCTCCAGATCAAGGGCCGATAAAAAGGCGATGCAATCTTTTAAAACGACATTGCGCCGGGCGGCAGTCTCATATAATTCAGGGTGGACTGCTATTTTTTCTCCTCCTTGCTCAATATAAAAACCATATAATTTTTTTTCAGCATCATAATCCAGTTTAAATATTGAGTCATTTAATGCTCCCAGTTTATTTTCACAATTATCATATACAGTTTTCAACTCACTTTTCAATTTATTTATTTGTGTTTCATCGTTAAATTCTTCTTTTAAAATATCATTAATCAATGTTGAAATTTCAAGTGATTTGTTTTCATCAATAATATCCAATTCCCTTTGCCAATTTTCTGCTTCTTTTATTATTTCTTTTAATCCGCCAATCAGATTTTTTAATTTTTCAAATTCCTCAGCGTCTTCTAATTTATAATCAATGACACTTTTAAAAAATGCCATCCACTCCGGCCGTTTTTCCAACAGTTTTGGGTTGTGCCTAAAAAAATGCTGTGCATCTTGTATTGCTTCATTATTATCTGTCAGCCAGTGGCGGCCACGTCTATAGCCATCTCTTTCGCTTTGGCCATCTCTTCGGCTTTTACTTTTCGCCATTCATTTTCATCTTTTATATTTTCCCAAATTCTTTTCTGGGGAAAATGCTCACTGCCTTTCAACAATAATTTTGGCATCCGATCATATGCTTCCCAATACAATTCAAACCGCCATCCGTCCTTGTCCTTTGCTGCTTTCAACGCTACCCCATTTTCTTTAAACCAATAAATTAAATATTTTTTAGCGTGGTTTCTATGCCTGGGCAAACGATAAGTAACCGGATGGTAAGCAACATCTTCTTTTGTTTTTGGGTCAATTAATTTAAAACCAAAAACACCTTGCCGCCCAAAATCCAGGTTTTCATAAGCCGAATTATTTTGCACCAATTGCAAAAAATGGTCGTATGCATCTCTGGCTTTTTTTCCCGACGGAAATATTTTGGCACTTTCAAACACCAATTCTTTCCGGTCGTTATATTGCCTGAATTTAAATTCATTTTCTTTCTCTTTTACCCTAAAATGATTGAGTTTGCTCCGACCCCATTTCTCCAACCCCATGAGCCCTGCTACTCTTTTTTTCAGCCCGGCCACATTGCCAGAATCCCATGTTTCATCGTTTATTAAATAATTGAATCCTTTGCTACGGTCGTGACTTACTTCTGGAAAATTGGTCAGAAAATTCAATTTATCGGAAACGATTTTTTCGTAATCTACTTGTCGATTGTTCACGGAATACATCAATAAAACATATTCCGTAAAATCATGCGCAAACCTCGACGACAAATGATTCAGAAACCGATCCTTCCGCTTGTTCATATCCCGTGAACCTTCCTCTTGTCGCAACATGTCCAAATAATACAGGTAACCTTCGGGCTTATAAAGCAATTTAAAAGAAAAAGGAAGGTCGGCATTTATATCCGATGTTTTTTCATAACTGCTTTTTTGAGAACCCAGAAAACAAATAGTCTCATATACTTCTCTTGCTTTATTTTCTTCTTTGTATTCCTTTGTGCTTTCCAGTAAAAGCGTATTCAACCTGCGATCCCATATTTCAAATTTTTTGGCCTTTTCATTATATTTAAACAACGTCTGGTTATTGGAAAAAATATCAATGGTCTTATTGAAATATAAATCCCTGTCCTCTACCGTCTTATAGTTTTCAACCGAATAGGCAATTTCTTCGGACCTGCTTAAATAAGGGTGACCCACTATTTTTCTGTCATTACCATTTCTTTTTGTTTCTTTTTCAAAATAATTAATAATCTGCCGTCCGCCTGGAATATTGCCGAGCCCTTGTGTAAAATAAGTCCGGTTATTATTTTTTTTATTTAAAGAAAAAAGCGAGCGCACATTACCAAGCTGTGCTAGGTAATTGGCCAACACCTGATCGAAAAACATCAAATAACCTTTAAGCTGCAACGCCTGTGCTTTTCGCTGGGTGTCGGCCTGCACCATAAAGCCATTGTGGCCAATATTGTACACAGCCGGAAATTCAAACTGCACAGATTTATATTTTTCCAAATCCTTTCGGTACTCCCCTCTTCGTATCGGCAAATCCAGGTTTCTTTTTTCTTGCATTACTTTTTTAACGTCAGAATATCGCCTTTTGTACCGGCCGATTACTTCGGTTTCATCAGTGGTGACTGGAATTTTGCTTTTGAACAATTTCAATCCGGCAATAGACATCTCCGCAGAAAAAGAAGGCACCGAAAACTCTGGCAACTCAAGATCCCAATTCGTCGGTATGTTTTCACAATTTTCCGTTTCAAAAAATACTTTCAGGTCATTCACTGATACCACATCATAAGTGCCCATGATGATCTTATAAAGGTCCGATACATAGATCGCTCTAGGCCTTTTCAGCTTTTTCAATTCATCCACATCAATAAAACCATGACTATCCGATGCGAGCAAACGGCCAGTAAATATTTCCTCAATGGTTTGCCCTGTTTCCAAAAATTCTTTTAAAATATCAATCGGCCAGTTGGCAAATAATTCCTCAACGGTTTTTTCCTTATTAAAAAACATTTTTAAGGTTTCCACTGACCAACCATTGAATATCTCGCCAACAGAATTGCTCAGGCTCCATTTCCTTTTTAATTTGTAAGTCGTTTTTTTGGAAAATATTTTACTTATTTCTCTTTTTGATTCGACGACTTGTTCAAAAGGTTCTCCCGGTTCAATTTCATCAAGCTCATCCAGCTTCTTTCTTCCCTGCTCTAAATCAATTAGTATGTCGGTTTGAAAAGCCGTCTCTTTATTTTCCAGTAATAGTAATTTTATCAGAACAGCAATGGGCCATTCTCCAAATACTTTTTTTATTACGTTTTTTTCATACTCCAGCACCCGAATCATATTGACCGGAAAGCCAGAAAAAATTTCTTCCATGTTTTGGCCCTCCTCCATTAATTTTCCTAATGTATCGCCAGCTGAGAAGCCAATGACATCCCTTAAAGCCTCATTTGTATCCAACACTTCATTTAATGACCCGATAGGGCGGCTCAAAAAAATCTCATCCATTTTTTTCCCTCTTTGCAACATGCCCCTGACAACCTGTATGGGGCTGCCTGAAAAAAGACTTTTGAGGCTTCTGCCCTTGGCTAAATATTCTTTTAAATTTTCAAAATCTTCTTCTGAAAAAATATCCGCCAACTTTTTTTCTTTTACCAATAAGTCATTGATCGTGTACATTGGCCGACCAGTAAATATTTCCTCAATGGATTTCCCTTTATCCAGCAATTCTTTTAAGGTATAAAAGCGAATAGAGGGAGATAAAAATTTGTCAATTTGTTGGAATATATGGGCAACCACTTTTTCCGCATTCGCATCTGGGTTGATATGAACTTTGGCACAGATACCAATCTCTTCCCTTTTTAAAATACTAATATCAATAAAATCTTCGCATAGGTTTCGGTGTTCATGCAAGCGCTCATGCGCCTCTTCCAATATCTCTTCATCTTCTCTGACTTTATTGCGGTCCAGTTGCAAAATCACCTGGTACAGGCCATTTAGCTTCGGCGTTTTGGTTTCAGCATCAGCAGTGTTTTCTCCCTCGCTTTCTACTACCTTTTCATTGCCCAGCCCAATGGGTAAGGGCACTTCCAATTTATCCGATATTTCCAGCCAGGCATTTTCCACACCCTCAATGTCCATGAGCAATTTTCTAAAATCCAAAATCGTCAACGGATTGCAACTCAACACTTCGGAGGCTTTAAAAAAATTATCATCCGACCTTGTCAGCGCTCCTTGAGCCAGCAGATCTTTTAAATCGAGATTGGTGCGATACCCCAGATCAGCCACTGCATAACAGAGCGCCTCCAACATAGTGATGCCCGGATCGTGCAGGTTATGATCAGTCCACAACCCACCCGACAATTGCTGGATATGTTCCAGCCCTTTTTGCCGCAAAAAATCGAATTCCAGATAATCCGGAAAATCACTTTTGGTCAATGATATGGTTTTCGCCTTCGGCATTAATTGCTTTTAGAAAAAATAAATGCGCTTTTCATTTTTATTAAAAAATCCTGAATTAATATACACTTTTGCATTTCCTCCCCCCGGCCCCTCCAAAGGGGGAGATACCACTGTGCAAACTTTAAAAATAGAGCTATGTGGTGAAAAGGCGATACTATCAAAACTAAAGAACGGCTTTATCTCCCCCTTTGGAGGGGCCGGGGGGAGGAAATTAGGGTGATTTAAAAAGCAAATAGTTATTTCAATAATCAATACCCCTGAATCATATCTTGCTCTTCACCGCCGCCCAATTTCTCCTCCAACCATTTCAGTCTTTCCATTATTTTTTCCCTTTCATCTGCCGCCCGTTTTAATTCTTCAATTAATTGCCCTTTAATTCCCGTCTCCTTTTTTAACTCTTCTTCCAGCGACTGCACCGACTTTACCAAAATGGGAATGATGTTTTGAAAATTAATTTGATTTTTATTTTCTGGATGAAACAATTCTGACATATATTCACCAAAAGAATTTGGGTCGAACCCTAACTGAAAGGCCGCAGGCGTTTGATTTAGTCCGATTGGCTTTGTTTTATATTTTATCGGTTTTAAATTACCGATCACTTCTTTCCAATTTTCAATTTCCTCTACTTCTTCAAAAGTATTTTCATCTATTTTCCGAAAAAAATCTTTGGCGGCCACGCTGCCTTCCACGTCGAGATGCATACCCTTTCCCGCATAATTGAGCAAGCGTACCTGTCCCTTCTTATTTATATGCAAAAATATTTTCCCCTGTTCCTCTGGTTTTTTAAAAGGATTAAATTCGGGTTCACTTTTTTCGGGCTCCTCTTTTTTAATAAAATAAATACCATCGTGCAAACTGCCTTCTTCCAAATAAAATAGCTTAGGTTGGGAAATATTGAACCATTTGTCCCTCATGCTGCCATCATCCGGCGGTAGTTGGTTCTGGAAAGTATTAGTCTCTTTTGGTGCATCCCAACATTCCGATTCTTGTCTGCGTAAAATCAAAACATAGAGGGCATGTTTGTGCAGCACGACGTCCCCATTTTTATAAACCACGTTTGGGTTCCATTCTCCATACAGTCCATCGTCGTTCCGTATCAGCGCAGAATCCACCAGGTTGGCCAGTGCCCTCGCCATTTCACTTTGGGCAAAGCGAGCTTTTAATACCTGTCTGTTATTAATTGCCATATATTAGAAATTGAAAATTAGGTTGAAATTAAAGTTGAAAATTTTTCTCATTCCCCCAATCTATCTAAAAAACTATTTTTTCATTCGTTTTTTATTTTCATGGGACAGTTCCAATATATTTTTCATTTTCCATATCAAGGATTTCGTGCGTTCCAGAGTACAAAACCGACAAAGGTGTACTTCCATTGACGATATGTGGTTCGTCTATTTTTTCAACATCCCAGATAAATTCAAAATTCTTGATATAATCAACGTATGGTTCTTTTTCTATAAACTCGATAATAGCGGATTGTTCCAACGAATTGCCAAAAGAAATGGCATGGCTATCTTCAAAAGCCCAGGGGCTCAAAAATTGCTTGATCCTGTCCTCTAAATTGTTGGCATAATGTGCCGGACTTTTGCCCCCATTAAATTGAACATTAAATTTTGTATTTACAGGTTCGTATTTAGGATTGAGCACTTGCAGTCGCACAAAAGGGGAAATTTTTGATTTTAAATACTTTTCTATTTCTTTCAGTTTGCTCAGCGGTATTTTGGGAGTTAGTCGATTTGCATTTTTCTGCTGCGTGATGTCCGGAATCACCGCTATGGCAACATGCCCCGGCGACACTTCAATGGTGCGGTTACAATCGTCCCTGCCCAATGTATGGTTAATGCACTTGACAAGGTGCAACTCTGGAAATTCTTCCAGCACCAGTCGCTCGTAATCGAACTCGGTGACGGCTCTCCCCTTGTGCCGCAAATGCTCACTGACCCTTATATAAAATTTTTCTGTCGCCTCTTCCGGCCGGCCACCAAATGCATCAAAGGGTTGCACCAAGGAGTCAATGGATGAATCTACTTTTTGCAATTCGGTGATCGAACCCGCTGGTAGCGGCATTCCAAAACGGCTGAAATCGCTGCCGGGTTGTTTTTCAAAAACCACTTTAGCAGCCTGAGCATGGACGGCCACTACCTTGCTGACAGCATTCGCATTTTCATCACAAGCAGCTTTGATCCAATAAAGGCCAGTAGGCAGGCAGGTATTGTCGTTCTTGATTTTGCGCGGCAGAGAAAATTTAATGATGCCAGAATTGATCAGCCCCATTGTTTCGTCTGACAGCACCTCAAAATCTTTACGGAGCGGTTTCCATTTGTTTTTGACCAGGTATTCCCAACGAACCTTTGCCTCACCCGAATCGGGATTGCCTGTGGATTCAGCTATTTGAAAAAGGAGATTTAATTGGCTGCCAGGCATCGCTTTTTCCAACCCGATGTACAGCGTGCCTTCCTGCTCAAAAAGTGGCAAAAATGTGGGCTCACTTTCTACTTCAATTTCCTTAAAAGTATTTTCGTGCGGATAAATATGGAACAGTAAAATATCATTCTCAGAATCCTGCGCCTGATATTCAATATCAATGCTGGAGAGTCTAGGTAGATAAGGCTCTTTTGGCAACTCAATGATATAATTTTTCAATGTAGCTTTGTCCGGCCTCCACCACTTGTCTATTTCTCCACCGGTTTTGAATATTTTGTCTTCCTTGCCCGCCTCCTCGGAATTTATTTCTTCCGCTTCGGTTGCAGCACCAGCATTATTTGTAACAGTAGGAGATTCGACATTATCCGCCCCATCTGTCTGATCTTCTTCGGGTTTTTCGTTGCCTATTTTTTTATAAATCGCACTTGCGACTATTTTTCCGTTGGCCTGAGCGGCAATAGCACTCGCTTGCAAAACGACCGCTTGTGAATATAAATCATTTAAAAAATCCTGCTGGCCCAACCGCAACCGAAAATACCCATTGGTGGAATTTATGGTAAATTGATCTGACACTTCTGGATCGGTTGCATAAAATTCCTTGAAATCATCTATTGTAAAATGCAATTGGGTCGCTTCATCAACGGTTCTATTACCAGCACTACCCTTTGGGATTTTTTCCTGAAATAAATTAGCGTCTTTTATTTTTTTCCAGGATTTATTTTGCAACATGCTTGCCTCCACCTTGAACATATCCCATTTTATTTTTTTCCCATACAACAGATAATGGTCGGCAAAGCTTTCAGGCAATTCTTCCCAGTGTAAATTAATTTTTAAGTCAATTAAGTTTTTATAATAAACTTCCATGCCGCCCATATAAAAATCCGCTCCTTTTTTGGGTGCAATACCAAATGGCAGCACAGTGCTATTGACATCTTGTAAGCCCTCGTCGTTTTGCACCACCATTTTTTTCAGCCCGGTGACATGCACGTCTGTTTTTACATCTGCAATTTTTAATTGGCGGAAATAATAATAGAGGGAATTATTATCAAACTCGGAAATATTGTTAGCCTTAAATTCAGGCACAAACATTATTTTCAGCAGCGGGAATTTCTTTGCAAAGGGATAAGGGTACAACAACCCATTGGGAATGAAAGGCAATTCGGCTGCACCCAGATGTGCTTTTATATGCACAATAAAATACCCATCTCCATTTTTATTCTCCTCCTGTACAGTGACTTCGACTTCCTTTATCATATTCCATCCTTCCTCAGCGCTATAAAACAAATTGAATAAATTATTCCGCCAGGCATGTTTTAAAAACAAAACTTTTTTTTCTGGTGGAAATTCTTTGACATTAAATTTTTTAATTTCCTCATTTAATTCTTTGAGGAACTGCTCATCATTCGTCCAAAACGTTTTTTTATCTTTTAGCAAATCAATTGGAAAACCCGCCGTAACAACCCCGTTTTTTTCTAAGTTTTCCAATGTTGTTTTATCAATTCCATACTCCGTTTTTATAGCTTTTTTCAGTATATCAATTGGAATATCAAGTGCATTTGCATCTACTGTTATGCTTATGGTTATCACCCGATCTCCTTCCTGTAGGTTAAAATTTCCGCAGGCCAGCATCAGCCCCATTTCGGCCATTGGATAGGGGTTCCAATCTTCTTTTCCTTCTGACCCATACTGGCGATTGCCCAACGCTGGCCAGCCCGGTGGCATTAAATGATCGAACCCTAATCCCTTGGCTCCGGGAATAAATGCTATTTCCGAAAAATAGGGAAGGTAATATTTTGTGGGTTCGCCCGCCTTCTCCTTTTCCGCCTCTTCTAAGCATGGCTTTGGGGGCTTGGGCAAGTAAAGGGTGGCCACACTTTTCACTTGCACTTCATTGACTTCCATCTCTTCTCTCAAGCTAAAGGAAATGGGCACACCATTCTTATCATCGCCTGCCGCCAACAGCGTATCTTTTTCGAGGACGTGGCTTTGGATATGGCTCGATAAACCAAAAACCACGTGGGCATAATCGGGCAGGCTTTCTTTTTCTTTTATATTTAAAACCTCCCTGTAAAAAAAATCAAGATGCCTTTTGGTGATCCGGTTCAGGTCACCCTGCACCTCTTTGTATATTTCAATAAATGCAAAAATCAATGTCAGGTGTGGCTCGTGCGTATCGGAATATTGGAGTGTATTTTCAAATATTTTATTGGCCTCCTGAGGAGTCCGTATAAGGCTTACATTCAGAAAATAAAAAATGTCTTCCAATAATTTTTCTGCATGATTATATTTAAACAGTTTGGAAGATTTAATGGTTAAAAAAGCAGTATCCGCTAATAATAATTCCCGCAAACTAAGCCCCCATGTTTTCCTTTGTGCAGCGTCCAGAAAATACCCCCTATATTTTATCACTTCCGGCTGCAATGGTTGGCAAAGGCCCGCATTGGTAACGGCATTGGCCAGTTTAAACAAATTGGCCAATGCCGGCTTTAGGACTGTTTTTATCAATTTATCAATGTGCTTTTTTAATTCATTTTCCTGCCCCAAATTCTGATGCCAAGAATCAATTAAAACGGCCATTTCAAATTGCAGGATAAATAAATGGATGAGGTTGGTTGACTTCTGTCCTTTGGCAAATTGCTTTCTTTTATTCTGGTAAGCATCGTAATAATAGTAAGTATTGGTAGTGGCAATATTAGCAACTTTCATAAGTTCACTATCCTCAAAAAAAGCAGACCAATTGCCGATGCCCTGATCTTCGTCAAAATGGTTGAGTAGCCTGGAAAACTGATATAAAAAAGTCAACAAATCCGGCATTTTCTCATCGTCCACCTTGTTATTGGCAGGATTGAGATGGGCCAGATAACGCTGTTTTTGGCTCGTACCTTTGTTGATTATTTTTGGCAACCCTGTTATTTTTGACATTTAGTTTTTTTAATTCAAACCGCTCCTTCGCTCAAATAAAAATCATACACATAATTATAGCGGGAATTGGTTTCCCGGATTTTATAATCCAGGGAAATTTTAAGCACACCACCCAATGCCTCATGGCTGTCGGAAGCTGATATGTCCACATTTTCCAAAAGGATGCGCGGCTCGTGAAAAAGAATGGCATTTCTGATCAGGTCTTTTAAATAACCGATCAAAGAATAATTGATGGGTTCGAATTGGAAGTTTTTCAAACTTGACCCATATTCGGGCTGCATGATCCGCTCTCCGAGGCTGGTGGAAAAAAGAATGTGGAGGCTTTGTTCAATATCCTCTGTTCCTTCCACCATTTTTGCCCGTTTCAATTTCCGGTCGAAGGTTGGGGGGAATGACCAGCCCTTTCCTAAAAAAGATTGACTCTTCGTTTTCATCGGAATTTTGTTAAAAATGATCACCCTCCGATCATGACCGTCGGAAGTCCCAAAACAATGATCCCACCATGAGCCGTTGAATCGCCCATGCGGGCAGCGGGTTTTCCGCCGATCATGACCGTCGCTGATCCTTTGATGATCGTATCGGGTGGCCCAACACATGTAGCCGAATCCCCCATGACGGCGGCAGGCATATTGCCAATCAAAACCGTCGGGACACCTGGCCCGATGATCGGCCCACCCACATGGGGGACTGGTCCTGTGGTCATGGGGCAGGTGTGCATGTCTGTTAGTCTGGCAGCTGGTGGCATTTTTTTAATGATAAATGAATAATGGTTAATGATTAATGCGAATCAGGGATTATTAGTCATTAAAAATTATTCATTAAATTAATTTATTTTCACCAAAGAACCTTGAATCTGAACAATGGCCGAGGATGTTAATTTAGCGCCAGCGCCGCCCTGCATTTCCAGTTGGGTTTGCGCCTTTTCGGCTATTTTCAATCCTGCCATAATTAAATCCTGGGTAGCTTTGATATTTATCTTTCCTTTAGCGTTGATGTTGATGTCTTTCGCACTGTCTATGGTGATGCCTGCCGATTCCATTTTTATGGAATTTTTATTTTGATCGGTCAGCACAATGGATTTGTCTTTTTCGCTCATCACTATTTTATTGCCAGCGGGTGTTTCAATGGTGATCACTTTGTCCTTGTCGTCGAACAGCACTTTCATTTCGCTTCTGGTCCAAAGTCCTTTTTCATCATTGGCATCTTTTACTTCGATAGGTGCTGGGTTTTTGCTGCTGTGCAACATGCCGAGCACCACCGCATCACGGGGATCGTCATTAATAAATCCGACGATCACTTCATCATCTATTTCGGGCAGGAAAAAAGTACCTCTTTTTTTCCCTGCATCGAGCGTGGCCACCCTCGTCCAAATGCCTTTTGCTTTTTCGTCAATGATGGGCAATTTGACCTGAATGCGATTTTCGCCGTCGGGGTCTTTTTCCAATTTTACCACCTTGCCGATCTGCAATCCATTGATGCCGGGCAACAGCCCAGATGCAGGTTTTTCAACAATGTCAGGTGCTTTGTAAAACCATTTATCATCAAGCCCAAACTGGATATGGGTAAACCAATTCCCGTCTTCAAATTCATGTTGCACGCCAGTGACAAATACCTTTCCGTTGAATCTTTTTCCAACACCCTGAATGTCCACTATATCACAGGGTTTCACACCACCAAAACCTTCGAACTTTGCCCGGCCCCTGATTTTTGCCATCCTGCTTTTCAGGATATTGGCATCGGCCCAACTTTTTAACTCCTCCTTTTGCACCTTGCCGCTATGCTTCAGATCCATTTGCTTCAGCCCGATGGTATCCGATAGTTTATCGCCTTTTAAATTGCCCGGCTCTGTGAATTTGGCAGGGGACGAACTGGACTCTACCAGTTTTTGCGTTTTGGGATCCCAGGCATTGGCGACGGCTTTTTTTAATTGCGTACGGGCATCCATTTCAGCTTCAAATTCAAGGATGGTGGCCCCATAGATGATGGTCAAAACTTCTTTGGCCGAAGTGTCGGGCGCTTTCACGTCCACCTTGCCGTCGTCGGGCACGACCAGCAACCCATTCACTTCCGCCCGGCTCATGATGAAGTCCCAATCAGTGGTATAATATTTTACCAGGTCTGGATGCTCCAGTTTGGTGGCTTCTATTTTTCCCGCCACGCTGTATTCTCCTAAAATTTCCTTTATGACTTCACTGTCTTTTTTCTTCTCATAATATTTGCTTTGCCGCCCAATGGTCAATTTCACGCTTTCATCTTTGCAATCGACGTACAGGGCGGAAGTGCCATCTGCCCTTATTTTTATTTTATTAGAAATAATAATTCCTTTAAATAAGGTTTTATTTTTTCCATCCCAGCCGCCTTTTATTTCTATTTTTTTTCCAGGAATAAAAAAATCTTTATTGCTTATTTCAAAATCCTCCTTAGCCGCGTCGCCGTCCCTGATGACTAATTTAGCAGTCGGGATGCGGTTCACTTCTTTCTTGACAACCACGCTGAACACCTGAAAAGTAGGATCCATTTCTTTTCCCTCGCTCAGAATGTCAAATGTAACGAGGTCGTACTTGGAGTCATTGGGTATTATCCTTCCTTTGCTCATGTTTAATTTTTTATTTTTTTAATAATAGAGCTGTTCGGAAATAAAAATTTGGAATTGGGTTCCATACGTTTCCTCCCCCCAGCCCCCTCCAAAGGAGGAGACAAAGCCTGCAAAAATCGAAACACGGAGCAATGGCTTAAATAAATGAACGGGTCTGTCTCCCCCTTTGGAGGGGGCTGGGGGGAGGAAACACATTTGGATTCCTTATTTACGAACATCTCTAATTTTTAATTAAAAAACACATGTTGCATTTAAAAGAATTAATCATTTTTCAAAAGGCGGAAATTCCAACTCTTGCCCTGGTTTGATATTTCGAAAAGAAGTCAGGTTATTTATTTTGGCAACTTTTAAATACAGCCGATCATCGCCATAAATATTGTGCAACATCCACGGTAAAGTATCCCCTTCTTTAAATACCCGCAGTCTGGTCAAATCTGGCGATTTTTTATTTTCTTCTTTTACCCTTTTTTTATCATCAATAAATGCTGTAAAAGCCGCACTTATTTTTGCCCGCAAGGGCGCACCCGAAGGTTTGAACAGCACATAATTGATAGATAAATCTTTGAGGCGGCAATCGAAATTGAAATCCTGCCAGGTTATTTTCAGAAAATTCGGTTGGTGCGTTTCGGGTTCCATTCCATACACTACTTCCAGTAAAGTGTCGATTTGTTTCGACACTTCCGTACCATCAAGGGTATTGCCTTCCACCGTGCCCGTGTTGTCAAGAATGAAATCCAGTTTTAATTCTTCCGGTTCGATCAACTTAAACTTAGGGCTGTTTCCTTCCGTGCCGGAGGACTGCTCGTTGCAACTAACTACTTTTAAATTACGAGTGTAATTTTCCGGGTTGATCGGTATTTCAAAACTGGCACTTTCAGACCCAGTGAGGGTTTGGTTTTGAAAGGCCCTGATTTTTATTTTTTCAAGTTTACCCTCGTTCATCGTCCTTCTTTTTCTTTTAATATTTCCAATACCTGATCAACACATTCTTTTAGGAACATGCTTTTTTCCTTGACACTCATCCCAGCTTTTCCATCCGATGAACCTGTGCCTCCACAACCACCCCCGCCCCCACTTCCGCTGCCATTGACAGTAGCTTTGATATGCAGTTCTTTTATTTCTAATGGCATATTATTTTATCAGCTTTTAAATTCAAATCTATTATAGTGCAATTCCAGTGTCTCGATCAGGATCTCACTTTTTTCTGCATTCATTTCCTTTATCTTCCAACTTTTTGGCCAGGCATGGATAACCTTCCAATACATGAGCGGCTTATGTTTTTCATCCAAAAGCATCACCTCCAAATCAATAGGTTTATAAATCATTTTTTCAAATGCATCCTGGCACCACTTGGTCAGTCCCGACTTTTTTGGATTGAATAAGCCTCGGTTCAATACCAACGGGGAATATTTATTCCTGGTGGGCACCACATGTTCAAACCTGTTTTCGCCGCCTTCTTTAATGGTCTCGGATTGCATATCCACATTGAGGCCGGAAACAGATTGAAACATAATATCTTCATCATATTTTTCCAGCCCCGTAAAAGAGACTGAAAAATGAAACCCGACGGGCGGGTAATATCCTGTTGCCATGTTGAAAATTGAAAATTGAAAATTGAAAATTGAAAATTGAATAAATAACCATATTAATTTCCAATCTCCAATTTTCCTTTATTTAAATTCTATTGTGAGCCCCTCATGTACAATTTCGATGGACTCAATCGCAATGTCATTGGCATCCGATTTCAGGTCGGTGGACTGCACTTTAATCGGCCAGGCATTTAGGACTTTCCAGATGACAATATCTTTTCCTTCCTCATCGAGCAAGCTGATCGTAATTGACTTTCGATAAACCGAGCCAAGGCTTCCACCTTCCTGAAATTTCACGGTTTCTTTCCACCAGTCATAAAATTCAGGGTTGGATTTAAAAGTGCCCCGTTTCATGGTGATGTTGCTGTACTTTTGCATACCGGGTTGCTTGGTTTTGGAAAATATGCTGCTATTGCCAGCACGGTACTCAATGGCTTCAGTTTCGACATCAAGGCCGGAGATTTCGGTAAACCCGATTTCGGTACCACCCCAATCTACTTTGAAATAAAACTTCGGTAACGGATATGATTCTGCCATGATATAATGTGTTTTGTTTGCAACTATTCAGCAGGGGAGTTTTTTTGATAAAAATTTTTATCAAAAAAACTCCCAACTCCAGTGAGAGAGAGAAAAAAATAATTTTTTTTTCTCTCTCTCACTTACTAAATAGTTGCTTTTGTTTTTTTTAGAAATAATTCAGGTGTCACTTTTTTTCAGTCGCTCCCTGAACGGTTATTTACTTTTATTTTTATAAAAAAAATGAAGCAAATAAAAAAGCTTGAACAAAAGCAGTTTTATTTTTCATTTAAAAAAATCAGCAGGCTCTTGCAGCATCAGCCGCAGCAAGAGAACTGGCGATTGCATCTTTTTTATCCAATGTCAACAATTTGATCTTTTTTAATGCATCCAATTCTCCCTCCAGATGTTTAAGATTATTCGATTCGACTTCTTTCATTCCTTTCACCAATAAATTAAAACTTCCACCCTCTTCCACAACTGGTGGGTCTTCATATGGGAATGGGAATTTATTCCGATTAATTTTTTCCTTAAATTTATTTAATAAAACAGGCAAGCCTACTACATCCACTTCCTCTGTGATAAATTCACCTTCACTATTTTTTTCATTTAATTGAACATTGACCTTCGCTTCTTTATTTTGAAGGTAATACAATAATAAAGTACTTTTTTGATAAACGGGAAAAGCAACATCGAGGGCATCACAAGCGGCATTCAAAGCATCCTCAATGGCAGTGTCCAGTTTAGTGATAGATTCCATGATCGGGCTTTTAGGATCAGGCTTGGTGTTGAGTTTTTTAATGGCATCATTGATGTCATCAATGTTTTTTTCCAATTCGCCTTTTATCATGTCGGCCATATCTTCAATATTGACAATTACTATTTTGAGGGCATGATTGATGAAGCCTGCCTTAGTGCCCGCCGATTCGCTCAACACGCTACTCTGCCCGATGGCCAAAGATGTTTTATTGGCGAGGTCATCTGTTGTTTCTATCTGATCCCAGATTTTTTTGACCATTTCTTCTTTAGCTAATTGAGCGTTATAGGCAGCGGTCTTATTTTTAATGTCGTTTTCGACGGCTTGTAATTCTCTCGTTTTTTCCTTAAGCGCATTTTTAAGATTTTCGATGTACTTAACATGTTCTTTCGAGGAAATAATGATATGCTGATTTTTAGCCATTGTTTTTCATTTGCAAAGCGTTGCCGAAATCCCTTCAGCCTTTTTGGCACCCAATTACCGTACTCTCCGTTTCTTCGTGCCATCCAGCCAATTATTTTTCAACATTGCTTTAGTGAATGATATTTTTTTCTCTTAATGATCATACACCATAAAAGGAGGTTAAAAACCAATATGGAAAAGCCAAACCCCCAATTATAGTACCTGTCTCTGTTTTTTATTCGGGAGGCTTTTCTTCTTTTTTCCAGAGCTCTAACTGTTCTCTTACATTGTCCTGAATATTATCAATTCTATCTGCCTTTCCTTTTTTACGTTGTTTCCCGTCTTTATTTTCAATGAATTTGATGATGTCAGAAAACGCTCCAAAATGAGTACTTTTTTGCTTCTTTTCGTCCTTAGCTTTTTGAAGGTCTTTGATGGCTGTTTCATAATCAGTGGCCTGTTTAGCAGCCGATTCGGCATTGGTCTTAATGTTCTCCGTCACATCGGCGGCGAGGCTGTCCACATTGGTACCAACCTCGGCAAAGGAGGCACTCAATCCATCAAGGTTGAGAAGAGCTGTAATGCCTGCCACTTTAACAGCAGCGTTGAAAATTTCCACTGTATCCTGCAAGCTGTAATCTGCTTGGTTGTGTAAGTTTTTGACCGCCTCACTAAAATTTGCGGTTTTAGTTCCCAACTTCAAATCCAATTTCAGCTTGGTATCCAGGTCGTTGGCATCTTGCTGGTTGCAGGTGTCCTTAACTGCCTGTTCCAACTGGTTGGCTTCATTTTTTACAGCGATCATTTTTTTATTGATTTCTTTAATGGTCAGGCAAGTTTCCTGCAAACCTGTGGTCAGTTCGGTATAAAGGGTTTGGTACGACCCGATATATGCAGTCAGGTCATCCTTTTCCTGAACCAGTTGCAAGGCAACGTTTCGGTTGAACTGGTTATATTCATGCTGTGTTTTCGAAACGATTTCGTACAGGCTTTTCAACCTTTCCAGAGCTTCAATGGCATGTTCTTGTGTCTTACCAGTTATGTCCCAGGCATTTCTCACTTCTTTTATTTCACCATCTTGCAATTTTTCCACATAGTCGGCGAACTTAGCTTTCACCATATCCAGGTCAGGTTTGCCCATGTCTTGGGGAATTTCTGTATCCGTAGCGCTTTCAGGAGTGGTTGGTTGGGTTGAGGGGGCCACCTCATCGCCAGTTGTTGGATCAGCTGCGCTTGTACTAGATTGGGTTATTTGGTCATCCGGCGTTGGGCTCTGTTGGTCAGATGCCGCCCTACTACTCTTGCTAGTTTTTTTTGCCATGATTTTATTTGTTTTCTTTTTTAGGTAAATGAATTAATTAAATGAACCACATTATTGTCAATATGCCCTATAAAGAACCAGTTTATCAAGCTTCCTGCATCTTGTGCATAAACCTCAGGATGATAAATTCTGCCGGACGAACGACTGCCATCCCTATATCAACATAGAGTCTGCCTTCCAGTATGTCCAAAGCCGTCATCGTTTCTCCCAACCCGACCTTGACATAATAAGCTTGCTCGGGAGTAGAACCTGCCAAAGCCCCTGCCCGCCATTGCAGCGTGAGGAAGTTTTCGATCATCGCTTTTATTTTGATCCAGGTGCCAGAATCGTTGGGCTCAAAAACGTATTGGAAAGTCGCCTTTTTCACCGACTCTTCCACCATATTGAAAAACCGACGAACCGGAATGTAGCGCCATTCGTTGTCGTTCCCTGTCAGTGTTCTGGCACCCCAAACCATCGCCGAGCCACGCCCAGGAAAGGCACGGATAGCATTGATGGATTTTCCAGCATTGGTATCTACGTTCAGGTCAGCTTGACCCTCATGAGTAATGTTGATGGTAGGTTTGACGGCCCATTTAACATTGACATTGGCCGGAGCCTTCCATACACCTCGGCTGCTGTCTATCTGTGCATAAATGCCTACTATAGCAGGAGAAGGTGGAAGCTTCATATTAATGGCATTGATGTAATTCTTGATCTGATTGAACAATGCATTATTGCCCTCTTCCATTTCTTTTAAAGTAGTCTCCGTTCCGTCATTATTGACTGCAATCTTTTCAGGTTCATATTGATAGTCGAACCCCATTTCCAGATAGGGGTAATAGGCAGCCCCATATTTCATCTCGTCCGCTGTTCCGGAAACACCTTCACGGAAAATTTTTATGTTGTCGACGGTCTCGTCTTTATCAATGTAAACGTCACAAACGGTGAAGCGGTCTCCCAATTTCGCACACTGGGCCAGTGTCATGTTGATGAGGGTATAATAGTCCCCGGTAGGGGTCATCCTTGTACCTTCGGGATAAACAATCAAAGTGACTTCATCAATTTTTTCTATCTCATTCAAACCCTTGAGCAAATCCCCCTGAACAATAACGTCACCACCAGAATAATCGCCAACAGAAACGATGTAGCAAGGCCCACCGCCGTTGGCAAAATAAGCTTGTATAGAATAGTGCATCAGGTAATTGGACGGATCATCATTGGTGGCAATGATTTCTGGGGGATTTTTAGGATCCTTTTTAGAATCCACTGTGACCTTAATATTGACTTCGGGGTTTGCCTTGCCAAAATGTTGTTCATACTCTTTCAATGAAGTAATCTCTGTTGGGACAAAAAGCAAATCATTGTCTTTTTTTGATCGTGCCTTTTGTGTATAGCCAATAAAAGCAGGTATGGCCGTTTCCACTTGGGCAACGGATGGCGGAAAAAGCTTGATTTCCTCAACATACACACCAGGCGTTTTGTAATTTGCCATAAGTTGTTTTATTATTTGGTTGATGAATGGATTTTACCTGATTCATGGCCGACCGCCCCTGAATGGCAGTATAAAATCTTTGATTTAAAATTTTTAAAAATATATTCCTTGAAACAGCAGCTTGTCAGGGCTATTATTTCAGCAATTATTTTTGGTGTTACTTTATGGCTTCGCCACTAAATCACTTTCCGATAGGTATATATTGGACACATATCTACCTTTACTACTCGCAATGGTAAGCTCTACTGGGTTTTTTAAAATAATGCCTTTCTTTTCTTTCGTTTCAATGGAAATTTTTGCTGGTTTCTTTGTCAATGGAACTGGATCTATTGTTTGCAGAAAATGTGGATTTTTTTCCGGATCATATTTTATTTTCGCTTTCTCGAAATCCAACTCTGATTCAAACTCAAAGCCTATTGGCAAAAAATATCTGCGATAGGTTGCCCGGTTTTTGAACCTCAGTTGAAAAGTGTTTCCGAATTTATTTTCTTCGCTTTTAATTGTTCCATCATCATTTAAAATACCAAAATTACCCAATCCTTTTTTATGGAAAATCCGGATCACCCCAAGCACACTGTGCCTTTTATCAGCACCGGAGTAGAGCGAGTCATCGATTATGATTTTTTTTTCTTCGGAAAATCCCCTGTCCGTTTTTATTGAAAAAACATATTGGCCAGGGGGCAAGTTACTGCCATCTACTCTGCATCTATTAGTTGGCTCTTGCAATTCATATTTTTGTTCCGCTTTTTTTTCACCAGCCATATCTGTAAAACTTACTTCTGCTTTATTATAAAACTCATCCTTTGGCAAAACATACAAAAAGTTTGGGGACAACAACTTCCGATCATTTTCAGTGGCATATAAAACTTGGGGCTTTATTTCTTTGGGATCACCAGTTCCATCTTCCTTTATGAATATTTCCATTATTTGATTTCCGTTCCTGACCAGCTCTCCCATTTCATGGCCAACGGATTTATTGATCGGCGGTGGCAACAACGAGAGAGAGGGATATTCTTTTTCCCCACTGTCATTTACATTATCGAAATAATAAACAACAGGCATTCTTTGCCGGACTTTCATAGCAGTGAAATTGACCCATTCTGGGTTTTTTAACCTGATTTGAAATGACATCGAATCACCCTCCGCCAAGGGTATAAAGGGTAACTTCTCGTCTTTGACTTCTACCGCTATAAAAAAACCCTTTTTGTCCTGCCTCATGATCATCCGCTGGCGCCTCAAAAACTGTCTTGTTTTTTCCGTAGGCACAAATTCAATGTCCTGACTGATCGAATATTTACTTAATGTATTCTCAATCCTATTCGCATCTTCTTCAGCTTTTTTGTCGTATATTTCAAAAAAACCAGCTTCCTGCTTATCCGCCTTAGAGGAGAACCCATTGTTCAAATAATGTTCGTGCAATATTTCAACACGGAATAATTTTTTAAAAGCTATATTTATGGCCATAGAATCAATGTTTAACAATCCGCCAATTGATTGTTATACCAACTGTTTCCATCCCTTTTGATTAAGCTGTTTTATTTTAATTAAATAATGCCGTTAAAATAAAACAGAAGTTTTCTCACCACAATAATTAATTAGCTTAATACACAGATTCGTCTGTGCTGACATCAGTGATTGCTTGTCCTTTTTTATCAATATGCTTGTCTTCCAATTCTACTACCCTTGCTTTATACATCACAAAGGGCAATTGCTTGCCGCCGAGCGACCCCCACAAATGATTTATCTGCTCTAAGGTCAACGAATACATATCCATTGTCAATTTAAAATTTTCAAAATCGGACGCTCCGGGCGAATTCTGCGCAGTGAAATAATTTTTGTTTTGAAAAAAGCGAACGATGCTTGAAAGCAAGCGAAGAGAGTCTAAATATTTTTGTCCAGAAGGGGTGCCGCCTTGCAAATTGGGGCAAATCAATATATAAAGGTTCAGGAAGGCAGGGCGCTTTTCATAGGTCACGTTATTATCCGCAACTACTGTATTCATTAGGGTTTTGGCACTTTTGAAAGCCCTTTCTTCTTCTATATTGACTAGGGAAATAATGACTTTATCTTCCAGTGAGCTGCCGTTGCCGTCCAACATGGCCACGTTATCCATAACCACCCGATCAGCCTCCCCATGTTTGGATGACAAGTAGGAATTTAATGCGTCTTTGATGAGATTTAATGCGTTGTCAATCATTTGGAATGGGTCCTCGTTTTTTCGTGTTTAATAAATTTCAAGTTTTGAAAAGGTTAAAACATGAAAATACAAACACAGCTTCTTGCAGTACACAAGAAGATATTCTAATCATTAACTATTTTCAGCGAAATAAAATAAAAAATAAATGCCCGCTGTATTCTACATCATTAGATTATTAAAATCGAAATCGGTGAAGATGAAACAAGAATAGAGAGCCATACACATTACTGACTTTGCAAATATTGACAAAAATTTTATTGCATGCAAATGAAGGCCGACAAAAAAAATAATTTTTATTTGTTGGATATGTTATGTTCATATACTTTCGCAATATTAAGTAGCTCAATAAAGCACCACCCCTGCCGCCAATTTCCAATACCTGCCTTCAAATTGCACACCTAACGAAACGGTCAAAAAAACTTCGTCTTTCCCGTCCAGCAATTCCGGGTTTTCCTGCATCCGGTCAATAAAATTCACATCCGTGATCGGAAAATTGTACCAATTTTTTTTATATAAAAACTTGACCCGTGGTTTAGTACCATAAGGTGTGCAAAAATAGGTTTTTATTTTTTCTGTTTTTATTAAAATAAGCGAGCGGGTTACGTGCTGGATTTCTTCTTCCGTCACACATGGCCTCGAATTGTCAAAAATATGCCGCCCATCGTTTTCTACCAACAATGACAAATGCTCACAGGTCAATTCAGCAGGCCGCACTACTTTGATTGATCTTTTCTCAAAATAAATATTCTCCGCTTGATAACCTATCGGGCAGGCATGGGTAGTTTGCATTTCCAATATATCACCCACAGAAATATTCTGCACCAATCTCGCAGGCACCTGCCCGTGTTCATTGCCAGTCACAGGGCGCAGCCATTTGGGAAGCCCATCTTTTTTTAAAGGGAAAAATTGGCCTTTATTATTAGGCACGAGCTCAATGCCAGCGATACACCGCTCGCCATATTTTTTGGAATTGGCCAAACAGAGGAGGTAAGTTTTCTTCATAGTGGGCGCTGAATGGTTGAATTGCTAAATGGTTAAATGGTTTGAATCAGCAATGCTGGAAAAACCATTTAGCCATTTTAACCATTCAACCATTTATTCCATTAAATGAATTATTTCCACATCGTTGTTTTTATGTTTAAAGTATTCGGCTAATAGCCTTCGATGGCATTTTTCCGGGCCATGCTCGCTGCACAATAAGCAATGCTTGTGTAGCTCTTCTATGTTTATTTTTTTATCCAATTTCCGCATGTCGATTAAATTCAAATATTCCACTTCATATTCTTCCCATGACATTTCATTATTCCGGTATTTTTTTAATATTTCTTTGGTCGGCGCCATTTCAACATTATGCTCATAATTAATTCCACTTATTTCTTTTAAAAAAAATTCGAGATCAGTTCCTTTCGCATATCCTGCCAGTTGCGACACATTATTAATCCGTGTGTCCACTATTTTTTCAATTTTATTTTTATTTAATAATTTAAAAAAATCCTTTGCTGATTTTTTCGTAAAACCGATGGTGAATAATTTAATCATTGTTCTATTGTTTCATTGTTCCATTGCTGCACTGTTTCATTGGTGTTTTTTTTAATCCATTTTTCAAACAATGAAACAATGAAGCCATTCAACCATCTTTTTCATTTTTCCACCCTACCATTTTATTGTGCAGGCGGTAGGCGGCTTTTATCTGATCTTCTTTTGTAATGTCCGGTTCAAAAATATTTGGCTGTGGCAATTTTTTGGCGAATTTTTTCAGTATTTCTTTTTCCAATTCTTTGTGCAGTGTTATTTCTTTATCTTTTAAAATATGCCGCACTTCATATCCATGATCGGTCAGGTAATTCGAGATCATAGAAAAGCGGTGGCACTCCAATGGATTGGCTTCGGCACACATGAGGGCAGGCACAAAACCTTTTTCTGTTCCTTCTTCTAGGCGGGCAATGCCAAGGCGGAAGGCCTCCGTTTGGCGCACCTTTTCAAAATCCACCCGGCCTTCCTCGTCGTGCAAATAAGTATTGGTATGGCGTGCGCCAAACTCCCTTCCGAAATGCAAATAAATAATGTCGTTTTCCTGTAAATATGCGGCAAGATTGGATTTGTTGTATTGCGGGTTGTATTGGCTGCTCGGAATGCTGCGGACATCCACCACACAGTCCACGCCATGCGCTTGTAGCAGCTTGAGAAAATCCTCGGCAGGGTGGTTGGAGTGGCCGATAGTATAGATGACCTTTTTGGGCATAGTTGCGTTTTGCGTCAAATTTCAAAAAGAAAAATGGTTTTACCAAATAGGGAATAATGTATATGAATTTGACTCTAAACTGTTGATTGTTTTGAAAAGAGCTAACCTTATTTAAATGATCTGCATTTTTAAAAAAACAAATATCCTCTATTGTTCCTCTCCTTTAATCCGTAATTTTGCGCCCTTTTCAAAAAACCGTCCCAAGCGCATTTTTTTACATGGATATAAAAACATTCCACAAGCGGTTCAAAGCACTGTCGTTGGTAGAACAGGACATCATTAAAATCCTGTCCATTGCTTATGAAAGTATCCCTAAGAATACCTTTTTGAGCATCCTTAAAGGGAGCGGTGTGCAACGGGAAAGCGGTCTGTCCCTAAGCATGGAACACCTCGACCGCTACCAAGACATGCTCGACGCGGGCGGATGGCTCCAAAAGGGCAATCCTGACGAAATCGGTATCGCTGAAAAACTGGTGGAACTGGCCATGCGAATGGCCGTCATTGACCCCAAATTCAAGACTTATGCACGTACCTTGCAAAAGCACGTGCCCTACCGCAACGGAATGCGCCCCCGCACTTTCACAACAGGTATCAGGGAACTGCGCCTCGCCCTTTACGATGGCAGCCTACCAAAAGTCAGCGAGGTAGTAACGGATCTGATGAATTACTACCCAACCGACTTTGCTCAAGCCGATTTTTTTGAAAACTTCTTTGAACCCTTTGACCCCCACTGGTTGAACACCTTCCCAATTGGCATTCAAAACATGGCGCTGGCCAACATGGTGACCAAGGCTGTCGGCCAAATGGAGCCAGTGCAGGAATTTGAAGATTTTATTTTGAAGAACGGCTGGTTAGAGGATGCCACAAAAAAGGATTTTGGCCATTTCTTATTGGATTATATTAAAACCAGACAGGGCAAATTTGAAGAAACGAGAAAGCTGACCGACCAGGAAAGTTTTACCGGATTGCAATTGTTGCGAAAAGGGGTGGCATCTTTTTTCATGGGCCAAAACGAATTTGCCATCAACGCTTTTGAAGGGGGTATGAAGTTGCTGTACAAGCAGGGCGATGTGCCAAGCAAGGCAGCACACCAAAGTTTTTATGGCGTAACCCATGTGCTAGCTGTTTTGAAAGAAAAAAAACCGGGCTACCTTAAGCATGCCAATGACCTTTGTGCAGAAACGGAGGAATCCTCTTTCGACAATATTTTTGCCTACCTCCAAGGTGCCATCCTTTATCAGATGAATTATGTGAAGGATGCCAAAGGGCAGATCGAATTTCCGCCAGAAACACCTATGGAGTGGATATTCCACCTCGCCTGCCGCTACTGGTGCGACCTGCCCACCGACAACCGCCAAGTTGTCGAACTATACCGGTTGTTCCAGAAAGCCAACGACAGCGGCTACCAGTGGATAGCGCTGGAATTTGCGACCCTAATATCCAAATTCGAGCAGGATGAAAACGCTGCCAAACGCTATGAGATCATCGCTTCGCAAATAGCGGAAAACATCGGCACCAAGAGCATCTTACATGTTTTGCCAAAAACCGAAAAATGGCAGCGCAACCTCGATGCGCTCCTCCAACTGAACCCCAAGAAGAACGGCAACGGCAAAAAGTCCGACAAGGAAAGCCGCCTCATCTGGCTCGTCAATTTCCCGCAAAAACACATCCAGCCCGTTGAGCAGACTTATGGCAGCAGCGGTTGGTCGAAAGGCCGTAATGTCTCACTCAAGCGCCTCAAAGAGGGTACGATGAAATGCCTCACCGACCAAGACCGGAAAGCCATCGCTGCCATTGAAACACATGGCTATGGCTATTATGGCAACCACCAAGAACTGCAATTCAATTTTGAAAAATTGGTGAACGCACTCGTTGATCACCCTTTTTTGTTTTTGGAGGAAAACCGATCAATAGGCGTGGAACTAATAAGGCAAAAACCCCAACTGATCGTAGAGGAAAAAGACGATAAGTTTGAAATGAAATTTGCCCATCCCTTTAATGGCAGCAACACAACGGTCATTAGGGAAACCCCGACCCGCTACCTCGTCGTCAATTATGATGACAACCACGCTGAGGTGAACCGCCTCCTCAATTACAGCTCGCTGACCGTACCGAGCGGAGCCAAGGATAAATTGATACAGGTCATCGGCAACCTATCTTCCTTTGTCACGGTGCAGTCAGAAATTGGTGGACAAACAGTGGAAACAGTTACTGTAGAAGCCAATGCCACTACTTACCTGCACCTGTTGCCTGTTGGCGAAGGCTTTAAAATCGAGTTTTTTGTAAAACCATTTACCGCGGAAGCCCCTTATTTCAAGCCTGGCGAAGGCAGGGAAAATATTATTGCAGAAATCAATGGCGTACCCACGAAGACCCGCCGCAACTTGAGGTTGGAAAAAAAGAATGCCCGTCGGGTGGAAGACGCCTGCCCTACCTTGCTGCGCCTCGACTCCAATCACCTCGAATGGCATTTTGAAGAAACGGAAGATTGCCTCAACGTACTGATGGAACTCGAACCCCTTCGCACCGCAGGGGAGGCCGTCATCGAACATCCGAAAGGGGAAAAGCTCCGCATCACAGGCCACCTCGGTTTTGACCAACTCTCCCTCGGCATCAAAAAAGAACGCAATTGGTTCGAACTGGACGGGAAGGTGCAGGTAAACGAAAACCTCGTGATGGATTTCCGTCAACTGCTCGACCTCGCCCAGAACAGCAAAGGCAATTTTGTGGAAATAAGTGATGGCCAATTCCTCTCCATCACCAACCAACTACGCCGCAAATTGGACGACCTCAACACCGTCATTTCCAAAACAAAAAACGACATCCGCTTCCATCCACTGGCAGCGCCCATGCTGGAAGATTTCACCGACCTCATCCACGACCTTCAAGTGGATGCCGCCTGGAAAAACCAACTGAACCGCCTCAGGGAAGCCAAAGAACTGAACCCGACCGTACCTTCCACTTTTAAGGCCGAACTCAGGAACTATCAGGAAGATGGCTTCCGCTGGCTCACCCAACTGGCCTATTGGGGGGTGGGTGCTTGCCTAGCTGACGATATGGGCTTGGGGAAAACCGTTCAAGCACTCGCTGCCATCCTCGACAGAGCCAATGCAGGGCCTGCCCTCGTCGTAGCACCTGCCTCCGTGGTGCGAAACTGGTATCACGAAACACGGCGATTCGCCCCTACCCTGCGACCACTCATTTTCGGGGAAGGCGACCGGCAGGACATGCTCGACGATCTACAACCATTCGACTTGTTACTATGCAGCTATGGTTTGATGCAACAGGAGAACAAACAGTTTTTGGAAAAACATTTTACCACTATCGTTCTCGATGAAGCACAAGCTATCAAAAACCGCAGCACGAAGCGCTCGCAGGCAGCTATGCAGTTGCAGGCCGATTTTAGGGTCATCACTACAGGTACTCCCATCGAAAACCACTTGGGCGAGTTGTGGAATCTGTTCAACTTCCTTAACCCGGGCCTACTTGGTTCTTTGCAAAAATTCAATGAAACCTACGCCTTCCCCATTGAGCGCTTTCAGGACAGGGAGCGCCGCAACCAATTGAAACGGCTCATCCAGCCTTTCATCTTGCGCCGCCGCAAAAGTGAGGTGCTGGACGAACTTCCCGCCAAAACGGAGGTCACCCTCACCGTCGAACTCTCCCAAGAAGAAAGGGCATTTTACGAAGCCCTCCGCCGACAGGCCGTTGAACAAATTGAAAGCGGCGGAGGTGAGGTGGGCGACAAACGCTTTCTCATTTTAGCACAACTCATGCGCCTGCGCCAGGCCTGTTGCCATCCCCGAATGATCGAACCAACCAGCGACTTGCCGAGCAGCAAACTCAACCTCTTGGCCGAAACAGTGGAAGAGTTGATCGAAGAGGGCCACAAAATCCTTATCTTCAGCCAATTCGTGAAACACCTTAAACTCGTGGAGGAATGGGTGCTGTCGCAAAGCATTTCCTACCAATACCTTGACGGCAGTACGCCGCTCGGCCAACGGGACAAGGCCATTCGGGCGTTCCAGTCGGGCGAGGGCGACATGTTTCTCATCAGCCTCAAGGCAGGCGGTTTCGGCCTTAACCTGACTGCCGCCGATTACGTGATCCATCTCGATCCTTGGTGGAACCCTGCCGTTGAGGACCAAGCCAGCGACCGGGCACACCGCATTGGGCAGCAACGCCCTGTGACCATCTACCGACTCGTGGCAGAAAATACCATTGAAGAGAAAATAGTGAAACTCCACGCGGAAAAACGGGACTTGGCCGATAGCCTCTTAGAGGGCACGGAGCAGAGTGCGAAGATGAGTGCGGAGGAGTTGTTGAATTTGATGAGGGGTTGAAAATGAATGGCTTTATGGTTATTTAATTTTATTTAAACAAAAAAAGGGCGACTCGAAAGCCACCCTCTATGAGTGTTAAAAATCACCCGACTTTTAATCTTTGTTAATAGTCAGTCGCACGTTCCTGTTCTTATGCTTGGGTTAAAGACTTTTTCTGGAGCGTTGTTTTTTTGTGACCACTTCGCCTTTCTTTTTTTCCGAGCGCATCACTCTATCTTCATTTTTTGGCATGCTACGTATTTCAGCAGGTTGTTGATTTTTTACTTTACCGTGCCTTCCTTTAACCTCACCTTTTTTGAATTTTCGGTCTTTTTTCATCTTCCCCTTCCTTGATTTCCTTTTATTTTTGACAGCATTTTTCTTGTCCTTTTTTTCCTTCGCCCACTTAGACCTGCCCTGTCCTATATTCCTTTCATCTTGCATTTGCTTTACCGCTTTGGGTTTTCCCCTATAAGCTTGTTTACTTGGTAATTCACCTGATATCCTATCGGTTTTCGACTTCTCAGTCTGTTGTGAAAAACTGGCGGTCGTTGCAAAAACAAGAATAATCAGGGACAACAATAATTTCAGCTTTTTCATAAGTGAAGGTTTTAGTAAAAAAATAAAATTCACACCTTTAGGACGGCAAGGGAAATGGATGGGAACTTAATAGCGTGTTAAAAAATAAAAAGGAGTGTTAAGAGGTGAGAAATGGGACATAAGAGATAAGATTAAAATAACCGACTTGCTGAACACTTAATAACGGTTGTTTCTCTATTTTGCGGTGTGATAAATTTTGGAGCTATGAAAAAACACAACTTATTTTTTGTTGGTGCAATGATTTATTTTTTCGCCTTTCTTGGCTGCACCAACAGCGACCAACATAAATCTCATTTAAACATGAAAAACAAAGAACTACCCGAGGTGACCGCAAGACAAGACCTGTTTGGAAAATTGCCAGATGGGCAACTGGCTTACCTTTTTACTCTCCGAAACCGAAATGGCATGGAAGTCAAAATCACCAATTATGGCGGCATCATCACCCACCTTAAAGTACCTGACAGGGAAGGGAAATTAGCCGATGTGACTTTGGGATTTGATTCACTCAGTGGGTATTTACAAGAACACCCCTATTTCGGTGCCATCGTCGGGAGGTACGGCAACCGTATTGCCAAAGGGACATTTTCGATTGATGGAAAAAAATATGAATTGGCTACCAATAATGGCCCTAATCACCTTCATGGTGGCCTGCAAGGTTTTGACAAGCACCTCTGGCAAGCAGAGATAAAAGAAGGCAGAACCACCATGACACTTGGATTGAATAGGTTCAGCCTCGACGGAGAGGAAGGCTATCCAGGCGAATTGCATATACAGGTTGATTACACGCTGAACAACGACAATGAACTCCACATATCCTATTCTGCCAAAACGGACAAACCTACACATGTCAACCTGACCAACCATGCCTATTTCAATTTAACCGGCATCCCCAACAACACCATCCTTGAGCATGAGCTACAGATTAATGCGAACCACTACACCCCTGTAGATGAAACCCTCATCCCAACTGGTGAAATTGCTTCTTTAAATGATAGCCCACTCGATTTCCGAACTACCAAGGCCATTGGACGGGATATTGAGGTGGAGAACCAACAGATCAATTACGGCGGTGGCTACGACCACTGCTGGGTACTGAACAAGGGACAAAACAACCAAAATCTTCAACTCGCAGCTACTGCATACGACCCAACCTCTGGACGAGTGCTGGAAGTATTAACCTCTGAGCCGGGCATTCAATTTTACACGGGCAATTTCCTTGATGGTACTTTGATTGGCAAAGGTGGAATTGCCTACCAAAAACGAACTGGCTTCTGCCTCGAAACCCAGCACTACCCCGACTCGCCCAACCAACCAAACTTTCCTTCTACTTTGTTGAATCCGGGAGAGACTTATCGCTCTACGACGATCTACCGGTTCTCAGTACGGTAAATAATTTTCAGTTGTGTTAGCACTTTAGTATCCATTTAGCGCTAGCGCTTCTAAAACACTGACAGAGGGGGAGGTAAAATAAAAAATTGAAAATTTTTTATTTTACCTCCCCCTCTTCTTGTTTTTTCCTGCTCCACAAAAATTGTCAAAGAACCAAACACCTTTGTCATTTCTCCGAAATTACAAAGCTATGATGGCAGAAGGCAAGCAAATTGAGTGGTTTGGAAGCACTAAATAGATACGCACATAAAATGCTAAGACAACTCACATACAATTACTTATTTGAGAAAATATCTCTGTAGGTCCAATTATAGAGACTCATTCCATGATTTAGGCAATTCTTTATTTTTGAGAAATTGGAAAAATTGATACTGATTTTATCTCTCTATTAGAAGACCTTTGCTTGGAGCAAAATGTTAAAATCTAACAATGAACACCATGAAATATACCTTCCTCTATTTCACCATATTGTTTGCTTCTTTCTTTTACCCCTTACATGCCCAATATGCACCAAAAGATACAATTGCCCTTGAATTTGAGGACAGGACAAATTTGCCTGCCAAGGTTACTCACATAGCCAAACAGGAAAACCGATTGTTTGCCGCAACTGCCAATGGAATATGGAGGTCAGATGATAATGGGCAAACATGGGAGAAAAAATTCACAAGAAACGTCGTCGCATTAGTGGCCAGCGACAGTGTAGTGGTTGCTGTCACCTATCAGTATTGGGTGGTACCGAACCCCTCGAACGGTACTCAAACCAGTTACCATTCCTACTCCTTGCATGTTTCGAGAGATGGCGGGGAAAATTTCACCAACAAATTGACGAAACAGGGCTTTGGGAGTTTGTTTACTTCAGAAAACTATGACTTTCGGCACTTGCTTGTGAAAAACGATTCGACCTTCTTTTTTTACCTTACTTATTCTACTTGGGGTGATACGGATGGCATCTGGATCTGGTCGGAAGACTATGGCGAAAACTGGGAGGAAAGTGTATCCTCTGGCTTATATTTTGATGCAGTGGCCGTTTCCAATGATACCATTTGGGGTGTAAAAAAGGGCACTACTTTTCGGGGATTGACCAATGGCATGCCTTCATTCAATTGGGACATCCCCAACCTCGGGCAAGGGGCGTCTAAACTGGCAACTGCTTTTTATAAAAATGGCTTTCTACATGTCCAGTACGAATCAGGTCATGTTTTGCGCTCCTCCGATGGTAGTTTTAATTGGGAGGCAGTACCTGATCTGCATGAAGAAGAATTGACCAGCCACCCAAATGGCATTTTCAAAATCACTGACGATGCAGTTCTCCGAGCTGAAAACAATGTATTGACCGATTGGACTTCCATATGGGATTTTTCATCATTGCCCAACACCCGATCTTTTTTCCATGAATTTTTTGCTTTAGATGGTATCTCAGTTGCACAGACAGCAGGCGGCTTTCTGTATATTTCCCTCGATGAACATGCTACCTGGCAACGGCACTTTGGCATTTCTACTGGCGGAAATTACATTGCCAACTTCCACTATTTTGCAGGAAAATATCGGGTCAATGCATTTGATGGCTCCTTGCTTACATCTGATGATTTTTACAATTGGGAACTGCCAAGCAGCTCCAACTATCTGGAAATCATGGAGCCTGCGCCTCAAAGGCAGATTACCCACAAGGCCGTTCATGGCGATTTCTTTTTTGCTGTAGCAGGATCGAGCAAATATCTTTTACGCACAGTGGATGGCTTGATGTGGGAAACAATGGGGCCAGATCTGTCGGATTTCACTGGGTTTGTTTTCCAGTCTTTTGGTGATCGGCTTTATTTGGTGGCCACTACACACAACAACTGGAGATTGTTTTACAGTGACGATCATTTCACCACATGGATAGAAAAACCCATAGGCCAAGGCTTCATGAGTTTTGTAGCCACTAGCGATAATTGGTTGGGGGTCAGCAATCCAGAAAATAAATTGGTGCGATCGCAGGACGAAGGAACAACCTGGGACACCCTGCTGAACGGCATGGAGTTCCAGAGCATTTCTATCAAGACCGACGGAACTTTGCTCGCCCTGTCGCAGGAAAACGAGGCCGTTATCTGGCAAAGCATGGATAAGGGAGATTCATGGGAGCAGTCAGGTTTGCCGCCTCGTCCCATTGAGCCGGACAAGGACAAATTCAATTATTACAATTTTAAAAATGACATTTTACAACTCCGTCATCGGCGATTCGACCCGTCCAACTACGTCGAAGCTGAAATATTGCTCACTGGCGACGATGGCGCCTCCTACACCTCTATTGGATTGCCGCCGGGAGTACCCGCCTCCAACCTGATTTTTGCAGAATACAAATTGTTTTCCCTTACTGCCGGCCAATTATGGGTGGCCGATTCAGTGGTGGAAAACTTACTTTTTTCACTTTACCCAAAAGATACCGTTGTCCTGCAAACGCCAGTCTGTCAGGGCGACATAGTAGATGGCATTCCCATCACAGCCGATACGGTGTTGAGCAGTTGGGTCGACGGGGGAAATGTTTTTCATTGGACCGTGAACCAAATTTCGGTGGTTCAATTTTTTGAAAGCCAGTTCACAGCTTCCACTTGTGAAGGATGGTCATACGAATGGAATGGAGAATTTTATAATTCATCGGGCCAATATGAGCAAACCTTCCAAACACTCAACGGCTGTGACAGTATTGTCACCCTATTTTTGGACATCCTTCCCGCAGGCAATTTTGATCTGACAACTTCCTTGTGCGAGGGCGAGAGCATCACCATCAACGGAATGATTTACGATGAGGCCAACCCCATAGGGATGGAAGTTTTTCCAAAAGCTGCTGTAAATAACTGCGACAGCATTGTCCATATCGACCTGTCTTTTTTGCCAAATTATAAAACGGAAAATAATTTGGAATTATTAGTCGGTGATATTTTTCAGGGTAGGCAAATTTTTTCTGATACGGTTATTATTGAAAATTTAATTTCTGTGGATGGGTGTGATAGTATCATCACAACTAATATTTCTGTTTTAACCTCAGTAAAGAATTTCTTTAAAAAAGAAATAGATTTAAATACTTATCCAAATCCTACAAGTAGTGATTTTTATATCGAATTTGATTTGCCGAATGCGATGGCAATGGAAATAAATATTGTTGATTTATTGGGAATAAAAATGACAACTGTTTATGAGAATACCTTTTTTCAAAAAGGAAAACACCAATTAAAAATAAATTCCGCATCTTTGACAAACGGTCTTCATCAAATTATTTTTAAAACAGAAAAAGCAATTTTTGCAAAAACCTTTGTCAAGATATGAAATACATTTATTTCTTTCTTTTTGCTTTGTTATTGATAAACAAGGCAGCAGCACAACAAGGTGAATACACTCCCTCTGATACTGTCTTCGAAAAACGTATTTTTACTATATTGAATGAATTAAAAAACTACAAGGGCAACGGGTCGGAAGAAGCAAAGGTCTTGAGGAATAAACACGCTCTTGAATTGTATGGATATTACAAGGCACACTCCAATGAAACTACTGGGCAAACCGCCCTGTTTTTTGCTTATTCCACGTGGTGGAAAAATAACGATCACGATTTTATCAGAAAACAATTTTTAGGAGAAGACCTGGAACGGGAGGAAATGTGGGCCATCCCCTTCAATCAATTCCAAAGGACTTTTTGGGATCAAAAAGACAATAAGGGGCTTTTGCAAAATATGGAAAAATTGACTACAAAAATTTCCAACCCAAAATGCCTTGCCGTCCTTTATGCCGACCTTGGTGAGTGGAATTATTATGAGCCAGATATTGAAGCATCTAAAAATTGGTTTTTGAAATTTAAAAGCATATCCACCTATGCTGATTCCAACCTTTTAATAAAAGCCAAAACATTTTTATATGAAATTGATTCGTTAAAAATCGGCATGCCTGCTCCTGATTTTGAAGCCATAGATTTAAAAGGGAGTAAAATAAAATTATCGGATTTAAAAGGCAAGGTAGTATTAATTGATTTTTGGGCCACTTGGTGCAAACCCTGCATCGCTGGACTGCCCCATGTAAAAGAATTAAATGAAAAATATAAAGACCGAGGTGATTTTCAAATCATCGGAATTTCTTTAGATATTGATTTAGACAAATGGAAAAAATATGTGAGGGACGAACTCCTTGATTGGATTAATATATGCGACGGCAAAAAAAAGGAAGGCGAAATAGTGCGACTTTATAATGCAATGGGCATCCCAAAATATTATGTCGTGGATAAAGAAGGTAATATCAGATTTAATGCGATCATGGCAAAGGAAGGGTTCGATTATGAAAAAATTATCGAATCTTTATTGGAGTGATTTGACTGCATACTATATCTGAAACATCCAAGTCCTATAGTGCTTCCAGAACTTGAAGTTCTGGAAGCACTGTTTTATATCGGAGCAATAGAGACCGCTTATTGTATTGTTTTTTTACCTAAAGCGAAAAAGTTATCACCATAACCATAAGGTGTAATTTTTGTATTAACTTGCGCTACTGCCATAAAGCCATTGTTTTTTACTGTTTAAATTAGACAACATGCCCACACGCTTCAAGTCCACTCCGTCAGCCATGCAAAAAGTCTGTATCAACTTTTTTTTGTTCTTTTTGCTTTTCTGCCATTCTTCATTTACCCATAAAATTCAAGCGCAACCCTGCGATTGCGTGTCAGCAGGAAATTGCCCACTGCCCATACCTGACAATGACAGCATATCCACTTCATTGCTAATAAGCTCAGGCGGAACGAATGACTTATCAGAATGTCCGCTTTTATCCGTTTGTTTTACCATAAAGCATACTTGGATTGGCGACCTGTCCGTATCGCTCACCTCCCCGAATAGCACCAACTTTCTTATTATGGCAGATGGGGATAACAATTATGGTGGGTGTGGATATGAAGCAAAGAACGTAGAAGTTTGTATTGTAAGAGGAACCAACAACCCTCTCACCAATGGTACAAATTATCTTTGCAACAGTTGTCCTTGCTCTCTCGGTAATTGTTGCGTGTCGGGTAACTGGACTGCACCCTGTGGGGTTTACGATCCCATTTCTGGGGCATCCCAAGCCCCAAATTGCGACCTCAACGACTTTAACCAACCCGGAGCTCCGGTGAATGGCACTTGGACACTTACTATCAATGATGTGTGCAACCAAGACCAAGGCGTATTGGAAAATTTTTCATTGGTTTTTGCTTGTGGCGGATCAGCAACAACCCCGGTCATCTCCTCCCCTTCCCCTTTCGTTTGCCCACCCGATAGCATCGGAGATTGCCAAAAGGTATGTACCAATTCCCAAGTGCTTTATGAAATAGAAGACCTGCCCGCCACAACTCCCGTGGCTTGGGACGTGATAGGTGCAGAAGGTTTTACTCAAAATGGTACTACTGTAACCGTTGCTTGGGGTGATCCGGGAGATGGGAAAATAATAGCTAATGTAGAAGGAATTTCAGAACCTGATTTCCCTTTATATTGTGGGCAATCAGATGTAGTCCCTCCAGTATATGGAGGTTTTATTCAGCTTTTTGGCAGCGGTTACAATATTCACATTGATGGACCCAACGGTTTTTCAATGGACACCAATTATGCACCCAATGTCCAGTTTAACAATAGGATGGATTTCGACGTGCCAGAACTTGGAACTTATTATGTTACTGTCACCAATACAGATGGAATATCCCAAACATGCAGCTTTGAAGTAGTTAACAACTTGAGTTCAAATTGTTTTGTATATCCATATTTAGGGGTTTACAATGTACCAACTGAATGTGATTTGTGTGATGGGTGGATATCATGGAAGACATTTTCCAGTACGCCTTTTGTGACATATTTATGGAGCGATGGGACTACCGGTTCAGGTTTGACGAATGTTTGTGCAGAACAATACACCGTCACCATCACCAATTCTGCAGGGTGTTCAGTCGTCGAAACCATTGATCTTTCCTGCCCACCGCCACCCACCTGCTACACCCCCGCCACCCAATGCGTCCAAATCCTCGAAGAACCAAAAGCGGATTTTTCAACCATCCCTCCCCCCTCCACTTCGGGCGCCATCGAAATATGCCAAGGCCAAGCCGTCTTCTTTGAAAACGGCAGCACCGACGCCACCAATTACATCTGGCAGTTTGGTGATGGAAAAAATTCCACCGAAGAAGCCCCCAGCCATGTCTATCAACTGCCCGGCACGTTCACCGCATCGCTCATCGCCCGCAACGATTGCTTCTGCGCCGACACCGCCTCGGTCACCGTCGTGGTGCAGCCCGCCGAAGTGCCGACCATTGACTGCCTCGGCAGCGTGTGCGAGGGCGAAACGGTCACTTATTCCACGGACACGCAGTGCAGTAGTTATGTTTGGGAAATAAGCGGCAACGGCAACATCATCGGCGGGGGCGGGTCCAACGACACCTCCATCACCGTGGAGTGGCTGACCGGGCCGGAGGGTTCTGTTTCCCTGCAAACGGATGGCTGCGGCGGCCTCAATATCTGCAACACGCCGAACGTGATGCCCATTGCCATTATGAGCGAAAACGCCCAGATCGTTGGCCCCGAAAAGGTCTGCGACGGCGCAGTGGCCGAGTATTCTATACCTGATTTCATTGGGGCGAATATTGAATGGAAAGTAAGTCAGGGAGGTACATTGGAAGAGGGGCAGGGCACCAATCGCATCACGGTGACCTGGGATGCTGGTCTGCCAAACCCGCAATATGTGTCAGTCTTTTTTGAGAACTGCTTCCTCGGCTGCGAGGGAAGGGACACACTGTTGGTAAACATCCTGCCGGACTTTTTTGCCGAAGGCGATATTCAATTTTGTCAATACGAGGACGGGCAATTTTTTGCCAAAAACGGCCAAACACAAGCCCCTGTCATTTGCAACTGGAAACTGTTCGACGAGGCAGGAACAAGTGTCTGGTCAAATAATTCTGTACCAACTGTTAACATACCACTCGATTTCACGCCCGGCAATTATATTGTGCGAGCTTCACCCAAAATAGTTGATGACTATTGTAATGATTTTTATGAAATACCCATCCGCATTTTCGGCATCCCGCCAGCGGTAGGGGGCATCACTGGTGCAAAGCAGATTTGCCCCGGCAATAGCTATTCTTACGCCGCCACTGGTCTCGGCCAAACGGGTATAGAATGGTCGGTGCAAGACGGTGGCAATACCTTTAATCTCACAGGCAACCCCATCAACGTTACGTGGGGAAATGCCGCTCCCCGCTCAATGACTGTTACCCAAACAAGTACCGATGGGTTGTTCTGCACCTCCGACCCTTCCAGTTTAACGGTTGAAGAACTTACTCCCGCAACAATAAATGGCCCAACAGAAGCATGCGTGGAAACCTCCCTAAACTTCACCGCTACCAATTCCCAACACCCCAGTTACCAATGGGCAGTGACACCGGAAGACGCAGGGACAATTACCACAGGGCAAGGGACTCAAAACGTTTCGGTGCTATGGCATGCCTCCGGATTGGCTACTTTGCACCTTGCCACCTGTGGTGTCCCTGATAGTCTAGTGATCAATATTTTACCAAAACCAACTCCCCAAGTGGATGGCGCAGCTGTATGTCCCGGTGTGACCGTACAGGTGACCACGACAGCGAGTTTTTCATCTTATGAATGGAAAAATGCAGATGGAAACACTGTTTCTACCCTACCCGACCCGACCCTTGGAACAGGGCATTATGAGGTGCTGGTAACAGATGAAAACAGTTGCGTTGGCAATGGCATTTTTGAAATAAAACAACATCCACAGCCACAGTTCTTGCTGGACATTCCATATACGCCGGGGATTTGTACAGGCACATCTTTGCCCATATATGCTACTACGCTGGCCAATGGTTTGGATTTTCAATGGACGTTCAACGGATCGCCCGTTGGCACCAACTCACCTTCTCATCAAGCTGAATTAGTGGGCAATTATATCGTTGTAGCTACTGACCCCAATGGCTGTACGGCCAGCCGCTCCATCTACTTACCGGGGTGTGAGGAAAATGGGGGTGTTTGTGATTTCACCAATTGCATTGACACCTTAGGAAGTGGTGGCGTGCCAAACCCGCCCAGCGGTGGCAACCCCTGCGTACCTGCTGGCGCACTATCATTCGATATTTCCCCAACAGCCGATTGCCCTGCCCATAATTTTGTCAACACCTCTGTGAATTTCGTGCCTGGCTCATTGAACTGGAACTTCGACGACCCGAGTTCAGGCTCGGCGAACACCTCGACTTCGGATAACCCACAGCATATATTCTCCGTACCCGGTTTTTTTCTCGTCAGGTTGACAGGGCAAGTCCAAAGCACAACATCGGGAGAGGCTTGCAATTATTTTTTTCAAAAAGAAGATACCATACTTGCTGTCGCAAATTTCGATGCGTCGAGTGCTTGTCCCGGTCTACCAGTGCAGTTCACCGACAGGACGGAGTCCTTGCCATTCGCTACGCTGACTGGATGGTCATGGGATTTTGGTGACCCATCTTCCGGTACCGCCAATAGTTCAAATTTGCAAAACCCATCACACACCTATTCCGCTACCGGCACTTACACCGTGACACTCACTGTGACCGTAGACGGCAGTTGCCAAACTGTTTTTTCAAAAAATATAAATGTCTTTGCCCCGCCAACGCCCAATTTCATCCCTCCGTCGGCCAGTTGTGAAAATGTACCAATGGCTTTCACTACAATTGGGACATCCAATGCGACATCCCTTACCTGGGATTTCGGCGACCCCGGCAGCGGAGCCGCCAATGAGTCGGGCTTAGCCTCCATTTCCCACCAATTCAGCGGAAATGGTGTTTACGAAGTGACACTCTCTGCCAGCAATGTATATGGCTGCACGGCAGAGATTAGCGATTCGGTGAGCGTGCTTCCCAACAATCTTTCTGGTCAAATAGCCCTCTCACAACCTTCCCCCATCTGTGCAGGCGACACTATAGTACTGACGGCTACAGCCAACGAGCCAGCCAATATCCTATGGTCAGACGGGGCAACAGATTCAATTCTAACAGTCACTACATCAGGCATTTACGAAGTAACATTTGTCAACCCCATCGGCTGTTCCTCTACTTCTCCGCCCATTACTATTGATGTAGTGGGTTCGCCAAATGCCGCTGTTGAAGCGGTCGTATATAACGATAATGATCAAGTGGGGGCCATTTATCAAAACAGTTTTACAGCCTGTGAAGGGGATGATGTAAACCTGCAAGTCGTAGGGCAGCCTGATTATACTTATCAATGGGAGAATGGCAGTTCGGCCACGGAGCTTACTTTCAGCGATAACACGAATAATGGGCTGGATAGGGGCGAATACACATTTACTGTCACTGTGACAGATGGAACTACAGGCTGCACCAGCGTGGCTGGCATCAATGTGGAGGTTTTCCCAACCCCAAGCCTTCAGATAGCGAGCGACCCAGCAGGTATTATTTGTGAAAGTACCCCTGTTACGCTGTCTGTCCTGTCACCGCAGTCTGGCGTCAGCTATACTTGGGCGACAGGCGAAACGGGCAATAGCATCAGTGCGCTTGGTTCGGGCAGGTATTACGCCGTTGCCGTCAATGGGGCAGGCTGCACGGCTCGCAGCAATGAAATCGAAATCCAAAATGCTCCCGGCAAAAACAATGTACCACTTGGCTGCCTCACCCGCTGCCTACCCACAGAAATCTGCTTGCCGGAGTTGCCCGAAGTCACCAGCTACCAATGGTACCTCAATGGCCAGCCAGTGCCAGCACCAATGGGTACACAACCCAATCCAAGCTTCACACAAAGCGGTGATTATCAGTTGGAAATGACGGATATGGACGGCTGCACCAGCCTCTCAGGCATCCTTTCCCTCGACCTCTATGAAGGTTATGGACAGATCAGTGGGGAGGTCTATTTTGACGTAAATGAAAATGGCATTGTGGATGCGGGCGACACGACGGTCAGCAATGTAAACATCTTCCTTCAGGACAAGCCTCGGTATGGTGATCGAATCAGCTGAGAGCAATTTCGCAGGGGTTTTCAGCTTCGCAAATATCCCTGCTGACCCTTATACGCTGCTGCTGGACACGCTTGCTCTCCCACCCGGCTGGGTGGCTGTTTTAGCTTCGCAAAATGAAGAACTCGTCGGTTGCGACGATGAAGTTGAAACGGTTTGGCTTTTGTACAAAATCTGCTTGCCATCATCTTCCGAAGCAGAATTGGAAGCCTGCGCAGGTGAGTCGGCCTTGTACGCCGGAACTTCGGTTCCGGCAGGTACTTCTCAAGTGTTCAACTTGCTGAACGCCGAAGGTTGCGATAGTACGGTAATGGTCTCGGTAGCTGTTTTGCCACATACCGTCAATTCGCTGGAGGAGGCCGTATGCGAGGGCAGTTTTTTTGAATATCAAGGACAGCAGATATTGCCGGGCGAAACGGCCATTTTTACCGAGACCAATGCCAATGGTTGCATAGATACAACGGTGGTGAGCGTCAGTGGCCTACCGTCGAGTTCAGGGAACGAAGACCTTTCCGCCTGCCCCGGTAACACCATCACCTATCTCGGCACAGAGATGCAACCGGGTGACACACAGGAATTTATGTTGGAAAATGCGCTCGGCTGCGACAGCATTGTAACGGTCAGCGTTTTGGCTTTGCCGCAAACTACCGAGTATGTAGTTGGGGAGGTTTGCGATGGGGAATTATTTGAATTTCAGGGACAGGAAATATCGCCGGGCGAAACAGCCATTTTCACCGAAACCAATGTAGCGGGTTGTATTGATTCAACGGTAGTGTCGGTGATACCATTTGTGAGCAGCCTCGATAGCCTAAGTTTTAGTGCCTGCATTGGCGAATCTATTACTTTCGATGGCATGCCCATACCAGCAGGCAGCACCGAGGTTTTTACCTACCCAGCCGCAAATGGTTGTGACAGTGCCATCGTTGTTAATGTGGACACTTTGCCATATAAAGTGGAATGGGTGAATGAATCAGCTTGCGAGGGTTCATTTGTTGAGTACCAAGGCGAACAAATTGCGCCTGGCGATACAGCCATTTTTACCGAAACCAATGCCTTCGGCTGCATGGACACAACGATAGTGAGTGTCATCAATTTGCCAACCACTTCAGGCAGCGAAGAACTATTGGCCTGCCCCGGTTCTGCGGCCGCCTATCTCGGCACTATCATGCAGCCCGGTGACACACAGGTATTCACTTTGGAAAATTCACTTGGCTGCGATTCATTGGTGACTGTCACGGTGGAGGAGCTATTGGTGGATACGACACTTTTGACTTTTGAAGTTTGCCCAGGTGAAACGGTTGATTTTCAAGGAGTTGCAATTGTCGCTGGAGAGACAGAGACTTTCATTTTTATTGACCTGAATGGCTGCGATTCGGTCGTTTCCGTTTATGCTGAACAGCTTCTGCAAGCCGATTTTGGGTACAGGGTGGACAGCGCTTGTACCAATGCCCTTGACGGTATAGTCGAAGTGACGGACGTTTTAGGTGGAGAGCCCCCACTGTTGTTCTCATTGGACGGAGGGGCATTTCAAGAAGAAACTATTTTTGAAAATGTGTCCTCTGGCTCTCATATGCTTACCGTGTTAAATGCCAACGGATGCGAGGGGGAAAAGCTGCTGACTGTGCCAGTCATCCCCACTATGACTCTATTCGCTATGGACGAGACACTTCCCTGTGGCGACAGCCTTTTGTTGATGCCTGATGTGTCCGGTTCCTTGCCTACCGAATGGCAGTGGTTCGGTGACAATGGAGCGGTCATTTCCAATGTATCTGAGCTGCTAATTAATACGCCCGGTGTTTATTCTTTTTTGGTAAAAAATGATTGTGAAACACTAGAACACAGCATCACTGTGCACCCCGGCGACGATGTGCCCGAGTCCCTTATTTACATGCCCAACAGCTTCTCGCCGAACAATGATGAAATCAATGATTGCTTTCGGGGGTATATTGCTCCCAATACCCAATTGCTTGAGTACCAACTCCTCATCTTCGACCGCTGGGGCAACCAAATGTTCGAGACACATGAAATTGATGGTTGCTGGGATGGGACTTTCCGAGGTAGGGAAATGGATCCAGCGGTGTTCGTTTGGTTTATCACCGCAAAGGCGATTCGATGCGATGGGAAAGTATTGGATATTTTTCGGGAAGGGGGTGTGACGGTGATAAAATGAAATTATTTTGCAAAAACGTTTATCAAAATATAACAGCACTTTTTGTAGAAAAAAATTAGAAGGAATTTTCCCAAACGGGTAGAACGTTATATCCTGATTTTATTTATTTTTCGCCTTCTATACTTTTTTCTAATTTCCATTTGAGTAAACCACCATCTCCGCGAAATACAATCCGGCGCTGCCACTTACTTCGAGCAAATAATTATTGGCAGAAATATTTTGCAAATCAGGTGTAAGTAAAAATTTGTTTACCCCTTTAATTGCTTCATAATTTTTAGAAAAAACAATCCTACCATTTAAATCAAGCAGACGGATGATGAGCAGTTCGTTTTTAAGGTAATTAAATTCAAGATTTATATTATTGGAAAATGGGTTGGGATATATTTTTCCAGAAAAATCATTTATTTTATTTTTTATTTCTTTAGAATTATTTGCAGGTATTTCTAAAACAATATTTTTATTTTGGGCTGCTGTTTTATTTTCCGCTTTCTTTTGTTTTTTTGCTTTTTTATTTGAACGCAAATTGTGAGCTATCTTTCGAATTTTATGCCTGACAATATTGTAAAGGGTTTGATCTTTTGGCTTATAAACAAGTAAGCCAATCATTGTCATCTCATTAGAAGTTGTATCCACTTTCATAATCATATTATTCCATTTTTCGTGGCAAGGGATTGGAATGTCGAAAATATAGGTGTTTGACTTCATAAGAAAGCGGATTTTGAATTGATTAAAAATATATGGACGCGAAGAGGATGCCGGATGCAAAAAGATTACATAAGTGGCAAAGGTAATTTCAAACAAATAACCCATAAACAAATAAAAGTGGCATTTCGTCGACTGGATATTTCCAAAAATAAAAGCCCTGTCAACATATTCGCTGACAGGGCTTCATTTTATTCTGAAAAAATTCCTTTACTGCTTCACCAATTTAAAGACCTCTTGCTCGCCATCACTATGCTGCAAACGCAACATATAAATGCCAGCGTTAAGATGTCCCAATTGGGTATTGTACAAAAAGGCATCTGCTCCCACTTTGTCTGTCATCAACAGTTTGCCTTCCATGCTCACTATTTCTACTTGGACAGCTGACTTTATTGCTCTACCCCACTTAATAGTCAGTTGATCGTTCACAGGGTTTGGGTAAACTTGGAACTCCACTTCAGACAATTCTTTCGTCTGTAAGCCAGATTGTTGGCCGTTGTTATTTGGTGCAATAATATTTGTTCCACAATAGACCGGATCGTCCGAAACGGCAATCAGCATGATGTCCGTAGATGTACAACCATTGTTGGTTACGGTCAGCCATACGGTCGGGTAGCTGCTGCTGTTGTAAACGACCGTTGGCGATGGGTCGTTGCTGAAAGGCGGAGTGGCTGTCGGGCCAAAGTTCCACAAGTAGGAAGCACCTGGGTCATTCCCGGCAGCCGTAAACGTAACCTCATCGCCTACGCAGATTGCCCCAGGCTCGTCTATCGCTGCGACAGCTTCATCATCTACTGTTATCGTAACCACATCAGTGACCAGCCAATCCGTACAACCTACGGCACGGACACAACGGGCGAAAAGGGTCGTGGCATAAATTCTTCCAGGGTTCAAACTGGTAGTAGTTACGGGGTTCCCATATATATCCTTAACCTGATTCCAGGCAGTGCCGTTCGGGTTGGAAGCTGTGATTTCAGAATAAATCCATTGATACTCTACCTGATTGGCACCAGCCGCTGTGCTTACGGAAGTGATTGGGGCAGCAAGGTTGCCCGGACCGCAAAGCGTCTGATCACAACAAATTTCGCCAGGATCGAAGACGTTAAAGCAGTCATCGTAGAGGCCGCCATCAATGATAAGGCAACAGTGTCCTTCGGTCAACGTCACCAATTCTGTTGCGATGCCATTCATATCGAAATCGCTATCGACAAAATCATCAACACAGGCATCGGCTGGAGACAAGGTGTACCCATTTGGCACATTCATGGAGATTAGATACTCACCCGGAGGTAATGGTTCAAAGATGTATTCGCCATTGATGGCAGAGGTGGTCGTAGCTGTAATGGAGTTTCCCCAGATGTCAGTGCCCGATAAGGACATTTCCACATTGGGCATGCCTATCTCGCCTCCGTCCTGACAGCCGTTGCGGTTGGCATCTTTCCATATCTTACCACCCGTACAAGCTGCTACAAAGAGGTAAGCGGTATCCATGACCTCGCAGCCATTGGCATCAGTCACGGTAACAATGTATTCGCCAGAAGGCAAGTTGAACAGTGAATCATTCATACTGCCATTGCTCCATTCTATTTCGTATGGCATCGTGCCACCCATGATCGCAACAGATAGTTCACCGCCATTAGGATCGCTTGTTGTGGGTTGTTGGTCCACACTGACGCTGATGGTCGGGGCAAGTGCGCCTGTTATTTCCACAGAATCTATCGCTACACAATTGTTTTCGTCGGCGGCAATTACAATGTAAATGCCGGCTACCAAACCATCTACCATAGCGGTGGAGTCACCAGTGCTCCACAGATAGGTGTAGTTGCCAGTGCCACCTGAGGCAGAGGCGCTTACCGACCCAAGTTCAGTGCAGCTCACGTTTACGCCTGTGGCGACTACCACTACTTCAGTCGGTTCGCCTATGGTTACCGTTGCTGTGGTCATACAGCCAGTAACATCGGTGACAGTGACAGTGTGGTCACCAGCGCCAAGGTCAGTGGCGAGTTGGCCAACATCGCCATTGCTCCATGCATAAGTAAAGCCGCCGTTGCCGCCCATAGCGGTGGCCGTTGCCGAACCATCTTCAAGGCCAAAGCAAGTAGCATCCTCTGTCTGGAACTGGACAGTAATTTCATCATAAACCATCAAGGTGATGGTATGGGTAGAATCACAACCGTTGGATCCCGTGAAGGTCATCTGATAATCTCCGGCCACACCAGTTTGCGTACCAAAAATTTCGGTCGTCGCCCCAAAGCAAATCGAGATGGTTTCTGAAGTAAAAGTGGTTGGCAATACCCCTACTCCAATTGTATGGATAGAATCGCAGCCATTCACCGTCTCCAGCGTATCAGAAAACTCCCCGGCCATGGTCACAGGATTCCCAAAAACGAAAGCTGTATCGCCCTCGCATATCAGGACATCTTCGATAATATGAAAAGTGGGGAAAACAATGACCGTAATAGTATGGGTAGAATCACAGCCGTCTTGCGACATAAAAGTTTCTGAAAAAACACCTGCCATGCTCACTGGGTTTCCAAAAACAATCGTCGTATCGCCATTGCAAATACCAATATCTTCAAATGTTTCTTTGGTAGGCAAAACTCCCACAGTAATAGTATGGGTAGAATCACAGCCACTTTGCGATATAAAGGTTTCTGAAAAAACGCCAGCCATGTTCACTGGGTTTCCAAAAACAATCACTGTATCGCCATCGCATATTTCAACATTTTCAGCAGTAGTGATATTGGGCAATACCGTAACCGTTACCGTATCGGAACTGACACATCCGGTGGAGTCTGTTCCAATGACGATGTAAGTCGTAGTTGTATCAGGGGTTGCTGTTGGATTGGCACAGTCGGAACAGGAAAGTGAACCAGCAGGCGTCCATTCATAAGTATCAAAGCCAGTAGCCATGAAAGTATGGCTCTGACCCATGCAAATCTCAACGTCAGGGCCGACATCAAGGGTCGGACCTGCGAGAAGGATGGTAATGGCGTCTTCTGTCATTTCCCCGCAAGCATCTGTGACAGTCACTGAGTAAGTGCCTGGCGCATCAACCGTCAAGGTTTGCTCGACACTTGCATCATCCCATAAATAGGAATCAAAACCCGGGCCTGCATCAAGTACCAATTGGTTGACCTGACAGTCCTCAAAATCAGGGCCGAGATCAAGGTTGAGGAGGGGTGGCTTTATTGGGAATATATCTTCAAATGTGGCCCAGCAGCCGACGGCATTGGTCACTGTTAGGCTGATGATAGCGCCGCCCGGCGGAGTCACTTCAAACGCAGGGTTTTGCTCATTGGAAATAAAAATATCGGGACCTACCGCTAATACCCATTCCCATGACTCAACAGTGGAAAAAGTATCCGTGGACAGGTCGGTAGCCTGGAGAATCAGATTTTCCAAACATTCTACTATTTCCACATCAAAATCAACTGTAAGCGAATTGGGCTGTACACTCACCTCTAATGTAGCTGTATCCGCACATATTGCGCCTGGGTTGGCTATCAACTCTACCTCATATACGCCGTAATCTGTGAAGGTGTACGTGGGAGTTTCCTCGGTAGATGTAGCATCTGGGTTGTTTGGATCGTTAAAAGTCCAAAGGTATTCCGTGGCGTTAATGCTGTTGTTTTCAAAAGTGACTGTTGTGCCTCCACAAGTAACGTTTCCATCTGAATTGGCAAAGGCTGCTATCACCGCTTGGCAATCACCGATGTTCACTTGATAGTCCCTCCTGTTTACGCCAATCAGTTGGCCATCGCGGTATTCTTCTACACAGATGCCAATGACAAATTGGCCAAGGACAGTAGGAGTACCTGTCAGCATGCCTGTTACAGGATCGATGACCATAGGAGGATTAGGTGCCAAGTTGATCATATTATCAACACTATAGCCGGGTAGCCAAGGCACTGTATCATAAGGTGGTGGGTTAAGCAAAGGCGGCTGTGGCATAGGAGCATCAGGAGTGGCCCCAGTCAGTGGGTTGCAGAGTTTATAGACAAGCGAATCACCATCAATGTCCACAGCTGACTGATCAATTTCAAAGGGCACATTGGCACACAAATATAAAGGAGGCCATTCATTGAAAACAGGGCTGCTGTTACACTGAAGCTGCGCTTCGGGTGAAATAACAACATCATAAGTAGCACCCACATCTTCCGGGGCAATGAGATTGACAATGGTATTGTTCCTACAGCACCTTTGATAGGACAAATGATAACCGTTTGCCCTAAAGGGCAAGGCCATTACAGTCGTATAGGTGGTGGTATTCACGCAGACATTTGGCGGAACGACCAGACATTCATCATCCAAGGTCGGGTCAATTGTATCGTTCAACATCGGGTCTAGAGGAACCAGTTGATTAAGTTGGAACAATTCCTCGTTGGTTACATTATCGAAAACCCCAATAGCTGCTGGGTCATCGAACCAAGGAATACCATTGAAGCAGTCCCGAAAAATGGTCAGTTTTATTTCATACTGATTGTTGCCGAGGCATTTGTAGGTCATCTCGCCGCCAACGATGTGGGTGGCTTTGAGGGAAAGCGGCAAAGCCGCCATTAAGCATAAAAGAATGAGGGTTTGAGCTTGGCGCATTTGAATATTTGAATTTGGTTAATAAATTAGAAAAAAGTGTATAATAAGTTTATTGGAAAAATGGTTATGCTTTTGGTCCAGAAGGACAATCAATTTATATCTAATGTTTTTCCACTTTTGAATTTTTATTTTCCACCGTGGAAAATGTCGGTTGGAGGGATAGTAATAGTGGCTGGTCTTTGAAAAGAAATAATCAGTTGGGCAAGGATATTACCCAGTTTGAGATTTAATTTTCAAATATAACTCCAAATCTAATAAAGATTACGGAACATACATGCTAAATGGTTGGGGATTTTCATAATATGCCCCAAAACTGGTAGGAAAATGTACAATTATGCAAATAAGCAAGCATTAATTAACTCCGTTCTTGAAATGCTTCTGGCAGTTGGCATAAGGCAGTTGAAAATTAGCCAATTTTTCATCAACTTAGCTGCCAGTCAATTGAAATATGGCAAGTTCATGGAATCCCTTAATCATGAATTTCTCTACCGTACACTTTTTGAAAAAGACTGATTTTCATGTCTGAGGAAAGGGATAGTTCAGGGAGAGAGGTGTGTTTTTTTCTGCGAAAAAAACACACCTCTCTCCTTCTAGGTTTTTTGCATTTAACCTGAAAACAGATGGTTGGCTACTTAAGAAATATTAAAGTTTGGAATTAAAAAAAATTCAAGTTCAATTTTTAAAAAAATATTCCCTCTCTTTTTGAATTTTAATTTCATGTTAAATTTTTAAAAAAATAATATTATAAAATTATTTGTTATTTCAATTGGTTGATAATCCCCATTAAATCAAGTTCCTGCCAGCTCCGGTAGATTCTACCATCCTTCATTTCATAAAGCACCAGCCCGGTCGAAGTGAATTTTTTGCCGGTGGCTGGCATACCAAAAGCATCGCCAAAATGGGTGGCTTCCACTTCATATCTGATGGCCGCGTGAGTCTCGTCAGCAAAAACATGGGTAATGGTAAAATGAGCATCCGGGAAGGCCTTTTTGTAAAACTCGACCAATTCCCTCATCCCCTCATGGCCGACAGTCTGCCCTGGGCGGAGGGGATTGCCGTCTGTCCATTCTGGGTGGAACACTTGCTCAATCAGTTCCAAATTACGGTTGTGGTTCCATCCTTCTTCGTACCATAAGCGGATGGTTTCTTTGTTCGCTTCCGCTTGTTTGAAGTTTTTAACAGAAGCGCAGTTTGAAAAAAGGAAAACAGAAAAAAAGAGGAAGAACAAGTAAGTTGGATTTTTCATAGTTGGCCGGTGTTTGGTTGAAGAAAGTTCAAAGTAAAAAGCAAGGCTATGGGAAATCTGTCAATTACCATTCATTTATGCGTATTTTATTTTTCCCTGCTGCCTATCAAAAATTAGTTTCCAAGGTAAGGAATCTTTTTCCATAAAACAAAATGGTATTTGAAGCGTAAATGAAGTGCCCCTGTTACCTTTGCCGCTAAATGGTTAAATGGCTGAATGATTAAATGGTTTTGAACAGCCATTTAACCATTCAGCCATTTAACCATTAAACCATCCAACATGCAATTCGTATTCCCGACGTTCCTATATGCTCTGGCCGCACTGGCCATACCGATCATCATCCACTTGTTTTATTTTCGTAGGTTCAAGAAAGTCTATTTCACCAACGTGCGCTTTTTGAAAGAAGTGAAAGAAGAGACAAGTGCCCGGCAAAAGCTTCGCAACCTGCTGGTATTGCTCATGCGCTGCTTGGCAACTGCTTTTTTAGTATTTGCCTTTGCCCAGCCGTTCATCCCGCAGGACGTGGAGGTAAAGACAGGTATCAACGCCGTGAGTATTTTCATTGACAACTCCTTTAGCATGGACGCACTGAGCGAGGAAGCAAAATTGATAGAAAAGGCCAAGCAACGGGCCAAGGAGATTATCAATGCCTACTCTGTTGAAGACCGCTTCCAGGTGCTGACCAATGATTTCGAAGGCCGGCATCAACGGCTGGTCGGCCAAGAGGAGGCCATCGGTTTAGTGGAAGAAGTAGAAACTTCTCCGGCGGTGCGGAAGCTTTCGCAAGTACTCGCCCGACAGATGCAGGCCACGAATAATGGACAAGCTAAAAATAAGGTTGCTTACGTTATTTCCGATTTTCAAAAAAACATTACCGATCTGCAAAATTTTACGGACACTTTGATGCAAGTCAATCTGGTGCCATTGCAAGCCGTAAAAGAAAATAATGTGAGCATTGACAGCGCTTGGTTCGATGCGCCCGTCCAGATGCTCAATCAGCCCAACCCCCTCGTCGTAAAAGTGAAAAATTGGGGCAATGAAAACGCCGACAATGTCCGCCTTTCTGTAAAATATGATGGAGAGGTAAAACCCGTCGGTGAGCTTTCCATACCTGCCCTATCATCCGTAATTGATACGGTCAACATCAGCATCCACAATACAGGTTGGTCAGAAGCTGAACTGGGCATCACGGACTACCCGATCCAATTTGACGACCATTATTATTTCGCTTACAATGTTAAGGAAATCATTAATGTGTTGGTCATCAACGAGCAAGCTCCCGACCCTCGTCTTGATGCAGCATTTAAAGGAATCGAATATTTTAAAGTGACCAACCAGTTGAGCCGCAATTTGGATTATTCCAAGTTCCCTACCTATCAACTGATCATTGCAAATGGCTTGGTCAACATCTCTTCGGGCCTTTCTTTTGAGCTGAAACAGTACGTGGAAAACGGTGGCAACCTCCTCGTATTCCCCGGAGCAAATGCCAATGTTGCTTCTTACCAATCGTTCTTGCAAAGCGTCCCCGCCAACGAGCTGCAAAACTTCGAACCGCAAGAGCGAAGTGTCGCTGACATCAATACCGAAGAATTTATCTTCAAAGATGTATTTGAAAACCGCTCGGCCAACCTCAAACTTCCCATTACTAAAGGTAATTACCGTATCAGCACTTTCGCCAGCCGGGGAGAGGAAAGGCTCCTCATTTATCGCGACGGCAGTACCTTTTTAGCGAAATACAAAGCAGGACAGGGTGCCTTATACCTGTGTGCAGCACCATTGGACGAAGAATACAGCGACCTTCCAAAAAATGGAGAAATTTTCATTCCTATGCTGTACAAAATGGCCATATCCAGTGCCCGTCAACGGCCTATCGCTTACACCATCGGCCGGGACGAAACCATTGAAGCGGATAATGTCGTGCGTGGTGGTGAAAGCGTTTACAAACTGAAAGGAGAGGCAGAAGAATTCATCCCACAACAACGCATTGTCGCTTCCAAAGCCTACCTCGGCATTCAGAACCAAGTACCTACCGCCGGTTATTATGACCTATTCCTAAACCGCGATTCCATCCTCGCCAAATATGCCTTCAACTACGACCGTCTAGAATCTGACCTTAGTTATATCCCAAAAGACCAGTTGAAAGAAAATGTCCCTGCGAATGTGAGTGTGTTAACAAACGAGCCCGAAGAGAGCCTTGCGGAAGTAGTAAGTGACCGCAGCCGGGGCGTGGTGCTGTGGCGGTGGTGTGTGATTTTGGCGCTGCTGGCATTGGCGGGGGAGATATTGTTGTTGAGGTTTTGGAAGGTATAGATTTACAAGCATAAAATAATAGCATCTCCTGAAAAGCCCGGCCCTGCAAAAAGGCTGGGCTTTTTTTATGTGAGTGTGATCCAACGCAAGGGTGCAAGGGAACGCAATGAATAATACAAAATAGCCTTGTATTGAAATGATTTTCTGTAACGAAGACCGGATTGAACATTATTACATCAGAATTGGGCAAGTGCTGATCTCTTACAAACAATTATGACACTCACATTTTGCAATAAATTATGTTTTCACTACCGTACACTTTTTGGAATCGACTGGTTTTCATGTTTGAAAAAAGGAAAGTTTAGGGAGAGAAATTATTTTATATCAGGTAAAAATGACATTAAATAAACCAAAATTTTTACTAACATTATTTTTGGCCTTTTCATTCATATTTTTTTCGCATGGCCAACGGAACTTGATTCCCAACCCATCCTTCGAGGAATTCAATTTTTTGGTATTGCACAAATCTCAAAATGGCCAAGGTTTTACAAAAGCTTTGCCTCATTGGTATTCTCCCTCCAACTTTGATGGAACGCCTGATTTTATTTCCCCTAATATTAAGTGGAGTATTGGTCTAGACAAATTAGAACCAAATGGTACAAATAATTTTGCAGGAATCGCTACGGGGAAATCGGGATCAGAATATATAAGTGTCAAATTATTGGAAAAGCTTGATACTGGAAAATACGCTACAAAATTGAGTTGCTAGATTGGAGTTCCCTGATGCTTTCCATACAAAAAAATTAAACCCAATCCCATTTGATGAAGATTTTGGGGCCTTACCTGTCCGAAGAAGAAATTTTTCAAAACGGACGGACTAATAAAGAAGAAACCGCAAATTACTTTTCAAAAGTATTCAACACAGCCAAATAAATGGGTTAAGGTTTCAAATATATTCACCCCTAAAGCAGCATATAAATATATATATTTTGGCCTGTTCTTTCCTTCTTCCAATTACAAATTAGACCAAAACAATTATTACTATTTTATTGACAATGTAAGCCTAGTGGAAATTACAGACACCTTATTGCAATCCAACAACCTGGAACAAGACACACCAAAACCTAATGGAATTTTCACTGAACAATTGTTCATTTATTTTGACCACAACAGCTTTGAGTTAAATCCTGAATCAATGAAAAAATTGGACACTTATGCCAGAGAAATAATAAAAAAACCAAACACATCTTTAAAAATTACCGGATATACCGACAGTATTGGAACCATACCATACAATCAGGAATTATCCGAAAATAGAGCGAAGGCAGTATCTGATTACTTGAAGTCCATCAATGTTCCCAATGAGATAGTATATTCAGGAAAAGGTATAGCTATTACCGAGCAAGACAATGAATTGAATCGTTATGTTAAGAATAGAAATCAAATAAATAAAATCTATTTTAAAAACAAGCAACTTCTAAAAGCCTTGGTTTTATAATTTGCTAAATTCGCAAAAAAACAAATAGGGTGATGAAAAGTCTAAATATAAAAATTCCCAATCTTATTATATTTTGGATTTACTCCAGTACTGTATTTTGCCAGTGCGACCCCATATCTGCTTTTGAATTAATCAAAGGAAAATGGTATCCTTACCCTTTAGTCGAAGGGCATAGCATTTATAATGCTGATTCAACTTATGATGCATATTATTATGGCGAATATGCCAAAGCAGCCATTGGACTAATAAACGTTGATACAATCTCACCTTGGGAAAAAGGGGAAAGAGGCTTTTTTTTATCCTGCAAAGATGATACTCTTTTATTGAATTCGTTTTACCTGAAAAACTATAAAAATGATACGACAGCAACCTATATTTTATCGCTTACGGAAACAGAACTTATTATTTTATCCTTCAAACAAAAGGATGGCTTGCGCAGCCATATTGATGGAGTGGGATTGAAATATAGAAACCCTGACATGGGAAATGTAAACACCAATATTAATATTTCAGGAAGTGTACTAAAAACTCAATTTTTGTTAAAGCCTGAATTCCAGGGGTATGTGGTTGTAATGTATGACGGTGTGAAAATAGACAAAGAAGAAAACGGGAATGACGAACCACTTGTAATCAGCATCCCAGAAAGCGGATTGGCAGAAACAAATAGAAAAGCCGATCCAATGGCATATGCTAAAAAACAACTTGAATTTTATTATGAAAACAATAGAGAGAAAAAGATCCCGATAGTGCCGGGCCTTATCCGGGGGTTACTTTCTGATACTACCCACGTTAAAGAATACTTGAGTCAATTCAATGAAAATGAAGTTTGCGTAGCGACATTTGGATATAATCAGTTTTCAAGAGAAAAACTCAATAAAAAATTTGGAAAAGACCTGAAAGGGAACGCTGAAATATACTATGTTGGGCCACTAAAAAATGTCATCGGTAAATCTCCTAAATTGGTAGAAGATTGAAAGTAGCATCTGACTTTATTTAAACCTTAATAGAGAATTCACCATAGGAGCTGCAATGCATGCGTTTTGCACATTCCTCCGAAATACATACCTTTGACCCTCAACGGCTTACAAAGGATGAATAAAGTTGTACAAGTATATCTATTCGTTAACCATCCACCGTTTGCCGTCCACTGTAAAAACATAATCTATGAGAGTATTTACCATTGGCTTTCTGGTTTTCCTTGCCTTTGCTTTGTATTCCCGCTGGTATTTCATTTGTAAAATACGCCATCACTGTGGTGAGCAGCCCGTTGCTACCCGGCCTATGACGCTTTCGTTCAAGGATGGCGACAAAACAATATTGGAAGGCTATGAGCAATTTGGCTTCAAGCCCAACTCCTTCGAGGCAGACATTTCACCAAACAACCAATTGTTTTTAGAAAAAGTAGCAGCATACCTCAATCAATACCCGGAGCGAAAGATCACTCTCACAGGGCATTACCTCAAAAGTGAAAAAACAGCCAATTCAGGTGTATTTGAAAATCTCGGCATTGCCCGGGCCAGCGCCATCGAGCGGTTGTTGGAAAAATTGGGTGTGGACGAGAGCCGCATATCCATTGACCATAAAATGGTGACGGGCGACACATTAAATGAACCAGTCTCTTTTGCCCTCGTGTCTGAGCAACCGGATGAATATGAAAAACTGGAATACCGCTTTGAGGACAACACTTTTTCCGATGCCAACTTCGAGTTCAATTCAGCGCTGTTCAAACCTGGCGAACAGTGCATCCTCTATGCTGATTCGGTCAAAAATTTTATGGACATACATCCTGAAAAGATACTTTCGATCATCGGCCATACCGATAGCATTGACACGGAAAAATTCAATTACAACCTCGGCCTTAAACGGGCAGAAAATGCAGCCCAATACTTCAGGGAACTGGGCGTAAAAACGGAAATCAAGACCTCGTCAATGGGAGAGACCCAGCCCGTCGCCCCCAACTCCAAACCTGATGGCTCCGACAACCCCGAAGGGCGCCAGAAAAACCGCCGGGTCAATTTTAAAATCATTGATAAAGTTTTAGAATAATGGTGAATGGTAAATGGTGAATGGTAAATTTGCTCCGTTCACCATTCACCATTCATCGTTCACTATTAAAATCATGGATAATTTTTTTGCAGCATTTACCCACGAAGACAGCATCGCATTCTTACTATCTGTCCTTGTCTGTTTTCTCATAGGTTTCCTTACCGCCTGGCTGCTATGGGGCGGCGCAGCGAAGCGTTTCCAGAAAGAAGCGGAAAAGTGGAAAAAAAGCTATGACGACCTGATGGTGCTTTTCAATAACCAAAAAGAAGAACTGGAACTGAAAGAGGCCGACCTCGTGAAAGCCCAACGGGAAGCCAAAGAAGCCATTGAAGTAGCCAAGTCCCTTGAAGCTGAAAAAGTCAAATGGCAAAAAGACCTCGATGCTGCCCTTGAAGATTCGGTGAAAGCGCAGGCGACCATAAGCTCCTACCAAACAACCATCGAAGGGCTAAACAACCAGATCGTTGGGCTAAAGGCAATGAACGCCGACCTCACCAATGCTATGGGCAGTAGTTCAAGTGACAGTGGCGACAGTGAAGCCACCTTGACCCGCCTTAACGAATTGGAGGAAAAACTAAAGGAATTGGAAGCCGAACACGAGAATGATGACGAGGCTGCCAACCGCCTCGCTGCATTAGAAGCCAAAGTAGCTGAACTGGAAACTGAAAACGACGCCCTGCATGCAACACTCAAAGAAAAAGAGACTGAAAGCGAGGAACCTGTCGGTAACAGCGACGAGGATAACGAAATTTTCGCCCCTGCACCGGAAACGACCGACATTGACAAAGGTGAAACCGTCGCACTGACTGCCGTTTCTGCACAGGATGAAGTCAAAGCCGCCATTGGCTCAATATTACCTGCCGCTACCGAGGAAGATAAAGATGACCTGACCCGCATCAAGGGCATTGGTTCTTTTATCGAAAAAAAGCTGAATGGGCTCGGCATTTACACTTATGAGCAAATCAGCAAGTTCGACAAGGACATGATTGATAAAGTGACCGCGGCCATTGAATTCTTCCCCGGACGCATTGAAAGGGATGACTGGGTTGGGCAAGCTACCCGCCTCATGGATATTAAGGAGGACACCCCAGAAGCTTTGGAAGCGTCTGCTGTTTTTGTGAAAAATATTGAAGACTTGAAAACGGTAGAAGGCATCGGCCCCAAGATCGAGAAACTCCTCAAAGACAATGGCGTAACCGACCTAAAGGTACTTTCGGAAACACCTGACAAGCGCTTGCGGGAAATTCTTTTCGCAGCAGGAAGCCGTTACCGCATCCACGACCCAACCACTTGGGCCATCCAAGCAGAATTGGCTGTAAAAGGGGAATGGGACACACTGAAAGATTTGCAAGATAAATTGAAGGGAGGAAGAGATGTCGGCTAAAAAAGAGGGGGCATACTTTTAAAGGTACAGAAAATTATCATGGCCAACTCATCTGTCAGTTTCCATTTTTAGGTGTGAAAACATTTGAGAAAAGGATACAGCAATTAGTGGTTAGTTGAATAGACTTGTTCGACCTTGAAAATTTTTGTTAGACGTCGACAATATACATCCCCATTTTACCCTTGTTTTTCACCTCTATTTCCCCTCGGTATCTGCATGGGAATTTCTTGCTTACCAATTCATAAGTAGCCTCCGAAATATTGATCTCGCCCACCCCGGCACTGCTTTCCATTCGACTGGCCACATTGACGGTATCGCCCCAAATATCATAGGCGAATTTTTTGCTCCCGACAACCCCAGCCACCAATTCGCCTGTGTGGATGCCGATGCGGATGGGCCAAATGGGCTTGCCCTCAGCAGCGAGTTCGGTATTTCGCTCTTCGACAAAGGCCATGATTTCTTTGGCAGCTAAAATGGCATCGGTCGGATGAGTATCATTTTTTATGGGAAGTCCTCCGGCACACATATAGGCGTCGCCCATCGTTTTAATTTTTTCCAGATTGTGCCGCTCGGCGATCTCATCAAACTTCAAAAAACACTCATTGAGTTCGCTGACAATTTCGGCAGGGGGAAGGGAGGATGCAATTTTGGTAAACCCTTCAAAATCGGTAAATACCACAGTAACAGCTTCAAAATGTACAGGTGTGGCGTGCCCCTTCTGTTTTAGTTCTTCGGCTACCGTTGCAGGAAGTATGTTAAGAAGAAGACCTTCTGCCCGGTTCCGTTCCGATTCGATTTCCACTTTCTGCGATTCAATTTGATTGTTTTTAGAAGCAAGCCGCCGGTTGACCTGTCTAGAATAAATCAGGCCGATGGTCACGGTCAATAAAATAAAGACTCCAAGGATAGCGAATAAAAGATTCCGGTTTTGTCTCTCCCTGGCTTTTATTTCCTGTTTTTCAAGGGCTGCTTTTTGTTGAGCTATTTCTTTGTCTTTTTTTTCGGTAGTGTAAAGCAGTTCGAGTTCGCTAATTGTTTTTGAGCGATCTATCGCCATCAGGCTATCGCTTATATTGTTGTATTGTTGGAAATATTGAAAAGCTAATTTGTAATTATTGGATTTGGAATATGCACCTGACAATAATAAATATCCATTTTTCAATCCTTCCTGATCTTGCATTTTTTTATATTCCGGCAAACACTCTTTTATTATATTGATTCCCTTCCCCGAATTTCCGGATAAAATTTCAATTTCTGCTAATGCCATTTTTGCGGACAATATGATCAATATGTCAGCCGATTGATTTCTTGCCTTTATTGCTCCCAATAAATAATTTTTTGCCTTTCCCAACTGGTTTCCTTCTTTGTATAATTTGCTCAGACTTATTTGAACATCCGCTGCATTTATTTTGCTGTTATTTTGTTCGTACAATTTTAAAGCTTGCTCATAATACTCAATGGCTTTTTTTTCTTTTGATTGTAATTGATAAATATTTGCGAGTTTATTTAAACACCCCGCTTCAATAAATTGCCTATTTTTTAACCGAGCCAACTCCAAGGCTTTTAAATAACGTTGTTCCGATTTATTCCATCCCTCTTGAGCAGCATATACATCCCCTATTTCCGAAAATAAGGTCATCATGGAAAACGTGTCTTTTTCTGATTCTGCTACTTTCAAACCCTTTAATAAATGTTCCTGTGCTTGAATATAAGACCCCCGCTCCCTAAAAAGATTTCCCAATGCACTATAATCGCTGATTAACCCTTCTTTATCATTGGTGTCATTTTTAAATTCAATTGTTTTTTGAAAATAAACAATGGCCGAGTCCAATTCACCCAATGAGTGGTAATTGGTTGCAATCTGGTTGAGTATATTTTTGACCTGGCCTTGCTCGTCGATTAAGTAAATCGTTTTTAATGCTTTTTTTAAAAAACGCATGGCCTGCATGTGATCTTGAAGATCGGTATATATCATTGATTTGTTTTGATATATATCGGCGAGAACTTTATTCAATCCAAATTTTTCCGATAGCTCAAGTGATTGGTTGTATAAGGAATCTGCTTTTAAAAAATCCCTTTGGTAAAAAAACACATCACCCTGTTTGCAATAGGCCAATGCCAAGCCTTTTTTAAAATTTGTCGATTTAAAAATTTCAATGGCATCAAAAAAAGATGCTTGGGCATATTGGAAATCGTTTAACAAGGAAGCAGCCTCTCCCTGATAGAAATAGGCAATGCCTTTTATTTCAAGCTTGTACTCTTTCTGGATAATTAAGGTACAGGAATTAAATACAGAATCGAGTTCTTCGTTTTGCAGGTGCTTTTCTATTTCACTAAAAATTGCCGGATATTTTTCAATAATATATGGAGCGGCTTGGGCAAACACCTTTGCAATCATAAATGGCATGAAAAAACAGATAAATAAAATAATCTTGTATTTCAATCTGAAGAATTTATTTTGAAATTGGAAGTTTTTTTCTGATTTGCTAAATTTCTAAAATTTAGTAAATCTTTTTTCAAGCAGAGATTTACTAAATCTTGGAGATTTAGCAAATTGGGATTGTCCAGCATTGAGTGGTCGTTTATTTATTTAAAAACAATTAAGCAGCTCAATAATGAACCGTCAACATAGCCTGAAAAGTGCGCTGTGTTTTATCCCATTTCTTATTGTCAACATGTTGAGTAGAAGCCATTAATCTTAGTAAAACATGTCGATTGGCATGGTAGCCTAACGCAACGGCATGCCGGAACACATTATTATCCCAAGAATTATTGTTGGCATTGCCCATTTTGCCAAAAGCCAACCCATCAATTCTGTATGCCATATAACTCCCCTGAAAAAATGGTGGTTCATATTTAACATCAAGATAGGCTGCAATATTTTTTAGTTTCAGGGGATTCTGTTCAGTATTTGATTCGAAAGAATGATCCTCACTAATAAAGTGCGGGCTTTTATAAAATGCTCCCATTATTTCGCCGGAAAATTCAAAAAAGCCATGACCGATTTATTATAATCAGTTCCAATAACGGTTTGACGGAATTTGTGCAAATCATTTAACTGGCTACCCACCTCTGAATTTCTTAAAAAAGAACCGTGACTAATGGAAAACCCTTGTTCCCAAAAATAAGTGGGTTGAATTTTTAAACGGGAAACAACGCCAAAATGCAAAGGATCAGTAAAACGCTGCCGCAAATTGGAAGCACCTGTAACCAAGGCTATTTTCCAATTTATTTTTGCTGGCTTAATATTCCAGCTAAACATCGTTCCAGCAGAATACCCACCGTAATATAACATGGTCGAACCCCACTGGACAGCGCCATCTATTTTTTGTTTTTTGTGATGTCTCCCATTCCTTTCATGAAACCAATTTTGTCAGAAATGTTGACGTAATAAGAATAAGCTAAAGGCAGTGCAATAAAATTCCGGTCAATGGATAATTGTTTTTCATTAAATGTTCCAAAGGGATTCGCAAATATGCCAGCGGTAATTCCATGTTTTCGTTTTTCCGAAAGCCATTGAAGGTTTAATTGCGGGATGCTGAATTTATCGAATTTTATGTCCTTGTCCCTTTCTAATAATAATCGGGCATTAAAATTCCACCGATCGGAAAAACCAATTTTTGTAATCAGGTTTAATTGGGATGGTTTAATTCGTGCATCCGTGTGGTTTTGATCTATTTCATTGTAGTAATAGTGCGAACTGCTGCCCGCCATTGTAAATGCAAGGTCGCCCAAAGCATTGAATTGGACAGTCGTTTGGGAAAATAAAATGCAGGTAACATGAAGCAATAAAAATAAAATATAAAAAGGGGAGGTTTTCATTTTTTTAAACAATTGAAGGTCATAAGTAATCGCCAAATTTATGGCTTGACGGTAAAATCATACCCTACGGTAAATACTTTCCCGCCAGCAATTTTTATATCGTCAATTATTTTATTGCAATTGGGATGGTAAACTTCTACCTGGTAACGACCATCTGGAAGATTGGCAATTGAAAATGTGCCGTCAGCTTCCACCCGTGTAAAATAAGGTGTGTCGAGCGAAAGAATCACGGCATTCATGTGGGAGTGAATATCGCAAAGAAGATTGATGACACCGACCCTGTTTATTTTTTGGCTATATGAAATACCTGGTGCCCCGCCGCCCAATACTGAACCGGGACTTGGGTGTATAAGATTGGACATTATGGAAAAATTCATCTTCATTTAAAAAATGAACCTTCGAGCCAACGACTACAGGTAACACATTTGGAAGGAAAGTCTGCTCTTTTTGTGTGATATATGCATCCGGCGTCAGGGTGAGTTCAGGTTGAAAATCCAACGGGTGCAAACTGACAATAACGTTCATTTCAGGTTTCGCCATTGGGTCGTCAGAATGCATAATGTCCGTACCATCTTTATTGTAACCTATCCCCTTTTTAATAGTGCCAGAACAATCGTGAAATTTAATAGTGCCCTTTAATTGGTTGCCAGTGTAGTTGTGTGTAGCAACCAAGGTGAATGAAAGTAAGACGAAAAGGAAAGGAATAGGGGTTATTATTTTCATTTAATTTTTGAGTTGAATTTTGCCTTAAAAAATCAGACCGTATATTAGAGTTGATGCGATGGGGAAACGAATCGGCGTAAAAACACTCTTTTTCCCCTGCTTGAAACCTATTTTCGCATCCGTAGCCCCACTATGCATTTGAAAAAACGTCCCAACAGCAGAAAAAATAGCTGTTTTTGCCAATCTGTTTCCCCATTGCATCAACTCTATTGTCAGAGGCCATAAACCAGATTTTCCATATATACTGAACCATGATAGATTTTGAGCAAATCATTTTTTTATTGAGATGATTGAGTTTTCAACTATCCCAACCATTATCTTACAATTGCACAAAACCTAAAGTGCCAAGTATAACATCTGCATTTCCGGCCTCTGACGGTTCAGCGGCCTGACTTTAGACTTCGCTTATTCATCAATTATAGCATCGTCGATCAATTCGTCTCCATCGCCGTCAAGATCTTCAAAGCCCTTTATTTTGCCTTTATTCGGGAGCTTCAAAATCAGGGTTCTCGCCAATTGACATTTTTCCCTCTTTGGGTTTTTTGCCCTGCATGTGGTAATCGCCCTCGGCATATTTCTCGGCTTTGTCCCAAAAGCTTTCATGCTTGTTGAGTTCGCTGCCGCCTACGTCCATAGGTTTGTCGGCGAATTGGGCGTTGTCACCAGTGATTTTATCTTCAAGTTTTTGCGCCATGTTTTTGGCTGAATCAATCAGGCTGTCGGCAGATTCACCTGTTTTGGCAGCTTCTTCCTGTGCTTTATTGAAAAGCCCTTCAGCGGCATCTGAGATTTTTGAGCCCACATCGCCTGCGAGATCTTTTGCTTTTTCAAGTGCATCGCCACCTTTATCCAAGATAGCATCGCCCACCTTTTCTGCTGCATCTCCAAATTTATCGAGGGCAGCTGCACCGCCGGCCAATACCGCCCCTCCAACGCCTTCAGCTACCCCTGCCGCTTTATCGGCAAGGTCGCCGCCCGTGTCAAGTATTTTGCTGCCAACGTTTTCTGCAATATTGCCTGCTTTGTCGGCGATGTCACCTCCAGTTTCTAATACTTTGCTACCAATATTTTCAGCAATGCCGCCTGCCTTGTCAGCAATACCACTCCCTGTCTCCATCACTTTACTACCAACGTTTTCGACCATATCGCCCGCTTTATCAATGGCACTACCTGCCGAATCGGCCAATGTTTTTCCTGAATCAGCTGCCTTATCCACTACATTACCTCCAATTTCCATTGCTTTGCTTCCAGCGTCTGCAGCTATATCACCTGCTTTGTCAGCGAGTTCGCTTCCTTTTTCTACCACTGCGCTAGTGGCATCGGAAGCCTTATCCATAATATCGCCGCCAACATCCATTGCTTTATCGCCGGCAGTTTTAGCCATGTCGGTTGCTTTGTCGGCTAATTCACTCCCTTTTTCAACAGCTTGATTGGCGGCGTCTTTTGCTTTTTCCACAACATTGCTTCCCACTTCCGTCGCCTTGCTTCCGGCATCGGTGGCCATGTCGCCTGCTTTACTGGCAAGTTCGCTACCCTTTTCAACAGCGGCACTTGCCACATCAGATGCTTTATCCATGATGTCACCGCCAACGTCCATGGCCTTTTTGCCAGCGGTTTCGGCCATGTCGGTTGCTTTGTCGGCTAATTCGCTCCCTTTTTCAACGACAGCACTAGTGGCGTCCGATGCTTTGTCCATGAGGTCACCGCCAACATCCATTGCTTTATCGCCGGCAGTTTTAGCCATGTCGGTTGCTTTGTCGGCCAATTCACTTCCTTTTTCCGCTGCTGCACTAGCCATATCTTTTGCTTTTTCCACAATGTCGCCACCGACATCCATCACTTTGTCGCCAGCTACTTCTGCCATGTCAGCAGCTTTATCGGCCAATTCGCTGCCTTTTTCAACGGCCTTTTCGGCGAGGTCGCCTGCTTTATCCATGAGGTCGCCGCCCACATCAGTGACGGTATCTTTTGCTTTTTCCAGTGCATCGCCAGCAGCTTCGGCAAGATCTTTACTGGCTTCCTTCCCAGCATCGACGGCTTTATCGGCAGCTGATTTTGCGACGGCTTTTGCGCCAAACAGCAATCGTTTAAGTGAGCTTAACATAATATTGAAATTTAGTGAATGATGAAAGTTTCGTGAAATTAAAAAGGATTATAGAAAAAAGGAAAGGTACCATGAAAAAAATACAAAGTCATGGCATTGATAATCAATGTTTTACAAACACCTCAAATGCGCCGTTTGTGCTTGGTTTTGGTTTTACAAAAAAATAAAAAAAATGCTGATTAGGTACAAGCGAATATCGCCTGTAACAACTGGCTGGAAGAACCCTTAGTTTTGCGGCTGTTCAACGCGAGGGTACAAGGAATGCAGGGATAGGTTAAATTGCGCCCCCTTGCGTTGAAACCTATCTTAAAGAAAATGAACCAAGAAGCTTTTCAAAAAATATGGAAAATGATCGGGTTGCGCTACAAGTCGCACCCCTGGCATGGCATTGAGATCGGAGAGGGTGCGCCCAATGTGGTCACATCGTTCATCGAAATCATCCCATCTGATACGGTCAAATATGAAGTGGATAAAAAGACGGGCTATCTTAAAGTGGACAGGCCGCAGAAGTTTTCCAACATCGTGCCTGCCCTGTATGGGTTTGTCCCACAGACCTATTGCAAGCAGCGGGTGGCCAACCTTTGTATGGAAAAAACTGGGCGCACAGATATTGTCGGTGATGATGACCCACTTGATATCTGCGTTTTGACGGAGAGAGAAATCACGCATGGAAATATCATTGTAAAAGCGATTCCCATTGGGGGCTTCCGCATGATAGATGGAGGTGAAGCAGATGATAAAATTATTGCCGTTTTAAATCACGATGCGCTTTATGGCGATTGGAACGACGTATCCAAATTGCCAGCAAGCATCATCGACCGCCTCAAGCATTATTTTTTGACCTACAAACAATTGCCGGACAGCACGGCCCAATGTGAAATCACTCACGTCTATGGCCGAGAAGAAGCATTGGCAGTGATCGAGGCGAGCCGTAAAGATTATGACGAAGTTTATGGAGACCTGGAAGACGTGATGTCCATGACCTTGCTGGAAGCCATGAATTTTGGGCAGCGGCAAAAGGAGATATTGAAAGGGCTTTGATAAATAAATAAAAATGAAAAGACCTGCTACTGGCATCAGTAGCAGGTCTTTTCATTTTTATTTATTTATCAAAGCATATCAATCAAGCCTTTTCACCAATAATTCTTCCATTTGCTTCAACAAATTTTTGGGGGTATATGCCCGCCAATTAATATTGTTTAATGGGCCGCCATAATTCATATAATTATTTAAATTTATTTCTTTCATTTCATCTTCTACATGTGGAAGCAAGTTGAGCAGAGCAATCCAGCCACCATTATCTTTTAGGTCGTCGTACCACTCCTCATAGTAGCAATCATCAGAGGCGTGGAAATTCAAAACATTTTCGCCAATTAATATAAATTTATTTATGCCCTGATATATGAGCTCATCGGCCACATCCCTTTTTAAAAACATGATGTCGTTGTGCAGGCAGTCGTTCCATTCACCGAGCATCTCAAAAATAGCGTAGCCTCTTTCATAATCGGCATAAAGGATTTTCATATAGAGGGTGGCCGATCCAAAATTGTCCCACAGTGGATGGATAAAATAATTATAGATTTTTTGGGTATAGGCAAACTCGTCATAGACCCTTCCATAGAAAGGAGAGTTTTTGTCTTTGGTGGATTCGTATTTATCCAGCCAGCGGTGATATGGTTCTATGTCGTGCATGTAAATTGGTGAATTAGGGAATTCGTGAATTAGGGAATTTGGACACACACAACACAACTTTACCAATTTACCAATTACCTAATTCACCAATACCCAACTTCTATTTCTCCAACACCCCCAAGCCAAACAAAGCAAAATCATATTTGATTGGGTCGTCGGGATCAAATTTCCTCAAGTTTTCCGTCAGTTCCAACACTGTCAACCAGTCTGTTTGTCTGCGCTCGACCAAGTTGAACTTTCTGGCGATCCGATCCACATGGACATCCAAAGGGATTAATAGTTGAGCGGGCTTTATTTTTTTCCAAACACCAAAATCGACCCCTTTGTTGTCTTGCCTGACCATCCACCTGAGGAACATGTTAAGACGCTTACAGGCCGATTTGCTGGCAGGTGTAGAAAGGTGTTTTTTAGTGCGCCGTGGTGCGTCGGGCAGTGAGAAAAACAATTGCTGAAAACCTTCCAATGCAGCACCAGTATGCCTATCCTCTTTTTTTAAATTTTTTAAAAAAGCCTCTTCGAGCGAATTATGGCTTTGATAGAACCATTGCAAGAACGCTAAAAAATAAAGCGTGTCGGTCGCTTGAAAGGTGCGGTGTTTAAAAGTGAGAAAACGCTCCCGGTCTTTTTCTTCATGGTTTTTAATAAAGTCAAAAGGCGCATTGTCCATGAGTCCAAATAGCTCGTTGGCTTTGTTGATGATGGTCTTGCGCTGGCCCCAGGCAAGCATGGCCGTCCAAAAGGCAGCTATTTCAATGTCCTGTTTTTTTGCAAAACGATGGGGTATGCAAATGGGGTCGTTTTCGATGAAACTTGGGTGGTTGTATTTTTCGACACATTCGTCGAGGAGGGATTTTAGTTTGCTATACACTTTTTTTTGATTTGTTGAGATGGTTTAGAAGGGTTGAGGTAGTTGAGGTTGGCATTGCTTCTTCACAACAACCTCAACCCTTCAACCATTTTTGCCAAAAACAGCAAAAGAAAAGAATCATACATTCTGTTTTTCAAAAAACTCTTCCGTTCTTTGCGGCGGCAAAAATCGAAAACTGCCAAGCTCGAAATGTTAGCAACACTCACATACACACTCATTTTGGCCGCCATCTATTTTGGCATAAAAGCCATTCAAGTCATTGAACAAAAGGATTGAATTGGCAATGGGCCGTCCTACCGTCCGCCGTCCGCCGTCCGCCGTCTGTACATACTGAATTTACCCAAGCCAATCCGTTGAAGGAAATGACATAAGGATACCCTCATCACCCCCATCCCGTACCTAAGGCTGCGTCTGAAATTGATAGAAGAAGCTTCTTCGAAGTATTTCGTCGGGCAGGTCACTTCCCCTATGTCGAACCCTGCATAAATGATCTGCGAGAGCATTTCATTGTCGAAAACGAAGTCGTCGGAGTTGTTATTGAATTCAATAGTTTCCAACACCTCCCGACTGAACGCCCGGTATCCCGTGTGGTATTCTGAAAGTTTGTAATCAATCAACAGGTTTTGCAATAATGTCAGGAAGCGGTTGGAAATGTATTTATACAGAGGCATGCCCCCACGTCTTGCACCTTTGCCAAGGATGCGGCTTCCCAGCACCACGGGATAAAGGTCTTCGCCGATTATATTGACGAAAGAGGGAATGAGCTTAGGGGTGTACTGGTAATCGGGGTGCAGCATGATGATGATATCGCCGCCCAGTTCGAGAGCCTTGTTGTAGAGGGATTTTTGATTGCCGCCATAACCTTTGTTCTGTTCATGGACGATAACATGTTGGATGCCAAGCGATTTTGCCAAATGGGCTGTTTTGTCCTTGCTGGCATCGTCGCAGAGGATCACTTCGTCCACCAAAGGGAAAGGGATTTCCTGAAAGGTTTTCTCCAGTGTGAGGGCGGCGTTGTACGCTGGCAGTACGGCAATGACTTTTTTGTTTTTGTACATGGCTGCTATTCGTTCAAGCGGCAAAAGTAAAAAACGGGAAGTTAGCAAGGTGGTGCGGCATGATAATCGAATTTATAACCACTGCATAAAACATTAAATTTGCGTTTTATTTGACGCAGGGAACGTTGGGGTTTTTTGAAAAAATCCCATTAGCACAAACTATTTCAATTATGAGACTACTCATTACTCCGCTCTTTTTCGCTTTCATTTTTTTTACTCCATCTTACTTGTTTTCACAAGATATAGAAGACTGGATATGGTATGATCCGGGTGTTTTTAATGTATATGTGAACGGTTTGGAAATTGCTCCCGACGGAGCACTTTGGCTATCAACGGGCGACAAGATTGTCCGTTTTGACGGGACGGATTGGGAAACGCACCAGCCAAGTGATGATGGGATCGTGCTTCCTGATTTTTATATCAGGGACATGGATATGTCACCTTCGGGAAACCATATTTGGTGCAGTGCCACTGAATTTGCCATGAGATATGATTTGGTTGAAAATACATGGACGGTTTTTGACACAGTATATAATGCCACCAATCCGAATACCTACGACATAGCGGCAGAAAACGACCAACGGGTGTGGTGGGGGACGAGCGGCAGGCTGTTTGAATTTGATGACCCAACTTGGGACTTCCACTATTTTTATTTTCCAAATTTAAATATCAATGAAAATAGTTTTCGGACCATTTTAGTGGACAATGAAAACGCAAAATGGATAACGACTTCAAGTTCGATTTGCTTTGAAGGCGGATGTTTTACTCCTGCCGGACTTATTTATTTAAATGACACGGACACTATAATTTATGATGCAGAAACTTTGGGCTTCCCTGAATCGGGGAGGATATCCTTATGCATGAATAAAGAAAATAATCCATTAATCGCAAGTAACAATATATCCAATGATAATCTTGACCCACATTATATGGCATTCGAAAATGGAACATGGCAAATACCTGCTCCAATACCATATAATATAAATGTGCATCAAATTCAGGAAAGCCCAGATGGAACTATATGGGTTGCGGGAAGGGAACATATATCGGGTAATATTATTGTCGCATATCACAACACAGACGGAAGCTGGGGGCATTATTATTTTGAAAAAGAAAAAATTAAATCTGCAAATAGCATGCGGGTAGATGGAGACGGAAATTTATGGCTGGGCGGACGAAGCGGGAACAATGAAGGTGTTTTGGGTTTTTTACCAGCACGTAATTTTAAAGCAAAGGGAAGTATTTATGTTGATGAAAATACCAATGGTAATCATGAAGCCAATGAGCAAGGCTTGGCCAATACTTTTATTAAAATAGAACCCGGGCCTCAATTTTTATTGTCTAATATGGCTGGGGGTTATACTGCCTCCTTACCCAGTGAGGGAGATTATCAGGCAAAACTTTTAAACCCATTATATACAACCTACTCTAACCCAGCAAATGGTTTGAATAATATAAATATAACTACTGCCGAACCAAATGTCGAAAATATTGATTTTGGCATTTTGCCCGATTATTCGGTAACGGATGTTTCTGTAAATTTAATTGCTATAAATGGTGCAAACCCCGGATTTGAAACATGCTACAAATTAAGTTTTAAAAATAAAGCGCCTCAAACTACAAGTGGCACAATTAATTGCACCTTTGATGATATTTTAATTTTTCAAAATTCAAGTATTCCCGCAGCTACTAATTCAGAAAATAATTTCACCTTTAATTATTTCGATTTAAAATGGAATGAAACAAGATCTATTGAATTATGTTTTTTAGTGCCTGCGGATGTTTCTTTATTAGGCGAAGCGATTAGTCATCAAGCGACTATTTCCACTAATATGGGGGCAGATGCCATACCTTCTGACAATCAATATTTTTTAAGACAAACAATAACGGGTTCTTATGATCCGAATTTTATAGAAGTAAATCCAAAAGGGGCTGGCAATGATGGTTTAATCCCAATGAATACAGAGATTTTAGAATATACTATCCATTTTCAAAATACGGGTACGGATACTGCCCGATTTATTACGGTGACTGACTCCATAATGAATGATTTGGAAATTATTTCTTTTGAAATGATCGCTGCCAGCCATAATTATGAATTGGAATTATTAAATAACCATTTATTCCGCTGGACATTTAATGATATTAATTTGCCGGACAGTATTTCCAATGAAAAAGAAAGTCATGGTTTTATTAAATATAAAATTGCAATAAAAAATAATTTACCGATTGGCAGCCAATTAAAAAACAAAGCCGATATATATTTTGATTTTAACCCGCCCATTAAAACCAATGAAACAATTAATACGCTTTATGAATTTTCCATTACATATATTGCGGAAGGTGCTACGGGTTCCGGCACATCATGGGCTGATGCAAGTGGCGATCTGCAAGGCGCACTCAACGGCGCACTGCCCGATACGGAAATATGGGTAAAGGAAGGTATTTATTATCCAACTACATGTAGCGATTGTGATTTCGTAAATAGGGACACCCGTTTTTCCATCCCAAGTGGCGTAAAACTCTATGGTGGGTTTGCTGGCACTGAAACAGCCATTGACCAGCGAGACATCCCCAACCACCCTACTTACCTGAGCGGCGACATCGATCAGGATGGAACTTTAGAAAACAACTCCTTTACGGTTGTTTACACCTTTCACGTGAGCGACTTGACCGAAGTGGACGGTTTTATCATCACTGGTGGCAATGCCGATGCCTCTTCTGGGCTGGGCACACCTCAAAGCAGTGGGGCTGGCTGGTTTAATACCGGAGCGACGAATGGTTTTAGCTCTAACCCCACTATCCGAAATTGCCGTTTTGAAAATAATTATGCCTCTGGCTATGGTGGCGGCATGCTGAATGATGGCAGTTTTTCCGGAAATGCCGACCCAGTTTATACTAATTGCATTTTTCTGGACAACACCTCAGTTGCGGGAGGTGGTGCTATTTTTAACACGGGAAGCTTTAACGGATATAGTAGTCCAGAAATCACTGATTGCGTTTTTGAAAATAACGAGTGCGTTGATTCGGATGGCGGCGCTATTTTTAATATCGGTTCGGAAAATGGCACTTGTAACCCTGCCATTTCAGGTTGTGATTTTAAGAACAACACCGCTGGGCACGATGGCGGCGCGATTTATAGTTTTGGAAAAAATGGCAATAGTAGCCCGGTACTGACGGACTGTGTTTTTGAAAACAATATGGGAAAAGAGGGCGGCGCGATTTACAACGATGGGACTTTTGGCGGGTTTAACGGCTCTCAAATTACAGATTGCCTGTTTGTCAACAATTCCACTTTCGATGGGGATGGCGGTGCCATTTACAATTCTGGTTTCCTTGGGACTTGCAACCCCATACTCATGAATTGCAGTTTTGAGGATAACACTTCTGTTTTTGCGGGTGGTGCGGTTTTCAACAACGGAGTAGAAGGCGTCTGCAACCCGACCATCACCAATTGCCGCTTTCTCAAAAATGAGGCGATTACCTTCGGTGGCAGCATGTACAACCAAGGGCGGCAGGGCAATGCCAGTCCGACCATTACCAATTGCGTTTTTGCTGAAAATACTGCGGTATCGGCCGGTGCCATTTACAATTTGGGATCGGCACAAGGCAATGCCAATGCCGTTATCACCAACTGTACATTTTACAAAAACACCGCTAACGTGTGCGGCGCTATTTATTGCAATGCAGGGGAAGATACTTCAGGCATTGCCAGCCCGATCATAGCTAACAGTATTTTTTGGGAAAACACGGCTACTGATATCGGCGATATTTTCCGTATCATCAATGGTACCCCAACCATCAGTTATTCTCTTGTTGATAAGGCTGACTGCGACGACCTCTACAACGGGAACGGCGGTGTACTAAACTGCAACGGTGGGATGGTCTTTAATGAAAACCCTCTATTTGTAAATGCAGCAAACGGCAACTTCCATTTGGCCACCGGCTCGCCTTCTATTGATTATGGGAACAATATGGCAGTGAACCAAACGGGCATAAGCGTTGACCTTGATAACCTCCCCCGTATTTTCAATGGGACGGTTGACCTTGGAGTATTTGAATTTGGTTCGACGGCAGGCAATGGGCCGACCATTCTCCAACAACCCCTTCCCCAAGTGGTATGTATTGGAGAAGCTGTTACGTTAAGTGTCATAGCTTCAGGCAATCAATTGACCTATCAATGGTTCAGGAATGGAGAGGTGATCGATGGAGAAGAGGAAAGCATTTTATTCATCAACGTTGCCACACTTGCCGACCAAGGCAATTATACTTGTTTGGTAACGAATGAAGATGGGGGCGAATTAAGCAGTACAGCGGCCACCCTGACCGTCAATGAGCCAGTGGAAGTCAGCCTTGAAATAACTCCTCCAGAGGAAACTACCTGTGAAGGAGAATTGGCCACTTTTATGGCCGTACCCCAAAATGGTGGCACATCCCCCTCCTTTCAGTGGTCGGTCAATGGAAATTTGGCCGGAAGCAACTCCACCATTTATGAATACGCGCCCCAGCAGACAGATACGATTCAATGTATCATGGTATCTTCTTTAGGTTGTGTTTTGGAAAATACGGTGACTTCCGATCCTTACATATTGGATGTTATTCCCAATAAGACACCAGTAGTGCTGATTACGCCTTCTGTGGACAGCACAATTTGCATGGGAATGGAAGTAGTGTTTGCTACTGAAATAGAACACGGTGGTAGCTTTCCCGTATATGAATGGCGGATAAATGGTACAGTTGTAGGTGGTAACGATCCTAGCTTTACGACTAACACACTGAACGACGGGGATGCGGTTGCCTGCTACTTGACTTCTTCTTTGAATTGTTTGGATGAAAACCCAGTAGTATCTAATGAGTTGGTGGTTTCGGTCGATAGTTGTTCGGTAAATACAACTGTTAAAAAGGGCGGCCTGCCAAATGTCCGTTTGTATCCAAATCCATCAGATGGCAGAATATTTGTTGAAATATTGGGATTAACAGGTAACTTTACGGCCTACTTGCTGAATACTCACGGACAAATTCTAATGTCCAACTATGAAGGACAATCAAAAGGATCCCTTGTAAAACAAGAAATAAACCTGACCCACTTACCTCAAGGGATTTATTATTTTCAAATTATAACCGACCGCACAATCACTACAAAAAGATTAGTAGTTTATTGAAAAACTGCTTTTTCCCAACACTGAGAGAACGGAACAATAGACTTGCCCATCCTTTTTGAAAGGGTCGGTTGAATAAGTGCTTTGTAATATCTGATTGGCATGAAAGTTTGATGCTCCATGTAAAATGAGGTATCGATGTGTAAATACAGGCCGATCCGATTTGGCTGACAGTGAGAAATGTCCTTGACAACAAAATGCCTTTGCAGCAATTTTGTGCCAGGTTAACATAAAAGAAAACCCCTGAAAAAAGGGGTGTTTGGCGAAAGCCAAAATCCATACATTGCGAGGAAAGATAATTTTTTAATCCCCTTACAACCAAAAAGTTGAACGGTAAAACGATGGATGATAATTGGTTTTTACAATAAATTCCTATTTATCATCTCAGGACTTTTCCGATCTACAACGCGCATTATTGAACCAATACCGATTTTATTATCCCCCCATGCATCATGTGATGCAGGCACGTAGGCATATGTGGGTAATCATTCATTTAATTTATGGTTTTTACCCGGCTCTGTTCCCACTCGCTTGCTCACCAATTTTTAATGCTTGGGCTAAATGAACATAGTTTTGAAAACCAAACTCTACCTTCGTTTCCTCTCCACACTGTTTTTGCTGATGACGGTAAAATGGCTGTCTGCGCAAGACATCCACTTTTCCCAATACTACAATTCACCTTTGACCACGAACCCTGCCTTGACAGGTGTTTCGGGCGGTGACATCCGCTTTGGCGGCCTTTACCGAAGCCAATGGAATTCCGCCAATTCGCCTTTCAGGACGGCACAGGTAGGGGCTGATAAAAAATTCTATACCATGGCCCACACCAAATGGTGGTTCAGCGGCGGGATCAATGTTTTTTACGACCGAGCTGGTGATGCCAATATAGAAAATACCAATGTGCAGTTGAGCGGGTCATTTACCAGAATGCTTGACCGGCAAAACTTCATGACCATTGGTGTCGGGGTAGGTTTTGGGCAGCGCAACTTTGATTTCGGCAACCTCACTTTTGACGACCAGTGGGATGGAGCTGTATTTGACCCTAGCCGGGCAATCAATGAATCTTTTGATGATACCAACCTGATGTACCCCGACTTTGGGGCTGGCTTCAACTGGCGGGGCCAGGGCAATAAGTTCATGGGAAAGGAACGCACGAAGATTGACCTCGGTGCAGCAGCCTATCACCTCAACCGTCCCAACCAAAGCTTCAATAAATCAGATAAGAGCAGGCTCCCCGTTAGGATGAGTGTTTATCTCTTGCCAATATTCCAATTGAACAAAGATGGTGACTTGGTAGGGCATGCAACTTATCAGATGCAGGGAAAATACAGGGAAGCACTGGCAGGTGCAGGCTACCGCTATCACATTAGCACAAAAAGGGCGAAAGAAATAGCTGTACAGTTAGGGTTCAGTTTCCGCTTCAATGCGATTGGGGATGCATTTATCCCCGCTGCTGAACTGCACTATCGGCAATTGATGGTCGGCCTAAGTTGGGATGTCAATGTATCTGATTTTTCCGCGGCCACCAACCGCAACGGTGGGCCGGAAATTGCCATCCGATACATCATCAAGAAAGTGTATCCATTGCGGGCATTCAAAGCTTGCCCGTTGATCTAGATTGGAAAATTACCAAAAACCACCCCGTCGGCATGTACCTTAAAGGTTTTTAAAACCTATAGGTATGAGTCAAGATGGGAGATATAATCCTAAAACGAACATAATATTATTATGAAATACTTACTCCTCACAATGGGTCTTTTGGCAGCTGCCTTTACCCAGTTAGGCGGACAGACTTACAAACAATACATTAAAGCTGCCGATGCTGAGTTCGAGGGAAAAAACTATTACTCAGCTATGAAGCATTACCAAGTGGCGATGGATATAGAGGGGGAAAGCCCCGATGTATTGTTTAAATATGCCGAATCGGCCAGACTGTTCGCCTCCTATACTTTTGCAGATAGCGCTTATACAAAAGTTGTCTCTACCGACACCTCTGGCAATTATCCGCTTGCACTTTATTGGTTGGGCGCAGTGAAAAAGAAACAAGGCGAATACCTAGCATCCCAACAACATTTTCAATTATTTGCAGATGGTTATTCTAAAAGATACCCTGATTATGCAGAAAAGGCCAGACAAGAAATAGAAGACCTGAACTGGGCCATTGAGGCCATCACCCAAGTGCAGGAAGATGTGGTCGTTGAACAATTGGATGAAACGGTCAACTCACCTTATTCTGAATTTGCTCCAATCCAAATAGGCGATGAAGTTTACTTTTCCACGCAAAATTATTTTAGGGAAATAAAAAAAGGTTTGCCCAAGCGCATGTTTTCCAAAGTAATGAAAATGAAGGAAGGTGGAGGTAAATTGGAAAAACTACCTTGGAACGACAGAGAAAAACATACTGCCCATACAGTGTTTACCGATGATCTGAGCCGCGTGTTTTACACTTTGTGCGACTATGTAGGCGAAAGCGCCGAAATCCGTTGCCAATTATATTACCGTGACCTTGATACATTGACAGGGGAATATGTCAACCCCGTGAAGCTGCCGGACAGGATCAACAAACCTGGTTTTACGACAACCGATCCACAGCTTGGTATGGACAAAGAAACGGGGCAGACTTGGTTGTTTTTTGTATCAGATAGAAAGGGTGGCATGGGCGGCATGGATATTTGGGTAAGCATTGACAATGGAGCAAATGGTTTTTCCACACCTTTTAATTTGTCAGAAATAAATACTACGGGCGACGAAGCTACACCTATGTTCCACAACCCCAGCCAGACCCTCTATTTCAGTTCCAATGGAAAACAAAGCTTTGGTGGTTTTGACATTTATAAAACAGTTAGAAAAGATGGTAAATGGATGGAGCAAGAGCATCTACAGGCACCTTACAATAGCAGTTATGATGATACCCATTTTTGGATAGACAGGGGGCGGGTGAAAGGCTATTTCGCATCCAACCGCTTGGGTAGCCATGTACTCGAACCTGAATTTGAGGCCTGCTGCAATGACATCTACAAGTTCACTGTGCAAGTGGTTGACCTCGACGTTTTGACATTTAACAAGAAGAACGATGAACCTCTAGAGGGGGTAAAAATCGAGCTGACCGAACTGACTGAAACGGGCGACCTGCCATTGGCGACTACCACCAACGATACTGGGAATGATTTTAAATTTGAACTGAAACGTGGCCCTCGTTATACCCTGCTCGCCACTCGCCAAGGCTTTCTACCAGTAAGGGACACCATTGACATGAGCCTGCCAGAGAACCAATCTTCCCGCAACATCGAACGGAATCTATACCTCGTACCGGAAACGGTTGACCTCGACGTTTTTTCATTTAACAAAAAAACCATGAACCCGCTAAAAGGGGTGGAAGTGCGCTTAGTGATAGATGGGCAAGAAGTGGATTTCAAAAAAAATGAAAAAGGCAACGACGTGTCATTTGTTTTGGAAAGAGGGAAGCAATATCAGCTCATCGGGTCGAAAGTGGCTTATTTTTCCGACACCATAAACATTGACCTTAGAACGGATGTAACCACCACCAAATTGGAAAAGAACCTTTTGCTGAAACCAAAAGAGATCGAAGATTTTCCACCATTGGTAATTTATTTTGACAATGATCGGCCCAACCCCCGTACCCGAAAAACCACAACTGAATTTGCCTATGAGGAAACATGGAAGGAGTACATGACCAAAAAAGATTTGTACGTAACTGAATATGTGAAATCACTGACTGGATTCGATAGCCTGACTTCCACCAGACGGATGATGGCCTTCTTTGATAGGGAAGTAAATAATGGCTTTCTGAGCCTCGAAGTTTTTACCGAAAACATTCTTGAAATAATGGATGACGGCGGCTTTAAAGTGGAACTGGTCATTCAGGGGTTTACCAGTCCAAGGGCCAGTGCCGATTACAACTATAACCTTTCCCAACGCCGTTCCGATTGTTTGAAAAACCATTTTGAACGCTGGCGGGGAGGGATATTAAAACCTTATGTTGATGAAGGCCGAATCACCTTGGAAGTGGTGGGCTACGGGGAAGAACTGGCACCTCAATTCATCAGCGACCGACTGGACGATGAACGGGAGAGTATTTATTCCGTGCAAGCTTCTTTTGAGAGAAAAGTGGCCATCATTGGAGCGAGACGGGTAGCTGAAAATTGATCCTAAAAATTTAGAAATTCATTTGACATGAATAAACATCGAAATATATTTTTCAAATCGCTGGCTATGCTTTTGGTCATAGTGGCCTTTGCATGGGCAGTACCTGCCCGTGCATCGCATATCATTGGGGCGGAGATCAGGTATCAGTGCCTTGGTGGCAATCAATACAAAATCATCCTTGATGTTTACAGGGATTGCTTTTATGCTCTTCCGGGCGCTGAATTTGATGCACCGGCCTATGTGAGTGCTTTTGACGAAGATGGGAATTATCTCAGTCAGCCTAATATTTCATTTTATCCACTTTACACTGATACGTTAGACAACAATATTTCCGACGATCCATGTTTATTGCCGGGCAGCGATATATGCGTAGAGCATGCGAGATATGAAGGGACATATACCATCAACGAACCCGGAGGGATTTATCTGGTGTATCAGCGCTGTTGCCGGAATCAGACGATTACCAATATAGAGATGCCCGATACTACTGGATCTACTTATTTCACCTATATCACACCTGAGTCAAGGGCTTTATGCAACAGCAGTCCAGAATTTGATTTTTACCCACCAATTTTTGTTTGCGTTGGAGAAGATATAGAACACGATCATGCAGCAGCCGATACTTTTAACCAGGAGAACGATAGTTTGGCTTACCGTTTTTATACCCCATTCGTGGGCGGTAGCGTTGCCCTTCCAAACCCATCCATTGATAAAGTTTCCTCGCCACCTTACGATACCGTAATTTGGATTGACCCACCTTACAACCTTGATTCAGTGCTTGGACCAAGTACAATTGCTGAATTGAATATCGACCCTCACACTGGCCTGATTACAGGCCACCCTCAAATCCAAGGTCAGTTTGTGGTGGGCGTCTTGGTGGAAGAATATCGCAATGGTGTCTTGCTCTCCGTCACTCGGAGGGACTTCCAGTACAATGTGGGTGAGTGCGTATTGGTAGAAGCTGAAATTGATATTGACTCCGCTCAATGCGACGACCTGACCGTAAATTTTGGAAACAATACGGCAGGGCCCGACAACTTTGAATGGTTCTACATCCATGACAATGACACCGTGTTTTTCTCTAGCGAATATGAACCAACTTATACCTTTCCCGATACGGGTAAATACAAGATCATGCTCGTCGCAGAGCCTGGCTGGGATTGCGTGGACACGACTTATCACCCGCTCTTTTTGCAGAACAATTCTTTGACAGCAGATTTTTCTTGGGAAACTTTTGACTGCACAGAAGAAACTGTTTTAGTGCTAGAAGATCTCTCCTCAGATTTTGTGTCGCCGCCCAATGAATGGTTGTGGGAAGTTGTTATTGGAAATGACACATTGACTTCCCATGCTCAAGACACCGTGTTCGTTGTTCCTAACCCTTCCACTGGAACGATCACTTTGACCGTCCGCTCTAAAAATGGTTGCGAGCAAATAAAAATCGTTCCCTTTGAAACTGGTGGGAACAACCCTTCCGATTTTTTGCCTGACTTAATAGAAATCTGCATCGGCGAATCAACCGAACTCAACCCCGATGGTAATTTGACCAATGGCTTCACTTACCAATGGGCACCTCCTGTGCCTTCGAACCAACAGGCACTTGTCAATCCAACGGTGACGCCCCCTCAGCCTGCTACCTATAATTATTACGTTTCCATAACGGGTTACGATGACCTGTGCATTTCGGAGGATTCGGTAGTGGTAAATGTCCATCCAGATGTCAACCTTGATTTTGAGCCAGATACCGATTGTGATGCAAGAGTGGTTCATTTCATCAACAACAGTTTGAATGCACCGTTGGGCTACGTTTGGGAATTTGGCGACCCGAGTACCAATAACGATATTTCCACTTTGGCCACACCGACCTACACCTATCCAGATTATGGAACTTACGATGTTACTTTGATGACCACAGCGGATGCCATTTGTGGGGATACTATCACCAAGCCTATCGTTTTAGAAGAAAAAATACTGGAAGCGGATTTTGATTTCGATTATGTGCAATGTGAGGATGGGGAAGTGGCCGTTTCCTTTTTTGATGTTTCGACTAACAACCAATTCAACACCGATGGGTGGCTTTGGGAATTCAGTGGTGTCTATAACGGCTCTTCCAATTTGGCCAATCCAACTATAACCATTTCGCAAGAAGGGGGGCTAACAGTACAACTGACTATTACTACTCGTGAGGATTGTGTGGATGCAACTGTTCCGACTGTTTTGGACATAGACCTAACAGAGCTACCCTGCTTGGTAGACGGCGAAGAGCTGGGCTGTTTGGAACAGGGAGTTACTTTGAATACTTGTGGTGACCCCAGCTATACTTACTTATGGATGCCTTCAGATGGACTGAGTTGTACAGACTGCCCCAGCCCATTTGCCAACCCTTCCCAAACCACAACTTATACTGTTTTTGTTGAAAATTATTCAGCGGACACTTGTTTCATCACAAGGCAAGTGACGGTCGTTGTGCCTGACGATGTGGGACTAGTGGTAAGCGATGATGTACAGACCTGTGACCCTTTAGCAACTTTGGAGGCTTCCACCTCACTGCTGCCTGTGGAGTACAATTGGTTTAACGAAAGCAACGTTCTTGTCGCTGATGGACCAAATACATTGTCAGTAGGTGTTTCCGGTTACAGCAGCTACATTGTGCGTGCAACCGATCAGTTTGGTTGTCATTATTTTGATACGGTACAAGTAGCAGGCGGGCCAGTGAATATTCAGACCAACGGCGACCAGATTATCTGTTCCGATGATCCATTGGATGTATTTGCTACAAACCTTGATGCAAATGATACTTTGGTTTGGGAATGGACACCTGCAAGTGCGTTTAGTGGAGGTACAAATACAAATGACCCCGACTTTATCCTTATTCCAGGCAACCAGACAGTCTCGGTTTCAGCAACCAACCAATTTGGATGTGAAGAAACAGAAGCAGTAGAGTTGGACATTTTGGACATCAACAACAATTTGGACTTCGATTTTGAAATAGAGTGCAACGGTAGCCAAGTATCGTTCACCAACCTAAGTACCAATGCATATAATTACCTCTGGAATTTCGGAGACCCCAGTGTAACCAACGACACTTCACATGCAGAGAATCCCATTTATAGTTATCCTGGTGAGGGCACTTATAACGTTGAACTGACCCTCGATTTTGATCTGGATTGTTTTACACCCATTGAAAAGGAGGTGGTGATTGCCAGCACTCAGTTCGCAGTTGATTTCGGTTTTGAATATGTGGATTGCAGTGAGGACGATGTGGTGATTCAGTTTTTTGACGAAACACAATTTTTTGCCAGTAATATTTCCATTGACAGCTTTGAATGGGTATTCAGTACTGGGGAAGTTTCTAATGAACAGAATCCCATATTTACCCTTGAAACAGGCGATGACTTAGGCGTGGAGTTTACTATTTGGACGTCCAACGATTGCATTGGCATGGACAACGAATTCATCAAGTTTGAATTTCCAAACATCCCTCTTGCTGATTCCGTCGTGCTTTGTCCCGGCGACTCAGTTGCCCTCAATCCTACGGGTGATGTGAGCTTTACTTATAATTGGCTGCCCAATATTTCGATTAGTGACCAGCAGGCAGTTAATCCACAAGTATGGCCTTCGCAGACGACGACTTATACTGTTCAGGTCACGAGCTTCATCCCTGATACTTGTTCTATTTTTAAAGAAGTAACTGTCTTTGTCCCTGCGGAAATAAATGTAGAAGCAGACGGCGATGCCCTAACCTGTGGTGATCCTATTATGTTGGTTGCGACTTCGCCTGTATCACCAATAGATTACACTTGGACAGCCATCCCCGGTGGAGTAGTTGGAATGAATGCCGCACTGAGCAATTATCCAGCACAAGACACGAGGTATGAAGTAGAAGCTGTTGATCAATATGGTTGTAGTGATACTGCTTCCGTTTTTGTGGCCAATGAAACTATTGATGCCGATCTTTCAGGCGGCAATGATGACATTTGCCCAGAAAGCGAAATCCAGCTTCAGGTTACCAATAACATTTCTGACCATACTGTTTCTTACCAATGGTCAGCTACCCCGACAGGAGAGATCGTTTCAGGCGGAACGACCACTACGCCAACTATACTAACCCCAACAGCAGGCACTTCTTCTACCTACTCGGTAGTTGCTGAAAACCAGTTTGGGTGTAATGATACCCTTTCTTTGACCCTTGAGGGTTATGTCTTTGTGCCCACTGTGGAAGAAAACCTCACTATCTGCACAGGTATGCCCACCTCACTTAACCCAGGTGCTGACCCAACCCTCAACTATTTATGGTCCCCAGCCATTGGATTTAATCCAAATGAACCCAATCCAATGGTTACACTAACAGAAACAACCAACTTCACTGTGATCGTTTCTCAAGGTTTTGGTTTCGATAATTGCGCGGATACCATTGACGTGGAAGCATTTGTGCCAGAGGCCATTGAAATCGACGGGGCAGTAGACACCTTCACTTGCGGTGGGCAGATTGACTTAAACGCACTGACCAATGTTTCCACTGAAATAAATTGGCTGGATGCCCAAGGCGGGTTTATTCAAGCTGGCAACCCATTTCCAGTAAACCCTTTAACAGAAGAAACTTATATCGCAACCGCAACCGACGATTTTAACTGCATGGAAGCCGATACATTTACAGTAGTCAACAATGAATTGGCAATTATGCTCGACGGCGGTGGAGTCATTGACACTTGCCCTCAGTTGTCTTATGACTTATGTGTCAATAACCTTGACCCGAACGATGTTCTGACTTACGATTGGACAGCCAATTCCAATGGGGAAATAGTGAGTGGTGGTGACCTCGCCTGCGTAGAGGTGTCAACGACGGAAGGTGCGACAGCATCCTTTTCAGTAATTGTTTCTAACCAATATGGTTGTACTTCCGATGAAACGGCTGAAATCACGACCCACTCTTTCGATCCTGAAGTAAGGGATTTTGTGACTGTTTGCCCAAATGTACCAACCGAAATAAACCCTACAGCAGCAGGCTCTGACCTTATTTATAATTGGACGCCTCAAATTGGCTTGAACTGCTATGACTGTCCGAACCCAGTGGCCACGCTGACACAAGACCAACAGTACCAAGTGGAGATTTTGGGCATCAATGGCTTGGATACTTGCTCGTTCAGTGGCTCGGTCAATGTCCTTGTCAATCCAATGATTGGCATCTTGACTACTCCTTCCCCTGACACTTCTCTTTGTGAAATGACAGATGTGACGCTTTCGGCATCTACTGTTTCCAACTTAGTTACAGATATATGTTGGTATGAAAATTCACTGGACAACGAAATTGCATGTAACGATGAAATAACGGTAACGCCCAACGCAACAGTAGTTTATTATGCTGTCGCAAATGACACCCTCGGCTGTAAGGATACGGCAGAGATAACGGTGAATGCCTATCCAATCAATGTGACATTGGATGAGGAAATTGTATTTTGTGAAGAAAATGAGGAATTAACCATTGAAGTAATCAATAATGACCTTGCCCAGGTGCTTACCTTTTCAAATTGGCAAGATCAACAATATATAATTGGAACTTCTGCCGATGGCAGTAGTATTACAGTTGACAATGTGCCCTCGGTCACATTATTTACTGTGGATATTGAAAACCAATATGGTTGTACATTGACTGACAGTACCACAGTTTTGTATTTTAATATTGATCCAACAATTGGCAATATAACATCCACGTTGGACACCATTTATTTTAATTCGGGCGAATTTTCCCAATTGGACATTACCGATTTTAATCCCGATTATTTTTATGAATGGATTCCGCAAGATGGCCTGAGCGATCCATTTATTTCCAATCCTGAAGCGGCACCTTTAGAGACGACTGAATATACTTTAATTATTTCCAATGAATATGGTTGCATAGCTGAAAGGATGCATACTATTTTCGTATTAAATCCCGATTGCGACGAGCCAAATATATTTCTTCCCAACGCCTTTACCCCAAATGGCGATGGCAGCAACGACGTGCTTTTTGTCCGCAGTAAAATAATTGAAAATATGGAGCTGTCCATTTACAACCGCTGGGGCGAATTGGTTTTTAGGACTACCGATAAAAATACAGGCTGGGATGGCATATATAAAAGTGAACGGCTGGCTCCCGATGTTTATGGCTTTTATTTACGGGCCGATTGTTTTAATGGGATGGAATTTACCAAAAAGGGGAATGTGATGATATTAAGGTAAAACCTGTTGGGGAAAATATGGAATAAAATATAACTGATAGGAATGGCTTTATTCCAAGGATTGAGGTCGGAGGCTTTTATGGTTTTATTTCTTTGTATTCGTTTTCCTTGAGCCTGTTAGGAATATAACCAAACATGGTGTTCAGTTCTTTTTTTAGCAATAGGCTACTACAAGTATTTTTTGTATAAATTTACCTGAAATTAGAACAATTAACCTTGAATAAACACCAATGACACCCCGATCCATTCTTTTTATATTTTTAATTTTTCTGTTAAACTCCCTTACTGCACAAGAACACCACTATGTCCAATACACGGTAGAGGACGGCCTGCCCACCAATTCCACTTACGGTTGCATCCAAGACCAAAAAGGCTATATCTGGGTTTTTACCGAAAAAGGCGTTTCCAAATTCGATGGTTATTCTTTTAAAAACTTCACTGTGCAAGATGGATTGCCTTCCAATGATGTGTGGGAGTTGCGGGAGGACGAGCAGGGGCGGATATGGGTAATGACTTTTAGCAAGGGGTTGGCTTATATTTTTAAGGATTCAGTATATCAAGTAAAACACGATATTGATAATACATTAGCTGTTAGGTTTGTTTTAATCCAAAATGATACAACATGGGTACATTTAATAGCTCAATCTTCTCCGCATAATTATTTAGGATTTGTTGCGGCAGATTCTTTTTACCAGATCAATATAAATGCTTATTTGGCAATGACGGAAAGATCTATGTTTGATAATACGCAAATGGGATTGCCCAATGAATCACACACTTTCCTAAACCCTGAGGGGTATTTTGTTTTAACAGAAAACCAAATTTATGAATATGGCCATTCTGGAGGAATACTCAATTCCAGATTTTCAGACATTTATAAAGACTATATTACCTATGCTACAAAACTAGTTGACTTTACAAATAGAATTTATATAACAAATAATGGCTTTTATATGAGTTATTGTCAAGGTATCTGGTATTGGGACAGAAAAAAGAACACCTATAAAAAACAATTATTGGGGAACTATTTTCAAGAAGAATTTAGTTGCCAAAATTCATTAGTGCTTTCGGACCAAATACAAATATTAACTTATGACTCTCAAAACAAAGGAATGGGGATGGTCATATTCAATGAACAGCTGGATAAGCTACTGGATACTTTTTATGATAAAAAGATGGCCACCGACCATTCTATAGGTCGGATTTTTAAAGATCGGGAAGGAAATATCTGGGTTGCTACAAGGGGCAATGGTGTTTTTATATTGACGCAGCAGGCAAGAAACGCACTCAGCTATTTTGAGCGCAATAATTCAAACGAGAAAATAGTGCGGGCAATAGGCAATGAGGGCAAAGTTTATTGGGGTACAGAAAAGGGCGTTGTCTATCAACTTCACCATGGAAAAAAGAAGATCATCAGCTCAGCAGCTTTACCTTTGGGAAAGGTTCGGGAATTCTCAATAATTGACCGAAGTAAATTGTTAATTGGTGGGGATTTAGATTTAATGCTCTATAAAGAAGGTAAAATTAAACGCTTTATAAATGAGTATAAAATTAAATTTGATGAAAACTCAAGGAGGTACAACGCAATCGACCAAAAACATAATGAACATGCTTTAACAGCAGCCCTTAAAAGCATTTTCTGGGACAATAAAAATTCCCAACTGCTTTATGCCAATAATTCATCCGCAAATAAATTGTCGTTTAACAACGACAATAGCATTGAACAAAAAGTAATCCACCATGGCAGAACCAATGCCATTACTGCAACCTCAGATGGCACCATTTGGCTGGGCATGGGAAATGGGTTAAAAGCATATAAAGGCACTTTAACTGACCATTCAAATAAACATTTTTTATTGTCCAAAAAAATATTCACCCTGCAACCCGGCAAAAAAAATACATTATGGACAGGCACAGATGGCTTTGGTGTATATGGCTATAAAAACGGAGAGGTCATACCTATCGAAAACACATCAGGGGATATTGTCCCAAGGTTATTCGTCGAAAAAGACACCTTATGGGTAGCCACCAATAAAGGGCTAAAAAAAATACTGTTTAACCGAAAAGAAAAAAAAGATTCATTGTTAAAAACATTTACAGTGAATGATGGCCTTGCCTCCTCCGAAGTCAACGATGTGTTTGTTAATAAAAATTATATTTATGCCGCTACCGATAATGGTTTGACACAAATTGACCGAGAATTAAAACACAAAGATGAAAGTGTTCCCAATACTTATATCACTTCCATAAAAATAAATGGTGAAAAAAGGCCATCGGACAAGGAATTAAAATTACCGTATTTTAAAAATGAATTGGAAATTGAATTCACAGCACTTTCCTTTAAAAGTTTTAAAAACATAACGTACCAATATCAATTAATCAATGCAGATGAAAATTGGCAAACAACCAACAACCGCAATGTGCGGTACGCAAATTTACCGCCGGGTGATTACCATTTTCAGGTAAAAGCAATTGATATAGAAGGGCGCAGCAGTGAAATAATAAAAACGCAAAAGATAACAATCAACAAACCTTGGTGGGAAACGGGTTGGTTTCGGTTTTTAATATTGCTTGGAATAGCAGCCGTTATTTATTCCATTTATAGATTTAGAGTCAACCGCATACGGGAAAAAACAAAAATAGAACGGCAATTTGCCGAGCTGGAATTACAGGCATTACAGTCGCAGATGAACCCGCATTTTGTGTTTAATTCATTAGGGGCCATCCAATATTTTATTCGCAGCAACGACGTCCGATCTGCCAATGAGTACTTGACAAAATTCGGCCACCTCATGCGGTTGTTTTTAGAGTCGTCGAAAAATAAATACGTATCGTTGGCGGAGGAATTGGAATTGATCAAATTATATGTGGAACTGGAATTAATGCGCTTTGAAGATAAGTTCAAAGTGGAATACGACATTGACCCCAATTTGGAAATGGGAACTATTTATATCCCATCCGTCCTTTTTCAACCTTATGTGGAAAATGCGGTTAATCACGGTTTGTTTCACAAAAAGGAAAAAGGATTATTAAAAATAAAATTAGAACCATTTAAAAATGGATTGATCTGCATCATTGAAGATAATGGCGTTGGGAGAAAAAAAGCAGCCGAAATAAAAAAACGGTCGCTAAAAAATTATAAATCGAGGGGGATGCAAATCATTGAGGAAAGGTTATCTGTATTGCAAAAAGCGGAGGACTTGAAAATCAAAGTAGGGGTAGAAGACATTGATCCGTTATCTGATGAAACCGGAACAAGAGTAATCATTCAATTATCGAATATTGATTAATAAATAAATTGGAGTAAAAAAACGTGGGAAACTAATTAATTGGGAATAAAAATACTACTCCTTTATCATAATGAATATTGAAATAAAGACATGCTATTTGTAAACGGATGATAAAAATTTCCAAACCCTAAAACAAATAAATATGAATGCCTTCCTGATTGACGACGAACCCAAAGCCACTAAATTGCTCTATAGTTTATTGGTGGAATTTTGCCCTGATATTAACATTATTGGCACTGCTTCCAATGCAAAAGAAGCCTATCCCCTTCTCCTAAACCAGCGGCCCGAACTGGTTTTCCTCGACGTCGCTATGCCAGAAGAAAGTGGCTTCGACCTGCTGCGTCGCCTGCCTTCCATTGATTTTGAAATTATCTTCGTCACTGGCTTTGATGACTATGCCATTGACGCCATCAAGTTCTGCGCCATTGGTTATATCGTAAAACCGATCCGGGAAAGCGACCTCATCCGTGCCGTCAACCAAGCCGCCAAGCGCATCCAACAAAAAGCCGCTTTTGATCGCTATCACCAACTGATCCATAACCTTACCCATCCTGGCCAACAAGACAACCGCGTTGGCATCCCGACCACCACAGGCATCGAATTCATCCCCACTAAAGATATCATCCGTTGTGAAGGGATGAAAGGCTGCACCAAAGTGGTGATCCGCAACCGCAAGAACATCATCAGTTCCTATAACATGGGCGAATTCAAAAAGCTGTTGGAAGAATATGGTTTTTACTTGCCGCATAAATCCCACCTCGTCAACCTAACTCACATCCAACGTTATGATCGGGAAGGTTCTATAGTCATGACAGATGGTGTGAAAGTGCCTGTGTCTCGGCGTAAGCGGCAAGGGTTTTTGGATGTTTTGACGGGGAGGAACGGGTTGTTTGTGTTGTGAAAACCGTTTATTGAATGAGGTGTATCGATGGTTGGATAAGGAGTGCCGTTTAAGGTTTTGGAGTTGGTGCAGGATTGATTTGAATTTAATTTAGCTTCACTAATTATTACCTAAAACTTGAAATGCATTTATGCATAGCTGGTTTTCTTACCAACTATTTTCAAGATATTTTTTTGCTTTAATCCCGAAATTAATAGGCACTTGGTTAGTGTCTTTTAATAGGAAGTACTTGTTACTTTTATAAATCCCCTCATTTATGAGATATATACGACTACTTTTTCCCTTGTTTATTTTTTTATTTATTCAGGTAAATAATGCCCATGCCCAATGCGAAAACCGTTGCCTTGATTTCAATGGGGTGGATAATTATATTGAGGTAGCCAATCCTCTTATATCAGGTTCTAATTTCACCATAGAAATTTGGTTTTTATCAAATAATACAAGCACTGACCAATTTCATCGAATTATTGGTTGGGACAACTTGGCCTTGGCAGATAGCAGTGGCTTTTTGCGGTTTTATGATGGGACTTGGCAGCGGCCTGTGGCTGGCCCCGATCCTAATATCAGGGATGGAAATTGGCATTGTGTCTCTGTCATTTATGATGGTGCAAATACAACTGTATTACTGGATGGTGCTTCATTTTTAACTATCCCCGCATCTCCAGGGTTGGCCAATTTGGCACCATTCATTTTTTTGGGAGCAAAATCTGTTTTAACAGGTGAATATTGGCGAGGCAAACTTGATGAGTTTCGGATATGGGATGTGGATAGGACTCCCTCAGAGATTAATGAGTACAAACAATGCCTCCCCAATAATTCAACATCAGGTTTGCTACTTTATTGGCGTTTAGATCAAGGTAATCCAGGAATGGACAATTCCAACCCTCCTATCATGCAAGCAATAGATGTAACGGGAAATGGCAATGATGGTATATTGAACAATTTTACCTTGACAGGTAACACCAGCAATTTTGACTGTTCTGGAAATACTGGCTTGATTTACCCTAATTTGAACAATATTGAACTACAAATTAGTGATTATCCAAACCGCATTATACCTTTAATTGAGATATGCAACGGCGACCCTGCCCACTTTTGCCTGTACCAAGATGGGGAAACGCTGCCTAATTTGCCCAACGTAAGCTACGGTTGGGAATACAACGACGGTAACGGCTGGCTGCCTTTATCCAACACACCTTTCAATGGCTCCTGTTTCGCAGTGCCTTCGGGCAACCTTACCCTTGATTGCAGCAATAGTGCTGATGGTTTTGTCAGACGAAAATTCAGGGCAGTGAGTACGGTCATGGATGCCGCATCTGGAGAAATATGTGAACAGTTAAGTGAGGATTATGATTTGAAAATATGCTGTCCCATTGGCCCTGCATTTATTCAATTGACTCCAGATGACCCCTTATGCGAAGGCGAACAGGTAGATGTAACGGCTTGCCTGAATTCGGCTGACTTATTTGTTACTATCCCAGGGGAAGAGGTAGATATAGAATGGTATTTCAATGGCAACTCACTCGGATTTTTAGATCAAACGTGCATCAATCACTCATTCACTGCACCTGCTGTAACTGCACCTTCCAATTTTTGCTTTGAGGCTAAGGTTACTAATTGTGGTGGAAAATCGGCTACATTTTCAGCCTGCTTGAATGTTGACCCAGAGCCAGTTTGCGGGTCTATTATGGCTTTACCAACTCCGGACAATTTGACTTTGGTTTCAAACACCCCACATTTGGTTTATGAAATCTGTCCGGGCAATGATGCTTCCCTCGCCATTGATCCAAACGATCCGTTCCAGTTTTGCACCCCACAATGGCAATATTCATTCGATGAGATTAATTGGACAAACGTTGGTTTCGGTAATTCGCAACAGAACACCAATATTTTACCATCTAGCCAGTGGCCCACTGGTGCAACTTCGATTTTTTACCGCATTCAGTGCAATCCATTATCCAATCCATCTGGTTGCGAACCTTGTTTTAGTGAAAAAGTGGAAATTCAGCTAAAAGCTGCACCTCAACCAAATTCCATCACAGGTATAAACCAAGAATGCATAGAAAACCTTCCTGTAAACCTTTCTGTAAATGCTCCCATTGCGGACAATAGCTACACTTGGCTTTGCAATGGATTGGATGTAGGAACAGGTACTTCCTACAATGCCACGCAAAATGCCTGTTATTGGCTGGAAGAATCGAATGGCTGCCAAGTAGTAGAGTCGCCAAAATTTTGCCTTCAGGTCTGTGAAATTCAGCCCGTTATCACTTGTCCATTGACATCCAATGACTGTGCATGTCTTGACGAGCCAATCACTTTAAGTGCTTGCATGTCAAGTTCTACCTGTGGGGACAACAGTGGTTTTTCCTATCAGTGGTTCATTGATGGGGTGTCGAATGCAACGACGAGTTGTACGATTACTGATACTCCTCCTGCCAATGGTTCAACTTATGAAGTGGTCATCACGGACAGTGCGACGGGCTGTACCGCTTCCGCTTCCACATTTATCAAACCTTGTGAAAAACCTTAAAATCAAATAATATGAAAAAGATATTTCTAAGCATATTTTTTATTTTCATCTGGGGTTGTTTTATGGAAGCATTTTGCCAGCCTGAAATTGATTGCAACTGTTCTATAAAAATTGAACCGGCTGGGGATTGCTGCCATGAGATTTTAATAAAATTTGAACCAGCGTCTTTATGCGAAGGCTTGGATTATCGAACAGTCGAAGTTAACACTGGTTACCATCAAAATATAATAGGGCAAATAATCAATGCAGGCTCTGCATTAAACAATATTTCCGTAAATATTAACGCCACATTAGATGAGGCCATATTTACATCCTCAACTAACCTTGTGACATCTGAATCACTTGGTGCCTACATGGGAATAGGTACTTTTTGCTTAGCCAATCCCGCAAATTCACACAGAATTATAACTCCAAGAACAACTTTGAGTGGGCCAGTCACCACTGTTCTTTCTTGTCGGGTACATACTGAAATTTTTACTGAATGTGACTACACGCCGCCCAGTCTTTTCCCGAAAATATACGGCGACATGGCGAATAATCGCCCAAGCCGGATCAAAACGTTTGACGACGGATTGTACATCGTTGGTACAAAGGAAATCAATGGTTTACCTTATACTACATTCTCAAAGTTTGACATCACCAATGGAACGGTGGTTTGGGAAAAAGAATTGGATATTGCAACTGTCATTAGTGACTTTGAACATAATCCACTGACTGATGAATTCCTATTGGTTGGAAGGACTGATCCTATTTTTTCTGGTGGTGTTATTCTGGACAATCAGTCTGTTATTTTAAAAATAGATGATACTGGAAATTTAGTTGACAAAAAATTATTTAACCAAACTGGCCGAGAAAACTTTCAGCGCATCCTCAAACACAAAGCTCCCCTCAACCCAAATTTCCCGTTTTATATTTTAGGGCAAAAAAGTATTGCTTTAAATTCAACTCATGACATTACTGTTCTGGTGAACATAGATGAAAACTTTAACACTAACTGGATTCGACATTATGATTATTTTGACCCTTCCGGAGCAGTATCAGAACTGGAAAACCACCGAGGGATGCTGGACGTTACTGACGGCCATTTACTGCTAATAGGAAATGGCACAGCTAACAACGATGGTGTTTTAGTTAAAGTAAGTGGCTCGAATGGTGGATTTGTAAGAGGAAAATTTTATCAGGATGATTTTCCAAATCCAAAAATTGATTTTTATGATGCGGTTGAATTATTGGATGGTAACATTGCTCTAGTGGGCACTAATTTTGGTCCTGATGAAGCGTTGATTGTCATTGTTGGTCCTATGGATTTTAATCATATTACCAATGTCCAATTGCCCGATGTTATTGATTTCAAAGAAATGGGAATTGATGTAAATGGGAATATTTATACTGTTGGTTTATCAAAATCTATCTTTCCCGATAACCACATAGTTCATAAAATAAAATACAATATTGCCAACCCTAATATTACACCAACTATCGAATACGAGCGATATATTAATACTTCTGCAATGGGCCTTTCCAATCCACATATATCGGTGACACCTGTCCATGACCGGATTTTTTTTGCAGATGCCCGTTTATATCAGGGTGGTAATTTTGGTGGATATGATATTTTATTGGGGTCTTTTGATCTGGAATATTCATCCACTTGCACAGAAGATTTCCCAGGCCATTATTTTAATATGTTGATCAGTAATCAAGATATTGATAGTATTACAGTTTTTTCAAATGACGAAATAGCTGATACACTTAATTGTGAATTTTTGCCGCCCGGATACAATTGTAATTTTTCGTGTGACTCCATTACCTGTTCTGCTGCTTTTACATGGTCGTCAGACTGCTTCATGGTTCAGTTGCAAGGAAATGCAACGGGCAGCCCCCCTTTCATTTTTGAATGGGATATTAAATGCGATGGCTCTGTAGATGTTACTGGTCAAAGCCCTGTATGGAATTTCCTGACAAATGGTAGTTATCCTGTTTGCCTATCGGTTATTGACGCAACTGGATGCACGGCCTCTTTTCAAGATACGATAATGGTACAAGATGATCAGCCGCCCGGCATGTTATGTCCTACTGATTTGACGGTTGGTACTGACCCGGGCGAATGCTTTGCCACCGTGACGATTCCTTATGGCACTCCTGACAATTGCGACCCTAATCCTGCTCTCAACTGCCAGTCCGTACATGTGTTGAATTTAGGAATCCATACAATCACATGCTCTGCGACAGATCAATCTGGAAACATATCCGTTGAGTGTACGACTGAAGTAACAGTTGTGGATAATGAACCACCTGTGATCAACTGCCCCCCTGCCATTAATGAAACTGTACCTGCTTGCGAGGGTGGAGCATTCATATTGGTAACCACTCCCCCAGCATCTGATAATTGCTCAGTAGCCTCAGTTGACTGTATTAATATTTCCTCAAATAGTTTTTACCTATGTGGAACTACCAATGTTATTTGCACAGCAATTGATGACCATGGCAATGAATCGCAATGCACTACCCCTGTTACAGTTAATTGTGAATGTGGGGCAGTTGCCAGCAATTCGCTCGAATGTTCGGCTGAAGATGATAAATATGATTTCACCATTCTGGTCAATAATCTAACTGGTGCTGTAGATACTGATTGCAACGTACAATTGTCCACCGACCAGAACATGGTATCAATAGATCAAAGTACCGTGAATGTTGTATGGAACAATGGCCAAGCCACTATAACAGGGACTGCCTGCACCGTAATTCCACCTATACCAAATACAATAACCATAAATGTCCATTTGACCTGTAACTGTTCCAATGAAGAAGTTGAGTGTACTCTGCCTACAGTTTTAGAAACGCCCTGTTGTAAAGAGGTTTTTATTGAAAATGTAGAGGTTTGCAAGAACAGTTCTTTGCTTCAATTGCCTCTTGTAAATTGCTCCAGCCTACCTGATGTCCAACAAGTCAGATGGTATGTCGCAGATGCCCCGTGTCCACCAACTGATTGGGGCAGGCCATTTCAAATTACCAACAGCTGTGACCCACTGGTTTTAGAACCTATTTTCCATACGAATGACATTTGCGTATATGCAGAAGTTTTTCTGGGCAGTGCGGCTGGGCCATGTAGGATGCTTACCTCCAACGAAGCGACTATTACTTTATGCGAACCAATAGGCTGTTCACTTAGTGGTCAAGAATATTGTTATTTGGGCAATGCCATTACACCAGCCCCTCTTATTATCAGTTTAAACCCAGATGACCCAGATTGCACTTATGAAATACAATGGTTCGATGCGAACGGGCCAATTGTTGGTGAAACAGGCGTTACTTATCAACCTCCTTCTTTGACGTTTACAGCTCCTCAGACAGAATGTTGGCAGGACTATATTTACAGGGCAGAAATAACCAGTCCGTGCGGGATTGAAAGTTGTTCTGCTACCATTCGCCTCTATAATGATGATGCCCCTTTGGGTACTTTGGTGATGGACCCTTTAGAACCACATCCATTTTGCCCGGGGGAAGATGCCCGTTTGACATATACTCCTGAATGTGCAGGTACACCGAGTAAATGGGAATGGTCATTTTCTTCAACATCGACAGGCAATGTCTTGTTGCCGGGCAATGGAGATATGAACTCTGAATACATCACCAATCGGCTTTATGAGGATACTCATTTTTTCGTGGAGAAAACAAATGGGGTATGCCAATCTGATTTTTTAGACCTGCTTATCATAGTAAATGATCCTTTATCTATAACAAACTTTTCGGCATCTCACGACCCGATCTGTGACCCTTCGGGGGTCGCCATGCAAGTTGACTTTATGCCGGATTACAGTGTAGTTGGTGGCAATTGTGACTATACCATCTCATGGTACAAGGATGGAAACCTTATTCAATCCGTGGTGCAAAATTCTTCCCCTGTTACATATATTCATTCAGCACCTTCTGACGAAATAGCGGGAAACTATTATGTTGTCATTCAGGATAATTGCTGCCCTGAGCAATCACAGAAATCGGAGGTAGTTCAGGTTGCCCCTCCGATGGAGGTTATATTGACTGGCCCATGTTTTCGTTGCAAGGAGGATTTGGTGACATTAACAGGGGTTGTTTTGAATCCCCCTGCAGGGACAAACTGTATTTACCAATGGTTAGACAACGGGAACATTATACTTAATGAATCGAGCCCTTCTATTGTTATTCCGCCGCATCTATTCGGGCCTTTCGAGCTGAACATTTCATGTGGCTCTTGTAATAAATCAGCGTTTTTCGATCTGAAACAATGTGGCAATAATCCAGATGTTGGTGTTGATGACCATATCAATTTAATCGAGGCTAAGTTATTCCCAAACCCGACTTCAAGGGAATTAAACATTGAGTTTTCAGCACCAATCAAACCCAATACTTCATTAGAATTATTCGATACCAACGGCAAAGAAATAATGATGAATAAAATAGGCAACGGGGCGCTGAACCATTCATTTGGGGTCTCCCATTTACCAAGCGGAATTTATTTTATAAAGATCATGGAAAATGGACTGCCGATATGGATAGAAAACTTTGTTAAAGGGTAGCTTTGGCATCCATATTAGCAAATAAATTTCAACTCCATTCAAATGATGTCCAAAACACAAGAAGAACTAAAGTTAAAAATACCTGCTCCGATTTTCAATGCTGGCTTCGTACCTGCGGCTATTATCATGCTTTTTGCTACTGTGCTAAATGGAACATATTTTTTTATCAAAGTGTCGCAGATGATTTCGCAACAAAGCATGGCTTGGAAAGACCTTGCATGGCTTGCTCTGGTATTTGCCATCGTCATGCCTGGAGCATATATTTATCCCACTTACAGATATGGATGGATAAAAACGTTAAAGGCATTGTATGAGGAATATAAAGATCTCGTTCGGGAGGGGTGTATATTGGCAGTAAAAAAAGCAGCTGATTATATGAAAGGAAATGTAAAACCCGCCACCGAAAAAACACAGCAACTTGCAGCCTACCTTGAATTGTCCGTAATTCTAAATAACCACATTGAAAAACTTCCAAAATGGGTGCAGCGATTTGTCAGAAAACAATTGGATAGAGTTCCTATTGCAGAATTAATCAACTCATTTGATCCAAAGCGATTTACTACGGAAGATCTTACAGCACTTGGTGAAGAAGTGTTTGACAAAGCTGATTATTCCATCAGGGAAACAATATTAGTTACAAATTTAAAATGGTTGTTTTTGGGTTTATTGCCAGGGAATATTTTTTTGATTTTAATAATGGAAATGGACATGTTTGCCTAATGGTACTTTTATAAGGAAAGAAAAAAACAAATATTAACCAATAAAAAAGGGTCAGCAAAATAACTTGCTGACCTTTTTTATTTTTTTAAAAACAACCCTAAAATTTATTCAATAACTTTTTCGCATCTTCATTTTTATACCTTGATGTTTTTACAAAACCCTCCAACATGTTTTTGGCATTTTCAACGTCGCCGGATTTTAAAGTCGCTAAAATGGAATACCAATAAGCTTTTTGGGCATAGGTGCTTTTTCCTTTTTGAGCAATGTCCAAATGTTGAATAGCATCTTTATACCTGTTCAATTCCATATAAGCCATGCCAGCAAAAAAATGGGCAGCATCGTTATTTGGTTCGGCAGCTAAAGCTTTTTCGAAACTCGGCATAGCCGATGAAAATTCACCAACAGCATATTGTCCGAGCGCTTTTTTAAAATCTTTATTCAGTCCATCATCTTCACCGCGTCTGGTGAGGGAAATGTCATTTTCATAATGGGTATAAAAATCGGAATATAAAGAATCGGGCGTTGGAGACTGGAGGGTGTTATAACCTATAATGCCCAACAATAAAACTGCCGCCACCGCTGCTATTCGCAAAAACTTCTGAGCAGGGGTGAGACGGATAACTTTAGCCCCCTCTTCGAGGGCTGGGAGCTTTTTTTTAAATTCGGAAAAATCTTCTAAAGCTGGTACAGCCGACATCCCCATTTCCTGATAACCTTCCACCGCATCTGAAAAAAGCGGATCGTCAAGCATCGAGTTCTCGACTTTGTGCCGCAAGTCGGCTGGAGCATTTCCGCTCAGATAAGCGTTCAGCTCATCCTCATTGAAATGACCCTGGGTGTTGAGGAGGTCGTTGAGTATATTTCGGTTCATTGATGACATGTTTTTTGGAATCAAGTACAAGAATGATTTTTTGTCTTCTTAATGTGTGCGGTAGGGTAAAGTTAGCTGTAGGCTGCCAGCTTTTGGATGTTGGCTAACGGCCAATTGCCAAAAGCTAATAGCCAATTAAAGTAGTTTGCATTCATTCGTTGCACTATCAAGCCGATAGTTTTCTCATTTTTTTTTCCAGGGCAATCCTCAGATTGCGTTTGCCATTTTGTAAAAAGCTTTTGACTTGTTTTTCGGAGTAACCAGTCTGGGACGCTATCTCTTTGTAACTCTTATTGTCGTAGAAAAACAGGTGGATGCAGGTGCGTTGGTCGTCGCCCAAATTGGCGACTGCGTCTTCCACTAATTTTTCTTTGGAAGGGCCAACGTTGTCAAGAGCGAGCAGCCCCTCGTTTTCCATAAAATCGTTATGTGTAATTTCCGTTTTTTGCCATTCCTCGTGTTTTTTCCTTTCGCTCTTCCGCTGGCGCAGCTTGGCGATGCACTCGTTCCTCGAAACGGCATAAACATACGCCTTGAAAGACTGGACGTTGGCGGTGGGCAATTTCGTGTACAGGATTTTGAAGACCTCGGACACGATGTCCCTACTATCCTCTTCGTTTTTCATCAATTTGAGGCAAACTCCGTAGGATAGGTGGATGTACCGTCGGTACAATTCCTCAAAGTATGTTTGCTTTTTTGTCTTCGCAAACTTCGCCACCAGCTCTTCGTCCGTCAAGTCCTGGATGGGTGCTATGTTTTGGATATTAAGCGCCATTCAAACGATTTGGCCATTTTAAAGGGCAAATTTAACAAAATCCTTCCCGATACATGAAGTTGTTTTTTTTATGCTTTGTTGGGCAAGGGTGGAAATCATATTTTTCAAACAATAATGACTAACGTTTCTACAACCTCCAACAACTTTAGTAATTTTCGGCGTTGAAACAAAGGCCTTTCTTTTCAGCACTATATTCAAACCCTGTGCCTTGAATCCAAGCCTCCCTGTTTTCTCCAAGTACCGATGAAAAAATAAATGTATATTTTGGAATCCCAACCCCCTCAAGGCTTGGGTTCTTAAAAATAAATCCTTCGATTTATTTTTCCTTCGTTACCCAGTCAATTTACCAAAGACAATAGCATTATGAGCAAATACAAAATCAAAAGTGGAAAGGGCGAACTCGTCCTCAAAAAAAGCAAAAGCCTCGTCGGCCTGAAAACCACCTCCAAAAAGAATATTGAAAAAGCCGACTATGTAAAAAAGAGCCACCTGCCCAACCTCGGAGGCTTCAAGGTGGTCTCCCTCAACAAAAAAGATGCTTCCCTTGATGACAAGTTGGATGAAGTAAGGGGAAAGCGGGAGGTTGAACTCGGCACCCATGTTTATTATGCAGAAGGCAGCAATAAACCTATGGTGCCCACAGGCGAGATCATTATAATTTTCCAGCCCGAAGTGGATCACGAGGAGCAATTGCTCGTGCTGGATGAATTCAAATTGGAATTGGTGGAAAGAAGGGCCGACGACCAGCTCATTGCCAAAGTGACCTCCAATTCCAAAAACCCTATCAAAGTGGCCAGCCTGCTCCAGCAAGCATCATTGGTCAAAGTCGCAGAACCCGATCTTGACATGTTGCTCGAAGAGTATGACCTCACCCTCCCCTCCGACCGCTATATTTCCGAAGAATGGCATTTAAAAAATGATGGCTTTATTGACATAGCAGGACACCGGACAGTCGCAGGCGCTGATGCAAAAGTGGTTAATGCCTGGCAGCGCATGGGCAATTTAGGTTCTGCAAAAGTCGTCGTTGCTGTCATTGACAATGGCTTCGATGTAAGCCACCCCGATTTAAAAAATAAAATTTACCGCCCATATGATCTATGGACGCAATCTGATCGTATTACACAAGACTCCTCTTTTACGCACGGGACACCCTGTGCGAGCCTGGCTGTGGCTTCTTCCGACGGCAGTGGCATGGTGGGGGTAGCCCCCAAGGCCAAGTTCATGCCGGTGAGCGGAACATCGTACAGCACCCGTGCCACTGAACGGATGTTCGATTATTGTGTAAAAAACGGGGCAGATGTGATCAGTTGCAGTTGGGGAACGACCAATCATGGCTACCAGCTCAATTCTTTGAAAGAGCAGGCCATTGCCAAAGCTGCCCGGGAAGGGCGCAAGGGAAAAGGCTGCGTCATTTTATACGCCGCTGGAAACGAAGGATATGATTATGTCAACTTTTATAGCGCTCACCCCGACGTGATCTGTGTTGCTGCCAGCGACAGTAAAGACCGTTATTCCAGTTATTCCAACCAAGGGATGGAAGTGTCGGTCTGCGCGCCGTCGAATGGCGATTGGCCGCTCGTCGCTGCCCGTGCCAATTGGGACCCTGGTACAAGTATGCGGGGTGAAGGCGTTTGGCGCTATTGGGCCGATGGCATTGACAGGCCAGGGTTGTACAAGCATTTTGGGGGTACAAGTGGGGCAACGCCCATCGTAGCAGGCATTTGCGCATTAATGCTTTCAGTCAATCCTAATTTAACGGCGAGAGAAGTGAAAGAAATCTTACAAAACACTGCCGACAAAATAGGTTCACCAAGTGAATATGTAAATGGCCACTCCCGCAAATATGGCTATGGCCGGGTGAACGCCGACAAAGCAGTAGCGGAAGCCAAACGCCGAAAGGATGGCACATCAGGTACGGCCACTCCGCCGCCGACCCAAGTGGAAGAAAACATATCAAAAGGGGAGGGACTTTTCCGTTTTTATGTAGAAAAGCAGCAACCCAAAGGTTATGGCGTACAAATGGGCGTTTTTGCCGAATATGGCAATGTACTGATCGCTGCAGAAAAACTACAAAAACAATTTGCCGAAACGATAGTCATAAACATTAATGAATTAAATGGGAGAACGGTTTATAAAGTCATCGTTGGGGCATTTCCGAATAAAAGGGATGCGACCAATTTGCAAAAGGAAATGAAAGCCGCAGGCATTGATGGGTTTATTAAAAATTTGAAATCGTTTGCGTAAGTGATTTTCAATTTAGGGTATATAAAAAATCCCAGTAGAAAATTTGACTTAACATATTTGCCACGAAGTCGCAAAGACACGACGATTGTGTTTTGTTCTTGCAGCCTTTGCGTCTTTGTGGCCATATTTTATTTGATGCTATTCCTAATTGTTTACTTTTAAGACAGCCGCAATTTATTCCGTATTATAATGCAATTAAAACTCGCTATTCAAATATTCCTCGCTGCTTTATTTTTGCTTGCAGGCATTTCCCATTTCCGCAACCCAAAATTCTTTTTAAAAATAACCCCGCCGTGGGTGCCCGCACCTGATACTGTAAATATTATTGTCGGAATAATTGAAATAATACTCGCTATTGGAATACTCATTCCCACAACTAAAATATATGCCGCCTGGGGGATGATCGCTTTATTGATTGCCGTCTTTCCTGCCAACGTTTACCATTTTCAAAAATCCCTCAAAAAAGGCAAGCACGTTGTACCGACGCTCATCCGGTTGCCCTTTCAAGCACTGTTTATTTATTTAGCGTATTTACTCACTTTTTAAGTGTCAGGAGATAGGAGTCTGGTAGGGAAACCTGCCCTCTGACACCTTTACATCAAGGATAAGACGCCAACAATCCAAACTGCCATAAATGGTAACGGTAATGCTGGTAATGGAACAATTCCAGTTCTTCAAAAGTCAATTCACCCATGAAAGGGGAGTAAGCTTTAAAACCGGGGTTGTTTTCAAAATGATCGTAAAAACGATTGACAGCCACAGAAATTTGTGCCGCTGCTTCTTCCAATGAACTATATTTTAATTTTGGTAAATCCGCTTTTGTTTTATCGCTGGGGCGGTGCTGCAATATGGCCCCTTTATCTATAAATCTTTTAAAGCCCAATTGCCGCTTCGATGGTTCGGCCTCCGGCTCACCATAGCGCTTGATACTCGTCTTGACCACTAAGGTCAGATGCTCGATCATATGCTGCGGGGTCATCAAACCAAAGGCGGGTTCGGTGTCCGCTTTTAAGTTTTTTAATAATTCGGGTACTTGTTGGGTCAGAAATTCTTTTTTGTTTAATGATGCCCTCATTGTGATGGTTGTATAAAGAATGATAAGTTTGTGCTGACTTTAAAATGCCAAATTAAAACTATTTAATTGAGAAATGGTAAAAAAAATAACTTCCTGACGCCACACCTTATAGGTTTCCAAAACCTATAAGGTGTAGGGTACAAAATCGGCGACTTATTTTTTAACAGTTACTAATAAAATAAAAAACACTCATTATGTTCCCGACAGTAAAAAAAGATTTCCTCGTTGAAAAAACGAATTTATTTAAAACCACTTTTGCGGAAAGCCCTCTGCCTCAATTAGAAGAAGGCGAAATTCTATTTAAAATTGATAAATACGCTTTTACTTCCAATAATATTACTTATGCCGTCGTCGGTGAGCAGGTAAAATATTGGGAATTTTTTCCCGCAGAAGCACCGTGGGGCATTGTACCCGTGTGGGGTTTTGCAGAAGTGATAGCTTCCCAAACTACGGAAGTGGAAATAGGCGAACGCTGCTATGGTTATTTCCCCATGAGTGATTATTTAAAAATAAAACCGGGGAATGTTAAACCGCATGGTTTCTTCGATGTATCAGAACACCGGGCAGGGTTGGCGCCTATTTATAATTTTTACATCCGCAATGCAGCAGATCCCGGCTACCAAAAAGAAAAGGAAGATTTTCAGCCTATTATAAAACCATTATTTGCAACTGCATTTTTAATTTATTATTTCCTAAAAGACAACGATTTTTTTGATGCAGAAAATATTGTACTGACGAGTGCCTCTTCCAAAACGGCACTTGGCTTGGCATTTATGTTAAATAAAAACAAAAAAGAAGATCGTAAAAAAATAATCGGATTGACTTCTGATAAAAATATTGAGTTTGTAAAAAACAGTGACTATTACGATAAAGTTGTTTTTTATGAAAATGTATTAAATAATTTATCCAAAAAAAATACGGTTGTCGTTGATTTTGCAGGCAACTCTAAATTGATTCACGATGTTTATGAAATGCTCGGCGATGCTTTAAAGCATGCCGCTTTGATTGGATTGACGGATTGGAAATCATATAACCCATTTAAACAAATACCCGTCGCTAAATTCTTTTTTGCACCCACACATATTCAAAATAAATACAAAGAATGGGGGGCAGAAAAAACGAATTTATTATTGGGAAAAGCAATGCATGGATTTATCGGAGATGTAGAAAAGTGGATTGAATTGACTTATATTAATGACGAAGTGTCTTTGGCAGGCTTATTTGCAAATATGCTGAAAGGGGATATTGATCCGAGTAAGGGGTATATCGTTAATTTAAAGTAATTTTATGCAGTCGCAAAATCGGTATAAGGCCGTTTAAAAGGCGACTGAAAAGCGAGTACAATATTTTCTTTGGGTACTCCTTTTTCCATAAAATCGGTGGCTACTCCATCATGGGTAAAATCTTTTTGTATCCATATTTTGCCATTTTTTATATCTATGTGCAAAAGGCAATAATGAATCCTTTTCATACCGTCCCAACCGACGTCCATTAAAAAATAATGGTGGTTTTCATGGTCAAAAACCATCTGCTTTTCATATTCTTCCAAATCTGCTGATTCATAATAGCTGGCATATTTTCGGATTACATCTACTACCAGTTTTTCCATTTTTTTTAAGTTTTCCATGATATTACATTTTTTGTATCTGGATTAAAAACAACAATAGAAAGGTTTTCTTCTTCAATTGCTTCTTCTCCAAACGGTGATTCAAAAAAATCTTCATAAGCATCTTGTGGAACTGCCAAAAACAATCTTCTGTCCTTATCTTTTTTATTCATTATCCTATTGTAAGTTTTATACTGACCCAATGCTTCATGAAAATCATAAAACCTTGAATGCGAAAGAAAGCTTTTAATTTCGACAGCAATTTTCACTTTGCCTTTTTGTGCAGCGATCACCTTCTCTGCGCCTAAATCAACTTCCATTCCTTGCTCAAGGTGTTTCAATCTATATGGATCGTCAGTAATCTCCCACCCATCTTTGATTAATGCTTCCTTCACATGTTCGTGAAATACGTCTTTCGCCATAGTGTATGTTTTTACAAAAATAAATAATTACAATTAAAAAGGCATTAAGGAAGTAAATTATAGTGTATTTCAACAAACCCTCTCACATCATTACATTTGCCCCCTCAAAAATAAATCACACATGTACGATAAACTACTCTCCCCCCTCGACCTCGGCTTCACCACATTAAAAAACAGAGTTCTCATGGGCTCCATGCACACCATGCTCGAAGAAGCCCCCGGTGGCCTCGAACGGGCGGCTGTCTTTTATGCAGAACGGGCACGAGGGCAGGTCGGGTTGATTGTAACGGGCGGCATTGCACCGAATGTGGAAGGTGGCGTAGGCTTCGGTGCATCTGAAATGACCAGTAAAGAAGATGCAGCAAAGCACAAAGTCATCACGGAGGCGGTTCATAGGGAAGGCGGTAAAATATGTATGCAAATACTCCATACAGGCCGATATGCATACCACCAGAAACTGGTAGCCCCTTCTCCCATACAGGCACCGATCAATCGGTTCAAGCCAAGGGAGATGGATCACGGCGACATTGAGCGGACGATCCAAGACTATGTACACTGTGCTGCACTGGCACAAGAAGCAGGATACGACGGCGTAGAAATCATGGGATCAGAGGGTTATCTCATCAACCAATTTATCGTAAAACACACCAACCACCGCACGGACGAGTGGGGTGGCTCTTATGAAAACCGAATCAAATTCGCCATTGAGATAGTAAGGCGCACCAGGGAAAAGGTCGGTGAAAATTTCATCATCATATTCCGACTTTCCATGCTCGACTTGATCCCCAATGGCAGCACTTGGGAGGAGGTTGTACAGCTCGCCAAGGAAATAGAAAAAGTAGGCGCAACGATAATAAATACAGGCATCGGCTGGCATGAGGCACGCGTACCAACCATTGGAACGGTTGTTCCCCGCGGCGGCTTCGCATGGGTGACCAAGCGCCTGATGGGCGAGGTGAACGTACCACTGGTTGCGACCAATAGGATCAATATGCCAGATGTGGCCGAAAAGATTTTGCAAGATGGCTGCTCTGACATGGTCTCCATGGCACGTCCATTTTTAGCGGATGCCGATTTGGTGTTAAAGGCCATTGAAAATAGGGCAGATGAAATTAATACGTGCATCGCCTGCAACCAAGCCTGCCTCGACCACACCTTCACCTTACAGATATGTTCTTGCCTCGTCAACGCACGGGCCTGCCATGAAACGGAATTGAATTTTTTACCAACAAAAAATAAAAAGAAATTGGCCGTGGTCGGTGCTGGCCCCGCTGGCATGGCGATGGCCACCCTATCGGCACAGCGTGGCCATGAGGTGCATTTATATGAAGCGGAAAAAGAGATCGGTGGCCAGTTCAATATGGCCAAAGTGATACCCGGCAAAGAGGACTACGCCGAAACGATTCGCTACTACAACCGACAGATTGAACTCACAGGCGTTCACCTCCACCTGAACACCAAGGCAACCACGGAAATGTTGTTGAATGGCGATTTTGATGAAATCATCATCGCTACAGGTGTCACTCCAAGAAAGGTCACGTTCGAGGGTGCCGACCACCCCAAAGTGCTTGATTACGTGGATATTTTATATAAAAATAAACCCGTAGGGAAAAGTGTTGCCATCGTTGGGGCAGGAGGTATTGGCTTCGACATGGCCGAATTCCTCGCCCATGACCATGCAGAAGTTTCCCCTTCTTTGAACAAAGAAAAATACATGGAAGAATGGGGTGTGGACATGCAACACTCGGTCGGAGGTTCATTGGCCGTTGCACCCAAACCAGCACCATCGCCCCGTGAAATTTATTTGCTGAAACGCTCAGGCGGCAAGCATGGCAAAAGCCTTGGCAAAACGACTGGTTGGATTCATAAGGCCAGCCTCGCCATGAAGCAGGTGAAAATGATGGCCAATGTCCAATATGAAAAAGTCGACGATGCTGGGCTGCACATTACCATCAATGAAGAAGAACAACAGGTACTCCCCGTTGACAACGTCATCATCTGCGCTGGACAAGAACCTCTTCGGGCCATGTATGAAGAGTTGCAGGCCGAAGGTAAAACCGTTCACCTCATTGGCGGTGCGAATGTAGCCGCTGAATTGGATGCAAAAAAAGCGATCAAGGAGGCGAGTTATTTGGCAGCGAAAATTTGATTTAAAGAGGAATGAAAAATGAAGAATAATATATGCGTGTTCATTTTTCATTTTTCATTCTTAATTCTACATTCCTATGTTAGCATTTACTTAAAAAAATACCCCTACTTGTCCTTGTATTATTGACCATTCTATCTTCGCCCTTCCCAAATTAATTAGCACCTAAATATTACAAACAGGGTCGCCACTCTTCGGCTTTGAAGCAATGGTCGTTTTGACCACCTAAGCTTTTAGCCCAACTAATCACTGATCACTAATTAGGGGTAGGTGTTAAGAGAAATGAATGGCTTTATTTTTATGACGCTGATTTTTATGATTTCGCTGGTTTACACTGTTCAACCCGCTGGCTTCGCCAGCGTAGATCAGTGAAATCATAAAAATCAGCGTCAGATTTTTTCTTTGTCAAATTTCTCTTAACACCCCTAATCACTAATCAACTATTCACCAACATGCATTTCGAGACAAAGGCCATCCGCACCCAAACCGAACGCACCCAACATCGGGAACACAGCACCCCCATTTTCCCAACCTCCAGTTTTGTTTTTGAAAATGCAGAGCAGATGCGATCATTATTTGCAGGGGAGCAAGAAGGCAATATTTACAGCCGTTTCACCAATCCTTCCTGCCGGGAATTTGAAGAAAAAATAGCAGCATTGGAAGGGGTGGAAAATGCCCATTCCACTGCCACAGGCATGGCGGCCGTTTTTGCGTCGCTGATGGCTTTTTTAAAAACGGGCGACCATGTGTTGGCGTCGCGGGCGTTATTTGGTTCTACCTATAATATTATTTCGATACACCTTTCAAAATGGGGCATTAGCACCGATTTTGTTGATCCAAATGCCCCTGAAAAATGGGAGGAAAAATTGAAACCCAACACCAAAATGCTTTTAGTGGAAACGCCCTCGAACCCAGGTCTCGATATTATTAATTTGGAGGTCGCTGGGCAATTTGCGAAAGCGCACAACTTATTATTTAATGTGGACAATTGCTTCGCCACGCCTTATTTACAATTGCCAGCAAAATATGGAGCAGATATTATTACCCACTCGGCGACCAAATTCATTGATGGGCAGGGAAGGGTACTTGGTGGTGTAGTCGCTGGTAACGATGAACTGGTTTTAGAGGTGAAAAACTTCTGTCGTAGCACAGGGCCGTCACTTTCGCCATTCAATGCCTGGGTATTATCGAAGAGTTTGGAAACGCTGGCTGTGCGCATGGATCGGCATTGCGAAAATGCGTTGGCATTAGCACATTTTTTATCCAAACATAAACAAGTATTTAATGTAAAATACCCCTTTCTCAATAGTCACCCTTCCTGCGCCATTGCCAAAAAGCAAATGAAAAAAGGGGGCGGGTTGGTTACCTTTGAAGTAAAAGGTGGCTTGGAGCAGGGGCGGCGTTTTCTCGATTCTATTTCCCTTTTATCATTGAGCGCCAACTTAGGCGATACGCGTACCATCTGTACCCATCCTGCCTCGACGACGCATGCAAAATTGACAGAAGAAGCAAGGCAGGAAGTCGGTATTACAAATGGGTTGATACGCGTGTCCGCTGGCCTGGAGCATATTGATGATATTGTGGAGGATATTGACCGAGCACTTTTGAAGAGTATTTGATTAACGATTAAAGGAATAACGATTAACGATTTTTGATTTGTGCGGAAAAATCAAAAATCGTTAATCGTTATTCCTTTAATCGTTAATCAAAAATTCCTATGCGACTTACAACAGAAAAGTTTTGAAAAAAACAAACTACACCATCCCCGTCCACATTGAAGACCTGCAATTTTATCACCATGATAAAACGGTTGTCCTCGAATCTGGCGCCACCCTGCCGGAGGTGACCATTGCCTATCATACCTATGGAAAGTTGAATGCTGCCAAAGACAACGTCATTTGGGTATGCCATGCGCTCACTGCCAATTCCGATGTGGCCGACTGGTGGGAAGGACTTTATGGCACAGGCAATGTGTTCGATCCAGAAAAATATTTCGTCGTTTGTGCCAATGTGTTGGGTTCTTGTTATGGCAGCACAGGACCCCGCAGTGTTTCTCCAAAAACTGGAAAAGCGTATGGGATTGATTTTCCATTCATTAGTATCAGGGATTGGGTGAATTGCCACCAACTATTAAAACAACATTTAAGGATTGAAGAGATAGCACTCTGCATCGGGGGCTCATGTGGTGGCCACCAAGTAATGGAATTTGCATTTCTCCAAAAAGAAAAAATAAAAAGTATTGCTCTGCTCGTGACAAGTGCCAAGGAAACGGCTTGGGCTATTAGCACCCACGAAGCACAGCGCCTTGCTATTCAGGCTGACCCCACTTGGCAAGATGACAAAGATGATGCGGGAAAAAATGGTCTAAAAGCTGCCCGTGGCATGGCCCTGCTCACCTACCGTACTTTCCGTTCATACAAGTCCCGCCAAACTGACCATGAAGAAAAATTGGACGATTTCAGGGCGGCCTCTTATATCCGTTACCAAGGCCAGAAATTGGAGCGCCGATTTTATGCTCAATGCTATTGGCACATGGTAAAAACACTCGACACCCACGATATGGGACGTGACCGAGGCGGGGCTGCAAAGGCTTTGCAGCAATTGCAAATGCCTGCGCTAATTATTTCGGTTAATACAGATATTTTGATTCCGCCTGAGGAGCAGCGGTTTTTGCATGCCCATTTGCCGAACTCCACTTATTGCGAGATTGAGTCAGAGTTTGGGCACGATGGTTTCTTAGTGGAAACGGAGAAAATTAAACGGGCAATTTTGGAGTGGCGGAAAAGTGTGGTAGTTGTATAAATGGAAGATTTGGATTAATTTTAGAGCCGTTTTAAAATAAATAGTTTAACTATGGTAACTAATCGTGCATTCGATGAAATTGTAGATTTGTTGACTTCTTGCCCTACGCCGGAAGAAATCTTATCATTTAAGCCTTCCAAAAAAATGCAGGAAAGGGTCAGTTCATTGTTGGAGAAAAAAAGAAACGATCAGATATCAGAAGAGGAAAAACAGGAACTGGACCATTTCATGATGATTGAGCATATAATGAGGATAGCCAAGTTGAGAGCAAAAAAAAGAATGGCAGCATGACAAGGTATATATCCACAAAAACCCGAACAGCGATAGCCATTCGGGCTGATGATTGTTGTGAATATTGTAAATTACATGTGGAGCAGTCATTTTTTTCTTTTGAAATAGATCATATTATAAGCATTAAACATGGAGGGTTAACCATACTTGAAAATCTTGCCTACTCTTGTTTTCCTTGCAATAATTATAAAGGTAGTGATATAGGGAGTGTCCTTCTTCCAGACAGGACTTTTGTGCGTTTCTTTGATCCTAGGAATGACATTTGGGACGAGCATTTTGAAATGGACAATGGGTTGATTTTATCAAAGACAAATATTGGAGAGGTCACTGTTAAAATGCTCAAGATAAATGAAGTGAACAGGATAATAGAACGCCGTATTATGACTCAATAACCGAACATATACCATCAGATGACAAAACGCATCTATTTTTCGTGCCTAATATTTTTATTAATTGTTCCCACATTAATTTTTTCCCAAAACAAAAAAAATAATGAAATCGGCGTCGTCCTCGCAGGCGGCGGCGCACTCGGCCTGGCCCATATCGGCGTGCTTCAAGTATTGGAAGAACTGGAAATCCCCATTGACCGAATTGGCGGCACAAGCATGGGCGGTTTGGTCGGTGGTCTCTATGCTATAGGATACACCCCTGCCCAACTGGAAGAAATAGCAATGGAAATGGACTGGTCGGTGATGATAGGAAATGATATTGACCGGGACAAAGCGCCTTTCGACGCCCGCAACGAGCAAGAGCGGTTTATTTTTTCGGCAGAGCGGAAAGGCACTCAGGTCGCTTTGGGGAATGCGCTAATAGACGGCACCAATATTTACCAAAAAATCCAAGAACTCTGTGCCCCCGCTTTGGAAATACGGGATTTTGAAAAATTGCCGACCCCTTTTTATTGTATAGCTGCCGACCTCGAATTTGAAGACCAAGTTGTTTTTAGCAGAGGGTACTTACCTGATGTATTGCGTTCTACCATGTCTATCCCGCTGGTGTTCAACCCTGTGAAAATGGATGATATGCTTTTGGTGGACGGGGGCATGTTCAATAATTTTCCCGTGCGGCAAATGCGGCAAAAAGGGGCGGATCTCGTCATTGGGGTACAATTAATAGAATACGATTCAGCAGGCACTTCATCAGGACTTTTAGGACTGATTGGCAGGACGTACGAAATCGTGATGAATAAAGTGCGCTGCGAATATGAGGACGAGCCGGACGTGCTGGTTAATGTCTTTTTGCCCGACCTCAGTGCAAGCGATTTTGAAAAAACAGAAGAATTGATAAGAAGGGGGAGGATGGCTGCTGAAGAAATGGCAGAAGAATTAAAAAAATATAAGCGCGATCATTATCAAAAGAAAACAACATTAATTGTCGAGGATAGAGTAAGAACGCTTGATAGTATTTCTATTATTGGAGAAAAATATATCAAAGAAGAAAAAATAAAAAACATATTGCAATTGCCCCTCGGAGAACCTGTTTATTATTCTGATGTGCAAGAAGCGATGGAAAAATTACAAGCCTCCAATTTAATTGAATCCATGCGTTACCGTATTGATAGAGAAAATGATAGTAATATTTTAAAATTATTCCTTGAAGAAAAAAACAGTGATTTTTTTAAAATTGGTTTGCGGTACGACAACGACTTTGGGGCATCACTCCTATTAAATGCAAGTCTCCGAAACACCTTAGTCGGTGGGGATTATGGCGCAATCGAAATGCGGCTCAACCGCAACCCATATTTTCAAATGCATTATATTTTCAGGTCGCTCAAAATTTATACGCCATTTATTACAGCTACTTTAAAAGGGAACGATTATTTTCAGTTTAAAGAAGATGACAGCAATGATTATGATTTATTCCAGCATAATCAAGTTGAGGTAAAAAGCGGCCTTCAATGGAATCCATTCAATAGCATGCAAGTATCCACTGGACTTGAATGGCAATGGTACGGGTTTAATGAAAACGCTGATCAGAATATTTTAAAACCATTGGAGAAGCATTTATTTAATTATTTTCTGGATATGTCGGTTGATCGGTTAAATAAGACCTATTATCCGACAAAAGGCTCTAAATATTATGTGTCATCAAAATTCATCACCCCTTCCATTTCCAACCTTAATGATGCAGATAAAAATATATGGCTTTCTGCGGGTTATTTTAAATTGATCCCTTTTTCCAAAAGAATTACAGGTAAATTATCTGCTGACCTCGGCATGGCCACAAGGGTAGTTGACCACCAATATCTTTTCTATCAAGGTGGTCTTTATAATCATTTGCGTTCCAATTTGATCTGGCAGCCCGGCTTGCCACTTATGCGGTATAATGGTCAGAATATGGCGGCTTTGGGATACAACATGCGCTTTGAAATTTTCAAAAATCATCACGTTTGGGCAGGGTATAATATTTCAACACTGGAAGAAAAGGCAGCCGATTTGGTAAATTCGGAATGGCAACAAGGGTTGTATTTGGGATATGGAATGGAAACGCTCATTGGACCATTGAAAATTCAATTGGGCATTCCGATGAAAGATTTTAGTACGGAGGTGTTTGTTTCGGCGGGACATAATTTTTAAAAGATAAATATTGCTGGATTGTTTGATTGTTTGATTGTTTGATTGTTACGATTGTTTCTTTCCAATCCTTTCAAAAAAAGAATTCCTAAAACTCCCGCCAATCGGCAAGCGTTTTTCACCAATCGTAACAGCATTCCCTTCCACCATTTCCACATGATCCATATTGATGATAAAAGATTTATGAATGCGCACAAAGCGGTCAGAAGGCAATTCTTCTTCTATCGCTTTCATACTTTGTAAAGTCACTATTTTTTTTGCGTCCTTTTGGTAAACAGCCAAATAGTTTCGCAACCCTTCTATGCAAGTGATATTGGAAATTTCTACTTGGTAATATTTATTTTTTGCATCCCCTTTTATGAAAATAGTGTTTGGTGCGGTTTCGTCAGATAGATTTTTCGTAGTCGAATTTTCAATTGAATCTGTTTTTTTGTTTTTGTGTATTTTTTGTACTGCTTTTAAAAAACGTTCAAAAGAATATGGTTTTAATAAATAATCTTCGACGTCGTATTCATAGCTGTCGAGGGCATATTCCGAATAAGCGGTGGTGAGTATTACGGCTGGCCTCATTTTTAAGATGTTGAGGAATTGCAGCCCGGTGAGTTCTGGCATTTGAATGTCGAGAAATAAAATGTCAACTTTATTTTTCTCTAAAAATGGAATAGCTTCCAACGGGGATTGAAAGCTGGCCTCCAATTCCAAAAAAGGTGTTTTGGAAATATACGCCTGCAATATTTTCAGCGCATGTGGTTCGTCGTCTATGGCTATGCAGTTGAAGATGTTCATGCTAAATTGATTGTTAAATTGACCCTAAAGGTATCGCCTTTTTCATTTATAGCAAGGTTGTGCTTTTCTGGGTACAATAATTTCAATCTTTGCTGGACGTTTTGCAATCCAATTCCACTCCCCCTGTCTTTTTCCGAATGAATTATTTTATTGGAACAAGTAAAAGAAATTTTGTCATTATTAATATCTACGTTTATTTCAATGGGTGATTCTGGCTTGGTATAAACACCATGTTTAAAGGCGTTTTCCACAAACGGGATAAAAAGCAAAGGTTCTACCCGTTGATGCCCCGGCATTCCATTCTGCGCATAATTCACATAGCATTTTTCGCCAAACCGCTTTTTATAAAGCTCAATATAATTTTTTAGATGGTAAATTTCGTCTTCCAATTTTGCGCCCAATTTATTGCTCTTTTGGGTAGAATACCGAAGCAGATCGGATAGCTGTAAAATGGAGCCTGCCAATTTTTCATCTTTAATGTAAGCTTCCGTATGCAAATAGTTTAGCATGTTAAATAAAAAATGGGGATTTATTTGGCTTCGCAAAAAAGACAGTTCGGCTTCTGTTTGGGCAGTTGCTTTTTGTTCTCTTTTTTTATCGGTTGCCACTTTTTCAACAAAAAGAAAAATAGCAAGGCTGTACATAATCATTTTAAAAGCCCGGAAAAAATTATCATCAACATAAAAAAAGAAATCATAGTCAATAAAATAATTTCCAAATCCAAGAACCGCAGGGAACAATTGCTCTTGGATTAAATACCGGCCACCAATAAAATATGCAACTCCAATCAATATGCCTGGGATAACCATTAAATATTTTCCGGGTTTTAAAATCTTCGGCCAAATCCAATAAAAGAATAAATAGAAAGTAGAGATAATCAAAAATTTATAGGAAAGGTCAAGCCACACTATGTCATGTTCAGGAGGATCAACGATATAGTTATATATGTCACGGGCATAAAAAACCGTCCACGCCAATATATGCAAAAGGACGGCCCCAGGTTTGGTTTTAAAAAATGAAGGTAATTGCATTTTGCTATGTGAGTGATTATTTGGCAAGTACTTCCATAACTTGGGGTTTTGGAGGCACATTCCCGGCAACTCAGTTTTCAGGTGGCTGCGAATATAATACCCAGTTTATTCATTCTAAGAATTATGGTACTTCTGTCCGGTTTTAGTTGACAAACTGGCCATTTCACTGTACAACCCAAGTAATACGACAGGGAAGGGGTTTTGTGAATTGTTTTGAGGTGTTGGTCAATCAAAATTTTTAGACCTGAAATACATGAACATATTTGTGCCATCATTTCAACATAAAAACTTAAATGATGAAAAAAGTAATAAATCTATTTTTAGCGTACTTATTTGTAATCACCTTTTCCGCGGATAATGGCTATGCACAAGAATATCATTTTGAAAACCTATTGGAAAGCCCCAAGATATTTACATTAAAACATGGCATCTTTTACCACTGCTCCGACAAAGAGGCTGTACCATTTACGCTGCCAAAAGACGCTATCGGATTTTTTTACGAATTCACTGTTCTTCCCGTCGATCGGGAAATGAATGAAGAAGCAGGGTTGCTTTCAAAAGTAACGGCGGTTGAAAAAGAGTTGCCTTTGGCCGATATGCCATTTTTAATAAAAACCGAAAAGTCGGAAAAATTTGTCAATACCTACCTAATAGCCGATTGGCAAAACATTTACAAGTTTGAGCATTGCCAATATAGAAAACATCCCATTGGGGGTTCAACACATGCAGATTCTGAAATTGGCTATTTCGAAAATACGGGCGAAGCACAATTATTTATGGGGTTCGAAAATCCTTATGGACGTTGCTCTAAAATGAAAATAAAGGTTGAGATAGTTGCGGTTTTTTCAGAAATGCCTAATTAATAAAATCGGGAATAGTCTTCTAAGTTCGGATAAGCTTTTTCAACAAAAAAAAAATACAACATGAAAAATATCATCCTAATTATTTGCTCGGCAATCTTTTTCCTAGCAAATCAACTTTCGGCACAAGCCAATTTATTTGAAAATATTTTTAGTGAGCCTCAGATCATCGATATGAAAGCCACTCCAGTAAAAAAATGCGAATGCAATAACAAAGCCGTTGTTCCCATTAGCTTGCCCAACGATTCAAAAGGCTGGTTTTATAGAGTGACCTTTGCACCGAGAAATAAAAATTTGAATAATAAGCAAGAGTTGTTGGAAGAAATAATGAAATTAAATAGCAAAGTTTCCTTTGAAGATATTGACGATAACCTCCGACCATTCAAGACTAATAGAAATGGCAATATATATATCCTTCGTGGCAAAGAATATGCAGACTCTTTCAGCCAGTGCGGGTTCTTTTACCACCACGGAAAATATATTGGATCAAAATCAAAAGCCGGATTTGTTGAAAACACGGATGGTGAGACCTTTTACATAGGAATTGAAAGAAACCCTGATATAAAGGGACTGAAAATCAAAGTGGAAGTGGTCGCTGTTATTTAAGATGCAATTGACAAAGCCTTAGAGGTAACCCCAAGTTACCATAAATGAAAGGAGCGTTACATGCGCTGTTAAATTGGACATCTCTGCGCTTTGAACCCTCAACCTTTTGTACATTTGCGGCCTTATAAGTCAACCCGCCAATGCAACACGGGTTTTTAAGAGAAAACTGAATGTCAGCATCCCACGGTTACAATCGTGGGACTAATAGCGCAAATTGAAGCATGTCTAACAATACCCTGCAACAACTTCGTGAAGAGAGAAAGCCTGTGTACCAGAACATCATCCGGTGGATGTGGCGGCTGTTCGGCTTTGGCATTTTGGCTTTGATCGTCCTATTTATAGGCCTTTCTTTTTCTGACCTTCCCGATACTGCGGAACTCGAAAATCCAAAAAGTGAACTGGCTTCCCAAATTCTTGCTGTTGACGGCTCGGTATTGGGGCGCTATTTCATCGAAAATAGGGTGCCTGTGGATTTCGATGAGTTGTCTCCTTACGTTGAGCAAGCATTAGTAGCTACTGAGGATGAACGGTACTACAAACATTCCGGCATTGATTTTAAGGCATTGGCGAGGGCGGTCGTCAAAACCGGAATGTTGGGCGACGCAAGTTCGGGAGGTGCCAGTACCATTACCCAGCAATTGGCCAAGCTGCTTTTTACTGGAAAGCCTGGCTCCGGCTTCGAGCGCATCATCCAAAAACTAAAAGAGTGGATTATCGCTGTTCGCCTTGAGCGGAAATATACCAAAGAGGAGATCATCACCATGTATCTCAACAAGTTTGATTTCCTTTATGACAGCCATGGTATCAAAGCAGCTTCAGAAACCTATTTCGCCAAATCACCCCACGACCTGAACGTGGAAGAAGCCGCCATGCTAGTTGGCATGTTGAAAAACCCGTCTTATTACAACCCCAAACGGTTTACGGAGCGGGCAGTCAGCAGGCGGGCAGTCGTGCTTAGCCAAATGCAACGCAACGGGATCATTTCACAAACGGACTACGACTCGCTAAGGAACCTACCGCTTGATATTTCTAAATTCAAAAGAAAAACCCACACCCAAGGCTTGGCCCAATATTTCCGCTCCGAACTGGCGCAGGAACTAAACCGGGAAATCCTTCCGGGAAACAATGCCCGCAAAAAGGCAGATGGTAAGCCATATAATATTTACAAGGATGGCCTGACCATATATACCACCATTGATCCCGTGATACAGCGACATGCCGAGGAGGCAATGTTTAACCACATGGCTCAACTGCAAGACCGCTTTTGGAAGAGGTGGAAGACCAAAAAGGTTTCGCCTTGGGATTACAAAAATTCAGACACCACCCCTGCCGAACTCCGATTTCGCAAACGCAAACTCCAACTTATGATGCGGGCCTCCGACCGCTACCAGGAGATGCGGGCCAAACAAGTCAGTAAGTTTGAGCAAGCGCTGGAGGAAGAAGTAGATGGTCTTCGCTTGACCGATGACGCCATAGGTTGGATGTTAGAGGATGATTTCCCAAAATCAGTAAAAGGAGAACAACGTGCGCGTTACCGCCGAGCCATGAAAAATGAAAAATGGAACGACCTTAAAAAGGCATGGCTCCAGTTTAAGAACGATGTGGACAAAGCATTTGACAAAAAAGTGAAAATGAAGGTTTTTGCTTACAATGAAGATATGGAGGCCGACACGATGATGACGCCTTTGGATTCGATCCGTTATCACCATTCCTTCCTGCAAATGGGATCATTGGCCGTTGACCCTAAAACGGGTTATGTGAAGGCTTGGATCGGTGGCATCAACCACAAGTACTTTGCTTATGACCACATCCGTTCCAACCGACAAGTGGGTTCTACCTTCAAACCCTTTATTTATGCAACTGCCATCGCCCAACAGGGGGTTTCCCCATGTCTTGAAGTAACGGATATGCAGCGTACCATCTTTGCCAACGACCGCAATTTTGGCCTACTTAAAGATTGGACCCCACAGAACTCCACAGGCAGATACTCCAACCGAAAATTACGCTTACGCGATGCTCTGAAAAAATCCATCAACACCATTTCTGTATTCCTCATGCAGCAGTTGGGTAGCGTACAGCCCGTTGTAGAGTTGCTCACCAACATGGGCATCGACAAGGATAAAGTACCGCCGCAACCTTCTATTTGCCTCGGTGCTGCAGACCTCTCCGTTTTTGATATGACAGGTGCATACACCACTTTTGCCAATAATGGCTACTACACCAAACCTATTTACATTACCAAGATTGAGGATAAAAACGGTGTTGAAATTTATACTGCCGAAAAGAAGGACAGGCAGGCATTGGAAGAAGAACCCAATTATGTCATGGTGGAAATGCTGAAATACGCCTCTGGCCACATGAGTCTTCATAGCAGGGTTGGAGGAAAAACGGGCACTACCAATGATTATGTAGACGGCTGGTTTATGGCCATTACCCCAAGCCTCGTCGTGGGTACGTGGGTAGGCGGCGAAGACCGCTGGATTCGGTTCCTTACCCTAGCTGACGGACAAGGTTCAAGAATGGCTAAACCATTTACCAAAGACTTTCTTAAAAGGTTGGAAGAAGATGACAACTGCGATTATAATTACAAGGCAAGATTCCCCAGGCCTAGAGGCGACCTCAGCATTGGCCTCGACTGCAACGATTTCCTAAATAACTATCCGGAGAACGGGGATGACGAGGATTTGATAGACCCAGACTCAACTTTTTACGAAGACCCGTTTGGAGGGTAGGCGGTAGGCGGTAGACGGTGGACGGCACCGTCTACCGTTCGCCGTCGGCCATCTACCACCAACTGAACTTATGGGCAAACCTAAAATCTTATTTTTTATATTAGCAACTGTTCTTTTTGTAAAATGTGTGCCCCCTTCGGAAGAAGGACTCACCGATGTATATGTTGACTTCACCGACCCCGCCATCCAACAATTGTACGACCTTCAAGACAGGGGGTTGTCGGATAGCCTCTATCGTTATTTCAGGCACAAGGATGCTACCTTCCGCTACGTTTCTGCCCTTGCTTTTGCTTCCATTAAAGACTCGACGGCCGTGGATAGCCTTACCCAGCTGTTATATGACCCTGTAGATCAGGTTCGGGTGGCTGCGGCTTATGCTTTGGGGCAGATTGGGCAACCTACTGCTGAAGAACCCTTACTCTCGGCGTTTGACAGAACCGATACCTCCGGTGTTTCAAAATATTTTAACGCGGCCGTTTTAGAGGCGGTTGGAAAATGTGGCAACGAGGATTTAGTGGAAAAACTGGCGACCATCAGCACTTATACACTAAAAGACACGACCTTACTGACAGGGCAGGCTTGGGGCCTCTACCGATACGCCCTGAGAGAAATGACCGCCCCCGAAGGAACGGATAAGATGCTCGAATTTGCTACCGACCTACGCTACCCACCGACTGTCCGTTTTATCGGAGCCAACTACTTGATGCGAGCAAAGGGCATAAATGTGGAAGATGATGACGATGTGATCGCACCAGCCCTACCGCGGGAAGACGACCCCCGCATCCGCATGGCGTTGGTGATTGCTTTGGGTAAAACAAAAACAGACCGGGCTGCCAATAACTTGCTCTACCAATACAACATCGAAACGGACAATCGGGTAAAAGTCAACATCATTAGGGCGCTTGCCAATTTTGATTATGCCAAAACCAAAACCGCAGCGTTGCAAGCACTTGAAGACCCCGATGTCTCCGTTGCACAAACGGCTGCCGAGTTTTTTATCCAAAAAGGTGTTCCCGAAGAAGCAACCGTTTATTGGCAATTAGCCAAAACCCCAGATAGGCCGTGGCAAGCTGCCTTGCCCATGTATGGCGCAGCACTCAAACATCTTCCGTTGAGCTTTGAAGAAAGCCGCCGTTATCTCAACTGGGAACTCCGCCGTCTATATGAAAATTCCTCTAATCCATATGAAAAAGCCGCGGCCTTAAAGGCCCTGTCCCATTATGGTTGGAATTACCGCTATATCCGCGATGCCGCCTATCCCTCCGAACTGATCCCCGTCCGCACGGCCAGTGTGGAAGCCTTGGCCAGCATAGCCAGAATGCCCAATTTCAATGCTTTTTTTGGTGGTGGGCGCCGAGCAAAAAGAGAGCTCAGTGACTGCTTCCGTGATGCCATTGAAAATGGCGATATAGGGATGATGGCTGTAGCAGCGGAGGTGTTGCGAGACCCCAAGCTGAAGTTTGAAGAGACATTTGACAGTCTTGCCATTTTGGAAAATGCCCTCAACAAGCTCCGCCTGCCACAGGAATTGGAGACCTATAATGAAGTGAAAAAAACACTTGATTATTTTAATGACCGTGACCCAGATCCAATTGAACGGCCCCGTTTTTCACATAAAATACCTTGGAAACTGGTCACTGATTTGAAAGACGAAACAAGAGCCGTTCTCAAAACAGGCAAAGGCGAGATCACATTAAAACTAATGCCATCTTTTGCACCGGGCACTGTTGCCAATTTTATCGAACTGGTGAATGAAGAATACTATAATGGTAAGAATTTCCATCGGGTCGTACCAAATTTTGTTATTCAGGGTGGCTGCTCTCGGGGCGACGGATTTAGCGGCCTTTCTCATTCCATCCGTTCAGAACTCCCCTATCTGCACTATGATGAAGGAGGTTATGTCGGCATGGCATCGGCAGGCAACCATACGGAAAGCAGCCAGTTTTTTATTACCCATTCACCAACGCCACACCTTGATGGCAATTATACCATCTTTGCCAAAGTAGAAAGCGGCATGGACGTGGTACAGAAGATACAGATAGGGGATGTTATCAATGAAGTGGTGCTTGTTGAGAAAAAATAATTGTTTCATTGCTCCCTTGTTTTATGGCTTTCGCCAAGTCACAGAACCATGAAGCCATGAAGCCATGAAGCCATGAAGCCATGACCCACCATAAAATCATACAAGGCGACAGCCGCCAGATGAACTTACTGACCGACAGGTCGGTGCATTTAGTCGTTACATCCCCCCCTTATTGGCAATTAAAAGATTATGGTACGCAAGATCAGATCGGCTTTCACGACACTTATGAAAACTACATTAATAATTTAAACCTTGTTTGGAAAGAATGTCATCGGGTACTGCACCCCGGCTGTCGTATGTGTATCAATATTGGGGATCAATTTGCTCGCTCAGTTTATTATGGGCGTTATAAAGTGATTCCCATACGTACAGAGATTATTAAATTTTGTGAAGCAATTGGCTTCGATTACATGGGCGCCATTATTTGGCAAAAAGTAACAACGACCAATACCACGGGAGGTGCCACTATTATGGGCAGTTACCCCAACCCCCGCAACGGTATTTTAAAACTTGACTATGAATTTATTTTAATTTTTAAAAAACATGGAAAAGCACCTAAGCCTGACCCCGCCTTGAAAGGAAAATCAGCCATGACGAAAGAAGAATGGAACAGTTATTTTTCCGGCCATTGGCATTTTAGCGGTGCAAGGCAGGACGGGCACATCGCTATGTTCCCCGAAGAATTGCCAGCCCGATTAATTAAAATGTTTGCTTTTGTTGGCGATACGGTTTTAGATCCTTTTTTGGGGAGTGGCACGACCTCTTTGGCTGCGAAAAACCTGGAGAGAAACTCAATCGGCTATGAAATAAATAAATCTTATTTTTCTAAAATAAAAGATAAATTGGCAGTTAAAAATAAAAATGCCATTTTTGAATTTTCAAAAGACTCCTTAAAAACTGACCCCGAAAAAGAAATAGAAAAACTGCCCTATATTTTCAAAGACCCATTAAAATTGGATAAAAAAATAAATCTGAAAAAAAAGCAGTTCGGGTCAAAAATTGGCAATGAAAAAAATAAAGCACGGGAGGAATATTTTTCTATAAAAAAAATAATAAGCGCTGAATTGGTGCAATTAAATAATGGAAAAAAAATCCGTTTAATTGGCATTAAAGAAAAAAAATCTGCCAATGGAAAGGCTATTGAATTTTTGGAAAACAAGACCAAAGGCCAAAAAATCTATATACGTTTTGACGAAAAAATAAAAAACAATAAAAAAGAAACGCCCTGCTATTTGTATTTAAAAAACAGGACTTTCATAAATGCTCATTTAATAAAAAATGGATTGGTCGAAGTGGATGAAAAAATGGAGCATAAATATTTAAAAAAATTTTTGAACTTGCGCCCTTGATGGCTCTTGGCCATTGGCTGTTAGCTAATGACCAAATGCCAATAGCTAACAGTATATATCATGAAGACAACACCACTAACTGACAAGCACATTTCCCTCGGCGCAAAAATGGCCGAGTTTGCAGGGTACAATATGCCCATATCTTACGAAGGCATCCGGGAGGAGCACCACACCGTCCGCAACGGGGTTGGGGTATTTGATGTGTCGCATATGGGCGAGTTCATCGTGCGGGGTAAGGAGGCACTCAATCTAGTTCAGAAGGTCACTTCCAATAATGCTGCAAGGTTGAATATCGGCGATGCTCAATATTCCTGCCTCCCCAACCACACTGGCGGCGTGGTGGACGACCTGCTCGTTTACCGTCTGCCGGAAGATATGTGCGCCGAAGGCGAAATGGCATTCATGCTCGTCGTAAACGCTTCCAACATTGAAAAGGACTGGAACTGGATTTCGCAGCACAATACCTTTGACACCCAACTCATCAACATTTCCGACAATTGCGGCCTACTCGCCGTGCAAGGCCCAAAAGCTGCTGATACATTGCAGTCATTGACCAATGTTGATTTGAAAAACATGAAATATTACACCTTCGACAAAGGCACTTTTGCGGGTATCGAAAATGTGATTATTTCTGCAACGGGCTACACAGGTTCGGGCGGCTTCGAGCTTTATGTAGAAAACAAAGACTTGCTGAAATTATGGGAAGCAGTCTTTGAAGCAGGCAAAGATTTTGGCATTAAACCCATCGGCCTCGGCGCACGGGATACCCTCCGTTTGGAAATGGGTTTTGCCTTATACGGCAATGACATCAGTGATACCACATCGCCCATCGAAGCGGGCCTCGGCTGGATCACCAAGACGAAAAAAGGAGATTTTAATTCAGTTGAGATTTTTCAAAAACAACGTGCCGAAGGTGTCACCCGTAAATTGGTTGGCTTTGAAGTAAAAGATCGTCGCGTGCCCCGCCATGATTATATCATCGAAGATGTGGATGGCAACGAGATTGGTATTGTGACTTCGGGTACGATGTCGCCTTCTTTGGAGAAACCGATTGGGATGGGGTATGTGCCGACTGCTTTTGCCTCGGAAGGATCGGAAATAAGGATAGTGGCAGGGAAGAAGCGGTTGGAGGCGATGGTAGTGAAAGTGCCGTTTTATAAGAATTAGAAATAACAAATCCAGAAAATTGACAATACGGATAAAAATACCTGTTTAAAATATCATTGGAGTAAAAAATAAAAATGGGTTTTTCATCAAAAATTGAAAAACCCATTTTTCTATTTTTAACCCAAGTTGTGTGGTATTTTTATGTACTTTATTCTTGCGAAGAAAAAAAAGGCAGGGTGAAGGTACAGAACCATCAATACGTGCTACATTTTGAGCACTCTCCCCATTGTTCGTGAAAAACATAGTAAACTACCAATCCAAAACCACCATAATTAAACAACAAGTCTAATGAAAAACATAAAATGCCCTACAAGAATTTCATTTCATACAGCTTCCAAACAATAAATTAACGCTGAAACATTGCACTTTTTGACAATATGTTTTAAATTGCGTTGGTAATTCTGATTTTTTTAAATGAAATAAATAATCAAAAGGAGGAGCAAAAAATACCATTTTCAAGTAAACACAAACGATAATAACTGAAATTAGATAGGATCATATATTTTATTAACTTATAAATTCTCTTTATCATGAAAAGCTTGTAACTCTTTCTCTTGCTTTCTTTTTATTCTTTACTTACTTGCAAAGTCAGGATCAGTTGACCTTTGAAGGAACGTGTACAAGTTCTGAAGGATACTACTCCGCTGATAGGCAAACGATTTACACCGTTAATTGGATCAAACCGAAAAGATTTTTTAAAGGCTATTCAACATTGGATTCCATACCTGTAATTACTAAAGGTGGTATGGTTGGAACAGAACTGCTAATTGTCCGGCCCGAGCGCAAAATGTACTTGTACTATGATTATTTGTTGACAGTGAAAAAATGCACTACTTGTTTGGAAGATTTTCCGGCATTTTTGATTGAACATTCCATAGGCAATTTCAACAAAGATTATTATTCAAATGAACGGAGTAAATTGATGAGCAATGTACTTGTATCCGAATTCATGGTTTCTTGCCCTGATACACCAGAAGAATCAACACTGGCTGTCCGTTTCGGAAATCTTCACGTTGACACTTCTTCAAATGAAGGACAAATTGACCTCCAATTCAAGACCAATGGAACAGCTAAAAACTTGCAAAGTGTTTCAGGATTGATAGGCTATGTTGAATCAGTTTTTGGAAGTAATGTCATCAATTCAGATATTGTAACTGTTGAGCTTGGTGACCCGAATTTGGACACTTCCTATGACTTAGTATCTGCCGATGCGCAATCGGATGAATTTTCATTTGGCTTGACCAAAACAAGTGGAGGAAGTTCTGTTATAATACTTGAAGACGATTACCATTCGGTTGTTAATTTCTCTTTCTCTTTAAACGACATTAATCTATCAAACCTATTTAGTACTTCTAAACCCGTTACCATAAATCAAATTGATGGGGCATATGAATGTGCAGGTAGCATATATACTTTTAGAAATATTGAGTATGAGGATAATCCTATAAAAGTTATGTTTCCAGATAATGAAAACCTAACTTATACCTTTGAGAATGCACAAATGATTTCATCTGGCACATTTTACAAAGTGGATGTATTCGTCAAAAGCAGTGATCGAACCTTTTTTAAACGGGGAGTAGCAGAAATAGAATACAGTACGATGGCCTTTGATCCCAATCAAAGTCAAGGTGCTATGACTCCCGTTTCCCTGGATGGCGACTTTTCTGATGCTGGTTATTCTATTTCAAATACAGATATTAGCAGTAATGTAATAAGTGTTGTTGTTGAAAATGAAAATAACAATAGCTTAATTGAGGTCAATGACCAGCCCAGAAAATTGTTTACATTTCAGTTCAGTGTATTGGACTGCAACCAAACTGCTGATATTTCTTTTCGAGAGGCTAATATGCAAAGTGAGAGCTCATACATAGATCCAACAATACCTGCAATTGAATTTGTATATATACCTGTAATTGCCAATGATGAACAGAACACGGCTGGTTGCAATTGCAACGTGCCAGTTATAAGTAGTTTCAGCCCAGCTTCCATCGTTGCGGGGGATAACCAAATCCTTACTATTAACGGCTCGAATTTTGGCGTTTACCAGCCCGTAAACCCATCCGATAACGGCACGGGAAGCAGTGTCTTGTTTAGGAACGGAGACCATAGTTTCCTTGCGCCAAACCCTGGTGACGAGCCACTCTACATAGGGGCAGGATTTAAGGATTATATCATTGGTGAGATACATGGCTGGACAGATACGCAAATAAAAGTAAAAGTACCTTCAACCGACTGGAACTCAGGTGTGGAGGCTCCTGCTGCTTCCGGTGAATTCAAAGTAAGGAATGCCTGCAATCATGAGGGGTTTTCTCCCTCTGACTTGGACATCCCCTATTCACTGCTCAATTTTAGACAAACAACGAGTTCGACACCAAGGAAACTGGGATTGAAAAACAACAATGGGAATGGCTATGTGTTTGAATTTAACAGCAATACTAATAACACCAATATCCAAAGTGCTTTTCAAGATGCTCTGGAAATATGGTGTGCAATAACCCAGATCAATTTTGAAACAAAAGAGGGATTTACAAATGCAGATACTGACCCAAACGATGATAAAAATGTTATCAAAATAGAGGGGCTTAGCTCTGGATTAGCAGGGCTAATTTTATCAGAATTTTATTTTCAAATTGAATGCGAGGGTAGTGTGGAAGAAGATGGTGGATTTATCATGACTGACCTTGATTTTAGTGTTGACAACGGTTTTGCCAATGCAAGTTTTTCTGATCTACGGGATGTATTTCTCCATGAACTGGGTCACGCCCATATGCTTAACCATGCTTTCAAAGATGCCCTTGAACCTGATGATGGTCCGTTAATGCACCCTACTTCGACAATTAACTTTGTTGACGATGTAGATATAACAGGAGCATTGCGGGTATTTGACAATAGTGCTGTCATTATATATGGTGCAGATGGGACTTCTTCCCCTCCCAATAATGACTGTACCATTAGCGGTAATAGTGTAGGAGTTGACCCAATTCAACAATCATCCTCATGTGGTACTATCAATACCACTAAGGAAAATTTGTTGTTGAATCTTGATATCAAGCTGTCTCCCAACCCAACTTCTAGTAGGGTCCAAATCCAATCACCTCCTGACTTGTTCATCCAAACGGTACAAATATGGAGTACATCTGGACACCTTATGTTTGTTGACAAACTTATAGACAACACCAGTAGTGTCTCATTGGATACTGAAAAATTGAATAGCGGGATATACCTACTCAAAATATTCACCCAAAAAGGCGTGGCCTTCCAAAAACTTGTCAAGATATGAAAATGGTTTTCCCTATTTTGAGCCTGTTGTTTGGTGTGCTCACGATGGCCAATTGCCATCGTGAGCATATCCCCGCCCAAACGCAAGAACCTGACCTTATCGAAACAGATACCGTCAGCAAGGGCCATACCTGGGACCGTAACGATGTGCCGCCACCGTCCACCGAAGACTGGCGAACCATTGACACGACCCAGTTCAATGAGTGCGAACAGAAACTTTGGACCTACTTCCGGTTGTTCTATCCCATCTACGAAGAGAACCCCATTGGTGTACCCATTTATGGCATCGCCCTGCAAGGGGAGGATCTTATAGAAAGAGGGGAGCACGAGGAAGAAGTCGCCGAGTTTTTTGGCTATGGCATGCAAAGGTTATTGAACCAGTTGCCCGCCCCTCCCTGTTTCGGGCATATAGACAGCACCTACTTTTTGGGACTGTTGGGACCGCCAACTATGATGAGTGTCAATGAAAATAAAAGGCTTATCCATTATTTTTATTCTATAAAGAAACGGGATAGAATGGGACCTTGCCCATGGCTTTTTCACGATCCTCCTTATAATGATCCTAAAAACACGGAATATTACGATTTCTGTGGGTTGCTGCGGGTGACTTTCGGTTCAGACAACGGTTTTCTGGCTGAGACGTTTTATGGCGGGTAGAGAACTTGTGGGATATACCTACTCAAAATATTCACCCAAAAAGACGTGGCCTTCCAAAAACTTGTCAAGATATGAAAATGGTTATCCCTATTTTGAGCCTGTTGTTTGGTGTGCTCACGATGGCCAATTGCCATCGGGAGCATATTCCTGCCCAAACGCAAGAACCTGACCTTATCGAAACAGATACCGTCAGCAAGGGCCATACCTGGGACCGCAACGATGTGCCGCCACCCCCCACCGAAGACTGGCGAACCATTGACACGACCCAGTTCAGCGAGTGCGAACAGCAACTATGGGCCTACTTCCGGTTGTTCTACCCCATCTACGAAGAGAACCCCATCGGCGTACCCATTTATGGCATCGCCCTGCAAGGGAAGGATCTTATAGAAAGGGGGGAACACGAAGGTGAAATTTTCCAATTTTTTGCCTATGGTATGCAAAAGCTGCTGAACCGACTGCCAGACCCGCCCTGTCTTGGGCAAATAGACAGCACTTACTTTTTGGGACTGTTGGGACCTCCTACACATATCAGTATCAATGAAAATAAAAAGCTGATACACTATTTTTATTCGATAAAAAAACGGGATAGGATGGGACCATGCCCCTATCCGTTTCATGGCCCACCGTACAACCCTCATAACACTCAATATTATCATTATTGTGGGGTGCTAAAAGCGACTTTTGGCATGGACAACGGTTTTTTAGCACAGACGTTTTATGGTGGGTAGCTTTCTCTATGACACGGGTGTAAATAAAGGTCATTTATAAGATTTTAAAACCCAAATGAGTTCACTACTCGTTTGGGTTTTATAATTCGAGTGTTTACCTTTCCAATCATTAGCATTCAGATCAAAGTCTCCATTTTCCCACCTACTATCTTTGCCTAACTTAGCGTCTCAAAAAAATAGCTCTTCGAGTCCTTACAAATTAAAGCCTATAACAGAACAAATTTATGCATAGAGTAATTACCTTCCTTCTTTTCGCTTTCACAATAACAGCAAACGCACAACTCAAATCCCCCAATGAATTTCTCCCCTACAAACTCGGCGAGCAATTCACCGAACATGCAATGGTAATAGACTATTACCAGCATGTCGCCACTAACAGCGACAGAGTGCAAATGCAGGAATTTGGACGCACCAACCAACAACGGCCTCAGGTGTTGGCAGTCATTTCCACACCAGAAAACTTGCGCCGCATTGAGGATATTCGCCAGAATAACCTGCGCTTGGCAGGCGTATTGGAAGGGCAAGCCAATGAGGCTAATCCCATCTCAATTGTTTGGTTAGGTTTCAGTGTGCATGGCAATGAGGCAGCCGGGTCAGAGGCATCTATGCAGGTAGTATATGAGCTGGTCGATCCCTCGAACGCCCAAACATCAGAATGGCTGAAAAACACGGTCGTCCTTATAGAACCGAGCGTCAACCCTGATGGATATAACAGATATACATCTTGGTATCGGCAAGCCAGTCCCGACGAGCCTGACCCCTTTCCGCATGCCCGTGAACACAACGAACCCTGGCCAGGCGGAAGGGTCAACCATTACTGTTTCGACCTGAACCGAGACTGGGCTTGGGCCACCCAGGTAGAGAGCCAAAACCGCATTCCCATTTACAATGACTGGCTGCCGCACGTAGTGGCCGACTTACACGAGCAATATTATGATGCGTCGTATTATTTTGCGCCAGCAGCGCAGCCCTACCATAAATATTTGACACAATGGCAATCTGATTTTCAGGTGGAGATCGGTAAAAACCACGCCCATTATTTCGATGAAAACGGTTGGTTGTATTTCACCAAAGAAGTGTTCGACCTGCTTTATCCGAGTTATGGCGACACCTACCCCTGCTTCAATGGCGCCATTGGCATGACCTATGAGCAAGGAGGCCACTCCCGCGCTGGCCGGGCAATCATAATGCCCAATGGAGATACCTTGACCCTCGCCGACCGGGTGGAACACCATACCACCGCCGCACTCTCTACAGTCGAAGTTTCTTCAAAAAACGCCGAGCGCATCGTGGATAATTTCAAGGATTATTTTGCTAAATCGGCCAATAACCCACCGAGTGAGTACAAAGCTTTTATTGTGAAGTCCTCGAACCCCGCTTATAAAATCAAATCGTTGACTTCGTTGCTTGACCGCCATGACATTCGCTATGGCAAAGCAGGTCAAGCAAGTGTTGCAATGACTGGCTACAATTATTCTACGGGAAAGGAGGAGCGTACAAATATTGCCGAAGGCGATTTGATCATCAGTGCATATCAACCAAAAGGCCTTTTCGCACAAGTACTTTTTGAACCGGAACCGGGTTTGGTGGATTCGCTGACTTACGACATTACCGCCTGGTCGCTCATGCATGCATATGGCCTCGAAGGGTATGCCGTAAAACAGAGGGTGGACGCCGCACAAGGCTATGATTTTCCCAAAGCAAGTGTGATGAAGAATGTCATGAAAACACCTTATTCCTACTTGTTAAAATGGAATTCCATGCAAAGTGTCAAGGTAATCGGTGAGTTGCTGAAAAAAAATGTGGTGGTTCGGTACGCCGAGTCGCCGTTTGCAGTGGAAGGAAAATCCTATCCTCCTGGCACACTGATTATGACGAAAGGCGATAACCGCAAGCATCCCGATTTTGACAAAACGGTTTTAGCTGCTGCTGCAAAATTTGATGCCGAGCTGTCCACTGTCCAGACAGGTTTTTCCGACCGGGGGCAAGACTTTGGCTCGGATGCCATGCATCTCGTCACCAAACCCGAAGTGCTGGTGTTGTCGGGCGAAAAAACGAACAACAATGAATTTGGGCAAGTGTGGTTTTATTTCGATAAAGACATTGATTATCCGGCCACCATTATTGACGCCGACCAACTGTCCCGTTTTGATTTAGATGATTTCAATACCCTTGTACTGCCGGAAGGTTCGTTCAAATTTGATGAAAAAACTCTGGAAAAAATAGGCAAATGGACAAATGATGGTGGACGCCTTATCGCCATAGGTACAGCCAACCGTTCGCTGGCTGGCAAAAGCGGTTTTGCTTTAGCGAACTACGCTAAAGAGGGTGACGAAAAAGCCGCCAAGTCCGAAGCCGAACAGATTGCTCTTGACCACCGCACTGCCATTTACAAAGACCGGGTGCGTACTTCCCTTGCCAACAATATGCCCGGTGCAGTAGTGCGGGTAAAAATAGACAACTCACACCCCTTAGCTTTTGGCCTGAAGGATTATTATTTTTCTTTGAAAACAGGTGCCAGTCGCTACGACCTCGTAAAAGGAGCATGGAACGTGGGTTACCTTGAAGAGGGTTTTATGTACCACGGATTTATCGGGTCGAACCTAAAAAAGAAAATGAACAATTCCGCTGTCTTTGCAGTGCAAAATAAAGGAAAGGGAAAAGTGATTTATTTAATTGACAATCCACTGTTCCGATCTTTTTGGGAAGAAGGGAAATTGGTATTTAGCAATGCGCTGTTTTTGGTGAATTAAATTGATGAAGGAAATATCATGAAAGTCGGCAAGGTGTATTTGTTAAATCAATAAAAATTAAATTGACAGCCCGATTAATTCTCTTATCCTTATTTTAAAAATATGCATAGGCGTTCTCTCGTATAATCTCTTGTAAATATCAAGTGCTTTGGGAATATATGTATTATCTATCTTGCTCAATTGAAAATATAAAGCCCCTTTGTTTTTTTCAGACTGATTGGCAGACAAAAGTGATTCGAAGGCCTTGCTTGCTTTTTCGGTTTTTCCATTGTAAAGGTCAATTTTGGCAGCAAGCAATTGAGCCTCGAATAGGAGTTCCGGATGTTTCAATTCGGCGGCTATACTTGCAGCTTCTTTTTGGTTTTCTTTTGCCTTTTCCGGTTTGTCCATTGCAAGTAGAACGGTTGCTTTTTCCATCAGGCTGTAACCCAATACGAGCTTGTTGCCAATATTACGGGTCACGGTAATACAGCGGTCGTAATAATCAATAGAGGAATGATAATCGTGTTTGAAAAAATAAATATCTGCGAGGCTATTGAGGGCTTTAGCGACGCCTTTTCGATAGCCAAGTTCAATGCTAATAGAAAGGTTGCGCTTAAGGTATTCGATAGCTCGGTCAAATTCGCCCATCATGCTGTACAATTCGCCGATAAGGCCATTGGCAATGGCAATGCCCTGTTTGTCGCCCAACTCTTCCACCAATACGAGGTCGCGCTGGAAGTTTTCCATGGCCATTTCAAAATTGCCCATTTGCTGCCACACATTACCCATAGAGCCAATGGCGATAGCGGTCAATTGCTTATTGCCCAGTTCTTCACTGAGCTCTAAACCTTGTTTATAGCATTCCAGCGCATTGTTGAAATCGCCTTTTTCAAAATAAACAATGCCCATGTTTACATAGAGCGTAGCCATGCCCTGTCGGTCGTTTACTTTCTTGCAAAGGTCGAGCTGGCTCTGTTGCCAACGGATGCCATCGTCATATTTGCCAAGGTTCATGTAGGTAAGTCCCAAGGTAGCGACGATCTGGGCATTTGAAGAGGTATGTTTGTAGAGTTGGGCGAGTTGGATACTGCGGATGAAATATAGCTTGGCGTCTTCATATTTTCCCTGCCGGAAATACAAAGTACCCAAGTTGCCATAGACATTGGAAGTACCCCTGTTGTCGTGGATAGAGCCAAAGAAAGCGGCAGCAGTTTCCAGAAAAGAATCGGCTTCATCGTAGTTGCCTTTGAGCATCAAGAGGTATCCTAGCTGGTTGTTGGCATTGCCCAATAGGTTGCTGTTTTCAGTTTTACGGGCCAGTTCAAGAGCTTTTTTGTATAATTTTTCGGCTTCTTCCCACTCACCTGTCATTTCAAGGATGCTACCTTTTTTGAGGTATATATCTGCTTCTTCAGCTATTTTCTTCGGCCCTTTGGCTGTGTCCTTTTGCATCAGCTTTAACAACCGATCATAACATTCTATCGCCTGCTGGTTCTGGTAATATTCTTTCGAGTAATCTGCTGCCTTTAACAGGTAATGCTTAAGTTTGGAAGCAATTTCCGCTTGTTCGTAATGGAACACTAGATCAACGTAGTGTTGTTCCAAGTTACTGGCATAGAGGCTTTCTATTGCTTCCGCAATCAGGCCATGCAGCTCCTTTAACCTTGTCTTTAGCTGCATATCATAAACAGCCTCTCTCAGCAATGCATGGCGGAATATGTACCGTAGTTCGTTGACGGCCTGCCAGATCTGAGCCTTTTCCGCGGTTTTGACCTGTTCTTTTAAAACGGTATGGGCATTTCCATTATAAGGTGCAAATGCTTTGCTGGTCTTCATGATTTCCGTCAGGACAGGTAGTTCAAATTCCCTCCCAATGACCGCTGCTGCTTTTACGGTTTCTTTTACCAAGGCAGAAAGGCGGTCAATCCTTGCGGTAAGGATGGCTTGGATGCTATCCGAAACGCGGACATTTTTATCTTTGACCGTCCATTTGTCATCTATGTTGACCAACTGATCACTTTCAATAAAATACTCGAGTACCTGTTCGGCGTAGAATGGGTTGCCATTGGTCGCTCTCAATAATAGCTCTTGAAGTTCTTGCCCCATCTCGCCCCCAAGTCGTTCTCTCGCAAACTCTTTAAGAGCATCGGCATCTAGAATGTTAAGATCAATTTCGGAAGTTTTTATCTGGTTTTTTTCCAGTGAGGACTTTTTGAAAAGCAGTGGTTTATTGCCTTCGTCATCATAGCGGGAAGTGACAAGGAAGTAAATGGGAAAATTTTTCACTTGCCCAATAAATTCGTTCAAGAATTCTTTCGAGCTTCTGTCAAACCAGTGCCCATCCTCCAATTCAATAACCATAGGCCGGAGCAGCGCCTCTGCCTTAAAGAGGCTGGATAGAGCGGCCATCGTATTTTCATAGCGACCTTTTGCATCCAGGTTGTCCCAGAGTGAATTGGTTGTTTGCAGGGATGTCAACGCAGCCATGATGGGCTTTGTCCTGATTACCTCTCTTTTTATTCGGGTTGCTTCTTCATGCTGGGCATAAAGCACTTCATTTACCAAGGCACCAAACCGCCTTTCAAAATTATCGAGGTTAATGCTCTGAGGGTTATCAGAAGATTGATCAAAATAATTTTTTAAGAAATAGATAAATGGATTGAAGGGCTTACGGAGTATCTGGTCGCTTTGGCAGGTGATCCAACGCAGTCTTTTCTTTTTCTTCAGTTGGTTTTGCAACTCATAAGCCAGTCTGGTTTTACCGATTCCAGCCTCGCCATAAACATAGGTGATGGCAGGCGTTTGCCTTTCCACAGCTTCAATGGCCGTATTGATAAGCTTTTTCATTTCGGCGTTTCTCCCAACCATGACCCCTGAAAATACTTGGCGGTACTCGACATTTCTACCCACCAGCCGATAAGTTGGAATCTGTCCTTCTATACCTTTATAGGTGATATCGCCTTTATGCTGGAACAAGAATTGGCGTTCCTTCTGTATCTCTCCATCTACCAATATTTCCCCCCAATCAGCCTTCATCATGATTCTGGCTGCGATGTTCACCCTGTTGCCAACTGCTGCATACTGACAGCGTTGTTGGCCACCAACTATACCTGTGTATGCTATACCTGTGGCAATTCCGGCTTTTCTCTCTAGAGCAGACTCGTTTTCCAACGGCATCAACTCTTCATCAAGGGCCAACAAAAATTCAAGGGCTCTTGTTGCATTATTCTCAAAAGAAACAGGTGCCCCGAACAAAATAACCATAACACCCCCTTTGTCAGCAAATTCCATTTCTTTGAAATAGCCAGAAAAATTAGCTACCTGCTCAAGGACAACGCTGGAAAATTCATTCAGCCCTTCATAATCAGTGAGTCCTTCAAATGAGATGAAAACTGAAACGACTGTCCGAAATTCACCTTTTTGGTTGAATTGAATGATGGATTCAGGCAGGAAGCGGGTCAGGACAGCCCTTGAAAGGGAAGGCAGAGGGGGCATTTCCTTTTTGGATAAACGCTTGCCCGATAACAATTCTTCCGTTTTCCCGACCTTATAATAATTTCCGTTCTCTAACTCTATCAGCCCCTCGTGCTGCTTTAAACACTTTTTGAAATGGTCATCTATAATAATTTCCTGGGAAGCTGCAAATGACTGGCTGTCTGCACAACCCTGTATCGCTTGTCCTCTGAAATAAAATGACTTGTTCTCTTTGCCAACGATTCCCCATTCAATATTTCCGTGAGAAATGCCGATTTTCATCTTGATGTCAAATTCTTCAAATTTCGGGGAAGCCTCTTTCAGCAGATGGAAATGTTCAATGGCGATGGCAAGCACCTGTTCGGCGGTCAGATCGGTTATTTTTTCTGGAAAAATCCCAAAATAAGCATCACCGGCAAAATGTGGTATGAACCCTCCTTCTCTATAAACAAGAGAAACCATTGGTTCGAAAATGGCGTCTAATATTTGGGACAGCCTTTCCGCCCCTGTCTTTCCCTTTTTGAGCAAGGTTTCGGTCAGTTTTGTAAAACCCGACAAGTCCACAAATAATGCAAAGCCTTGCAACCTGCCTTCATTGGCGTCTGCTTCAAACTGGTCTTGGATAAAATGTGGAATTAAATTTCTCACTGAAATAGAGACATTTGGTTTTGGATTCCCGATCCTCAAAGTTACTCAACGAGGGTTGACAAATTTAAACTATTATAGAAATTTCAAAAAGGTAACAAAATTAACTGGAATAACTAATCGTAAGGAATAGTACCTAGAAAACCGAAATTTAGGTTTTTACAATTGCCAAGGGATCAACTGTAGCGCCAAAGCGGTCAGGAACATAAGGAAATGGATGGATTCTGCCCATTGTCGCTTAAGGTTTGTAAACGTAAACGCCAGAAACACCCCAAGTGCTGGCGCAAATGAAATTAAATGTTCAAAAGCAAGGTTTTTTTGAAAAGCTGCACCAAAAAGGCCCGATATCAAGACCCAGTAAAGTATACTTATTTTTTTCTGGGCTTGAATGTTCCGTTTTGCCAAATAAGTTCTATTGTTCATTACCACATAGAATATAAGGACCAGGAACAACAGAATTTTAATATAACCGTCCCAGCCGCTGACATCGCCACCAAAACTCAGGAAAGAAAAGTTCTTACCGAAGTGGTTTTCCCAAAAAAAACCATAATCGTCCATTGCAAAATAATAGAGGCCAACTAAAAAAAATGGCATTACTAACCCGATGATCACGATTAATCTTTCCTTTAGGTTGTAGGCTCGGAGAATGTTCAAACCTGCATTCATTAAAATAAAACAAAAAATGAACGGAACATAAAATAGGCTAGCGACCCCTATCCAAAAGCCTACGTTGAAAATCCTATCTGCACAGGAAGAAATCTTATAAGTAGAGAAAAGCTGAGCAATGGATATCAATATAAAGGTGTTGCCAATAAGGACAGGGGAGAGATATAAAAAATCGGGCAACAAGCAACAGGTCAGCACATAAAAAACTCCTGGAAATAGATTTACTTCATTTGAAAGCCTATTTCCAATCACTATAGAGTTAATCAAAAAACCCTGTGCTACTAAAAGTAAAATAGCCAAGATGTGTGCCGGCAGTGTCTGCGAACCGATCCACTGGTACAATAGCCCACTCAGCACCCCCTCACCAGATGGACTCCATTTAAATGGGGCCATAAATACTGAAAACCTCAACAGCAGCACATAGAAAATAAGAAATATACTAGAAAACAACTGGTTGGTCCGAAAAAATGTTAGCACAGGTAAGTGAATGATATAGTGAACAAATAACGGGCTTGTTGAAACATCAATCCTACCCATTTTGCATATGGCTCAAAGGTATAAACAAAGGCTATCAGAAAAAAATATCCTATTCTGTTGCACATGTATAGAGATTTTGTGGAATAGATGAAGTTGGTCACTCCTTATTACGCTTGTTACAAACAAACCAGCTATTTAACCTAGATTATTCCACATCCCCATTGTCAATTGTTGACTACCATAAGCCCCCCGGTAATCTTCCCCCTAAAGCCTTCTCTTGAACATAACGAGAGAAAAGAAAACCCGGTTCAGCGTAGCTGACCGGGTTTTTTATTTGTCGGCGACCAGTGGCTATGTATCAGAAGGATCTAAAATTTCAATATTTATTGAAAAAATATTATTTTTATAAAATTTAATTAAACTGTTGGATTTCAATTAATTATAACGACATGCAATCTATTTTACTAAATTTAAAAAAGAAATTTCAAGTAAATTATTTTATTTTGTTGAACATTTATTTGTTTGTACTTAATTTTGTGCCTCATTGATCAATTTTCTAAGAAAAAACATCCTCCAATGCCTGACAACAATTTTGCTCGAAGATTTAAAGAACTCACACCAGTACTAAATGCTTTTGCGTACAACTTGACTCAAAATATAGAAGATGCAAAAGACCTTTACCAGGAAACTGCTTTCCGAGCCATGGCCAACATGGAAAAATTTTTACCGGGCACCAATTTAAAAGCTTGGCTGTTCACTATCATGAAAAATATTTTCATCAATAATTATCGCAAAAAGGTAAAAGTTAACACTATAATTGATTCTACCGACAACCTATATTACATCAATTCAGGTAGGCACTCTGTAAACAACCACGGGGATTCCCTCACCTTGATAAAGGAGTTGAAAGAACTGATATCTAAATTGGAAGAGAACATTCGCATACCTTTCCTTTTACATTATGAAGGATACAAGTACCAAGAAATTGCGGATAGACTTGGTTTGCCGCTCGGGACTATTAAAAGCAGGATTTTCTTTGCAAGGAGGGAATTGAAGGCTGACATTAGGCAACGCTACCGACATGTGGACGAAATGCTTTTACGAGCTTAAGACATTCGTCAGTTTTTGAAAATGGCATAAAAAGGCCTGCTTGGCATGAAGCAGGCCTTTTTATGTCCAAAATCAAGCTCCCTGCAATTGCCTTTTTTTCAAATGCAACCTTTTTTCTATATAAAAACAGATTTTTTTTCAATTTTTTTCCCACAAAGTCAAGAAAAAGAAAAGAAAAATTTCACAAATTTTCACTTGTTAAAAACACACTTATTTCATAATATACTGACAATCAATAAAATGGAAATAAAACACCGTTAATGTTCAATAATATTTTATCTCACAAAGGCTTATTTTTGTCCTTGGTCTTGGCAAATTATCGTTGCACATTTGTATCGTGATTAGTGATTAACACAAGAGATGATTGAAAAACGAAGAGGAGAAAGAAGAAGTGAAGAGCGAAAAATGCCGATTAAAAGAATCGGCCTCCGGTTTGAAAATGTTCATGGGATTATAATTTGTTAATAGCCAGTCGTCCCGACTGCGTCGGGACGAGCTGCTTTTTTCAAATCCTTTTCAAACCACTTGATAGATTATGTTCATGGGATTATAATTTGTTGGTAGTATGCCCCCTCCCTCAAATCGAGGGGGTATTACTAACTTTTTAAAAGCCCATTAGAATAAAGATACGCATCAGCCTAACAAAAAAAGCCGATCAAAAGAGACCGGCATTAAAAATTAGTTCATGGGATACTAACTCTAACACAGAATTTCGCTAACATTATTTCATGGGATTAAAAAATTATCTTTCGCAAAAAGAAATAGGCTGATGCAAAAATACAAGGGACAAAGCCAATAACAAATAAAATGGCAAAAATTCCCTAAAAGAATTCGTTTTTGGATATGTTCATGGGATTATTTAAAAGTCGTGCTAAGTCAGCACGACTTTTTTTTGTTTTGTAGTGTACGCCTCCATTCCCCGTGTTGTTTCTTTCCAAACCTTTTTTTACATGAAATCCACATCCACGTAGTATGGATACCTCATCAAATATTCAATGGCCTGCCGCATGTCATAACCTTCATAAACAGCCCTGTACAACATTTGAGTAATAGGAACGTGGAGTTTTAGATGATCTGCCAAGTATTTGGCAATCTTCAAAGTCCTGACACCTTCAGCGACTTCGGGCATGGCCGCCAATATTTCCTCTATCTTTTTGCCTTGACCCATTTGGAACCCTAAAGAATAGTTCCGGCTATCAATGCTGGTAGCAGTGCAAACAAGGTCACCTATTCCGGCAGTGCCCACAAAAGGTTTTGGGGAGGCACCAAAGGCTTTCCCGAAATAGATCATCTCCATTAATCCCCTTGTAATCAATAACGCCTGAATGTTTTTCCCCAACCCAAGCCCTCCGAGAATTCCGCTACCTATGGCAATGATGTTTTTCAATGCCCCCGCAAGTTCTGCACCCAATATTTCATAAGTGCCAAATACCTGAAAATGCCGGCTGCTAAGCATCTTCTTTCCTTGGTTAACCACTTCATCGAATTTGCTTCCAATAACAGTTGCGGTCGGTTGGCCTTCATTGATTTCCTTAGCGAGGTTGGGGCCTGATAAACATCCGATCCTGACCACTACACTTTCTTGCCTTATTACTTCGCTCATGGTGCATACGCTATCACGTGTGATCTTGCCATTTTGGATATCGTCGGGACTGAAATTGTTCAGGTCGAATCCTTTTGTTCCATGTATCAACAAATGATAAGGATGTAAAAAAGGAGAAAACTGCCTCATCATATTTCGGAAACCATCAGAAGGAATGATCGGGAAAATTAGGTTACAACTCTCAGCGACTTCTTGCAGGTCGTTGGTAGCCAATATTTTCTCGGACATTTTTACTTCCAATCCAGCATGGAAGTGGTCTTTGTTAATGGCTTGAACCAGTTCTTTTTGCCTTCCATAAATCAGTACCTCTGTGTTGCGCGACAAAAGATTGGCTACAGCAGTGCCAAAACTACCAGTTCCAACAACACCAACCTTTGACCTGTTTTTTGTATCCGGCATGTCCACTTAACCATTCTGTGCAAGCTATTCATTTACCATAACTATTCAGCAGGGTTGTTTTTTTAGGAGAGAGGATGAAGAAAAGAATTCATCTTTTCTTCATCCTCTCTCCATGCTGAACAGTTACCATTTACTTTTCAATATCTGAATGGCTTGCTGTTCGAGAAGTGTGTAAAAGTACGTTTTTTCCAAGAATGCTTACCATGCCAAATGGTAAATGAAAGCCAATCAATGGGCTGGTTTCATTTCCATTTCATTAACTGGTACTGACTGCTTCGCAGATCTTTTTTTCAAATAAATGTAACCCAGCGCGGTGGTAAGGCTCATTGCCCCCATTAAATTCCATAAGGTTGTAAATCCAAAATAGTGGACAACCTGAGTTCCCAGTGGAGGGCCAACTATGTGGGCTACTGAAAAGGCCATCGTAAACAACCCCATGTATGCCCCCCTGTTGTCTTCGGAGGCCCGACTCATTGCATAAGTGTTTGTAAACGGCATATTGAAAATTTCGCCAATCGAAAGAATAATCATCGAGATGCCAGCAATCAACAGACTTGGTCCAGCGGCCAGATTTAGCAACATATATGCAATGCCGTACATCAAAACACCTATCCATACATTGTCAATTACTTTAAGTTTTCGTTCCAAAGTATAGACGAGCGGCATCTCCGTAAAAGCAATCAATAAGCCATTCATGGCCAGAATGTTCCCAATCATCAACTCTGAAAACTCCATTTTTTCTTTGTAAAAAACGGGCAGCGTGTAAAGAAACTGCATGAAAACAATCGCCCCTATCAAGGTCAAGAATAAAAAGAAGAGGTACTCCTTGTCTCTATAAGGTGATTTTATTGGGGCAGCTTTTCTGCGGACTTCCTTTTTCTTACCCTCTACCTTTTTGGCCTCCATGCACAACCTAAACATGATTGCTGCAACAATGCAAGTCAGTCCATCCGCCCAAAAAAGTGCCCAATAGCCTTTAAAACTGATCAGCCAACCACCAATAGCAGGGCCCATTGCCCAACCAAAATTGATCGCCATCCTTATCAGCGAAAAAGCCCTTGTTCTATTTTTGGGTTTGCTATAAACTGCCACCGCTGTCATGACCGCTGGCCTCATAGCATCGGCGACGGTAGTTGTAAGAAACACTATGGCGCCCATCCATATTATAGTGTCGATGTATCCGAGTATGATGAACATTAGCCCCCCAGCAAAAAGCGACCAGAACATCACCCAATAATACCCCAATTTATCTGTTAGGTATCCTCCAAGGTATGAACCTGCCAATGAACCAAGGCCAAAGCAAAACAGAACCCACCCTGCATCAACAATGGAAAACCCCAGTTCTACGGTCATGTAAACACTTAAAAAAGGGATCACCATTGTGCCACAACGGTTGATGAAAGCGACCAATGAAAGTAACCAAACTTCAGTGGAAAGACCGGAAACAGATTTTTTATACAGGATAAAAACTTTGGAAATCATGAGAAACAGGTTAGGGTATTAATGAAATTATTGATAAGAGGGGTGCGGTCAAATTGATTAGTTTTCTCTTTGAACATAACTATACCCACAAAAACCGTTTTTAGTTCTTTCGCAAATAAAAAAATGCAGGCAATTAAGTTTTGCCTGCATTTTTCCTTTTAAAACCCGCCTTTAACAATGTAATTATCTACCGATTTCTTGCCGATAATTGGAGGCCTTGGAAGGGTCAACCTTTACCATCACTTTTATGATCTCGCTTTTTTCATCGGGAAAAGCACCTTTATAAATCTCAATGATTTCATCAGATTTGGTATTTGTGAAAACCTGCATGATCATGGAGTTGGGGTAACTCTGGTTGACATTTCTCAACGACGAAAGCGCTTGTGTCATAATTGCCCTGCCAGTCACCGAGTTATCATGCATAACATCAAGCCCCTGACGGTGATAATCATAAAATGCCTGCCGGAAAGGGCGAATCCTTGGGCTCAATGCATTTTCAATAAGCCAATATCTATTTCTATTGCCATCCACAGAACGCCATCCTTTTACACTGCTTGCAATACCAGGGGGCACTTGGTTAATAATGTCTTGAGCCTTTTGATAATATGGATCACCGCCGAAAGGAGAAAAAGAGTCATAATCAACTGCCAAAACAACGTACCCATAAAATGCAAGTATGGAAGAAAGCTCATTGATGTAGGAGGTTTGGCTGTATTCCAAGGGCTGGTATTGCTGGTAGGAAAAAGTTATGTTTTTATCAAGGTGTTTGAACATGGGCGTTTCATAAGTGCTACCAAAAACAGGGCGGGTAGACTGTAATTGAAGTTCCGCCTCAAATGTATTTGCATCAATTTCACTCGTAATGGTCATGATCATATCCAAGCGGATGCGTTCCTCCTGTTCGTATTCATCGTCCGTCCACTTTTGATTGTTCATGAATTCCTCTATCGACTGTCTTAAAGTCTCGAATACTTTGGGATCGGCGGTTTGGAGTTTTGGCGTAAGTATTTCTACCGACACTTCAAGCTCTTGTGCATCTATTTTGGAGACAAACAAAATTACCAATAAGGGTAAAAACCACTTTTTCATATTTTCTTAATTGTTAATCAAATTTAATATTTCTGCTACAATATCCTCCGCCACTTCTGCTTTTGATTTTAACTCAAATTCTTTATGGATATTGTCCTTCCGAAGGATAGCAATCTTATTTGTATCAAAATTAAATCCAGCACCCTTGTCGCGGAGCGAGTTGAGGACGACCATATCGAAGTTTTTCTTTTCCAGTTTTCCTTTCGCATTTTCCTTTTCATTTGTGGTTTCCAATGCGAACCCAATTGTTAATTGCCCCTCTCCTTTCATTTTCCCCAAAGAGGCAGCTATGTCCGGTGTCCTTTCCAACTCAATATTCATCGCTATTCCTTTCTTTTTTATTTTCTGATCTGCCACATGCTTGGGGCGATAATCAGCTACGGCAGCAGCAAAAACGGCAATGTCCATATTGGGGAAATGTTTGATAGCGGCTTCGTACATTTCCTTGGCTGTTTGAATACGGATGGTTTCGATATTTTTATTAACAGGAGTCAACTTGGAAGGTCCCAACAGGAGTTTTACGGATGCCCCCTTTTTTGCAAAAGATTCAGCAATGGCAACTCCCATTTTTCCTGATGAACGGTTTCCAATGAACCGAACTGGGTCAAGTGGCTCATAAGTCGGCCCTGTAGTTACGAGGACTTTTTTTCCTAAAAAACATTGTCCTTGGCTGAAATGGATTTCTAAAAAAGAAACGATCTCTTCTGGTTCTGCCATTCTTCCTTCGCCAACCAGCCCGCTTGCCAACTCGCCATGTCCGATTGGAATGAAGTGATTGCCATAAGATTTTAACAAATTGACATTCCTTTGAGTCGCCTTATGTTTCCACATGTCCAAGTCCATAGCTGGCGCAAAAAAAACTGGGCAACGAGCGGACAAGTAAACAGCAGCAATAAAATTGTCGCATACTCCATTTGCCAGCCTTCCCAACGTATTCGCTGTGGCAGGAGCAACAACCATCGCATCTGCCCATAGACCCATTTCGACATGATTGTTCCATGCCTCTTCCGAGATGACTTCAGTTATTACATGCTTTTTAGATAAAGTGGAAAGCGTTAGTGGAGAGATAAAGGCGGTGGCAGAAGGCGTCATTATTACTTGTACTTCTGCCCCAGCCTTGATAAAGGACCGGGTAAGATAGGCAGCTTTGTATGCGGCAATGCTACCAGAAATGGCAAGCAGGATTTTTTTGCCTTGCATATTAATGGCAAAAAGCGGATGATAGTGAGCTATCGGCCGCTTTTTGTTTACTACCTTCTGTTGTGGTTCCGCCGACGCTCATTGTAGTGATGGTGGATTTCTCCATTGATGAAATCCTCCGTAGCGATCACCGTCGGGTTGGGCAATTTTTCATAGAACTTAGAGATTTCGATTTGCTCTTTGTTCTCTGTGATTTCTTCAATAGTATCAGAAGTCACAGCGAATTCTTCCAATTTACCATGCAACTCGTGTTTCAAATCAATGGCTAATTGCCTTGAACGCTTAGTAATGATTGAAAGTGTTTCATATATATTGCCAGTTTGGGCCGCCAACTCTTTGATATCCCTTGCCCGGAGATTAGGATCCAGCCCCTGTGCTTTCGTCTTGATATCTGCCATTTGTCAGTGATTTTAGTTTTTTTACAGAATTATTATAGATGGATTGTACTTCACTAGTGTTCTTATTGTCGCTAAATTTCGACAAGTAATCCTTGGCGTAACCTACTGCTTGTTTATACCGTTCCTCTTGCTTGGTGAAAACACTATTCGACGCCAGATCATAAGAGGATTTTGCAATGAGATACCTGATTTGTTCTGCGTTATTGGTTTCTGGGAAGTCTTTCAACAAGTTTTCAAAAACGGCAATCGCTGCTTGGTACTGACGCAGGTCATAGTATAATTGACCTTCAACGAAAGTTTTATGCTCCAGCTTCAAACGCAATTCGTCAATCAATCGGTTGCACTCTTTTACCCGCTCGCTTTGTGGATAATTATTTACAAAAGTCTCAAACTCTTCAATCGCTTTTCCTGAATAGGTTTGATCCAGCCTAAAAGAAGGGGACAATTGATAACTGGAATAAGCTACCATGAATTCAGCCTCTTCTTTGAAAGTACTCGTTGGAAAAGTAGTCGCAAAAGTCTTGAAATAATAGTTCGCCAATACATATTTATTCAGATAATAATAAGTATAGGCATACGTAAAATATATCTTTTCCAACTCAGGCCTGCCCCGGTATGCAGGGATAATCAGTTCAAATAAAGTTTGAGCCCGTAAATACTCTTCTTGTTCGTATAACTCAAAAGCTTTTTTATGGATCAGCTGGGTATCGCCGCTGGCCCTGATCTTCTCAAATTCAGATTTGCACCCGCCCAGAAGCAGTATAAAAACGAATAGATATAAAGGGAAACAGAGCCTTTTTTGCATAGGGGCGCAAAGATAAGGTGATTGTGGTAATTTATGCACGCTTATTTTTATTTTAATTGACGTAAGATCAAGCGGTTATCACACACAAAGTGGTACGCCCCCGAGGAAGGGTTGGTTATAGGAAAAAGAAAAGGGATCGCTGTGAAGCAATCCCTTGGTGTTGCTGTGAGAGAAGGATTCGAACCTTCACGAGGAGGTTAGTCCCGATTTAACGGGGTTTGTCCCTGATTCCCCACCCCCGAGACAAGGGGGCATGGCTGCCTAATTTCATCACCTCACAGTGTTCTGGTTAGGAGTTATTCGATTTATGGTTCATGGTCGGAAAAACCATAAACCAAAAAACCCTAACCAAATTAATTAAACGATTGGGAGCAAACTCCCATTTTTTCACCTTCCAGCTTTTTGGAAAGTATGCTGTGAGAGGAGGATTCGAACCTCCACGGGGCGGTTAGCTGCAACACATTCCTTAGTGGTCAACCCTGGTCGGACGAACCGGCTCTATGCTGCGTTTATCCCTGATTCCCCACCCCCGAGACAAGGGGGCATGGCTGCCTAATTTCATCACCTCACAGTATTTTCAAATTTTGAAAGAAACAACCTTTTTTGTTTCAATTGATGAGGCAAATTTATAAGGATCGTGACTATTGATGCAAATTTTTCAATTATTAAATTAATTTTTTACAATTTATTTAAAACATAACCCTTTTTAATAAAAATATAAAAATTGGCTGCTCGAATACCAGGCTGTTTTTGAAAATTATTAAACAATCGGCTAATTTGTTGAAAAATTCAATACAAATGAGAACTATTTTGTGATTTCTTCAAAAGAATTAGTTGAAATAGACAGCAATTGAAACTAATTATTTGGTGGCATCAACGGATTTCAAAATATTGCTGTTGCGGGGTTTTCTAAATTTAAAACGACATCTTTCACTTAAGGCATCTTTTTTCTGAAAAAAGGCGTCATTCAATTAGTTGTTGCCCAGATTTTCCTTTGAAGAATAGAGGACTCCTTAATCTTCCGTTAAAAATTGGAAAACACTGTGCCTTACCGCTACTTTTGCGGTCTTAAAAGAAAAGCAATTTTAATATGAAAAAAATATTTAATATCAGCATGTTGCTGGCATTTATGACGGTGACTGCAACCAACTTACAAGCACAAAAATTTGGGTATCTCAATTCGGGTAATATTTTAGGAACCATGCCAGGCGTTGAGGAATCCGACCAAGAACTCAAGATTTACCAAGACTCACTAGTGACCATTGGTGAAGAAAAGGCAGCAGCACTAAAAAAGGAGTTCGAAACATTTGCTGCTGAATACCAAGACGGAAATATCCCACCTATTAAAGCTCAACAAAAGCAAGAAGAATTTCAAAAAAGAGAACAGGAGTTGATGCAATATGAACAAGTCATTTACAATTTGGTAAATGAGCGCAGGCAAACACTACTCGAGCCATTAATTGTCAAATTGCAAAATGCCATAGACGAAGTAGGTAAAGAAGGTGGATACACCATGATATTTGAGATTGGGGCTTCTGCTGCTGGTTTTAGTGCTATTCTCTTTGCGCCAGAAGCGGACGATGTGTCGGAATTAGTAAAGACAAAATTGGGAATTCAATGACCCATTAAAAATAGGGGGCAAACCACTTGTTTGTTCCCTATTTTTTTTCATTTTTTCTCACTTTGGCCAAAAAACTCCAGATCATATCTTCTGCTAATACCCCCACGAGGTACCCTTCTTCCATCACTGCTAGTACGCCACTATTGCTTTTTTGAAGCAACAATTCGTTAGTCTCTTTCAGAGTGGCATTAATATCTATTTGATCAATCCCTTCACTATAAGAATCTTTAATCTTACAAGTTGGTAGTTTTTCCACTTCCATAACTTCTCCGATATCCAACGTCCCGACAGGGTGGTCTAATTTATCAAAAACGAGAAAGACCTGTTGCCCTGTTTTATTAAAGGCATCAAGTGCCGTTTGCAAATTGTCAGTAGTTGATATGGCATAGTGTTCTTTCAAATAAACTTCGGATACAGTATGCGATGCCAGAATGTGTTCCGTTTTCACCCATCGGTATTCCCGTAAGGCAGTATATGCAATGAAAAGGCCAATGAGCAAGTAAGCATAACGCCCTGACCACAAGCCAAAAACAACAAGTCCAACAGCTATAACTTGCCCAATAGCCACAGCCACTTTGGTAGCTTTCAGCCTCCCCCACCTTACCGTAAGCAAGGCTCGGAGGATACGCCCACCATCCATGGGAAACGCAGGGATAAGGTTGAATATAGCCAACAGTAAGTTGAGGAACAAGAGGAGTGGCAAGAACAGGAAAAAATTATCATCTATATTGTCAAGACGGGGAGTTTCTACAGTTGTCAAATAAGGACGAGTCAAAAACCAAAAAAAAGGAAACAACAAGATTGCTATCAATACATTGACCAAAGGCCCTGCCAACGCCACTAATAACTCTTGTGCAGGCTTTTCGGGCAAGCGATCCAGACGAGCCATACCTCCAATGGGAAATAGAACGATGTCTCTCGTTTTTACGCCATACCACTTTGCAGTCAGCGCATGCCCAAATTCGTGCAATAGAATACATACAAACACTGCTATACCGAACAATGCCCACCAGCGCATTTCCTGACAGTTCATTCCAAGAGCTTGCCCGTAGTATCCTCCCCATGCAAACAGCAATAGGAATGACCAATGCAAGAAAACTGGGATGCCGAAAACTTTAGCGATTTTTATTCTACCTCTCAAATTGATGGATATTTAAGGCATTAGAGGATTGGAAGAAAATAGGCTTTTGATGTAAAACATTGGGAGTTTGGATTTGGAAACCCGAGCTATTTGGACAAAAGAAAAAAGAGCGACAACCCGCTGGCCATCGCCCCAAAACTATTTGTGCTATAATTCTTTGGCCATCCGCTTTTAGCTGTTGGCCATTTGTTGCTTCAATGCGCCAAAACTCCTTCTTGCCACATGGGAACATAAAGTTGTCCTCTCAACACGTTTCTGGAAATAACGATGCGCTGTACTTCTGATGTACCCTCATATATCTGGGTAATTTTCGCATCCCGCATAAGGCGCTCAACATGGTATTCTTTCACATAGCCGTAACCTCCATGGATTTGTACAGCCTCTACTGTGTGTTTCATGGCAGCTTCAGAAGCAAATAATTTTGCCATTGCACTGGCACCTGCATAGTCCATATGCTGGTCTTTCAACCAAGCTGCCCGGTAAACGAGCATTTTTGCTGCTTCAATGTCCTTGGCCATGTCAGCCAATTTGAAGGCGATAGCTTGGTGGTTAGCAATGGGTTTACCAAAAGCTTCTCTTTCTTTGGAATAAGCCACTGACAGCTCATAAGCCCCACCTGCAATGCCCAAAGCTTGAGCAGCAATACCGATGCGTCCGCCATTCAAAGTGGCCATTGCAAATTTAAACCCAAAGCCATCATCGCCTATGCGGTTGGTTTTTGGCACTTTCACATCGCTATACATAATAGTATGAGTATCGGAACCACGTATGCCCAATTTGTCTTCTTTTGCACCAATGGATACGCCATCCCATGCAGCCTCTACAATAAGGCAGTTTATGCCTTTATGACCTTTTTCCTTATCGGTCTGCGCCATCACCAAATGTACATTTGAGGTGCCACCGCTGGTGATCCAGTTCTTTGTCCCATTCAGCAGGTAATAGTCGCCCATATCTTTAGCTATGGTACGTTGGCTTGTAGCATCGCTTCCAGCTTCAGGCTCGGATAGACAGAAAGAACCAATCCATTCACCGGTGGACAATTTTGTCAAATATTTTTGTTTTTGCTCCTCTGTTCCATAAGTTTCTAAGCCCCAACAAACCAGTGAATTGTTGACAGACATAATAACAGAGCAGGAAGCATCCACTTTGGAAATTTCTTCCATAGCCAAAACATAAGAAATGGCATCCATGCCGCCGCCGCCATATTCAGATGAAACCATCATGCCCATAAAACCCATTTCACACATTTGCCGGACTTCCTCTTGGGGGTATTTCATATCCCTATCCCGTTCTATGACGCCGGGTTTGAGGACGTTCTGGGCAAAGTCCCTTGCTGCCTGTTGTACAGCCAATTGTTCTTCCGATAAGGTAAAATTCATGCTCTGATTTTTTCTTGGTTAGTGCTTTAGCGAAAATTCGCTGCAAATATACTCCAAAGGATTGAAATGGCTGCTGGCTTACACTACTTCCATTACCGTTCGGAACGCTACAAATTTACCTTTGTACCGCTCAGAATGATCTGACTGAAGGGTCGGTGCAAATTCTCTCCAATAACGCTGCAACGTTTCCATGTCTTTACAAAAATATTGGAAAGCGAACGTGGTGCCTTGTTCATCGGTGGGCGGACTGAGCATCCGCATGATTTTGTTTTCGGTAAAACAATTGGTCGCCATGACGTCGGGGATATGGACGGTTTTCATCCAGTGCAGCCATTCTTCTGTTATGTCGTTTTCGATTTTGACGGTGACGTTGTATAGGATCATCTAAAATAGCGTTATGAAAATAAGTGTAATTTTAACTCGAATTTTTGGCAATTACGAATTTGACGTTATGAATAAATATATCATATCCATTTTCCTTTCTTTCTCTCCTTGGTTACTTTCTGCCCAATATCTTACGGGTGTCGCTACTTACTATAATGATAGTTTCATTGAATGGCGTTTTTATACCGAACTCGAAGAAGAGGAAGGCGATCTCCGCTTGCAATGGGAAGATGATTGGTCGGAATGGGATTACCGTCTCGGTGACATTTCTGGAAGCATCCAATTAAAGTGGAAAGATAAACCAGATGAATGGGAACTTAGGGGCAACAACAAGATTGTCACTGCCCGAACGATATGGAATGGAGACTTCACTGAATGGCGTATAAAATCGGGCAGCCAGATTTTCACCCTCCAATCCAAATGGAAGAATCAGTTTGATGTATGGTCAACCCGCGATTCAAAATATGGTAATTTCTCAATGGAAACCAATTGGGAACGTGACCCCCGGGACTGGAATATTTTTGATGAACTAAATGACGATGTTGATTTCGAGACGAAGGTGATGATGATGTTTATTGTGATTTTCCATAGTTCGCCAAAGCAATAGAATGGAAATTACGTAGATTTATTACTGGTTATAAATGTTTTATATAAAAATTTTCGCAACTGCTATGCCCAGTATTGCCAAATGGCTCGCTGCTATTTTTAAACCCCATTTTTTGGTATAATATATTCGCTTGCTCCATGCGCTCAACTGTTTCTAAATAGCAACGTTTGTAGCCTAATTCTTTGGCAACATTTAAACAATAATTGAGCATTTTTTTGCCCCACCCCTGACCTCTTAATTCAGGATAGAAATACATTTTCCTTAACTCACAAATCTTACCGTCACCTCCTTCGAGTGGAGCAATGCCTCCACAGCCCAAAATGTGCCCGCCATTTTCAATGACATAAAATGCTGCCTTTTTGTGATTGTAAGCGTTGAACATATCGTCTATTTCAGGATCATTGATAGAATAGCCTTCACCCACACAACCAAATTCTGTCATAACAATTCGGATGAGGTCTGCAACTTGCTCAATATCCTTTGATTGGATAGGTCGGAATTTAAGATTAGAAATAGAAGCAGGTGTGGTGGCAGAGTCGGGAGATATTTTCATAATCAAAAAACGGTAAAAAGGAAGTAATTGTTTGAGTTCTTATTTTGGGCTTAAGATTTCTAATTTTATTTGCAATTTTACCCATAAAACCACAAACGATGGAAAAAAATTTAGTTGAACAATTCCAGCTTCTATTAAATAAGTTGATAAATGAAATCGAAGCCTACCCTGACGAGCAAAACCTATGGGTTGTAAAAGGTGATATTAAAAATTCGGCAGGTACGTTGGCTTATCACCTTTGCGGTAATCTTAATGAATACATTGGAAATGTGATGGGCAAAACAGGCTATGCCCGAAACCGCCCATTAGAATTTAGCATTAGGGATGTGCCTAGAACAGAATTGAAAAATTGGATCAATGAAACTGTAGAAATGATTGCTCAGGTCGTTCCAAATTTAGATTTAGACATACCATTTCCCAAAGAAACTTGGGGCATAGAAATCAACCAAGGTGCTGCGCTGTTGAGGTTGTTATGGCATTTAGGTTGGCATCTGGGGCAGATCAATTACCACCGGAGATTAATAATTCCTGTGCCGAAATAATAGAATGACAATAATTCAATTTATTTTAAAAAGTGCGAGAGCTTCATTTTCCTTTTGCCGCATAATTTTGATTTCATCTGGCGTTTTATCTCTAAACCCGCAAAGGTGCAATAAGCCGTGTACCATAACCCGATGAAGTTCATCCATAAAAGGAACTTTGAATTTTTTCGAATTTTCTCTTATCCTGTTTATACTAATGAAAATATCCCCTTCGATAGCAGGCGGAGCAGCGTAAGGGAAAGTAATGACATCGGTAAGAGTGTCGTGATTGAGGTACTCAAGATTAAGTTCGAGAAGATATTCGTCGGAGCAGAAAATAAAATTGAGCGAGTGGAGTTGTTTCTCCTCTCGCTCAATTACCTTTTTCAACCACTCCCCGGCAAGTTTTTCATCCTTCAATTTGAAAGCAACATCTTCATATGAAAAGAAGATGCTGCCCATTTCTCCGTGAACAGGAGGGAAATCCATAAATGGCGTTTAAAGTTGGGAAGTCGAATTATTCTAATATGATTATAATTTAAAACGCATTTCAACAGTGCTTCCATTATTGTAAAAACGGATGTTATCAGCCAATTGACGCATTAGATATACGCCTCGGCCACCGCATTTGCAAATATTTTCTGGTGCTGTCGGATCAGGTAAGTTATTGTAATCGAAGCCGTGACCTTCATCGGATACGCGCAATGCCAAAGTGCCCCTTTCCCGTCTCATTCTTACTTGTACCATCTTGTCTTCCTTTCGGCAGTTACCGTGTACGATGGCATTGGTTACTGCTTCGGTAAGGCTAACAAGAATGTCGCATTGTCTGTCTGGGCTTAGGTTGTAACGACTAACCAATTTTCTAACGAAAGGCTCAACTTGAGAAACGCTTCCGGTATTAGATGCGAGTTTTAACATGCTTTTCCTTTTACTTTTTCTTAAAAAATTGCAGGAATAATTCTCTCATTTCGATGTTTAATGAAAGAAAGCCGTGTGTTTCGCTTTGGATAGTTCTATGGATGGATTATAGAAAAGAAGGCAGGTTTTTGGGTATAAGGTGTTTTTTAAAAGTGCCGCAATTTACAGCTAAAATACTCGTTTGTCAAGACAGTAGATAAATATCAACGAAAATAAATATTATAATGTATTGATTTTAAATTACTTACATAAAATTCTACATTGGAAAAAAATTGTAAATTATACACTTACTCACATCTGAGTAATAAAAAATGAGGGAAGAAACAGAAAACGCCCCTACTGATTGTCTCAATAAGGGCGTTTTCAGTATGCGCATATAATGATTAATATTCTATGAAAGGAGCAGAAGGCATTGGCACGGGCTCCGTTTCTTCTGCATAGACATCATCAAGAAATCCTTGTTCTCTCATCCAATCGTCGTTGAAAACTTTGCCAAGATACTTGCTTCCATGATCGGGCAAGATAATAACCACAACATCTTCCTTGGAAAATTCATCGCTAATCTGCATAAAAGCTTGAATGCCACCACCGCTTGAATACCCAGCAAGAATGCCTTCCATCAAGGCTAGTTCCCGGGCGCGGAGAGCAGCATCCTTATCAGTGATTTTCACAAATTTATCTACCAATTCAAAGGCGCAATTTGCTGGGATAATGTTTTTGCCAGTACCCTCAATGAGATAGGAATAGATTTCCCTTTCATCATATTCTCCGGTCTCATGATATTTTTTCAATGCAGAACCATATGCATCTACCCCAATTATCCTAACTTTTGGGTTCATTTCCTTAAGGTATTGGGCAGCGCCTGAAAGTGTACCACCCGTGCCAGCACTGGCTATAAGGCAAGTAACTTTTCCTTCTGTTTGTTCCCAAATTTCGGGTCCAGTTGAAAGATAGTGGGCTCTGGCATTCTGTGTATTGAAGTTTTGATTGAGGTACAAAGAATTCTTGATTTCTCTGGCTTTCCGCTCTGCCGTCCTGTAATAAGATCGGGGGTCGTCGGCTTTTGCCTCCTTGGGGCAAACGATGACCTCTGCGCCCATTGCCTCCAAGGAATCCTTTTTTTCTTTAGAAATTTTACTGGTTACGGTAAGCACACATTTGTAACCTTTTATGGCAGCTATCATTGCCAGGCTAAACCCCGTATTTCCACTAGTGGCTTCTATAATGGTGCCGCCAGCCTTCAGCCTTCCATTTTTTTCTGCCTCTTCAATCATGTGAAGAGCAATCCGGTCTTTGGCAGATTGACCAGGGTTAAAACCTTCGACTTTTACGTACACTGTAGGGGCAAGTCCCATTGTGATTTTGTTCAGCCTGATGAGTGGCGTTTGTCCAATGGTTTCCAAGATGCTATTATAAGTCATAGACCAGGTATCTTTTACGTAGTTTTTTTCTGATAAGAAGCAAAGATAAAAGAATGCCATGCATGCCCTACTACAGTTGCAATATATCTGCTGAATAAGATGGTTTTTTAGACGATTTTCAATAAAACGGCATAATGGCTCAAAGAATTGTAAAATTTTCAACCAACAAGACATCTTAAACCATCAATTGGAAAACGGTAAAACTGCCTAAATATGCCATTCCACTCATATAGATGAATTGAATAAAAGCCCATTTCCAGCTTCCCGTCTCCCTTTTCACGACAGCAAGCGTACTCATGCACTGCATGGCAAATACATAGAATATGAGCAGAGACAATGAAGTGGCTGCTGTATAGGTTTTTGCACCTGTAACCGGGTTTTTTGCCGCTGCCAATTTTTCTCGGATGGTCTGTTCGTCTTCAGTGCTGCCAATGCTATAAATAGTGGCCATAGTACCGACAAAAACTTCCCTTGCAGCAAATGAAGTGATGAGTGCAATACCTATTTTCCAGTCGAACCCTAAAGGTTTAATAGCAGGTTCAATGGCTTTTCCGATATGCCCGGCAAAAGAGGCTTCTATTTTCTTAGCAGCAATTAAATCTGCTGTAGCCAATTCATCAAGAGATTGATTTTGGGCAATTGCGATTGCTTCTGACTCTGCCAATTCCATTTCGCGGGTGGGCCCATAACTGGCCAACGCCCAAAGAATAATGCTAATAAGCATAATGATTTTTCCAGCTTCAATCACAAATGCCGAAACTTTTTCCAAAACGTTTTGCCAAACGTTCCTCCAGACAGGCCAGCGGTAGGAAGGCAGCTGCATCATCAGGAATGATTGTTCGTTGCTCTTTAAAATCATTTTAAAAACAAAAGCCGAAACAAATGCAGAGCCAATGCCAAGCAAATACAAACCCATAAAAGCGATGCCTTGTAAGTTGAAAACACCCATAACAGTTTCTGAAGGTACGACAAAACCGATCAGAACAGCATAAACCGGTATCCTCGCAGAGCAACTTATGAGAGGTGTCACCATGATCGTTATCAAGCGTTCTTTCCAATTGCTGATTGTTCTAGTAGTCATAATGGCGGGGATGGCACAGGCTCCTCCCGAAATCAATGCAACAACGCTTCTACCATTCAGGCCAAACTGCTGCATCAGTTTATCAAAAATATAAACAGCACGAGCCATGTACCCTGCCTCTTCCAAAATGCTGATCAGAAAAAATAAAATGGCAATCTGTGGAATAAAGACTAGAATGCCTCCCAGACCAGCTAAGATTCCCTCCGTCAACAGGTCGGTGGCCCAACCTTCCGGAAAAGTATTTTTGACAAATTGGCCAAAGGCTGTAAATCCGCTTTCTATCCAATCCATTGGATAAGCTGCCCAAGCATAAATTGCTTGGAAAATCAGGAGCATGATGACAAAGAAGATAATAGGAGCAAAAACCCGGTGGGTCAAAATATTATCTACTTTATCGGTAAGGGCAGTTTTCCCCGAGGAATTTGAAATCACCTTTTTAACGATTGGGGAAAATTTGTCGAAACGCTGCATGGTTTCAACTATTTGGAGAGAAAGGTTCTCAAATCCATTTTCTTTGCATATACCCTTGATGCCATCCTTTTCTTCTTTTTTCAAAAATGGAATTTCTTCGAAATGATGAGCGATGAGCTTATTCCGATAAAGGTTTTCAGAACCAGAAATCGATTTGGTTTCTTGGGCAACTTTACTTTCAATATTACTGAATGCGTAAAATGGTTCCGGCGTTTTTATGGGATGCTTTAACAATCGGTCAATGGCTGTTTTGAGTACTCCAAGGTTGCTACCTGTTCGGCCACTGACCGTAACGACCGGTATCTTTAAAAATTCGGACAGTTTATTTTCATCAATTGAAATTCCCTTTTTTTCGGCGATGTCCGACATGTTGAGTGCCAATAGGCAAGGCACTCCCAAATCCATTATCTGTGTAAGCAACAACAGGTGCTTTTCCAAATTAGTGGCATCTGCTATATAGACAACGATATCAGGATAATTTACATCTTGTGGGTTGGTGAATACATTCAGGACGATGCGTTCTTCTGTTGAGGTAGGGTAGAGGCTATAAGTGCCAGGATAATCTATCAAGGTAGCCTCGTGACCATTGGAGAGGGATAGTTTTCCCGATTTTTTTTCAACAGTTACACCCGGGAAATTGCCCGTTTTTTGGCGAAGTCCTGTCAGTTTATTGAAAATGGAAGATTTGCCGCTGTTTGGGTTGCCTACAAGTGCTATAGTCATCTTTATCAGTACCGATAGGGTTGCTAAAAAAAGGTGGAAAGGAAAACCTATTGGCTGAAAGTCGAAAGGATTATGGCTGCAGCTTCTTGTTCGCGCAGTACCATGTTGTGACCATCAATTTTCAAATAAATGCCTCCTTTGAAAGGGGCTTTTCTAATTACCCTGACGTCGCTCCCTGGTAGAACGCCCATAGTGGTCAATTTACCTGCAATAACATTGTCCATGAAATAGGCAATTTTTCCATGGTCTCCAATGCTTAATTTTGATAAAGGGCTATTCATTTTTTCAGTATAATTTGGGACGGGTTGATGTTGCAAATGGAGGAGTGTCTTGTGCAATCAGAAATTGTCAATAAAGCCTGCCGTTAAAATGAAATCCCAACCCTTATCCTTATTTAGATTTAATTTACACAACCAAAGTTAGAGTGTAAAGTTGACAATCATACTGCGATTTGTCACTTTAGTTAAATTTTGGGAGTAAATGAGTACCTAATGTTTGGTAGATAGCTAAAAGAGAAGGCGAATTTGAGTGTAAGTAAACCCCTTTCAATTAAAAGGTAAGATAGCCGGTCTGAAATTGTTTTCTAGGTTATCCAAAAATTGTTTCCCCGTTTCGTGGATCGTCTGATGTATCGGCGTGTATACAAAAGGGAAAGCGGATAGTGATTTATCGTTTTCATAAAAAAACCTGCGTGCTGAATAACGAGCAGTTTGTTTTGTAATAAAAGGTGCATTCCCAGACAACTTGGAATAAAGCCAAGATGCCCTCCATGCTGCCTCTCGTATAAATGGGTTGACTTCAATATAAGGTTTCTTGACGTTCAGCGATTTTGCTATTTCGAATAATATCTCCTTAAAGGAAATGTTCTCTCCATTTAAAATAAAACGCTCACCAGAGATATTACTTTCCATCAAATGAACCATGAACCGGGCAACATCGCGCACATCTACAAACCCAGTACCCCCCCTGGGATAAAAGGGCAGTCCATTCCAGACTTTGTAAAAAAACTGCCCAGTCGTCGTTCTGTCTTTCCAAAACCCACTGCCCAATACGTTTGATGGGTTGACGATCACTGCGTTCAGCCCCTCTGCCATGCCCCTCCACACTTCCATTTCTGCCAAATGTTTGCTAATGCCATATGGGCTGTTCCATTTATCGTTCTGCCATTTGGTCTCTTCATTAATAGTAGTTTCATTCTTACGTCGGCCAATAGCAGCAATCGAACTGACGTGCAGCAATTTTTCTATCGACATTTCCAAGGCAATGTTTACCACATTAGCCGTTCCTTCCTGATTGACCCGGATCATTTTTCCTGCATCACCTTGATTGAAAGAGACAACCGCCGCACAATGATAAACTTTGCTTACTCCTCGCATAGCCGTTTCCAAAGACGTGGTGTCAAGAATATCCCCATTAATCCATTCAACCTTATCTTGGATGTTGGATACCATATCCATTGGGCTGTTTTCCCTTTTAAGAACCCGTATATTTTGCATGCCGAAATGGACAAGGTAATGCAAGAGGTAGGAGCCGATAAAACCAGTTGCACCCGTAACCAGTATTTTTTTTTCAGACATAAGAAAAGTTGAAAAATGCTTTTATTCGGACTGAAGTAATTTCAACACAGAAGGGGAGATAAGGTTGTGAAGAATGACAGGCACTAAAAAATAGCAAGTACTTGGTATGTTTATGACATGACGCCTATCCTTCCTTTAAGGCGATATCAAAAAAGGATAGAAAATAATTGCCCACAGGGTTGTGTAAACAAACGATCATTTGCAGAGGACAAAACTTCCTGCGACTAAATTTCAGCATTTCGATGGGAAAATAACGATAAAAGAAGGGATAGGGTAAAACTGAATGTTCTCTTAGAATGCAGTGATCAATTCTTACCGCTTTATCAATACCACTTCCTAGTTGTTTTCTGTGCAGTAAAGTTAGCGATTAGGATAACAGCTCCGCCTATCATAAAGGCTCCGGTTGCGATGTAAAGTAACAGCATAGTTCTTTTGTGTTTTGAATTAATTAATAATACGTTTTCCCTAAGTAGAGTTTGGCTACTATTGGCTTTTCGGAGAAAGGTTGGATAAATGTCCTACTATGGTCTTAACTAATTTGGAGATCAGATTGCCTTAAGGCATAATTGGATATATCGGATGGGAAGAGTCTCTAAGTATGAATGAGGCGGCTAAGATCAATAAAATATTATTTTAAAAAAAATTTCCTGCAGGAAATTATTGAAAAAAAATCATGACCACAAATAACTAGATATTGTGATTTATGTTTTTAGAATGTCAATTTCCAAAATAAGCTTTATTCGGCTGACGGCGCTTAGGTCAAAAAATTTCATGATAAAGTCTACTATAAAAAAATAGAAACTGATGTTGGCAATTTAGAGAATTGCCAATACATTCATTTTAAATAGGGTTGTCTATTTAAGATCCAAGCAATTCAGCAGTTTGCTAAATATTCATTTACCGCCACTGCAGCTTCTCGGCCTTCTGTTATAGCCCAAACTACCAATGACTGTCCCCTTCTCATGTCCCCGGCGGTAAATATTTTGTCGAGGTTAGCCTTGTAGTTTTTCTCTATAACATTTCCCTTTTTGTCCACCTCAATATTTAATTGTTCTAACATGCCTTCATATTGCGGATGGACAAATCCGACAGCCAATAAAGCAAGGTCACAAGGAATGTCCCTTACTGTATCGGGAATTTCTTTGAAGCCATAATTTCCATTTTCCTGCTTGTTCCATTCAATGTCTACCACACGTAAGGCTTTTACATTGCCATTTTCATCGCCGACAAATTTTTTGGTCAGTTGTGCCCACTGGCGGTGGCAGCCTTCCTCATGACTGGAGGATGTGCGCAACTGCATCGGCCAGAGCGGCCAAGGGGTGTCTTCATGGCGGAGGGATGGTGGCTTGGCCAACAACTCGATTTGGGTAATGGACTTTGCCCCATGACGGTTAGAAGTGCCTACACAATCAGAACCTGTATCACCACCACCGATGACCACGACATGTTTTCCTTTGGCTGAAATAAGTAGATCTTCCGCATTTTTATCCCCTGCCACATATCGGTTGTTTTTTTCCAAAAAATCCATGGCGAAGTGAATGCCGTTCAGTTCACGCCCTTCCAGCGGCAAATCCCTCGGAACGGTAGAACCGCCACAAAGCACGACAGCATCGTTTTCTTCGACTAGTTTTATTGCATCTATATTTACCCCAACATTGGCATTGGTTTTAAATACGACCCCTTCCTTTTCCATGATTTCTAATCGTCGATCGACGACCCATTTTTCCAATTTAAAGTCAGGGATACCATAACGCAATAGACCCCCAATGCGATCATTCCTTTCATAAACAGTTACCTCATGCCCTACATAATTCAATTGAGCCGCAGCCGCCAAACCCGCTGGTCCAGAACCAACAATTGCTATCTTCTTCCCTGTTCGGATCTTGGGTGGCAATGGTTTGACATATCCTTTTTCAAAGGCTGTTTCTGCAATTGTTTTTTCAATATGTTCAATAGCAACGGGCGGTTGGTTAATGCCCAGTACACATGCCGATTCGCACGGTGCAGGGCAGATGCGTCCTGTGAATTCAGGAAAATTATTGGTCTCTAATAATATGGTAATAGCTTCCTTCCAATCATTTCTATAGACGGCATCATTGAATTCAGGAATGATGTTGCCAAGGGGGCAACCGCTATGGCAAAACGGTACGCCACAATCCATACAGCGGGAGGCCTGTGTCAACGTTTTTTCAATTGGAAATTCAATATAAATCTCCTCATAATCATTGATCCTTTCCGAAGGTGGCCGGGAGGAAGGAAGCTCTCTGGTATGTTGCAAAAAACCTTTTGGGTCGCCCATTTTTAAATGCTTTATGAAGTAACTCCAATTCGCAATCGGAACTTTATTTCGATGTCAGATAAAACTGCATTTTTTCCGATCGCAAATAGGAGTTGCGTAGGGATCAGGAAATCGTTTTCATTTCTATAATTTCTAATTTTCCATTTTCCAATTCTCGCTCGTTCAACACACGTTTGTAATCTTTTGGCATCACTTTCACAAAATATTCCTGCTGTCGTTTCCAATCATTGAGGATGGAAAGAGCAAGGCTACTTCCAGTGAACCGGAAGTGGTCTCGAATCAATTTTCGGACGGTTTCAAAATCCTCCTTTTCCATTGGGTCGAGGTCAATCATTTGTGAGTTGCAGTTGCGTTCGAAATTGTTCTCTGGGTCATAAATGAAAGCCATCCCGCCGCTCATGCCTGCGGCGAAATTTTTCCCCGTTTCGCCCAAAACAACCACACATCCACCCGTCATGTATTCACATCCATGGTCGCCTATACCTTCCACAACTGCTTTTGCTCCTGAGTTGCGAACGGCAAAACGCTCGCCAGCCATGCCGCGAATAAATACCTCGCCAGAGGTGGCACCAAATAAAGCCACATTGCCGATGATAATGTTTTCCGAAGGAGAAAAATGCAAAGGGTTTATTTCTCGGTCAGGCACTACGATCAGGCGGCCGCCAGATAGGCCCTTACCAAAATAATCATTTGCTTCGCCTTCCAGGACGAAATGGATACCGCTCACACCAAACGCCCCAAAACTTTGTCCAGCTGATCCTCTGAACCGGAAGTATAAAGAGCCCTCCTCTAGCCCTTCAGCACCATATTTTTTGGTGATTTCATTCGAGAGCAAAGTGCCTACTGCCCGGTCTATATTTTTAATGAGCAGCGTGCTTTCCATGCGATTTTGGTGGTGTATTGCGCCTTTTGCCAAATTAAGTAAGCGCCAGTCAAGTATGTTTTCTAACCCATGATCCTGCTCGACCATTTTATATTGGCCGACGTTTTCGTCAACCCTCTCTTGATACAGTAATGGAGAGAGGTCGAGGCGTTTGTATTTGGGATGGCCTGTCAGTGGTTTTACTTCTAAGCAATCCGTTCTTCCAATCATTTCATTCACAGTAGTGAATCCAAGTGAGGCCATTATTTCGCGCATATCTTGGGCAAGGAAGGTGAAAAAATTGACAATATGCTGTGGGTCGGAAGTGAAACGTTTCCTTAGTATGGGGTCTTGGGTAGCGATGCCGACGGGGCAAGTATTCAAATGGCATTTCCTCATTAAAATACAACCCTCTACAACCAGTGCTGCTGTGGCCACACCCCATTCCTCTGCTCCCAACAAAGCTGCAACGGCAATGTCTTTTCCAGTTCGAATTTGACCATCGGCCTGCAAGACTACCCGGTCACGTAATTTATTTTTCACCAAAGTTTGATGTGATTCGGCAACTCCTAGCTCCCAAGGCAATCCTGCGTGCCTTATTGAGGTCAGGGGCGATGCCCCAGTGCCCCCGTCGTGGCCAGAAATAAGGATCACGTCAGCATGTGCTTTGGCCACTCCTGAAGCGATAACCCCAACCCCAGCCTTTGATACCAATTTGACATTGATACGGGCATGGCGGTTGGCATTTTTTAAATCAAAAATGAGTTGCGCTAAATCCTCTATGGAATAAATGTCGTGGTGCGGAGGTGGAGAGATCAGACCTACACCGGGAGTGCTGTACCTGACCCTTGCAATCCAGTTATCCACTTTATGGCCCGGCAATTGGCCACCCTCGCCGGGCTTTGCGCCTTGAGCCATTTTAATCTGCAATTCGTCGGCATTGGAGAGGTAATAACTGGTAACGCCGAAGCGGCCAGAAGCGACCTGCTTAATGGCCGACCGCTCCCAATCGCCATTTGGTTTTTTCTCAAAACGCATGGGATCTTCACCACCTTCACCACTGTTGCTTTTGGCGCCAATGCGGTTCATGGCGATGGCCAAAGTGCTATGTGCTTCGTGCGAAATGGATCCGAATGACATAGCTCCGGTGGCGAACCTTTTCAAAATGTTTTCAACGGGTTCGACTTCCTCCAAAGGGATGGGCTTCCGTTCTTTAAAGTCCAATAAACCCCGCAAAGTGTAAGCCTGCAAACTCTGCTCATTTATGATATTAGTATATTTTTTAAATGTTTTGTAATCGTTTCTACGGGTGGAATATTGGAGCAAATGAATGCTCTGCGGATTGAACAAATGGAACTCACCTTTGCGCTTCCATTGGAAGAGGCCGCCCACATCGAGGTCGGAAGGAAGAGGAGGGGCATCCATCGTTTCTGGATGCCAGTTCACCTTATAATGTTTGGCCAAAATTTCTTTTGCGATCTCATCAAAACCAATTCCCTCAATGCGGCTGACCGCACCAGTAAAGCATTTATCCACGACTTCTCTTCGAATGCCGAGTATTTCAAAAATCTGCGCTCCTTGATAGGATTGCAAAGTGGAAATACCGTTTTTCGACATAATTTTTAGCAAACCACCACCAACCGCTTTTATGTACTTTTTTATGGAAAATTTCTCAGAAGCAAGATGAGGGTTTCCATTCAATTTTGCCTTTTGTTCGACAACCATTTCTTCTACTGATTCGAGCGCTACATAAGGATATATCGCTGTTGCTCCAAAGCCGATCAGTGTCGCATGATGATGTGTCTCAAAAACATCGCCCGCCTCGACGACCAATGAAGTGGACACCCGCAAATTGGTGCGGGTAAGGTGATGATGTATGGCTCCGACCGCCAACAATGAAGGGATAGGCGCCCTTTCCAAGTTTGCCTTTTTATCCGATAAGATAAGGATGTTATGACCTGTACGGGCAAGTGCCGCTGCCTGTTCACATATTTCATCTAAACGCTTCTCTAAATCCCCAGAAGCATAATTCGCGGGGAAGGTAATGTCAATTGTTTCTACTTTATAATGGGGGTGATAGATGCTAACGATCTTCGCCATATCCTCGTGGCTCAACACAGGTTGATCCACCCTAATAAATCGGGCATGCTCTAAGCCCATCGTCAACATATTCCCACATCCAGCGAGTCGCATCGACAGCGACATCACTAAACGTTCCCGGATGGGATCAATCGGCGGGTTGGTTACTTGGGCAAACAATTGTTTAAAATAATTGGCCAAATGTTGCGGTCGGTGGGAAAGTACTGCCAGAGGGGTATCTGTTCCCATGCTGCCGATGGGGTCTTTTCCATTAATTGCCATTGGTTTTAGCAGCACTCTTATGTCTTCCCGCGAATAGCCAAAAAGCCGCTGTTTTTGGAGGAGAGTCGATTTACTCTTTGTGGATACTTCCCTCGCCGTCAAATCTTTCATAGTCAAGCGGTATTTATTCAACCATGTACGGTAAGGAAGCTTTTTGCAAATGATTTTTTTGACTTCCTCATCAGCGTAAATGCGCTTTTTGTCTAAGTCGGCGATGAGCATTTTACCTGGCTGTAAACGGCCTTTTTTGATGACAGTGGATTGATCAACAGGCAATGCCCCTGCCTCAGAAGCAAGGATCAATCGGTCATCATTCGTCAGACAATAACGGGCAGGCCGGAGGCCGTTCCTATCAAGTGTTGCGCCCACTAATTTCCCATTGGTAAAACAAATGGCAGCTGGCCCGTCCCATGGCTCGACGAGGTTTTCATGATACTCGTAAAATGCCCGCTTGTAATCTTCCATCCGTTCGTCCATTTCCCAAGCTTCCGGGATCATCATCATCATGGTGTGCGGAACGGAGCGGCCACCCATCACCAAGAATTCTAGCGCATTATCGAAATAGCCACTATCGGAAAGTTGATAGCCAGTGACAGGTTTCAGCGCATTAATTTCTTCTTCATTAAAATACTTGGAACCCAAATCTTTTTCTCTTGATTTCCACCAGTTGACGTTCCCGGTGATTGTATTGATTTCACCATTGTGGGCAATATAGCGGAAGGGTTGTGCGAGTTTCCACTTGGGTACTGTATTGGTAGAAAAACGGGAATGGATAAGAGCAATGGCGCTTTCCAATCTTTCGTCTTGCAGGTCAAGGAAATAAGTAGGGAGTTGCCAAGTCGTAAGCTGTCCTTTGTAAACAATTGTTTTATAAGAAAAGGAAGCGAAATAAAATAAATCCCGTTTCTCAAACGGCATCTCAAGGTGTACCAAACGGGCAGCGTTTTTTCGTAAAATATAAAGCTTCCGCTCCAATTCCATTCCACTCAATCCATTTTTATGTTCCACAAAAACCTGCACCATGTCTGGCTCGGCGGATATGGCCGACTCGCCCAAGCCTTTATTATTGACAGGCACATGCCGGATGCCCAATAATTCAAATTCCCTTTTTTCAACAACCTCTTTTAATTTGTCCAAACAGCGTTTCTGCAATTCTTTTTCTTTTGGTAAAAAAAGCATCCCAACGCCATAACTCCCTACGGCTGGTAGTTCAAAACCCAAACGCTCTGCCTCTGCTTTAAATAAGAAGTGGGGTTTCTGGATAAGAATTCCTGCGCCATCACCTGTATTAGGTTCATACCCACAAGCGCCTCGGTGTTCCATATTGACCAACATGGTTAGTGCATCTTGGACCAATCTATGGGAGGGCTCATTTTTTAAATTGGCTATCAAGCCAGTGCCGCAACTGTCGCGTTCGGCCTGTGGCACATATAGCCCTTTCTGGGCAGTTCCCTTTTCATAAGGTGAGAAATTTCCAAACTGTTGCTCGCCAGTATGATCTCGCATATTGTAAAAAATTTTGTTCGTGTACGCACATAGAACGACAGCACTGTTAAAGGTGGTTGACCTTGAAAAGGGCGAGCTGCATTTATTGAATGTATTTGGAAAGGGTTGTAAAAAATAAAAGGAAAAGCCATTTATTTTAAAACGAAGCCAACAAAGTTAGGAGTTTAATACGGAATTTCAAATTCAACGTATTTTAATGTAAGATTGAAAAAACGTGCCAGAGAAAGGAAATCTTTTTGAGATTTAAGACATCCATTATGAGGATTCACGTCTCTGGCGAATAAAAAAGGCAAGAAAGCAATTTTGGGAAATTTGATTTTCATGACGAAAACAAGTGCAGTCGTTTCTAAAATCTAACCTCTATTGTCTCATGTCCAGTAGTATGTTCATCTTGATGTTTTTCGGAAAAATAAGTCACCCCAGCTTGGAGGTGAAAACTGGCGAACACTTTTATTGCACCTGTTGTAATTTTATGCAACATTTCCACAAACCCTCCCCCCATCCATTTGTTTACAAAACATGCCTGCAAAAACAATAGTCATAACCGGCCCGGAATCCACCGGCAAAACGACCTTGGCAATGCAACTGGCAGCGCATTTTTCCACCTTTTGGTTACCAGAATTTGCCCGCACTTATATTGATAATTTGGATCAACCTTACATGGAAAGTGATTTATTGGAAATAGCGAAAGGGCAGGTGGAAGCAGAAGGCGAAATAATAAAAAAAACAGAGCGGTTTGTTTTTCTGGATACCAGTTTGGAAGTGTTAAAAATATGGTCGGAATATAAATACGGCCGCTGCCACCCCTGGATTTTGAAACAGATGGAAAATCGGAAACACAATCTCTATCTCCTCTGCCATCCAGACCTCCCTTGGCAGCCCGACCCCCAACGGGAAAACCCCAATGACCGCGATGAGTTATTTAAACGGTACCATCGGGAATTGGCCCTGCAAAACACGAACTTTGTTTCAGTCAGTGGGTTAAATGAAACAAGGGTCAACAACGCTATCCTTTATGTCGAATCACAGTTTCAAATCCAAAGAGATGCCGATCATGTCTGATAATCACCCAGTCGTACTGTTCGACGGTGTTTGCAACTTCTGCAACGATACGGTGAACATCATCATCAAATTGGATAAAAAAGGCGTGTTCAAATTTGCCCCGCTTCAGTCGGACATCGGCCAGCGCTACCTCGAATCATTTGGCCATTCCAATAAAGACCTCAGCACCGTTGTCCTCATCAGCGACGGCAATCTATACACCAAATCCGACGCTGCTCTCCATGCTCTCAAGCACCTAGGAGGAATATGGCATTGTCTCCGCATCTTCACTATCGTGCCACGCCCAATCCGCAATGCCGTTTATGATTTCATCGCCAAGAACAGGTACAAGTGGTTTGGCAAAAAAGACGAGTGCATGGTGCCCACGCCGGAGGTGCGGGCGAGATTTCTTGTTTAGGAACTAGGGAATTTGGAAATTTGGAAATTGGCGGCACATAGATGCACTAAAATCATCAGGCTGCTCAATTTCTCATTTCCTAATTTCTCAATTCCAACTTCCACCCGCAATCCCTTAATTTCGCCGCTCATTTTACGAAACCCATCTGTGACAGCTTCGTTTGCAAAACGGAGTTACGAAAAATGCAATTATGAAAAGAACCGAAATAGCTGATATTTTGAAATCACAGGAAACGAACCAACAGGTCTTAGTAAAAGGCTGGGTGCGTGCCTTCCGGGCCAACCGATTCATTTCCCTCAACGACGGCTCTTGTTTTAACAATCTCCAGTGCGTGGTTGATTTCGAAAAGTTCGATGAGGAATTTTTGAAAAAAATAAGCTTTCATGCCTGCGTTGCCATAACTGGCCAATTGGTCGAGTCGCAGGGCGCGGGTCAGAGCGTGGAAGTAATGGTGGAAAATATCGAATTGCTGGGAGAATGCGACCCCGGTGTTTATCACCTCCAGCCCAAACGCATGACGATGGAGTACCTTCGGGAAAAGGCACATTTCCGTATGCGGACGAATACCTTCAGTGCTGTGTTCCGCATCCGCCATGCCGTGGCTTTTGCCATTCACAAATACTTCAATGACAAGGGGTATTATTATATACATACGCCCATTATCACTGGCAGCGATGCGGAAGGGGCAGGTGAGATGTTCCAAGTGACGACTCTTGAAATCGGCAACCCGCCACGCACAGAAGATGGCACAATCGATTTCAAAAAAGACTTTTTTGGTAAAGCCGCCAATCTAACGGTGAGCGGCCAATTACAAGGTGAAACAGCAGCATTGGCTTTGGGAAAAATCTATACTTTCGGCCCGACTTTTCGGGCAGAGATTCCAATACACCCCGTCACCTCGCTGAGTTTTGGATGATCGAACCGGAAGTGGCGTTTTTTGATATTTACGACAATATGGACTTGGCCGAGGATTTTGTGAAATACCTTATCAACCATATCCTCGAAAACTATCCGGACGACCTTGCTTTCCTCGACAACCGCATCAAACAGGCGGAGAAAAACGTGAAGCAGGAACTCCGCCGCCCGATGGGACTCGTGGAAATGCTCCGTTTTGTAGTGGACAATGATTTTGAGCGCATCACCTACACTGAGGCCGTCCGTATTTTGCAAAATTCAAAACCTTATAAAAAAGGCCGATTCCAGTTTCCTGTCGAGTGGGGCAAAGACCTGCAATCGGAGCATGAGCGCTACCTCGTAGAAAAGCATTTCAAAAAACCCGTCGCCGTACGAGACTATCCCAAAAAGATCAAAGCATTTTACATGCGGGAAAACGATGGGGGCGAAGAAGGTAAAGAAACTGTTGCCGCTATGGACGTCCTTTTCCCCTACATCGGCGAAGTTATTGGCGGTTCGCAGCGGGAGGAGCGGCATGATAAATTGCTCGAACGGATCAATGCTCAGGGCATTCCGGAAGAAGAACTTTGGTGGTACTTGGAACTCCGCAAATTTGGTGGTTGCCCACATGCAGGCTTTGGGCTTGGTTTTGAGCGCATGGTACAATTCATTACGGGCATCAGCAATATTCGGGATGTGATTGCTTTTCCAAGGGCGACTGGTACAGCAGAGTTCTAATGAGAAAGGATGACAAGGTGAAAAAAAGGTTGAACAGCTTTGGGGTCGTTCAACCTTTTTATTTATTTAAAAAACTACTTTGTCTTGAAAAACAGATAGTTGATAGAGTCCATTCAACCAAACTCCAATCTGCACGTTTCTTGTTTTTATAAAACACAAGTCCATAGCATGCTGCAAGTAAATAACCTAACTAAAACATACACCTCCGGCAACAAATCCCTCACTGTCCTTGACGACGTGAGCTTCACTTTGGAACAGGGCGACACCTTCGCCATCGTCGGGCCGTCGGGCAGTGGTAAAACGACCTTACTCGGCCTGTGCGCTGGCCTCGACCGAGCCAGCAATGGCTCTGTCACCTTAAATGGCATTGGCCTCGATAACCTTGACGAAGATGAACGGGCAGGCGTCCGTAACGAGCATGTCGGCTTTATTTTTCAAAATTTCCAACTCATCCCAACTCTTACGGCATTGGAAAACGTGATGGTTCCTATGGAGCTGAAAGGCGAAGAAGGTGCTGCTGATAAAGCCATGAAACTCCTCGCACGGGTCGGCCTCGCCGACCGTCACGACCATTACCCCACGCAACTTTCTGGCGGCGAACAACAGCGGGTCTCCCTTGCCCGCGCTTTTTCCAACCGACCCAAAATCCTCTTTGCCGACGAACCCACTGGCAACCTTGATGCTGACACTGGCGACCTCGTGGAACAACTCCTTTTTGAACTGAACAAAGAAGAAGGCACCACCTTGGTACTCGTCACCCACGACCTCGATTTGGCTGCCAAAACGCAACGAATCCTGAAATTAAAAGGTGGAAAGGCAGTAAATTAAATGGGTGAATGATTTGATGGCTGAATGGTTAATAAAACCTTATAACCATCAAACCATTCAGCCATTTAACTTATCCTTGTTAATTTTGCGTATGTTTTTTGTCTTAGTACAAGACAAACCCACGAACATCTTTTCAATTAATTCAAAATTGCCTTTATGAAATCCATATCTATCTTCCTAGCATTTGCTGTGTTAGCCTGCCTTTCTTTCTCGCCACCTTTGGAAAGTGCAGATGTCACCCTCACATGCAAAGTCCACTCGTGCAACAAAATAGAAGAACTTCATTTATACGAATTCAATGGTGTTGTTTTTAAAAAAGTAAATTCTGCACCGACAGAGAACTATGAGACCTATCAGTTTAAAATGCCTAAAACCAATCCTCGTTTTTATTATGTGGGAGTGGAGGGCAATAATGTAAAGCCCATCATTTTAGGTACAGAAGAACAGGTAATATTAAGGGGTTCTTGCGCAAAGTTCCAGTCTGCCTTTATGACCAAATCCAATTTGAACAATGATTACCAAGAGCTGAAAAACGAAATGGATTTGCATAAAAACAAATTCGGCCAGTTGTTGCAGAAACTTCAACAGGCCAACCGCGCCAACAATGTGCAGCACGCAAATGATGCTATTTTGAAAATGAAGGAGTTGGACGACAAGCGGTTAGCCCTTATTGATTCGTTGGAAAAGACAAATCCTTATTTGGCCAAAATCGCTGCACTCAACACTTATTTAAGCTATCAGAATCATGGCTCTGCCGACCTTAGCGAAGTTGAATATTTTGGGAAAAACTATTTTCAATTGGCCGATTGGACAGACCAAGACTACAATTATATGCCCTGGGTCTTTGAGGGCATCAGCGGTTGGGTTCAGACCCTTACCAACGTGAACCTGCCAGTGAATGAACAGAAAGGTTTCATTGATGCCCTCTTGAACAAGATACCTGAAGATTCCCGCACTTACATGCTGGCATTGGGAGGTGTTATAACAGGTGTTCAAAAAAGGAAAAGCCCTTTACTCAGTGTCTATGCCAAACGCTATATAGAAAAATACAAAGACTCCGAACCGGAAGCAGCTAACCGCTTGGGCGAGTTGTTAAAAAAGTCATCCACCTTCACGATGGGTACGGTAGCCCCTGATTTTACCATGAACACGCCACAGCGTACTCCCTTGTCACTGAGTGATTTACGAGGCAAGATAGTACTTATTGACTTCTGGGCGAGTTGGTGTGGCCCTTGCCGAAGGGAAAACCCTACGGTTGTCGCAGCTTATCAGAAATACAAGGATAAAGGTTTTGACGTACTCGGCGTCAGCCTTGATAAGGACAAAGATCGTTGGGAAAATGCCATTGAAAAAGACGGCTTGAAATGGCATCATGTATCCGATCTAAAAGGATGGGGAAATTCAGCTGCAAAATTGTACGGTGTTTCTTCGATCCCAGCCACGGTGCTGCTCGATAAGGAAGGGAAAATAATTGCGAGGAACTTGAGAGGACCTGCTTTGGAAGCGAAATTGGCTGAGATTTTTGGGGGATAAATTTTTCTGAGTTTAAAAAAAACAAAAGCCGGATTCATTGCAATGAATCCGGCTTTTGTTTTTATGCTTCCTTTTCTTTCGTTTTTTAAAGAATAATAGCGCCACTTCCTTTTTGTCATTTTTCCAAAATGGCAAAAAGTGATGTGTTGAATAATTACCATATTTGCAAAAATACTTCCCTGCGCTTGCGAAAAAAAATCAAATACCCCGACCTGTCCCAGATTGGTATTTTCTTGATTTTGACTGGAATGCTGTTTTCCCCGTTTTATGCTCAGTATGGGGATGCTCCTATTATTGATGGACACCGTTTTATTTTATCCGTTTGCAAAAACTGCCCGTTCTTTTTCTAAAGACAAAACCCTTGTTGGGCTGACGTCGCTTTTTTTCCTTTATTTATTGACAGGTTTTTATTCAGCTGATAAAATTTATTTTTGGGAAAGGATCAGGATCGTGCTGCCCTTGCTTTTTTTGCCGTTTGCTTTTGCTGTCCATCGTTTTTCCAATAAAAAAATGACCGACAGGTGGCTGTATTATTTCTTTATATTGGTGTCGCTCACGGCCATTTATTGTTTTATCATTATTTATTCCCGGTATGGCACACTGCAAGTTGTTTTTGATGAGGACAACCGTATGGTCACGCCCATCAACCACGTCCGTTACAGTTTGATGGTGGCGTTCAGTATTTTTATTGGTATTCATATTTTCCAAAAAAACAGCTTTAAATTTTCTTTTGAAAAAACGGCAGTTATATTTTTTACGCTTTTGAGGAAAATACAGTTTGGTCAAATGACAAAAGCCAAGCTCATCTCCATTTGTTGAAGCAAATGATGTTTGGTCATATTTTCGCCAGATGGCAACCAAATGGTGATTAGTTTGAGTTGGATGGAGGATTTAGATGGGGTGCTTATAAACGTCTTGTCCCTTCTTTTGATTTTTATGGCTATCCCTATTTTATGGGTTCTATGTAAAGCCTTCATTTGGATTTGAACGAATCAAAATAGGTTTCCGTCTTGAATCTGGAGAGATGGTGCAAAAAGAACGTGGTAGGATACAAGAATTTGTTATTATAATAAGTCCTTTTATTAGATATAATTTTAAATAAATAAATCAACTTTTAACCCAAAATTGGAAGAATGAAATTTTACCTGATCATATTTTTATTTTTTTTCACTATAGCAACTTTAAATGCTCAAAATCAGGTTGGGGCAAGAGGAGGGATATGTCTATCCAAATACGATTATGAAGAATTTATTGAAGGTAAAATATTCTTTCACTCAACTACTTGTATCAGCGAAACAGGTAACTCTGTGATTAAAGAAAATATGAGGATAAAAAAGAAAGTAAAAGGTAGTTTGAAAAATAAACTTAAAAGATTAGTCAAACATAATAAATCTGATACTGCCAAAAAGCCAGAATCTTTTTGGACAACCGTGGCATTAGGTCTGAGTTTTGCTGCTTTGATGTTATTTTTGAATGTTCCTATTGCTATGTTATTTTTCTTTACCATTACTGGAATTGGATTAGGGGGATATTATATTTTTAGAAAAAAACACAAAAAAATAGCAGAAGCATTTCTCACTATTGCTACAGCTTTAAATCTTGGACTTGGTGTAGTTGCTTTGTATGCGATGTGGTTAAGTAGTGTCGTGGATTGAAAATTATAACATATCTCAAAAACAAGGTCATTATGGCAAGATTCTAATTCGAAAAATAAAAATTTGAAATTGTCTGAGATATTCGTCTTTATGTATTGTTGTATTCAACTTTATATATCTTTCTACCCTTAATTCACAGATAAGTGTTGGGGCAACTATAGACAGCAGCATGAAAGTCCCTGATTGCGAATATGATGGTGGACTATCGCTGGTGGTATTCCCCAACCCTCATCGGACAATATTTTTGTAAAGATCAGGGGCATGAAAGAACCTGCCACCGATCTGGACATTGTCATTTTCGACCATCAGTTCAACCATGTCAGCAAGCATGCCTATTCCGCAGAAGCCCGAAACGTCGTCCCCATAAATGGTTTGCAGACGGGCATCTATTACCTGTATGCCATTACCGGGAAAGGGGAAATCCTGTGTGAAAAATTCTGTGTGGTCGGGCGTTGACCTTGCCTGGAAAAAAAAGTGGCCCAAAACAAGGAAACAAAAAGGGCGTGGGAAAATCCCGCGCCCTTTTTGGGTTTTTGAAAATAAGGCAAAACTTTTTTACCCCCCCCCCCCGAACTGGGGTTCGGGGGTACATTTAGTCCTTTATCGCTTTTTCAAAAAACGCCTCCACCTCTTCCCTCCCCAATTGTTTCACAGGCCGAACAATGCGAAATCCAACAAAAGGCGAATCGGGGTTCCACCATTTACTTTTAGGAATTTGAGGGTCACGGGCCTGCCAGCGGGGACTTGATTTTTGGCGGGCCGTACACCGGCAGTCTTCGGCATCGCTGTCATAAGAACCACCTTTGACAGTTCTTGAGTGGCGGCGCTCAGGAATGATCCAAGGGTTGGCAGAAATGCTGTCTGAAAGGCTTTTTAGATAGTCTTCCCGATAGTAGTCAAGCGTCCATTCACCTACATTCCCCAGCATATCATAAAGGCCATAAGCATTTGGTTTTTTCTTTCCCAGCTCATGGTATTTTTCAAAACTGTTATCGTAAAACCAAGCGTAATCGGAGAGTTCGGTATTGGGTATCGGGTATTGGGTATTACTGCCGAGACAGGCATATTCCCATTCAGCTTCGGTAGGCAGGCGATAAAAGTTGCCCGTTTTTTCATAGAGCCATTTGCAATAACGGAGGGCAGCCTGTTGGGTCATGCTCACAGCAGGGAAGCCGTTTTTGCCCATGCCATAAGTATAGTCAATGTATTGAGGGGTGGGTCTTGAAATAATATCAGCGGAGTATTTTTTTTCTGGGTGGTTGGTAGTGTCGCTGTCGTATTCTTTTTGGTAAAAAATGATGAACTCGTCGTAGCTTACTTCATGTATGCCGATCCAAAAGCTGTCGAGGAACACTTTTCGTTGGGGCATTTCATTAGGCTTGGCATCAGGCGTTTTTTCCTGATTGCCCATGAGAAAAGTATCGCTTGGCATCAGTGCCAAGTCGAAGGAAACTACTGTACCGGGAATCGTTTCAGCGAGTTTTTGGCCAGTTATGTTTAAAGTGAAAAAAGAAAGTAGGAAAAGTGTAAAGAAGTTTTTTGTCATAAAGTGCCGATCAGAAGTTTCGCAATAAACACCATGGCCAAAAGAAGGGAGGCCATCGCTAACGCAACAAATGTAGGAAACGCATTTGTTTTAACTTCTTCAGCAACCAGAGTTTCTGTGGATTCCAACATAATTGGTTGGACGTTGTTGGGCTGGGCCAGAGGCTCAACCAAGGCTTTTTTTGCAGTCTTATTTGCCGACACCATTGCTTCATACTCGTCCCTGTTCCGTAAGGAAGACAACTCTTCCTCCGTCAGTTTTCCGCTGAGCCAGCGGACCATAAATTCGGGATCACGGGGAGTGGTATGCATGGCGTCGTTCTTTAGTATTTGTGCAGTCATCGTTGATGGATTTAACTCATAGGAAAATAATTGTTACGATAGTTATATGTGCCGAGTTGGCAAATTGTGCAGTCAAAAGCAAATTTTTTTTATCCCAAACTTTCGATCAACACTGCTCTGACTTTCCAGACAGCACCCATGACTTTGGTTGGGAGGACTGCTACTTTGACCTTTATGATAAAAAAATGCCAACAATTTAATACTGTTTTGTCACTTTAGAAAAATAACCATTCGTTTTCAGGCCTGAGATTTAAAACCCTTTAGAGAGAGGTGTGTTTTTTTGATTTTTTTACAAAAAATCAAAAAAACACACCTCTCTCTACTAGGATTCTTTCTCCCGGACATGAAATACAGTGGTCATATATAAGTATATTTATAAAGTGACAAAGTAGTATTAAGTGCTGGCATTTTTTCCAAAATAGTTGGATCAACTCTCATCTGCCTTTAAGTCCTTCATGTCGTCAATGCCCATTTCTTTGATGATTTTTTTCAACTTGTCCATTTTACATTTCCTGCATTCGCCCGTGATGACAAAACGCTCGTGGGCAAATACCGAAAGCTCGCACTTTTCAGAACTGTTCCTGTATTTTTCATACGATTTGTAACCGTCCAATTTCGCTGTGCGTTCATACCCATTTTCATCTTCTTTATCAATCGTAGCCATAGACCAAGCCGCCATGCTCGTGACCATCATGCCCAAGCCTCCCGTATCAATGATTTTTATTTCGTAAACGGTACCGTCATTATCTGTGTATTTTGCCTCAGCCGTGGAGAAGGTCATACCCATTGCCCCGGCGGTTTCACCTGATTTACTGGTTCGTTCCATACCAGCCAGTTTTTCAGGTGTCATTTTTTGTAGTTCCCTGAAGTTAACTGGCTTTGCATTTTGCCCCAAGCCAGCATCTTTCATGGCTTTCTGTGCCTGGGTCATTGCGTCCTGCAAATTGGCAGGTTCATTGTTGGTGTTTGAGCCACTTGACTCGCTGTCATCATTATCCATTTCACTATTGCTCGTTACAGAAGAGGAAAAATCGCTTTCAGAAGTGCTTTTACTATCACACCCGCCGCATGAAGCTATGGAAATGCCGAAAAATAAAAGGGAAAGAAAAAGTAGATTTTTCATTGTTATTGGTTTTGTGAAAAATAATTTGAATTCAAATTAAGTACATGGACAAGATTAGCCTTAGTTTTCTTTTGACAGGATTAACAAGATTTATATGATATAACATGCTGGTTTTAAACATTTTACAACCCTGTAAATCTTGTTAATCCTGTCAAAAGAAAATTCAATATAACCCTGTCTGGCAACTTAAAACAAATATCGGTTCAAATTGCCATTGTTGGCATCGCCCATTTGGGTGATTTTGGGTTGGGGTTCAAAAATCATTCTAAGCTTCTTAAGTTACATCTCTTCTTCTGGGTACCACACCAGTTTTTTAAAATCTACCACTTTATCATTTTCAACCTTAACCCCCTCTTCCTCAAGCCTTTCTTGCATAGCAATTGGGGTTGGGAAATTGTTGCGTCCACTGAGTTCGCCTTTACTGTTGACCACCCGGTGAGCGGGCACCTTATCGCCAGGCATACATTTGTTCAGCGCCCAGCCTACCATCCTTGCTGAACCAAGGCCAAGAACGGCAGCAATAATACCATAAGTTGTTACCCTTCCTTTCGGCACGGCACGGGCAACATCGTAAACAGCGTCAATGTAATTTTCTTTTTTCATAAGTATGGATAGTTAAATGATTGGAATGGCTAAATGGTTTTTCCCTCATAACTTGTAAGCCGTGAGGGAAAAACCATTTAGCCATTCCAATCATTTAACCATGCTTTCTACATTTGCGATAAATTTTTCAAATGCTAAAGATAAAAGTAAAAGCCAGCTCCATCACCAACCTAACCGACGCCCGTTATTTTGCCGCCCGCGAAGTGGAGTGGCTGGGTTTCCCCATCGGCATAGGTGAAGGCATGATCGAGCCAGTAAAGGTAAAAGCTATTGCTGAGTGGGTGGGCGGAGTAAAAATCGCTGGTGAATTTAGTTTTGCTACGCCTGAAGAAATCAAGGCATTAACCCAACAGATAGGCCTCGATGCAGTGCAGGTCGGCATGTTCATTTCTCAAAATGAAATAAGCCAGCTGAAAGGTTTGACGGTCATCAAAGAAGTAATGGCAGGTATCGAATTGTCCGAAACAGAATTGGAAGACCATTTGAATGCATATACTGAATGCTGCGATTTTTTCTTATTAAATTTCTCAGCCGCTGGCCATACATGGAACGACGTGAAAAGCGGCCATCCCTATACAATTGATTTTATTAAAGACCTCTGCAAAAAGCACCGCATCATTTTGAACCTTGATTGTCATGACAACGAGATGGACAGAATGATCAGTGAAATAAATCCTTTTGCTATCAGCATCAATGGCGGAGAGGAAGAAAGGGTCGGGGTAAAATCTTTTGATGATTTGGATGAAATATTGGACGTTTTAGAAATCGAATAACCATGCAAGACCTGACCTTAAAGGAAGCACAACAAACCATTGATCATTGGATTAAAACCATCGGCGTCAGGTATTATAATGAGTTGACCAACACAGCCATCCTCATGGAAGAAGTTGGGGAAGTCGCCCGGTTGATGTCGAGGTTATATGGCGAGCAATCTTTCAAACGTCCTGAACAAGCTGCCGCCGCAAAAACCGACCTTGCAGATGAAATGGCCGACGTAATGTTTGTATTAATTTGCCTGGCCAACCAGTGTGGTATCGACCTAACGGAAGCATTTCACAAAAACATCGAAAAGAAAACAGGAAGGGACAAGGAGCGGCATGCATCAAATAAGAAACTGAAGGGAAAATAGGTACTAAAAGAAACTCAAATTCAAAATCGCCTGCTCATGAGATGGAACAGGCGATTTTGAATTTGAGCTTTTATTTGAGTTTGAATTTGAGTTTTCCCAAAATAGAAAAGGGGCGGTACTGATGTTATTCAGTACTGCCCCTTTAAAAAAGTGAGTTTAAGACCAGCTCTACCCCCCAAACGAACTGGTCTCACTCACTGTCCCAAGGCACTTCTGCCTTGAAGACCTCTTTGGAATGGTTGCACGCAACATGCTAACCTGAAGCTGGGGTCAGCTTCTTCCGTATCTCATAGAAAGCCTGAAAACAGGCGTAGATTTTTAGCAAAAATTCAAGTGGTCTGGTTACCGGGAAGTTGGGAAAACGTTTGGATCAACTATAAAAGGTGTGGGAGGATGGGATGAAGTCAATCCGTATTTATAATTGCAAAACGCTGTTACACTTTCCGAAAATCATGCCACTTTTGGAGTGGACATACCGGAATTGACGATTTTTTTGGGAATCCTGACAACAGCGCCGTTAGACCTTGCATCGCGCAAGTCATTCAACGTTTTTTTATATTCCGAATAATCTTTTAATTCCTGGTACAAAACAATTTCGCCACTGTCTGTTTGCAGCAAAACCCGAAAACACAACAAGTTTTTTTCATAAAAAAACTTAGTCCACACATCTTCGACAGCAACTTCACTTTCGCTGCTCTGCACAAAGTCTGGTTTGTGCTTCTCAGCCAAATTTCCTCTCTCAGGTCTAATGGCTTCCATCTCAATGTTTAGTCGTGTATTCAATTGTTTATTTGCCAAACCCTCAGGCAAAATGAATGCCTATTGTTGTATTTTTTTGGGGTATATAATTTATTAAAATAAAAACCAATGTTTTACCAACTGTCATGTTATACTTATTCATGTCCTTTAAACCATTGTAAAACAGTCATTTTGTCAGTTATTTTCCCGTGGCACACCCTTTGACCGCTTCACTATTACTGGTCATATTTTTTTAAAAAAATATTTCTGGCCTGTTTACTTTTCGATCATCGTTAAAACCAAACACTTTTATATTATGCAAAAAGGAAATATCTCAGTACAAACCGAGAACATCTTCCCGATCATCAAAAAATTCCTCTATTCTGATCAGGAGATTTTTCTCCGTGAATTGATATCCAATGCCGTTGATGCTACTAGTAAAATAAAATCACTTGCCTCGCGAGGTGATTACAAGGAAGCACTTGGCGACCTGACCATTGAAGTGAAATTGGACAAAGAGGCCAAAACGCTCACGATAAGTGACAAAGGTTTGGGCATGTCAGAAGAAGAGGTTGGTAAATACCTCAACCAAATTGCCATTTCCAGTGCTCAAGAATTTGTGGAGAAATACAAAGATGAAGCGAATATCATAGGCAAGTTCGGCCTTGGTTTTTATTCCGCTTTTATGGTAGCCGACAAGGTAGAAGTCGATACTAAATCATGGAAGAAGGATGAAAAGGCCGTTGTATGGACTTGTGAAGGAAGTCCTGATTTTTCCATCAAAAGAAGTAAGAAAAAAACAAGAGGGACTGACATTACACTTCATATCAGTGAGGAGAGCAAGGAGTTCCTCGAAGATGGCCGCATTGAAGAACTGCTGACCAAATATTGCAAATTCCTTCCGGTAGAAATAAAATTCGGCACTAAAAAGGAAACCATTGAGGAAGGGGAAGGCGATGATAAAAAGGAAAAAGAAATTGAAGTTGACAACATCATCAACAACCCATCACCTTCATGGAAAAAATCCCCAACGGATTTAACGGATGAGGATTATAAAAACTTTTATAGGGAATTATACCCTTATACTTTCGAACAGCCTCTTTTTTGGATACACCTCAATATAGATTACCCGTTTAACCTTACTGGCATTCTATATTTTCCAAAATTGAATAATGCGCTTGAGGTACAGAAAAATAAAATCCACCTCTATTGCAACCAAGTTTATGTGACGGATGAGGTTAAAGAAATTGTTCCTGAATTCCTCACTTTACTACATGGTGTCATAGATTCACCTGATATTCCTCTGAATGTGAGCCGGAGCTATTTACAAAGTGACAGCAACGTCCGAAAAATCACCGGATATATCACAAAAAAAGTTGCCGACAAATTAAACGACCTGTTTAAAAATGAACGGGAGGAATTTGAAAATAAATGGAACGATCTCGGCGTGTTTATTAAATACGGTATGCTGTCTGATGAAAAATTCAACGACAAAGCAATGGACTTTGTGTTGTTGAAAGATGTTGAAGGGAAATTCCAAACCGTCAAAGGTTATCAAGAAAAAATAAAAGAAGCACAAACCGATAAGCATGATCGAGCCATAATGCTTTACACCCATGATGCCGATGCCCACCACAGTATCATTGAAGCAGCTAAGGGCCGTGGTTACGATGTGCTCGTCATGGATCATCCGCTTGATGCACATTTCATGCAGCACCTTGAACACAAGGTAGGCAACATTACATTTGTACGTGTTGATTCCGATACGCTTGACAACTTAGTGCAAAAAGACGAAAAAAAAGAAAGTGTATTAAGCGAAAAAGAACAGGAAACTGTCAAATCCGTTTTTGAAAATATTGCCAAAGACAAAAAAGGAAGTACGGTCGAACTGAAACCGCTTTCTCCTAGCGACCCACCTGTTCAAATTACCCGCAACGAATTCATGCGGCGTATGACGGAAATGCAAGCAATTGGTGGAGGTGGTTTCCCCGGCGGCATGGGTGATATGTACAATGTAGTGATAAATACCAATCATCCTTTTGTTGCCGAAAAATTATTGAAAGCTGGGGAAGGTGAAGAGCGGGATTCGCTTGGAAAACATTTACTTGACTTGGCATTATTAAATCAAGGGATGTTGAAAGGTGCCGATCTGACTGCCTTTGTTAAAAAAAGTTTAGACTTTTTGAAATAATTTTTTTACCTCGTATCTAATGAAATGAAAAGCGGAATCGAATAAAATCGATTCCGCTTTTTTTGATAGCTGAAATATTCGTTTTGTTTGTGGTTGTGAAATACCTTGTCGGAAAACCTAATGTATTTTTGTTGGTGGGGTTGTTCGGATAGCCAGGGCAATGTAAGAATTCTTTCTTCGGAAAAAGAACTTAATTTGATTCTTTCTGAATCTATCAAAGTCTAATTTAAATAAGATCATGGAGATACAACAGCTTCCTTTTTCCGAAAAATATAATCGCTCAAAATGTTTTTCCGCAACAAGTCATTATAAATCATTTCCATCCGGTCATTTTTTTTAATGACATTAGTAATGCTCACCGTCTGCACCAAGTTCAGGCGGTTCATGATAAAGCCGTTCCAATTATCCCTTTCTCCACCATGCAAATGAAATTCTTGAATTGCCTTTAAACTAAAATCATTTCTGGCTTCCAACCAATCATTAAACCATGCTTCTCTTTTCAATCTAATTTCCGGCGTATATAATGTAGCCGACGACCACATATAAAAACCCTTTGTATCCAGTTCTTTTAAATGCGCCTTTTTTTCATCCCACCTTAATTCATGCAATTCATTTTTCCCTACCAACACAAACGTAAAAGGCTCCATGCCCTCGAAATCGTATTGTTTATAAAAATCAGCGGTGGATTTACATTTAAAATAATCGAGTACCATGATGCCCCGGCTGCGGCGGTAAGGCGGTTGGTGCTTGTGTTTTTCAAAAGCGCCGTTGAGCAAACAAACAACCCGTCCGTCACTAGAGGCAGCGATCCATGTGCCGCCTGCTCCTGCATCTTTTGGGAAAATCAATTCCAAGCCGTGCAGTTCGGCCTGAGTCAAATTTTGTGGGGAACGGTGGGCGGCCTCATCCCTGTTGGAGGTGAGGGTGAAGTTGTTATTGGGTTGAGGGATATAAGTTACGGTACACATTTTCTTTACTGTTGATCTTTTCGAAATTAGCTTTTATTTTTTTGACGGAATAAAAGGCACTTTAAAGTCAGCATTTAGTTGGAGCTGTCTCATAAGTCCGGATTTGCTATCCCGATAGCATCATCGGGATAGTAAATCTATAAGCCGTTGATTATAAATTTACTAAATCTTTGAGATTTGCAAATTGATGCTCCGAATGGACTTATGAGACAGCCTCAACTAAAACTCCATTGGGAGGGAGGTAAAAAATAAAAAATTTTCAATTTTTTATTTTTTACCTCCCAATTTATTTTACTGTGGGCAACTGACTTTCCATTAAATGCTCATATAGCCTCATTCCCTTATTAAACAACACTTTAATGGATTTGGGTTTAACCAAAGCTTTTCTTCTGTAAAAAACCAAATAAAAACCAAGGCTTTCCAAGCACCATCGTTTTTCCACTAAAAAGAACTTGGTCAATTCCTCGCTCATTAACCGACGAACGCCCCACTCGTCACCCTGCACTAAAAATTTTCGGGAAAATTCCGGCCATTCCTCAAAATCAATATCCTGCATGCCGAACAGACTGCCTATTTTATGGAAAAAATTTTCGGGATAAATGAGCATCTCCGGCAGGCCGAGTTCTTTTGATTGGATAAAAAAAACAGTCTGATAATGAGTTACAGAGGATTTCCCTGTACTGATGGTGTATTGGTAGTCGAAGATATTAATTTTCTCCTCCAAAAGCCCTATTGTTTTGCTCATAATATTGGTAGCACGGCGTCGGCCACCTTTATTGAACAATTCAAAATCACGGAGCAAAGCCCGCAGGCCCCATTCATCTTTTTCGCTGAATTCCATTCCAAGTTGGGTTGCCGTTTGCCGGAGGGCTGCGGTGCGGGCTCTTTTTACTTGTGGGCTACGGAAGGCCATATCAGTATAAAAATAGCTTGTCCAGAAGTTATCCCGAAGTTAAATTAGGGACAGGCATTCGGGAAAAATGAAAATGAAAAGCGGCTTTCGTTTTTCATTTTCATTTTCATTAAATTATTGTTTCGCCAATTTACCGCTCGAAATAATTTTTCCTGCTTCATTTTTTATTAAGAAAAAATAATTCGCAGCAGGTAGGTTAGATAAATTAATGGAAGTCATTCGGTAATTATCAAGAAATAATGCTTTATTGAAAACCTGTTTTCCATTTAAAGCAAAAATATTCATGGAATATTCACCTTTTGGGAAATATTGGAATTCAAAATTTGCCCAAGTGTTGACGGGGTTGGGCATTAGCCCGACTGTTGGTTTTTCACCGATCACTTCGTCGTCATTGGTCAGGCCGCCGTTGTCTTTGAACTCCACGGAGACCGGGTTGCTGTTTGCATCAACGGTGACGGAAGCAATTACTTCTTTTTCCGTGTCGCTGTAGAAATCATAGGTAATAGTGGTATCATTTAAAAACTCGTTAAAAGGCGCTGGAATAAAACCAGTGGCATCAATCCAAAAACCAAAAACCAAAGCCTCTACCAAAGTCTCCCTCGTTTGGGTACGCTTTTGTCGTATGACTTCATACTCATTGCCAGGGATAGCGAGTATGCCATAAGCATTCACAATTTCATTTTGGTTGAACTGAATATTAAGGCGGATTGAGTCGGCTGCTTGTACGGAGATCGCATCCTGCACCGCTTGCGGCAGGTCGGTCCAGGCCAATGTTAGTTTGACAGAGGCTTCGGACGCATTGTCGCTTAGAAATTTCAGCGGCGCACGGCGCTGATTGAGTGGAGGGGAAAATTTGAACAAACTATTCACCCCTAACCCAGTCGGGTCGTTGCCACTGGCGCCAAGCAAATCCATTTTTTCAGCATTGATTTGAAAGTACGCCTCCCCACCTGTCGTTCCATCTATAACCACATGGGTGGCATTCGGTATTTCGGAGGAAACCATGCCTTCACTGGCATCCAGAAAGACTGTTTCTGATTGTATGCCGATATTCAGGCTGGTAAAGTCCCAGTCAAAAGGACCTCCTACATCGGTGATCTCAATGCCAGATGGTGTGAAGTCGGTAGCTGTCCGCAATGTATCACCAGTAGTTGGGAAAGTAGCGTTGGTGACGATGACTTGGGCAGAGAGCATGCCAGCGATTAAAAGGAGCGAAAAAAATGGTATTGATCTTTTCATGATTGAAAATAAAGGACTGCAGAAAATAAAACCGACATGCTATACAGTATTACATTGTCCTTCCCGATAAAAACACGGGATTTCATATCAGTCAATTTTACTTTTTACCTATCCCCAAGAATTTGGTGAATGAACATGGCATGTTAGAAATGGCGTGCAAAAAGTTCTCAAAAAGCCGTTTCTAACAGCCAAATCAACTAGACGAAATAGGGTCTGTAAAAGTGTGGGCTTATGGTAGTTGGTTTTTCTAATTTTAAATTAAGAACTTCAAAGATAGCATTTTACCCAAAAGATTAGTTTTCCTTTCTTTGACGTTTGCCATCATTTTCCCTTTTTTAACAAATACACATCTCACGCAGCAAGTTAACCTGATTTAACCGTATTAGAGATTTACATGACTATAATTTGGTTTATTCACTTAAAGGATATTTAGTCGTCTTAGCACTTTGAGTGCTAAGACGACTTTGCTCAAAACCTATTATATGGCAGTACAAATACCCGATGATAATATTTCTTCCTACCATGAGATATTTTGCTTTATTGATATTAATAACCGTATGTACAATCGGCTGTAAAAAAAGTAGTGAAAAATTGCTGACAGTCGGTGATTTTCAATTTACCGGAGTAACTAATTTGCCAAATATATTGGATGAAAGTTCAGGGCTTGAGGTAGCATCCCCTAATTCTTTTTGGTCATTTAATGACAGCAACGGCAAAGCGGAATTATACGAATTTGACACCCTTGGCACACTTTTGCAGACCGCCGCATTATCCAACGCCATCAATACCGATTGGGAAGACATAACGAAAGATAAAGCAGGCAATTTATACATAGGCGATTTCGGAAACAATGGGAATGACCGACAGGACTTAGTTATTTATAAAATTTTGCATACAGATTTAAATCAAAACAATATACAAATAACAGCGTCTATAATTGGATTTAACTATCCAGAACAAACAAACTTCCCGCCGCCAGAAAGTGACCGCTTTTACGATGTGGAAGCCATGTTCGCAAAAAACGGCTTCCTTTATTTATTGACCCGTGACCGCTCAAAACCTTTTATTGGAAAAACGACCTTGTACCGTCTGCCAGATACGCCGGGCAATTATGAAGCAGAATTATTAGGCGATTTTTTTACTGACCCTAAAAAAAGCAAAGGGCAAATCACCGCAGCCGATTTCAACCCCGGTGGAACAACTTTGGTCATGATTTCCAACGAAGTTTTATGGCTGTTCCAAAATATTGAAGGGGAGGATTTCTTTAGTGGAGAAATGAAGAAATTAGACTTACCAGTTCAATTGGATATGGAAGGAGTGGTTTTTCTGGATGATTGTACTATTTATATGTGCAATGAAAATAAATCCGGCAACCCTGCAATTCTTTATAAAGTGGATATTTGTCGTTAAAGTAAAATTTTGATTTTTATTCATTACACATATCCTCCCCTTACTCCCTCCAAAGGGGGGAATAGAGCCGTTTATTTATTTTTCTTTTTTCTATAATTTTTAATTTTAGCAGGATGGAATCCCCCCTTTGGAGGGAGTAAGGGGAGGATATGTGTAAAATAAAATTCCATTTTTTAATAACAAACAGTAATTCAATTAAACTGACAAAAATGCCATAACACTCCCGATGGATCATGCATGAAACATTCCCTTCCCCATTCAAAAGTTTTTATTTCACTCAACCGGACATATTTGTATTTTTGGTGCAATCCTCTTTTATTTAAATCATCCCAACATTTATCCACATCGTCAACTTCCAAAAACACCATTGAATTTTCGACCCATTTTTTTACATAATATTTTTGGAGGTAAAAACCCAAATCGTCATTTACTTTAAATAAGGTCATTTTATCTGACAGCTCAATTTCTTGAAAGCCTAATTCCCGATAGAAACACCTTGATTCATCGTAATTTTTGGCACCGATAAAAGTTCGGATATTTTTACATTGGTAATTCATAATTAATGAAAACAAAAAAATGTAAAATGTAAAACACAAAATGTAAAAGGCCTCTGTTCATATCAGTCACTTCAACTTTTTACATTGTTATCTAATTTTAAATTTATCATTTTGCATTTTACATTTTACATTTATTTTCCAATCTCCCTAATCTTAATATTCCGATACCACACACGATCCCCATGATCCTGCAACGAAATATGCCCTTTTCTCGATTTTCCAAAACCGGGCATATCCTTGAATTTTGAATTGGCGATCATATTGGCCCAGTTGTCATCGAACATTTGGAACTCGACGACTTTATGGCCATTTAGCCAATGCTCTACATGACCGTTATTGATGATAAGTCGCACATGGTTCCATTCTCCTGCTGGCTTTACTGTCTCGTATTTGCATTCGATCATGTCATAAAGGTCGCCTGCTCGGTGAGTGGGATGCATAGCGTCGGGATGACAGGTATTGTCGAGCACTTGCATCTCTGGGCCAGTTTGCCAAACGAAGTCATATTCGTCGCTTTCCACTACATTGTAAATAATGCCACTGTTGCCGCAGGGAGCGATTTTCCAATCCAACCGTAATTCAAAATTTTCATATTCCTCGTTGGTCATAATATCGCCACCGTCGGCAGCTTGCCAATGGCCATCGGGGTTTTTCTTTGCATTTAAATGAATGGCATTTTCGTTAATGATCCAGCCTGTTCCGATGGTTTGTTTTCTGAAATTGCGCCAGCCGTCAGTGCTTTTTCCATTGAACAACAGTTTCCACCCAGCCAATTTTTCAGCTTCTGTCAAAGTGTTAGGTGGAACAATTAGCGCGGTGCGTTTTTCACCCATGTTGTTCGCAGGGATATTATTCAAGGTGTACCAGCACTCCGTTGACCAAAGTGGGTGGCCACTTTCGCTATTCCACCAATAAGGCAAACGGACATAAACGACGTGGTTGGGTTTCATGCCGCCGAGTTCGAGGAACACTTTTTTGCGGTCGGCAGAAACATTGGCGGAAGCGATGCGGAGGTCTTCAAGGTCGAGTTTAGGGCCGCCATATTCGGCGGTGGGCTTGTACCACCATTGCTGCACGGTGTAGTCCGATTTGTTCCAACCAATGCCCTCAGGCAGCGGCTCGGTGAATTCGATTTCCATGCCGTTGGTTTTCGCCCGAACGGCCAGCATTTCAAAAGTTGGTTTGCCGTTATATTTCAGGCGTTGCAAACCATACCAATGGTTTTGGCCATGCTGCCAGTTGCCTGTGCTCCCGATGCCTCCGATATACAAACCACCATCAGGCCCCCAGACCATGCGGTTGGCACCTGCCTCCAAACCTTGGGTAAACCGGAACAGTACTCCTTGGTACTCGCCATTTATTTTTTCTACAAAAACCCTTTTCACACCGCCATGTGTGACCTCACAATGGATCATCTGGCCTTTGTATGGGCCGTCGTTGAGTGCCAATGGGGTGGAAGGAGAGTTCCCAATTTCATCCTGTGGCAACCAAACGACGGGCTGCTTTTCCACCAGACCAGCAGTGCCTTCAAAATCCACGGCACGGCTGCCAAAAAATGCGCCTTCAGTCACATGAAGTATCTTGCTCACTGGCAACCAATCTCCTTGGTTGTCAGCATTAAATATTTCCCCGTCCACGCCTATGCCTATGCCATTGGGAGTACGCAGACCGGAAGTAATGAGCTCCATACTGCCGTCCGCTTTCGATATTTTAAAGGTGCGACCTCGGTCTTTGGGCTGCGTTTTTGCGCCAGCACCTCCGGGCAAAATATCGGTAGCGAGGCTGCCATAAAAATGCCCGTCTTTATAAGCGAGACCAAAAGCAAATTCATGAAAATTAGCGCTCACTCCCCAGGCATTGCAATGGGTGTAATATTCATCAATTATTTCATCACCATCGTGGTCAATAAGTTTTGTGAGTTCTTGTTTTTGCAAAACATAAATCTCGTCGTCCACTACTTTTAATCCAAGCGGTTCGGCCAATCCAGCGGCAATTTTTTTAGCCGTCATTTGCGACGGATCACCTGATTGAACATTATCAATAATGTAGACGCCACCTTCTGCATCCCACAGGCTGACGACCAAACGACCATCCGATAAAAAGTCCATGCCGCCGACTTTTGGAAAAAAATCATCAGGACGTGCCTGACTCAAACCATAGCTCGGATGCACTCCTTCTACAGGTGTTTTATCGCCTGGTATTTTTTGGTTGCTAGCAAACGGAATAGGGTTTCCACTCTGTGGCTGGTCAGATTTCTTGTGAGTAATAACGGAACTTGGGACGATTCTAAAACCTGCACCTTCATCGTCAAATGATTTCCATTGAAGCGAAACATTATTGCCACCACCACTCTCAAAATAATCTACTCTAAAAAGATGGAAACCCGCTTTCAATGCCACTTCCCCATCCTTGGCATCCGCACCATGCAGACCGTCGTGATCAATAATTACTTTATTGTCAATGGT
>CBDCVJ010000028.1:0-45759 GCA_965222975.1 Saprospiraceae bacterium | reverse complement strand
CCAAAAGTTCCACGCTTCCGACAGGGTACAGGATACCGTATTGCGCTTGTTCGATTCCTGAAGTCAAACGGTCAAAACAATCTGTATCAGGGGCAAGTATTTCTCTAGGGCCAGATACGCAATCAGATGAAATGACTGGCGTACCGCAGGTCATGGATTCAATGAGTATGTTGGGTAGCCCTTCTAACTCACTGCTCAAGATGAGCGCTTCCGAACGGGCAATATATGCATGGGGGTTAGATGCCCGACCCAAAATATGTACATAAGGAGATAACCCTTTTTGCGCTGCGATTTCCTCCAAACGAGCACGATCATTGCCCTCTCCCAAGATGACCAGTTCTACTGTCGGAAATTCTTCTCTTATAGCAGCCAATGCCTTAATTGTCACATCTACTTTTTTATGGGGCTGCAATCGGCCAGCTACTATCAAGTAGCGTTTTTCAGGAGAAAATTCGAAAATCTCTGGTTTTTCCAATACCCCATTCCTGATCTTCTCCAAATTGTGCGGATTATAGACCACTCGGTGCTTCACCCCATGTTTTTCCAGCGACATTGTGTTCTCAATTTCAGCTTTCATTAAAAGGGAAATGGAAACGACTTCATCGGCCCTGCGGTAAAACCATGCGTAAAAGAAGGATTTTAAAATACGAAGTGGAAAAATGGAGTTGGAAAAATTAATTGGCAGGTGGGACACCAACTGGGTCTTGTGCCTGGCGCCAAACATTTTGGCCGCTACATTGATAAAATTGGAACGGACCAAATGGCTTTGGACAAAACCGATGTGGTTTTTCCTAATAAGCCTTGCAAGCCTGATCGCACTGATAAAAATCCAAAAAACCTTGATGATCGGGTTTTTTAGTTTTTGAAAATCAGTCAAAAAATGGACTGGGATATCGGAAGGAATTTCGTAACCCTCCTCTTTTTCAAGGCATATAAGCGTTACCTTATAACCCTTGCTTTTTATTTCTTTCAAAGAAACAAGGGCAATTCTTTCTGCGCCGCCACCTACCAATGAGTTGACAAGTACAGCAATGGTAGGGACTCCGTTTTCATACTGGGTTCTAATTTGGCTATTCATAATGTGCTCATTAATCGAAATGCGTTAGAGTCTGCATTTCTGGAATTATTAATTTGGTTTCAATTTGCCAGTACCTCTTGGTAGAGGTCAAAATAACATTGGGTCATCTTATCAATATTGAAGTGGTCGTGTACACGTTCCTGCCCTTTATTGCCCATGTCTTGTGCTACGTCAGGGTGGTTCAACAAATATTGAATATAAGACCCAAGTTGTTCATAGTCGTTATCGGTAATCAGGAATCCTGTATTTTTATGCACTACGATTTCGGAAGTGCCGCCTGTGTCTGTCGCTATTACGGGTTTGCCAAGTGCCATATACTCCATGATCGAATTGGAAATGCCCTCTCCGTGAACTGACTGGTTGGTCGAAAGCACACCTATGTCAAAAACATTGATGAGGTTCTCCACCTGGTTCACGTTACCTGTAAATAGTATCCTATCTTTCAAATGAGCAGGAACCATCGCTTCCAATTTCGGGCGGTTCGTTCCATCCCCTATTAAAAGGAAGGTAACATCATTTCTGTTTTTCAATACCTCAACTGCGGCCTTGATGTAGGTAACGTAATCCTTTCGGTCTTCCAAAGCCCCGACCATCCCGATTACTTTGGGCGTGGAAATACCCCACTGCTTCCTCACCTCCTCGCTATCATTCAATTGGGCAATGCGCCTGAAATCAAAACCATTGTGGATGCATTTGCTTTTTTTAACAGCCGGTCCGTATGCTTGGAGGCCAGCATGTGAATTGGCCAGCACCCTATCGGAAAATGGGAAAGTGAGTTTGGCCCTTAATAGCCTTTTATCTGACAAACCCATACCATGTGGGGCATCCGCAATATTGGCATTGATTAACTTGACGCCCAATTTCATGGTAGTTGGAATAGCGTAAACGGATGCCATGGTGCCCCAGCAATGGACTATGTCCGGATCAAACCGCTTACATATTTTGTGAAACCGGAAAAAAACACGCGGGTCTTTTTTGGGTTTCCTTTCCAAAATATGGACAGGCATACCAAGGTCATAAATTTCGGGATAAGCGATCACCGAGGAAAAGGTAACCAGTTCGATAGGGATGCCGTGTTCTTTTTTTAGCCCTTTAATCAGTTCGATCATCCGTCGCTCTCGTCCTCCTTTACGGAGGCTGTCTATGGCCATCAAGATTTTCAAAGCAACTCTTTAAACAAAATTTCAAAAATTAAAATCAGCCTGGGAGGTTTATTAAATCAGCTTTAGGTATTAGACTTTAAAATATAATATGGTAACGAATATTCATCTATCGTTTTCTCAAAAGCCTAATTTAAGACTTTCTCTCTGATTTTCATGAAAAATGATTTATATAATTAATTTTTTTGTGTAGAGAATATTTTGTTTAGCCCCGATTTTCTGGCAAAAGTGAAAAGCCCCCTTAATTGCCCCCCCCCTACTAAAGTGGGTAGTTTTAACAGCATTTTCTCTTTTAGTGAATAACTGAAATCCGAACCGGCCAATTTTTTCCTGTACTTCTCCGCCCCTTCCTTATCATTTCCCATTTCCAGTAAATACACCCCCTTAAGGCAATATTTCTTAAAACTAACAGGGTCATATTTCCTCAATGCTTCCAGGTAAAAGTCGTCCCGGAGCAACCCTTGGTAATAAGTAATAGCCTTGTCCAAGGATTTGATGGAAGTTGTAACGTGGTCATTGCCATCGGTGTAGTAAATCCGCAAAGCTTCATGCAGGTAATACCTTTTTGCGATCTCATCAATGCGGTACCAGACTCCGTTGCCGATACCCGGCATGCTTTCATCAAAACGCTTGTCGCCGAGCAAGCTTGTCTTCTGAATGCCCCAAAACTCACCGCTACAGTATTTGACATTCTTTTCCAAGGTCAAATATTGACTATGGGACAATCCTTTGCCCGAAAACTGCTTTGTAACGGAATCCATACAATTGCAGGTTACAGCATTGATTTCTGGGTCAATTTCTTTGGGAATGTTCAGCATGGTCTCCAAAGTCAGTGGGACCAGTTCATCGTCGTCGTCCAAGAAGCCGAACCATTCGCCTTTGATATTGTCTAAGCCCACATTTTTTGCCCCACAAACCCCTTTGTTTTTTGGCAGATCAAAAAGACGTATCCGGTCTTTATAGTCTTCCAGCACATCCAGTGTATTGTCGGTACTGCCATCGTTGACCACAATGATTTCAAAGTCCTGAAAAGTCTGGTTGAGCAGACTATCAATGCTCCGCCTTATCTTGTGCGCCCTGTTGTAGGTAGCGATAATGATGCTGACTTTAGGATGCTCGGTATTGGTCACGGATATATTTTTGGAGGTTTGAGACGAAATCAATTCCGCTGCCTCCCCACAAAGCTTTCATGCGGAAAAGATTTCGTCTCATTATTGAGGATCAATTGCTTTACTTTTCAAGTACTGGGATATTCAACCCTGTCGTTGCAACATCCAACATCTCTTTAAGCAGGCGGTCAATATCGTACTCATACTCAAAATCAGGATAATGCTTCCTGAATTTATTGATGTCAGACACATACCAGATGTGGTCGCCAATGCGGGCATTATCGGAAACGGTGTAGTTCAATTGATGCCCCGTCATTTCATATATTTTGTCAATGGCTTCCAAGATGGAAATATTGGACTGGCGTGATCCCCCAATGTTGTACACTTCCCCTGGCCTTGGGTTGAGGTGATACTGCCAAAAAGCCTGAATCAGGTCTTTGCTATGAATATTGTCACGCACCTGTTTTCCTTTATATCCAAAAATGGTGTAATGCTTTCCTGTCAGGGCGCACTTTATCAGATAAGAAAGAAAACCATGCAATTCCGCTCCTTGGTGGGTCGGCCCGGTAAGGCAACCTCCGCGAAAAGCGACGGTGTTCATGCCGAAATAACGGCCATATTCCTGCACGAGGACATCGGCAGCCACTTTGCTCGCACCGAAAAGACTGTGCTTACATTGGTCAATGGACATCGTTTCGTCTATGCCATGCTCTGCATAAGGATGGCCTTCTTGTACTTCCCAGCGTTTGTCCAGTTCCACCAGTGGAAGGTAATTGGGCAAATCGCCATACACCTTATTGGTACTGGTAAAAATGAATGATGCATCGGGGCAATGCAGGCGGGTCAGTTCGAGCAGGTTCAAAGTACCAGTGGCATTGATGGAAAAATCAGTGAACGGCTCCTTCGCCGCCCAATCATGGGAAGGTTGTGCTGCAGTGTGGACAATGACTTTGATATCCGAATTGTACTCCTGAAAAATTGCCTCCAATTTTTTCACATCACGGATGTCCACCTGAAAATTTTTATAATTGGTCAAATTTTCACTGAGTTCCTGCTCCACAGGTGCAGTGCTGGCATCGCTCCCAAAAAAATATTGCCGCATATCGTTGTCAATGCCGACCACGAAAAACCCTTTTTCATGTAGAAACCTGGTGGCTTCGCTTCCTATCAGCCCTGAAGAGCCGGTTACAATTGCTGTCATCATGTGTTTGCTATTTAGTATGGTTTAAAAATTATAAGATTATTAGAAAACAGAGGTCAGAAGTCAGACCGTTGTGCTGTCAGAGATCAGACTTCTGACAATGCAGCGGTCTGACTTCTGACCTCTGTTTTCTTTGAAGTAAGGTTCACTAGGAATTGATAAAATGATCTTCCCCATTTTTTATAATCGAATTGCTGTTCACCCAGCATTCGACCATTTATGCCGATGGTTTTTGAACGTTCGGGGTGTTTTAATATAAAGTCCATTTTTTTAGAAAATGCCCCCATATCGTAACTGTCCGCAATCAGCGCGTTTTCCTCGTCTTTGAAATAGACTGGAATTTCCCCAAAGGCGGTAGTTATGATCGGCCTTCCCGAAGCAATATATTCCCCTATTTTGTGCGGGAAACGTGCTGCATCCTGTAGGGTTTCCCTCAGAGGAATAAGCAGGGCACAGGCTTGGGACAATTGTTTTGGTATTTCATGATGCGGCACATTCGGCACTACCGTAATATGGTCGCGACAATCAAGCGTTGAAATATAAGAATTGACCCGTTTCAACTCGGTTGAATTGCCTCCTAGCACCAACTTTAACGGCACAGCATATTCTCCTAATTGCTGGAAAGCAACAACAACAAATTTTATAGGCTCTAAATAACTGGCTGCGCCCACGAACAAAAAATAAGGTGCTTCAGCAGGGTTTTCTTCCACACTGAATTTGTCGTAGTCGCAAATGATCGGGATCTTTAGCATGGGTTTCCCAGATGCGGTTTCCTCCACTTTCTTTATCAAAAATTCACTAATAGGAAGGGTCGCATCTGCAAGCCGGGTAGCATATCGGTCGAATAGGCGATCGTTGAGGCGGGTGCGGAAATCGCTGCGGGAAGGCCAAACAGAACGGTACTCCACATAGTGCAGCACCATAGGGACGCCCAGCGATTTGGCCAGTAGGGAATAATATAACAGGTAGTGAAACTCCCCAGTGAGATATAATGAGATGGCATCGAGCTTACCTGCCCGCTTTAGCTGCCATAGCAGTTTTCTTTCTTGCCAAAATCCAATTACTTTTTGCCAACTCCTTTCAAAAAACCCTGCTGGCTTGTAAGGCAGTTTCGAAGTGTAGATATATTGAATGTCCTCAAATTCGCCTTTCAACTGCAGGTCGTAACCACTTTCTTTCTTATGGCGGCCTTTCCGGTTTATCACCAAAACTTCAGCACCTGCTTCCTGAAGGCCTTTGCACAACAGGATGATCCGCTGCATAGCTCCAAACCCATATGGAAAGCCCGATGTACCTAAATGTGCGACATGAAAATTATTGTTCAAAGTTTTAAAATTTGTAGAGGGACTGTGAAACGTATTTAATTCTTAAATTGAGATTGTTTATTTGGCAAAAATAACCATTGGGAAGGCCAATCAGGATGCTATCAATGCTCTATTGTAATTGACACCATTGACATATTTCGAACTTTTGGTGAGACGAAATGGAAAGTGTTGTGTGATGCGATCAGCTTCATCGTCTTTTTCGGCGGGGTATTTTAATTCAAGGATCAACTGGGATTTTTGAATCCGTTTTTTGACAAAATAATTATTGACCGCCGATATTCCGTAATACTGCAAATCTTCATCTACCGTAATTCGGAAATTTTTGTCAGCGGATACATAATAAGTTCGGTAATAGGAGTTAAGCAGAATGGGGGCCATACTTAAAAGTTCTTCTTTGGCCATTGCAGGAAGGTCAGATTTTAACACCAACTCCAACCACTTTTTGCTGTCAAAACTATCATCAAGTGTGAACGGGGGAAGCTGCCAAGATGATTTGGTACCCAACATGCCCGACTTGATTTTATGTTCAAGTACAGGTTTGGCAATATAACCGAGGAGGTCGCCATACCACCTGATGCGTACTTTTTTGCGTTGGCTGATGCCGGATGTGTTTTCGTAAAATGCTTTGAGGCCAATACCGTCCAAATAGATGTTGTTGATACGGCGGGGTACAAAAACCTCCCTGAACAGGGCAGGGTGCAATTTCACAACCGCTTTCAAAGCATGTGGGGATAAACCCTCCACGGCAAACTTGCGCTCGAACCGATGTTTACTAACCGCTTTTCTTTCCATATTCGTTTCCATATAAAATGGCTTTTACGTCACTTTGACTGGGGGGTATGATTTCTCCCATAAATTCCATTGTCGAACCACTCTCAATCAGGAATGGACGTTCTATTTTCGACTGGATGGCTTGACTAACCCGAATGGCTGCAGCACCAAACTCGGGTTTCTTTTGGAAGGCTGTATATCCCACCCGACAACTGTCTATCTCCAAATGCTCTATATCAACTTCCGATAAATCTTTGCTGGTAACAGCTATTTCTGCGAATTTGATTTTAATGTTATTGCCGACCATGCTGCTTCCTTCGCCGGCGCTGAGTGCCTTATCACCTATTTGTGCCAAATAAATTTCATCCATTTCAATATGTGAACCTGATACGTCAATGGCATCGTTGCCACAATCAACAAATTGGGTGTTGGTAATTTTTCCTTCACAAAAATCGCCATCGAATGCATCAGCCGTCGTTTGGTAAAAATTGCACTGATCCATCGTAAAGGTGGAGCGGATGATGTTGAGGTAATCATCGCCATCGAAGTTGCGCTCAAACCAAACATTTTTCAAAGCAATTTCTGACTCATAATAATTGACTGCACCACTTAATGACCACCCATTGGATTTTGGACAATTCAAATGTTTAAAGTAAACATGCGTCAATTTAGATGGCTCTGCCGCTTGCAGGACTGTCAACCCCATGCCAGTCGAATCGGAGGAATAAAACAACAAGGGATGTTCCTCACTGCCTTCCAAAAGCATTGTTGAGCGGCTAAGGATAAAACCACCTTTGACCATATCCAATGTAAAACCACCTTCTGAAATCACCTTATATCCTGTTGGAAATAATAGAGGCCTATCAATTACCCATTCGCCCGGCACGAGGTGAATCGTTTTCGTCTCATCATTGGTTAGACAAAATTCAAACTCCTCATGATTAGCCTCCCGTAACATCAAGTCGCCTTCTAAGTTGGATTGGTCATACCACTGCCAGTCGTGTACTGGCTCATCTATCTTCGCTGTCGGAAGACCCACAATATGGGAGTGTATTTTCATAAACTCCAAGTTCAGTGTATCTGGATCAATACTTTTTATCACATCGAAAGTGACCAGACGAGGCTCCAGGGGCTTGAGCTTGAGCTTGGCAGGCAGAATGACCCCGCCTTTCGGAGTAGCTATTTTTTTACCATAATAGGAAAGGCTCGTTACTTCAACAGGCAGCGAATGAATATTGGCCATGTTCAGGACCAATCCATTTTCTATGGTTGAATTCTTATATGCTTCAACGGCTTTCAATGGGTGCAAAACCCTGTGGATAAATTCGCTATTTGCCTCCATCGTAGCACGGCTATGGTCGAAATACAGTGGTTCATCAGCCTGGAGCAGTTCCATTTTGGAATCATATTCCGACTGAATGTTTTTCCAAAAACGATCCCTATATTGCTTGGAAGAAACCGTCTCCACTGCTTCGATGTAAGCATTGAAAAATATAGGATCTTTAAAGAATTGGGGTTGCCACGACTGCTTGTCCGGGTTTTCAGAAAGATCCACATATTCGCCGATCATTTGGGGCAAAAGTTTGACCTCATGGTGCTGATCGTAGCCGATCGGCTGCAATTTTGAAGTAACAGGGTTGTAATAAAATTTAATGTTCCTGATCTCAAGGTTGTGATGCGTACCCAATAAATCGCTGAGGGCAAAGAGTTTCGCCAAAGATGGCACATCAAATACATCGGATGTCTTCAGGTCGCCCTTGCGAAAAGCTTCCAATAAATCCCTTCCTCTAATAAACTGATCCATCAATTTTGGGTCAGCTTTAATTTTACTCCATCCGTAGGCATCAATAGGAGAAGCCGAATACACCTCTGAAAGCCAAGGTTTGGCCGAATCGTTCTGTTGTTCATTATTGTACAGGTGCCGATAAAAATCTTGATACTCATCAATTCGGATGATGACCCCTTCCCGGTTGCGGTTATGCTCGATCAAGCGTTTGTCAAAATGCTCTTCAATGGCATGGATGCCCCTGCTCTTGCCATTGATTATTACCTCAACAAAATCGTAGCGCATGGCCACAAAATCTTCTTGTTCCAAAAGCTTATGGAAAATCCACTCGGCAATGTGGCTTTTGACCTTGGGATGGTGAAGGCTGAATTTCTTCATGCCCATGACGCTGTTTTCCCCTTTCACTTTGATGCGCAGGGAAAGTTTGTCCATGTCCCTTGCATCTTTCCAATTCCCCTTGATGCGGGCTTTGGCCTTTATGGTTTTGCCCTCATAACTGACGTGAATTGGGACATAAGTGGAGTCGGCATTGGTCGTTACCAGACGGCCACCATTTTTCAGGGCATTCCAATTGTCATAAATGAGCCTTTGAAGATAGGTGTGCTTGATATCGAGCCGCAGTTGTGGTGCTTCTGCCCAAAGCCCCCGCCAATAGTTTTTTACCACATCGGTAGGGCGGTCGAGCAAAATACCCATGAATTCGCCAGCTTTTTCTTTCTGACGGTCAGAGATTTTGTCCCTCAGATAAAAGCCTCCAAAAAACATCCCCAACATGCCGGCAAATAAAAATAATAGCAGCAACCAAGTCTTTGTGGAAAGGAATCCAACTGCCTTGCGGGTCAAAACAGAAACGAACCCTTCTTTACGTGCATGAGATTGTATTTTCATCTTAGTTCAATCCTTTTTGGTCCAATAAACTGATCGCAAATTTTGGATCAATTTCCTTCAAAGCATTTTTGGCATTTGAAAGGGACTGATAGTTTTGAAACTCGACCCAGAAGGCCGCTTCCATGAGGGCATCGTTTTCGTCCATCCGGGTCAGATTAACTTCCTCGCAGTGTTCCTTCAATACATTTACGATCTTGTCCAAAGTCCCATTGTTGCTGGGTTCGCCAGTGACCGTAATCAGTACATTGTCATTCTGGTTGCTTTTCCTAAAAAAACCGGTAAGGAAGATCATGACCGTAAGGAACATAAACCCAACTAAGGTGATGATCCGTTGGTCGGCGCCTAACCCAAGCCCAATGGCTATGGTAAAAAAGATGTAAGCCAACTCTTCTGGTTCTTTTATCGCTGCCCGGAAACGGACGATGGAAAGAGCCCCTACCAGACCCAAAGAAAGGGCCAGGGAAGATTTGACAATGGTAATAATGATCATGGTGGTCACACCGATCATCATGAAGTTGCTGGCAAACCGTTTGCGGTTGGAAAGTGCCCGTGCATACCTCTGGTAAAGGAGGCTTAAAATCAAGGTGAGCACTGCAGCCAAGGTGAGGTTGATGATAAATCCCGTAACGGAAATATCCACACTCTGCGTCGCTAAAAATTGCTCAAAGCTGTTTTGCTTATTCATAGTTAAGACTGAAATAATGGTTTGTGAGGTTCTTGGTTTTTGGTTTAGCTAAAGGACAACAAAACTGATGTTTTTCCTGAATGTCCTGCCAATAATTCAACCAATCAAAAAATATTTAGAACCATTTTGAATTTCTTCCTGAAAAGGAAAACCATAAATCCAAAAACCTTCACGAACCATTTTAAAAAATAGTGTTTGTTAAAGTGTTATTTATCTGTTTTCAACCAATGATCCCGTTACTTGCTGCTGCAACGTCTGTCGGAACAACTCCCGGACATGGTTGGAATTGTGGTTGGCAAAAGACACCTCCATACCTTTCCTGCCTAATTTTTCACGAAGGCTCGGATCAGCATATAAAGCCTGGATGGCAGACTTGAGCGCATCCCCTTTATTGGAAGTCACGAGGCATGCACAGTCATAACGGCCAGCATATTTTGCCAACGCAGAATCGGAAGGCGAATATACCAAAACGGGCGTTCCCGATGCCATATACTCGGAAAATTTTGTCGGCATGGACAGCCGGATATATTTAAAATTATCTTCATCAAAATCGATCGGCAAAACCAACAAGTCCGCTTTGGAAAGCAACTTCGGTGCCTCCGCATGTGGGAAAGGCGGGTTCGAAGTGCAAAAATCCATTTCGTTGATTTTTTGGAAAATGGGGTCATGGGTTGTATTTGTATAAAGGGTAAACTGGACGTCAGCCCCTTCCCTGCCCAATGCTGAAACAGCTTCAGCCACTGACACAATGGAATTGGACGTGCCCCTGCCAATCCGCCCAGCATACACGACGTTGAATGGCTCGTTCGGCTCCCAATCTGTCCTTGAATGCGCTTGCCATTTGTCCAGTGTGACCGGGTTGTGAAAATGGTCAAACTGCTTGCCGTACCTTTTCAGGTATTCGTCGCTCATTTCCTTGCAAATAGTAAGCAATACATCCGCACGGGAAAGCAATTCCTGAAAACTGCTGTCCATGTGCTTTTTCCAAAAGCCGTGGGTAATGTTGAACTGGTTTTGTGAAGCAAGATAATCGTCCATAATATGGACAATCAATTTGGTATCTCTTTTATCCAATAGGTCAAGTATGAACCTGATGTTGTCCAAACCGGTGGCATTCGTATAAATATAATCAGGATCGAATTTTTCCACCCATTTCATGAATTTGGGCGAAGCTTCAAAACGGTAGAATTGGTGGTACAGATCAACTGCCGAAAGCCCCCTTGAAATGTTAGTCCTAATTTGTTGCTTCAAGCTCTTGTTTTGCACCTTTTTCTTATGAGGCGCTTTACCATTTTTTGCATTCAAAACATGCTGGGGCACTTTCCCGGAAGGCTTGGGAGATTGAAGCATACTAAACGGGCCTGCCCAGTACAATTCTTCCGTCCCAAACTGATAATAGTTATTGCAAACATCGCTCTGAACAGTAAAATCCTTAACATCACTGGCTACAGCAATTCTATCCTTAGGCCATCCCGTAAACAAATTCGTGAGGGTTATACCCTCTCCTTTTCGGGTGCTGAAACTGGGGCCTACCATTAAAATTTTTGGATATGCTTTCAACTTTCTTCTTTTTTAATTGGGTTTTTTAATGTTCTATTCTTTCTGTTTTCACCATTTTTTCAGAACCATTTAAGGAATTCATAGGGGTACTTGTTATTCGGTGAAAAATATTTATCAGGTCTTCCACAATCCTTTGAGGGTCATGTCGCTTCAACGCCCGTTTTCTGGCGTTTTGGCCATATTCAATAGCTTGGTCGTAATTGCGGTGCATTTCGAGTATGGCTCCAGCCATAGCATATATATCGCTTGGCTGTACCAATAACCCTTCTTTTTTGTTTTCAAGCAAGTCTGGTACGCCGCCCGTATTGGTGGCAACCACCGGCATGCCAATGATCATGGCTTCGCAAACGGCGTTCGGGCTGTTGTCAATATGTGAGGTATGGACATATATACTTGCGCCCAGCAATTCTTGTATCAGATCGGGAGCTGGGATGCGGCCCAATGGCACTACGTTAATTTCGTTTGCATTGCACTTGAGTTTGCCTTGGACAATCTTCAAAAGATCATGTTGTTGAGAAACACCTGCTATCCGCCATTCAAACTGGTCGCCTAAAATGGATGAAAGTATTTTTGCACATCCAAATATCATTTCAATCCCTTTGTAGAGGTTGTCCTGAATCGTAGTAAGGATTGTTAGCTTTTGGTGGTTGCGAGTGGGCTTCCATTGGGTTTTGTAAAAAACGTCCCTCAACACTTCATCGCAATGAAAATATTTTGCATTGGGAGCAAGCAGAGACATGATGCGTTTGTCCCAAGAAGTCCTGCCCAATACATATTCAGCGTTTTTGAGTATTTCCCTTTCTCTCTTTGCAATGTTTTCAGCGTTGAGATATTTGTCAATATGGCTATAACCGTAGAGCCTTGGTTTGAGAGGAGAATATTTCCGCACGTCACTTTTCGAAAAACCCTTGAACCACATGTGAGAGTATACAGTAAAATTACCTTGTATCCAGATTAAAACAGGCGTTTTCACACGGCCAGCAATCAGGCCAAAGTTTTTTTCCGTTCCGAAAACAAGGATCACATCAGGCTGGAATTTTTCAATAATTTCCAATTGGTGTTCTAATGCCCCTTCCTTTTGTAGCCCACCAATTCGGCTGCTAATAATGGCAGGCGCCTTTTTAGCTTTAGGTACTGGTATGGCAAAATATTGAGTCCCTTCCTGTTCAAACTCAAGGATGGAATCCGTGCGCCAAGGAAACGCCACTCCAAGTTCAATATTCTCCCTCTGGCTGATGTGCTCTTCGAGCGATTCAATCCACCCATTCCCGATGCCCAATTTTTTGGTCATCCTTTCTGTTGCCCTTGATGGCGTCCGACTAAACCAGAGTATCCTCATTTGGAAAGAATTTGATTCATTAAAGATTTACAATCAACATGTTTTGGAGCAAAACATTGTTTACCGGTTCCATATTCCAGTAGCTGTGCCACTAACGATTTTTTTGAATTGGATAGGAGCGAAAACAGGCCCATAGCCAATGCTTATTGTGCTGGCAAGGATAACACCAGATGGCCCCATGCCGCAGGTTTTTGCAAAAAAGTAAGACAGGGGGATGTTGATTAACGCCCCAATCGATGCCACAATTAACTGCAACCTTATTTTGCCGACACCATTAACAAAGGTGACAAATATGTTCCCCCATGATAGTACAATTACGTATATGCACATGAAAACAGAAAGTATAAATGGGATTTCTAATTCAGGTACCCATAGTGCAAAAAACTGGTTGGAAAAAAGCAATAATATGAGCCCCAGCAAAGACAATCCACCCCAAATTTTTATCAGCCCCCTATTTGTTGATAAAATCCATTCCTTATCATTTTTCACATAAGCTTCTGTGTAAGCTGACCAAAACGGAACACTTATGATGGCAAAAGCCATGGTGACTATTCCAAAATATTTATGGGTGACTCCATAAACTGCCACCTCGTCTGGGCTATACAATTGTGTGACGATGAGGCTGTCCGTGGAAAAGATGATAAGCACCGAGATACCGACGATGAAAAATTTCACGCCCAGCCCCAATAAATCTTTCGCATATTTAAAATCAATGTGCTTAAATGAAGGCGCAATGAATTTGTAGTCTTTTTTGAAAAAATACACGCTCATTATTAAAAATACGCCCAAAGGCACACATCCATATACAAGGGAAATATTTGTTAGGGAACCTTCCGTAGTAGTTGTCAGTATGAGGAACAAGATCAGTGTAACGACCTTGGCAGCCAATTTCATCAGATCATTGACGGACGGCCGCTGTTTGGCATATAATACACTCTTCAATAAGTTTAGAATAAACTGGATACAATAACAACTAAAAATAATAATGGCTACCAACCGGAGTTCCTCAAAGTAGCCATCGGAAGTATTTAATATTTTAGTCCAGTCCAAAAATGGGTTCACTATTAAGAAAAGTAATAATAAGGAACCGAAAATGCCGCCTATCAAGGCATAAGCTGTACTTACATAAATCTTGGCTTTCTCCTGATCATTATCTGCCAATGCTTCCGATAGTTTATTTCTCAGGCCATGCCCCACCCCTACATCGAAAAAGCTTACCCATCCAATAATAGAAGATATGGCTATCCATATACCGTATTGCTCTTTATGGATATATCCCAAGACAATAGGCACCAGAATGAACGAAATGAGGATATTGAAGCCTTTGACAAAAAAAGAAATCAAAATGTTCTTTCTTGCCTTGGCAGTCCTCTGGTGACCTTTGTTGAGGAAGTCGGTGATTTTCTGGGTAGCTTTAGTAAGCATTTGTATTTAATTATACTGGCTGGTGGGCTTGAGCCAGTTCCATGCTTTTTGGTACCGGGACCTGGTCTTGTTTTTTTTCGTTGTAATTAATCGCTCCTGCAAAGAGGATGGCTAACATTGGGCCATGGAAAAAAAGATCTGTCTCATAAAGGGTCAGGTTGGCAACCGCAAAAGCTAAGATGGCAAAAAAGCTCCCCCAAAATCCAGTCCGCTTGGCCCTCCTCCAGAGATTGAGGAGAAATGAGCCTAAAAATGTAAGGTACAAAAGCCCACCTATTATGCCATAATAGTAGAACAGCTTCAAATAGCCTACATGTATCTGGGAAGTCCTTCCTTTGATCAGGCGGAGCATTTCCGGGGTGTCCTCTCCCCCTGTACCTAAAATAGGGTTGTCGGGAAAGACTTTGCCAAACACTTCAAATGCATATAACCGGGTTAGCGCACTATCGGACATCAACCGATCTTCTACAAACTTTTCTACATCTATCCCCATGAAAGATGCAGCATATGCCATCATAACAAGGAGGCCGACACCATAAAGCGAATATTTTAATGCATATATTATTTTATTTTTTTTGAACCAAAAGCTTTGAGAAGCGACAACGAAAAAGTTGAGCAATACCCACCTCGAACTGACCAAAAAACTTACCAGCGCACCAGAACCATATATTACCAGTCTTTTCAATTTGCTCAAATGTTTTAAACCCAGCAGAATGCTCAGTACAGCAATGCTATCAATCCCAACAGATAAATCATGAATCCAGGAATAGATGGAATGCCGATAACCACTCAACATATGCCTTATCTCTAGGCTCTTTTTCTCGGTGCTTTCAGAAAAATAATACTGCAATCTTTCCGCCGACAAATCGCCGCTCAAACCGAAAGATTTCTTGGCAAAAAAAAGCGGGTTATCGATCTGCAAAATAGAAACACAGGCTGCAAGACCAAGAACGACAATCATTGCCGTTATGGCAATGTCAATGAATTTTTTGGGAAACTTTGTGTTCTCTATGAGGATGCATGCAATGAAAAAGCGGAGGTAGTCGCTGGTATAAAAATAATTGACAGGACTCCCTTTGAAAAAATTACCTGAAACAAGTACATCCATTAAAAATGCATAAAGAAAGAAGCATCCGAACAGCATGGTATACATGGGGATCTTGATCTTTCCTTTTGTAATGAATTTGGTCAGAATAAACTCACCGAGCAAAAGAAAACAAAGGGCGCCGAACAGGGTGTCGGCGTTTTTGCCCAAGTACTTTTCGGTAAAAAATGCAAAAAATGGATATACGGCCAAGATTGATAGCATTAAGGCCGCCCTCAGATTGTTCGTATTGGTTGAACTGACTATCAATTGCTTGAATTGGGGAGGAAGCGGGTGATGTTTGATTTTCCATTGGGTTTCCTCGTATAGGTATCGTAGTAGCCATACCCATACTTGGAAGAGCCTACCTTGACATCATTAAATATGAAAAATGCGTTTTTCATATTTCCTTTCTTTTTCAGGTTGCCGATATCGGCAAGGTGCGCCATCTTTGTATAATTCCTCCTTACAACAAATAGGTGGTTGTCAATATGTTTGGAAATCAGTAAGTAATCGGAGACAATACCTGAAGCAGGTGCATCAATGATTACGTAATCATATTTTTCCTTCAACTTATCCAACATTTTTCCAAATCTCCAGTTCGACAACAATCTAGGTGGGTTTTCATCGTCGACTTTAGTGAGTAGATAGGATAGCTCTGGGATGTCGGGGTGAGTCATGATGATACTTTCAACGTCTTTGATCTTACCTCTAAGATAATCTGAAAGCCCTAACAGTTCCTTTTCCCCATTATCTTCTATCATACTCGGCTTTCTCAGATCGGCATTGATCAATAAGGTTTTTTTGCCGCTGGAGGCCAAATTAACTGCCAAGTTCATGGCACAGAAAGTTTTTCCTTCTCCAGGTACGATAGAAGTAAATCCAATGATGTTTTCTTTAGGGTCTTTTATCATCAATTGCAGGCAAGCGCTTACGTCCCTAAACGATTCAATGACATGCCAATCGGTAGGCTCGTTCAAGAAAAATTTCGGGCGGTGATCGAAATGCACAATGCTCCCGATCACAGGAATTTCTCCATAGGACTGAATAAGATTTTGAGCAGTAACGACTTCGTTTTCTGGCTTTGAAAACAAAATAAAACTAAAGGGCAGGATAAAGCCGATAAGAAATCCTACTGCGAGAATCATTTTCTTCTTGGGGGAAACCGGCTTGCTACTGACTTGCCTCGGCTCGTCCAACAACTGTGCATCAGCTATATTGTCAGCCCTTGCTATCTCGGTCTTGGCCAATTCCTGAGCTAGGTAATTATAAAGGTTACCATAAAGCATGCTTTTCCGCTCGAATTTCAACAGTTGTTTTTCGTTGTAGGGAAGAATGTTGATATCTGATTCAACGGAAGAAATATATTTGTCTTTTTCCACTAAACCAAGTTCAGATGACCGGATGAGGCTCTTGAGGTTTTCCTGTATTGATTCTGTCGTCGCTGCAATCTTTTTGTTCAAGAGTTGCAAATCCATGCTATTTGCACCTTTATAAAAATTCATCGCAGCTCTTTCAGAATTCAGTCTTTCCAGCTCAAGTAAGTTCTGGCTTAAAAGAGGATCATTGATGCCAACCACTGACGGAGCTATTATTTTATGTTGGTTGGAATCGCTTCTAACATACTCCAAAAGGTTTTGATAATATTTGAGGTTCAGTTCAGTCTGCGCACGATCCATCTCATATGCCTGTAAATTGTTCAATGCAATAGAAGCTGACTGTTGCAGGTTGACTGCATTGGCGTTCCTTTTAAATATTTCCAAGCTATTTTCAGCCTGGGTCAGAGAATCGGAGATGCTGTTCAACTGATCTCGGAAAAACTCTTCTTTGTCGGCTACGATCTGGTTCTTTTTTTGAACCTTGTTTTCCAGGTATTTATCAGAAAGCTTTTTCAGGTATTTTACTTCTTTATCAATTTCTGTCCCTACTATTTCAAGGGAAAGGATGCTGGACTGTACATCTGTTTGCTCCACTTCAAGCTTCTTCATATAATCATTCGCCAAGCCATCAACAGAAAGAAGCTTGAAAAACAGCTCCTCATCTTTAAACTCGTCAGGGGAAACATTCTCGGACTTGTGTATTGTAAAGTTGAAATACTCGTGTTTGATCGGCTCTCCATAATTGAATACGCCAGTGTAATTAATAGGTCGCTTAACCTTGCGGGTAGTTTCGGTAGAAGGATCGGTGACCTTGAATTCATCATCAATATATTCCAGTTGAAAAGTCTCATCGGTAAGCGGAACCACCTTAAATGGCGAACCATATATTTGAGTGAGCGACTCAGGCGCCTCTACTTTAATAGGAAAATGCCCATAATGTTCTACCTCTTTAAACAAACCTTTTGTAAAATAATAAACGCCAAAATCCAATTCTTCGATGGTTCTTTTCGCTAGCGTATAAGATTTGAACACTCCTATCTCATTAAAAATATTTTTCTCCAATTCAAAAGGAGCTAAAGTACCGTCTATTTTATCTGAAAAATTCCGATCCTTCCTCACGGGATTTACAAGAAAAGTAGCGCGTGCTTTATACATGGAAGGCGTAATTTTTATATACACATAGGCCAACCCCATGCAGAACAGAATGCTCGCCAGAAAGATGAACTTGTGCTTGTACACTTTGTTCAGGAGCTTCCTTAAGTCAATTTCTATAACAGATTTTTCATCCATAGCTTAAGTGTGTTATGTTGTTGTTTTGGTATTAGTGTTTCAAAAAAACAAACTGCCTTGGTACTGACTTAGGCTATTTGAATGAGTGTGATTTGAATGAAAATATTTATTTGGTAAAACGGTGATCGAGAATGAAGGTTTTGTGCTAACTCCTTGGTGATGATTTCCTTACGACTAAACTATTTTTGATAAGTCACTAAAATACGATAAATATCGTTTTTTGTTTAAAATATTCTGAGATTTGAAGACCAGCTAACAAAATAGTTTTGCAAAAGGTTTAATACAGCCAATTTCTTTTTAAAAAGTTGTCGAAAAACCCAAATGTTCAGTTTCCAAAGTATGTTTATTATTTAACAAAAATATTAATCAGCAAGACGATGATCGAAATGGTTGACAGTACGATTCCAATGGATTCAGAACTGCTGTCCAAAGCTTTCGCCGTTTTTGCCGGCTCGAAATAAAGCACATCGTAGGGTTGTACGAAAAAATATTCCGTATAAATAAAATCCGGCGAACTAAGGTTTAAATAAACCGTTTTCGCCCCTTTATCTGTCTGCCGGATTAGTTTCACCCTTTCCAAGTTGGCAAATGGTGTGGGATTACCTGCCATACTTAAAACGTCTAAGATAGTATTTATATCATTATATAAATAATGCAAGCCTGGCTTTTTCACTTCGCCGAGCACAGTGACATGCATATTGCCCATTTTCACATTAGTCGTCACAAAGGTCAGGTGGGGCTTGTACATGGTGTCCAATTTTGTTTTCAGCTCCGACACCGTTAGGCCTTCCACTTTTATTTTCTCAATAATAGGCAGTTTCAAAGTTCCGTCACTTTCCACAGAATAACTGGAAAAGAAGAGGGAAGCAGGGTCAAAATTGAGGTTTCTGCTGTATTCGTTGCTATTCGCAAACTCTCTGTTGAGAAATTGCTCCGTACTTCCGTCGAAAGCATTGAGCCGAATCAACAATTGGTCAAAAGGCCTGATCTTATAAGGCTGGAAAGTGTAAAGTTCTCCTTCCTTTAATTCTATCGGTGTGCGTAAGTTTTCAAGTACTTTTTCATTTTCCTCCATTATGACCAACCCTTTATAGTTTACACAAGAAGAAAAAGTAAAGACAAGCACAGTAATAGCGAGGACAAAAACAGTTGATGGAAATTTCATCCTCAAAATTACACGTTCTGTTGTTTTTGGCTGTTTATTCACCACTTTAATTTTATTCAATACATTGTTACCTCAAAAAACAACACAATGAATTACTTGGGCTTGTGGCATGGCTTCGCCATTGATAAGTCGCAAACCTACCTGCAAAAAGTAATTTGGTACAATTATTAAAATGGGTCCTTGGACCATATTTGATAGCAAACGCTTCATAAATCCAGCATATAACCCTATGCTGGAAATAGTTCATGTGCTTAATGTCTAACCAAAGGATTAGTCCTTGATTTCCAATAATTTGTGAGTGGGTAGAACAGTTTCTGGAATGGAATAAATACAAATTCACCGCTAATTGGTAGCAGTTAAATGAATTTGAGGTTGCAATCGGTTACTGCCAACAAAAGCAGGGGAACATCCTGAATAGATAGGAAATCCCATACGCTCTCATTAACATTAGTGTAAACAAGCTCCCCCTTAGGAATAATAGCAGAAAAAAATGCTGAGGCAGAAAAAAGTCGTCTCCCAGTCCCTTCTATATCGAAAAATGATGGGCAACGACAAAGAGCAGTAAAAACAGCAAAGTTACAAATTGTCAATATTTGTGAATCAGACCTTGCTTGCAGGTGCAAAGGAAATAAAAAAGTTAGATATAATAACAATGATCTTAAAAGAATTTATTGACTCAATATTATTCAAGTTATATAAATAACTGAAAATCAAAAACTTAAATGTTTTTCACATCAAATAAATAGTCAATTAACATTCGGCCACCCCTTGTATCACTACATAGAGATTTCTCTAAATTCTAACCCGTCTGACTTTCAAGGAGTTCTGGCAATTGCCTTCAATTTTCGGACATTATTACCCCCCGATTGTTGCCATAGACTCTGATACTGGCAAGCCAAACAAGTTCCGGCGCTCCTCTGCTTCAAACCCATCTTTCGCCCTACTGCCTAGTGCATCTAAAAGTGCGGTTATCAAATGCTCGTCCGTTCCGCCTTCTCTCATCAAGTCCTTGAGATTAAACACACCGTCATCATACAAGCAGGTTTTCAGCATACCTTGCGGCGTCAAGCGGATGCGGTTGCATGTACCACAAAAAAGCCGTGAATAAGCAGCAATAATACCAACCGAGCCTTTGAATCCGGGAATCTGGTAATTGAAAGAAGTACTGCTCGGCTCGTCCTCAAGCTTCCGAATATTGGGGAAATGCGATTTGATATGATCCAGAATCTGAGGAAAGGCCCAAGGCTTTGGCCTTCCATCGACCCCGCTGCCATTGAAAGGCATCTCTTCAATAAAACGAACCCCAATGGGGCGGTGTTTGGCAAGTTCAACCATAGGGATGATGTCTTCTGTATTCCGTCCGTTCATCACAACACAGTTGATCTTTGTAGGTATATTGTTTTCTATTAGTTCATCCAACGTTCGCATGACTGCTTCGAATGAGTCCCGACGGGTAATTTCAAAAAAACGCTGAGGATCAAGGGTATCTATGCTCAAATTGATCGAATTGATGCCAATAGATTTCAGATGGGGCACTAAACCAGCAGTGAATGTTCCGTTGGTCGTGATGTTGAGCTTTTCCAAGCCTTTAATCCCCAAGAGCCTTTCGAGGAATTCCATCATCCCTTTGCGGAGAAACGGCTCACCTCCAGTAATACGTACCTTATTAATACCAAGACTGACCGTTATACGAACCACCCTTTCCAATTCTTCATAGGTCAATAGTTCTTTCCTGGGTAAATAATTGATCCCTTCTTCAGGCATGCAATAAAAACATCGAAGGTTGCAGCGGTCGGTCACTGCAAGGCGGAGGTAATTGATGGGTCGTCCGTGGTTGTCGTACAGCATTTGCTTAATGCATTAGGATGAATAGTTTTGCAATATCGTAAACCCATATGATTTGATCTTGTTTTCTCAAAAATAAATGTCGTTTGGCCATCTATCTTCAATTTTTAACATGCCATGTTCGATCAACAAAAATTACGTACCCAATTCCCTTTTTTCTCCTACTACCCAGAGTTGGCTTACCTCGACAATGCAGCCACTACCCAAAAACCTTCTTCTGTGATCCGAACCATCCTTGATTTTTATGAAAAAGAAAACACAAACGTCCATAGGGGCATTTATCAACTTGCCGCCCAAACGAGCCAAAAATACGAAGCTGTTCGCCAGAAGGTAGCCGAATTTATCAATGCTCCAAAATCAGCAAATATTGTTTATACCAGCGGCACAACGGCCAGCATCAATCTCGTGGCCCAATCCTTTCTAAAACCCCGTTTAAAAGAGGGCGATGAAGTCGTTATTTCTGCAATGGAACACCACGCCAATCTAATCCCTTGGCAACAGGCCTGCTTGAAAACAGGTGCGAAATTGCGGATCATTCAAATGGACAAAAGTGGGGAACTTGACTTGGCTTTCTTTAAAAGCATCCTTTCGGATAGAACAAAATTGGTTGCCATCACCCACATATCCAACACTTTGGGAACAATCAACCCCATTGAAGACATTATCTCCATCTCCCATTTAAAAAACATCCCTGTGCTGGTCGATGGAGCGCAAAGCACTGCTCACTACCCTATCGACGTGCAAGCATTGAACGTGGATTTTTTCGCTTTTTCCGGCCATAAAGTTTATGGCCCAACAGGTATCGGTGTTTTATATGGGAAGGAAAATCACCTTGCAGATATGCAACCTCACCAATTTGGTGGCGATGCAATCAGGGATGTGCAGTTTGAGAAAACTACTCTTGCTCCCCCACCCCGACGATTCGAGCCAGGCACTGCGAATATCGCTGGGGTTCTGGGTCTTGGCGCTGCCATAGATTTTTTGGAAAAATTAGAAAGGGAAGAAGTGCGAAAGCACCTCTTACATTTAACCCAAACTGCAACTGAAAAACTTAAAAACATCAATGGCTTGCAAATAATCGGCGTAGCAGTACACAAATCTGCCATCGTTTCTTTTTCTTTGGGAAATGTACATCCACATGACGTAGCGACATTTCTCGGAGCCGAGAACATCGCTGTAAGGGCTGGACACCATTGCACCCAGCCGATCATGGATTTTTTTGGAATACCCGGAACGGTCAGAGCATCATTTGCAATATATAATACAGTGGACGAGGTGGAAAGGCTGGTAGTAGCTGTAAAGGAGATCAGTGAATTTTTTAATTAAATGCCGTTAACTGATCAAAAGAATTATTTAACTTCGTAAAAAATTGATTTATGAATACGCTTGAACTGAAAGGCGGCTTATTTGAAATGATTGCCCAAGTGGACAACAAAAAGGTTTTGCAGCGGCTTTACAAAGTTGTTGCAGAAATTCTACAGGAAACATGGGCAGAAGAACATGACTTGACTCCAGAGCAAGAAGCTAAACTTAATCAAGACATTGAAGATAGCTTTATTCCTGAAAATCTTGTCAGCCATGAAGAATCTATGAAAATAATGGCACGATGGCTCGACAAGTAAAATGGAACAAACGTGCATTGGCCGATTTCAAAGTAATTGCCGAATATTTAGAAGAAAATTTTTCTTATCAATCTGCCCAAAACTTTGTTGATAAGATTTACGATAAAATTGATGCGGTCAGCAAACATCCAACCATTGGCAGAAAAGCTCCGAAAAGAAAAACAGTCCGATTTATTTTGGTTGACAAGAATAGAAGGCTTTATTATCGAATGGAAGGCCGAACACTAATTATTTCAAGTATATTTGACACCCGTCAACATCCCGATAAAGACATTCATAGATAGCTCCCTGCAAAAAATACTTATTACAAAAACATGAACGAACAACTCAAAGCACTATACCATTCTGTAATCTTAAAACACGACAAATCACCTTTTCAATATGAAAAGAAGGAAAGTGCTTCACACATTTTAAAAGCATATAATGAAATATGTGGCGACCGCTTCGAATTGTTTTTGGAAATAAATAATGGAGTAATAACAGACATATCATTCCATGGATTTGGCTGCGCTATCTCCAAAGCTTCGACTTCCGTTTTGGTAAAAAAACTAAAAAAGCAACCCATTGAAAAAGCAAAATCTATTATCGAATTGTTTCTAAAAACAGTCACTCCCAATGAGAGCGCCGCAGCAACTATAGATGAAGAGATGACCGCATTTTCAGCTGCCAAAGACTTTCCCGGAAGGTTGAAATGTGCGACTTTGGCATGGGAGGAAATGAAAGAATTTTTAATGGTGAATGGTGAATAAAAAATATAATCATGAAAATCGAAATACTCGCATTTGGCATAGCAAAAGACATTATCAAAAACAGGACTTTATCTTTGGAGTTGCCGGATGGCTCAAACGTCGGCACTTTGAAAACCGAACTAATCAACCGTTATCCTGAATTTCAAAAATTAAAATCATTGGCTATTGCTGTGAATGAGGAATATCAAACAGACGATTTTAATTTACGTGAAAAAGACGAGGCAGTGATTATCCCACCGGTGAGTGGTGGCTAATGGTTTTATAAATTTTAATTGAAAGCAAAATAAGGAAAATGACCTTCAGGCCTTCTCCAATGACATAGAATAAATGGGCAGCAGAATCAGGTGGTGTTTGCCCTGCACGAATCATGACAATGCGTTCATTTAAAATCGGAAACAGGAAAAAAGTCTGTACGAGTAAAACGGTACAAAGCAATCCAATAATTATTTTTATCTGTTTGGTTAAAATATTTTTTTGATAAAATGCACAGATTAATAACCCAGCCATTAAAACCAATTCGACTTTATTGAGTACACCAAAAACCAATTCTCCAATACCTAACCCCAATTCAAGCGTAATACCGGGTGCTTGAAATTTTAAAGGCGCTTCGATAAAAGAAATGCCGACCAAAAGGCCAAGCCATAATGGAGGAATAAATTGAAGAAAAAAACGGCCCATATTTTTTGCATTTTTATTATAAATGACAAGGTAGCACTCTTTCTTAATTTTATTTCAATTTTTTATTTAAATTCAATGATTGATATTCAACTAAAAGAAACCCCGTTAATTCCGAAGGAATGCATTGATTTTACTTCATCTGACAGCGCAGGTGGCAGCACCATATTTATTGGCACAGTTCGCAATAATACAAAAGGCAAACCTGTGGTGAGATTGGAATTTGAGGCTTATGCACCAATGGCCATTTCGGAAATGCGGAAAATTGCAGAATCTGCAAAAAACAAATGGTCTGCGGAGAAAATTAGCATTCACCACCGTACAGGTATTTTAAATATTGGGGAAATAGCTGTCATCATAGCCGTCGCCACACCTCATAGGAAAGCTGCATTCGAAGCCTGTGAATTTTGCATTGATACACTGAAAAAAACAGTACCTATTTGGAAAAAGGAAATCTTTGAAGATGGTGAGGTTTGGGTGTCGGCGCACCCGTGAGCCATGTAAAAATAATTATGCTGTTCAAAAATAAAAAATTGTAATTCTTGCAAACAGAAATTCCTCCCCCTGACCCTCCCGATAAATACGGGACAGGGGGAGGAACGCATTAGGATTCCTTATTATTAAACACCCCTAATAGCGATTACAATTTAATTTTGGAAACCACTTCCCTTAAACTTTCCAACCCATGAAAAGGAATCAACGCATCCACATAAGGCAACGCCGCTTTCATACCCTCCACTTCTGGCGTCCACTCTGTACTGCCCGCTAAGGGATTGAGCCATAATAATTTTAATGACCGCCGATGAATATGCCGCATATTTTCGCTGACCAATTCCGCTTCGCCTGTGTCCCAGCCATCGCTCAAAATAATGGTCAAGGTTTTTGATGTTAAATACTTGTGCGAATAATTTTCATTAAACTCCTTTAATGAGGCACCAATTTTTGTACCGCCAGACCAATTGCTTACCTTCTCAACTATTTTTTTTAATGACGCATCCAGAGAACGGCTATTTAATTCATCCGAGACTGGGTGCAAGGATGTACTAAAAACAAATGTTTTTATTTTTGGAAATAAATTTTGAAAGGCAAACATAAATTGAATAAAAAATCGGCTATATAATTCCATCGAACGGCTTACATCGCATAACAATACCACTCTTATATTTTCCTTTTTCTTTTTCCGATATATCAATTCCAACAATTCCCCATTTCGGACGATATTTTGCCGCATGGTTTTTTTTAGATCCAATTGTGCTTTTTTTCTCGAATAATGGAACCGGCGGCTGCGGCGGTTCGCTATTTTCCGCACCAGTTTTTTTACCAAATAAAACACCTCCCGTAATTCCCGTTCGTCGAATGCTGGATATTCCGTTTTTCCAAAAACATCAATGGTTGAATAGGTGGCCGTCTCAGTAATATCGTTTTCGTTGTTGCCGTACAACCAGTTTTTTATGGATTGCAAACTGGGAGGTTTATGCTTTTGTTGGGCAGCAGTTTTTTCCTTTTGCTCCGCTAATTCTTTGGTTTTACTATCAACCGCCCGGTCGAGTTCCCGCCAGTATTTTTTGTATAATTCAGGAAATGCTTTTAATTGCTGAGGGCTGCGACAGAGGACGGATCGGAGGCAAAGTTGGAGGTCGGCAGGTCCACTGTATGGTGCGAGGATGTCCATGACCGACAGCGCATCCCGTTCTTCCAAAGGACCAATGTTGAAACCGTTTTCCCGCAGGTAGCGGCAAAAAGCAACGGTATTGGCACTCAATGATGTTTGGCGTTGAATCATTTGACAAGTAGAAATACAAAAGTAATTAGTAAAAAGTATTGAATCACTAACTTTGGCGCTTTATGTCAAAGTCTATCCTTTACATTATGGGGGTTTCCGGTTCTGGCAAATCCACCATCGGAAAAATGCTATCCGAAAAAACGGGCATCCCTTTTTTTGATGGCGATGATTTTCACCCTCCAGAAAACATTCAAAAAATGGCCTCCGGCCACCCACTCAATGACCAGGACAGGAAAGCCTGGCTTGAAGAACTTAACAGATTGGCAAAAAATGAACTTAAAAAATCAGGGGCCATCATCGCCTGCTCGGCTTTGAAAAAAACTTACCGTAAAAGCCTGAAAAATGGATTGGGTTCCAATTGTTACTTTATTTTTTTAAAAGGTGATTTTGAAACTATAAAAAAAAGATTGGACAGCCGAGGAAAGCATTTCATGTCTTCCGCATTGCTCCAATCTCAATTCGAAACTTTGCAACCACCTGATAACGCTTTAGTTTTTGACATAGAAAATAAACCATCGGAAATTATTAGTGCTATTTTAAAAACACTTCCTTTGTGAATCATCTCTTTGCTATTGGCTATTGGCCAATGGCAGAGTACCAACAACAAAATTATGCAATCAACTTTTGGAATCATCGGCCTCGGGGTTATGGGAAAAAGTCTTGCCCGAAACATGGCCAACCATGACGTTCGCCTCTCACTTTACAACCGCTTCGAAAAAGGGGTGGAAGAAAATATTGCCATTGATTTTATTTCAAAATTCCCTGAATTGGACAAAGCAAAAGGTTTTGAGGATTTAAATGCATTTGTGCAATCGTTGGAACAGCCAAGAAAAATATTATTAATGGTTAAGGCAGGCGCAGCCATAGATGATATATTGAAAAAAATGAAACCGCATTTATCCCCTGGAGATATAATTATTGATGGCGGTAATTCACACTATAAAGACACGCAAAAAAGAATTAATGATTTATCGTTAAATAATATCCACTTTATTGGTTGTGGAATTTCGGGCGGAGAGGAAGGAGCATTGAAAGGCCCTTCCATTATGCCAGGTGGTAATAAAACTGCTTATGAAGACATCGCCCCATATTTGGAAAAAATAGCGGCCAAAGATAAAAACGACAACCCATGTTGCACTTACATTGGTCCCAGCGGCAGTGGGCATTTCATAAAAATGGTACACAATGGAATCGAATATGCAGAGATGCAGTTATTGGCAGAGCTTTATTCCATTTTAAGGTATGGAAAAAATAAAACCCCTGAAGAAATAGCCGGTATTTTTGAACAATGGTTAGGCACCCACCTCGACAGCTACTTATTAGAAATAACTGTGCAAATTTTACGAAAAAAAGAAAATGGCAATTGGGTCATTGATCAAATACTCGATCAGGCAGGCAATAAAGGAACCGGAAGCTGGACAACCATCGCTGCAGCGGAATTGGGTGTGCCTATCACAATGATAACATCTGCTTTATATGCAAGGTATTTGTCTGCATTTAAAACAGAAAGAATAAATGCAGAAAAATTATTTTATAAAAAACATCCAATTAAAAATATTACCGTAAACATTGAGCAAATAAAAAACGCATATTATCTGGCCCGACTGGTCAACCATCATCAAGGCATCCATTTAATAGACGATGCCGCAAAAACCTATCACTGGGATTTGCATCTCCCTGAAACAACAAGGATATGGACTAACGGCTGTATCATCCGCTCGGTTTTGATGGAAGAATTAATCGATATATTACAAACAACCAATCGCATATTAGTACATCCTTATTTTATTGATTTTATAAAAAAACACCGAAACGAATTATCAGCGACAGTCTCCGATTCAATTTCTGCTAATATTAGCGTTCCCTGTTTTTCGACAGCCATTAATTATTTGAACGGATATTTCAATGCCCAATCACCCGCCAATATTATTCAGGCGCAGCGGGATTATTTTGGCGCCCATACTTTTAAACGTGTAGACGACCCTTCTGGCAAATCATATCATATTGATTGGTAAAATAAAACAGGGCGTCTAAATACACCCGTTCTTTGATAAACCCCATAGAGGTCACTCAACGAAACTGTCTTTCAAATGAAAATCAAAAAAGAAATTATAATGAAATATAAAATACTTTTAGGACTAACCATTTACATTTTGGCCTCTTGCAATTTACCAGAACATTATTATTTTCCGGTGCCTGAATGCGTAGTGCCGGAAAATTTTTCTGCCTTAAATGATGCTAATAGCGAAGCATATCAAACAATGGTCAAAAAAGAATTAAAGGGGAAATCGTGTGATTATTACCGCTATTTTTTTAAAACTTTTATGGACGAGGAGAGAAAAACTTATATGTTGACAAATTTCAGGAACGAACACACTTGTTTCGATGCAAAACTGTTGGTAAACAAATGGGATAAATTGCAGGGTATGAAAAGAACAAATGGAAAGTCCTATCCAAACGAATTATTCGATTTGAAGTGGGAATTAAAAGCCATCAAGGGAAAAGAAGAAATTGTTTATAAGGATATGCATGAAATAATTGATTAATGATTTGTTTAGATCTATTAATTGGTAAAATATTTTCGCTCATTCCCATTCAAGGGAACGAGATTTACTAAATCTTTGAGATTTAGCAAATCCGAAAGGCATCCACCCTGATTTGCTAAATTTTCAAAATTTGGCAAACCTCATTAAAAAAAGCTTTACCCCATGATGGGGATGAGAGAATATTTTAATCAAGTTTTAAAAATGATCCGTAAATGAATAAACGGCACAATTACAATTTAACCGTTAAATGGACCGGCAACAAAGGCACTGGCACAAGCAGTTACAGGGGGTATGAACGCAGCCACAGTATATTGGCAGAAAATAAACCTGAATTATTATGTTCTTCCGACCCAACATTCCGTGGAGACAAAACAAAATACAACCCGGAAGAATTATTGGTCGCTTCGCTTTCGAGCTGCCATATGCTTTGGTTTTTACACCTTTGTTCCGAAGCAGGAATTATCGTCTTGGATTACGAGGATCGTGCAACTGGCACTATGGCGGAGACCCCAAATGGAGGTGGGCATTTTACAGACGTTACTTTAAAGCCTACTGTAACTGTAAAAGAAAAATCAATGATCCTTAAAACAAATGAATTGCATGAGAAAGCCCACCAATTGTGCTTTATTGCTAACTCTGTAAATTTTCCGGTAAATCACAAACCTTCTTGTATTTGTATTTAAAAAGTATGGTTCTTTGACAAATCACGAGGAAACAGCTCTCTTCTTGTTTTTTTATCACTCCACGAAAATTGCCATAGAACCAAAAGTATTTATCGCTGCAAATCCCCCTTAAAACTATCCGCCCGCGCTTCCGCCATAAAAACCTTCCAACTGTCAGGTATAGTTGCTTCGTTCAACAGGCATCCTGGAGCGAGGTACGGATAAATCTGATCGTACCGTTTTACCTCATTCATGGAAGTCCGTCGGTATATGTCGGTACGGTTAATATTAGCGGGATCGTCAGAACCCACCGCGGCCAACAATTCAACAAACGCTTCTACTGTACTGTGATGAAAATTGGCGACCCTTTCTTTTTTATCGCTGACCACCAGTCCCTTCACCAATTCCGGGTTTTGCGTAGCCACACCTGTTGGGCAAGTGTTTTTGTTGCATTCCAAAGCCTGGATGCAGCCTAAGGCCAACATCATGGCACGTGCAGAATAGCAGACATCAGCCCCAAGTGCAATGGCCCGAAAGATGTGGAAACCTGTCATGACCTTGCCCGAGGCAAGTATCTTAATGTCTTTTTTCAACCCAAACCCAATCAATGCATCGTAAACAAATGCCAGCCCTTCCCGGAATGGCATGCCCACTGAATTGGAGAACTCCAACGGCGCAGCGCCTGTGCCCCCTTCTCCTCCATCCACGGAAATGAAATCTGGTTTGATACCCGTTTCGACCATTGCCTTGCATATGCAGATGAACTCACTCTTCCTGCCTATGCATAGTTTGAAACCAATTGGCTTGCCGTTGGAAAGTTCCCGCATTTGTTTGATGAGCCGGAGCATTTCCAAGGGTGTATTAAATGCCTTGTGATAAGGCGGCGAGTTGACTGTCGTGCCAGGCTCGACACCCCGGATGGTTGCTATTTCAGGGGTATTCTTTTTGGCTGGAAGGATGCCGCCATGCCCCGGTTTTGCACCTTGCGACAATTTCAGTTCGATCATTTTCACGGAAGGCAAAGCAGCGCGTTTGGCAAATTCTTCTGGTGAAAAATTGCCGTCCTTTGAGCGGCAACCGAAATAACCTGTTCCGATTTGATAGATCAGGTCGCCGCCAAATTTTTCATGATAAGGGCTGATGCCTCCTTCTCCTGTATTGTGGGCAAAGCCGCCGATCTTAGCACCGCCGTTCAGAGCCATGATGGCCGCTGTACTCAAAGAACCAAAACTCATGGCCGACACGTTGAACACACTGCAGCTATAAGGCTGTTTGCAATCTGGCCCACCAATAGTAATTCGAGGGTCATGGTTTAGTTTATGGGCATCAAGAGCAACGATGGAGTGGTTGATCCACTCGTAGCCTTCTCCGTAAACATCGAGTTGAGTACCGAATGGCGCCGTATCCAACACCTTCTTTGCCCGCTGGTAAACCACCGATCGGGAAATACGGTTGAGCGGCGTTCCATCAGTATCAGATTCGATAAAATATTGGTAAATCTTAGGCCGCAAAAATTCCATGATATACCTGCCCCTGCCCAGAACCGGGAAGTTCCGCATAATGGCATGTTTGGTTTGGAACATTTCATATATACCCAACAAAATCAACGGCAACAGCACAATCAGAGACCACAAAATAGGCGACCACCATAGATAGGCGACCAAGCCAACAACAAGCAAGGAGAGAATGGAAAAAATGGTGAATTCGTTTCGCATAAGTATACTTTTAATGCGGTAAATATGAGGTTTTTTTCCGTGCCAACAATTCAGCGTCGGCAATTCTTGTTTTTGTTTTTTTTGAAATTGAACTTTTAACTTTACGATATTAAAATACGAAAGGATAATTGTTGGAAAACACAAATTTTTTAAAAGCATCGAAAAGGGCTTTCTAATAAAAACTCCATATCAGTCATTTTCCTTCAAAAAAGCACATTGGGCTGCCCCATATTTGAAGGAAAGATTTTTATAAGAAAACCCGTAAGCACCAAAACAATACTTGCCTCCCCATAATAAATACCACTATATTTGTCGCCCATTCATGAAAAGAAATAAACATATTACTACTTGTTGCTGTTGTCGCTTTGTTCCATTAGGAAAGGCCACCCACTTGTAGTGTAAGCTTGTTTTAAAAATAAAACAAAAAGCCTTTCCAATGAGGAAAGGCTTTTTGTTTTGTGGCAAGTTGTTAACCGTCAATTAATTATTTTCAAACCATATAAACTCAATCTCACATGGCAATCAGATTAGGGGACATAGCTCCCGATTTTAACGCACAAACCACAGAGGGAACTATTAACTTCCATGAATGGCTCGGCGATGGCTGGGGCCTTCTTTTTTCCCACCCAGCCGATTTCACGCCGGTTTGCACTACTGAACTGGGGCGCACGGCGGCACTGAAGGGCGAATTTCAAAAACGCAATGTCAAGGTCATGGCCGTCAGCGTTGACCCGCTGGATTCCCATTACGAATGGATCAAGGACATTGAGGAAACACAAAATGTGACCATGAATTTTCCCATCATCGCCGACGAGGATCGCAACGTAGCTAATCTCTATGATATGATCCACCCAAATGCAACAGAAAAAACTACCGTAAGGACAGTGTTTGTCATTGGGCCGGACAAAAAAGTGAAACTGACCTTGACGTACCCGCCCTCCACAGGCCGCAATTTCCTCGAAATACTCCGGGTCATTGACAGCCTACAGCTCACTGCCTACCAAAGCGTGGCAACACCTGCTGACTGGAAACAAGGCGAAGATGTGGTCATTTCACCTTCCATTCCAAATGAGGAAGTGCCAGCCAAATTCCCGAAAGGGCACACCGTCATCAAGCCCTACTTACGTATGACGCCACAGCCGTAACAGGTATTGGGGTATTGTGGTATTGGGTATTAAGGAATTCGTTCAAAATGAGAGAATCCCCCAATGCCCCAATACCGTAATATCCCTTTTTTTAACCTTATCGCTTTCGTTTCAGAAACCATTATCTCCAAAATTAGCGCGACAAAGACCAATCTTTTCTCCTCCATTATTTGCAAAACCAGTTTATTCCCTACTTTTAGCCCTCCTTGAAAAACGCTATTCCTTCACTTTAAAATTTTAATGTTATGCTTAAACAACTACTTGCAACTTTTTTATTTTGCTCCCTAATAGGAGCTATTACCGTTCAGGCTCAATTCGTAGTGGTAAATTCTCCTATGGATATTGCGGGTGTCAAATCATTCGATGCCGGTGGATTCGGAACTGATATTTCAACTGGTATTTGGACATCTGACGTCGTATTGGCCGATGACGGCGTTGCCCCAACCAGCGAAGGGTGCACAACATTTGTGAATGCCGCTGATGTGGCTGGTAAAATCGTCTTGATTGATAGGGGTGACTGCGAATTTGGTTTGAAATGCTTGAATGCCCAAAACGCAGGAGCCATAGCCGTTGTAGTATTCAATAATGTACCTAATGACGGTACTTTTATTATGGGCGCAGGTGCAGATGGGAGTATGGTGAATCTTCCCTGCGTAATGCTCAACTATGAAGATGGCCAACTTATAAAAGATGCATTGGCAATGGGACCAGTAAACATGACTATTGGTAATATTATGCTGACGAACATTGTCGGATTAGATGCCACGGATGTAAATAATTATGTAACCGGGGTAATGCCCGTTTCCCAATTAGAACTCCTTCTTACACCGTTTACACCAGCAGCTTCAATAAGAAATCAAGGAACTGATAGCTTAGTCACTGGTGCCACTTTGAACTGTAGCATTGATTTCGATTCGCAGCTTGGTGGAAGTGCAGGTTCAAATGTTTACAGTGAATCTGATGTTGCGGCAAGCTTTGACACTTCGGCAGTCATCACCTTGCCAGATTATATTCCTGCAGAAGGGACAGGCACCTATAATGTTACCTATTCTGTTAGTAGCGATAGTACAGAAGAAAATTTCTTGGATGATACGTGGAGTACCAGCTTTTCAATAAGTGATAGTATTTATAGCAGGAGCAGATGGAATTTCACAACTAACCGTCCTCGGCTTACTGGTGGTACCGTCTTTACAGTTGGTGGAGGGGGGCAAGTTGAGTTCTTAATGGGTATAAGAGTTCCGAATGGCGTAGGCCTAATGTTTGATAAGGTCAGCTTCTATGCCCAAACTGACGGCTCTATCAACATGGAAGATATCGACCTCAATGATTTCGGTGCTAATGTCTATGAATGGAGAGATGCTAATAGTGACGGTAACGTTACAGCTGATGAAGTAGTTCATGTAGGGTACGGACTAGCGGAAGAATATGATGATCCCACTTCATCTTTCAACTGGTTCAATATTCAGATTCTGAATATTGAGGACAACAGTTTTAGTGTTGGCTATCCGATACCAGATACAAACAAACAATATTTTGTAGGTGCTAACTATCGAGGGAGCAATCAAGTATTCTTTGGTTTTGATCTTGATTATGACCAGACTTTCTTTATTGATAATTTAATTGCTTCAGATCTTGATTGGCCATATTTGCAAGGAAGCGATTACGAAGCTGATGATCTTAAATTAGATTTTGGCCAGATAGGCCGCCTTCAAGGTTTGAATGGGGCTATTTCAATGGGAATAACCATGGTGCCTTTTGTTAGTAGCGTAGGCGAGATAAACTCTGAAATTGGTTCTTTCGACATTTATCCAAACCCAGTTACTGACTATGTAAACGTAGAAGCGAACCTTTCGAAAATCTACAAAACGGTTGATTATACCATCGTTACCAGCAACGGAACAATAGTTTCTACAGTGACAAGGGATATCCAAGGCTCTGTGGACAATGCTACTTTAGATGTATCCGATCTGCCTGCTGGCCAATACTTTCTGCATTTGAATACAGAAGATGGTGGCATAAATAAAGCATTCACGGTACAGCGGTGATAAATTAGCTTTATTTCTTTTTCAAAAAACCATAAAAAAGCCCGCTGGAAATTCCAGCGGGCTTTTTCACTGCCCAACCACTTATTGTCGAACTGGGACCTACCTCACCACGCTGATTGTCATTTTCCCATCATAATCCCCTTGGATCATCGGCGACTGACGGTTAACGGTATAGGCCCTTACGTTCTCATCCACAAAGTCGAACAGCTCTTGAACGGTAACGATTTTATTATTATCCAAATCAGCTTCCCCTTTCAGGCCACGGATCAGGAAATGGCTAAATACCCCTTGGCGCAAACCACTGCTTTCCAGAGAGGTCTCATCCGATTTGGAGGACATGATGAGCGCTGTACCAGCCTTGGCGCTGGCAAGCGTTTTATAATAATCTTCGAGGATGTTGCGGGTTTCGCCACTTTTCATGGCTAACAGGCTGCCGGAGTGGCAGGCATCGGCAATGACCAATTTGTATTTTGATTTACTGCTCTGCAAAATCTCATTCATTTCCTCGTGTTCGAGCTTGTTCTGGAAGCCGTCAAAATCAATAGGTAAGAACGATCCCCGGAGACCATGGCCTGAGAAATAAATTAGCACGAGGTCATTCTCACTGGCCTTAGCTACGGTGGCCTTCAAAGACTTTAGGATTTTTTCTTTGGTCGCATCTTCGTCAATGAGGATGCTGATTTGGTTATCGGCAAGGGCACCACCTTCTGGGCTTTTCAAAAAAGCATACATGCGGTAGGCATCATCGTCGGTGTATTTCAACGCCTGCATGTGGTTGTAAGAGGAAATGCCAACGATCACTGCCCATACCTTCATTTCGCTGGCCTTGCGGATGGCGATGTACTCATCCGGGCTGAGCGTTGGGGATTCAGGCTTTTCAGCCAATTTGGGATCTTCCTTCCCCATATACGAGCCTTCTTTCCAATAGCCGACCACCTGAGTGCCATCTGGCAAATAGAGGATACCTTCCCCATTGAAACTGCCCAAGGCCCATTCACCTTTATAGCTTTCGCCATTGGCATAGAAAATCGTTCCCTCCCCATCGGGCATACCATTGGTAAATGTACCTACGTATTTGGCAGCACCATCCTTATAGATGTAAGTGCCCCGTCCATTTTTACAGTCCCCTTCCATACAGCCCATCTTGCCGTCCTCGATCAGGGAGTTGCCAATGTATTCTCCATTACGCCATTCGCCTGTGGTTTTGGTATTGTCGGCATAGTGCAGAGTGCCTTTCCCATCTTTCAGTCCGTTTTTGAAATAGCCAAAATAATAATCTTCATTTGGATAGGTCAACACCCCTTCACCATGAGGTTTTGAATTTTGAAACTCCCCTTCATACTTGCTGCCATCTGGATAAGCATACATCCCTTTACCATCCTTGCAATTGCCCTCCAGGCAGCCTGACTGGACAATAGGCTCAGGATCTGGAAAGAGGTTTTCGATCACGAGGCCATCCTCTCCAATGGGCAGTCCTTTTTTCCATTTCCCTTCCCAATTGCGGCCGTCGGCCAATGTCTTGATGCCGTTTCCCTCTGGGTACCGATGCGACCACTCACCGCGATAGGTGCTGCCATCACTGTAATAACAAGTACCGATGCCATGGATTTCCCCATCCTTGAACTGGCCAATGTACTTCGCACCAGATGGGTACATATAAATGCCTGTCCCATCTTTGCAGTCGCCCGATATGCATTGGGCCAACACCTCATTTTGAAAAAGGAAAAAACTAAAAGCTAAAAGGCTTAAAATTGGAATTTGCTTCATGTGCGTTGGAAAATTGATTGTTGGTTGATGATTATTAGTTATTGATTGCTGACAGTTGGTTTTATAAACGTGGAGGATATTTATTATACGTTTGATTATTTCAAATAGTAACGTCTTGAATTTAAAGAAAGGTATTTAGAAGGAAGATTGTTTTCACAATGCGGACATTAAGCTGCAAATATTCTCCCTCTAACAGCCTAAAAGCTACATTACGTCACCAGTTCATTTACCTTCATCAATGGTAATTCCACATAAAAAGTAGTGCCCTTATCTTCCTCCGTTTCAAAAAATATGTCTCCGTTGAAGCCCTCCACAATGCTCTTGCAAATTGCCAAACCAAGACCTGTACCGGAATTTTTTGTGGAAAAATTGGGCGTAAAAACTTTCTTCTGAATTTCAGGGGGAATACCAGAGCCATTGTCCTTTATCCGCACGATAGCCTTATTGTCCTGTTGGTACAAGGAGATACCGATGATGCCCTTGCGGTTGTCGGGCACTGCTTGGATGGCATTTTTAAATAGATTGTTTAGAACACGGGTCAGGTGGTTACGGTCGGCAAACACCTCAAAATCCTTATCGGGCAGGCTGATGGAGATGTCCATGTCCGTTCGTTCATTGGCGAAAAGGTGGTGGACGGAAGCGACGAGGTCGTTGATGGAAAACTCCGAATTTTCAGCCTGCGGCATTTTGGCAAAATTGGAAAATTCCGTCGCTATTTGCGCAAGCGAATCTATTTGTTCTATGAGGGTTTTGGTCACCCGTTTCAAGAGAGGCTCGGCATCGTTCGGATTTGACTGATAAGCATGCAAGAGGTACTGAATGCTGAGTTTCATCGGGGTGAGCGGGTTTTTGATTTCGTGTGCCACTTGCTTGGCCATTTCCCGCCAGGCGTCGTCCCGTTCCTGTTGGGCAAGCAACCTTGAGCTCTCCTCGATTTTCAGTACGGCATTGTTATAAGCATTTACCAAATCCCCTATTTCGTCTTTTCTCCGATATACAAGTCGCTGGTTGCCACCAAGTTTGAGGCTGCCAAGGTTCTCCCTCAATTCCGACAAAGCCTTGGTGATCGAGTTGGCGATTACGATGGCCAGGCCACCAGCGATCAGTAAAAGGAATACATATACATTGAGGAGCGTGCTCATGAAATCAGTCACGTCGCTTCGGAGTTCACGCTGGCGGGCATAGTACGGGATACCCATGAAAGCGAGCGTTTGGCCCTGCACATTTTTCAGAGGCAAATAGGCAGCGGTGTAATCCAGATCCCCGATGCTTTCCTCCTGATCCCTGCGGACAAACCCGAGTTTGGTGAGTGCCTGAAAAGCATAGGCCCCCATTTTTGGAGCTACCAGGCCCCGTTTAAAAATATCCTTTTCGGAAGAGGTAATCAGGTCGCCTTGGAGGCTGTACATGTTCACATCGAGGCGGTGAACTTCGGAAATGAGGGGTATGAGCGAAGTAAGCTGTTCGGCGTTTATAGATTCTTTTACGCTTTCTTCATTTATTGCTTCAAAATCGAGCTGTTTTTCAATGCCAAGTTCGTTTTCAATGCGACGGGCCACTTTTTCCTGCACCTCCATTTCTTCCCGGTGCTCCCGCTGCCAAGCCTCTATTTCATAATTTACATTGGCGAGGGCCGACGTCACCTTCCTGTCCAAGCGCCCTTTATGGTAATCGTCGGAAGATTGCTGGAAATACCAGACGGTCACAAAGCCGATGCCCAGGAAAGAAAAGAGGATCATTCCGATGATCCAAAATTGAAACTGGTTGCGGAGGGAAGGTTTGCTGGTGCGCAAGAAGTTAAGAGGCCCGGGCAGTGCGTTTGTCAGGTAATTGATAGTGCCAAAAACCAATACCGCCAGTGACAACAATGTGAACACATAAGAAAACAGTGACAATGGCTTGATATATCCACCAGTATCTTTTCCGATCTTTATGACGATGTTGGCAGGTGCATGATACAGCAGCTCCGAGCGGCGGCTGGTGTGCTTGACTACTTTCGTTTCACCCTCTTTCGGTATTTCATCCGTCAGTTGCTTAACGTATAGTTTGTTGCGCTCCTCCACCAATTTTCCATCCTGGTAAATGCCATAATCATAGTCGTCCAGTTCATCTAATTGTTTGTAATTGCTGACCAGTAGCAACTCTGTATAAACTTTGGAAGGAGTAGAAAACGATCGGTTGAAATTGGCAAAAACCAAAACGGGCGGCTCTGTGGGAATATTCATACGAAGAATGTAACCGGGGTTACGAGTCTCTTCTGGCAGAAAACGGAGATTAGGGTTTTTGGTTGGAAGGGCTTCTTGAAACTGGGATTCCATCTCGCCCATAGTGGCCTTTTGCTCCGAAAGCATAATACCCCCATCTTTCCTATTGAAAGCAGCAAGGTCAAAGCTGTAATTGTGGAGCATGTATTTATTATCATCGAGGCGGTTTTCAAAAATATCTTTTACAAATTCTTCTGGAAGGGAAGATGCAGGATAGTAGTCAATGAGGTTGTTCCATTCGGCTACGGCCTGGTCACTTGTAAAAGAAGGGATTACCTCATCAAGCACACCCACTGCAAAGTCATCCTGGTAGCTGCTCAACGCTTTGGCATATGCCTCCCGTCGGTTGAAATCCTTGTCCCCGTTATATTTATACAAAAGCATCGACGTCAGCCCGGAATAAAGCATCAGCCAACCAACCAGCCAGCCCAAAGTCATATTGGGGATTTCGATAAAAAATTCGAAAACAACCAAATACAGCACTGCCGCCGTCATAAAATGAGACAAGGGCAGGTGCAGGTCGCCCAGTTGAACCACTGGAATGGTCAGCAACAATGCCGTGGCCATGCCTGCCAGCCGCCAGTTCTTATCCATTCCTATTTTATGAATGGCCGTCATCATACGGTGACTGAACAGGAACAAAGCCAACAAGAGCAGTACCACCCCTATCATTGCCAATATGCTCTGGGAATTGAGGTTAAATACATTTTCAAAGTCAAACACAATGGACGAATCCAAAACAATGCTTTTGAAAATGCTGCTCACCATCAAAATGCCGAGATTGATGGCAAAGAAATTCAAAGTGGTAAGTCCAAACCGGATCACCTTTGACGGATGGACAAATTCTTTTACCAAAAACTCCCTATTGAAGAAAACCATCATCCATACCAGCAGGATGATATTGATCAGCAACTCGCCCAATGAATTGACCCCTTCCAAAATGGGATCGGTGAATACGTTGGAAAAGGTCTGGAATTCTTCAAAATGCTTGGTAAACCCCAATTCCACCGTCATCCATCGGATGCCAATGACAGCAGCCAACATGAATGCCGCCCCTACCCAAGGCTGAAACCGCCTGACCAGTGCCACTGCTATGTCATTTACCAAAACACCTAACCCTATGAAACCCAACACGTAAATAAAAAACACCATTTGCAGGTGGTTCCTGTCCTTTGCCGGTCCCACAGCATCGAGCCACGCCAGTGTTTTGCCAGACATGGCTTTGATGGGAAAATCGGTTTGCGTCTCTTTTAAAATAACATCCTTGGGGATTTCAAAATCATCCGTCTCAAACCGGCTCGGCAGGAATTCACTTTCCTTGGCGTACTCCCTTTTGATGGGCAATAGCGCACAGGCTACTACCTTTTCGGGCATGTCTTTTTTGATCAGTTCGAAGTAGCCGTTTGGCAGCCGTATCAATTTTGTCTGTTTGCCCGGCATTTGTACTTGACGCAAGGTGAGCGTATCAAGGAAGGCACTATTGTTGAGCCAAAAGACGAGTGAATCGCCTTTGTACAATGCCACATTGTATTTCTTGGAAGTGAGGCCGAGCAAACGGTTCAGGTCGGCATCTTGCTGAACAGAGGGCAGCTTGTCAATACCACGCAACTGCCTGTATATGAACCCAGTATCAGACAACAACGAATAAACTTCTGATTCCTTTTTGTGCAAACTGCGCTCAATGCGATTGGTATAAGTGGTCAAGTGATCTTCCTTGGAAATACCAAAATCAAGTAGGGCACCCACTCCGAAAAAAAGTACAATGGCCGCAATAGCATAATAGGTTCGCTTCTTCATGGTGATCTTTTAGTCCTCAATAAGTCGCTTGGGTCTTTCTTAGTGCCAACAGATGGGAAGATTATAGAGAAGTCAGAAGTCAGGCCGCTTCGCTGTCAGGGGTCAGATGGAATCCAGTCTGATTTCTGACAGCGAAGCGGCCTGACTTCTGACTTCTCTTAGGCAAACTTATAAACAATTTGAGGGTCAAGCCTTTCAAAATTAAGTTTTTTTTCTATTTGTTTAAAAACATCCCAATAGAAGGCGGTTTTTTGCCGCAAATTTGACGCCATAGTTTTGGATTCCGAGTAGATATATGACAACGTTATACCCTACCACTTTAGGTTTTGTGCAAATCAGATGAAAGGGTTGGAAAACCTATGCGCTATTTATTGAAAAACCATTGGGTTTGAGAAACCAATTCCACCCGCCTTTGGTTCTCCTTCTTTCGGCCCCAATAACCTGCCATCTTTTCACCCATCATCCGTTTTGACTATGCGAAAAATCGACCTGAAAAATTGGAAACGGAAAAATCATTTCCAATATTTCTCCCAATTCAATTCCCCCTTTTTCAACATCTGCGCCGATGTAGACGTGACCCACTTCTTGGCTTTTATAAAAACAAATGACCTTTCTTATTTCAAAGCCTCTTACTTTTTTGTGCTGAAAACAATCAATACTATCGAAAATTTCCGCTATAGGATTCGTGGCGGGGAAGTCATTGAACACGAAGTAGTCAATGGCAGTTGCCCCATCCTCAATGAGGATGAAACATTCAATTATTGCTACTTCGAATATCATCCCAATTTTAAAATATTTTCAAAAAAGGCGGAAGAAGTGCTGGAAGCCAATCGTACCCACCCTACTTTCCGCCCCCGTTTGGACTTGGATAACCTCATTCATTCATCCGTTATACCATGGGTGTCGTTCAACCATTTTGAACATGCCAAACGGATTAGTTCTGGCGATAGCGTTCCGAAAATAGTAATGGGAAAATATTTCGAAGAAAATGGGAAAATCAAAATGCCACTTTCTGTATCAGCGCACCATGCGCTCGTGGATGGGTTACATGTGGGCTTGTTCTTTAAAAAATACCAGGAATTTTTGGATAGGCCGGAACAGCATTTAGGGGCGTAGAAAAATAAAATGTAAAATCAAGAATTATAAATGTAAAATTATCCGCCACTGCATACGGTTGGATACTAGTGTTTTGGGTAATGGCGTTTTTTACATTTTACATTTTGTGTTTTACATTTTACATTAAATCAACAGAAATTAATAACCCTGCCTTTGGAGTGAGCCAGAGAGAAGAAACATAGAGAAACAAATCCCAAATTTTTTAATCATGAACACCCCCAAGAACCTGTTTTAATTCTACTTTGACATTTTAAAAAATAACCATCCATTTTCAAGCCGGGGGTTAAGAATCATCAGAGTGAGGTGTGTTTTTTTTTTAAAGTGCCAAAGTAGAACTAACATGCTGACTTTTTTTATTTTTCACCATTAACCCATTTTATTTCTAAAATACCAACTTAAAATAAAAAACGAACCTAATATCGGAATGATCAACGTCAGCACAAAAGTGCTCCACCAGAAATTAGGGCCAGAGAAATTAAAAAAATACAATAAAAAAATTCCAAACAGTGTCACTAAAATTCCACCCGGCAATTCCCATTTCCATGAAATTAAAACCAATGCCAATAATCCCAGCCACGGCAATGCATTTGGACTGTTTTTTAATAATGCCAGAAATGCCTTTTTCCAAATCAGCGCCAAAAACCAAAGCGGCGATAAATACAGCAATACCAATGATTAAAAGGCCATACCTCGCTATATAGCGAAATGTATTAGCTATTTGAAGACTGTTATCCATGATAAATTGATTTTTCTCATTAATAGACTTGTTGCCAAATAACAAACACTTATCTGAGAATATCTTATTTAACAACAAGTCTAATTATTTAAAAACAGCCCAAACTTATTCTTAATGAAAGGCAAAAGTCCATTTTGATCGACAAATGGTTTACAAATGAAGTCGACCCCTTGAATACAGCAGCTCATTAACACCCAATATCCTTCCCCCGTTTCCAGAGATCAACTGCCCGCTCCACAAATTCACCAATCCGGGCCTCATCAACTGCCACAGACTTCTTAAAACGGATGCACCCTTTTCCCAAATCCAGCCCTTGCAGCAAAGTGCCGTCTGTGTCTATCTTATTGGCATTGCCGACGTAAAGGCCCACGTGGTGTTTCTGTGCATTCAAGTGGAACACCGTGCCCCGTTCGTCACCGTAGCTGAGCATTTTATATTCTATGCCCTCCTCTAAGCTGGGTGCTTTAGTCTTTACGATGGTTCTTAATTGCAGGAGTTTTTCCTTGCGCCAGTCATGATCGAGGGCAGCGAGGTATTCGATGGGAGTTGAGGCGTTGTATTGCATAATCCTTGGATTGTTCCACCGTCGATTGATGAATTTAGCGGTTGGTACCAAAGCGAAATTGAAAATTCATCAAGCTGATTTAAAAAGTCGGAATCGGAATTTATTAGATATTCATCATCTTGTTGAGAATTATCAAAGATAAGTAGGTGAATGAATATAATCGCCACTTTTGACGAGGCTATTTTTTCGTTAGACGAGGCAAAAAATATTTGGAAATGCCATAGAATTCCGTAGCCAGCTTTTACTGGGCATGGACGCTGGCGCAGTGTTAGGTAGCGTCTTTAATTTATTTTTGGCATCCAACACCTTACCCTTTTTTTATATTCCAAATAATCATTTCCAAATCTTTCTATCATATCTTTTTCTTCTAATGGTCTAACTACAAATTGCCAAAGGAATTGCCCCAATTACAGCGTAAATTAAAATATGAATTGACCAAAAGAAAATACTAATAGAAATTCCTTGTCCAATTCCAGCAATTGCCATCGGATTTCTAACATATTTGTATGGACCTTTTGTTACAAGGTTTTGAGTTTGGTCTAGAGGTAAAGGAGTTCCTTCTCCAATCCTCACCATTACATACGCACTATAAAGCCCAATTATACTAAAAAAAGCAAATAGAGAAATTGCTATTAATTTGGTATTATTTGAAATTATTGATGTTACTCCAAATGAGTTTATTATTAAAACTGGAAAAACGAATAGTGTAATTAGCCAGATGCAAATAATTTGAAAAATCGTTTTTATTGCATTAACAATTAGGTTATTTGTAGTTGATTTTCTAAAGACTTGCTCTTCACTTATTAGAAATAAATTATAACATAATCCAAGTATCATAACAGTTGTTGATAAAAATCCGCCACTTGTCAATATTGTGGCATTAATACAGTACAAGGTTGCAAATCCACAATCCACCAAGAATTATATAATCTAATTCCTTTCTTTTTTTATAAGCTCTTACTATTGAAAGAAATGCAACAATAATTAAATCTGGAAGCATGAAGGAATTAAAAGCATCGTTTCCAATTCCAGGGAATTGAAAAGCATCATAAAAGTCCTGATTTATTAACAAGCCTATCCACCAAAGCGATATTAATGTGGCTTGTAATAAATATGCAGTTCCTTTCATGTTTGGATTTTTTCTTGATGCTACCTAACGGTCTCGTGTATATGCAGTTTGGGCGTTTAGCCCAAATTGGCATATACACATTGTTCCTCGCCGTGTTTTTTCTTCTTTAGGATTTATATGGTCCTAAAAATTTATCTCCGTCGAAATGAATTAGGTGGTCAGGATTATCAGCTATCCAAACTTCAGTTTCCCATGCAATATCTGCAATGAATTTCCTAAAAGTCGTTCTATCCAGAAAGGCTGTGACATAAATAATATCAGCTTTACAATTCTTCGTTAATTTCTGTAGCTGTAATAATCGTAATTCACCAATAGCTCCAGAACTATGCACCGCTTCGATTAAGTAAAGCCAATTTTTCTTTTTTGAATATGCAATAATATCGGGCAATTCATCATGACTTATTTCAAAGAAATTCAATTCTTCTAATGCCTCCTTATCAAGATATAGATATTTGTCGGATGTGTCACCCACATATAATACTCTTGCTCCGTATCCATATCTTGGAAGAAAATTTTCAATAATCGATTTTTGTAAGTCGTTATGTAATCCAGCAGAAAATTCTAATTCTTTTCCTGAGGGTAGTTCTACTGGAACTCTTTTCAGCTTTCTTTTTCTTTTAATTTCTCAGCAATAGGTTCAATACCTTCTAATTTTCCCCGAATTGTATTGACCCAATTTGGATTTGGATATTGTCTAATTAACTCAGCATAAAAAGGATTCAATCCGTATCCTCTTGTGGAGTCAATTTGTTGCAGAATTAGGGCTTGATTGTAATACTATATCTCCTGCAACAAGCAATTTCAAGTCCTTTCTTCTATATCATCATATGAACCGCTACTAATATTCTCTGCAAAATGTTGATTGACATATTCTATTACTTCTCTGGTTTTAAGTGAATAGTTGTTATTCTGCAAATCCTTTGATTTCTTAAAATCTGCTAATTCTTTTACATCCATCACAGCCAGAAAAGAAATTGCCATTCGCTCTAATCTTCTTGGAGTACTATCAATGGGGATTCCAAATGATTCAAGAATAAATAAGGCGTGATTAATTAGTTCTTGTATCTTTTCCGATTTGCTTGAAAACGTCTTGCACTTATCAGGATTAATGTATCGTTTTGGGCTCATTGAATAGTAGTAATTGATTGTTTTCGTCCTTTAAAGGGTAATTCTTCCCATTGTAATCAGACTGAAAGTATCTTTTGATTTCTTTAGCTAACGATAATGCAAAAAATGGCGCAACTGCATTTCCTATTTGATTGTAAATTCCCGTTTCATTTCCATAGAATTTGAACCAATCAGGAAAACTTGAAGTCTTGCCGCTTCTCTCGCAGTTAATCTTCTTCTTCTCCCGTCAGATAATTTTATTCTATGCATATCTCCTGTTGCACCAGCAAGATTTCTACATGTCAATGTTCTTGCAGGTTTATTCAAGTGCAAATCTCTTGGATTGATACATTGAGAAGCTTTCTCATATTTGGCAATATATTTATCCATACTTGGAGTTAAGAACTTGGAATTCTCTGGAATTTGAATCGCTAAGTCTCCAAGTGCTTCTCCTGCTGTTATTCTCTTTGGTTCCTTGCTGGGAAAATGGATTCGATTTTGGCTCCTATTACGATAACTCTTTCTCTATTCTGCGGCACTCCATAATTTTTAGCATTGAGAAGCTTGTATGAAATTTTATACCCCCATTCTTCAAGTTGATTGATTATTTCAATCAGATACCATTTATTCTTGTACAATAAACCTCTGACATTTTCAAATAATAAGACTTCAGGTCTCACCTGCTCAATGGCAGATAAAAATATGGGAAAGCCATCTCTTGAATCTTTTAGACCAAGTTGCTTACCTCCTACACTAAATGGTTGGCATGGAGGTCCACCAATAACAATATCAGCTTTTGGATAATCTTTATTTACAGTTAGCTCTTCTGTAAAACAATCGCCGATAAGATTCTTTCTATATGTTTCAGATGCATCTTCCAACTTCTCGTAGCCAATAGTTTTGAACCCAACTGCCTCAAAACCAAGGGATAAGCCTCCACAACCAGCAAACAAATCAATTACTGTTTTATCTAATTCAGTATTGATTTTCGGCTTTAACTCTCTATTTAATCTTGATATATAATCCATTCCGTAAAAATAATCATTTTGTTGGTCTTTTAATCTTTCTTCTTCATGGCGAGGAACGGCTGCGGCGGGCGCAGTGCGTGGGCGGGCAGGGGGGGCAAAAATCCCGCCGCAGCCGGGAAAATTTTTTGGTTTTTGCCCCCCTGCCTGTCCCACGCATTGGCGCTTGCGGGTTGTTCTGCGCCCGCCGCAGCCGTTGCTGCGCAGTCTGACGGAGCGAA
>CBDCVJ010000027.1:0-47786 GCA_965222975.1 Saprospiraceae bacterium | reverse complement strand
GAGGCGCATTCTCTCATTCAATCATTCAATCATTCCCTCATTCAATCATTGTCTTTGAAAAAACGTCGAACCATCAATCTCGTCAAAGGCCCGGAACTGTACACCCTTCCGAGGACTTTTTTGAACCTTCGCTTGGCATTTTTGCTTGTCGTGGGGAATTGACTTTTGGGTTGGTCGGCTTCATGCAACTCGAAGGGTACTCTTTCATAGAAGCTTTTTACATGGTGGTCATCACCATCTCGACGGTCGGATACACGGAGGTTCATCCAATGAGCGATACGGGACATATTTTCGCCTCTATCCTCATTATTTGTAATATTGGCATCTTTGCCTACCTATTGGCCGTTTTTTCCTACTATGTGACCAGTGGGGCCTTGTTTAAAAAACTCCATTTTTCGATGATCGGAAAAAAAATTGCACAACTGGAAAACCACGTTATTATTTGTGGCTATGGCAGGTATGGGAGCGAGATAGCCCAACATTTTTTGCACCATAATATTCCTTTTGTGGTGGTGGAAAAAGAGGAGGAGGTGATTGAGGAAGTTCAACAAAGCGAACAGAAAGTACTTTACCTCCACGATGACGCCACCAAAGATGAAGTACTGCAAGAAGCTGGCATAGCTAAAGCAAAGGCTCTCATCGCCGCCTTGCCCGACGATTCAGAAAACCTGTTTATTGTTTTGTCTGCCAGGCAGCTGAGTGATAAATTAAACATCATCAGCAGGGCTACCGAGGCTCGGTCGCAGCAAAAACTTGCACTGGCTGGTGCTGACCATATCATCATGCCAGAACAGATCGGGGGCTTTTACATGGCCACCCTCGTCAGCAAGCCGGGGGCCACCGAGTTTTTTTCCTACATCACCCGGGAATTGGAATCAGATATAGAGTTTGAAGAGCTGACGTACGAAAGCATGCCCGCTTCCTGCCAGGGGCTTGCTATTAAAGACTTGGGCATCAGGAAAGAAACAGGCACCAATATCATCGCCTATCGCCCGCCCGAAGGTAATTATATCGTCAACCCCAGTCCCGAAACCGTCCTGCACCCCAAATCAAGTTTTATCGTAATAGGTAACCGCCAGCAATTAACTGCGTTGAGGAAGTTTTTAAATGGTTTGAATAGCTGAATGGCTTCATGGTTCCATTGATATGAAACCTCCTTAAGGCAATGGAGCCATGAAACAATGAAACAATGAAAAAAGAAGCAAAGGATAAGCATTTTATTAAAAAGCCCTTTTATGAGGGTGGGCCGAAGGCGATGAAAAAGTTCATCTCCGAAAACTTGCGTTATCCAAAAGAAGCACTGGAAAATAAAATCCAGGGAACTGTATATGTGAGGTACGATATTGATTATAAAGGAAAGGTGACCGACGCCAAAGTAATTAAAGGTATTGGTTTTGGCTGTGATGAGGAAGCTATGCGCCTTGCCAAACTATTGGAATTTGAAGTGCCCAAGACACGGGGTGTGCGGGTGGTGTTTCACAATAATATCCAGATACATTTTCGGTTGCCGAAAAAGAAACCCGTGAAAAAAGTGACGGGTATTCAATATAATTATGTGGAGAAGAAAAAAGAGGAGGGCAATGAGGAAGAGAAAAAAAGCGGCGGTTATACGATCACTTATAATTTTTGAAAAATGCTATTTGCCATTGGCCGTTGGCTTTTAGCTAACAGCCAATAACCAATAGCCAACAACAATAAAAAACACATGATACAAACCAGTGAATGTCAATTAAAAAACATTTCCGCTCATTTAATCGGCAGTAAATATAAAGGCGAAAAATTGACCATTTCGGAAAACCCTTTGAAAATAAACGATCCAACTTTAAACGAAATATTACAGCATTATTTCCTCAACCATTTTTCCTCCCCTGAATATTATAGTTTTAAAATAACGGATGAGGAAGGTGCAGAAAATGAAATGTATAAATTCGCCAAAGAATTATTTAATAGCGAAGAAATCAACTTTCATGAAGGGTCAAAAAAAATAGCCCAATTATTATACGACAGTTCCGAACACCCGAATATAAAGCCCGGCGAATTATTTGTCGTATATATCCAAGACATCATTTTGGAAGATGAAGTGACGGATGCGATCGGCCTATTTAAAGTGGAAACAAAACAGGCTTTTTTGAAAACTTTGACAGAGGGCAATAACATTGCTTTAAATTACGACCACGGCATCAATACGGACAAGCTGGACAAGGCCTGTTTGGTTGTAAATACCAATGAATTAGGGGGTTACAAGCTCTGTGTGATTGACAAAACCAATAAAGGCGAGGAGGCTCGTTTTTGGAAAGATCAATTCCTGCAAGTGAAGCCCTGTGCGGATAATTACCATTTCACAGAGAGCTTTATCAAGGCTACTAAAAAATTTGTGGAGTCCAAGGCTTTTGACAATGAATTTGAAATGGAAAAGGCAGATAAAATAGACATGTTGAATTCTTCTGTCATTTATTTTCGGGACAACGACGAATTCAATGAGATGGATTATTCCAATCAGGTGTTTAAAGATGACAAAGTGGCCAGTTCCTTTCAGAATTTTAGAAAAGAATACCAGGAAAAAAATAGTTTACCGATAATTGATGAATTTGAAATATCAGAGCCTGCCGTAAAAAAACAATCCCGCATTTTAAAAAGTGTTTTAAAATTGGATAAAAATTTCCACATCTATATTCACGGCAATCGGCAATTAATTGAAAAAGGATATGACGAAGAAAAAGGTAAAAATTTTTATAAAATATATTTTGATGAAGAAAATTGATCCGCAGCCATGAGGTGACATCTTTTTTCGCTGCTACATTGTTAAATTATTTTCGGATTAATAGAACTACGAAAAAAGATGTTAACTTGATATTGTAAGAACGTATCAAAACTGAACATACTTAATTGTCTGGATTGGCTTTTCGTCCACCAACAAGGTTACATAATATATTCCAGCAGCTTTTTTTGGTAAATGCAATATTCCCAAGTTTGAGGTCAAGGATTCACGGTACAATAGTACTCCCATGCTGTTATACATTTTAATCTCTCCATTCTGAGCAAAAGGGAGTTGATACGAAACTACGGCCTCTTGCATTGAAGGATTTGGATAAATGCCAAATGCTTTACCCTCTTTTACCTCTTTACTATCCACAAGAAATTCAGTGCAGTGGCCATCATTAGTTGAATTGGAATCCAGTTTCTTGTCAGGATGCGATGTCCACATACAAATGCTCTGAAATCCGCCTGGCTCAACATCTGTTCGAATCCAAAAGTCATCCAAGGTTAGGGTGATGGTTTCGTTTGGCAACAGGGTTATGCCACTGAATTTTTGTGAAAATTTATGAAGCCAACTTGTATTATAGGTGCGGATATAGAGTTCGCTAACAGGATGGTCACCAAAATTTTCTACTGTAACTTGAGCATCTTTATAAAAGATTTTATAAGAGCCAAAATCAAGCACAACCTCTTTTACTGCCCCTGACTGAATATCAACAACACCTACATCCCGACTTAGGTCGTAATTGTCGCCAGAAAAAGAATAGTCTTTGGTGAAAGGTGCTTGTGTGCCGCCATTTGGCATGGAAGAACCATAAGTTTCCACACCAGCTACTGCCACTCCATCATGACCAATATCAATGAGCCTGAATTCACTTTCATCTAATAGTTCAAAACTGTCCTGAAGAATCAACGAATCATTAAATAAGTAAACAAATCGAGATTCCGTTAATACCGCAACCTTATCATTTCTAACTGAATAATCAAGAAGGTGATCGCCGTGAAAACCAAAACTGTCAAGAAATTCAATATTGGAAGACAGAAAGTATAAAGTATCTTGGTTTAAACCCACAATACCATCGTATTGTGTATTTAATACTTCTTCAAACATGAAGTCAGGATAAATAGTATTAATGGTGCCATCTATGTCCATGATTGCGAGGCCGTCACTTCCTGCCCAAATTAGCTGGTCATCGGTTGTTATTGTCAGATCATGTAATTGGAAATCCATATACATGTTCCAAATTGGCAGGCAATCACTTCCTATTCTCCCAACTGCTGGTTGTGAAAACTGTTGTCCGTAAAGGACAAAACCATTGTCTGATAACTCATGTCCAAAAACCAATGGTGTTTGAGGGTTATACCATTCAACGTTTTCCAAATTGTTATCAATCTTTGCCACTCGATGGCCAAAGTTTCCAGTTCCGCCTGCATCCACACCCAAATGAATATTTGGAAAAACTAAAGAAGAATCGCTTAATTCTATAATGTCAGATATTGTTACTAAAGTTACACCTGTCCAAATTTCCCATGGGAAACCATGAAGTAGAATAACGTCATTACCCATTCCGTCAATGGCAATAGCGGCAGGCACTTCAGAGCTGCCAGAAGGAGCATACGTGAAATTTATAATGTGGTGATTTTGGCTCGAAACGATAAATGTTTTTAATTCGAGAGGTTTTTCAAAATCACCCGCCCATTCGACTTGACTTAAACATGGAAAGGTGAAAAAAATAATCAATAATACAAGATAATTTTTTTTCATGACAAATGGGCATTTTTGAATGATACGGGAAAACCAACTAAAGGTAAAGGATGGAAGTGGGAATATAAAACATTGAGGCCAGCAGGTTTTCATTCTATCATAATATGTCGGTGATTAGCGGTTGTTGAAAGATATCAGCGGTGTGAGATGCAGCCAAAAAAAGCGTTTTTAAAAAGATATTTATAAAACAAAAAGAAGCCGAGCGCACAGCACCCGGCTTCAAACCTTGATAAATAACCTCAAAGTGATTTTATCCTATTCGCTCACTACAATGCGTTTTACTAATACTTCATCGTTAATGACAATCCGAACAATATACAGGCCTGTGGTAACATCATTTAATTCCAACGAAATGGATTTATTGGAAAAATAATCTTTCACCGTAGAAGTCGCCAATTTGCCATTCAGGTCGAACAAGCTGATGCTGACTTCGGAAATGGCTGGCAGGTCGAATTGCAAGAACAATCGGTCGATAGCTGGGTTCGGATAAATGTCAACAAAGCGTTCCAGCGACGGGTTGAGGGTGCTGTTAAACATGCTCACATTGACGGTGTCCGATTCGAGTACACATCCATTTTCGTCTGTGACATTCAAAATATAGTCACCTGCGGAAAGACCTGTCGGGTCTTCATCGGTTGAGACGACGTTGCCGTCCAAGGTCCATTCATAAGTATAGCTGCCCGTTCCCCCTCCGATGGTCACCTCAATAGCACCGTCCATGTTGGTCAATGTTTCGTCGGTCACGCTGTCAACGGTAATGGACAGTTCATCTGGTTCAGTTACTTCCACAGTGGCGGTGGTCGTACATCCTGCATTGTCGGTGATGGTAACCGTATAATTTCCTGGCTCCAGCCCTGTGGCTGTCTCCGTGGTTTGGTTGGTGGCATCGTCCCAAGCATAGTTGAAAGGCATTTGACCACCATTAGGTACTGCAGTGGCCGTACCATCTGCAAAGCCATTGCAAGTCACATTGGTAGCTGTGGCCGAGCCACTGAAGCCATTGTCAATGGTGACATCGAACGAGCAAGAGGTGCTGTTTCCACTGGCATCGGTGACTTCTAATGTATTGGTAGTCGTACCCGACGGGAAGGTCGAACCAGAAGGTAAACCGCCGATGACTGCAAAAGTGTCAAGGCTGCAATTATCATCGAAAATGGGTGGGTCATAGTCCACCGTTTCTTCACAGTTGGTGCTTTGTACAGTAATGTTGTCTGGACATACAATGCTTGGGGCGATGCTGTCCACCACAGTGACAGTGGCCATGTCAAACCCGCAATTGCCAGAAAGGTCTTGGACCGCCAGTACGACTTCATTGTCACCAAGGTCATCACAAGAGAATATGGAGAAGTCGAGGATCATGGTGTCGATGCCACAATTGTCCGTAGAGCCATTGTCAATCATGGCAGGGGTGATAGATGCCATGCCGTTGCTGTCCAAAGCCACTGTGATATTCTGTACAATGACGTTTGGAAATTCCATGTCAGGATCAGTCTCCACTTCGAAAGTTCTGTTGGCTGTACAGCCATTGGCATCGGTGACTGTTACTTCATAACTGCCTCTTACAAGGCTGTCTATGGTAGCACCTGATTCTCCGTTTGGCCATGCATAAGAATAACCGGGAGTACCTCCTTCTCCCATTACTGTTATGGAACCATCCGCACTATTGGTGCATTCTGTGTTGGTCACATTGACCGAGTCAATAGACAGTGCTGTAGGTGAGGTGACTTCATATTCGTTAGTACCTGTACAGCCGTCAGCGCCAGTAATGGTAACGGTATAGATTCCTGCTGTCAATCCGCTGATGGTAGCGATTGTTGAATCATTTGACCATAAAAAGGCGATCGGGTCGACAAAACCTTCTGGCATGACGCTGGCCGTTCCGTCATCTCCACCGAAGCAAGAGACAGGCGTGCCACTCGTTGTAGAGGAAACACCTGCACAGGCAAAGGCATTGACTGTGGTACAGTCTTCATCGGTACACCCGTTGTCGTCGGTGACCGTCACGCAATATTCACCCGGCGGAAGGTTGGTGATGGTAGCTGTGTTAGTGCCATTACTCCAATCATAAGTATAGCCAGCAGTGCCGCCTGTCGGCGCAGAACTGGCCGTGCCGTCATTGGCACCGACTCCTGTTTCATCGGTAGAAGTTGCATTGGCAGCGAGTACAGGTGGCTCGCTGATGGATATTCCCAAAGTATCCATGCAGCCATTTATGTCTGTAGCAATGACTTCATGGTTGCCTGCTGGCAGCATGGAATTGGTTGCGCCCATTTGTCCATCCGACCATACATAAGTATAATTCGGTGTCCCGCCAGAAGCAACTACTGTGGCCGTTCCTGTCGAATCACCGTGACACAATACATTTGTTATAGTGTCTTCGACGATGACTAACGGAGTAGGCTCCGTTACCATGACCGTTAGCATTCCCGAACAACCCGATGTATCAGTAGCCGTGACGGTATAATCCCCTGCACTGAGGTTGTTGATGGTTGACCCCATCATCCCATTTGACCATAAGTAACCAAATCCGCCATTGCCGCCATTGGCACTGACAGAGATAGAACCATCCATGCCGCCATTGCACGAAACATTTTCAACCATACTTGCCGAAACAGTTACGGCCGTAGGTTCGGAAACAGTAACCGTCAATACCACATCACAGCCATTGTCATCAGTTACGGTTACGGAATAGTCGTCGGCTGTTAGTCCCGTAGCGGTTTGGGTTGTTTGCCCATCCGACCAATTATAAGAATAAGGCATTGTGCCTCCTGTGGGTGAGACAGTAGCAGTACCATTCGATCCTCCATTGCAAGTAACATCCATCGAACTTGTCGTAGCTGAAAAGCCCGAACAGTCGAAGCTATTGACTGTCCCAGAACCAGTTGCCGTACAGCCATTGGCGTCGGTCACAGTAACCATATAAGTGCCGGGGGGAAGGTTCGAGATGGTCTGGGTTGTTTGCCCGTTGCCCCATATATAGGTATATGAGCCAGTGCCGCCGCTTGGGTTGGCAGTGGCCGATCCATCATTGTTGCCGGGGCCAGATATGCCCATGGTGGAAACCGTAACGGTCAGTGCGGGAGGTTGGGTGATTTCCACCGTGGCTGTGGCGGTGCAGTTGTCAGCGTCGGTCACTGTCACGGTATAACTACCAGCTGCAAGGTTCATGATGGTCTGGGTCATTTCTCCATTCGACCAATTGTAGGAATAAGCGCCATTTCCGCCACTGCCTGCTGCGGTTGCACTTCCGCTACTATTGCCATTGCAATCAACATGAGTTGTATCTGAAATGGAAGCCATTAACATAGGTGTCTGCGTAACCAATGCTGTATCGGTTGCCGTGCAACCATTTACGTTGTTGGTCACAGTCAAAACATAAGTGCCTTCAGCGTCCACAGTGGGCATGGTGGTCGTTTCCCCAGAAACAATATTGCCATTGGCCGTTGCCCACAAATAAACAATATCTGGCCCAGAAGAAGAACCGGAGCCATTTAGCACGACCGAGGAATTGTTGCAATTGAGACTCATGTCGGTACCGGCATTGGCTGTTGGGGGTGTTGTGTCGGACATGACGGTGACATCGGCACTGGCCGTGCAACCATTTGAATTGTTGGTCACAGTGAGCGTATAATCGCCGGGAGCATCCACGGTGGGCATGGTTGTCGTTTCTCCAGAAACGATATTGCCATTCGTGGTGGTCCATAGATAAGAGATGTTGGGCCCAGAAGAAGAACCAGAACCATCCAGTACGACAGAATTGTTGTTGCAGTCCAAGTTGCCTGGAGCGGCAATTGCAGCAACCGGAGGATTGATGTTAGAAACAACTGTCGTGGCATCCACAGCGGTACAACCATTATCTGTATTCGTCACGGTCAATTCATAGTTGCCAGCAGCATCTACCTCGGGGGTAGGGGTATTGGCGCCACTTACGATGTTGCCGTTGGTGGTTGTCCATGCATAGGTGATGTTGCCACCGCTGGAGGAATTGGTGCCATCAAGTGTGGTTGTTGGATTGTTGCAATCAATGGCCATGGGAGGTCCGGCATTTGCGATAGGCGGGGTAATGTCTTCGGAAACGGTCGCTGTGGCTGATGCGGTGCATCCATTAACGTCAGTTACGGTAACGGTATAGTTGCCACCATTTGCTACGTTAATAGTTGGTCCTACCATGCCGTTCGACCAATCGTAAGTATAGCCTGGTGTACCTCCAGACCCATCTGCTGTTGCCGACCCAACGGGGTTAAGACAAGTAACTCCAACCGTATTTGTAATGATGGCCATAACGGGCGTAGCCGGCTCATTGATAGTGATACTTGCCATGCCGGGATCTCCATTTGCGTTGGTGACCGTAACGGAATAGAACCCTGCGGTCAGGTTCATGATGGTCTGGGTCGTTTCACCATTCGACCAGTTATAGGTATAAGGTGGTCCGCCGCCGCCAGAAGGCATGGCTGTTGCCGAGCCGTCGCTGCCGCCAAAGCAACTGACATCTGTACCCGTTATGTTCACCTCGATCTGACCTGCACTGCCCACAAAATTGCCTGATTCGGAGGTGAGGACAATGACATCGCCACCGGTATTTCCATTGCCATTGGCGAGGTTGGCCGATGCATACATAGTGACCAGCGTGTTACCAGAGGCAGGCGATGTCCAGTCAACGGTGAAGGTGATATCATCCCCTACAAAACTTGGGGCGGGATTGTGTTCAAAAAAAGATCCTTGAACCCATGAATTTGCACCGGCATTGGAAAGCATGCCGAAGTCGTTGTTGTTGTCGTCCAGCACGTTCATTTGAAAACCTCCCATTTGAGGTATGGTATTGGTCCTGGTAACGGTCACTGTGATCGGATAAACAGTGTTCGGATCAATAGTGGCAGGCAACCCTGCAATCGTCACCATACCAGTTCCAGAACCTCCTCCATGACAGCCAGAACAATCATTGAAAGTAGGTGGCGACCCAGTATTGCCGGGCGGTGGGTTGGATGAAAATGATAGGACTAAATAGCCAGCAAGGACGGTCCAGAAAACCGAATAGAGACGGGTCACTTTTTTCTTCATGGTGGGTGTTTTTTGTGAAAAATTTTGGTGAAATATCAAAGCCCAAGGACGGTGAATTAAAATAGGGGTCACTTGAGCAGGAACTACCTATGTCAACGGTTGAGTATTTACAGGCAGGTACAAATATTAAAATGTTGTACAATCCAGTATGCTAAATGGCTGCGAATGGGAAAAAATAATTGCTGAGGGATTTGGAAAAAAATAATCCCGATTAAAATACGGGACAGGCTCTACGCATAAAAATTTGATGATTTTAGACAAATGGTTATTCGTGGTTGTTAAAATTCGTGGGGAGTGCTATCAGGTTTTATCCCCCACGAATTTTAACAACCACGAATTTGCGTAAGTTATTTTTTTCCTTTTCCCGAATAAGAATTTAAACGATTGCCATTTTATTGGCAACAAAGTGTTTGCACAGTTCCTGCTTTCTTCCTACCTTACGAGCGCTTTTCAGAAACAACACCTTTCCAAACAAGGCTACAAAAACAAGACTCGACATGCTGACCAGAAGGGAAACTGGCTTGATTCCTCAATCGGTCTGGGATTTTTATTAAAAACACCTGCACGTATTTTTCTAAAAACCAGATCCCAAATACATTAACCATGACGCACGTTATTGACTCTTGTAATTTCCTCCGTTTCTCAAGCGGAGGGGGGATGAACAAACCCACCCACAGAAATACTTTCCGTTTACTTTCATTACTGCTATTGTTGTTTTCACTGCCACTCCTGTTGCCAATCCATAAGGTCAATGCCCAGACAGAGACCGTTTGGTTCAAGGACTGGGTACAGACGGGCGGCAGCCAGCCCACCCAAGTGCAGAACGAATTTTTGGAGCGGGTCGCTACAGCCAAGGACCCGGCCTTCGGGCTGTACGTGGCCAGTTCCACCTACAATACAACCACACAGGTATATGACCTACAGATCAGCCTAATCGGCCTCATCGGCAACACCGTCTGGTCGTCGCAGTACAACATCCCCAACGGGGGTGATGTGCTGGTCGGCAACATTGCCGCCGACGGGCTGGGCAACGTCTATTTCACAGGGGCTGTCGAAAACGGGAGCAACAGCTACGATGCCCTCACGGTGAAATTCAATTCCCTTGGCGCTGCCCTATGGCACCAGACCTACAGCGGCGCTGCCAACGACTATGATGGTGGTGTGGACCTGGTGCTGGATGCATCGGGCAATGTGTTCATCACGGGTGTAGCCACGGCGGGCGCCGTGTCCAGGGACTTTTTGACCATCGGCTACAGCAGCACGGGCATCGTCAACTGGACGCAATTGTACGACGGCACAATGGGCCTGGTGGACGTGGCTGCCAACATCGGCTTCAGCGGCGGTGTCCTGATCGTGTTCGGTGCCGAGCAGAGTTCTCTCAACAGTTGGAACATGACCGCCGTGCGGTACAACCCCACCACGGGCGTGAAGCTAGGCAACTACATGATCTCGCCCAACATCGTGCTGGACGAGGTGAACGGCTTCACCACCGATGCCGATGAAAATATTTACATCATCGGGGCAAGGGTCGGCACCTCCACAGGCATGGATGCACTGGTCATCAAGCTGGACAGTGACCTGAACATCCTCTGGGAAAAGACCTACGATGCCGCTGGCGGCGACGATGTGGCCAACGCCGTGGCCGTGGATGCCAATGGCAAAGTCACTGTGGTGGGCCATGCCACGGCAGGCAACGGCACGGACTATCTTGTGCTGCACTACAATTCCTTTGGCTCCCTACAATGGAGTGACCTCCGCAACGGGACATCCAACGCGGACGATGCGGCTACCGATGTGACCGTGGATGCGAACGGGGACATTTATGTTACGGGCTATATGGATGAAATTGGAAACTCGGATTTTTATACGGTGCTGTACGAAGAGGATGGGACGGAGATCTGGAGGGAGCGGTACAACAGTGTTTATAACAGGGAGGATAAGGCTTCTATAATCCAGTTGGATGATGATGGTGGGTTTTTGGTGACGGGGTGGGCGGAAGCGACTGGCGGTAGTGGGGAGCATGAAACCACGATCATTAAGTACCATAGGAGTTGTGAATTCATCATACCCCCCGATCCCGAGCCTCAGTCCACTGCTATTGCCTTTTTGAAGAACAATGGTCAATTGAAGAAAACGGGCGGAGGCCCTGCTGGGGAAGTGGCCTATTACCATGATTTGGGGGGCCATTTTTTTCAAAGCAATGCTATCAGTTTCACGTTGGCAGAAGTAGGTCCACCCGATAAGGCGCACCGTGTGGACATGAAGTTCGACTCGTTGAGGGCAGTAAAACGGGTGATCGCCCTGGAAAAGAGGCCGGACTACTATAATTTCTATCTGGAAAACGTGCCCAATGGCAGGGAGCGAGTACCGCTCTATAAGAGGATGGTCTATTGCGATGCATTTACAGGTGTTGATGTTGAGGTATCCTCGAATTCAGGCAACCTCAAATACTATTTCATTACCAAACCGGGCAATCGTCCTTCCAATATACAAATGGAGTTTGAAGGCCACACTGGCCTGGGGACAAACGGGGGCGACCTTGAGATCGGCACCTCTCTGGGAAATATCACTCTGCCCGAGGCTTTTGCTTATCAGGTGGACAATTTCGGCAACCGCATCCCTTTGACTTGGATTCCCAGCTATAATGTCATTGGCAATATCGTTTCTTTTACCTATAGTAGTTATGATCCGAGCATGTATTTGGTGTTTGAGGTAAAAAGCAACCATTGCGATGATTTTCAAAATCAAGATGATAATTTGAGGTGGAATACTTATTATGGGGGGAGTAGTACGGTCAATATCCCCTTTACTCAAGATGACTTTTTTCACCACGTCGCCACTGACGGCGATGATATATTGATATGCGGAGATACATATTCTCAGGATTTTCCAAGCGATCCAGGCCTAAACCAAGGAAATTTTGCAAACATCAGTGCATTTTTGTTGAGGTTCAATATGGATGGGGTGCCGAAATGGTCGCTCAGGTTGGGCGGAAGTGGCGATGACAACGGCTTTGCTATTGCTGCGGATGATAATGGTAATGCGAACCTAGTTGGAAAATCCCTTTCAGGTAATTTCCCAACAGAGCAAGGGGGAACGGGTAGTTGGTACGATGGTGGTTTATCTGGAGGGCAAGATGCATTTGTTGCCCAATTTGATCCAGATGGGATGAGGAACTTTGCTTCCTTTTTTGGAACAAATGATGGAGAACAGGCAAGAGCGATAACCAAGTCAAGTGATGGAAAGTTTTATATTGGTGGGACAGGTAAGGTGCCTGCAAAAAATACAGATATGAGCCCTTTCGCAACGAACGTTGGAAGCGCTTTTATAGCAAGATTTAGCAGTGATTTTTCTACGCATGAATGGACTTCCCAATATGACAACGGCAATACCTTTACTGAAATCAGGGATATGGTAACCGATAATGCAGGAAACATTTACTTAACCGGATTCACCACAGCCAATGGAGTTCAAGTTGTTGGAAACGGAGCATTGACTTATTTCGGCGGTGAAGATGCTTTTATTGCAAAAATTTCTTCCCCACCACATGATTTGCTGTTTTCTTCCCATTATGGAGGAAGTGGAAATGACAAAGGCTTTGGAATAACAGTAAATAGCGATGGGTTGGTATATGTTGGAGGGTCAACTAGTAGCAGTACGATCAATGCCTTTATCACTTTAGGGTCTTATAGCGGAAATGGAGACGGTTTTATGCTAAGGTTCAATACCGATATGACATCTTTTATAGGAACTTATTATGGAAGCGACGGAGAAGATGGGTTTCAAGATGTAGTGTCCGGTGAGGTGGGGCTCAATTACTTTATAGGATTTACAAATAGTGCCTCAATAAATACAACTGCACCAACGGGATATTATGATCAATCGTCGTTAGGCGGCAATTTGGGAAACAAAGATAATTGGATTGTCGGTACTACCGGTTTGTTTAATGTTGATTGGGAAACCTATATGGGAGGAAAAGCAGGTGATGAAGCTCAATGTGCTGTAGTTAATTCCAGCAACAAATTATATGTTACAGGTTTTACGGATTGGATTTTCCCTGAAGATGTCGATTTTCCATTACGGCCTCATTTGAGTTCGAGTTACTTTGACTGTACCGTGGGAACGGACGATATGGATCCCGATACGGATGGGTTCATTTCAATGTTCGACTTAGACTATGTGATGGTTGCCACAGAAAATTTCATCGATTCTGAAAAATTCAATATTTACCCAAACCCATCTTATGGCAGTCTTTTTATTGAAAATAAAACCATGCGTCCTTATAGAGGAAAGGTGTTTGATGCGGTAGGAAGAGAAGTTAAACATTTTAGCTCAGGCAAAAACAAGGCTGTTACCAACCTTGACTTAAGTTATTTGCCAAAAGGAATTTATTTTTTACATCTTTATGGAAATACATTAATAGAGACTGTTAAAATAATTATTAATTAATTAATTTTTTAAACCCCATACGGCAAATTCTGCCGTATGGGGTTTAAAACTCCAATTCTTATGAAAAAAATAATTCTTCACCTTTCAATATTACTGTTTTTTTCTCGCCTTTTTTCTCAAGAAATTGTGGGCTTGGACATGAGGATTGAAAGACTTCCTCAGGACTTGGATGGCCATAGGTATATTTATGTAGATTTCTATTTAAAATCGCAGGATACCGTCGAAATGGACAGTTTTCGAGTATATTGTATTAACCCTGCTTTTTATTATGTTTTAGAAAAAATAGAACATAATTTTTATGCAAACGACCTCCAAATGTTGAAGTATAGGGACACGCTTCACTGTTTCAGCAATTCCTCAAATATAATTGGTACTGACACATTGGATCTTCCAGAACTGGAAAACGTGAATGGCTTTATATTTGGGGCATATCAACAGTTTTACATATCACATTTATATTGGACCAACTCTCCCTCCGACCCTGTTCCCAAATTAGTCCATTTTCGGAAGTTACTATTGAAGACGGTATTGTATATTTCGATGCTTCTTGTTTAGGCCCGTCAGGTTCAACAATTTTTTATTATTTGGATGATGATATAAGTCCAAATTACGAAATTCCAATGGGAGCGAGCCCTCCAACTATAGATTCCATTGACAGGACAATTTATATGGGATAGACCAACCCTATCTGGAAAATATCTTATTATAGTAGATGTGCAGTGGCATTGGAATCTTTCCACCATGAAAAGGTATTTTATTATTGACGTAAAGGAAGAAGACATCGTCCCCCTCTCTACCAAAACCACCGAAAAAACAAAAATAAAAATCGCCCCCAACCCTGCCTCCCAAAAAATAATCCTCGAATTAAATCAGCATTTAAATACAAAAAATGCAATACTGAAAATATTCAATACCACAGGAAAAATTGTTTTTAAAAAAGAAATAAAAAACCAGGAAAATAAAATAGAAATAAACACCAGCACATGGCCGTCCGGCCTCTACCTCGCCACCCTTGAAGCGGGTGGGCAGGTGTGGATGGGAGAAGGTGGTGGTGCAGCGGTAGAAGAGCTTTGTTCAAAAGGGAAATGATAGAATGGTTTCAAGTGACAGCAGCATAAATGCCGCCTTAACACTTGAAACGACTGGTAAAAGCATGAACACCGTGTCCGTTTCGCTGGGAAACCTGCCGACGGGAATTTACCTATTGCAAGTGTTAACCGACAACGACAAGGTTGCGAATAAAATAATTAAGAACTAAATAAACCTTTGGAGATTATCACATGGGCGGCTACAATTCGCTGCCCATGTGTTTTCAATATTAATACCTTTTTAATCATGATAAAAACAATTATTAACTATTGTGTTAACGATATGGTGTCTGACCCTTCAGGCGCAATTGTGGGAACAGGTCGGTGGCGATGAAAACGGTTTTTTCGGTGGCATTTATGGGGATACGGTAACCAATACGTTGTACGCCCAAGCCGTGATCTATCCACTTGGCGATACCATATGGGGGGTTGTGAAGTACAATGGCTCACAGTGGGAGATATTATCGGAATTCAATGGTTTTGGTGGAAACGGGTCTTTCACCAGATATAAGGGGGATTTTATTTTTGGGAGCGGCTTCACGCTGTCCGGGGACAGTGCAACCACCAACATAGCGAAATGGAACGGCAGTGGCTGGGAAAGGTTGGGCAGCAAAGGGGGCAGGTTTGACCCAGGGGCTGTCAGGGATTTGCTTGTCGTCGGGGATGACCTATACGTCGGGGGGCTGGTCCGAGCTGGCGGATTCCGTACCTTCCCGGATAGTGGCCAAATGGGACGGGACACAATGGGAAGGAATGAAACCTGAAAGGTTTCACCATTTTGAGGCCCAGCCATTTGCCTTGGCCTGGTACAAGGATGAATTGTACATTGGTGGGCATTTTAGGTTGTTGGAGGATTTCAGCGAAAACAACATTGCAAGGTGGGACGGGAACGACTGGCAGAGCGTAGGGGGAGGGCTGGGCCTGACCAACTTTGGATGTGGCTGGGCCGTAAACGACATGGTTGTATATAAAGGCGAACTGTACATAGGTGGTTGCTTCTATTTGATGCCTGCGCAAGTGGCTGGCAAAATAGTGAAATGGGACGGCAATGAATACAAAGCCTTGGGGGCGGAGGAGCCAGGTGCAGTTGACCACATGGTAGTGTTCAATGATGAGCTTTATATGGCAGGACATTTCAGTGCCCTGTCTGAAATAGGTGAGACGGACATATTCAAATGGGACGGCAGCAGGTGGTGCAGCTTGGGCAGCATTTTTTCCGGAAAAATAGATGACATGGAAGTGTTCAATAGCGAGCTGTATGTTTCAGGTGATTTTAAGCATGTCAATGGCGAGCCTCTTAGGGGTGTTGTAAAATGGATCGGCGGGGATTATGTGGCGGCTTGCGGCACACCTGTTTCGGCAAATGAAACAGTCCAGCAAAATAATATTGTCCTGCAAATCACTCCCAACCCCGCCTTCCAAAAAATAACGCTTGAATTAAACCAGCCTATAAACATAAAAAATGCGGCACTGAAAATATTCAATGCCACAGGTGAGGTTGTTTTTAAAAAAGAAATAATAGGACAAGAAATTAGAATAGAAATAAATACCAGTATATGGCCGCCCAGCCTCTACCTCGCCACCCTCGAAGCGGGCGGGCAGGTGTGGACGGAGAAGGTGGTGGTGCAGCAGTAATCAACAAGGGCTCAATGGCGGTGCGCCATTGAGCCCTTTTGTGTTTTTCAAACAAGTAACATCACACCTTAGGCGCAGCCGCCAAAATCTCCGGTGTCGCCTTAGCAGCATATTTCTCAAAATTACTCACAAAGCGTTGAGCGAGGTCAAGGGCCACTTTGTCGTATTCCTCCTCGTTGGGCCAGGTGTCCCGCGGATTGAGGATGGCATTGGGCACATCCGGGCAAGAAGTCGGCATGTGCAACCCAAAGATCGGATGGGTGCGGTATTCCACGTTGTTCAAGATCATGGTTGAGGGCTGCTTTGATCATCGCCCGGGTAAAGGTCAGTTCGATGCGGGAGCCGACACCATAGCCGCCGCCAGTCCAGCCAGTATTGATAAGCCAAACATTGATGGTTCCTTTGTCAGACCCCTTTTTGATCTTTTCGCCCAACAGTTCTGCATAGGCCGTTGGGTGCAAGGGTAAAAATGGCGACCCGAAACATGCAGAAAAAGTAGTCTGTGGTTCGGTAATGCCTTCCTCCGTGCCAGCAATCTTTGCCGTGTAACCGCTGATGAAATGGTACATGGCCTGCTCCGGCGTCAGTTTGGAAATGGGAGGCAATACGCCAAATGCATCGCAGGTGAGGAAAAAGATATTTTGCGGCAGATCGCCCCGTGAGTTGTAAACGATGTTGTCAATATGATAAATGGGGTAGCTGACCCGGGTGTTCTCGGTAATAGAGGAATCTGCATAGTCCACAGTACAACTACCCCGTTGAAAGGTTGTGTTCTCCAACAATGCACCAAACTTGATCGCATTATAGATCATCGGTTCTTTCCTTGGCGACAGGTCAATCGTTTTGGCATAACAGCCACCTTCAAAATTGAAAATGCTGGAATTGGACCACCCGTGCTCATCGTCTCCGATCAGCCGTCGGTCAGGATCGTTGGAAAGCGTCGTTTTACCGGTACCAGGAAAGGCCAAAGAACAAAGCAGTGTCGCCTTTGTGCCCCATATTGGCCGAGCAGTGCATGGAGAGTACGTTCTTTTCGGTTGGCAGCAAATAATTCAGCACAGCAAAAATTCCCTTTTTAATTTCCCCAGTGTAGGCAGTACCGCCAATAATGATCTTTTTTTCGGTAAAATTGATGATGGCAAAGTTCTCTTGGCGGGTATTATGGATGGAGGGATCAGCAGTCACGCCTGGAAAACAATAGACTTCCCAATCAGGGGTAAAATTCTTCTGATCTTTTTCATTGACCCGTAAAAACATGTTGTACACAAAAAGGCTTTGCCAGGGATATTCGGTATAAACCCGCACGTTCAGGCGGTATTTCGGATTGGCACAGGCAAAGGCATCCCGCACGTAAACCCTATCGGCTGAATTGGCATAGTCAATAATCTTTTTGTAGAGCTTGTCGTAACTCACGGGATCAATTGGCATATTGATATTGTTCCAGTCAACCGTATGCTCGGTGGTGGCATCTTTTACGATGAATCGGTCTTTGGGCGCCCGGCCCGTAAATTGACCTGTTTTGATCATCAAGGCCCCCGTGCTGGTCAAGTGCCCATGGCCGAGCTTGATAGTGTCTTCAATGACCGCGGCGCGTTGCAAATTGGTGAGTTGATTGTCTTGTTTCAAAGTTTGCATAATTCGATCTTATTTGGTGTTTAGTGTTATGAATTCAAAAACAGGGTAGCAAAACGATTGCTATCCAGTTCGTTAGGTATTTAATAAAATGTTATGTCGGGAAATAGTCAGGGTAGCCAATGGGTCGAGTCCTGCGAACGGCTTGCTATCCAGACTTGTGAATGGTGCCAGTTCAAATTGAGTCAATTGATTAGGGCGGCAAAGGTAGGGAATTGTTTTTTTAAAAAGAAAAAGGGTGGGAGATAATATGGGTGACAGAGGGATGTAAAGGCTTTACTGTTTTTGCCATGAAAATCGGCATTTTGCATTCTTGCAACAATTCCAAAAAATCTTTGGCGTACTGTCTTTTCAAGTGCTCATATTGTTTGGACATCAACTTGCTTTCCATTCTTTTTTTTGTTGGTACTATTTGTCAAATCTCCACTCCACATCAAATAACACCCGTCACTTTTCCATTTTCGTTCAACAACTTCTCCGTCTTTGCGCTCTCCACTTTATTGATAAATTTTTCTGCTTCGTGCCGATCCCGCACTACTTTGGCGACGGTAAAACAAGATGTCACGGAAAAAAGATATGACATGGCCAAAAACCCTTTCATGGCAAAAGTCGATTCAAGGTAGATCAGGCCAAGGGCCATCCCGACAAAGGATATGGAAAAAGCAATCCATGCCATATTGTAAAAGGATTTGGTGTTCACATTTTCATAAATATAATGGCTCATGATAGTAGGTTTTAATTGGTGGGCGGCAGGAGGCCTGCCGGATACCACGTTAATTAAGAATTAATCGGCAAGTTGAAATAGATGGGGTCGAAATGCGAGGTAATTCGATGAAAGGTTTTTTTGCGTCGTTGGATCGGGGGCTTTCGGAGGTGTGTGTTATTTATTATTTACTCCCTGTTCCTCCACAATATCTTTAATGGATTTTCCATCAATCACCACATCTTTTAAAACGGCTTCGCCATTTTTCACATGTACCAAAGCGTAAGTAATTTGTGTGGTATCCCTATTCGCTTCCCGGTAAGTTTCTTCGGCAGGTTTGGCTTTTGATTCTTCCATATAATATCGGTCGAAAGGATAGTCAATGATAAGCTCATGGTCGTTTTGCCTGGAATTTACGTATGAAATAGTCGCACTTATATATTCCGGATTTTCCGGTTCTGTTTTAGTAACATTATTTATTTTGGCAAAACCTTCTTCATTGGTAGTCAATTCAACAAATACAGATTCTTGTCTTTTCCAATCATTTTTATCCTTTACGGGAAATGCGTTGTCCTGAAAGTCCAAAGTAATATATTTCCCTCTGAACGGGTCATTCGGATCGATTGGGCGGGTGCGGAATTTATATTCTGTTCCCGTTTTTAAAACATCCTCTTGATCCATTATCATTTTTGCGGGAATAAATAATTGGGCAAGACAAGTAAGGATAAATCCAATAGTGATTATTTTTTTATAGTCCATTTTTTTATTTTTTATAACTAAATTCATTTTCCATTTTCCATTATTCATTACTCATTAATTTCCTTTTTTTCAACATCCAATAATTAACAAAAAAGAACCCAAACCCGATCAATAAAAACAAAACTCCTCTGGCCACAAAACTAATGTTAGTGTCAAAAAATCGGCAAATAACCAATGCGGTAATAATAAGGAGGCCGTAATTTAAAATGCCTAAATGATTTTCATCCGCCCCTTGCCGGATGGTCAATACACCCATTGCAAAAACCAACAGATTGACAAGAACGGCGGCGGTAACTGAAGAATTGATGCCAATGATAAAAATCAAAATAAAAGCAATGAAAACTATCTCCATCGGCATGACTTTATTTTCTGGAATGTTTTTTATTTTCCAAGTAAGCAATGCAGTGGCAGCGGTAGAAATAAGGAACGAAACAAAAAATTCCGGCGAATTAATGGAGATATCACCCAATTTTAATTCTTCCCAAAACCATTCAAAACTAAAAAACAATAAAAGCCCTACTGTGCCCAATGAACCCAATATAGAGTAACCATTACTGATCCGCCTTTTATTTTTGAAAAATGGTAAATAACCAATTAAATACAATAAACCCAATAAGCTCATATAGGCTATAAACATTAGTTCTTCGCTGCTTTTTGCAATTGTTCCTAAAGTAATAATCAGCGACAATGGAATAAACCAATTGTGAAAAATCATGAAATTACTGTTCGGCCTGTTTTTATACAAATAATAATAGTGTGGGACTATCAATAAAAGCAATAACCAATAAATATACGGTTCTGAATTCGGGTAAGACCAGTAGCCCGTTTCGCAGGCATAATAGGTGATGCCCATCAAATAAAATAGCGAAACGATGGACGAGCGCATGACATAAACCAGTGGCAAGCAAAGCAGCATCCACGTTAAAATAAATGAACTAACGTTGCCTGGTATATTATATATCTGACTGACCAATGAAATGCTTGCCCCGACCGCAAAAAATAAAAATGCTGCTGCACTTTCCCTCCATGCTTGGCTGTCTGGTTTTTTAAATAAAGCATAGGCACAAAACCCCTGTCCAATCAATAGTGGTAAAAACGCAATAATTGTTTTTGATGTGCGGGAAAGGTCGTCCCAATTATGCGCTAATATGAGGATGATGCCCAGCCCCACCAGTATCGCCCCCAATACCCCAAACACGGCAAATAATCTGTTCTGTGATTGGTCGCTGTCTTTTTTATAAAAAGACTGAATTTCCTGTGCCTTTTCGTTGGAAAGGATGCCTGCTTCAATCAGTTCGGCAAGCTGGATGGTGATTTTGTTTTTCATTTTTTGGAAGTAAAATGACAGTATATTTTTGGAAATAAAAAACAAGGAGAGAGAGGCACAAGAAAATAAAAAAATTGAAATTTTTTATTTTCTTGTGCCTCTCTCTTTCAGGGTTTTGTGGGAAATAGCGTCATTTTACGTAATTGCTCAAAAAACGAAATTAAAAAACCCTGCTACAAAAACCCTGTTTTTATCGTTGAATATTACCTTGCGGTCGTTGGATCAAAGAAAAACAATTTTTCAATGCCAAGAAAAACAACCTTTAAAGTGGGAGGCGTGCCCGAACATTTCAACCTCCCCTGGCACCTCGCCATTGAGTCTGGCGCATTTGCAGAGCGGGGCCTGAATATCGTTTACAAAGACTACCCCGGTGGCACGGGAGCGCTCACCCGTGCTTTAAAAGCCAAGGAATTGGATGTAGCTGTCGTGCTGACCGAAGGCATTACACAGGCTATTTTAAAAGGCAATCCCAGTCGGATCATCAAAACGTATGTACAGTCGCCGCTGGTCTGGGGCATCCATGTGCCAGCGAAAAGTGATTTGCAAAAAGAGGCAGACATGCAGGGGAGACGCTATGCCATTAGTCGTTTTGGTTCTGGTTCGCACCTAATGGCCATTGTGGACACGGTACAACGAGGCTGGGATGCCGACCAAATTAAATTTGTGAAAATCGGCAACCTCACTGGGGCAAGAAAAGCAATGGCGGCTGGTGAGGTGGATGTCTTTTTATGGGAAAAATTCATGACCAAGCCCTATGTGGACAATGGCGAATTCCGGCGTATCGGCGAAACGACGACCCCATGGCCCTGCTTTATGATTGCTGCCCGTAATGAACGGATTCGCCGCAGCGGCAAGGCATTGAAAGTGATGTTGGAAGTAATCTCCAGGGCTTGTACTGATTTGATGAAAAATGAAAATGCCATCCCAATGATCGCCGAGCGATATGAACTGAAAGAAGAAGATGTAGCAGTTTGGTTTTCTTTGACAAAATGGAACATAGCTATTGAGCCAGAACCTGAGCCTCTGAAAAAAGTGATAAAATCCTTATTGGAAGCGGGGATTATTGAAAAAGAGGTTGAAGTCGAAAGGGTTTGCAAAAAAGTATAGAAGAATTAAGGGGTTTTGAAAAACTTAACTTCGCAGATAAGGTTGCCGATCATGAAGCAACGGACATCGGTAAAAGAAAGTCGTTGATTTAAAAATTTATGACAAAATTCCAATCCATACTTGCGGGCGAATTCAAGGAGTTTGCTCCTTTGTTCATTCGTGTCCCGGTCGGGTTTCATCTGATTTATGGGACACAGGACAATGTTTTTTCCTGGGAACGCATGCTTGAATTTCAGGGTTTTTTAGCTGCCAATGGTTTCCCAATTTCATTGGTATGTGCCATTGTTTCGGTATATGCCCAATTCATTTGCGGAATCTTTTATTTATTGGGCTATAAAATTCGATGGGCTGCCATTGTTATGATTATCAATTTTATAGTGGCCATTATTGGTGTTCATATAGGAGATAGTTATCCGGCTGTATTTCCTGCAATCATGATGCTTTGTACCTCCGTTTTTTTGCTTTTAAATGGGGCAGGGAAATTTGCTTTGTCGGGAAATATTTAATCACCGTTCCTTATCATTCATTTCCAAAACTGCAAAATAGGTTTCTTTATGGAAGTGTCGATTCAAATACCGTCAATGTTTCAATATGCTGCCCATCTACTATCTCATAGGCACCGGGGAATTTTTCTATATTTTCCATGAACACTTTATCTTCAAAATAATATTCCCGGAATGGGCCTTTCGTTCTCCCAACAATTCTTACATCCATTCCCCATTCTTCCATCAGGCTGATGCTTCTTTTTACATCTGCCATACTGGATTGCACAAACATCAATCGGCCTCCCGGTTTCACCAATTTATGGGCGTCGTTGATCAAAGTGTCAATAAAATATCGGTAATAGCGTTTGCCGGATTTAGCAAATGGCGGGTTTGTAATCAAAATATCAAATGGCCCCTTGTTGACGTGCGTCCAATCTGCCACTATATATTCTACAGGAATGTCAATATTATTTTTTAATAAATTGTGGCGGGTATTATCGAGTATGGCCTGATCAATTTCCGTTACGGTCAGTTTTTTTGGATTTTTTTGTGCAATAAGGATCGTATGGTTTCCGCACCCGCTTCCCAATTCCAATACTTCGGCATCTTGAAAATCCAGTTCGAGGATCATATTGCCGAGGTGCATGCCATGAGGGGTGGGGTTCCATACGCCTTCTGGTACATCGAGGTCTATTGTTACATCTCTGAATGTCAAATTGAGTTGTTGGGGGTAAAGGTTCGTTCCTTTGTTCATAAAAGTTTGTTATTAGTTTTTTATAATATGTACAACCCGTGGTGATATGGATCGGTTCAGTTAATGAAGCAAAATTAGGAACTGTTCAAAAAGCACCAGTGGAGTGATAGAAAGACAAATGGGTAAGCCAAATGTTTTACTAAAGGCAAAGAAATAGGCGCCGGACATAATCACGACGCCTACTCAAACTTGATTCGAAGATAGTCATCTAGTATCACTCATTTCTTTATTTAGTTGCAAGTCGAAATTGCAAAAGATAGTTCATAAATAAACCAATTCTTTAAACTGGGGGGGGGCTTTAGGAGGAAGCGGGAATTGAAATTAAAAAGGGGGGCACTCGAAGGTGTAGTTTTCAAGGGTTGAAACAAGTTTTCCATGCTAATTATTTATCCAATACGACAGTGAGGGCAAGGTGGTTGCCTGGCGGTAATTTTTTTTAATAGTTCTAACGCTATGTACGAACCCTATTTAGGCTTGTTTTTGTTTCCACTAAAACACATGAACCAATTTTTCTTTTGGTAGAGCATGATCATTTCACCAACACCCAACCTTTTCCAAACATTTCACTGTCTTCTGAAATATCATAAATGCTTAAAATGATCCATTCTCATAACTATCCAAACGAACTTTCATAATTCGTTAAATAAAGCTTTTCCAAACCACCTGAATCGTTTAAAATGAACGTAACTATATTTACCGCGCACTGACATCATCAAAAAAACATCACAACTTCATATCATGAAAAAAACAATAACCTCCTTTTTGCTTTGTAGCATCCCGCTATTTCTTTTGTCCCAAAATTGGATTATTTTAGGAAATGACCCATCTGGAGATCCAATCAGTGACGATTATACAGATTTAACAGAAATCTCATATATGGTGGATGATGACCTAGATAGTCTGTGGATTTTACTGATTGCCGATACGACCCATTTTCTTTTTAAGCCTGGTTTCGGAATAGTGATGGGATTGGATACGAATATGGTGGTCAGCGATGGGACAACCAATTGGGGCGGTGCAAATCAAAGCATGAAACCTGATGTACAACATACATTTGTCACCAACAATGCTTTTCCAACCCTTCCACCCACTGGGCCAGGTTCGAAATGGATTTCAGCTTCTAAGGATTCTTTGATCCTTGGTTTTGGGAAATACGAATTGGATGCGAACGGCCATTTCAATGTGATTTTCGGAACGGGTATCTGGGATTTGGCACCTGGCGGCATGGTGTATGATGAGGCGCCCGATATGGATGTTTATCAAATTAATGTTGTGATTTCTGCCGATTATTCCACCATTGAGGAACAGGGATATATAGTATTCCCAAACCCTGCTAATCAATATTTAAATATTTCCGGCTCTGATGTATTTAATATCAAGGTAATAAAAGTCGTTGATGCATCAGGGAAATTAATGTCAAAACAATTCGAACAAAATTTTGTCGATGTAAGTGCTTTAGCAGCAGGGGTTTATTTTTTAGAAATAGAAACAGATAAAGGCATTCAGGTGGAAAAGATTATTAAGAAATGAAATCCAAACAAACTTTAATGATCTATGAAAATTTTTTCGGTCAACACAATCTCTCCTTCTACTTCAACCAATAAAAAATAAATGCCACTTACTATATTTTCAAGCGAAATATTTAATTCGTTTTCAAGCGAAAACCCCTTACTTTTAAGCAATCGCCTTTTTCAAAATTCCAATAGCTTGTTCAATTTCTTGTTCATTTACTATGGCAAATCCCAACCGGGTGGAATTTAATTTTTTATTGCTGGCTTTATCATGGACGGTGCTGCTTGGAATGACCAAGCCCAATTTTTTTGCTCGTTGTGCAATGGCCATTACTTCTGCTTTTTTATCAAACTCGGCCCATACGGCCATTCCCCCTTCGGGTTTTTTAAATTGAATCACACCTCCCAATTCTTCCTTTAACAACTGGCAGAATAAGTCTCTCCGCCCTCGGTAAATTTTCAGTGCTTTTTTCATGTGCCGCTGTATTTCACCAAACCTGAACAACTCCGCAAAGGTCTGCTCCAGCACCCAATCGCCCTGTACATCAATGAACTGCCGACGCTTGGCGATGACATCCAAAAAGTTCTTGGGCGCTACCATAAAACCTACCCGCAATGCTGGCGCAAAGGTCTTGCTCAGGGAACCGATATAAATGACAGAACCGTGGCGGTCGGCGCTGGCCAAGGGCAGCAATGGGCTGGAATGATAGTGGAAATCATAATCGTAATCGTCTTCCAAAATGGCGAAACCATATTTTTCAGCCAATGCCAAAAGGGCCATGCGGCGGGCAGCGCATAAGGTAACGGTGGTAGGGTAGTGATGGTGCGGTGTCACGTAAACCATTCGCACCCGTTTCTTCTGGCAAAGTGCCTCTATGGCATCAGTGACCAAGCCGTGTTCATCTACAGGTACCCGTTCTATTACAGCTCCAAAATTGGTAAAAGTCCGCTCCGCATAATAATAGCCAGGGTCTGCTGACACTACTATGTCTCCTTCTTTCAAGAGTGACATGGCGGTCAAAAACATTCCCATTTGGCTGCCCCTCGTGATGAAGAGGTTTTCTGCCTTGGTCTGCAACCCTCTGGTTTCGTTCAAGTATTCGGACAGTATCCGCCTCAAAGTAGGGTTGCCTTCCACGGGGTTGTACCGCAGGTGTGGGATGGTCGTTTTTCTGGTCAGAACCCCTTTATATGTTCTGGCCAGGAGAGCTGTAGGCACCAGCCGCAGGTCAGGCCCGTCGTGAAGGCCGGGCAGCCCTGGCGGAGCATAAGCCGGCTGGTGGATATTGTCATAAGCGGCCACTTCAAACCCTGCTTTTTCCATCGGCTCTATTTTCCGGGAAAATGGATCTTTTAATTCCACTGGCCGCATTTCAGGAAGGGTCGCATTGACAAAAGTCCCTTTTGAAGGATGGGTTTCTATCCAACCCTGGGCATCCAATTCTTCATATGCAGCTATGACCGTTTTCCGATGCACATTCAACAAATTGGACATGGCTCGGGTGCCTGGCAGGCGGCTGCCGGGCTGCACCCTCCCCTCTTTGATTTCGCATGCTATATTGTTCGAAATTTGGACATAAATAGGTGTGGAGCAAGGCTGCTTGATTTGTATGACGGATTTCCAAGGAAACATTTTGCAATAATTTTTGATGAATCGTAGTTGGGAGGATTATCTCCCGAAAAAAAGCTGACGGGAGATAAATCTCCCGAATTCGAATGGTAACAGCCGGACTACTTTTAATGTTCAAACCGGACGGCAAAAGTAGTCCGTTTTTAATTTTAATTTGTATGTAAATTCATGACCATCTTTAAATAGTCTTTATTTGAGTTAGGGAATTGCAAAATTTCTAATTTCCTGATTTCTCAATTTCTAACATCTAAATAGCCGCTCGTCAGGTAGGTCACCGAAGGTGCTGCCTCGGCAAACATTTAAAATCACCCGACAATGAAACGTAACATAGTTACAGAGGTTATCCTTTGTATTAATACAAATAAATGGACAGAAAATTTCTTTTATTTGTTTTCCATAAAGTTAATTATAATCATTTTATTTCTTTTTTTATTTAATGGTAAAATGGGGGCTCAGTCCTTTGTAAAAATTCCTTTAAAATTAATTGGGCAAACAATATTTTTTGAAGCTACGGTAGATGGCCATGATGGCAATTTTATTCTCGACACTGGATCACCGGGGATGATATTAAACAACCGACTTTTTGCTGGGCATGAATCGCTGTTTTCCGATGGATTAATTGTGGACATGAGTGGTGAAAAAAATAGAAGCCTTTTTTATCAGGTAAAAGAAGCGGCTATCGCCTCCTACCAATTGCCAAATGAGTTGGCAAGGGTGACGGATCTTTCGGGGATAGAAGCCATGAAAGGAATTTCAGTAGCAGGTATTATCGGTTTTCGTTCATTTAAAAAAACTGAACTTATACTGGATATTGAACAGCGCCTTTTAATTATAAACCAACAGAAAAACAATGATGAAACGGCAGCGGAAAAATTCGGTTATTTCAAAACCGACTCTCTGTCTTTTCAATTAAACGGCCATATTCCCTATGTACATGGGTTTTTAAAAGATAAACCCATTCTGCTTGGAATAGATACCGGTTCGGAAATAAATATACTTCATTTGGGAAACCTAAAAGGTCAGACAAGCTTGTTTAAAGCAATGGGCAGGGTATTAATGCAAGGTGTCGGCACAGCGCCTGAAAAGCGGGCCTATGGGCAGGTGGACAGCATTGTGATAAATGGCAAGCAACAAAAATTGGAAGCCGCTTTGGTTGATCTTATCTCATTCAATAAAACCAGGGTCGTGCCACTAGATGGCATTCTCGGCACTCCCTATTTTCATTCATCGGTTGTGGTTATTAATTACCGTAAAAAGAAGCTTTATTTTTTGGAGCGGCCGGAGATTATGCTTGCTACTGAAGAAGAGGCTATTATTAATACAACCGTTGCCACCCCTTTGCAAAATAAGTAGAGCGGCCCGCAATGTCCGCTTTTTCGACTTTGCTTTTTCCATTAGGGGCGGTGTAGCCTTCTTCCCGCCACTGCCAAAACCAATCGGCTGGATATTCTTTGTAATGGGGTCGTTCGTCCACGGCTCGTTGCATAATGGCCTGCATTTTTCGAAAAACCTCCTTTTTCTTTTTTAACGGGATTTTTTCTAAACGGGATGCAGGATGGATGCGGCATTGGTAGCAGGTTTCGTCGGCATATAAATTGCCGACCCCGGCAAGGTATTTTTGTTTTAATAAAAAACCTTTTAGCGTTGTGTTTTTGTTTTTTATCAATTCTAAAAAATCAGTTTCGTTTATTTCCAAAGCGTCTGGCCCAAGGTTTATTTCGGCGATGTATTTATCTAAATCCTCGATATAATTAATCCGGGCAAATTTACGGGGACAATCAAAACCCAACCGGAAACCATTTTTAAATAAAAATACAAAACGTTCGTGCCGGGACTTGTCTTCCTCGTCCGAATAATATTTAAAATCGCCCGTCATGCCAAAATGGAATTGTACATATTTACCTGTGTCCAATTTTCCGAACATATATTTTCCCCGGCGGTAGGTGTCCACGAAAGTTCGGCCTTTTAGTTTTTTGGAAAAACCAGGGCCGCTGATATTTCTAAATATTTTGGCATCGTGCACGACTGCTTTTACGATAGGCTGGTGCAATGCGGTCTTTTCAAAATATAATTTAAATGTGTTGACTTCGGGCAGTTCGGGCATGGATTGAAATTTTTACGTGCAAATTTTTGCATTTTAAAGTAGGTTTAATTGGCCAAATTTAAACTACAGCCTATTAAATTTAAGCAAATACTCGGAGCGGTGGGGTTATTTTACCCCACACTGTTTCCAAAAGGTTAAGTAGTACTGGAAATGTGGGGTAAAATAACCCCACTGCTCCGAGCCTTGTCTTTAAATTCTAACGATGGGAGATTTCTCCTATAGTGAGGTTTTTTAAAAACCTCACTGAAAGCAGCCTCGTATCTGTTTTCCTTGTCTTTTCTTAAAATTGAACTCAACATGAAAAAAAGCATCCTTTCCCTTTTCTATTCCCTGTTATTATGTATCGCTTTATCCGCTCAAGACCTTACCATCCGCTTCATTGGCAATTGTGCATTTGAAATGTCAGATGGAGAAAAAACCGTTTTATCTGATTTCCCCTATAAGTCTGGTGCCTTTGGTTATATGCATTACAATTTTGATGCAGTAAAACCGATAGGCGATGTGCTTTGCCTCATCACCCACAACCATCAGGATCATTTTCAAGGAGATTTGATGAAAGATAATTGGACGTTAGCCGCTCCGCTCGACATCCCTGCACCTGTTGATGTTGAGCGGATAAAATGGGGAAAAGAAATGACTTGGAAGGATATTAAGGTCACGCCCATACAAACGCCACATACGCCTGAGCATCACTCATACCAGATGGAGTGGCTCGGCATGACCTTGTATTTCACGGGAGATACTGAAACGACGGAGTTTTTGCCAGAAGAAAATGTAGATGTGCTGTTTATCACGCCGTGGTTGGCAGAGGCGGCAATAAAAGAAGGCAAAACGCTGCGGGCCTATCAGGTGGTGATCTATCATCACCGAAAGAACCAAAAAGTGGCATGTGAGCATTGCATGGTGCCGGAGCAGGGGGCAGTAATTGTAGTGCCTTGATCGGCGGGTATTAAAATTGCATTACCGCCAAATTGAATGTTTTTATTTCGAAAAAAGTCTGTTCAATTAATTGCTACTGTTTAATAATTTTTTGAGACCAAGAGAAGGTTCTGGATTTTATTTGCAATAAATAAATACCGCTTGGAAGGCCACCCATATTTATGTCAGAATGATTCCTGTTTGCTAATTGACCACTTAGTACTGGCGTCCCAGAAAAATTGAAAAACTTAAATTCTGCTTTTTCTATATCGGGATGTTGAATTTTTAAATAGTCTGAAGTGGGGTTGGGTTGGACGGAAATATTATTGGAAAAACCATTGTAGGCTTCATCTGAAGAACTAATTAACAAAAGAGAATCGCAGGTGTCGTTGATATCTTCTTTAAATTCAGCATAATTATGAGTATTGGTGAATGGCCCCAAATTCCCTGACAGGGAATCGCCCGAAATAGATAGATAACCCGACTTGCAGTAAAATAAGTTGAATGCCGGGAAATGCCCATCTGGTACCGCCATCAAGCTGTCAAATGCCACTACCAGTCTGTCGCTCACATCAAATATTTCATGGATAAAAACATCGCAGGAAGAACCATAATCGACAATGGTTAACGTATCATTGGACAACGTATCCGCACCGTGCAAAAACTCGTTTACTTTGACATCAACAAATGTCATTAATGGGTCACTACCAGCGTATTTATTCAATACTTCTACCTCGACAACAGTCACATCCTCGGAAAGCCACTCACACAAACTGTACAGCATGCAGTCGCAAGCATAGATCGAAGTAAATCCAAAAAGATAAAATAACGGAGTCAGTAAAATACAGTGGAAATTCATTGCTTATTGTTTTAATTAAATCCTAAAGTTTAAATTGTACAGCTGAACACCCGTACAATGGTACATTAAAGCACAAAAAGGTTATGAGCGATTCGCTCATCCCCAGAAAAGTGAAGCAAGATTTACTAAATCTTTGAGATTTAGCAAATCGGGACGAATACCACTGGATTTGCTAAATTTTCAAAATTTAGAAATCTCATTTCAAAATTATTAGACCCCTTATTGGGAATGAGCGGAGCGATTTATTTAAATTTAAAGAGTCAATGGATGGAATAGTTATTTTAGTTATTTTAGATAAGCAATAATAAACGACTGTTTTTTTTATTTAATACACGTAGAAAACAAGTAAAAGGGTTGGGTAAGCTGTTGATTTTTTCTTCATATTTTTCTCTCCTGAACTTTTAAATAGTTGCGTTCAATATTTTATTAAGCACTGACAAGATAATATTTTAAAGATTATTAGCTGGCATTCAATGAATACCTAATACCTCAACACCCCATTTCACTCCTGGGAAATTTTATCCAACCATTCCACTGTTTTGTCTGCCACGCTTTGATCGAATTTATCCGAAAAGCCATCAAATGCCTCTTGCAACGATGAGTAAATTGTAAATTGATGATCCATGCCCGGTATTTCCAGAAAAGTACCCCAACCATTCTTTTTTTTGTTCATTATGTCGGCGATCATCACGTGGTCTTCCCGGCTCATGATCCAGTCGTATTCGCCATAGATGACCAACACTGGCAAGTTGAGTTTTTCCCAATAGGAAGCGATGTTGTGATCGTTGGCTTCCATGTAAAAATGGACGGGACGGCCATATTGATGGGTAGGTGGTTCGTTCCAAATTTTACGGTATTCGGGATGGGTCTTAAAAATTTCAGCAGGCGCCTTTTTTTCATTCAAATACATGGAATAAAAGGCTGACCATTTTTTCATTTTATCATTTGTCTCTGTTGGGCTGTCGCCACTGAGGGTAGAAATACGTCGCTCGATTTCAAGGATATGCTCGTACCAGGTTTTGACATAACAACCACTCACGATGATGCCTGTCAGGTTTTCATGCTGTGCGACAATGGGCGCCATCGAGCCACCCATGCTGCCACCAAACAGGAAAATTCGACTAGTATCCACATTGGGCAAGGTGCGCAAATGGCGGAGGGCAGAACGGTAGGTTTCGAGTTCATAATCAAACCCGTAGTCCGCGCAGTCGGGGCCTTCGCTATCGCCCACGCCGGGCTTGGTGACCCGGAGAAACAAGTAGCCTGCTTTGGAAATTTCTTGTGCCATAGCTGCCCAGCCGTCCCGGAACCGCCAGTGCTGCTCCGGTGGGCCACAGGACAGCCATTGGATGAAAAGAACAGCGGGGAGCTTGCCCGTTGCTCCTTCTGGTTTGGTGGTGATGGCACGTACTCGGTCGCCATGTCCTGTCAAAAAAGAGCCGTAGCGGGTGTCAAGGCCTAGAGTGTTTTCCCTTGGATAAGGATCAAGGGAAATGGTTTTTTCCAAAATGTCGTTGCCTCGTTGGACAAGCAATTTTGCTGGCTGGCCTGCTTTAAGCGAGCGCCTTATTTTAGAATAGGTAACTGGGTCGGGGATGCTTTGGCCGTTGATTTTCAAAATTTTATCACCCGCCAACAAGCCTGCCTTTGCGGCCGCCTTTCCTTCTGTCACGGAACGGGTTTCAATACCGGGATTGGCAAAACGCAGGCTGGCATGCCAAAGCCCTTGCCGTTGCAGGTCATCCGTTTGGCTGTTTGCGAAAAGCGGAAAAAGGAAAAAAAGGAGTAAGGAATATTTTATCGGATTCATGATTTTTGATTTCTGAACCCGAAGGTATGTTGGCAAAATCGAGGGGATAGGAAGATTCGGAAAAAAGGAATTCGGATTTGCGAATCAGGAAAAAGTATTTTGCTTTCTCCATTCCGCTGGTGTCATCCCATTTATTTTTTTAAAAGCAGTGTAAAAGGCCGAAAGTGAATTAAAGCCGCTCTCACTGGCGATGCCCTCAATGCTGAGGTGGTCGTAATCGGGTTGTAGGAGGCGCTTGGCCGAGTCGGCGATACGGTGTTCATTGAGCAATTCGGGGAAGGTTTTTCCAAATACTTCATTGACCGTTCGACTGACCAGATAGGGTGGAACATGGAGTTGTTCGGCCAGTCGAACGACGGTCAGGTTGGCGTCGGTGTAAATGTTTTCTTTTTCAAAAAGGTGCTTAATTTGGTTGCCCAGTTCTTCTGAGGCGACAGAAGTGTTTTTCCCGTTTTTGCTTTTTTTGTTTTTGGAAAAAATGCCCATTCTGCCCATACCCCAAAAACTTAATCCATACAACACTGCTGTCGCACAAGTGGTGACCAGCACATAGGTTGTTTCAGTCTCTGTGTATAGTTGAAATAAGAAGGTTGTCCAGATTGCACTGACTGCCGTCACGAGCAACCAGAGCCATTTTGCCAATTCTCTAATCAAACCACTTCCAGGCAATTTTTTTCTCAAAAAGTAAATACTGAACAAGAGGTATCCAAGCATCTGCGCTACCGACACTTGATAAGCAAGGTACATGGTGTCATCGTTGAGGAAGGGGAGCAAGAGAACCAGCAGAACCGGAAAAACAAAATGCCACCACTGCTTTTTTGACCAACAAAAATCAAAATCCAAAACACTAAAGAAGTAAAGCAGCAACAAGGGCCCAATGGCTGCCATGCCAACTAACCCGAGGGCTGGAGCTAAAACCCCAGTTGCTGGAAACATAACTACCAGTACAGATTTGGTGATACGTATGGCCAGGGCCAATAATAGAAACCCTAAAAACCGATTGGCCAAACGAAGACCATTTTTTCTTCTGAAAAAAAAGACAGCAAGGAAAAGGCTGTGTCCAAAGGCAAGTGTGCCCATGATTGCCATGAGGGAATGCATAACGGGTGATTTTTAGACAAATATCAGGAAATGGCTGTATTAGCTCCTTCTATCAAGGTTTTAGAGGGTTTGCCAAAGAACTAAAAAAATGTGGTACAAAAAAAATGCATCCCACTACCAACGTTTCCCCTCTTTCAAACGAACTATCTTTTGAAATCACAATTGAATGCACGATCCTGCATCACCCGACATAAAACAACTTGTGGACGCTTGCCTCCGAAATGACAGGCTGGCACAAAAGGCGCTGTACCAGATGCTGTACGGGAAGTTGCTATCTGTCACCATGCGTTATGCTGATGGGCGGGACGATGCCAAGGCTATCCTCAATTTGGCCTTTCTGAAAATTTTTCAGGAATTGCCCAAGTTCGACTGCACGAAGACATTTTTCCCTTGGGCGAAACAAATCACATTGCATACGGCCATTGACCAGTTGCGTCAACGAACGAATTACCACAAGCACATGCAGCAATTAGGTGAAATGAGGACTGGTAGCAACCTCAGTTGGAACGATGCGCTCAACTTACTGGCGGTGGAGGAAATTTACAGCTTTGTTCAGCAGTTACCTGAGGCGGGTCGGACGGTGTTTTCACTTTTTGAAATCGAGGGGTATCAACACAGCGAAATTGCCGAAATGTTGGGCATCAGCGAAGGCACCTCCCGCTGGCACTTGGCTGAGGCCAAGCGGCGGTTGAGGACCATGCTCGCCCCTTTTTTTAAAATACATGCAAACGTAGCCTGATGGAAGATTTTAGACATAAAATGAATGACCATGAGTTTCCGTATGAGCCGGGGGCATGGGAGGAGTTTGAACAGATGTTGCAACTGCAACTGCCCGTCAAAGGGATGGCTACCAATGGCCTGTTGAAATCATTCCTGCCCTACCTGTTGGCGGCCTTGGTGGCCACTTGTTTTTTGGGAAATCATTTTCCACAAAAAGACAATGCAATTCAAACAGAAGGAAATACCAACCAATGGGCGATCACAAACGGCGGAGTAGCTAAAATTAATCTAACAACATTGCAAGGGAACAATCAACTGACCCAAACTGCCCTGCCAGTTATCCAAACAAAGCAACGCCCGGAAAGGACTGAAACCTTCATGGCTGAAAGGAAAAACAAAGCCCAAAAAGAAAAGGCATATTTACCTGAACCCCAAATATTTAAAGGCGGGACTACAGTAAAATCGCCAGAGGCAGTTGAAAAAGAGCCTCCTATACCGATGAGTTTGGAGGGTAGTATGGCCTACATGCACAATACAAAGCTCTTACCTAACAAAGTGTTTTCGATGAGGTCTTTGTTGAAAAACAATAACCTGCCATTAAATGCACCCAAACTGGAAAGCCGAAAAAAACGTCGGCCCATTCGCCTCCAAGCAGGTGTGGGTGCCTCATACCGGAAGGCCGATGACGGAGTGCAAATCACGTTTGGGGCATATTATCCTATTCGGGAAAAAATGGGAAGTTGGGCTGAATTTTTCGTATGGTGATTATCAGCCTTTGTTCACTGAAATAGGTAATAGGACGGAACGCTTCAGTGAAGAGATGTTCGACCTGCAAGGAAAAATTAGCTATAAATTATATCAGCGGCAAAGGCACTTGTTACGGGTGGAAGCAGGCATTGGCGTGCAATTCAGAGAGCGTGATTATCTGCTTTATTTCCCCACAGGCGAAGGCTCTTTCTACTTGAATGATGTAATAACGACCGCTTATTTTGGTGCCGGCATTGGGGCAGATTACCAATACTTTTTCCATCCAAGGTTCAGCGTGGGATTGCAAACGGGGGTTGTTGTTGGAAAGAAAGACGCGTTTTATGTTGGCGGCTTGGTAGGGTATCGGTTTTGATTAAATCTTGGTGATTCAAAAATTATTATGATAAAGGTTTCTTTTTTTAATTCCTGATTCACAACAATATTTAAACTAAAATCTTGAAGCAATGAAAATCCTCTCCGTCCTTGTGGGGCTGACCATGTTATGCATGACAGCTATCGCTCAACAAACCATCCGTGGCAGCATCGTTGACCGCGATTCCAAAACACCACTCGTTGGAGCTGTGGTGCAGGTCATTGGCAGCGATGCAGCTTTGGCCGCAGTTAGTGATGCCGATGGACAGTTTGAAATCTCCAGCGTACCAGTTGGCAGGCGCGGCATTGAGGCCAGTTACCTTGGGTATCAACCGCTCCGCATGGAAGGTTTGCTACTCACCCAGTCCCGTGAATTGGTACTAACCCTCGAAATGCAAGAAGCAGTTAATGAACTCGGTACAGTGGAAGTTAGCTCGACTGCCAATGCCCGTCCCCTCAATGAGCTGACCACAGTGAGTGCCCGCTCTTTTTCAATGGAAGCACTCGAACGGCAGCCCGCCAATTTCGCTGATCCTGCCCGCATGGCGCTCAACTTCCCTGGTGTGGCTATCAGCAACGACGACATTCTGAACGACCTCGTCATCAGGGGCAATGCACCAAGTGGCATGCTCTGGCGGCTGGAGGGTATCGAAATACCGAACCCCAACCACTTCGCCACACGAGGGGGTTCAGGTGGCGGTATCAGTATGTTGAGCGCCAATGCCATGTCCACATCCGATTTTTTCACCGCAGCTTTTCCAGCGGAATACGGCAATGCCCTTTCTGGAGTGATGGACATTCGCATGCGAAAAGGCAACCACCATAAGCGGGAAACTGCCGTTCAATTGGGACTGCTTGGCCTTGATGTGGCGACGGAAGGGCCTTTCCGAAAGGGCGGTGAGGCTTCCTATCTTGCCAACTATCGTTATTCGACCCTTGGCATTTTGGATAGGCTGGGACTGAGTCCCGATGGAGGCAGCATCCCTGATTTCCAAGACCTCTCATTCAAGCTGTTTTTGCCCACAGAGAAAAGCGGTACGTTTAGCCTGTTTGGCCTCGGTGGTTCTTTTGTGGACGAAGAGTTGATAAAAATTCCCGTACCCTTTGCGCGTCAGGAACAGTTCAAGGATACTGGACAAACAGGCATTATTGGTCTTTCGCACCTTTATTTTCTTTCTGAAAAAACCTACCTCAAGACCATTCTCTCGGCCAGTATCGCCAATTTGGAATATGAAGAAGCCTTTGCCGAGAATGGCGAGTCTTTACAAAAAAGATATGATGAAACCTTTACCGACCGAGCGGCACGGGCATCCATCCTACTCAACCACAAATTCAATGCAAAGCACTTGCTACGCATCGGGGGCATAGCCAGCCGCCTTGGTTACGGGCTGAAGATGCGGGAGGAAAACTATGAATTCACCGAAGTGAATGGTTTCCCCCAACGGATCTTCACAGGTGAATGGACGACCTTCCTCGACGACAACGGTTCGGCCAATCTGCTACAAGCCTATGCCCAGTGGAAAGCCACCCTGACTCCACGGCTGACATTAAACATCGGCGCACATATTACCCATTTTGACTTTAACAATGATACGGAAATAGAACCGAGGCTTGGCTTAAAGTACAAACTCTCAGAGCGACAGGAACTGACCTTTGGCATCGGTAGGCACAGCCGTACTGAGGCATTGGCGTTATATTTTGTGAGAAAAGAAAACGGTTCGCAGCTTTATCGACAACTGCCCTTACAAAATGCCCGCCATCTCGTACTGGGGCATCGGGTTCAATTGGGCGAGGCGTGGTCGCTACACACAGAGGCATATTATCAACACCTCGTCAATCTGCCTGTGAGCAGAGATTCGACCAGCACATTTGCTTTATTGAACCAAGATTTTTTCGATGCCTTTTTCCGCCCCGATGTGTTGGTAGGAAAGGGGGAGGGGCTGAACTATGGCATTGACATGAATTTGGAACGTCGCTTCCATCGGCAGTATTATCTCATCTTGAACGCCTCGGTTTTTCAATCAAAATACAAGACATTGGAGGGGCATTGGCACAGCACTCGTTTCAATACAGGATACAACCTGCTCATGACTGGCGGCAAAGAGTTTTTAGTGGGGAAAACCAAGCACAACACCCTCGGTCTCAACGCGCGTTTCCTGATGAACGGCGGCCAGCGCTACACACCGATTGACCGGGAGGCAAGCCTCGAACAACAGCGCACTGTTTTTTCAAAAAATGTTTTTTCAAAACATTTACCTGCTTACTACCGCATTGATCTTGGCATCAATTACCGCATGCCCAGAAAGCAGATGCAATATCTTTCCTTGAATATTCAAAACATCACGGATCGGTTGAATGTCTTTTCCCGCAATCAACAGCACGTCGAAAATGTGGAAGGTAAAATCTGGATTTCCGATGAATTGCAGACTGGACTGATACCGGTGCTGAATTATCGACTGGAATTTTGAATAAGATTATCGAAAATGTTTTTTACCTGTACATCTCCAAATCCATAAATGCCCTCTTTTTTGGAAAATATGCGAAATATATCTCCGAATTGACGGGTATTATATTCTTCAATTATTTTTAGCAATGCCCGTTCAGGTCGCCCTAATTGACCATTTTGGGAAAAGCGGTCAGCATGGGCCTGCACCACTTCTGGAAGCATAGGAAAATTTTCCAAATCCCTGAACGATAGCTTTTTCAATAATTTTAAATCATGCTTTTTAAATGCCTCCCAGCAATTAGACAATAATTCGATAGCGGCTTTGTTTAAAGGCTTCTTGATGTTATAAGCCTGTATTAATTCATCTGTAGACAATGCACCGAAACCCCGCCAGTCAATGGTAAAAGGGCGAACTAAACTGATTTGACAATTGGCTGTTTTTGCTTTTATTAAAAAAGCACAAAACCATAAATTGACCTGACAAAACAAATCTTCCTCAAACCATAAATTAATTTCCGAATCATTGGGGATGCTTATTATTTTTTTAAATTCAGGAACTGTTTTTAAAAAATAATTTGATTTATTTTCAGGATATTTTTTTGATAAATAATTGGCCCTGTTTTTCCAAAACTCATCCAACGATGTACCGCTGACATCTCCCTCTACAAGGCATTCTCTGGCGACGATTAATTCGCCATTTATTTCTTTTGGAAATTGTTCTTTTAAACAGTCACCATTTAATATGTGATAAATATTGGTTTTCATTATTTCATGAATTATTCACTTCTTAAACTCTCCACCGGATTTACCAAAGCCGCCTTGGCACTTTGAAACCCAACTGTCAATAATGCCGCTACGATGGTAATGCCGCCTGCCAGCGCAAACACCCACCACCCCAATTCCACCTGATAGGCAAAATTCTCCAGCCAACCGTCCATCAAGTACCAACCCAACGGCAGGGCTATCAACAGCGATAGGCCGATCAGTTTCAAAAAGTCTTTTGAAAGCATCGTAACGATGTGGGTGACCGATGCGCCCAGCACTTTCCGAACGCCGATTTCAGTTTCTTCAATGGATATGCCATGCTTTTAAGGTGTTGTTTTTCAGCATTTTATAAAATATTATTTATTTGTTTTTATGAAATGGGTGTCCAAAAATGGACGAGGGGTGTTCGGTTGGAAAACTGGATTAATTACCAAGTGGCAAATTAGCAGATTGCCCACTTAATAGTTTCCAACCATCTTTCCGTTTTATAGCTACTCCAGTTTCAATAATGGAAACAGTCGAGCTGATGCCCGCCGTGTCTGTCATCGTTCCACCAACAATTCCAGTAAAATTGGCGATGGTATTCGAGAGCGGGGTCACTTTCAGGGTGTCCCAATGAAACTCTATGGACTGAAAAAGACCGGCATTAGCACTTAAGATGGATACAATTGAATCGTATGGTAAGGCAGAGGTATAACCTGGCGGCACCCAGAAAAAATCTTCGGATTGGTCCAAATATTTAAACTCCCCTTTCAAGCCGTCCTTTTTGATAGCTTGGTGATAATCATCAAACATTTTCCGGACTTCTTTTTCAATAGAATATTTGTCCATTTCGGTTGTCTTATCCCTTTGTTGACAGGAACATAAACCGATAAATAAAATGACTGAAAAAATAGAAAACTTGCTAAAAATTGTTGAAAAACCATTCATGTATTTTGTAAATTAATTCAATTCTGCTATTTCCAATTCCAAATATCGAATTTAAAAGTTTTTGTAAAAACAAAACCACCTTGTTTTAATGCCAATAATATTTTGCTCCGGTGATGTGCTTCGTGATTGATTAAATAACTTATAAAACCGATATACCCATTTTTATAACCTTTTATGCTAATTAAAGAAGGTGCATTATTTATTATGTTGGAAATGGCATTTGCGGAATTATTTAATTGGTTAATTAATTTTTCTTTATTTAAATCATTTTTAATGCTTAATTTTTGGATGTCGCCTAAAAACGATTTGTCCAATTTTTCAATATTATAATACCGGATAGTGTGGATATGGGCAAATTGGGCGGCGATTGAACTTTTATTACCTAAGATGGGAAGTTGCAGATGCTCCTCATCAATTGTTGTCAATATCTGATTGTTGACCTTCTGGTTTCTTTGCCATGTAGCCATTAATTGGGCTTTTAATTTTTCTTCCATAAGGAAGTTTATTTATAGGAACGATTTGGTTTCAAAATATGAATATCCATATAATTCCTTTTTGTTTGGTTGTATTCAATACTAATTTATTAAATAATCTTACCTCACCTAATGCTCTTTCGCCCATTCTGGAAACTCACCGCTGACAATATCGAAAATAGCTGAACCAAAATAATAAGTAATTAAAGAAATAGTAATAATCCCGACGAGGTTAATGATAAAACCCGTTTTTGCCATTTGAAAAACCTGTAGTCGTTTCGCCCCGAAAACAATAGCGTTGGGCGGCGTGGCTACGGGCAGCATAAAAGCCATTGAACCTGCCAGCGTAGCTGGCAACATAAATAGCAGCGGATTTTCTTCAATACTAATAGCCAGTCCTGCCAAAATGGGTAGCAATGTTTCCACAGTAGCCGTATTGGAGGTGACCTCGGTGAGAAAAGTGATCAAAAAAGTAATGCATAAAATCAGTACAAGAGGATGAACTCCCTGTAGCCATTGCAATTGGTTGCCGAACCAGGCTGATAGCCCCGATTCTTTGAATCCACTGGCCAGCGCAAACCCGCCACCAAACAACAGAATAATTTCCCAGGGAATATGTTCAGCTGCTTTCCAGTCCATGAGGAATGTTCCTTTTTCTTGTTTGGAAGGGACGAGGAAAAGGGCAATGGCAACAAAGATGGCGACCGTTCCGTCGTTGAAAAAAGTTGGATTGGAAAAAAGGCCCGACCATCCAGGAATCTTGAAATCACCAATGAAAATGTCGGCTCTTGAGAACCAGAGCGCGGCCAATGCAATAAGAGCGGTCAGCAGCACTTTTTCTTCAAAATTCATCGGCCCAAGTGCTTGGTAATCTTGATTCAGGTCTTCCCTGCTGATGCTTTTCCAACCTCTTTTTTTTCTGACAAAAATGAAATTCAGGTAGGCAAATAAAAAGATGAAAAGAATTACGGTAACTGGAAAAGCATAAAAGAACCAGGTGGCGAAAGATATTTCAGGTGCATTTGGGAAGTAGATTGTAAATATACGGGCAAAGGATAGGTTTGGTGGCGTACCGACCAGCGTAGCTGCACCGCCAATGGAAGCGCTATAAGCAATACACAGCAGCAGTCCCACAGCGAAGTGTTTCATCGTTTCCTTTCCGTTGATGTCCTCCAATTTATATATTATGGAAAGCAATATAGGCACCATGAGCATGGCCGTCGCCGTGTTGGAAATCCACAAGGACAAAAAAGCCGTGCCGCTCATAAACCCTAATAAAATCCTCGAAGGACTGCTGCCCACTTTTTTTAAAATATACAAGGCAATCCGTTTGTGCAGATCCCATTTTTGAATAGCCAAGGCGACCAAAAATCCGCCAATAAATAAAAATATCACATGGTTGAAATAAGTAGCCGACACATCCCTTCCATCCATGATGCCCAGCATGGGAAATAAAGCAATCGGCAATAGCGAGGTCACTGCCAGTGGCACTATTTCCGTGATCCACCAAAGCGCCATCACAATGGCTACAGCCAAAGTATTGGTAACAGCTGGATTGCCGGGGTCGAGGTCTTTGAAAAATATGAGGTAGGCAGCCACAATGGGAGCAGCCAGAAAAACGAAGTATCTGACGACGATCCCTCTGTTCGGCATGGCAAATTTTCGTCCTGTGGGCATTTGTCGCTGCGGGTATTGGTTTCTTCGCAACAGAATTATTGCGAAAGAAAAGAGATGCCACAAGATAAATTTTTCTATCTTTTGAAAGCGATGAGAAATGTCATCTATTTAGATCAAAAAAAGTGGGAACGCTTTACATCGGCGTTCCCACTTTTCTATATAAAAAATTATGCTTTGATTTTTTTTGAATTGCGAGCTGCCTGCAGCATACCAAGAAAACTACTGCACCATTATTTTCTCTGTGACCAATTTTTTCCCTTGCATGATCTGCATATAATAAATCCCTTTCGGATATTCCGTCAAATCAATTTTATCTTCATAATATCCGGAAAAATTACCATGACTTAATTGGTAAACGTTTTGGCCATTTTCGTTAATTATATTTATAGAAATAGGCGCTTCTGTTGCTGCATTTAATTGGAAATTAAAATGGCCATTGTTTGGGTTGGGGAATATTTTTATTTCAGGTGAAATATTTCTTTTTAAATCGGCATTGCCCCCACCCGAAATTTGATCCCATGCCTCGTTTACGATTTCCATAAACTGGTCGGTTGACATGGCCCCTCTGCTTTTTGCCAGAAACCTCCCGTCCGATCCAAAAAACAAAGCGCTTGGGGCGGCATTCGTATCGTGTTCTTTTAAAAAGGGATGGTTCTTTTTGTCTCTCAAGTCAACAGCTACCTGGATAAAGCGTTCTTCCAAATATTCATGGACTTCCGGCAAGGAAAGCGTTTCCTTGACAAATTTTTCACAAAACCTGCAATTTTCCATACAGACATAAGCCATGATGCCCTTGTTCTGGCGCCCGGCCTTTTCAAGCTCGGTCGGGAACATATCATTGGCCGTTGTGCCATTGCCTTCTGCTGTTACGTTCATAGCAATAGGCGGGTCGGTAGAGGCAGGAGTTTCCCTAATTTCGGAAGTATTTAATTTCCAAAATATAGCGGCTAAAATAATGACAACTAATGCGGCTACGCCAAGCCATATTTTTTTTGAATTATTAATTGATTTATTTTCCATTGGATTATTTTTTAATTTTTGAGAAATATTAGTCCACAATTTTTCTGGCGGCATCCCATCAAATTGCTCGACCTTATTTCTGATTGAATTTTCAAAATTATTTTCCATGTTTTTAGAATTTGAGAGTTTGAGAGTTTGAGAGTTTGAGAGTTTGAGAAAATGTATTTTTTAGGTCAGTGTAATTTCTCAAACTCTCAATTTCTCAATCTCTTTTTAAGAGGAAGCAATCATTTAAAATCCAGGTAGTTGGGAAATTTATTTCCCAATAGAAAAGCATTCGGGAAATAAATTTCCCGGCTACGGTTTGGCATTTACGATACCCTGGTCGATGACCAATTTTTGCAATGCCTTTTTGGCTCTCGTATACTGGGAGCGGGAAGTGCTTTCGGTAATGTCCAATTGTTCGCCGATTTCCCTGTGAGAATAACCCTCAATGGCAAATAGATTGAAAACGGTTCGAAAGCCCGGTGGCAATTGTTGGATTAGGGAAATGATCGCCATTGCGTCCAAATTTTCGAGAAAGTCATTTTGGGCAACCATATGATCGGGAACTTCATCAAGAGTGGTGGCCATTGTTAAGTTCCGGTGCTTTTTCCTCAGGTGCATCAAAGCTGCATTGACCATCACTTTCCGCACCCAAGCCTCCAAAGGGCATTGCCCCTTAAACTGCCCAAGGTCACGGAACACTTTGTAAAATCCTTCCATCAGCATGTCCTCCGCCTCGGCCTGGCTGGTAGCGAACCGGAGACACAAGCCATACATTTTTACTTTGTACTGATCGTAAAAACGCTGCTGTGCCCGCTCGTCGCCTTGGAGGCATGCTTTTACTATCTCGTTCGTATCCATTAATAAATGATTTGCTTCTGCTCTTAAAGGTGCAGGGTTTTGGGAAAATGCTGCACATGGAGGATGAAATATATTATTGTTTGAATATGTTCAAATGCCTCTCATCTTGTTTTTCTTTTGTATTTTTCATTATTTAATAAGCTACTATACACTTTTAAAAATGACTTGTTTTCATAAGTGTATAGTTAAGCCACTATACACTTTTTTGAAAAAACTGTTTTTCATGGCCTAAGAGAAGGAGAATTTCGGAGAGAGGTGGGCAAAAAAGGAAAAAATGAATTTTTTTCCTTTTTTGCCCACCTCTCTCCTTATGTTTTTTTCTGGCCTTGAAAAAGTGTATAGTAATTTAGTGTATAGTAGCTTATTCAAAAAGGACTGTACATTTGGCTTGCCCCAACCATTTGCATACTTTTTTATTCACTGTTATTACATTTGTTTGTATGGCAAAAATATCATCTTGTGGAACGACAAATGACCGGTACCATTTTGGGTCAATGATTGTATCCCTTGACTCTTTTCCGTTTATGCTTATAATTACCTCGATTGCACTGTTTGAACAAAGCGACCCTCGGTCAATTAAAAATATTAATTCCTTTTTGGACTCCATGTACCATTCTTTGTATTCCATCTCAACACTATGACCACAAACCCATTCTGTTTCCTGAAAGGGTTTTACAACCATTGAACCGTCACAGGTAAATCTTTTCCGGGTACAGGCAATTAACAATAACATGAGGGGGGTAAATAGGAGTATGTTTTTCATGTTGATAAATTTTTCATTGTGGATGCAACGTTGGCGGGAAATACATAATTACTTTTGCTGAAAATCACATAAAAAAATATAATGTCCAAAAACCTTCCTTTATTTTTTGCAATATTAATCTCGTTGATATGCTGCTCTAATCCTCCAGCCACTGAAAATGGTTTGTCCGAAACGGAATATTTCAAAGAGTGGAAAAATTTCAAAACCATCCTCACCAAAAAAGAAAAAGCACCACAACCCTTTGAAGAATTCGATAGCATCCAAAACGGCATTAAATTAATTCATTACCCTTCTGGTAATTTAAAATTAAAAGGGTTATTAAATACCAAGCATGTTGAAAAGGGAAAAAAGAAACCAGCAGTCGTTTATTTACATGGTGGTTTTTCATTAGGCTATTCTGACGTGCTTAACTGTGCTCCATTTACCTATGCTGGTTTTATTGTTTTTGCTCCATCATATCGTGGAGAAAATGGGAATGGAGGTCATTTTGAATTATTTATGGGAGAAGTGGCCGATGCCAAAGCAGCAATCTATTGGTTGGTCAAACAGCCTTTTGTGAAAAGGGATAGCATTTTTGTTTTTGGCCACAGCATTGGTGGAGCTATGTCTTTGCACCTTTCCCTTCATCCCGATCTGCCTATTAATAAATCAGGGAGCAGCGCTGGACTTTATGATATCGGCTCGATCGAATATTGGACGGAAGAGGAAGGATGGGTACCTTATAACATTGAAGATGAACTCGAAAATTATTTCAGGCTACCCGTTTATGCTTTGGACAATATGGTGCGCCCACACCTCATGTATATTGGCAAAGAAGATGATTATGAAGAAATAAAGGATTTTGTCAATGATTTATATCCCATTTTAAATCATCGAAAAATTCAGTTGATTGGTATTAATGGGGATCATTTTACGAGTTTGAAAGGGGCGATGGAATTGTTTGTATTTGAGATTGAGAATAATTAATGTAAGGGTATTGCATTTCTATAGAGGGATGAATTTTTTCAATAAACAAGTGAGTAGTAGATTATAACTTTGGATTGCCTTAAGAATTTTTCGAGATCATGTGGTAATTTCATAAATAAATGAGTAAGTGTATAAACTGGTAGTCAAATATAAAATTAGGGTACTTTACTAATTACAAAATGATCCTGAATTATATTATTATGCGCTAATCTTATATGGGATATTCATCCGCACCAATAATGCTTCCAACATCTTCTTGTCTTTTTCTGAGGTGGGAAAAACTTCAATAGAAGTAGCCCTGTTTTGCTTTTCTGCTCGAATCCGAATTTCACGAGCTGTATTCTTTAAGGCCAATAATCCCTCTGCTAGTTCATCTGCGTTTTTGTTACCAAGCGAAGCATACATTTTTTCTTTAAATGCTTCCCGTTCAGCAACCGTGTTTAGTTTGCAGAATTCCTCTTTCCAATTATTTATTTCCTGTTTTGCTGTCATAGTAATTGAGTTGATTATTTTAAATTCTTGCCATCTTCGGGGTTTAATAATTTTTTAATGCGGTTTATTTCATCAAGAATGTCATCAATATAATCTTTGTATTGCTGGTCGTTCATTCGTGTAATCAAAGCCCTATTTTTTGCGTAAAAGTCCAACAAGGTTAAAAGGTATTGGTGTTCTTGTTCAAGTTTTCTCTTTTCCTGTTCGGTCATTATTTTGTTTTGATCATTTTTACAAAAATAGGTTTTTCTACCCAAAAATCGTGGCTATAAATCTTTTTTCAACCCCCTCAATGAGAAGATATCTTTTCTCGCCTCCTGATCATTATCTAAAATTTGAAAGTGTAGCAAGTGAAAAAAGAGGTCACCTCGTCCCTCACTCCCCAACCACCACCAGCTCCCCCGAAACCAAAACCCCATCATCCAAAACCGAAACAAAATAAACCCCGTCCGAAAGCCCTTCTTTTCTTAATTGGATGACCAGCTGTTCAGTACCAGCCATAAGTTTTTCCGAAAAAACAAGCCTGCCCAACACATCCCGGATTTGTAAGGATGCGTCTTTTTTTGTTCGGTTAAAAACAGCCGTCACTTCGCCAGTGGTCGGATTGGGGAAAAGGAATAACCGAGTGTCCCGCAGATCGGAAAGATCACCGACCGATGAAAACAACGGGCAATTGTCCAAGATGCCGGACTCGCTGTTGCAGTAGGAATCCGGGTCATTGTTGTTGATAATGACTTCATTTTGCACACCACCAATTTCTAAAAGGCTATCAATGGCGCAGCAGTTCATCAGATCAGAATTAAGATAGATGGAGAGTGAGTCACCTACAGTCAGTAAGTTTTCCAGGCCATTTAACGTTTCCAATAGATTATTGGTGTGGATAGTCAACGATCCTGTTATTTCTACGATATTCGAAAGTGGACCGAGGGTGTCTATGTCCGTACCGATAATGGTCACATTGCCATCTATCACATTGAAGCAGGGCAGCCAAGCGTCGAGTTCGGCTTGGGAGTTGAATGTGACATTGCCGATATAAGTCTCTGGTGGACCTTCGTCGGTGGCACTGTTGCAGTCGTTGTCTTTCCCATCGCAGACTTCTGGTGCGTTGGGGTAAATGGCAGCATCGTTGTCGTTGCAGTCATTGTCGCAGAGGCGGTGGCCGTCGGCATCGGCGTCAGTTTCCTCAGCAGGGATGTTGGCATTGCAATCATTGTCGAGGCCATCACATAGCTCTGGTGCATTAGGATAAATAGTGGCATTGTTGTCGTCGCAGTCGCCGTCACAGGGGCGGTGACCGTCAGCGTCAGTGTCCAATTCAGTGGCAGGTGTTTGGCCATCGCAGTCGCTGTCAAAGCCATCGCATATTTCGGCAGCGCCGGGGAAAATAGCAGGGTTGCTGTCATTACAGTCGCCAGGCATGGCCGAAGTCGAATGACCGGGGATGGAGTCGCAGCTTTGCAGACTGTTGCCACTATGGAAGCCATCGCCATCGGCATCTTCATACCAAGTAAGACCAGGTATATCAGCGCCTACTTCCTTTGTCCCTGTGATTTCACAGACTTCCGTGATGCCTTCTACTTTTATGACCATATCGTACATACCTGAAGTGAGATTGGTGAAATGGCCATCCACGAAAAAATTGTCGCCCCCGTCAATCGAATAATTTATTTCCCCGCCCAGCGCGGTGGCTTCGAGGAATATTTCCCCATCACCTTCCCCCGCACATGATTCATTGATTACAGTGCTGCTCACCAGTTGCAAAAATGGGTTGATGGTCACATTGATTTCGCAGGAAGCAGCATTGCCGCAATCATCGATGCCAATCAAATTCACTACTTGGAAACCTGCATCGGCGCAAGTGAAATGGCTTTGGGAGATGCTGAAACTGACCGTTCCACAATCATCTGCCGAACCTGCTCCAAAGGAATCTATTTCTCCTTGGGAAAAATCATAACTGCCATTTGCCGAAGGCGTAATAGCAACTGAATTGATGCAGTTCATAATGGGGGCTTGTGTGTCCTGTTTGTCTATTATTTGCTCACAAACACTGGTCTTTCCACTTCCGTCAACAACCTTCCATGTGCGCCTTATTGGAAACATGGGGATACAATTTCCGA
>CBDCVJ010000026.1:0-37225 GCA_965222975.1 Saprospiraceae bacterium | reverse complement strand
CTCCTTTAACCGATTCGAAATTGGTTCCTTTACCCTTGTCATAAAAAAGCGTTTTCGCTGTAGATTCATCTCTGAAAATATCATCCCCGGGACCGCCGAATACGCGCACCTTAATTTTTTTTTCGTTGCCATTTCCAACAACATGGAAAATATCATCCTTTGCCAACCCCCATATTCTTACTTCTTTAGTTTCGCTTGGAATAAAAGTTCGGTCGTACAATAATTTATCACCTTTCTCAAAACTGGTAACATTATACTTCTGCACTCGAACAGACCCGTCTGTTTGATGGGTTATTTCAAAATACTCTTCTTCTTTTGAGCCAGTAACATCTACCTCTCTATTGAGGAGCCAATAATAAGTTTCGGCTGCTTCGTGAAGATGTTTGATGCGGTTTTTGAGTTTGGCTTCTATTTCATTTCCCGATAGGGGAATTACTTCTGGAGGCAGTTTTTTGATGGCATCTTCAATGTCTTTTTCAGAAATATTTTCTTGAATATACTTTGCCTGATCGAGGTACATTTGGCGAGTAGCCTCTTGCATTAAGAAGCGATCCATGTGTTTGGCCTGAAAGGTGAGCGAACGGATGTCTGAAAAATCATGGCCAAAGTTTTCGATGTTTTGCATACCAAACCTGCGGTCGGCCAGCCAGTTAATGAGGCCATCCTGCAGAGAAAAAACATGATCTCTATCGCGGGGAATGGGTCGGTACAGGTGGCCTTTATCTGTTTTGTACATGGCCCATTTCCAATTGTCTTCATGCTTGCTCCAATCTCCTACCCAAATGTCAAACAGCCTTGCCCTGATAAATTCATCGAGCTGAATATGGGCATCCTGATCTTTAAAAATCCGTTTAAACATTTCCACACTTTGATCTATGCCATCTGCGCCAAAGTAATGTTCTCCTGCATTGTTTGGCTTGCCGGGGCTTTCTTCCAACATGCCGAAAAGGTTGCCATATTTTTTACGAAAAGGGCCAAGTTTTGCATCATCCGGCAGGCGGTAAAGGGTTGGAGTTGCGTGGAGTATATTGAGTTCGTCGAGCAAAGGTGCGGCGACCATTGCGCCATAAGGATGTTGGGTAGAAGTGAAATCCTGAACAACAGGTGCGGCAAGCGTATTTTTCAAAATATAATTCAACGCCTTGGTTGGGTCTTTGTCCACAGAGCGGAAAGTATAAATCGAGCCATCGCCTGCACGGAACTTTAGGGAAGTTGTTTGGCGGCCACCTCCTTTTTTGAAAATGGTCAACCCATCATAAGTTTCATCTAAATCAAGGTAAGGGATAGAGACTTTTTCTGCCCAAGTAGATCTGTAATGTTCTCCGAATAAAAAGCGTTTCATCCCTTTGGCCTCATAACCTGTTCCTGCCGGAATTTCAGCATTCACCGAATACTTGAACTGCATTTGGCTCAGCGCCCTTGCGCCTGTTTTGCAAGGTGCATATGCTGTATTGAATATTATATCATCTCCTGTGGGAGGGTCGTCTGTACAAGAGCTATGAAAAAGGGCGTGCTTGCTTTTTTGCTGAAATGCACCATTAGCATTTTGTAAGAAAATACCATCCACATGCCCATTGTCATAATAATCCAATCGCATGATGCCAGCTGCTTTTTCCTTATAGACTGTCTGTTTAACCTTACCAGCATATTTAGATTTATTTGGCGCTCCACTATTAATAACATAATTGTCACTCCCTTCTAAAATCTGCTGGTTTTTTTCATGCGCCGATGCATAGATCAAATTTTCATGAAAATAAAAAAGGTTTTTCATGACATTGACGAAAGGGTGCAGCCGCTCGTTAACGAGGTCTTCATGGTCGCCTGCATTAGCGTGAAAGGAGGTAACAAACAGGCCAACTACAGGCAAAGGCTTGAAGTGGTCGCCAAAAGAAAACTGCCCACCGTAATTCCCTGCAGAAAAGAATGGATGATGTCCAACGATCAAAACATTGCGGTCATTGAAATCTTCCACTGCATCTTCTATTTCTCCTTTTAAGTTTTCCTCAGAAAGTCCTTCGCACAAAGCATCCGCAGGGCGGGGCTTATCGAACGGGTGATTCCACCACTGGGTATTGAGGGTTATGATGGCGAGGCTTTCATCTATTTCAAAAGTTTCCGGCCCTGGGCAGCCATCTTTTATCGACCATTTTGACCGTTTGTATTTTTTTGATTTTAAATAATCTTTTACCCGTTTCTCCAAATTGCGAAGGCTCTTCTCCCCTCCCCTTTGGCTTTTATTCCACTCCCGATCACCAGGTACAATAATGAGATGACCATCAGGATATATTTGTACTAAGTCAGCTATTTTAAAAATGGGATCAATCTGATCCTGATGGTCATTATCTCCGACTTTAACATTGACCATATCTCCGTTAAGAATTAGCGTAAAAGGAACTCGTGTTTCTCCAAAAAGCTCATCTAACTGATTGATGAACGCATTTTTATCTGGCACATCGGCGAGGTTGCCGAACATGAAAACTTGGTGAGTCATTTTTTGTGCAAAAATGCTATTCGATAAAAACAGGCAAGTAGAAAAAAGGAATAGCCGGAGGCAGCTGATTATTTTCATTTCGTCATTGGTTTTCAAATAATGACGAATGCATAATGACGAATGACTAATTTATTCCTGATTGAATATTAGTCATTATGCATCAGTCATTACCAATTATCAAAATCCCATACCCATAGCAAATGTAAAGCGTGGGCCATCTTCATTGTCCTCTTTTGGTTGATAGAGACCGAAAGACATGGTTAGCAAATCGACAGGAGAAATATAAAGACCGCCTCCATAACTATAATGCCAAGCATCAGAAGTATCATTTTTGAGCCACACTCTTCCGTAATCGAACCCTGCGAAAAGACCCAAGGTGAAGGGCAATGTGCGATTGTAACTGCTAAATAGTTTCGCACGTAAGTCGAGGTTTTGCCAATAAGCCGTTTTACCAAAGAAGCGGTCGGAACGATAGCCACGAAGGTTGGCGGTTCTGCCGCCTCCAATGCGTTGCTGTTGGAAAAACTCAAACTCATCTCCTATATTGGTCCCAAAACCTACCCTTGTGGCAAAGATGACCGTCTCAATTTGGTTGATAGGCTGGAAAATGGAAAGTTCAGCATTGAAAGATCGGTACTCGCCATCATCATCCAAGTTAGTCAACCAGTTAATATGGCTGATGAATTCAACACCTCGTTTAGGGTTGAAAATATTGTCCAGGCTGGAAAACTCCAACCCTAATTCAAGGCCTCCGTAATATTTCCTTTTGAAGATGTCATCCGTTGTTTCAAGGCCAAGACCAAATTCGGTATCCCTCAAAAAGCGACCCGACGTCGCTTCAATATCCGTCAAATCAAACACTGGCCCAATGCGGAAAAAGCCGGCATCCCCTGCAATCCTTTTTTTAAAGGCAGGAGCAACATAAACTTTGCTTTGACGAGTACGGTAGAAATCAATATCGCTTCTCTCCTTAGGCATATCATTCCCATCACCAAAATAATTGAAAGCGAAGGAAGGAGTTCGGAACATACCCTCCATATAAAAATCCCAAGTGCCAAATACCTCTAAATAATCTCCAGTATATTCAAGGTTGACACCATTGGTTGCAAATGCATGACTCGAATAAAAAGTATGTAAGGTAGAGTAAGGAATCTTTCTGTACTTGTAAGTCGTCAATACACCCCCGAAACCTAGCAGGAATCCATCGTCGGGGTTAGAACCAATTATAGGCAGCGGAATGAAAAGATCATAATCATGATCTATGGAGCGACGGTCATAGAGGTTGTATTCCCGCTGCTTGGTTCGCTTGTCCTTAGCTTCTGTGCCAAGGGTTAGATCGTTCTTTCGAAGGTCATCGTAGAATAAAGTCTTTTTGCCAGGCCCACTTACTTTCGATTCATCAATAAATTCATCATTTCCAAGGCCGCCGATGCAGCGTATTTTTATGCCCTTACTGACATCGCCTGTTACATGAAATTTGTCTTCATCGCCAATGCCAAATAAATGGACTTCTTTAGTCACTGATCTTTCGAAAATTCGCTCATACACCTTCTCCTGCTTCTTTCCTTTCTTTTCGGAAATTTCCCAAACTGAAACCCGAGTGCGCTCGTCGTCAAGGCGTTCTATTTCAAATAATTCATTTTTATCAGTACCGTACACATCCACTTCTTTTGACAACACTTCGTAAAAATCACGGGCATGTTTCATCAGGTCATCCCTTCTCTTTTTGAGGGACATTTTAATATGGTCGGCAGTAAGGTCTTGTACTTCTTCTGGCCATACCTCAAAAGCATCGTCTATAATTTCATCGGTTAGATTGGCCTGCATGAACTTGACTTCTTTTTCCCATTCCGGCCATTCGAGTTCATTGATAAATGAGTTGTCGAACGAAAGCGAACTAAAAGCCAGGTGCTTGATATTTTTTATTTCCGGTCCATATACTCTTAGTTGTTTTGCAAATGGGTCAACGAAATTGGCCAAGCGGATCAACAAGCCATCGTATTTCCCAAAAGGCTGGTCTCGGTCGCGGGGAATCGGGCGGTAGATTTTTTTACCATCCTCTTTAAAACTCGCCCAGCGCCACTGGTCATCGTGACGGTCAAAATCACCGAGCAGGATGTCAAAAAGGCGGCTGCGAAGAGCCCATGGCTGATCTACTTTATGATCATTGTTTTTGGTAACTTTCTCCCCCACGTCAAATGTGCTGATAATTTTTTCTGAACCTCCAAAAACTTCCGCATCGCTGTAATCCCCCGCAGGGCGCTCTTCCACCAAATAAACCCCGCCTCCAAAAATGTCATTGTTGACGCCGAGGGCTGGTTGTTTTGGTACATAGTAAAAATTAGGTGTGGTGTGATAGACGTTCACGGCGTCTGCCATCGGTGGAATACAAGTAGGCGCAAATGGATGAGAGGAAAGAAAGTTGTCCTCCAAAATGAAAACCGCTGCCGTCATTTTATTCAATGGATAGGGCAAAATACGAGATGCATCTTTGGTTAGGTCGCGCATGGCAAATTGCTTTCCCGTCTTGGGGTTTTGCAAACGCAAAGAATTGGTTTGGCTACCCCCTCCCCTTTTCACAGGTTCAACACCTCCGTCGAATTTGGTCAGATCAAGGGTCGGAAATTTGTATTTTTCCAAATAAACTTCACGGTAGTGGTTGCCGAGGAAAAACTTGTGCATTGGCCCTGCTTCAGGCACATTATTTTTCACCGCAAAAACCTCAACGCTGTCCAAGCCTTTTTCAAATTCAGGGAAAGAAGTCGGTATGTTTTCCTCTATAATGGCCAACTCATCTTTTACTTTTTGGCGGTAAACAACTTTAGCATCGGTGCCATCATCATTGGGTTGCCAGAATTGCACCCATGCCTCGCCGTTTTCATAAAAATCAAGGGTAGAATACCCCATTGTGCCATAGGCAAATTTAGCCCCCTTACCAATCCGACTTGGATCTTTTTGCGAACCTGCGCCACTGACAATAAATTTCTGCTGGCCATTTTCCAAATACTGTAAATTATGCTCGTGCCCAGCAACAAATAGAAAGCTGCCAAAGGTGTTGGCACTGGTCAGCATGGTTCTCGTCAAATCTTTGTAAAGCTGATGAGAGGGATCTTGCTTAGTTCCAATCGAACCGCGCAGCAATGCTACAATTGACCCTAAACCCGGTAGTGGAATATAAAGGTTATCAGAAATTTGGGTCAGTGGGAAAATATGCTCCTTAACGGTAAAATCTCCCCCATGAGGGCCATTCGTAAAGGCAGGATGATGAGCGGCAATTACAATATTCCTACTTCTGTATTTTTTAACTGCATTTAAAAATAAATATTCAAACATCTCGCGGCTCTTGGCCAGACATTCGTCATTGATTTTTGGCTGTTTGCTCCAATCCTCAAGCCACCACTGCGAGTCCACTACTATAATAACAAGCTTTTTGCTTATTTCAATGACCTCTGGTCCAGGGCAACCATCTTCAGGAAGGAAATATTTCTCCCAATCCTTGTCGTCCTTATCATTTACTCCCCGCTGCTTGTTGATGTATTTATTGACATATTTCGCTTGTCGCTTCAATCCTTTCATACCCGAGTACCAATCGTGATTACCAGGAATAAAAACTGGATTGCCTTTGTAGTCGTCAAGGGTTTCCAGTTGTACTTTGAGGCGGTGTTCCGTCAACACTCGATCTTCATCATTCTCACCTACCAAGCCCCGCGGATACACATTATCACCTAAAAACAGGACAGAACTGTTTTCGGATTCATTGGCCAAAACACTTTTAAGGTATTTGAGGGTTGGTGGCGTTTCACCCAATTTGGCTTTGCCAGCATCGCCCACGAGGTAAACGGTATGCTCCACTTTCAAAGAAGGATCAGGCATTTTTTGCTCCCAGCCCTTGGCGTCGTCAGCTAAGTTGTATTTGTAATTGGCGCAAGAAGATGCGAGGAAAATGGTCAAGGTTAATAAGAAAAGGTAATACTTCAAATTCATAAGGTTTGTGCATTGTGATTATCAAAGGTAGTAAAGGGGGAGGAAAACGAACAAATGATTTATGTGGATAGTTGAATCTGAAATCTGTTAGATTTTAAAAAATCTAACAGATTTACATTTCCTGAATCAACGTCGCAACCAACCCCGTCCACCCCGTCTGATGAGAAGCCCCTACCCCACGACCATTATCCCCATCAAAAAATTCATAAAACAAAATCAGATCTTTAAAATGGGGGTTGTGCTGATAAATCCAATCTTCGCCATGCGATGGGCGATGACCTGCTTCATCTGCTTTGAACAAATTAATTAACCGTTCAGAAAGCAAATCGGCCACTTCTTTTAAATTAAACCATTGGTCGCTGCCTGTCGAAAATTCCACTTTTAATTCTTCCTGATAATGCGCATAGTACATCCGCAGCGACTCAATAATTAAATAATTCATCGGCAACCAAATAGGGCCCCGCCAATTGGAATTGCCACCGAACAAAGGCGTCTCACTTTCGGCAGGCTCGTATTTTAATTTCAAATATTCGCCGTCTATTTTTACTACATAAGGTGTTTCATGAATTTTAGATAAAGAACGAACACCATGCGGGGCTAAAAATTCTTTTTCATCGAGCAATGCCCGAAGCATTTTTTCCAAACGTCTTCGGGGAATTAATGACAATAAAATATCCTCTCCTTTATTTAATTTTTCAATGACGATGTATGATTTATTTTTTATGCGGTAATTTCTGAATTCCTCCAATCGACGCATAAAATCAGGTAATTTTTCGAGGCGGGAAATTTCAATTTCTAAAGTAGCGAATAAAGTACTAAGGCCGACCAGCGAGCGAATTTTTAAAGGTATTTTTTTGCCACTCGGCAAAACCAATATGTCATAGAAAAAACCTTCTTCCTCACTCCATGACCCCACATAATCTTCATGGATATGATTGAGGCTTTCTGCGATATAAATAAAATGCTCCAAAAATTTAGTAGCCATATCCTCATAAGCCGCGTCTTCTTGAGCAATTTCAATCGCCATGTCCAACATATTCAGACAGTACATCGCCATCCACGCCGTACCGTCGGCTTGTTCGAGCAGACCCCCACCAGGTACACCTTCACTGCGATCGAACACACCAATATTATCAAGGCCGAGGAAACCACCTTCAAAAACATTATTTTCATTGTGGTCTTTGCGGTTGACCCACCAGGTGAAATTGAGCAGCAATTTTTGAAAGGCCCGTTTCAGAAAAAGGAGGTCTCCCCTACCCGTTTGCTTTTTCTCCAGTCGGTAAACCTCCATGCAGCCCCATGCATGTACGGGTGGGTTCACATCGCCGAAATTCCATTCATAGGCAGGTATTTGCCCATTGGGGTGCATGTACCATTCCCGCAGAAAAAGCAGCAATTGGTTTTTAGCAAATTCCGCATCAAGCAGTGCCAATGGGATACAATGAAAAGCCAAGTCCCACGCGGCATACCACGGATATTCCCATTTATCAGGCATTGAAATAATATCCTCATTTTTGAGGGTTGGCCATTTGGCGTTGCGTCCTTTTTTGCGGAGTTTGGGCGGGGCGGGTTGGCCAGGGTCGCCATTCAGCCAGCGGGTCATATCTATGTTGAAATATTGTTTTGTCCAAAGCATGCCCGCCAATGCTTGCCGAGAAATATTTTTTAAATCTTCTTCCTTTTTATTTATTGAAAATAAAGAATCGTAAAATTCGTCCGCCTCTTTTTTTCTTTGGATAAATATTTTTTCAAAATCTTTTTTTAATGGGTTTTTATTTTTTTTATTTTTTGACAAACGCAAACGCAGTTCTACTTTTTTGAAACCATTTATTTCAAAATAATAATAGGGTGAAAATTTAGTCCCAGTATTTTTAATTTCAACTTTTGAAAAATCATCATTAATCACTGCATCATTGAAACTGTCCTTTACGACATCAGATTCATTTGGGAAATTAAAAAGCCGTTCTGCATTGGTTTCATTTTCTGTAAATAATCGCCGTTCTGGTTTTTCAAAATAAAAATAATAATCGCCTAATTTTTCGTGATCTATTTTTACTGAACCATATTCCTCGTTCGTTTCTTCAAAATTAATACTGGGTTTATTTTTTATTAAATTAAAACCCCATAAATTTCGCAGCCATAAAGTCGGCAAAAGCGTTAACGGCGCTTTTCTTTCGTCCCTGTTGTAAATAGTTATTTTTATTAAAATATCTTCCTCGTCCGCTTTGGCATATTCGGTAAAAACGTCGAAATATTTATCGCCTTCAAAAACGCCAGTATCCAATATTTCATATTCGGGTTCTTCTCTTGTGCGTCGTTTGTTTTGTTCTAATAAATCTTTATAAGGAAATGCAGCATGCGGATATTTATAAAGGTGCTTCATATAGGCGTGCGATGGCGTATTATCTAAATAATAATACAGCTCTTTCACATCCTCGCCGTGGTTGCCCTCTTTTCCATTTAATCCAAATAAACGCTCTTTGATAAATGGGTCCTTTCCATTCCACAGCGCCACTCCAAAACAAATATTGCAAAATTCATCGCAAATACCTGCTATGCCATCTTCCCCCCAGCGGTAGGCACGGCTGCGGGCATGGTCGAAAGGGAAATACTCCCAAGGCGTCCCTTTTTCGCTGTAATCTTCCCGTACCGTACCCCATTGCCGTTCGCTGAGGTAGGGACCCCATTTGAGCCAGTTCCTTTTACCTGAATAGTTTTCCTGGAGGCGTTTATGTTCTGCTGTTGCCATTTAGGTGGTTTGATTTGAGCAGCGAATTTAGGATAGTTCAACACAAGGGTGCAAGGATCGCAAGGGAACGCAAGACAAACATTTAAAACTTTGCGATCCTTGCACCCTTGCGTTGAATCATTCGGGCAAACCCCACAGTTTTGGCGAAGCCACTTCCAAGCAATTCCCTGCGGGGTCACGAAAATAAATGGATTGCGCCCCATTTTCCCAAGTCACTTCCGATTCAATTTCTATGTCTTTTTCTTTGAGCCAATTTCGCCATTCGGGTATTTCTGAATTTTTTATTTTAAAACAAACATGCCCCTCTCCTTTCGTTCCGTGTATGGGTATTTTTTGACCATTTACCTCCACAGGAATTTGACTTGTATTGTCAGGGTTGAAATACAAAAGGACGGTATCGCCGCAGCGGAAAAAAACGCTTCGCCCCTCTCGTTTGGAAAAGGCATTGAGGCCGAGGACGTTTTTGTAAAACGTTTCTATGGCATGGAGATCGGTGGCATAGAGGCAGGTTTCGAGGATAGCTTTTACTTTCATTGGAAAATGTTTAACTTGCAATGGATTCTGTAAAAATGACAATAACAATATGGAAGTTTTAGAAAAGACAATAACTTACCAAGAGTACCGAGAAATGGAGTTTGCCGAGGACGACAACTTCCAGTATGAGCTACTAAATGGTATACTAATGAGAAAAGGCTCCCCCACCATCCAGCATCAGCGAATTGTCCGCAAAATCTCATTTGCATTTGAAAAGCATATTGAAGTTACCAAAGCAGGTGAAGTTTTCTTTGCTCCCCTCGATGTTGTTCTGAATGAACACAATGCTCTTCAACCTGATGTGATTTTTGTCGGAAAAGACAAGAGTGTTATCCTGAATGAAGAAGAACAGGTCATCATCGGCGTACCCGACATAGTGGTTGAAGTGCTTTCCCCTGGATCAATAAAAAAAGACCGAATCCTAAAAAAGATAATTTATGAAAAAGCTCAAGTCCCTGAGTTTTGGATTGTTGACCCAAACAACAAAAATGTCGAAATCCAATTTCTTAAAGATGGAAAATACGATCTGTTTGATTTCGTTGAAGAAACAGGTATGGTAAAATCTACAGTATTGAAAAAGTTTGAATTGGATTTAAAAAGTATTTTCCGATAGATCTATTCTGATTAATTCTTCACAAACTTCCCCCGATAAAATACCCCATTATTTTCAACCACCAAAAAATACATGCCCGCCACAAGTTGGCCAACCTCTATTTTATTTTCAAAAAAATCTTTTTTAAATAAAATTTGCTTTCCAGATAAATCATAAATCCATACATTGATTTTTTCATTTTGAAAATCAATTGTCAATTCATCGCTTACTGGATTTGGGAAAACATTAATGGTATTTTCAGTCAGTGGTTCAAATACATTTGTGAACATTCCACATGGCTGATTTAATAAATAAAATTCAGGTATTTCATCGTCCTTGTACCAATGGAGGTTATAATCCAACCCATCCCAAGCCGAAGCACCCCATTGGTCAAAATACCCTAAGTTAGGCCCTGCCCGGTCAATTATATAAGTATTCGATGCGCTTGGAAAAGGCAACTCATAAAATAACATGGTAGCTGCATTAACGCCAACAGTATCAACACTTTCCACAGTTAATGGGTTACTGAATAATTCGGGAAAATGTATTGTTTCGGCCATGTCAAGATTATTTCTAAACATAAATACAAAATCATCAATAAAACCCCGAAAGGCATATACAGAATCTGCAGATTGATGAATTATAACATCGCTATAAAGTGTATCACAGCAGTTATTCGGATAACCCCATATTTGTATCCCCGTCAATATTTTACACTGTTTTCCTTGAATAATAGTATCCGACGTATAGGCAAGGTGGTAAAATCCCATATTGGGTTGAAAACCGCCGACAGCGGAATAACACCACTCAGCACCGGGTGGTGAAAATTCAGCTTGGGCCATTAAATTAATTTGGGAGAAAAGAAACGAGAGAAGAATAAATGTTTTTTTCATCACTGTGAATTTTAGGAGAGAATAAAATAGAATTGATTAACGATTTTTGATTTTTTAAATCTCCAATCTTTAATCGTTAATCAAAATGCCCCCGAATCCACATCTTTAATAAATTGCAGGACGCCAGGAAAAAAATGCTCCTGATCGTCCCACATGGCAAGGTGCGAACCATTGGGGCAATGCAAATAGCGGCCATTTTGTACGAGGTTGGCCATTTCCTCCATGGCCTTGGGGTCCATAGTATCATACGCAGCTCCGATCATGAGGGTTGGGATGCGGATGTTTTTTAATTCGTCCATGATGTCCCAATTGGCGAGGCGACCGCCGGGCACAAATTCGCTGGGGCCTTGCATGAGTTCGTAAATATGGCCGTTCACATGATCCATTGCCCGTTGAAAACCATCGGGGAAAGGGTCCATGCGGCAGATGTGTTTGCGATAATATTCTTCGACGACAATATTCAGATAATCTGGATTGGCATAATCCTCTTTGTCTTCATATGCTTTTAGGCTATCAATCAATGAGGGACGCATTTGACTGCGCAGTTTGGCATTGTACGCTGCATAGGCAGGGAAACTGGCTTGCATATTCCCAGCTACTAATGCCTTGATATTGTCTTGGTATTTGAGCGCATATTGCAAGCCCAATATGGTTCCCCATGAATTGCCAATGAGGTAACAGTTGTCTTTTGTGAGGCCGAGTGCCTGACGTACTTGTTCTACTTCTTCTACAAAGCGGTCGAGTGTCCACAGGTCGTCGTTGTCGGGCTGATCGGAGAGGTAGCTGCCAAGTTGGTGGTAGTAGTACATTTCGTAGCCTTCTTTTGGCAAATAATCGCCAAAGCATTCCATGTATTCTGTGGTCATGGCTGGGCCGCCATGCAGCAGGAGGACTTTTACCGTTGGGTGATCACCGACTTTTTTTGTCCATACATTATAGGTGCCAGCTGGTGTCTCGATGGGTATCATGCGGACGCCTTCGATGCCTTCGGTAGAAGGTTTGCTGGCAGGTTGCTCAACATTTTCGGCTTCGGTTTTGGTCGTTTCAGTAGATTCCTTGGAAGGTGTATTTTGGCATGCGAATAAAAAGCAAGCCAACAAAAATGGGAAGTAATGTTTGGTTGTCATGTGTTCTGAATTTTGAGGGAAAGATAGGGAAGACTATAAAATTTTCCAGCCAAGTTGAAGCCTCGGGTATCCTCCCCCCTTTATTATTTGCTTAATTTCAAACCCAGTAGTTCGGTTATAGCATTTTTTGTTACTGGCAAAACAATAGCTGTCATGCCCTTGGATCAACCAAGTAATATGGACAACCCCGTGGGAAGTGCTGTCATAAAAGGAGTGGCGGGTCATGACGGGAAAAACAATAAACGGAAGGACAACTGCCTGAATATCTATCTATTATCATCCTGTTTGGGCAAAGCAAAAAGATAGTTAGATTTGCATATATGTGGAATTTAAAACAGAATGACAAGTGCTTGGTTTTCAAGCGGTTTTTATTCTGTGAGGTTGCATGTATGCACTAGTTGTGTGCAAAAAGAAAAAATGACTAAATGACAAAAAAGCTCATTTAAAATGGAGATACAATCTGCAAATTTTGGAACAATAGACGAAGTTGACGAATATAGGGCAATTATATTTTCGGATGACAAAAAGGAGTTATATTTTCAGATACAAGATGCTTATGAATATGACACGCAAGATGTTCAACTTGGTATGGATACTTACTATATTGAGATTAATGACCAATCTCATGGCTGTTATGGTGGTATAAGCAAAATAAAGTTAAAAGACTGTTCGATAGAAATCGAACTGAATGACAAGGGAAATGAAAAACTAAAAAGTGGCAAAATCAAAATACTATTTTCAATAGGCAAATTGCCGGAAATAAAAAAAGAAATTTCTCGGATTGCTTTAAAACACAATATTGAATTTAGTATAGAATAAAAAATTCTGCATACAACAATGTGCTACTGTCCATAGCGGGCTCTTGCCCGCTACGTCAGCAGCACTTGACGTTCGCTTCCACCATAAAGAAAAAACGGCAACCAAAACAAATACTGAATAGGAACTTTGCATAATAAAGGAGTTTTATTAACCAAGATCTTTTCAAAAAGGGAAGTACCATATTGGGAATTATTTTAATTCTTGCAGGGGTGAAACTTTTTTCCTTTTGGATGGAAGATAAGAGAGGAGGGGAAGAAGGTTGGGGAACTAAGAGGGCAATCCTTCATGAACCTCCATTTTTTGTTGTCCCTAGTTTAATTGCTTTGGGATCAATTGTTTATGGACTCTACCTGCTTTAGATTGTAAACTGTAACAGCCTTTTCGTATTTTAGCTGAAAATTCAAAAAAAATGTTTCAAAAAAAACATATCAGGTTTGACTGGGCAATAAAACGCCTGTTAAGACAGAAGGCAAATTTTGGCATTTTGGAAGGCTTCCTGAGCGAACTGCTGAAAGAGGATATTGAAATATTGGAGATATTGGACAGCGAAAGCAACAAAGAAACGGAGGAGGACAAGTACAACCGGGTTGATGTTCTGGTCAGGGACAATAAAGGGGATTTGATTATCATCGAAGTGCAAAACTCCTATGCCCTCGATTATTTCCTTCGGGTACTGTACGGAATATCGAAAGCGATAATAGAGCATATGAAAGAAGGGGATACCTACTCCAAAGTCAAAAAGGTGATTTCCGTCAATATAGTTTATTTTGAGCTGGGGCAGGGTGACGATTATATTTATCGGGGAACAACGAGCTTTAAAGGGATTCATGACAATCAACTTCTGGAATTGACGCCTGCCCAAAAGAAATTGTTCAAGAAGGAAAAAGTGGAGGATGTTTATCCCGAAATTTATCTAATTAAAGTCAACAAATTCGATGACCACGCCAAAGACACTTTAGATGAATGGGTGTATTTTTTGAAGAACAGCGAAATCAAACAGGAGTTTTCCGCTAAAGGGATTAAAGAAGCGGATGAAGTTTTGAAGCGAGCGAATATGTCAGATGAGGAAAGGCGGGAGTATCAAAGATTTGTTGAGGTTCTTTCCGATAGGGCGAGTATTGCAGAGACGATTGATTTTGAATCTGATTTGAAAGCAGAAGAAAAAGCAAAAGTATTAGCTAAAGAAAAAGTAGAAGGTGAAAAAAAAGAAATAGTAATAAATCTCATAAAACTCGGAAATTTAACAGATGAACAAATTGTAGAAATTGCCCGAGTTCCCGTCCAATTCGTCAGAAGAATAAAAGAAGAAATCAAATAAAAAAGATGGCGAGAAGCGAACAAAGTGTTTTTCATGTTCTAGGCAAGTTTATTTTTATTCCATCGGAAAAATAATTAAAAATATGAAATTAATAGGAAGGACCGCAACCAGTTCCAGATAAGAAGCTTGGAAAATCATGTTTCCCCCGAAAGCTATTCGAGGATGGAGAACACATATGTGGGCTTTTACCACCGGAAGAATTGAATTCAACTAAAACTACTGTTAAATAATACTTCGAATATGTCTCTATTTGCAATTACCCCCAGGATATAGTTAGTTTTAAGTTCCATCATTATCAAACTGTGAGAAGAACAAAAACATATGACAAGCAGTAAACTGAATTCCCTACCACTAATTTTTATTATCACCATGCTGGGTTTAAGTCAGATGGGACAGTCTCAAACTATTGCTGACAGCCTTAAAACTGAACTGGACAGGGCCAGCGGAACAAGCCGGGTTAGTATTCTTAACCAACTCGCAAATGAGTTAAAGCACGCTGATCCGAAACAGGCACTTGGGTACGCGGAAGAGGCAATTAGCCTATCCAATGAGATATCATTTAAAGAAGGCGAGGTAAAAGGCCACATGAATTTTGGTAACGTCCATCGAAAATTAGGCGACTTTAAAAAGGCAGTTGATGCATATCTGAAAGCATTACAAATAAGTCAGGAAGTCAATGACAGAAATGGTATAGCAAGGGCGTTTAATGGATTGGGCATCGCCTATAACCTGCTGGGTGATTATGACAAATCCCTGGAATCATTTCTAAGCTCACTGAAAACCTATGAAGAGAATGAGGATAAAATAGGGACTGCTGATGCCCTGAACAATGTGGGCATACACCATTTGTATTTGGGAAACTTCAATGAAGCTCTTGACTTCTACTTAAGGGCCCTGGACATAAGAAAAGAAATTGGGGATATTGATGATATTGCCGCGTCGTTGAATAATATTGGTGATGTTTATTCCGATTTGGGAAAGCCAGATAGTGCACTGCAATTTTTGCTACAGGCTTTGGAACTCCGGGAAGAGGATGGGAACAATGACCTCATTTTTGCCCTGCAAATAAATATTGGGCTCCTTTACGGTGATATGAATAATCACAACAAAGCCATGGAACACTATCAGAGAGGTTTAAATATCGCCAATAAAATTGGTGACAACTGGGGATTGGCTACTACATACAACTATATTGGACAGGCTCACTTAAAATCAGGTAATTATGCAAAAGCGGAACAATATTTCAATCAATCCCTGAACCTATCTAAGAAGATCGAAGCTAAAGCTTTGGTTAAGGAAGTGTATAATAGTTTTTCTGAACTCTTTATGGCCAAAAAGGATCACAAAAAATCACTTGAATATTATAAGCTTTACACCGAAGTAAAGGATAGCATTTTCAATGAGACCACTAGCAAACAAATGGCGGAAATGCGAACCCGCTATGAAACGGAAAAAAAAGAAGCAGCCATTAATGAGTTGATGATTGAAAAAACCGTTCAGGAACTGAAATTAAAAAAATCTGAAAACATGAAGACTTTCTTTCTGGTAGCATCTATCCTAATTTTGCTACTGGCAGGTGTTGTTTTTTATGGATTCAGGCAAAAGCAAAAAGCCAATGAGTTGTTAGTAGAGCGCAATAAATTGGAGATCGAAAATAAGAATAGGGCAATAAGCCTCTTCGGTCAGCAAGTCTCCAAAGAAGTTGCGTTAGAACTGTTATCAGACACTCCTAAATCAAGCAGTAAAAAATTGTTTGCCTGCATCATGTTCCTTGATATCAGGGATTTTACGCCATTTGTAGAAAGCAAAGAACCGTTCGAAATCATACAATATCAAAATGATGTGTTTGGCTTTATGATCGACATTATCAGCAAGCACCATGGTATCATCAACCAGTTTTTGGGAGATGGTTTTTTGGCCACTTTCGGAGCTCCTACCTCATCGGGCAATGATTGCCAGAACGCAGTAAACGCCTCCCTGGAGATCGTGGAATTATTGAACAAAAAATGTGAATCAGGGGAAATACCCAAAACCAAAATAGGTATAGGCCTGCATGCGGGATATATCGTAACCGGAAACGTAGGAACCAGTGAACGAAAACAATATACTATAACAGGCAACACAGTGATTTTGGCTTCTCGTATTGAACAACTTAATAAGAAATTCAATTCGACCATACTGATCTCAAACGAAGTCCTTGATCATTTAAACCAAACCACTTTGAAAGTAAAAAATTTAGGTGAAGAATATTTAAAGGGAAGAGCTAAACCGATGGAGATCGTTCGCTTGGTTTAAGAAGCCTCACTGAAGACTACTTAGGGACTGAAAAAAATAACATACCGATTCATTGTGCTTTATTGTTAAAATATCGTGATGTATGTATTAATGTACAAAATGATTAGACCTTACCACCCTGCCGACAAAAAAGAACTCCTAAAAATATTAAGGCTAAACATCCCTCAATATTTTGCCGCTTCCGAGGAACGTGATTTTATCGAATATCTTGAAAAAGAAGCTGACAATTATTTTGTGGTGGAAGAAAATGGGAAGGTTATCGGCTCTGGTGGATTTAATTATTGGGAAGGTGGAAAAATTGCAAGAATTTCCTGGGACTTCATTCATCCTGATTTCCAAGGAAAAGGGATTGGAAAACAATTGACACTTTTTAGAATTAATGAAATAAAAAATAATCCAACCGTAAAATCAATTGTTGTAAGAACCTCCCAATTAGCATTTCAATTTTATGGAAAACTGGGTTTTGAATTGGAAAAAATAGAAAAAGATTTTTGGGCAGAAGGATTTGATCTTTATTTGATGAAAATGCCCCTATCGTAGTCGCTAAATTTATTGGCAACTACCTGCCTACCCTTTTACTCTCTCCACCTGTTTAATCATCTCATAATTCAACGGCCTATTTTGCAGATCAGAAAAACGGTTCATATTGAAATTCGGCTCGAAGGTAAACTTCATGCCGTCCCTAACGATCCAGCCATTTTTGGGATTATGGATTTCATTTAGTAACAGGCCGATACCATTGGCAGATTTTACTATGTCCCGAATAGAGTACATTTTATCCTTGATGGGGCGGTTGGGTATTTCTGCCATTTGCTCGGGGGTGAAGTTGTCATTTATACAAATAATGTCCATTGCTTTTAGTTTTTATACCACAAATTTAAGGGAAAGAATTTATGATTGATAAGATTAGCCATAAATCACCATTCATAAATTCTTATTCTTCATTTAATACCTGTGGCCGTGCCCCTATCGATTTCCCTTATGCCCTACCCTTCTCAATATTCTTAATGTGAACGAGCAAATCTTTGAGGTGCATCTTGGATATATCGTCAGGCATTTTCCGGCGGGCTCGACTGATGCCGTTTTCTAATTTTTCCAATGTGTGTAATGCCAATGCTTTGATGTCCAATTGCTCATATTGACTGTCAGAAAGATTGAATTGTTAAATGCACATTGTCTGACCTCTGACAATAAAATGGTCAGCTCTCTGACCTTTGTACTTTTGCCATTTGAACAACAATTTGGAAAATACATTTATGGTGATATTGTGCATGGAAATATATCAATGAATTGAAATTCGGAAGGTTTAAGCTGAAAACTAAAATTAGTCATGTTCAATATGGATTTGAAATATCCCTTTTTATTTTTTCTTATTACACTCTGCCCAGCATCCTTAATTTCCCTTTTTGCCCAAAATTATACGCTGTCGAATTGGACCGTAGAAGATGGGCTATCAAGCAATGAGACACGAGGTTTGTTACAGGATCAAGAAGGGTTTATTTGGGTGGCTACTGCCCACGGATTAAATAAATTTAATGGTTACACCTTTAAAAACCACCGGTACAATCCAAGCGACAGCACCTCCATGGGGGCAAATTATATTACCAGTATTTGGCAAGACGGGGAAGGGAATATTTGGATAAACCTGGGAGTTGGCATCCTTTCTAAATACAGTAAATTCACCAAGAAATTCACCAATTATTTTTTCCACGACCATAATACCAACATTTTTGACATAAAATATATTGCAGGTTGGGGAATGTGTATTGCCACTAATAAAGGATTATTTACTATTGACCAGCCAGCCAACAGGTTGAGACGGATCCCACTAAATAAAGAAATCAACCAGCAACGTTTTTTCAAAATATTCACCGCTTCAAATCAACGCATTTATTTGAGTACGCATAAGGGTCTTAAGCTTTTCGGGGGTGCTGCCAATTCTCTGAACAACACTTTTATTATCGGCCCTTCTGATACCTTGGATTTTAGTTATTCCATTGAAAAACTCTTTAAAGATTCAAAAGGGAACATTTGGGTACAAACCCATGCAGGAGGTTTATACCAATCCAACGATGGTATTTATTTTAAAGAATCATTATTGGCATCTGGAGTACCACGTTCCAAAATAAGAGGCCAGTTATTTATTTCTGAATTGGCCAGAGACTCAAAGGTTTTATTTTCTAATTCCCATAAATTATTAATCCAATCAAATGATGATCAATCATGGTCAATTTTTCCCAGCCAAGGCGAACCTATCCATTTTGCATTTAAAGACAATGCCGGACATATTTGGGTTTGCACTAAAAACAATATGCTTTTTAAATGGAATGGGAAATTATGGGATTTTATTATTTTTTTTGGTGACGATTTAAAATTTTGGGAAATCAACGAAGTTTTTGTGGATGATAAAAATGGCATTTGGTTCGGCACACACGGGAAAGGGGTTTGGCGGGTTTATAATAGAAAATGGCCTATTAGTAGTTTGAAAAACAGTGACACTGGCCTGCCTATTAATTTTGATGTAATGGCTTTATTGATAGAAAATGAGGAACATATGTTGGTAGGAGCTTATCGGCATTTGTTTCGGTATTATTTTGAGATTGAGCGATTGGTTACTATTTTTTCAGGCTCAAATATGGAGTATCCATTTTCTAATTTAACAATAAATAACATCGGCCGAAATACTTCCGGGAATATTTTCGCTGCCACAAATCAAGGAATTATTGTGATGGGCGAAAATGGGGAAAACATATCACACTACAATTTTATTAAAGTAGATAATAAAAAACATGCGCTGAATTATACCCGCTGCATTCTGCCCGATCCATATGGGAACCTATGGATTGGTACAACGCAAGGATTGTATCTTCTTGATCTTGATACCGAACAATTTTATTTTTATCACCCTTCTCAAAAAGGTGGAAAATTTCTTAGGGGCAAAGATATTCAATGCATAGAGCAGGTAAACGACACTTCTCTTTTAATTGGATATACCAAATATGGTGCAGACCTTCTGGTTTTTAATCCCGATGATTATTCCATTGCTTCCCAAAAAATAGTTTATAAAAACTCGCAAATGGAACAATCTGAATATGCAACCATCAATACTTTTTATCAGTCGAGCTCAGAATATTGGGCAGGCTCTTTTAGCAAAGGATTGTTGAGAGTAAATCTGGATAGTTTGACCATGCAGCCAATAAGTGAGGATTTTCCCATTATTCCAAATGTGAAGGGCATCCAAAAAGGAACAAAAGGGAACCTTTGGGTGAGTTCAATTGATGGCCTCAGAAGCGTCAATCCCAATGACCTCACCTACTACCGTTTTTCAAAAGCATCGGGATTATTGAGCAATAATTTTCATTTAAATTCCGCAGTTCAAGGCCACAATGGCAACTTATATTTTGGAAGTAAAAATGGATTGAATAAAATAGAGCCGTCGAAATGGAACAATCAAGATACTATCTCCACACCGATTTTAACGGAATTTAAAATATACGATGAAAGCATCACTTTCCCCCAATATTTAGATGAGGTAGAAACGATTTATTTAAATCCCAATGATGATTATATTACCTTCGAATTCGTCTCTCCCACTTATGATAACCCCGGTGATGTTCAATATGCTTATCAACTGGAAGGATTTAATGACAATTGGCAATATTGCGAAAACCATCGGTCGGCGACTTATACCAATTTGGATCCCGGCGAATATACCTTTAAAATTAGGGCAGGAAATAAAGGTGGTTTTTTAAATTCGGAAACAAAAAAGATACAGGTCATCATTGCTCCACCCTATTGGCAAACTTCCTGGTTTATTCTTTTCGTAATTGGAGTGTTGATTTTTACTGGTTGGGTGGTTTATAAAATTCGGCGACAGATAAGAATGAACCGTTTAAAAACAATTGCAGAAATTCGCCAAAAAGCAGCCGATGATTTCCATGATGAATTGGGCCACCGCTTGACAAAAATTGGCCTTTTCGTAGAATCATTGATGATGCAAAAAAATACGTTCCCAGAAAAATCGGCACATATTCTCCAAAAAATTCAAGATAACGCTAATGAACTCTATCATTCTACCAAAGATTTTATTTGGGCCATCAATCCTTCTAAAGATTCTGCCATCGAACTGTTTATTCTCTTACGGGATTTTGGAGATGAATTATTTGATGAAACGGATATCCAATTTTCTGTAAAAGGCCTAAAAGAAGAATACCAAGATTATTTTTTGGATATGGATTTAAAAAGGCAATTGGTGTTGATATTTAAGGAAGCGATGAATAATGCTTTAAAACATGCCAATTGCACAAAAGTTATTTTTAAAATTGCGGAATGCAAAAAGCATATTAAACTCTCCCTGGTCGATAATGGAAATGGATTTATTTTAAATCATAAAAAATTTGGTTACGGTTTGAGTTCTATGTTCAACCGTTCCAAAAAGGTGGGGGGGCAACTTGAAGTAAAAACGAAAATCGGGGAAGGAACAGAAATTTTATTTAAAATTTAAGAGGCCTCTTAAAAAGAGAAACAAATAGGGAGGGGTAAAAAATATCGATTTGTTCCAATTAGCGTTTCCTCCCCCCGACCCCCTCCAAAGGGGGAGAGGCATTCTGCTAAAACCTAATATTATAGCAGAATGGTAAATAAATGAACGGGTCTATCTCCCCCTTTGGAGGGGGTCGGGGGGAGGAAACGCAATAGAGGCTTTAATTAATGAATTATTTTATTGAAAAAATATGATAGACGTAGCCATCATTGAAGACGATAAAGATATTCGGGAACATCTTGGATTACTCATACATGAGCAGCCCGGCTTTTCCTGCAATAAAAGATTCCATAACGTAGAATCAGCACTTGAACCACTGTTGCAATATCCTCCTGATGTATTGATTTTAGATATTACTCTGGCAGATGGCATCAATGGCATTCAGGGTGTTTCCCTATTTGTAGAACAGGAAGCCCCTTTTGAAATTATCATGTTTTCCGTTCATCAAGATGATGAAAAAGTGTTCCAATCGCTTTGCGCTGGCGCATGCGGATACCTCACGAAAAATACCCCAATTCCAAAAATTCTTTCTGCAATAAAAGAGGCTCATTGCGGTGGTGCGCCGATGAGCATGCAAGTCGCAAGAATGGTCGTTCAATCATTTCGTGCCAAATCAAAATCAAAATTATCGCTCCGTGAAAAAGAAGTATTAATAGAATTGTGTAATGGAAAAAGTTATAAAAAAGTAGGTGAAAGTTTATTTATCAGCCAAGATACCGTTCGAACACATATCCGCAATATTTATCGGAAATTGGAAGTAAATTCTAAAGCAGAAGCAGTGGCGAAAGCGTTTAAGGATAATTTGCTTTAAATAGCAGCTATGCAAAACCACATTGGACATCCATATAAAAATGTAATTCTCCACTCTTAATTTATCCTTCTCCATATTTCTATTTCTGCAAAGGGGGTGACAAAGCTATTTGAATCGCATATTTATGCGATAGGCAAGGAATTATTGCCTCTTTATCTTTGAGTATATTTCAAATAAACCATTTTTATTTTTTTCAAGAAAGGATAATCCTTGCCATTATTCTAATGGTTGTTAATGCCTTTTAATCAAGCCTATCTTTTACCAACATTAAAATAAGTCCAATTAGAAAGGGTATTCACAAAGATGATTTGTTGGGCAGACGAAATAGATTCCATGTACTTCAAATAACAATAATTAATTAAATCCAAATGGTAACTGTTCAGCACCCCACTGTAGTCGGGAAATTCATTTCCCGATCATATTTGATTGAAGGTAAAAGCCCTTCAAAATAACCATTCGGGAAATAAATTTCCCGACTACGTGAGCATCCTGAACAGTTACCCCAAATGAAAGAAAAAAACAGTATGTCAACTGAATTAAGGCAAGTTGGTAGTTCCTTCGAGGTGACAATAAGGCATGTGGGCTTTGAGGAATAGCAGCGGTGTGTGATCTTGAAAACCCAACTTGTCTTTTATTGCCCGATAATATCGTCGGGTTTCTTTTTCTGATGAATTCTTTAGCCGCCGCTTTAAAAAAATTAAAAATTAAAAAAATGTACCTACTAAGCATTGAAATGTTTCAATGCTTGATTTTAATTTTTACAAAAAAAAATCCAATGGATAAAAAAATATTAATTTTTATTTCGGTATTAATTTTTGCATTTTCCAATGTTTCTTCTCAAAACCTGCAAGTAGAAACCATATTAAATCTCAATGCCAGCGGTGGTGTGACATTTGGGCCAGATGGAAATGTTTATGTCAGTGATTTTGGGCCAGCTTTGGGTACTCCCAGTGTTAATACGAAAGTTTATAAAGTGGAATATGGAACCTGGGAAGTCACTGAATTTGCGAGCGGATTTTCGGGTGCTTCCGGCAGTCGTTTTGATAGTGAAGGAAATTTTTATCAATCCAATCCTTCAGGTGCAAGAGTAAGTAAACGAACGCCAGATGGAAATATAAACCTCAACTGGGTCACAGCGGGAATGAGTGGCGGCCCAATAGGCATAACCAATGATTCCGAAGGCAACCTTTACGTTTGCAATTGCGGCGGTAATACTGTTCGAAAAGTCACCTTGGATGGGAATTCTACTTTATTCGCCAGCAACACATTATTTAATTGTCCAAATGGAATTACGAGCGACCCCAATGACAATTTATATGTATGCAATTTTAGTGATGGAAGAATTTTAAAAATCACACCAAATGGCTCGGTGAGTATATTGCAAACATTACCTGTTTTTGGAGGAACTGGAAATGGGCATTTAACCTATTCCAATGGGTTTTTATTCGTCGCAACTATCGGGACAGGGCAGGTTTACAAACTCAGTTTATCTGGCGAATTAGAATTAATTGCAGGTGTATCCCAGGGCTTTTCGAATAATGATGGGCCTGCATTACAAGCCACTTTTTCAAAACCCAATGGCATAGCAGCGAGCATTACGGGAGACACAATGTTTATTAATTGTTCCGTCCCAACCTGGCTTTCGAACGGCCCTGCCTTGCACCCGGGCCGCCTCAGAATACTGACTGGGATCTGTTCCTTGCCTGACGTAAATTGTCCATTGTTGACTACCGATACTAAAGAGGTTTTCGGCTCGCATAAAAACCAGTTTGCAACCCTTTTACCGCCATCACCAAATCCGACCAATTTAGAAACCGAACTCTCTTATACCATCCACGACATTCCGCAAACAATTCAATTGAAAATAATGGACGCCTCACAAAGGGCCATTGCTTTTATAGAGGACGGAAGAAAATTTTCTGGAACTTATAAAAAGAGGATTAATACCAGTGATTGGGTTGCTGGTACTTATTATGCTGTTTTGGAAAATGAGGATTATGTTTTAATTCAAAAAATAATGAAAGTGAATTAAATTGTTTTGAGAGGTTGGAGCTTTTTAAAGCTCTGACCTCTAATGCTCGCTTTTAAAAAATCACCTTTAAAACAATTTTATTATGAAACTAAATCTATTTTTTAAAATAGCAGCATTGCTTTTTTGTTTTATTACAGTAATGTTCTTTTTGCAAAAAAAATATCACTCCTCTACTCCCCTACCCGTACAAAATATGCGTATGGAAAAAACTTCCGGTGCTGGAAAAAGTTTGGATGCCTGGTATTTTGAAAGGGCTTATCCATTTGATGATTTGCCAGCTTCAAAATATGTTGATGCATTTGAACAGCATCAAATAAGTTTGGCAAAAAAATCAGATAGTTTTGATGGGGAATGGGAAAATTTAGGCCCAGAAAATGTTGGCGGAAGAACACTATGTTTGGCATTTCACCCTACCGACCCCGATGTTATTTTCGCAGGTTCGGCAAGTGGCGGCTTATGGAAAACAACCACGCAAGGAATTGGGAAAAATGCATGGGAACAAATCCCCACCGGATTTCCAGTATTGGGTGTTGCTGCTATTGCCATAGACCAAAACAATCCTGACATTATGTTTATTGGTACCGGGGAAACATATGGAGTGGGAATTTCAGAACCGGGGATAGTAAGGCGTTTAACACGAGGTACCTATGGAATTGGAATTTTAAAGTCCACAGATGGAGGTGACTCATGGTCGCATGTTTTGGAATATAAAATGAATGAAATAAAAGGCGTTCAAGATATTGAAATATCGAATCAAAATTCATTAGAAATATATGCTGCTACAACTGACGGCGTGTACCAAAGCTTTGACGGTGGTGATAACTGGGCATTGATTTTTGCTGAACCCAATTGTATAGATTTAGAAATTGACCCCAATAATGGCGACATAATTTATGTGACGAGCGGCAATTTTAATTATAGTTTAGATCCATCTTTATCAGGAATTTTTAAATCAACCAACAAAGGGGAATCTTTTAATGAACTATTAGATGCTGGCTTATTAACCGCTTGGTCGGGATCTGCAAAATTGACCATTGACCCTTCCAATTCAAACACCATTTATGCGGATATTCAAGTAGGCTGGTTCAACACAAACCCCACCACTCCTGCCGGCATTTATAAATCGACTAATACAGGTACTAATTGGACATTAATTAACAATCAAAATATAGCTCAATTTCAAGGTTGGTATTCACATGATATTGCTATTAATCCTACAAACACTTCTGAAATGATGTACGTGGGCATAGATGCCTGGAAATCTACTGATGCGGGAAATAATTTTATAAAAAAGTCGGATTGGATGACGTGGCCATTTGGGGAAATCCCTGTTGATGTACCTGAGGGCGGGCCCAATTATGTCCATGCGGATATGCATGCCGTATATTATCACCCGCTTGTTCCCAATAAAATATTTATTGCAACGGATGGCGGTGTTTTTTCTTCAGCGGATAACGGCGAAACATTTGTAACGAACAATGGGGGATTACAAACTACTCAATTTTACGCAAATATGGGGAACTCGGCAACCAACCCTGATTTTTGTATTGCAGGAGCTCAAGATAATGCAACTTATATTTACAGAGGAAATTCTTCTTGGTGGAGGGTAATTGGTGGCGACGGCATGTCCGCTTCGGTAAATCAGGACGACGATCAAATAGTTTATGGTTCCTCCCAAGGGTTATTCATTTTAAAATCCATTGACGGAGGCGATTCTTTTTTCGTTTCCACTCCGACTTTATTAGCCAACGATTTTCCAGTATTTTCTGCGCCCTATGAAATTGCCCCAACTAATAGTGACCTGCTATATGCAGGAGCCACTTTTTTATATAAATCAACGGATGCTGCTGAAATTTGGGCTGCTACTTCGAACCAGCCTGTCGATGGTCCAAATGCAATTTTAAAAATTGCCGTTTCGCCTTTTGATCCTGATATTGTGTATGTTTCAACAGCGCCTAATCCTTTTTCCGGAACCACTCCGGCAAAAATTTTAAAGTCAATTGATGGTGGTCAGAGTTTTACGCCACAAATAAATGGTTTACCAGACAGGGTTTGTAAAGACATCGAATTTGACCCAACAAATGACGAGATACTCTATGCCGTTTTTTTCTGGTTTTGCAACGGATCATGTTTATAAAACCATAAATGGTGGCAATAACTGGATTTCTATAAATGGCGATTTACCAGATGTGCCAACCAATACCATTTTTATTGACCCAGCTAATAATGAACATATTTATGTGGGCAATGATTTAGGTGTTTATTTTTCAGAAAATGGTGGAGACACCTGGGAAACTTTTTGCAATGAATTGCCAGAAGCAACATTGGTGATGGATTTGGATATTTCACTTGCCAATAGAAAGCTGCGCATTGCCACCCATGGCCACGGGATTTACCAAAGGGATTTAGTAGGTGATCCACCATCTGCAATTGCCATGCATAATTCTATTACTGGTTTTAGCGTATTTCCCAATCCAACTGTGAATGTGGTAAATATTGATATTGAAATTAATGAGCCAATGCCCTCGGCAACCGTAGAAATGTACAGTAGTTTGGGTCAGAAAGTGGCCTCTATTTATGAGGGTGGTTTGCAAATAGGAGTCAATAATTTTTCATGGAATCCAACGGAAAATATAAGTGCCGGTACTTATTATATTAAGCTGACAGCAGATGGGTATTCTGTTTCAAAAACTTTAATTATTCAATAAGCTCAATTGGCGATTATTAGTGGAAATGTGTTTAGTCAGGGCAGTCAAGATTAGCAGGTCTTATGCCCTTTACTCTTACCTCTCAGCACCCTATTGATGAACATTCATTGTTTATCAATGGGTGTTCCTACCATCAACCTGCCACTCCTGAAGTGAATTCGGGAAAGACTACTTATCATTGGCTTAATGCTAATAGATTTATCCCTTTTTCGACATAAAATCCCAATATAGGGACGAAATAGCAGTTTACCCCCCTAACATTTAGGAAACCAATTTGTTATTTCCGAACTTCACGCGTTTAAAATGGTTTTGGGGTTTTAGCCTTGAGGTTCCTGCCCAGTCCAAAAATCCAAAATCTAAACCATATAAATAGATGGCAAAAAAACAACTGCCCAAAGACCCGACCGACAAAAATGTGGAAGGGAAAGGCTTTTTCGGTAAGGGCTTTTCATGGATATACTTTATCATCATAGGCTTGCTGGTAATGCAGGTGATGTACACCATGATGCAGCCCAAACCAGAGGAGATCTCTCTTTCCAAGTTCCAGCGCGAGGTATTGGCTAATAATGACATTGAAAAGATAAAGGTCATCAACAAGGAAATGGCCGAGGTATTTATCAAAAAAGATCGATTGGGCACAGGCATATACTCCAAAATAGAAAGCAGCTCGGAAGGGCCTCACCTGAAAGTAAACATTGGCTCTTTGGAAAATTTCGAAAAGGCCATCGCCGAAGCACAAACGGAAGCCAAAGGCGACAACACTTTCGACCTCGAATATGAAGAACGAACCGATTGGATAGGTGACATCATGTCGTGGATGCTGCCGTTCTTGCTCATTGTCGGAATCTGGATTTTCTTTCTCAATCGCATGCGTCCAGGCGGAGCAGGTGGCATGAATCCCTTTGATTTTGGGAAATCCTCCGCTACCGCCTATAAAAAAGAAACTGGCAGCGTCACCTTCGATGATATTGCCGGTTTGGAAGAAGTCAAAGTGGAGGTCAGGGAAGTAGTGGATTTTTTGAAAAGCCCTGAGCGCTACACAAAGCTGGGTGCAAAAATCCCGAAGGGTGTCCTCTTGGTAGGACCTCCAGGCACTGGTAAAACCCTTTTGGCCAAAGCTGTTGCAGGCGAGGCGGGTGTTCCCTTCTTCTCAATGTCGGGGTCGGAGTTTGTGGAAATGTTCGTGGGGGTTGGTGCTTCGAGGGTGCGTGATTTGTTCCGTAAGGCGAAACAGAGCGCACCAAGCATTATTTTCATTGATGAAATTGATGCCATCGGGCGAAGTCGCGGGCGTGCCGCTTCTTTCCAATCGAACGATGAAAAAGAAAACACCCTTAACCAATTGCTGACAGAAATGGACGGCTTCGGCGCCAATACAGGTGTAATCGTTTTGGCAGCCACCAACCGCAGTGAAATCCTTGATAGAGCGCTCCTCCGCCCGGGCCGTTTCGACCGACAGATATTTCTCGACCTACCTACCTTACAGGAGCGCAAAGCCATTTTCAGGGTACATACCAAACCCTTGAAACTGGCAAAAGATTTCGAACTCGAAATTATGGCCCAACAGACCCCCGGGTTCTCTGGTGCCGACATAGCAAACGTCTGCAATGAATCGGCCCTGATTGCTGCAAGGAAAGGCAACAAAGCAGTCGGCATGCAAGACTTTTACGATGCCATGGACCGGGTAGTTGGTGGATTAGAAAATAAGACCAGAGTGCTTTCCAAAGAAGAAAAAGAGATCGTCGCCTATCACGAGGCAGGACATGCCACGGCCAGTTGGTACCTGCCCAATGCCAACAAACTGCTAAAAGTGTCTATTGTCCCAAGAGGCAAATCATTAGGGGCTGCATGGTACTTGCCAGAGGAACGTTCTCTTTATTCCAAGGCTCAGTTCGAAGACCGTATTTGTGCCGCATTGGGGGGGCGTGCCGCCGAAGAAGTGGTCTTTGGTGAGGTCACTTCCGGGGCACTCGATGATTTGGAGAAAGTGACCAAGCAGGCTTATACCATGGTTGCCTACTATGGGCTGAACAAAGAAATCGGCAATATCAGTTTCTATGATAGCTCAGGCCGCTCAGAAAACGCTTTCACCAAACCATATAGTGAAGAAACGGCCCAGAAGATAGATCGAGAAGTGAGCAAAATGGTTGAAAAAGCCTATGAAAAAACCAAAAAATTGCTCAAAGAACACCGAGAAGAACTCAATATGTTGGCCGAACGCCTGCTCGAAAAAGAAGTGGTTTTGAAGAAAGACCTTGAAGAATTGTTCCACATGCCAGAAGGGAAGGAAGAAGTTGGTAGCAGCGTTTAAATTTTGGTTTGAAAAAATACGATTAGGCAGAATCCTTTTTTAGATAAGATGCCATTTCATCATTTGCAATGAAATGGCATCTTCATTTATCAATATCATTACAAATAGAACATTGTTCTGAATTCAAATAACTACTTGCACCTTTTCACAATATTTTAACAGAAACTACAAGACTTATACACAAAAATTTTGTTCACGTGGGTGACTTTAATATTTGAAACCGTCAAAAATCCTGTATTTATTAAATGGTAATTTAAAAAATTTTCGGCTTATAGCTTCATTCGTTTACACCTCTATAATTCAAAAATCAGATTAAATGCGGCTTAATTTCAATAGTTACGATGCCGTCGGTTTGCTCGAAACAATGGAAACCGATTTAGGCATTGACATGAACACAACTTGCCAGCGCACTGAGTTCCCTTTGCCCAAACAAATAGGTGAAGGTGTCATTTCCACCTACCTTTTTAAAGATGGGTTCTCCCTGTTTCTATTCAATGGCACTTTGCACCATGACTGGGAATGGGAATTTACCTGCAAAGAAACCTCCCCTGCCCTCCTGTTTTTCTCATTAAGCGGAGCAGTCATGGATGTCAAAAAAGGCGAAAAGGATTCCTTTGTCCTCAAACCACTCGAAACATTATTGGTCGTTCAGCCGGGTGGTTCTGACCGGAGCATGGTTTTCAAAAAAGACATTCCTATTTCACTGGCAGTTTTTCGGTTGGACCACGAAAAATACTTTGATAAAAAAGCATGTTGCCCAGAAGACCTTCCCGAAAGACTACGGGTGCTATTGTCTTTGTCTGGAGCAGAAATAAGGTGCTTGATGCCACCCGACCGATCCACTCCCGAAACATCGCAACTCGTAAAAGATATAATGTCCTGCCCTTTCAAAGGTTTGGTTCGTACGTGTATCGTGGAAGCAAAGGCAAGGCAATTCTTGGCCCTTATCATGCAGCGGCTTGAAAGTGATTTAGTTGACCCGAGCGAAAATGCCAGGATGGCCAAAGTGGACATGCAGAAAATTCACGAGGCAAGAGACATTTTGGTTAGTGATCTGCAAAACCCGCCGACTATTGAAGAACTGGCCCGCAAAATGGCCATGAACCGTCAAAAACTAAAACAAGATTTCAAGTTTGTTTTTGAAAAAACCATATATCAGTACCTTATACATAAACGGATGCAGGTTGCGAAGAAACTGATGCTGGAACAAAACATCCCTGTGCAAGAGGTAGCAAAAAAAGTAGGCTATGAGAACGCCAGCCATTTCTCCAAAAGGTTCAAAGGTCATTTTGATATGTTGCCCAGCAAATTCCTCGCAATGGTCTGGCGCACAGGGCAGGACAATTAATGTGTACACATGAAATTTCCGATCAGGGCAAATTCATTTCCAAACACATTATTTGTCTGGCAGCGTACAGATGTAAATTTGCATCCCTTAAATCTAAAGGCAGTCAAAGTAGCTATGATTTGACTTAGCCTATCTTATCAAACGGCTCTTATCGATAAACACAAAAGTCAAAATACTTTTTAAAGATTTGGTTTTTTGGGGTTAAATAGACGGCTGCCCATTTTTGGGTGGTCGTCTTATTTCTAAAAACCTCCATCCCTCATTTCCTACCCGTCAAACCCAAAGATTTTTCTCGAAGCGTTGAAAGCGCCTGCCTGCTTTGTGCAGTGTGGGCGCTTATTGATTTCGTTGATAGACGGAGGTGTCATGCCAATAACCGGTAATAGTAAAAAGCAGGTGCCTTAGTCGCCTCAAATATTTCCTTACTTTTGATCCCTAACGAAAACACTAAACATATGTCCACCAGACGCAACTTTCTTCGCCTTTCTGCATTGACAACCCTTACTGCTACCATCATTCCAGACATGGTTCAGGCAGCTAATAAGCACTTACCAACCAGCCTATCAGCCAATTTGGCAAAAGGCTCAACCATCCTTTTTCAGGGAGATAGCATAACCGATGCAGGCCGCGACCGAGGCAATTATTACGCTAACAACAGCTCAGGCATGGGCAATGGCTATGTCCACCACATCGTTACCCACCTTTTGGGGAAATACCCAGAGAAGGACTACCGCTGCTACAACCGGGGCATCAGTGGTCACAAGGTCTTTCAATTGGCAGGCCGTTGGGATGATGACTGCCTGCAACTCAAACCAGATGTCTTGAGCATTCTCATCGGTGTGAACGACTATTGGCACACACTCAGTTGGGGCTATAAAGGCACAGTGGAGGTCTATGAAAATGATCTGAAAAAATTACTGGAACGCACAAAAAATGAATTGCCAGATGTGAAACTCATCATTGGAGAGCCATTCGCCGTACCGGGCGGCACTGCAATTAATGAAAAATGGGCAGCTTTTCATGATTATCGTCACGTTGCCAAACGCATTGCTAAAGATTTCGGGGCGGTATTTCTACCTTATCACAGCATTTTTGAGGAAGCGCTAAAAGTAGCTCCAGTATCCTATTGGTGTCCCGACGGGGTACACCCTTCTTTGGCTGGGGCTTATTTGATGAAGGAAGCTTGGGTGGAGGGGATAGGTTACTAAAATCAAAAATCGTTATTCGTTAATCTTTTAATCGTCAATCCGTCATCTTTGATTAACGATTAAAAGATTAACGAATAACGATTTTTGATTTTAGTAACCCAACACCATTCTCCGCTGCTCCGATCCATATGGGGTAATAAGCTGGTAAAAATACATACCGCTGCCGCCAAGCTGTTCTCGACTTATGGCGGCCTCGTGCCATCCGGCATCCAATTCTGCATTCAAAACAGTTGTTTTTCTGCCTCCCATTTCTGCCACTTCCAGGCGCACGGGCATTTTTTGTTTTAGGTAAAACAAGACTTTTGTTTCACTGCTAAAGGGATTTGGTTTGTTCTGTGCCAACTCAAAAAAGATGGCAGCATCCACGTCCATAGTGTGTGGAACTTCGTGGATGTGCCAAATAACGTTCAAGGGATTACCGCCATCCGAATACGCGATGGCCGGCGTTAAGGTGGAATTAATTTCCAGTGCCTCACTCAAAGAAGTGTTCTCGTGAAAAATCTGAAATTGCAGGGTGAAAATGATCTCGTTTTCTTGCAGAAAACGCCCACCCGGTGTGTCCCCTTGGGGCATCCAAGAGAGGGTCACTGAACCGGATCTGGGCTGGGCGTAATCTGTTTCTGTCAGGTTGAGTGCTGCGGGTTGTATGCCCAAAAAGGCCATTTTTTCCGCGTCGTATGCTATGGTAGCTTGCAGTGCTTCCAGTGTTATTTCGCCTTCGGCAAATATGGGTACTGCGACTGTTTCCCCTTTTTGGTAAACTCCATTGTTGGTGGCCAAGGCCAGCCCTTCCCCTCCCCTGTCTTCAAAATCGGGAGCAAAATTGACACTGGCAGAACTGTTCACATCACCGACCTTAATGCCGATGAAATGGTGGCCATATACATCCTGCTGAACATTGTTGAGCCAAGCCTCTTCGGGAAAGGTTTCTGCAAAAGGGTTTGTAGGGTCGGGAAATTCATATCCCGCTTTTACAAAACGCCAGGAAGTGTTATTGGAAAATGAGTCGGATATATACAAAATGACCTTACGGATCTGTACCACATCAAAAGTGGTTACTGCCTGAGAATTGTTGGCATCCGCAGCGATGATCTTATAGGGCGAATCAAGCAGTTCTTCCCCTAAAATATGTTTGGTGATTTTTATTAAATCATAAGTGGTCACGCCATTCCTGATGGCGTCGTTTTTATAGGGTTTCAGCATACAGCTCGCCCCTTCAGGTACACTTGGGAAATGATACCAGCCTTCTGGAGAAGTCATGGAGTAAGTCATGTCGCTCCCATCAATGAGGCGGGTTTCCACATTAGGCAGCGGGCTATAATCTTCCCTGACGATCAATCCTCCAACTACCAATGAGTCATCGGCACAAACATCGAAAGGGTCACTCAAAATAATGGTATTGCTGCAAGGGGATGAATTGCCAAAATCGTCCGTCACTGTGAGGGTATAATCAATGAAGGCCGCCCCCAAAGAGTCAATCAAAAAGTCATCATATTCTGAACAATCTAGGGTATCAAAATCAAGGGATAAGGTCACGTCCGTGCAAAAATCTTCTCCACCGATAAGGCTGTCGGCTGCCAACGAATCCACATTTAGCACATATTCCCCGTTTTCGCCTAGCGATATAATTATAGGCCGACAGAAGTTTTTTGGCGGCACCAATTCAGTAACCGAAATTGGCACCACGCAGCTATCTAAATTATTACAGGCATCGGTCGCATAGAACGTAATGGAGGATGGGCCAAGGTCAAACATATCACTTGCCATTGCCCCACCGTTACCTTTGTTGTTGGTAATGGTAACATCCCCGCCCATGCAAACATCGGAGGCATCCACAGTCACTGAAATCTGGACAGAACAGGTTTCCGTAACCAAAGGGACGGAAACATTATCAGGGCAATTAAAATCGGGAGGCACCGTATCCAATACGGTCAATATTTCAGTGACAAGGGTATCGTTGCCACATTCATCCGTCAAGCGGTAAGTGCGCCATACCAAGCCCGTGCAATCGGTTACATTGGTACTATCCGCCACAAATTCTACAGTCACGGTATCAGAGCAATTGTCCATTGCCATGACACTATCGGGCATGGGTGGCGGCACAAACTCAAGACATGGGAATGGCCCTTTTGTGGGCAAATTCGCCGTGGGGGGGATTGTATCGTTCCAAATGAAATTTTGCGAAATATCTGTGCTCTGCCCACAGATGTCGGTGATGCGATAAGTACGCACTACCATGCCCATGCAGGAGTCGCCGGACACTATTTCGCCTAACAATTCCACATCAACTGGCGAAGGGCAATTGTCAAACGCATCCACTGAATCGGGGTGGAAAGCAGGCACTTCATCTATGCAGGCAAATATCCGATCAGGCACATTTGCCGTAGGCGGTATGGTGTCGTTGACAAATATTTTTGTGAGAAATGGTTCAGCGGCGTTTCCGCAAGTATCCGTCGCAGTATAAGTGAATGTGCGGATGAAACGGTTGCCGCAGCCCATAAACTCAATGGTGTCTTTTACCAATTTAACCGCTACTGCCCCCATTGGTGAACAATAGTCCGTAGCAGTAGGTGGCCCCGGTTTCACCAAATCGCCCGGACAGACATACGAGGTATCCTTCGACCCAATCGGCTGATCCCATACAGGTGGGTTGGTGTCACGCACTTCAATGAATTGGGTGTGTGAAGTATCTATCCCGCTGCACCATTCGAGAAAGGTATAGGTGCGAAATATTTTCAACCCGCAGGAGTCAGGATATATTTCATCATCCACATTCAGTGACCATGCCTCGCAGTCGCCCAGTGCCATCACCTCTCCTGCGGAAATTTCGTCTATAGGAACACTGCAATCAGTCAGGGTATCCTGAGGGAAAACGAAAGTTGACTCCGTGGTATCAACCAGTGTTATTTCATGAGAACAACTATTGCTAAAACCAGCTGCATCCACTACTGTAAATGTTCGGGTGATAAAACCACTGTGACAGATATTTAAGTTTTCCTGATCTGTAAAATACAAGGTGTCGACCTCACAGTTTTCCTGCACAAAAGGTTCGCCTGTCACCGCTGTGGGTGCGGGGTCAATCAACCACTCTGTGCAGGCTAGTGTAACATCAGGCGGGCAAGTGATATTGGGCGGCATTTTATCATCCGTCAAAACAGTTACCATACAGGTATTGGCATTGCCATAACAATCCAAAACCTGAACAATCACCATGGTTGAGTCGCCAATGTCATCACAGCCGAGGGTCACTTGGGGCAGGAAGGGTTCATTGGGTTCATCCATCCTTTTTGCTAAAAAATCCACCCCGCAGCACTCATCGTAACTCCCGTCATCGAATACGTTCGCTGGTATGCTAACCGTTCCCCCTGACGTGAGTGAAACCTGTGTTATTTTATCACATACAGCCGTTGGAACGATCCTGTCTTCAATCACAACAGGTATTTCGCAATTGGAAAAATTCCCACAGCTATCCATCGCCTCATACCTCACGGTGTGCAGCCCCATCGGCAGACCGAAGACCAATCCGCCATTGCCTTCGATCATGCCATTGGGGACTATAGTGCGAACTGTTTCCACGCCCGAGCAATCATCACTCACAGGCAGTGCTGGCAACAAAAATGTACCTGCACAGCCCGGCCCGTTAGTGGGAAAAAACAAAGTATCAGGACAGTCAAAAATGGGTGGTTCGGTGTCCTCCACCTTTATTATTTGTTCATGATGTTTGATTTCACCAGAGCAACAGTCCAACACTAGCCAGCGGCGGAATACGGAATAAGCCAAACCACAGCCGCCAACTATAAAATCTTCATAAGTAAAAGATATTTTACAAAAGTTGCCGATCGGGATACTATCCACCATTGGCATGCCCGTGTTGGTAAGGCTCGTATCAGCGTTCAGGCAAGAAAGGGCAGGTTGCTCTAGGTTATCAAAATTCAGTGGGAATTGTACATCAGCCAAAGTAGGCCGCATCACGGTGAGGGTTTGGACGCATGGTACAGCTGCATTTTCACTCTCATCCAGCACATGCCAGGTACGGGTCAAAATGGCAGTGTGCGATGTATCACAATTTCCCAAAACAAGGTCATCATAATAGGCTGTATCCAAAATACCATTGCAATTGTCGGAGATAATGGGAAATCCGATGCTATCAACCGATATGTCAGCAGTACAGTTTACAGTTGTGTCTTGACAAAGAATGGTAGGCGGAAGTTTATCTTCTATGAGGATGGTGCCCCAGCAATGGTTGCCCGTATCATCATCTGTCACTTTTACATTCAGCAATAAGTTGACGAGGTTGCAGTTCACAGAATCGCCGATCATTTGTCCCGAAGGCAACATGACAGTTGTCGTTTTAGAGCCAGGGCATTGTGTGTTTTCACCTTCAAGGATCATATCAGGGAGGACGACTGCGATTCCAGTCTGGTCGAGGGAGACCTGCACTTGATCGTTGCAGGCCAGCGTACAAAGGGCGTGACCTTGGAGGGTGGTCAATAGGCATAGGAGAGCCATACCGACCACCCGCAGGTTAGTACAGTGTTTCATAGAAGGCGGACTTTAATTTGTTAATAGTAGGCGCCGCAGGGAGTGGGAAGGAAACAGGAGGAAAAACGGATCTGGAGTAAAATACCTTAAGCCTATTTTCACATCACACAGCCGATTACGGCTATTTTCAATTCGCAAAATTTACAATTATATAGTAATCATTCAGCAAGGTTGTTTTTTGAGAAAAATTGGAAATTTTTCTCAAAAAACAACCGCCTTTAGGGCAGAGAAAGAAGAAAAAATTTCATTTTTTCTTCTTTCTCTGCCCATGCTGAATAGTTACATTATATGTTCCTAAAAATGGTGGAACCGACTCTTTCAGCAGGCAACTTTAGTAATAGCCTGTAGCAAAAAAAGCAGGTAGCTTAAATCGGTCGGTATATGGGAAAGAAAATGGTTTTTGCAAAAATAGAAACCTGCCAACGGGGTCTTACATATTAAAATTAAAAATAATTTAAACGAGCAAATACCTTGCCAATCAATTACAATTATTTTTAATATGAAACTTTACGCAAATCTAACTTTTTTTGTTACAGGCGGCAAGGATTTATATTTATTTTTTTATCATTTATAAAAATGGCTGGATGGTTTTTTATCCATCCAGCCATTTAGCAAGGAAATCATGAAGCTGTTCAATTATTCCCTCTCAACCATTGCTCACAATACGCCTGCACACTATTTTCCAACAACTGCTTATAATTGGATGCCGTTTTCAGGGGTTCGAACGCGGCCCTCCTTTCCCTTCTTATTTTTTGGTAAATGCTGCTGTGCTGTTTTTTGAACAATTCAAAATCAAAAACAACAGGGTTTGCAGGTTTCTCCTTCTGGCTAAAAAGATTGGCTACCTCCCCTACCCTTTTTTTGCGGCTGGCCTGTGCCGTTTTGCTCTGTACTGTGAACGCAGGCTCTGGGGATTGACC